>NZ_LMGZ01000019.1 GCF_001427605.1 Devosia sp. Root635 | reverse complement strand
CTCACAACCTGGGACCCAACGGTCTCCCGCCCGCGTCAATCATGACACAATCAAACAACACAGGGACCCATCCCGAGATCGCGCCACAGCCGCAAGGTGGATCGTTCGACCATCATGCAGGCCCCACCACCTCAGGATGGATCCCGGCTCAAGGCCGGGATGACATGGTGGCTGGGGAGGCGGCAGTAAATCTATCCATCTTATCCCCCACCCCAAACCGCGCGTATCATCCTCCCCATCTTCCGGGATACGGGCGGCGCTGCAGCGACGGGCGTCCGGAGGCCAGCCGGGGGAGTGGGGGTCGCGCTCCGCTCCGGGTCGAGCGGACGAGGCGTTTGGGCGGGGTGCTACGGCTAACCGCCAGGGTCTGCGATCGCGCCGTCCGAGCAAGTCCCGGCATCCCGAGACGGCTTCCGTCTCATTACTAAATTTACCAGAGGCGAAGGCCGTCTCGGGATCCGCTCGTCTATCGATAACCGGAGGCTGCAGAGCCGTCCGGCCCTCCCCGTTGCAAAAACTTCGCGCAAAAATGTCGAAGTCCGGCCACCCCGCTCGTCGCCCTGTCAGATGGCGGCCGGGAGGGTCGCCGGACACATGGGAGAATACCAATGCGTAAAGTGACAGCAGGCCTGTTCTACTCAGTCGATGGTGTGGCCGAAGCTCCGGACCAGTTCCAGTTCGACAGCTTCGACGACGAATTGGGGGCGCTGCTCGGTGGCGTGATGACCGAGGTGGATACCGTCGTCCTCGGCCGCCGGGGCTATCAGGAATGGGCGGACTTCTGGCCCAATGCCGGCCAGGACATGGATTTCGCCGGCTTCATCAATGCCGTGCCCAAATTCGTTGCCTCGAATACGCTCAAGCAGGCCGATCTCACCTGGAACAATTCCACCCTGATCGACGGCGATCTCGAAGGTTTCGTGCTTGACCTCAAGCAGCGGCAGGGCGGCACTATCGCAGCCATGGGCGGCATGTCGGTGGTGCGTCAATTGCTGCTGGCGGGCCTGATGGATGAGCTGACCCTCATCGTGCATCCGGTCATCGCCGGCAAGGGCCGGCGCCTGTTCGAAGACGGCACGCCCACCACGCGGCTGACGCTGGTCAGCAGCCGGATCACCGGCAAGGGTAATGCCGTGTTGACCTATGCGAAGCGGGCGGACTGATCGGTTCAGGCCCTTCCCGCTCGAGCAAGGGCCGGCGCTTCATCCTCTGGCGGGCTCAGGCCCGCGACGCGCCATCCTGGGCTTCCAGCACGGCGATGATGCGCTTGATCAGGGTGAAGAACTGGCTGCGCTCGTCGGGCGTGAGCTGTTCCAGCACCAGCGCATTGATGGTGGTGGCCGCGTCGGCCACGGCGGGAATCTTGCCGAGCGCCAGCGGGGTCAGGGCGACCAGTGTGCTGCGGCCGTCCTCCGGATTGGGACGGCGGATGACCAGCCCGTCGCGTTCCATGCGGGTCAGCGTCGCGGTCATGGTGGCCTGCTCCACTGCGGCGCGCTCGGCCAGCGCCTTCTGCGTCAGGGCGGAGCCATCTTCCAGAGCCAGCAGCACCGGCATATGGGCGGGGCTGAGACCGACAGGCGACAGGTGCCGTTCCAGCTCGCGCACCAGCAGGCGCCCGGCGAGGTTGGTGAGATAGCCAACGGAGCTGCTGCGATTCAAGGTCATTTACGTAGCTTGCTAAGCAAATACATAGTATGCTATCTATATCGCCATAGTTGTTGCGCCGCAAGGAGCCTGTCGTGTCCCTCACCAGCAGTCCAACCCGTTATGGCGCCGTCGCCATCGCCATCCACTGGCTGACCGCCGTTGCCATTCTCGGCATGCTGGCCAGCGGCCTCACCGCTGCCAATACGGCTGACCAGGCGATCAAGCTAACCCTGTTGCGCGGTCACGCCATCATGGGCGTGGTGATCGGTGTGCTGACGCTGCTGCGCATCGTCTGGTTTCTGGCCTTCGACCGGCGCCCGGCCGATGCCGCCGGTCTGTCGCGCGGCCAGTCGCTGGCCTCCCATATCGTGCATTACGGGCTCTATGCTGTCATTCTGGTCATGGTGGCGAGCGGCGTGGCCACGCTCATCCTCAGCGGCGGCGGCGCGCAACTGGCCGGTGCGGCGCCGCTGCCCTTGCCCGATTTCACCCTGACGCCGCCCTTCACCGTGCATGGCCTGCTGGCGCGAGGGCTGCTGGTGCTGCTTGCCGGCCATATCGGGGCGGCGCTGTGGCATCAGTTCGTCAGGCGTGATCGCCTGCTGGCGCGGATGGGGCTGGGCTCATAGCGGCGAGGCGGGCAAAGGCGCGATCGGCGGGCGGATTGGCCAAGGCCGCGGCAATGGCGCCGACGCAGTCTTGCGGGCTCATCGCGCCGGTATCGACTGTCAGGTCATAGAGGCCGGGCAGATGCACCGCCTCCTGCCAGCGCCGCACCGGTTCAGGTATGCCGGGGCCAGCCACGTAGAAGCCCTGCGGATCGGCATTGCGCCGGCGCATGATCTCCTCGATGGGGCAATGGACGCCCACGAAGAGCACGTCGAGACCGGCCATGCGCCGGGCACAGGCGGGCAGGATGCCGAGCGGGCGGGAATAGGAATCGTGATGGCCAAGGTCGGCCACCACGTCAAAATCCTGCCTTGCATGAGCGGCGATGGCGTCGTAGAGCGCCAGGTAGAGCCGCACCACATGGGGCTCCAACTCCGGCATTTCCCCACCGGGCCGCAAACCTATCCCCGGCTTCAGCGCCTCGGGTAAACTCGCATATTGGGCATCGACACCCAGATTGATCCAGGGACCGGGCAGATCTTGCTGCATGGCCCTGGCAATGGAGGATTTACCCGAGCGCGGCGCGCCGTTGAGGATGACGATATGGCCGGTCATGGGATGCGGATAGCCGTCATGTTCTGTCCGTTCTGGTGCAGCGTCAGGGCTGGTGCGGCGCCATCGATCGGATCGGCAAAGGTGATCTGGGCGTCGACGACCCGGAAGAAGAAGCGTTTCTCGCTTTCGGGGAAAATCTCGAAACGCTGCTGCCCGGTCAACTGGGCAAAGAGCTGCCCGGCCTCGGCGGTGATGGCGATGATGACGCCTGGCGCCAGCAGGTATTGGCCGGCATAGTCGGGCAGGATAGCCGGATCGATTTCGGCGACTTCCCGCGGCTTTGGCTGAGGCCGCAACGGCAAGGTGGAATCCAGCAGGTGCAGGCCGATATCCTCGATGCCGGCTTCGGTCACCATGCTGGACAGCACGACGACGCCGTTGCCGGTCTTGCGGTCATAGCCGGCAAAGCTGCGATAGCCGCCGGTTATGCCGTTGTGCCAGGCAATGTCGCGGCCGCCTTCGGTCAGGTTGAACCAGCCCAACCCGATGACCTCGCCGGCGCCGCCGGTGGGTCGTGTGCGGTCCAGCATGATGGAGAAGGCCGGGTCGAGCGGGCTGTCCACCGCGCCGCTGGCGGCGGCGATGAATTTGGCGAGGTCGGCCGTATTGCTGACCAGCGCGCCGACCGGGGCAAAGGCTTCCATGTCCCAGTTGGCCACCGGTTCGCCCGCCGCGTCGTGGCCGGTCGCCATGCCGGCAATAGCGCCAGGCGCCGTAGCAAGGCTTGTCTCGCTCATGCCGAGAGGGTCGAGAATCTGTTCCTGCAGCAGTTCGGCATAGGGCCTGCCGCTGACATGCTCGATGGCCTGGGCCAGAAGAGCGATGCCGACATTGGAATATTCGAATGTTTCGCCGATAGCGCGCGGCAGCTCATATGCGGCAATCCAGGCCATCAGCGCGTCGGCCCCATAGCCCGAATAGGGGTTGGCCGCGCCTTTGGCGATCAACTCTTCGGGCAGGCCGGAAAAGCCGGAAGTGTGGGTGGCGAGGTCGAAGGCGGTGATGGGTTTGCCGTCGCGTTCCGGCAGGATCGTGCCTTCGGGCAGGTAATCGGTCAGCGGTGCGTCGAGATCGATCTGCCCATCGACCACCAGCTGCGCCAGCAGCAGGTTGGTCATGACTTTGGTGATCGAGCCGGCCTCGAACAAGGTATGCTCGTCGACCGGCGTCGGATCGTCCCTGGACAGCGTGCCATGCGACACGAAGCGCGGCACGCCATCCTCGATCACTGCCACCGATATGGCCACATTGGCCTGGTCGCGGTCGATGCGGTCGGCCAGGATTTGCGCGATCTCGGCATCATCGGGCATGGCTGCGGCCTGGACCGGAAGCGGCAGGGCGATCAGGGCTGCGGTAGCCAGCGTAGCAAGGGCGCGTTGCATCGGAGCCTCCGGATTGTGCATGAACCGCATACCGGCATGCACAATCCATGCGGCAGGGATGAGGCCGGCCTACTTGGCCGCCTGGGCCATGGCGATGGAATCGAGGATCACCTTCTTGGCATCCTCATAGCCGCCGACATGGCTGATCTTGGCCCATTTGCCGGGCTCGAGATCCTTGTAGTGGGTGAAGAAGTGCTTCACGCGCTCGACCTGGATAGCCTGCATGTCGGCGATATCCTTGATCTCGTCATACATGCGGGTCAGCTTCGGCACCGGAAGGGCAAGGATCTTCTCGTCCTGGCCGCCATCGTCTTCCATGAACAGCACGCCGATCGGGCGGCAGCGGACCACCGCGCCGGGCACCAGCGGCCGCGAATTCATCATGATGACGTCGAGCGGATCGCCATCGCCGCACAAAGTGTGGGGCACGAAGCCGTAATTGCCCGGATAACGCATCGGTGTATAGAGGAAGCGGTCGACGAACAGCGCGCCACTGGCCTTGTCGATTTCGTACTTGATCGGCTCGCCGCCCATGGGCACTTCGATGATGACATTGAGGTCGTCGGGCGGGTTCTTGCCGGTGGGGATGGCGTCGATATTCATGGTTCAGGTCTCATTCATCGGGGGGAGGCGACAAAGTCGCGGACTTGTGCCCAACCGAGGCCGCAAAGGCAAGCCAGTTTGGCGCAACCCTGCCTGCCCCATCCTGCCCAGCGAGGAATGTGATGAAACAGATCCTGGCCGCCATGCTTGCAATTGCTGCTCTCGCCACGCCGGCGCAGGCTGCGTTCAACAGCGCCTATACCGATCTCGACCTGGACGAATGCCTGGTGCTCGATGCCGATGATTTCGGCGCCAGCTGGGCCTGTCCCGGCTACAAGGGCTATCCGCTGATGGTCAGCGAGGGCGACCTGCGCTTTTCGCTGGCCTATGGCTTCAATATCGATCCGTCCGATCGCTGGCAGACCCTGCCGCCGTTCAACCGGCTGGGCGAAAAGCTCGAATGGCGGCTCAGCAACGATCTGGGCCGCTGGATGCCGATCGCGACGATCGTGCGCTACCACACCGCCGATCCCGAAACCGGGGTGGACAAGGGACAGGTGCTGGTGGTGACGCAACTGGTCGAGGGCAATAGCTGTCACATCGCCTATATCGACGCCGTGGCCAATAAGAATGCCAACGAACTGGCGCGCGAGGCAGCCGATAAATCGGGAGATTTCGACTGCGCCAATGACGAGGTCGAGGTCATCGGTAAGTTCGAGGCCTATTAGGCCTTCTCGGCGCGGCCGACCTGGTTGCGCAATATGGTGCGGTCGCGGCTGGAGACGCCGATCAGCTCGGCAATGCGCCAGACCATGTTGTCTTCCAGCTCGTGGTTCTGCTTGTCGGCAAACACCACCATCCACATCATGCGGACGATCTCGATGCGATCCTCCATCTCGAGCTGGGTCAGGCCCGAGGTGAATTTATAAAAGTCCACCGCCTCGGCATCGCGCATGGCTGCCTCGCGGACCAGTTTATCCACGGCGGCTTCGTCCATGTCATAATGGTCCTGCAAAGCGCCCTTGATGGCGTTGCGCTCCTCGTCCTTCATCTGTCCGTCCACGGCAGCCAGATGCACGAGCAGAACGGCCACGGCCAGTTTGGGGTCGTGGTTGGACAGCATGGTTTCGGGCTTGTTGAACAGGCGGGTAATGGCCTCGAACATGGCGGCAAGCCTCCTTCGGGGAGCGGCAGGAGTGGTGAAAGGTGTGCACGCCGGGAGGCAGGCAGGCGGCAGAATTAGCAGCCCGGCTCTTTCGCGGGAATGGGTGAGGAGCCGGGTCACGCGCTCTTGACCGGGCTTGATGCGCAAGGGCCACACACGTTTACGCGAAAAGGACTCGACTCCGCGCAGATTCGGAGTCTAAATGTTCCTGTTTTGTTCACTTAAGGATTGGTGCGATGCCCGCACCCGACCAGCAACAGCGCCTTGCCGCGCTGCGGGAAACCATTGCCGATATCGAGCGCAAGCCAGCTTTGGCCGAAGCGCAGGTGACGGCGGAACAGCAGGATGGCGCCTTTCCGGCATTGGCCGGCGGGATGCTGCAGGAAATGTTCACCGATGAGCGCCGCAATGCCGGGGCTTTGCTCGGCTTTGCGCTGGCGCAGGCCAAGGGCCTGCTCACCCTGCAGCGGCGGGCCGTCATCTACCTGCAACTGGGTGATGAGGCGCAGAAGCTGGGCCTGCCCTACGGGCCGGGGCTACTGAGCTTCGGCTTTGATCCCGATGCTCTGGTGCTGGTGCGGGCCGCCAATATGGCCGAACTGCTCTGGGCAGCCGAGGAGGCCATTGCCTGTCGGGCGGTAGCCGCCGTGGTGGCCGATATCGGCAGTCATTCCAAGCTGCTCGATTTTACCGCCAGCCGCCGTCTCAGCCTGCGTTCGGCGGCGACAGGCGGTTCGATCTTCCTGTTGCGCTATGGGCAGGGACGCGCGGCGAGCGCGGCGCATCTACGCTGGCGCCTGTCGCCCGCGCAGAGCACCCGCCGGCGGCATGACGCCAGAGCCCCCGGTCCGCTGCGCTGGCGCGTGGAACTCGAAAAGGGGGGCCTCATCAAGAACGCGATCAAGAACCAGACCGAATTTCTGCTGGGGTGGACGGAAGATGGATTCGCAACATTTGCTGCTCAGCGCCGCCATGCAGACCGGCGCAGCGGGAGCACGCCGCTTCCTCGTGCTGTTCCTGCCGCATTGGCCGACGGACTACCTCAAACGGCGTGATGGCGGGCTCAAGGCGCCGCTGGTGCTCTATGAAGTCATCAAGGGTGGGCTGCGGCTGGCCGCCGTCGATGCCGAGGCGGCGGGACGCGGCCTCAGCGTCGGGCAGAATCTCGCCGATGCACGGGCCATGGTGCCCGAACTGACCGTGCGCGAAATGGATCGCCCGCTGCTCGAGGCGGCTTTCGCCGATTTCGCGGACTGGCACTCCAATGCCAGCCCGCTGGTGGCTGCGATGAACGATGTCAGCGGCTTTGGCGACCTGGTGCTCGACATTACCGGGGTGGCGCATCTGTTCGGTGGCGAACGGCCGATGCTGCGCCTGTTGCTGACCCGGCTGCGCGACCTCGGCTATACGGTGGCCGGCGCGATCGCCCCCACGATCGGGGCGGCCTGGGGCGTCAGCCACTTCGCCCGCAGCCAGGTGGTCGAAATGGCCGAGCTCGAAACCGTGCTCGATGCGCTGCCGGTCCATGCGCTGCGGCTGGCGCCGGCCCAGATTGCCGGCCTCTCCCAGATGGGGCTCAAGACCATCGGCCAGCTTCGCCCGCGTGAAAGAAAGCCATTGCAGGCGCGGTTCGGGGCGTCGCTGCTGGCCCGGCTCGACCAGGCCTATGGCATGATCGAGGAGCGGATGACGCCGCGCCTGCCGCCGGCCGAGCTATATGCCGAGCGACGCTTCGCCGATCCGATCGGGCTGATGGATGACGTGCTGATGACCTGCCACGACCTGGCCATCCAGCTGGCGATCCGGCTCGAAGCCGAGGGGCAGGGCGGGCAGGCTTTCCACCTCTTCCTCTATCGCGTCGATCACAAGGTGATGGCCCTGTCGGTCAATTCGGCGCGGCTGACGCGCGACCCCGAGCATATCACCAAGCTCTTCGCCAACCGCTCGGAGCGGCTGGAGGGTGACTATGATGCCGGTTTCGGCATCGACATGATCCGGCTGGCGGCCAGCTCGGTTTCCGAACTCGACGCGGTGCAGCTCGGCGCCTTCTCGCATCAGGGCGTGGCCGAGGATCTCGACCAGCTTAACGACCGGATGAGCAGCCGGCTCGGCACGATGGCGGTGCTGAAAACGCAATTGGTGGCCAGCCATATTCCGGAACGGGCGGCGCGGCTGGTGCCGGCGCTGGTGGCCAACAATGCGGATCGCGCAGGCTGGCCCATTCCGGTCCGGCCGCTGCGCCTGCTGCCGGTGCCGGAACTGGTGGCAATCAATGCCGAAGTGCCCGAGGGGCTGCCGGCTTCGATGATCTGGCGACGCGAGAGCTACAAGATCGAAAAAGCTTCCGGCCCCGAGCGGCTGGGGGCGGAGTGGTGGCGCAGCGGCCAGCGGCTGCAGTTGGTGCCGCCCGAAGAAAAGCCGGAAAAGGGCGAGAAACCGCCCCATATCCCCAATCTGGCGCTATTCGATCCCGCTGCCGGAACTCGGGACTATTACGTGGTCGAGGACGAAAGCGGCCGCCGCTTCTGGATTTTCCGGCAGGGTTTCTACACGGCTGAAAATCCGCCGCCCTGGTATCTGCACGGCTTTTTCCCATGAGCCAGCTCGTTACCCTCGAGCAGAAGCCAAATCCCCGCTCCCGGCCGGACCGGCCAGCCGTCGATTATGCCGAACTGGTCTCGACCACCAATTTCTCCTTCCTGCGCGGTGGCTCCTCACCCGAGGACATGGTGGCCATGGCGATGCAGATAGGGCTCAGCGCCTTTGGCGTCACCGATCGCAACAGCTTTGCCGGCGTGGTGCGCGGCTATGTGGTGGCGCGCGACAACAAGGAGCAGTTTCCCAGTTTCCGCTATCTCGTCGGCGTCCGCCTCTGCTTTGCCGACGGTACGCCCGACATCATCGCCTATCCGACCGACCGGGTAGCCTATGGGCGGCTGTGCAAATTGCTGACGGTGGGGAACCAGCGCGGCGAAAAGGGCAAGCCGTTGCTGCATTTTCCCGACCTTTTCGGTTCGGGAAGCCTGGCCGAGGAGCAGGGGCCGCCGGAAAACTATGCGCAGGGCCAGCTCTTCATCCTCATGCCCAACGAGAGCGACTGGGGCTTGACGGCAAAGACGCTCGATACCCTGTCCCGGCAGGCGCCCGGCCGGGTCTGGCTGGCCGGCACGCCGCGTTTCGACGGCGAGGACCGGGCCCGCCTCAACCGGATAGACGCGCTGGCCAGGGTCCACCGCGCCCGCATGATCGCCAGCAATGACGTGCTCTATCACGCGCCCGACCGGCGCATGGTGCAGGATGTGGTGACCTGCATTCGCGAGCACCTGACGCTGGAAAGCGCCGGCTGGCGCCTCGCCGCCAATGCCGAGCGGCATCTCAAGCCCGCCGCCGAAATGGCCCGGCTGTTCCGCGAACATCCCGATGCCATCGCCCAAACGCAGGCGTTCATCGCCCGCCTCGATTTTTCGCTCGACCAGCTCAAATACAATTATCCCGAGGAAACCATCGGCAATGGCGAAACCGCCCAGCAGACGCTGGAGCGGCTGACCTGGGAAGGGGCGGCGAAACGGTATCCCGGAGGTCTATCCGATAAGCTCAAATGCAGCTTGTGGTCGGAACTCTGCCTCATCGCCTACAAGGGCTATGCCGCCTATTTCCTGACGGTGCATGACATCGTCATGTTTGCGCGCAATGAGCGCAAGATCATGTGTCAGGGACGCGGCTCTGCGGCCAATTCCACGGTCTGCTTCTGCCTCGAGATTACCGAGGTCGATCCCGAAAACGCCAATCTGGTGTTCGGCCGGTTCATCTCCACCGAACGCGACGAACCCCCCGATATCGACGTCGATTTCGAGCATGAGCGGCGCGAGGAGGTGATGCAGTATGTCTACAAGAAATACGGCGGCAAGCGCACCGGGCTGACCGCAAATGTCATTTCCTATCGCTCCAAGAGCGCCATCCGCGAGACTGCCAAAGTGTTTGGTGTCTCCGATGACACCATCAATGCCTTCAACCAGCTCCATTGGGGTTGGGGGTCCAGGATCGACCTGGCGGGCGTGACGGCCATCGGTCTCGATCCGGATGATCCCACATTGGCCCAGATGTTCGAAGTGGTCAAAGTCCTGCACGGCTTTCCACGGCATCTCAGCCAGCATGTGGGTGGCTTCGTCATCACCCGCGATTCTCTGGAAAGCCTGGTACCTATCGGTAGATCGGCGATGGATAGCCGCAATATCATCGAGTGGAACAAGGACGATATCGACGCGCTTGGCATCCTCAAGGTCGATGTGCTGGCGCTGGGCATGTTGAGCTGCCTGCGGCGCGGCTTTGAACTCATGCAGTTGCATTACGGAAAAAAGCCGGAACTGACCGAATTGCTGGCCGAAGAAAAGGGCAAGGGGCAATTTGCCAGGGAGCGGGTCTACGCCATGACGCACCGGGCCGATACGATTGGGGTCTTTCAGATCGAAAGCCGGGCGCAGATGTCGATGCTGCCGCGGCTCAAGCCGAAAGAATTCTACGATCTGGTCATCGAGGTCGCCATCGTCCGTCCGGGTCCGATCCAGGGCGGCATGGTGCATCCCTATCTGAAGCGCCGCGATGGCAGCGAGCCGTGGGCGGCCAGGCCGGGGGATCGGCTCGATGCCGTGCTGGAACGCACCAAGGGCATTCCGCTCTTCCAGGAACAGGCCATGCAGATGGCCATCGAAGGCGCGGGATTCTCGGCTGGCGAGGCCGACCAGCTCCGCCGTGCCATGGCCGCGTGGCGGCGAACCGGCAAGATCGAGATATTCGAAAAGCGCTTCATCGACGGTATGACCGCCGCTGGCAAGTATCCGCTCGAATTCGCCCAGCGCTGCTTTGCCCAGATCAAGGGCTTTGCCGAATATGGCTTCCCTGAAAGTCATGCGGCATCTTTCGCCCTGCTGGTTTATGCCTCCTGCTGGCTCAAATGCCACTACCCCGATGTGTTCGCCTGTGCGCTGCTCAACAGCCAGCCCATGGGCTTCTATGCGCCCAGCCAGATCATCCGCGACGCGGTCGAGCATGGCGTCGAAATGCGGTCGGTGGATGTGAACCTGTCCGATCTTGAATGCGTATTGGAGGGCAATAGCCGGCCGGCCCGCGATCATCTCTGGCCCCAGCATGCCGAGATGGCCGGCGACATTCATTCAGACAAGGCAATCCGGCTGGGGTTTTCCCAGGCCATCGGCATGCCGGAAGCCGACATCAACATCATCGTCGCACGGCGCGGCCGTGGCTATGATTCGGTGCGTGACCTGTGGCTGCGCACCGGCGTCTCCATTGCTTCGCTTGAAAAGCTTGCCCGTGCCGATGCCTTTGCCTCGCTGGGCCTCTCCCGGCGCGATGCGCTGTGGGCGGTCAAGGGGCTGATCGGCACGCATGGAGCCGATACGCTGCCGCTGTTCGAGGTTTCGGGGCGGGTCGAGACCGCGGCCGACAGCGAGGCCCGGCTGCCCAAAATGTTGCCGGGCGAGGAGGTCATCCACGATTATTCGACCTTGTCCTTCTCGCTCAAGGGCCATCCGCTCCAGTTCATTCGACCAGTTCTGGAAGCGCGCCGGGTGACGCGATCGGACCAGCTCGATACCGTCAAGCCAGGCAGTCGTGTCGAGGTGGCCGGGCTGGTGCTGGTGCGCCAGCGTCCCGGCACGGCGAGCGGGGTGATCTTCGCCACGCTGGAAGACGAGACCGGCATCGCCAATGTGGTGATCTGGCCCAAAGTGTTCGAGGCCAATCGCAGGACGCTGCTGGGGAGCCGTATGCTGGCGGTGCGCGGCCAGTTGCAGCGCGAGGGGCGGGTGATCCACATCATCGCCGAGCAGTTGACCGATATGACCAGCCATCTGCTCGATCTGGCGCATGGCGCCGATATCGGTGAGCGGGTGCTGGCACGGGGCGACGAGGGGCGCACGGGCTCGCCGCCGGGCCGTGATCGGCAGACAATACCGGAAGCGGAGCGGGCCCGCCGCCAGGCCTATGCCGCCCTGCCGGGTGGCCGCAATTTTCACTGAGGCTGCTAGATCAGCAGCTTGTCTATGGCCTGGGCCAAGGCGATGTCCTTGCTGCTGAGGCCGCCGGCATCGTGGGTGGAGAGGCGGATGGTGACGCTGTCGTAGCTGTTGGACCAGTCGGGGTGGTGACCGGCCTTTTCGGCCGCCAGCGCCACGCGGGTCATGAAGCCGAAGGCCTCGGAAAAGTCCTTGAACCTGAAGACCCGCTCGATGGCGTTCGCCGCCTCGTCATAGATCCAGCCGCCGAGGCCGCGCAGGCCTTCTTCCCGTTCCTTGTCGCTCAGCTTTTCAACCATGATCCACCTGTCCAATCCTGCCGCATCCTAGAAGGCCAAAACGACGCTTCCGTGGCGGTGTTAACGCGCTGGCAAGCAGTTTGGCCGCAGCCTGATCGTCCAAAGGTCCCGATCGGCGTGACAAGGCCTCCAACGGCCGGCAGCCGGACAGTGCCCTTCAGATCCGCGAGCGGGAGGACGTGCGCTGGTTTGGACCAAACGACTTGGCGCCCTTGCTCTGGGTTCCATGCTGGCTGTTTCCACCGTCGGCGCCGCGGAGCTTGTCGTCTATCATAACTGGGCATCACCGGCTGAGCTGGCCGCACTCAACGTGCTGCGCGATGCGCTGGAGGAGCGGGGCCATAGCTGGGTGCCGCTGGCCATTCCGCATGATGCCAATGGCGATATCGACGTGCTGCAACTGATCAGTGCCGGAGCGACGCCCAATATCTTCCTGCAACTGCAGCCCGATATCTACCGCGCCCTCGACGACGAGGGCAAAGTGCTGCATCTGGACGAACAGTTCGCCGCCAGCGGTGTGCTCGCGCAACTGCCGCCAGTGGTGCGCAACGCCATCACCATCGACGGCGCCATCGTCAAGATTCCGGCAACCATCCATGCCGACGCCATGATTTATTACAACCGCGCCGTGGCCGAGGCCGCGGGTATCGACCCGGAAGCCTGGACCTCGCTTGAGGATATGTGGGCCGATTTCGACGCGGTGCGCGCTGCCGGTTTCGAGCCCATCGCCCTGGGCGCGCAGCCCTGGCAGGTCGGCTATCTGCTGCACGCGCTGGTGGCCAGCCTTGGTGGCCCCGGTGTCTATGAAGGGCTTTACGGCGCGGTTGCCGATCCGGCCGTGCTCTACGATGCCAGCCTGCTCGAAGTCTTTGCCTGGTTGCGGCGCTTTCAGCAGCAGGCTGACGCCGAAGCTGTGCAGCGCGACTGGAACATGGCCACCAATATGGTGATCAAGGGCCAAGCGCTGCTGCAATTGCAGGGCGACTGGATGAAGGGTGAGTGGCGCGCCGCGGGCAAGAGCGAGACGAGCGACTTCGGCTGCCTCTTCGTGCCGGGTGCAGTCCATGTGCCGGTCACGGTCGATAGCTGGGGCCTGCTGGGGGGTGTCCCGCCCGAAATCGAAGCGGCCGAGCGCAGCTTTGCCGATGCGGTGCTCGATGCCGATGTGCAGGCCCGCTTTGCGGCGGCCAAGGGGTCCACCCCCGTCAGGCTGGATGCGCGCATGGCCATCGATTCCTGTTCGAAAAAAGTGCTGGAGGCACTCAATCGGGCCGATTTTGCCCTGCCTACCCCGCATTCGACCGCATTGCCGGCCTGGGTCGCGGCGGTATGGGCGGTCGCCAACGCCTATTGGAATGATCCGGCCATGACCCCCGCCGATGGCGTCGCAGCGCTCAAGGCGGCGCAAACGGCTTTCTAGCGCAGCCAAGCCGTCCAAAGTCGTTAAGCGGAAATTCACCCTGCCATCGGGAAATTCCGGAACCTTGGGGGGTGTCAAGCCCGTTTCAAGGCGTTCTTAAGGGCTTTTGGGGTTTCTATGTCTGCTAACCAGGGGAACCATGTGTTTACCTCAGCGCGAAAGACGATGCCGGCGCTCGACTATGTATCGATCATCCGCTCGGTCTATGGTGACCGGCGTGCGATGCTGGCTGGCTCGTTCGCCAGCGCCCTCACCGCGGCCCTGACGGCCTATCGTTCCCAATCCATACCGCTCTATTGCATCGCCGTGGCCTTCGTGGTCATCGGCCTGGTGCGCGACCTCAACACGCGGGCTTTCTGGCGCGCGGCCATCGACAGCGATGATGCCAGGGCGGCCGAACTCTGGGAAAACCGCGCGGTGATCAGTGGCAGCGGCCTGGCTCTGGTCTATGGCTTCTGGTGCCTGTTCGCCATGCTGCTGGTTACCGATCCGTTTGCCGAATTGGCCAGCGTATCCCTCTCGATCGCGGTGATGGTGGGCATCTGCGCCCGCAATTTCGGGCTCGACCGGCTGGTGGCGCTACAGATGCTGGGCGTCATCGTGCCGATGGCGGTTGGCTTTTTTCTCCATGGCGATGTCTTTCATCCCGTGCTGGCGGCGCTGCTCATCGTCATGCTGGCCAGCTTCCGCAAGCTGGCGGGCGATATCCGTTCCATCCTGCTGAGCGCGGTGCATGGGCGGGTCGAGGCGTCGCGCCTCGCCGCCGAACTCGACATGGCGATGACCACGCTTGAGCATGGCCTGTGCATGCTCGACGAGCGCGGTGTCATTTCGGTCGCCAATGAGCGCGCGATGCGCCTGTTCAGCGTCATGGGCCTGCCTGAGCTGCTTGGCCAGCCGGTAGCTTCGGTGCTCGGTGCGCTGGGCGACAGCGGCGTGCTGCCGCGCACGGCGGTCGATCGCCTGCTCGATGTCATCGGCAAGCATATGTCGGGCAAGGTGCTGCTCTGTCTGCCCGCCGGGCGCTACTACGAGGTCTCGGTGAGTTCGCGCAACGAAACCACGGTGCTGCTGTTCGAAGACATCAGCGAGCGCATCGCTTCGGAGGAACGCATCAATTTCATGGCGCGTCACGATACGCTGACGGCCCTGCCCAACCGCACCTATTTCGGCGAATTGGCCACCGAGGATATGGAGGCCCGTCGTTTTGCGGGGGCGCAGCCGCGCCTCGTGTCGCTGATGATCATCGACATCGACGACTTCAAGCATGTCAACGATACGTTCGGCCATATCGTGGGCGACGAGCTGTTGATGCAGGTGGCGAACCGCCTGCGCCAGGCGCTGCCGGCCGAAGCCGTGCTGGCGCGGCTGGGCGGCGATGAATTCGTCATCTATCGCGGCGCGGTGGGCGATGCGGTCCAGGCTCAGGCAGACGCGGCGGCCATCCTCACCGCTTTTGCCGCGCCGTTCCGGCTCGAAGGTCTGACGCTGTCGGTCGCGGTCAGCATCGGGCTGGCCACCAGCGCCATCACCGCCGAGGCGCTCGACGACCTGATGACCAAGGCCGATCTGGCGCTCTATTCGGCCAAGGGCGACGGCAAGGCGCGCAGCCAGTTGTTCCACGCCCAGATGGATATCGACTACCACTATCGCCAGCGGCTCAAGACCGACCTGCGCGAAGCGGTGCAGGAGGGCGCCCTGTCGCTCGCCTTCCAGCCGCTGCTCGACATCGCCACCCGCAGGGTGGTGACCTGTGAGGCGCTGGCGCGCTGGAACCACCCCGAATTGGGCCCGATCCCGCCGTCAACCTTCATCCCGCTTGCCGAGGAGATGGGCCTCATTTCCGATATCACCGCCTGGGTGATCGGTCGCGCCACGGCCCAGTGCAGCCAATGGCCGGGCGCGGTGGGCGTGGCCGTCAACATCTCGGCGCGCGACTTCCGCGGCATTGACCTGGGCAAGCTGGTGGAGGGCGGCCTGGCCAATTCCGGCCTCGATCCGGCGCGGCTGGAAATCGAGGTGACCGAGACCGCCGTCATCGAGGAGCGCGAAATCGCCCATCGCGTGCTGAGCGACCTGGCCGCCAAGGGCATTGCCATCGCGCTCGACGACTTTGGCACCGGCTATTCATCGCTGAGCTATCTCAATGCGCTGCCCTTCACCAAGCTCAAGATCGACCGGTCCTTCGTGGCCGATATCGCCACCAATCCGCGTTCGCTGCGGCTGCTGGCCAATGTGGCCCGGTTGGGGCGCGATCTCGACCTCACCGTGATTGCCGAGGGTGTCGAGACCGAGGAACAGCTCGACACCATGCTGGCGCATACCGAAATTCAGCAGGTGCAGGGCTACTTCTTCAGCCGACCGCTGCCTGAGCGCGATATCGGCGAGCTGATCGGTCGTCTCAACGCCGCCCAGGGTGCGCCGAAGGCAAAGCTTCGGCATGGTTAATCCCGGTTAACGTTTTGTAAACGAAGATTAATTCGGCTCCATCCGGTCCGCTGGCCGGGTGGGGCGTCATTTTTCCCAATGCCGGTATGCCTAACAAAAGCTTAATATCCCCCGTGACTAGGGGACTTTTGGTAATGAGTGCGGCATCCCAGGCAAGTGCAACCTCCCGTTTTGCGCTGACTCTCATCGATCTGCTCGACCGCGTCCAATATCGGCGCGTGTCGGTCGACGAACAGTTCGATCCGGTCTATCGCTTGCGTTACGAGGCCTACCGGCGGGAAGATTTCATCCCGGTCAATTCCCAGCAGATCACCCGCGACGCCTATGACGACGCCGACAATTGCCACTGCTTCGGCGTCTATATCGACGACAAGCTGGTGAGCTCGATCCGATTGCATATCGCCACCCAGGCCAATCCGACGTCGCCGAGCCGCAAAATCTGGCCTGACGTGCTCGGCGATATCATCGACCAGGGTGGCAGCTATGTCGATCCGAGCCGCTTTACCGCCGATCACGATGCCTCGCTGGCTTTCCCGGCGCTGCCCTACCTCACGCTGCGCATGGCGGTGATGGCCTGCGAGTATTTTTCCACCACCCATTGCATCTCTTCGGTCCGCCCGGAACATGGCCCCTTCTATCGGCGGGTGTTCGGCCTTGAGCAGATGGCGGGCGTCGGCTACTGGGGCGAGCTCACCTTCCCGGTCTGCCTGTTCGGCGCGCGGGTTCCGGTCATCTATGACCGCATCATGGACCGCTTCCCCTTCTTCATGTCGACGCCAGAGGAACGCGACGTGCTGTTCGGCGGCACGGCCGGTCCTGTCCCCGCCATTGCGCCCACGGCACGGCAGGCTCACAGACTACGCCTGGTGGGGGACAAGGCGGACGCCTAGTCCAAGTCTATGTCAGGTCGCCGTGCAAAAGCTGGCGGTAGCGCCGCTGGCTGCCGCGGACATGGACCCGCATCGCTTCGCGTGCCGCCGCCTCGTCGCCGGCCGAGATCGCATAGGCGATGGCCCGGTGTTCCTCGATGATCATGTCCAGGTAGCCCTGGCGCATGATTTCCGGAATGGCGCTGGCGCCCATCAGGTCGAGCAGTTCGACAAAGCGCCGATTGTTGGTGGCGGCGGCAATGGCGCGGTGAAACTCGAAGTCGGTCCGGATGGAGGAGCCGCCATCGGCGATCTGGCTCACCAATGCCTTGTGGGCCGCTACGATAGCCTCTTCCTGGGCCGGTGATCGCCGCAGCGCCGCCAGGCCCGCGGCCTCGACCTCGACAGCCGCGCGCAGTTCCAGCGTTTCCAGGATCGAGGATACCCGCGCCACATCGAGCGCGCCGAAGGGGGAGGCGGGAGCCAGGCGGGAGGTGACAAAGACGCCGGCGCCCTGATGGGGCTCCACCAGCCCATCGGCCTGCAGGCCGGCAATGGCTTCGCGAACCACGGTGCGGCTGACCTGATAGCGTTCCGCCAGTTCGGCCTGCGATGGCAATTTGTCGCCAACTGCATATTGCCCGGCCAGGATCGCACCGCGCAATTCGCCGATGATGCGCTTGACAAGGCCGCCACGGGCGCGCCGCACGGTTAGCGTTGCTGTCGTCAAGAAAATCGCTCCCAGCGCCGGATTTCACACACTTGTACCGTGCAAAGCACCTGTCTGAAAAGGGAAAATCCAAACATATATGATAACTGTTGACGAGTTGGCGCCAAGTCACCTAGCTTCCGGCCGGCGAACGGCTTGCCCTGCAGCCCTGCATTGGAGGATCAGTTGAAGATTTCACTTGTCGAGAATGTTTCCATTCCCACCAACCCACCATTGGCTGGGCTGGCAACCGGTCCGGCGACGCAGGATGGCGTGACCGAGGTCAAGCTGTCGCTGGTGATGCTGCCCTTGGCCGAGCCGATCAGCGACGCCAAGGTGCTGACGGGGCGGCAGAAGCCGCTGACCGAGGTCGCCATGCTGTTTGCCGAGATTTCGAGCCGCGAAGGGCATCAGGGAGTCGGCTTCAGCTATTCCAAGCGTGCTGGCGGGCGAGGCATGTTCGCCCATGCCAGGGAAGTGGCCGACGCGCTGCTCGGCGAGGACCCCAACGATATTGCACGGCTCTGGGACAAGCTGATCTGGGCTGGTGCGTCGGTGGGCCGGAGTGGCCTCGCCACCCAGGCCATTGCCGCCATGGACAATGCGCTGTGGGACATGAAGGCCAAGCGCGCCGGCCTGCCGCTGGCCAAGCTGCTGGGCGCGCGCCGCGATGCCGTGCGCACCTACAATACGTCGGGCGGCTTCCTGTCGACGCCGCTCGAAAAGCTGCTCGAAAACTGCACGGCTTCGGTCCAGAACGGCATCGGCGGCATCAAGATCAAGGTGGGCCAGCCCGACCCGATGATCGATCTGAAGCGGCTCGAAGCCGTGCGCAACCATCTGGGGCCCGACGTGCCGCTGATGGTGGATGCCAACCAGCAATGGGACCGGCCGACGGCGCAGCGTGTCGGCCGCGTGCTGGAGCAGCTCAACCTGGTCTGGATCGAGGAGCCGCTGGACGCCTATGACGTGGAGGGCCACGCCATGCTGGCCGCGCAACTCGATACGCCGATCGCTTCGGGCGAGATGCTGACCAGCGTTGCCGAGCACCGGGCGCTGATCGAGCACAATGCGGTCGATTTCATCCAGCCCGATGCCGGTCGCGTGGGTGGCATTACGCAGTTCCTCAAGATCGCTGCGGCGGCCGAGCAGAAATATCTCAAGATGGCCCCGCATTTCGCCATGGAAATCCATATCCATCTGGCCGCCGCCTATGCCCATGAGGCCTGGGTGGAGCATTTCGACTGGCTGGACCCGCTGTTCAACGAACGGCTCGAAACATCAGGCGGCAACATGGTGGTGCCGAACCGTCCGGGGCTCGGCTTCACCATCAGCGAGCAGGCCCGCGCCTGGACTGTCGAGTCCGCTATCATCAGAAAGTAGCATCCCGATCCGCGGCACCGTCCGCCACGACAGGCGGTGTGCCGACACAGGACCCAGGACGGAAAAGCCCCGTAAAAAGCGGGGTTTTTCTTTGCCTTCACCAGGTCTCGGCATCACGGTTCGGCGTGACCAGGCCCAGGGCTCCGTACCGCCTTGCGTCTAAAATTGTAATATATTAGTGTTGCAGTGGGTCGAGAGCGCGGAAGCGACATTGCACAGACGACGGCCCGTCAATCGGGCGTCGTATGGATGCCTTGTGGAGGAAAATCGATGAAGCTATCCAACCTTGCTTGGGCAATGATGGTGTCTGCCGCGATCGTGGTGCCGGCGGCGGCCCAGGACAATCAATCGGTGAACGTCGTGCTGACCGAAGTGCTCGATGTGATCGAGCCGTGCATGGCCGCCCGTTCCGACGTGGGCCGCGTGGTCCTGCAGAATATCAATGAGACCCTGACCGAATACGCGCCCGCCGAGTCGGCGCTGAAGCCGCGCCTGGCAACCGAATGGAGCCAGATCGACGAGGACACCTGGGAATTCAAGCTGCGTGAAGGCGTCAAGTTCCATGACGGCTCGACGCTCGATCCGGCCGACATCACCTTCTCGATCGCCCGCAACAAGAATGCGGCGCTCGGTTGCGAAACCGGCGGCAAGTATTTCGGCGGCATGGAATTCACCACCGAAGCCATCGACGACACGACCATCCAGATCACCAGCGATCCGGCCTCGCCCATCCTGCCGCTGCTGCTGTCGGTCATGCCGATCCAGCCGGAAAGCGACCCTGCCGACACGTTCACCACCAACCCCATCGGCACCGGGCCCTATAAGCTCGTAAGCTGGGATGTGGGGCAGAGCCTGGTGGTCGAGCGCAACCCCGACTATTGGGGCGAACAGCCTGTCGTTACCGGCGCCACCTATGTCTTCCGCACCGATGCGGCCGTCGCTGCGGCCATGGTGCAGGCCGGCGAAGCCGACATCGCGCCCAATATCGCGGTGCAGGACGCCACCAATCCGGATACCGATTTCAGCTATCCGAATTCGGAAATGTCGGCCCTGCGCATCGATTCGATGCTGCCGCCGTTCAACGATCGCCGCGTTCGCGAGGCGCTGAACCTGGCCATCGATCGCGATGCGATGATCGGCACCATCTTCGCCGCCGGCGTGCAGAAGGCCACCCAGCAGGTGCCCCCCAGCACCATCGGGTTCAACCACGACCTGCAACCCTGGCCCTACGATCCGGACCGCGCCCGTGAACTGCTCGCCGAAGCCAAGGCCGATGGCGTGCCGGTCGACGCCGAAGTCGAGATGATCGGTCGCATCAATATCTATCCCAACGCGACCGAAGTGATGGAAGGCATCCAGTCCATGCTGCTCGATGTCGGCTTCAACGCCACGCTGCAGATGTATGATGTTGGTGAATGGAACCGCTACTTCGTCAAGCCCTTCCCCGAGCCGCGCACACCCAACCTGGTTCAGGTCCAGCACGACAATGCCAAGGGCGACCCGGTGTTCACCGCTTTCGTGAAGCACCATACCGATGGCAGCCACTCGGCCATGTCGGTGCCTGAAGTCGATGACCTCATCACCCGTGCCACCGCTGCCAGCGGCGACGAGCGCAAGGCGCTCTGGGAAGAGATGTTCGCCAAGGTGAACGACGAATACATCGCCGACGTGCCGCTGTTCTACATGGTCGGCTTCTCCCGCGTGGGCCCACGCCTCGACTTCACGCCCACCATCGCCACCAACAGCGAACTGCAGTTGGCCCAGATCGGCTTCAAGTAAATCAGACCTCCCTGCCCGGGGACGGCTATGCCGCCCCCGGGATATTCCTGACCAAACTGGAGCACCTCATGGGTCGCTTTGTCCTCAAGCGGAGCCTGTTCAGCCTGGTCTCCCTGTTCGGGCTGCTGGTGCTCGTTTTCTTCCTCTCGCGGCTGACGGGCGATCCCGCGGCGCTCTACCTGCCGGTCGATGCCCCGCAAAGCGTGCGCGATGCCTTCCGTGAGGCGCGCGGGCTCAATGAGCCGCTGCTCTCCCAGTTCGGCGATTACCTGGTCAACCTGGCACAATTCGATTTCGGCGATTCCCTGCGCCGTCAGCGACCCGCCTTCGACGTGGTGATGGAAGCCTTTCCCTGGACGCTGGGCCTGGCCGGGCTGACCATGGCGCTGGTGCTGTCGGGCGCGGTGGTGCTGGGTGCCCTGGCCGCCATCAAGGTGGGCGGCGTGTTCGATCGCATTTCATCGGTTATTTCGCTGGCTGCGGCCAGTGCGCCCGATTTCTGGCTGGCGCTGATGGCCATCTTCATTTTCGCCGTGGGACTGGGCTGGGTGCCGACTTCGGGCACCGGCACGCCCTGGCATTGGATATTGCCGGTGGCGGTTCTGTTCGTGCGGCCATTCGGGTTGGTGCTGCAGGTAGTGCGCAGTTCGATGATCACCGCGCTGTCCTCGGCCTATGTCAAGACGGCCCGCGCCAAGGGCGTCAAGCAGCGCGCCATCACCTTCGTCCATGCCCTGCGCAACGCCATGCTGCCTGTCATTACCGTGGCCGGCGACCAGGCGGCGGGCCTGCTCAACGGGGCGGTTGTGGTGGAATCGGTCTTCGGCTTTCCCGGCGTGGGCAAACTCATGATCGACTCCATCCTGCAGCGCGACTTTACCGTCGTGCTCGCGGCCATCATGGTCACCTCGCTTGCCATCTTCACCATGAACCTGCTGATCGACCTGGCCTATGCGCTGCTCGATCCGCGCATCCGGTACTGAGCCATGACCATGACCCAAACTGGCATCAATGGCGCTCCGACCAAATCGCCCCCGAAACTGCCGACCTGGCTCGGCCTGCTGCTGGCCGACAAGTTCGCCACCGCTGCAGTCATTTTTCTCAGCCTTGTCGTCGTCGCCGCGCTGATCGGGCCGGCGCTGCTGGATGGCGTGGCCAGCAAGGTCGCCTTCCGCGGCCGCAACCTGGCGCCGTTCCAGCTCGATCATGGCTGGCTGATGATCCTGGGTTCCGACAGCCTGGGCCGGCCGATCTTCGCCCGCATCATCGTCGCGGCGCAGAATACGATGATGATCGCCGCCTTCACCGTGGTCGCCGCTTCCTGCATCGGTGCCGCCCTCGGCCTGGTCGCGGGCTATTCGCGCAAGTTCCTGTCCGACGCCATCCTGCGGCTGGCCGATGTCATCATGAGCTTTCCCTCGCTGCTGCTGGCGGTGATTGTGCTCTATATGCTCGAACCCGCCGTCACCAACCTGGTGATCGTGCTCGCCATCACCCGCATTCCGGTCTATCTGCGCACCACGCGGGCCGAGGTGCTGGAAATCCGCGAGCGCATGTTCGTGCAGGCCGCCAAGGTCATGGGCGCCTCGTCCTGGCGCATCGCCTTCGTCCATATCCTGCCCATGGTGCTGCCGACGCTGCTGACCATCGCCACGCTCGATTTCGCCTTCGTCATGCTGGCCGAAAGCTCGCTGAGCTTCCTCGGCATCGGCATCCAGCCGCCCGAGGTCACCTGGGGCCTGATGGTTGCCCAGGGCCGCCCCTACATGAACCAGGCCTGGTGGCTGAGCTTCTGGCCGGGCCTGTTCATCGTGCTGACAGCGATGTCGCTGAACCTGGTTTCCAACTGGCTCCGCATCGTGCTCGACCCCACCCAGCGCTGGCGCCTCGAAAAGCGCAGGGAGACCAACCATGGCTGAGCATATCCTCGAGGTCAGGGATCTCTCGGTCGAGTTCCACACCGCCGGCAAGGTGGTCGAGGCCGTCCGCAATGTCAGCTTCCACCTCGATCGCGGCGAGACGCTCGCCATCCTGGGCGAGAGCGGTTCGGGCAAGTCTGTTTCGGCCTCCGCCGTCATGGACCTGATCGACTGTCCGCCCGGCCGGATCACCTCCGGCGCTATCACCTATCGCGGCGAAGACCTGCTCCACATGCCTGCCGGCAAAAGGCGCGAAGTCAACGGCCGCAAGATCGCGATGATCTTCCAGGATCCGCTGGCCCATCTCAATCCGGTCTATCCGGTGGGCTGGCAGATTGCCGAAGCCATGCGGGTCCACGGCATGCCGGCGGGCGACGCCCACCGCCGCACCATCGAATTGATGGGACGTGTCGGCATCCGCGACCCAGAGCAGCGGGCCAGGGCCTATCCGCACCAGTTTTCCGGCGGCCAGCGGCAGCGGCTGATGATCGCCATGGCGCTGGGCTATGACCCGGACGTGCTGATCGCCGACGAGCCGACCACGGCGCTCGACGTCACCGTGCAGTTGCAGATCCTGCGCCTGCTGCAGGAGCTGCGCGACGAAACCGGCATGGGCCTGCTGCTCATCACCCACGACCTGGGCGTGGTGGCGGAAATGGCCGACCGGGCCATCGTGATGAATGCCGGCGAGGTGGTGGAGACAGGCGCGGTGCGTGACGTGCTCAAGCATCCCAACCACCCCTATACGCAAAAGCTCATCGCCGCCGTGCCGGGCCAGGGCAGCATTCGTCATAGTGCGGTGGGCGTGGCCGAACCAATCCTGTCGGTCCGCAACCTCAACAAGCATTTCGGCACCTATCACGCGCTGCGCGATGTCAGCTTCGACCTGCGGGCCGGCGAGACGGTTGCCATTGTCGGGGAATCGGGTTCGGGCAAGTCCACCACCGCCCGCGCCATCGTGCGGCTCGATGATGCCGATTCGGGCAGCGTGCAGTATGGCGGGCGCGATCTCTGCGCGCTCAGCGACAAGGAGATGTTCCGGCTGCGCCGCGACATCCAGATGGTGTTCCAGGATCCCACCCAGTCGCTCAACCCGCGCATGAGCGTGTTCCAGATCATCTCGGAAGCCTGGCGCATCCATGCCGATATCCTGCCGCGCAACCAGTGGCGCGCGCGGGTGCTCGAACTGCTCGATCTGGTCGGGCTGGCGGCCGAGCATGCCGACCGCTATCCGCACCAGTTTTCGGGCGGGCAGCGACAGCGCATCGCCATTGCCCGTGCTTTGGCCATGCAGCCCCGTATCATCATCTGCGACGAGGCCGTGTCGGCGCTGGACGTGTCGGTGCAGTCCCAGGTCATAAGGCTGCTCGACAACCTGCGCGACCAGCTCGGTGTCGCCTTCATCTTCATCGCCCATGACCTGCCGGTGGTCCGCGATTTCGCCGACCGGGTGGTGGTGATGAAGGAAGGCGCCATCGTCGAGGAAGGCGATGTCGTGCAAATCTTCGAGGCGCCGGCCCACGCCTATACGCAGGCGCTGCTGGCGGCCAGCCTTGAGCCGGACCCGGACCAGCGCGGCAAGCATCAGAGGGAGTCCGCGTAGTGGACCAGCGTATCGACATACTCGTCGTCCAGCCCATCCTGCCGGCCCAGATGCAAAAGCTGGAGGCGGCCTACCGGCTGCATCACTATCATTCGTCCACCGACAAGGTGGCAATGATCCGGGATATCGGCAGCCAGGTCAGGGGTGTCGTCACCACCGGCGGCAAGGGCTTTCCGGCCGGGCTTTTGGGTCAGTTGCCGGCGCTCGAAATCGTCGCCTCGTCCGGTGTCGGCACCGACAGCATTGCCGTCGAGGCCTGCCAGGCTCGCAATGTCGCAGTGACCAATACGCCCGACGTGCTCAATGACGATGTCGCCGATCTGGGCATCGGGCTGGTCATCGCTGCCCTGCGCCAGATGCCGCAGGGTCACGATTATGTCCGCTCCGGCGACTGGGCGCGGCAGGGCATGATGAATTTCACCGCCACGCTGACCGGCAAGGTGCTGGGCATTGTCGGCCTCGGCCGCATCGGCCGGGAGGTGGCGGATCGCGCCAGGGCGCTCAAGATGCGCGTGGCCTATACCGGAAGGCGGCCGCAGGCGGTGGACTATGACTATTACGACAGCGCCGAGGCCCTGGCCCGCGCCTGCGACGTGCTGGTGCTGACCTGCCCCGGCGGCGAAGAGACGCGCGGATTGATCGGCGCCAAGGAGCTGGCGGCGCTCGGTCCCAACGGTTGGCTGGTCAACATATCGCGCGGCAGCGTGGTCGACGAGAAGGCGCTGATCGCCGCGCTGAGCAGCGGCGGCATCCGCGGCGCCGGGCTCGATGTCTATGCCGACGAACCCAATGTCGACCCGGCCTTGGCCCGGTTGCCCAATGTGGTGTTCTACCCGCATCATTCGAGCGGCAGCATCGAGACCCGAAGTCGGATGAGCCAGCTTGTCGTCGATAACCTGGCGGCCCATTTTTCCGGCCGTCCCCTCCTCACACCCTTGCCGAGCCCGCCATGACCTCACCCCATCCCAAGACCAAGAAGCCGGAAGATCTGCGTTCGGCGCGGTGGTTCGCGCCCGATGACCTGCGCAGCTTCGGCCATCGCTCGCGCATCATGCAGATGGGCTACGCCCCCACCGACTGGGTGGGCAAGCCGATCATCGCGATCATGAACACCTGGTCCGACCTCAATCCCTGCCACGCCCATTTCAAGCAGCGCGTCGAGGACGTGAAGCGCGGCGTGCTGCAGGCGGGTGGTTTCCCGGTCGAGATGCCGGCGGTGACGCTGTCGGAGAGCTTCATGAAGCCGACGACCATGCTCTACCGCAACCTGCTGGCCATGGAGGCGGAAGAGCAGTTGCGTTCCCATCCGGTGGATGGCGTGGTGCTGATGGGTGGTTGCGACAAGACTACGCCAGCGCTGATCATGGGTGGGCTGTCGGCCGGGCTGCCGATGATCTATCTGCCGGCCGGGCCGATGCTGCGCGGCAATTATGCCGGCCAGCAACTGGGCTCGGGCTCGGATGGCTGGAAATACTGGGATGAGCGCCGTGCCGGCAATATCACCGACCAGCAATGGCTGGGCGTCGAGGCCGGCATCGCCCGCTCGCATGGCCATTGCATGACCATGGGCACGGCTTCGACCATGACGGCGATCGCCGACGCCATGGGCCTGACGCTCCCCGGTGCCTCCTCGATCCCGGCGCCCGATGCCAACCATATCCGCATGGCCGCCGAATGCGGCCGGCGCATCGTCGACATGGTCTGGGAGGAGATGACGCCCGACAGGATTGTTACCGCTGCTTCGGTGCGCAATGCCGGCGTGGTGGCGATGGCGACCGGCTGCTCCACCAACGCGGTGGTGCATCTGCTGGCCATGGCGCGCCGCGCCCAAGTCGATTTCACCCTCGATGACCTCGACGCATTGGGCCGCACCACGCCGCTGATCGCCAATGTGCGGCCCTCGGGCAAGGGTTACCTGATGGAGGACTTCTACTATGCAGGAGGCCTGTTGGGCCTGATGCGCAATCTGGGCGACAAGCTGGACCTCAGCGCGCTCACCGTTTCGGGGCTGACGCTGGGCGAAGTGGTGGCCGATGCGCCGGTCTACAATGACGACGTCATCCGCACGCTCGACAACCCGGTCTACAAGGAAGGCTCGCTTGCCGTGCTGCGCGGCAACCTGGCGCCGGATGGAGCGGTGATCAAGCCGGCCGCCTGCGATCCACGCTTCCATGTGCATCAGGGGCCGGCGCTGGTGTTCGACAGCTATCCGGAGATGAAGAAGGCCATCGACGATCCCGATCTCGATGTCACGCCCGATCATGTGCTGGTGCTGCGCAATGCCGGCCCGCTGGGCGGGCCCGGCATGCCCGAATGGGGCATGATGCCGCTGCCGCTCAAGCTGGTGAAACAGGGCCATCGCGACATGCTGCGCATTTCCGATGCCCGCATGAGCGGCACCAGCTATGGCGCCTGCGTGCTGCATGTGTCGCCTGAAAGCCATATCGGGGGCCCGCTGGCTTTGCTGCGCACCGGCGACATCGTCGCCATCGACCTCCCCAACCGGCGCCTCGACATGCTGGTCGATGAGGCCGAGCTGGCGGCGCGCCGCGCCGCCTGGGTCAAGCCGCCCGAACGCTTCGAGCGCGGCTATGGCTGGATGTTCGCCAAGCATGTCAGCCAGGCCGACAAGGGGTGCGATTTCGACTACCTCGCCCCCAGCTTCGGCCGCACGGCCGGCGAACCCGACATTTTCTAACGGCGGAGATCAATGTGAGCCACCAGATGAAGCCCGAAACACGGGACAAGCTGTCTCGCGTCAGCGTTGCCACGCTGTGCACGGCGCTGTTCAAGCGCGGGCTGCGCAACCAGACCATTCAGGATGTCCACCCGGTGGCCCGCAAGGGCCGCAACATGGTGGGGCCGGCCTTCACCCTGCGCTATATCCCGGCGCGGGAAGACCTCAACGGCATCGAGGTGTTCAAAAACCCCGCTCATCCGCAGCGGGCCGGCGTGGAAGCCTGTCCGCCGGGCGCCGTCATGATCATGGACAGCCGCAAGGATCCGCGCGCCGCTTCGGCGGGGGGGATCCTGGTGACCCGCCTCATGGTGCGCGGCGCAGCCGGCGTGGTGACCGATGGCGGCTTTCGCGACAGCCCCGAAATCGCCACGCTCGATATCCCGGCCTATCACAACCGGCCGTCCTCCCCTACCAACCTGACACTGCACCAGGCGCTCGAATTCGACATTCCGATCGGCTGCGGTGACGTGGCGGTATGGCCCGGCGACGTGGTGGTCGGCGATGACGAGGCCGTCATCATCATCCCCAACGGCATTGCCGACGAGATCGCCGACGAGGCGGTCGAGATGACCGTCTTCGAGGACTTCGTCACCGAAGAGGTCCGCAACGGCAAGACCATTATCGGGCTCTATCCGCCCACCAATCCCGAAACGCACACCAACTTCGCCGCCTGGCGCATCAAGACCGGAAGGTAATTCTCATGACTCCGCAAGACATCAAGACCCGCATCGGTTCGGGCCTCCTCTCCTTCCCGGTGACGCCGTTCGACGCCGACAATCGCTTCAATGCCTCGGCCTATGCCGCCCATATCGAATGGCTGTCGACCTATCCGGCGGCGGGCCTCTTCGCCGCCGGCGGTACGGGCGAGCTGTTCTCGCTGCGCCCCGAGGAGGTGGTCGATGCCGTCCGGACGGCCAAGTCGGTATCGGGCGATACACCGATCCTGTCCGGCTGTGGCTACGGCACGGTCATGGCGGTCGATATGGCCAAGGCCGTCGAGGCGGCTGGTGCCGACGGGTTGCTGCTGCTGCCGCATTATCTCACCGAAGCGCCGATGGCCGGCATCTACGAGCATGCCAAACAGGTGTGCCAGGCGGTCAAGATCGGTGTCATCTTCTATAACCGGGGCAATTCGCGGCTCGACGCTGACCATCTCGAAAAGCTGGCCGAGGAATGCCCCAATCTCGTCGGCTTCAAGGATGGTACCGGCGATGTGCTGGCGGTGCGCCAGATCGTGTCGCGCCTGGGCGACCGGCTGGCCTATATCGGCGGCATGCCGACGCATGAGCTGTTCGCCGAGGCGTTCAACGCGGTGGGTGTCAGCACCTATTCCTCGGCAGTGTTCAATTTCATTCCGGAAACCGCGCTGAAATTCTACACCGCCCTGCGCGGCAACGATCGCCCCACCATGGAGAAGATACTCACCGAGTTTTTCTATCCGTTCATGGCCTTGCGCGAACGCCGGGCCGGCTATGCAGTGGCCGCCATCAAGGCCGGCGTGCGCCAGCGCGGCTTCGCCGCCGGCAAGGTGCGCTCGCCGCTGGTCGATCTCACCGACGAGGAAGAGGCTATCCTCGCCAACCTGATCAAGCCCTACAGCTAAGGCAGGAAGTAATGGGGGTAGGCGGTTCGCAGATCGTCCACGGCGCGCAATGTCTCGCTCAGATGGATACGGACCGCCGCCCGGGCGCGGGGGGCGTCGCCCGCCTTGAGGGCGTCGAGCAGTTCGCCATGTTCGGCGAGAATTCTCTCCGCCTTGCCGGGATAGATGTTGATGGAACGCAAGCGGTCGACATTGCCGCTGCGGGCCACTACCTGCTCCCACAGCTCGCCATGGCCGACGGCCTCGCACAAAGCGGCGTGGAAACTCTGGTCCGGCGGGCGGATGGCGCGCGGATCGTTGGTGCCGCGCCAGATGCGCCACATCTCGGCCAGGATGGCCTCGGCCTCGCTCAGGTCGTAGGCCGTCGGCTTCCGCGCGATGGTCTCGGCCACTTCGGCCTCGACCGCGACGCGCAGAAACTGCGCCTGCGCCGCCTGGCGGGCATCGATCAGCGAGATCATCGTGCCCGATTGCGGGAAGACATCGACGAGCCCCTGCTGCTCCAGACGCAACAAAGCTTCGCGGATCGGCGTCTGGCTCACGCCGAACCGGGCGGCCAACGCACTGCGCGAGACGTCGCTTCCGGGCTCCAGATGCAACGCAATGATCTCGTTGCGCAGCGCGTCGAAGATCTGGTTGACCACCGGCAGGCGCCGGTCAAGGCGGGCAGGGGATGCGGGCGGGCTTTGAATCATGCGGCTCCTATCTCGAAAAACTAATATATTTGAAGTGAGGGGATAAGATAGTGGATAGTGCAAAGGCCGAGGAAATTCACAGAAACCTCATCCAGGCGCTGGCGGGCATTTCCGGCATCCTGGTCACGCCCTATGACGAGAGCGATACCATCGCCCCTACGCGACTGGCGCCCATTGTCGATCGCGCGATCGATGCCGGCGTCCATGTGCTGGTCAGCAACGGCAATACCAGCGAATTCTTTGCGCTGACGCTGGAGGAAGCGCTGGCCATGCTCGAGGCTACGGTGGGGCTCGTTGCGGGCCGGGTGCCGCTGCTGGCCGGCGTCGGACGCGGTATACGCGATGCGGCGACCCTGGCGCGCAAGGCATCCGATTGCGGCGCGGCCGGGCTCATGCTGCACCAGCCGGCCGATCCTTTCGTGTCGCCGCGCGGCCTTGTTGACTATGTCCGGCAGATCGAGCAGGCGGCGCGCGGTCTGCCGATCATGCTCTATCTGCGCAACGATCTGATCGGCACGGCCACTATCGCCGATCTGTGCAGCCTGCCCAGCGTCGTCGGAGTCAAATGGGCCACGCCCAATCCCATGCGCCTGGCCGAAGCCATAGCGGCATGTCCGCCCGAGATCATCTGGGTGGGGGGTCTCGCCGAGACCTGGGCGCCGGTGCTCTATGCGGCGGGTGCGCGCGGCTTCACCTCGGGGCTCATCAATGTCTGGCCCAGCCACTCGGTCGAAATCCACCGGGCGCTGGAGGCAGGCGATAGCAGGCGCGCCAGGACGCTCATCGCGCAGATGCGCGCTTTCGAGGACATCAGGGCCGAAGAGATGGGTGGTACCAATGTCACCGGCGTCAAATCTGCTTTGCAGATGCAGGGCCATGATTGCGGCCCGGCGCGTCCGCCATCCGCCTGGCCGCTGACCGCCATGCAGCAGGATCGTCTGCGTAATTTCATGACCCAGAACAAGCTGATCGGAGCCTGACCATGGCGCGCATTGATATCGAAAGCCTGCGCCAGGCACTGGCCGCCCTGCTGACTGCCGGCGGCATGGATGAAGCCAAGGCCCCTGTTGTCGCCGAGGTGTTGGTCGAGGCCGACATGATCGGCCATAGCACCCACGGCACGGGTCTGGTGGCCGGCTATCTCGATGCGCTGCGCAGCGGCGAGCTCAGGGGGCAGGGCGATCTGGAAGTCATCGCCGACCGCGGCGCTTGCATCACCTGGGATGGCAGGAAGCTGCCGGGGCCCTGGCTGGTCCGTCGCGCGCTCGACCTCGCCTGCCAGCGGGTGGCCCAATATGGAGTGGTGACGGTCGCCATCCGCAACAGCCATCACACCGGGGCGCTGGCCGCCTATATGAGGCGGGTCACCGACCAGGGCTATGTCGTGCAGTTGAACTGCTCTACCGTGTCGGCGGCCCGCATGGCGCCGTTTGGTGGCACGCAGCCGGTGTTGACGCCCAACCCGCAGGCCTACGGCTTTCCCACCGATGGCGATCCGATCCTCATCGATATCAGCGCCTCCATTACCACCACCACCATGACCAGGCAGCTGGCGGCCGCCGGCCAGCGCTACCCCGAGGCCTGGGGGCTCACCGCCGACGGCCAGCCCACCGACGATCCCGAAGATGTCGTGTCGCGCGGCGGCACGCTCATGCCGATCGGTGGGGCGCGCAAGGGCTACAAGGGCTTCGGCATGGCGCTTGCCGTCGATGTGCTGAGCCAGGGTCTGGCCGGCAGTGGCCGTACGCAAACGCATGAGCCGATGACGCTGTCGGTTTTCCTGCAGGTGCTCGATCCGGCGGCGTTCAGCGGCACCGATGCCTTCGTGGCCGAGGCGAGCCACACCGCCAGGCTCTGCCGCGACAATCGCCCGTCGCCGGGCATCGGCAAGGTTCGCGTGCCCGGCGACGGCGCTGCCGCGTCGCGCCGCCGGGCGCTGGCCGAGGGCGTCGAGATCGACGATGCCGTGCTCGGCACGCTGGCGAGCCGGGCCAGGGCGCTCAACGTGAACTGGCCGGCCTGATTGCGCCTCAACCCCATCCTTGCCGGCTGCCTGTTGATGGCGGTCGCTGCCGTGGTCGGCGTCATGGACGTGATCGCGGTGCGGCTGATCGACGATCGCGTGCATCCGTTCGAGATCGTGTTCTTCCGCAATCTCTTCAGCATGGCGGCGCTGATGCTGCTGATGCCGCGGCCGCAATGGCATCTGCGTGGTGGTGGCCTATGGCCGCTGCATATCGCCCGGGCGGTGCTCAAGCTCTTCGCACTAGGCGCTTCGTTCATCGCCATCGGCCAGTTGCCCCTGGCCACCGTCACCTCGATCGGCTTCACCACGCCGGTCTTTGCCGTTATCGGCGCCGTGCTCATTCTGGGCGAGCGGGTGCGCTGGCCGCAGATGGTGGCGCTGCTGATCGGCTTCGGCGGCGTGCTGGTGGTGGTGCGGCCCGATGTGGCGGCACCGGACTGGAACCTGCTCTATGCTTTCGCCTCGGCGCTGGCGCTGGCCGCCGTCATGCTGCTGCTCAAGGCATCGGCCGATCGCGAGGACGGGCGCCGGGTCACCTGGCTCAATCTGGTGCTCAGCGTACCGCTGGCCGGGCTGATGTGCGCGCCATTCTGGTCCAATCCCGCCCCGCTCGACCTCGCCATCATGGCCATTCAGGGCGTGGGCGGTTTGCTGGCGCAGCTCTCGGTATCGGCGGCCATGCGCATGGGCCGGGCATCGGCATTGATTATCGTCGATTTCATCCGATTGCCATTGGCCATAGGCGCCGGCGTGCTGCTGTTCGGGGAAACGCTCGACGGGCCGATCATCGCCGGCGCCGCGCTGATCCTGGTATCGCTGCTGCTCAACGGCTTCGTCGCCTCACGCCACCGGGATGTGGTGACGCCGCCTGGTTGATATCGGTATCGGAAGGAATGGTGCCGCTTAGGTGACTCGAACACCTGACCCCATCATTACGAATGATGTGCTCTACCAACTGAGCTAAAGCGGCAACGGCTGGCCTTTTACGTTGGGTTGGCGGCCGGTGCAAGAGGCAAGGGGGCTTCCACCGGCAATTGCGGCGGCGGGGGGTCGGCGAGCGGGCGGCCGGTGATGGTCATCGGCACTTTCCATTCAAAGGCGTCGAGCTTGCCGGTGACGGGGGACATCGGTTCCCATTCGTCGCTGACCAGCCCGTCGGCGGTCCAGGCCGGGTCGCGTGGCGCGCGGACGGCGCGGGCCAGCCATTCGCGCGCTTTGCCCTGGTCGCCGCTCTGGCCTTCCTCGATTTCGGCCATCAGGCTTGCCACGCCCTGGGTGGCGTCGGGGCCGATGAAGGGTGCCAGCGCCGATCGCGCCAGTGGCCAGTCATAGGCATCGATGGCGGATCGCGCCAGCGCCATGCCGGCAGCGCGATGGGGCGGCGGGGTCTCGATGATCTCGCCCAGTCGCCTGAGCCGCTCTACCGCCGAGGCGCCGGGCTGGGCATGGGCATAGAGAGCGGCCACGTCGGGATGGCCGGTGGCGCGCCAGATGCGGCGCAGCAGGCTCATGGCCTTGCGCGTGTCACCCCTGTTGATGTGGATGCGGGCGGCGATGAGGGCCGCGGGGACGAAGTCGGGCAGCAGCTTGAGCGCGGTCAGGGCGTGGTCGAGCCCGGCCAAAGGCGCGCTGGTCTCGGCCTCGCGGGCGCGGGCGGTTTCGATCACCGCCTGGCGGCGGCGCTTGCGGGCGCGGTCCTCGCGGCTGCTTGCCTGCTCGACATTGACCATGGCCACGGCATCGGCCCATTGGCCGCGCCGCGTCAGGTCATCGAACACGGCATCGGCGGCCCAGCCGCTTTGCGGCGCCAGCGCCAGAGCCTTGCGGGCAAAGGTCAGCGCCGCCTCGGGCCTATGCTGGGCGCGGGCCTGGTCGTAGAGCCCGGTCAGCGCGGCCACTGCCGTCTTTTCGCTGGCGATGAGGGCGCGGTAATGCTCGCGCGCCGCCGGCATGTCGCCCAAAGCCAGGTCGGCGCGAGCTTCGAGCAGGCGCGCGGCGGCATTGGTGGGCAGGCGCGCCTGGGCTTCGCGGGCCAGCATGCGGGCACGGGCGGGATCGCCGGCCTGCAGGGCCACGATCGCGTCGGACAGGGCTTCCACGCCCTGCTCGCGGCGGCGTTCGCGACTGCGGCGCGCCATATTGCGCGGTGCTGAAAGAATGCGGCGCAGGATGGCCCAGAGGCCGATGACCACGATGGCCACGAGGATGAAGATGAAAATGGCGGCGCCCAGCCGGGGCTGCATGCGATAGCCCGCGGCTTCCAGCGTCAGGGTGCCGGGCAGCGAGATCAGCCAGGCGGCGAGGGCCGTGATGGCGAGGCTGCCAACGATCCAGGAGGCGAGGCGGATCATTGGCTGACCTCGCCGGCCAGGGCGCTGACTCGCAGTGTTTCGAGAAAGCGCGTGGCCTCGGCCTGGCTGGCGATCAGCGCCGGCACGTCTTCGCCGGCCGCCAGCATCGGCGCGGGCAGGCCCGCCAGCAGGGTTTCGGCGGTGACGAAGTCGCGGCGGGCGATGGCGCCTTCAAGGCGCGACATCACCGCCTCTGGCGTATCGCCCTCGATCTCGCCGGTCGGCCGCAGGGCAATGGCCGAGCGGAACCAGTCGAGTGCACCATCCTGCCATTGCGCCTCGGGATCGGCCGGGCGACCCGCCAGCATGGCCGGCAACACCGCAGCGAAGCGGCTGGCGATGACGTCGGGGCGGGCGAGGCCGCTTTCGGCATTGTTGGCGATGGCGGTGGGCACCGTGGCGTCTGGCAAGGCGGCGCGCAGGGCGCCCAGTTCGGTGGCATAGGGCCTGCCGCTGGCAAAGGCCGCCTCGAAGCCCGAGAGAATCAGCGGCAATTGCAGCACCGCGCCGATATCGCCGGGTTGCTCGGCCAGCGTGGCCGCGGTCTGGGTCATGGTGGTGTCGAGGGTGCGCAATCCGGCTTCGGCGGTGCCGAGCCGGGCGGCCACTTCATCGAGCCTTGCGCCCAGGGCGGCGAGGTCGGTGCGCAAGGCGTCGACGGCACCACTGTCTGCAGCGGCGGCCGGCGTGGCGGCCAGCGTATCGAGGCGGGCGGTGAGCGCGGCGATATCGCCCTCGATCCCGGTGAGATCGACCGGCTCGGCGCCGGCGATGGCTGGCGCTGCGGGCTCCGCCGATTCGAGGGCGCCGATGCGCTGGTTGAGCGTCGCCAGTTCGCTTTGAGTCGTCTCTGTCACCGTCTCCAGTTCGGGAATGGCGGTGGAGAATTGAGCCAGGCGCGGGTCGGCCGCCGGGGCAGGCGCGGGCGTCGATGGCCAAAGGCCGAACCAGGCGAGGGCATAGGCCGCGGCGAGGCCGAGCACGCCGCCAAGGACCGCGGCACCGAAGGCAAAGCCGCCGGCTTGCCGTGGGCTTGCCGCCGGTTTGCCTGCGGGTTGCTCGCTTTTTGCCTGTGTTTGTCTCGCTTCCGGCTTGTCGGCACCGGTTTCGCGCGCCTTGAGGTCGAGCACCGGCGGTTTGACCGGGCCGGTCTTGCTTTCGGTCGGCTTGCTGTCCGCCATGGCAGTATCCTCTTCTTGGCGGCCGATCATGGCCCAGTTTGCTCGCGGGCAAAAGCCAGCGCGAGCGACATCATGGCGTCTTCGTCCGGCCGGTCGGCCAGGCTGATGCGGCTGAAGCGGGCTTCCAGCAGCGGTTCGGCCACGGCTTCGGACAGGCAGAGCATGGCCAGCCCGCTGCGGCGGCTGCGCGGCATGGCGGCGGCCAACCGCGCGAAGATTTCGGCCGAGCGGCGCGAATAGGCCAGCACCGCGCCGATTTCTCCACCCAGCTCGGCCAGAACCGTATCGGGCAGAGCGCTGGCCGCCACCATTTCGTAGACCTTCGATGTCGCGACCATGACGCCGAGCGGGGCCAGCGCCCTGGCGAGGTCGGCGCTCTGGTGCTTGCCGGCGGGATAGAAGATCGGCCCGCGCATGCGGGCGATGGTCATGGCATTGACCAGGTCCTGGAAGGCCCCGGCGGCACTGCTGACCCGGACAAAGCCGGCCTCGTTGGCCTCGCGCGCCGTATGGTCGCCCACGGCGAAGACCGGCAGATGGCGGTATTGCTCGAGCATATTGCGGTCGGCCAGCGCGCGGATGGCGTTGGCGCTGGTCAGCACCATGGCCGTGAAGCCGTCGGGCGGCGGCAGGCTGCCGTCGAGCGTCTGGCGCACCATCAGCGGCGCGGCGATAGCCTCTATGCCGAGCGCGCCAAGCCGGGCCAGCGTTGCCTGCGCGTCGGGCTCGGGGCGGGTCACCAGCATCTTCATGACGAGGCGGCCCATTGCGCCAGCCATTCGGTGCCGGCTTGCGCGATCAGGTCGTCGCCAACCTGCTTTCCGAGCGCCTCGGGGTCGCTGCCAGTCGCGGCGCTGTTGAATGCCGTTTTGCCGTCGAGGCTGAGGATTTGCCCCCTGAGCACAAGCGTCGCGCCATCGAGCCGGCTCAGCGCCCCTACCGGCGTCCGGCAGGAGCCATCGAGTACCGCCAGCATGGCGCGTTCGGCGACGATGGCCTTGTGCGTCGAGGCATGGTCGAGCGCCGCAACGATCCGGGCCATGCGCGTGTCGCCGCTGCGCACGGCAAGGCCGATGGCGCCCTGCGCGGGGGCGGGCATGAAGATTTCCGGGTCGAGCAAGGCGGTGGCGCGGTGGCCTTCGCCCAGCCGGTTGAGCCCGGCCATGGCCAGCATGGTGCCATCGGCCACGCCATCGAGCAGCTTCTGCAGCCGCGTGCCAACATTGCCGCGGAAGGGCACGATGGTCAGGTCGGGACGGACGCGCAAAACCTGCGCAGCGCGGCGGATGGAGGAGGTGCCGAACCTGCCGCGCTCGGGCAGGTAGTCGATGCCGCGCGCCTTGACCGAGAGGAAAGCGTCGCGCACATCCTCGCGTTCGAGGAAGGCGGCGAGCTCGATGCCATCGGGCAGGCGCGTCGCCACGTCCTTGGACGAATGCACGCCGATATCGACGCGCCCGCTCAGCATGGCCTCGTCGATTTCCTTGGTGAACAGGCCCTTGCCGCCGATTTCGGTCAGGCTGGCATTGCTCGCCTGCGAACGATCACCGCCGGTGGAGATCACCTCGATGGCGATGTCATCCTCGCCGACGCCATGCGCTTCGCTCAGCAGGCGCCGCACCAGGCGCGCCTGCGTCAGCGCCAGCGGGCTGCCGCGTGTTCCGATCCGGGCGAAGGGGGTGGGCGATTGCAATGTCTTTGCGTCCTATAGTAGGCAGGGGGCGACCCCCAGAGGGAGTAACCAGTTCGTCGTGACCGGGCAAGCGCCAGCCATCATCCTCGGCATAGAGACCAGCTGCGACGAAACCGCGGCAGCTTTGGTCGTGCGCGACGAATCCGGCAGCGCCACGATTCGTTCCAATGTGGTGCGCAGCCAGCTCGATGAACATGCGGCATTCGGCGGCGTGGTGCCCGAACTCGCGGCGCGCGCCCATGTCACCTATCTCGACCATATCATCGCCCAGGCCTGCCGCGAGGCCGGTGTCAAACTGGATGAAGTTGATGCCATCGCCGCCACGGCGGGGCCGGGACTGATCGGGGGCGTATTGGTCGGCCTCACCACCGCCAAGGCGCTGGCGGCGGCGCTTGGCAAGCCGCTGATCGCGGTCAATCACCTCGAGGCCCATGCGCTGACGGCGCGGCTGACCGATGGCGTACAATTCCCCTATCTGATGCTGCTGGTGAGTGGCGGGCACAGCCAGTTCGTGCTGGTGCGCGGCGTTGGCGACTATGAGCGCTGGGGCACGACGATCGACGATGCGCTGGGCGAAGCCTTCGACAAGGTGGCCAAGCTGCTGAGCCTCGGCCATCCCGGCGGGCCGGCGGTCGAAGCCATCGCCAAATCCGGCGATCCCAAGCGCTTCAAGTTTCCGCGACCGCTGCTGCGCGAGGCGCGGCTCGATTTTTCCTTTTCCGGCCTCAAGACGGCGGTGCGGCTGCAGGCCGAGGCGCTGGCGCCACTGAGTAACCAGGACGTGGCCGATATCGCCGCCAGTTTTCAGGCTGCGGTGGCCGAAATTGTATCCGTGCGGGCCGGGCAGGCTTTGGCACGGTTCAGGGCCGAATTGCCCGAGGCCAGCACGCAACTGGTCGTGGCGGGCGGCGTCGCTGCCAACCAGGCCATCGGTTCGGCCCTGCGCGCGGTCTGTGCTGAAGCCGGTGCAACACTCATCGTGCCGCCGATCGCGCTCTGCACTGATAATGGCGCCATGGTGGCCTGGGCCGGGGCCGAGCGTTTTGCGCTGGGCGCGCATGACGGGCTGGAATTCGTCGCAAGGCCACGCTGGCCGCTCGATCTCGACGACATGAAGGTTGTGCCCGATGCGGCTTGAAACGGTATCGGTCATCGGCGGCGGGGCCTGGGGCACGGCGCTGGCGCAGGCGGCGGCCATGGCGGGGCGCAAGGTGTCGCTGGTGGCGCGCGACGCGCACCAGGTCGACGAGATCAATGCCAGCCAAACCAATGCCCGTTACCTGGGGGCGCAGAAGCTTCATCCGGCCATCAGCGCCACGACGGCAGCGGGCGCTGCCGATATCGTCATTCTCGCCGTCCCCGCCCAAGCGAGCCGGGCGGCGCTGGGGGCGCTCGATCCGGCTCTGCTCGCCGGCAAGCCGGTGGTGCTGTCGGCCAAGGGGCTCGAAACCGGGACGCTGCAGCGGCAGAGCGAAATCCTCAACGACATGGCGCCCGACGCCATTCCCTTTGTGTTGTCGGGCCCCAGCTTTGCCGCAGACGTTGCGGCCGGAAGGCCGACGGCGGTGACGCTGGCGGGCGACGATGCCAACGCGACCTCGGCGCTGGCCGCGGCTCTCGCCGGTCCCAGCTTTCGCCCTTACGCCGCCGATGACCGCATCGGGGTGGAAATCGCCGGGGCGCTGAAGAATGTCTATGCTTTGGCCTGTGGCGCCGTCGAAGGCGCGGGGCTGGGCGCCTCGGCCCGCTCGGCGCTGATCGCCCGCGCCTATGCGGAAATGGCGCGCATGGTTTCGGCCATGGGCGGCTCGGCCGCCACGCTCACCGGCCTTGCCGGGCTGGGCGACCTGACGCTGACCTGTACCTCGGTGCAGTCGCGCAATTACCAGTTCGGCATGGCGCTGGGTCGCGGCCGGTCGGTCGAAGCGATCTTGGCCGATGGCGCCAGGCTGGCCGAAGGCGTTGCCACCACGCCGGTTGCCGATGCGCTGGCCAGAAGCCTCGGGGTCGAGGCGCCGCTGATCGAGGCCGTGCATGCGGTGCTCAGCGGCAGAGCCGATATTGCCACAGTCGTTGCGGGGCTGATGTCCCGTCCGCTCAAACGGGAGGAATGATGCCATGCCGCTATTCGTGATGATCGCCAAGGACGCGCCGGGGACCGGCGACAAGCGCACCGCGACGCGCCCGGTGCATATGGATCACCTCAGCGCCATGGGCGACAGGCTGGTCTTTGCCGGCGCCCTGATGGGAGCGGATGGCAATCCCGAGGGGTCGCTGCTGGTGCTGGAAGCCGATAGTCTCGATGCCGCCAGGACGACCCTGCTGGCCGATCCCTTCGTCTCCGAAGGCATTTTCGGCGATGTCGACATCAAGCCCTGGCGTGTCTCCTTCAATCATAGCGGACGGGAGTTCTAGCCATGGCCTACTGGCTGATGAAATCGGAGCCCGATGTCTTTTCCTTCGACGACATGATGGCCAAGACCAAGCGCGGCGAACCCGAGCAATGGCATGGCGTGCGCAACTACACGGCGCGCAACAACATGATGGAAATGCAGCTGGGGGACCTGGCCTTCTTCTATCATTCCAATATCGGCAAGGAGATCGTGGGCATCATCAAGGTGATCGCCCTGGCCCATCCGGACTCGACCGCCGAGCCCAATGACAAGGGCAAGGTGGTCTGGCAATGCGTCGATGTCGAAGCGGTAAAGCCCTTGCCGAAGCCGGTGACCCTGGCCACGGTCAAGGCGACGCCGGAGCTGGCCAATCTCGAACTGGTGCGGTTGTCGCGGCTCTCAGTGTCGCGGGTCGGCGAGGATGAGTGGAAGCTGATCTGCAAGATGGGTGGGCTTTAGAGGCTGGCTATTGCATGTCTCGGCTCTTGCGCCTCCCTCCCCCTTGAGGGGAGGGATTGAGGGTGGGGGTCCCGCGGTGGCCACGAAGCTACCCCCTCCCAGCTTTGCTAAGGCCCTATGGGCCTAGCGACGCTACCCTCCCCTCAAGGGGGAGGGAGGGCAGGAGCCGATAGAGGTTATATCACCATAACCCTAGGCTGCCGGCGCTCTCGGCGCTATTCTTCCCCCGCGCAACAGCGCTTCGGGGGAGATCAATCATGTCGCATTTCGCCGTCAATTGGCTGGCCGTCATTCTGGCGACCGTGGTGAGCTGGGGTTTTGGGGCCGGTTGGTACATGGTGCTGGCCCGGCAGTGGACTGCCGCCATCGGCAAGAGGCCCGAGGACATCGACAAGGCCGATTACACGCCCTACCTGTGGTCGGTGGTCTGCCTGCTGGTCATGGCCTATTTCATCGCCCTGTTGACGCCGCTGCTGATGGGTTCGCTCAGCGTCACCAACGGGCTGATCGTCGGCGCCCATATGTGGCTGGGCTTTGTCGTCACCTCCATGGTGCTCAACCACCGCTATCACGGCGCACGCTGGTCGCTCACGCTGATCGACAGCGGCTACCTGCTGGCCGTGCTTCTGATCGACGGCGCGATTGTCGGGGTGTTCGGCTGAGCCTCTTACCTCTCCCCCAGGGGGAGAGGTAAGAATCTCAGCTCTCCACCACGATGGGCGGCACGTGCTTGGGCTCGGCCGGCGGCGCATATTTGTTCAGCAACCCGACCTGGGTGATCGAGAAGATCACGGTCAGCGGCATCACGCCCCAGACCTTGAAGGCGACCCAGATATCGGTCGAGAAATTGCGCCACAGCACTTCGTTGATAATGGCCAGCACCACGAAGAACAGGCCCCAGTTCAGCGTCAGCTTGCTCCAGCCTTCGGGGCGCAGCTTGTAGACGTCGCCGAAAACATATTTCAGCAGCGACTGCCCGAACAGCAGGCCGCCCAGCAACACCACCGCAAACAGCGAATTGGTGATGGTCGGCTTGATCTTGATGAAGGTGTCGTCCTGCAGCCACAGCGTCAGGCCGCCAAAGACCAGCACGACGACGCCAGTCACCAGCGGCATGATGGCGATCTTTTTCAGGATCAGCCAGGTCAGCACCAGCGAGATTACCATGGCGCCCATGAACCAGGCGGTGGCCACGAAAATGTCGGCGCGCGCATTGGCGATGAAGAACACGACGAGCGGGCCCAGTTCGAGCGCCATCTTGGTGAGCTGGGGGCGCAGCTCGTCCCAGTTGATTTCCGGCTCGGCTTTCTCAGTCATGGGCAAGGCTTTCGGTTCGACGCAATGCAATGTGAGGGCAAGCGCCGGGTGATGCAAGGGCGGGATAGTCCTCAAGCGTGGTGAGATTGGGGCTATTCCGTCCCGGCAATGGCCCGCGCGAAGTCGCTGGCCGTAAACGGTTCGAGATCGCCGACGCTTTCGCCGACGCCGATGAAATGCACCGGCAGGCCGAATTTTCTGGCGATGGCGACGAGAATGCCGCCGCGGGCGGTGCCGTCGAGCTTGGTCATCACCAGACCAGTCACGCCTGCGCGTTTCTCGAAGATTTCCACTTGCCTGAGCGCGTTTTGCCCGGTGGTTGCATCCAGCGTCAGCAGCGTCGCATGCGGTGCCGATGGATCGACCTTCCGGATGACGCGGATGATCTTTTCGAGCTCGTTCATCAGCTCGTCGCGGTTTTGCAAACGGCCCGCCGTGTCGATGATGAGCACGTCGCGGCCCTCGGCCCTGGCCTGGGTCACGGCATCGAAGGCGAGGCCCGAAGCGTCGGCGCCGGCGGGGCGGGTGATGACCGGCGCATTGGTGCGCTGGCCCCAGACCTGCAACTGCTCGATCGCGGCGGCGCGGAACGTATCGCCGGCCGCCAGCATGACCGACCTGCCCTCGGCGGCCAGTTTCTGCGCCAGCTTGCCGATGGTGGTGGTCTTGCCCGAGCCGTTGACCCCGATCATCAGGATGACGAAGGGTTTTTGCGCGGTGTCGATCACCAGCGGTTGCGCCACCGGGCCGAGCACTTTTTCGACTTCGGCGGCCAGTACGGCGCGGACGTCTTCGCCCGACACATCGCGGTCGAAGCGGTCGCGGCGCAAGGTCTCGGTGATGGCCATGGCGGTCTCGATGCCGAGATCGGCCTGGATCAACACGTCCTCCAGCTCGTCCAGCGTCGCCGCGTCGAGCTTGCGCTTGGTGAAGACCGAGGTGATCGAGCCGCTGAGCTGGTCCGACGAGCGCTTGAGGCCGGTGGCCAGCCGGGCAAACCAACCCTGGCGCGGCGCTTCGACGGGCAGGTCCGCTACCGCGGGGGTGAGCGGGGTTTCGTCCGCGATGTCCTCGACATAGTCGGGCGTGGTTTCGGGCGGGCCGGGCAGGGGAGCGGGTTCGGGCTCCGGCACCATATCGGGAGGCCGGGCGGGCGTTGGCGCGACCGGCTCGGGCGCCGGCGGTTCCGGCAGCGCCTCGGGCGGCGCAGGAGGCTGCACCGGCGGCTCGCCGCCGAAGAGGCGCTTGAAGAATCCCGGCTTCTTGTCGGTCATTTTTTGCCTTTGGTCCGTATTCAGGCGGCTTCGCGTAGCGCTTCGCCGATCAGCCCATCAGCAGCAGTGCCCGTAACCCGAACGGTCAGCAGCTCGCCCGGTTGCGACCCCGGCACGGCGACGGGCACGAATTGTTCGGTGCGGCCCAGCCCGTTGCGCTCGATCAGCACATTTTCGATAGCGCCGATGCGGCTGGCGCAGAGTTTTTGGAACTGCCTGTCGCCCTCGGCCCGCAGCAGTGTCGCGCGATCCCGCGCCACTTTTCTGCTCACCTGCGGCATGCGGGCAGCGGGCGTGCCTTCGCGCGGCGAATAGGGGAAGACGTGCAGATAGGTCAGGTCCGCCTCGGTGACGATAGCGAGGGTGTTGGCGAACATGGCGTCGGTTTCGGTGGGGAAGCCGGCGATGATATCGGCGCCAAACACCATGTCGGGACGCAGGGCGCGGAGCTTGCTCACGATGGCCAGCGCGTCGTCGCGGCTGTGGCGGCGCTTCATGCGCTTGAGGATCATGTCGTCGCCCGATTGCAGGCTGAGATGCAGATGCGGCATCAGCCGGCGGTCACTTGCCACAGCGTCATAGAGCGCTTCGTCGGCTTCGATGGAATCGATCGAGGAAATGCGCAGGCGCGGCAGGTCTGGCACATAGCGCAAAATGGATTGCGTCAGCTTGCCCAAAGTGGGGTTGCCGGGCAGGTCGGGGCCATAGGAGGTGATGTCCACGCCGGTGAGAACCACTTCGCGGTAGCCATTGGCGACGAGCTTTTTGACCTGCTCGACCACCATGCCCATCGGCACCGAGCGCGAGGGGCCGCGGCCAAAGGGGATGATGCAGAAGGTGCAGCGGTGGTCGCAGCCATTCTGCACCTGCACGAAGGCGCGGGCGCGGCCGTCCATGCCCTCGATCAGGTGGCCGGCGGTTTCCCGCACGCTCATGATGTCGTTGACCTGCACCTTGTCGTTGAGCGGGGTGCCGAACACCATCGGGGTGTAGCTGGCGGCCTTCAGCTTGTCGGCATTGCCGATAACGAGATCGACTTCCGCCATGTCGCCGAAGCTGCGCGCCTCGGTCTGGGCGGCGCAGCCGGTGACGATGATGCGGGCTGCCGGATTATCGCGACGCGCCTTGCGCACCGCCTGCTTGGCCTGCTTCACCGCCTCTGATGTCACGGCGCAGGTATTGATGATGATGGCATTGTCGAGCCCGGCCTTTTCGGCCTCGCTCTTCATCACCTCGGCTTCATAGGCGTTGAGCCGGCAGCCGAATGTCAGGGTTTCGACGGCCATCAGGCCGCAACCTCGTTGCGCGCCCAGATGCCGCTGGCCGGGTCGAGCGTGCCGGTCCATTCCAGCTCGGCCGGGCCAGTCAGCACCACATGGTCGTCATCGCGCCATTCGACGAACAGATCGCCACCGGGCAGGGTGACGGTCGCAGCGCGGGCGGTGCGGCGGGTGCGGGCGCCGTTGACCACGGCGGCGCAGGCGGCAGTGCCGCAGGCCTCAGTAATGCCGGCACCGCGTTCCCAGGTGCGAAGGATGATCCTGTCCGGCGCCATCACCTGTGCGATGGAAATATTGGCCCGTTCGGGGAAGATGGGGTGGTTTTCCAGCAGCGGCCCGAAACGGTCGAGCGCGTAGCTCCACACATCCTGGTTGACCCAGAAAGTGGCCTGCGGATTGCCCATCGAGGCGACCGAGGGCGAATGCAGAACCGGCGCGTCGATCGGCCCGATCTGCAGCTCGATCTTGCGGGTATCGGCAAATTCCTCGCTGAGGGGGATGTCGTACCAGGCGAATTTCGGCGTGCCCATGTCGACGGTGATCATGCCGTCGTCGCGGGTCTCGCCGAAGAGGATGCCCGCGACGGTCTCGAAGGTGAAACGCTGCCGGCCCTGCTCGGCGGTGAGAGTCTGCACCACGCAGCGCATGCCATTGCCGCAGGCCTGGGCGATGGAGCCATCCGAATTGATGATCTCGATATAGTTGGCGGTGCCGGGCGTGCGCGGATCATGGATGGCCATGATCTGGTCGAACTTGGTGCCGGCGGCGGCATTGATGGCGATAGCCGCGGCGGACGTGACGCGATCGGCACGGCCGCGCATGTCGACCACGATGATCTGGTTGCCCAGTCCGTTCATCTTGAGAAACGGCACGCCGCTCAATTGGTTGCCTCGCCCGACTGCATCCATACACTTTTCGCGCTCTATATGGCGGATGTGAGAGAAAATTGCCAGTCCGTGCCCAAACACCCCCACCGGCGCTGCGCGCCGACCTTTCCCCTCAGGGGAGAGGTGAGCCTGCTCCACTCCATAGGCGATCGCCCGCGACAAGGAGAAGGGAACTTCACCCGGCAGGAGACGGCGCAAAATCTAAAAATATTCATATTTTGTAAGGGTTTCGCACTTCATGGCGCCTTAACCAGCACAGCAGTCTGGGCGCGCCAAAGCTGAGCTTGTCGGTTACCTTCCAGACAGATGAACGAGGATCGACCCATTCCGTCCCTGCTTTGGAGCCCGGCCCCATGAACATGACCATGCAGTCCGACCAGATCATCACTGACTGGCAGCCGCATTTTCCGTCCCTGTGGGGCCATCACTCGCTGGCGCTGAGCCATCGGCTGGCTGCCTCGCCGCTGTTCAGCGACGACGCGCTGGCGCGGCTGATCGACAAGTCGCCGCGCGAGGCCTACCACGTCAATTATTCGCAGAAGACGCCGGGCAATCCGCCCAAGCGCCGCGAGGGCGAAATCAAGGGCCTGACCGGCCACGAAGTGCTCGACGTGGTCAGGACCGGCAATATCTGGGTCAATCTCACCGCGCCGGCCAGTGTCGATCCGGCCTATGGCGAACTGCTCGACAGCCTCTATGCCGAATTCGAGGAGCGTGTTCCCGGGTTCAGGAGCTACAAGCGGAACCTGACCATCCTCATTTCCTCGCCGAATGTTTCGGTGAAGTACCATTCGGACGTGCCCGGCCAGAGCCTGTGGCAGGTGCGCGGCACCAAGAAGGTGTTCGTCTATCCGGCCAGCAAGCCGTTCATTTCGCAGACGGCGCTGGAAAAGCTCATTCTCGGCCAGCTCCGCGAAACCGACATGCCTTATGAGAGCTGGTATGACGACTATGCCGAAGTGCATATGCTCGAAGCCGGCAAGATGCTGCACTGGCCGCTCAACGGACCGCATCGCGTGGTCAACGAGAACATGATGAATGTCTCTTTCACCACCGAGCACTGGACCGACGAGCTGCGCAAGCATTACGCGGTCAACTATGCCAACGGCTTCCTGCGCTCCAGGCTGGGCATGGGAAAGCTGAGCCAGCAGGTGACGGGCCTGTCCTACCTCGCCAAGCTGGCGACTGCCGCGGCCGTCAAATTCACCCCGCTCAATCCGCAGAAGAGAAAAGTCTATACGGTCGATTTCCAGGTCGATCCGACCGCCCCCGAAGGGGTGCGCGACATCGAGGGTTATTCCTTCAGCAAATGAGTTCGCTCGGCGTCCTTCCCAGAACCGATGAACGGCGGCGCCTTGTCGCCGCCGATCGCGTTGGCGCCGATGTCTGTGCGTTGCGCGCCGCGGTGGTACGGACGCGCGAGGCCTTCGACGCCATGGCGTATCAATGGGAAGGGCTCGAAGCCCAGGTCGATGGCGCCCTGCTGTTCCAGGGCAGCGGCTGGGCCAGGGCCATCTTCGATTTCGAGGCCGCCCGCGGCAATGCCGCCTTCGACCCGGTTGTGGTGACGCTGAGCGATGGCCAGCGCCTGGTGGCGGTGCTGCCGCTCGAGCGCATCCGTACCAGGGCCCGTACCGTGCTGGCGCCGCTCGGCCATGCCTTCAGCCAATATTCCGATGTGCTGGTTGCCGCCGGGCTCGAGCCGCGCGATGCCGTGGCGCGCCTGTTGCGTGCCGCCATCAAGGCGGCGCCCTGCGATGCGGTCAGCTTCCTCAAGGTGCGCGGCGACAGCCTGCTGGCCCGCGGTATGCCGGCCAATCACCTGGTCACGGGGGCCGAGCAGGGTGCGCCCTATGTGGCGCTCAGCGCCTTCGCGGACTATGCGGCCTATTTCCAGACCATCAAGCCCAAGACGCGCAAGAACATGCGCAATGCCCGCAACCGGCTGGAGCGCGACGGCGCGGTGACCCACCATGTCGCCGAACGGGCCGAGGACACGCTCGGCGTTATCGAGCGGACGCTGTCGGGCCGGGCCGGGCGCCTGCGCGACCAGGGCCTCAGCTCCCGCGCCTTCCGCGATGCCGCCTTTGTTACCTTCTGCACGGCGCTGGCGCAGCGGCCGGACCTGCCCGTTATGGCCATGTCGCTGCGCCACAATGACGAGCCGGTCGCCGAGCAGTGGGGCTTCGTCCACAAGCAGCGCTATTACGCCTTCGTCGCCAGCCGCGACTTCTCCAATTCCGATGAAAGCCCCGGCAAGCTGCACTTAGGCGAAGTCATCCATGCCTGCGCCGAGCGCGGGCTCGATGGTGCCGACCTGATGGTGCCGGTGATGCCCTATAAGCTCACCTGGGCCACCGAGGTCGTCGAGGTGAAGGATTATGCCCTGCCGGTCACGCCGCGCGGCGTGCTGGTGCTCAATCTCTGGGACAGGACGCTGCGGCCCTTCATTAAGAAAACCGTGCTCGGCATGCCGGCCGGCCTGCGGGCGCTGGCCGTCAGGCTGGCGGGCCGCAGCCTCTAGCGGCACGAAAACAGGGTTAATCCTTCCTTACCCATTCCGTACTAGGCTTCCCCGATGCCGCTCTGGAGGGGACGCATGACGGCCAGTACTCAAGGACTTGCGATGCAGCATGCCGATGGCATGCGCCAGACCGATATCGGCGACCGCGCCGGGCGGCTGGGTGTCGAGATCGCCGATGTCGCCGGGCTGATTTCGGATCTGTCGGCGATCAGCCAGCAACAGGGATTGCAGGCCGAGGCGGCTCGCACTGCGGCCGGCGAGATGAATGCCGCGGCGGGCCAGCTCGGCCGCTCGATGACGACGACGCGCACGGCGGCGGCCGAAGTGCGCGCCATTCTCACGCAAAGCACGGCGGCGGTATCGGGTGCGGTGACGCGCACCGCCGATACGATGGCGACCCTGTCGGACGGGGCCATGAGCATCAAGACTACGCTAGACGGCGTATCGGGCACCATCCGCAATGTCGAGGCGGCCAGTGCCGCCATCGCCCAGATCGCGCGGGAAACCAAGCTGCTGGCGCTCAATGCCTCGGTCGAGGCGGCAAGGGCCGGCGAGGCGGGCCGGGGCTTCGCCATCATCGCCAACGCGGTCAAGGGACTGGCCGACCAGATTCACGGCTTTTCGAGCCAGACCAGCAGCAATCTCGAGCAGTTGACCCAGGCCTTGGGCGCGCTGGGCGCGCAGGCCGGCGGCAATGCCGAAGCGGCGCAGCAGGCCATGGCCGATTCCGGCGCCGCGGCCGAGGCGAGCGCAACGCTGGCTGACCTGGTTGGCTCGGTCGACCGGCTGGTCACCGATATCGACGCCATGGCGCAGCCGGTGGAACAGTCCGTGACGGGCTTCGAGACCGTGCAGGGGGAGCTCTCGGCTTTGGCCGATGGCGTGGCTGCGGGTCGCGGTCACCTGGCCCAGGCCGAAAAGCGCACGCAATCGATCCTGTCGATCTCCGAAGAGTTCATGCTGTTCCTGGTGCAGAGCGGCTTTGAAACCGCCGATGCGGCCTTTATCGACCTGGCGCGGTCCAAGGCCGACGAGATTTCCGAGCTGTTCTCTACCGCGGTGGCGCAGGGGCAGATCAGCATGGCGGACCTGTTCGACGAGGCCTATCGCGAGGTCCCCGGCAGCAATCCCAAGCAGGTGCTGACCCGGTTCAACGCCTTTGCCGATCGCGTGCTGCCCCAAGTGCAGGAGCCGGTGCTGGGCTTCGACAAGCGCATCGCCTTTTGCGCCGCGGTGGATCGCAATGGCTATCTGCCGACCCACAACACGATCTATTCCCAGAAGCAGGGCAGCGATCCGGTGTGGAACGCCGCCAATTGCCGCAACCGGCGCATCTTCAACGACCGGACCGGACTGTCGGCCGGGCGTTCGACCCGCCCCTTCCTGCTGCAGACCTATCGGCGCGACATGGGCGGCGGGCAATTTGCGCTGATGAAGGATTGCTCGGCACCGATCACGGTCAATGGCCGACATTGGGGCGGGTTGCGGGTGGCGTTCAAGGTTTGAGCCGCCGCTTCCTTGACTCTGCGGCCCCTTTCCCCTAAACGCTGGCCCATTCATCAGGCTTCGTTCCTGACCAGCCGACCGGGACCCCTAAGGGTATAAACCGATCCCGGAGGCCACCATCCGCCAGCGCGTTGCGCCCGCGGGTGGGTTTGGCGTTTGGACTGATGGATCCTATGTCTCGCGGGACGACCCCGCAGAGAAGGACCAAAATATGTTCGAGAGCCTTTCAGACCGGCTTGGCAAAATCTTCGATGGGCTTCGTGGCCGGGGCGCGCTGAATGCGGCCGATGTCGATGCCGCCATGCGCGAAATCCGCCGGGCGCTGATCGAGGCCGACGTGTCGCTCGAAGTGGTCCGGGCCTTTGTCGAGCAGGTCAAGGAGCGCGCCGTCGGCGCCGAAGTCACCCGCTCGGTGACGCCGGGCCAGCAGGTGGTCAAGATCGTCCATGACGAGCTGGTTGCCGTACTGGGCTCCGATGCCGTTACCATCGATCTCAATGCCAAGGCGCCGGTGACGCTGCTGATGGTGGGCCTGCAAGGTTCGGGCAAGACCACCACCACCGCCAAGATCGCCAAGCGGCTGACCGAGCGGAACAAGAAGAAGGTTCTGCTCGCCTCGCTCGATACCCGCCGTCCGGCCGCCATGGAGCAGCTTCGGGTGCTGGGCGAGCAGGTCGGCGTCGATACATTGCCCATCGTCACATCGGAAACCCCGGTGCAGATCGCCCGCCGTGCCGAGCGCGAGGGACGTCTGGGCGGCTATGACGTGCTCATTCTCGATACGGCCGGACGCACCCATATCGACGAAGAGCTGATGGCCGAAACGGCCGAGATCAAGGCCATCGCCAGCCCGCATGAAATCCTGCTGGTGGTCGATGCGCTGACCGGCCAGGACGCCATCAACGTCGCGCGCAGCTTCGACAGCCGGCTCGATGTCACCGGCATCGTGCTGACGCGTGTCGATGGCGATGGCCGTGGCGGCGCGGCGCTTTCCATGCGCGCGGCCACCGGCAAGCCGATCAAGCTGATCGGCGTCGGCGAAAAGATGGATGCGCTGGAGGATTTTCATCCCTCGCGTATCGCCGACCGCATCCTGGGCATGGGCGACATTGTCTCGCTGGTCGAAAAAGCCGCCGAGCACGTCTCTGCCGAAGACGCGCAGAAGATGGCCAAGAAGCTCAAGAAGGGCTCCTTCGACCTCGAGGATTTGCGTGGCCAGCTTATCCAGATGAAGAAGATGGGCGGCATGGGCGGGCTCATGGGTATGCTGCCCGGCGCCGGCCAGCTCAAGAAGGCCATGGCCAATTCCAAAGTCGACGAGAAGGTGTTCGATCGCCAGATCGCCATCATCAATTCGATGACGAAGAAAGAGCGCGCCAATCCCGACCTGCTCAATGCCAGCCGCCGCAAGCGCGTCGCCGCCGGCGCCGGTGTCGAGGTTTCCGAGATCAACAAGCTGGCCAAGCAGCACCGCCAGATGGCCGACATGATGAAGAAGGTCGGCAAGGGTGGCATGGGTGCGCTGGGCGGCATGTTCGGCGGCAAGATGGGCAATATGCTCGGCGGCATGCCCGACATGTCCAAGATGGACCCGGCCCAGCTTGAGCAGATGGCCCGCCAGGCCGGCATCGATCCCAACCAGCTCAAGGGCCTGCCTTCGGTGCAGACCCCCCAGCTCGCCGAAAAGCTGCCCAACGATGTCGGCGCCCTGTTCAAGTCCTCCGGCACCGGGCTTCCCGGTCTCGGTGGCGCTCCCCGTTTCCCCGGCCTTCCTGGCCTGGGCAAGAAGAAATAGTCGTTTCAATCTAAACTCAAGGATCCCAAAATGGCCCTCAAGCTCCGTCTTTCCCGTGGTGGCACCAAGAAGCGCCCATTCTACCACATCGTTGTCGCCGATGCCCGCTCGCCCCGCGATGGTCGTTTCATCGAAACCCTGGGTTCCTTCAACCCGCTGCTCGCCAAGGATGCTGAAAACCGCGTCGTTCTGAACGCCGAGCGGGCCAAGCACTGGCTTGACGTTGGCGCACAGCCGACCGACCGCGTGCTGCGTTTCCTCGACGCAGCCGGCGTTGCCAAGCGCGATGTCCGCAACAACCCCAACAAGGCCAAGCCGGGCGAAAAGGCCGTGGCCCGCGCCGATGAGCGCGCTGCCAAGGCCGCCGCCGTGGAAGAAGCCAAGAACGCACCCAAGGAAGCTCCGGCCGAGGAAGCTCCGGCCGAGGAAGCTGCTGCGGAAACCACCGCCGAATAAGTCCGGCGCCGAAAATACGAAAGCCCCGGTGCGCGAGCGCCGGGGCTTTTTTGTTTTTGGGTGCGATGTCGTCACAGCCACTGCGCGGTACCGCCCCCTGACGGGGGAGGCTAGGAGGGGTGTCGAGAGCCACGATGGATATTGGGGCCAACCGCCCCCACCCTTGATCCCTCCCCGCAAGGGGGAAGGTGTCGACTGAGGGGTTTTAGGCCTTCAGCTTACCCAGAATCGCCGCGCCCATTTCTTCCGTGCCCACCGTCTTGCGGTTGTCCTGGGCGATGTCGCCGGTGCGCAGGCCATCGCTGAGGACGGCCGAGATGGCGTTTTCGATCCTGGTTGCCAGCTCGATCATGCCGAAGCTGTAGCGCAGGGCCATGGCGACCGAGGCGATCATGGCGATGGGGTTGGCGATGCCCTTGCCGGCGATGTCGGGGGCCGAGCCGTGCACCGGTTCGTAGAAGGCCTTGCGCTTACCGGTGGCCGGATCGGGAGCGCCCAGCGAGGCCGAGGGCAACATGCCCAGCGAGCCGGTCAGCATGGCGGCAACGTCCGAAAGAATGTCGCCGAACAGGTTGTCGGTGACCATGACGTCGAACTGCTTGGGATTGCGCACCAGTTGCATGGCCGCGTTATCGGCCAGGATGTGGTGCAGTTCCACATCGGCATAGTCCTTGCCGACGCCCTTGACCACTTCGTCCCACAACACGCCCGACTTCATGACATTCTTCTTGTCGGCCGAATGCACCTTGTTGTTGCGGGTACGGGCCAGGTCGAAGGCGACACGGGCGATGCGGTCGATTTCATAGGTTTCGTAGACCTGGGTATCGACGGCACGCTTCTGGCCATTTTCCAGATCGGCAATGGTCTTGGGTTCGCCGAAATAGACGCCGCCGGTCAGCTCGCGCACGATCAGGATATCGAGGCCTTCCACCAGTTCGCGCTTGAGCGAGGAGGCGTCGGCCAAAGCCGGGTAGCAGATGGCGGGGCGCAGGTTGGCGAACACGGCCATCTCCTTGCGCAGGCGCAGCAGGGCGGCTTCCGGGCGGTGCTCATAGGGCACATCGTCCCATTTCGGCCCGCCCACGGCGCCGAAGATCACCGCATCGGCAGCCTTGGCCTTTTCGGTGTCCTCGTCGGTGATGGCGACCTGGTATTTGTCATAGGCCGAACCGCCGGCCAGGCCGGAATCGGTCGAGAAATCGGTGAGCTGTTCGGCATTGGTCCAGGCGATCAGCTTTTCCACCTCGAGCATGATCTCGGTGCCGATGCCGTCGCCGGGCAGCAGGAATAGGGAATGGGTGGCCATGGAAGTCCTCGCCGTACTGGTGGTTACGCCTTTGCCGCGCACATAGCGGGATTCCTGCCCGGCGCGCAAGGGCAGGGCTGTCGCAAATGGAAGACTATTGGACCACTCTGTCCCAGTCGACACCCTCCCCCTTGCGGGGAGGGATCAAGGGTGGGGGGTGTTTAGCCCGGATATCGGGGCTCTCAACACCCCCTCCCAACCTCCCCCGTCAAGGGGGAGGTGCCGCCCGGTGGTGTGGGGAGGTAGTACGATTCTAACCCGCAAAGAAGGGCTGGGTGCCATGCGCCTCGATGGCGGTGGCCAGACGCCCCAGCGCGTGGATATAGGCGGCCGAGCGGACCGAGACGCCGCGGTCCTGGGCGATGGCCCAGACGGCGCGGCCTTCGCGTTCCATCATCTTCTTGAGGCGGGCGTGGATTTCCTCGAGGTCCCAGTAGAAGCCCTGCCGGTTCTGCACCCATTCGAAATAGGACACGGTGACGCCGCCGGCATTGGCCAGGATATCGGGCAGCACGATGATGCCCTTGTCGGTGAGGATCTTGTCGGCTTCCGCGGTCACCGGGCCATTGGCCAGTTCCAACACCACCTTGGCCTTGATCGAAGCGGCATTGTCCGCCGTGATCATCTCTTCCAAAGCCGCCGGCACCAGCAATTCGGCATCGACCGCGATGAGGTCGTCGGACGGAATGACCGTAGCGCCCAGTTCGGCAGCCATGTCGGCCACGCGCCGGCCGGCAGTCTTGCCAGCGATCAGTTGGGCCACATCCAGCCCATCGGGCTTGTGGATGGCGCCGGTGGAGTCGGAGACAGCGACAATTTTATTGCCATCCTCATCGGCCAGCTGGGCGAAATACTGGCCGGCATTGCCGAAGCCCTGGATGGCGACGGTGCGCGAACCGGAGAGGCCCAGTTCCTGCGCCAGGTGGCGCACCAGATAGAAGCCGCCGCGCGCGGTGGCGTCGGTGCGGCCCAGCGAGCCGCCCAGGGCGATGGGCTTGCCGGTGATGACGGCGGGGGAAACCGAGCCGGTGATCTGGTTATATTCGTCGGCCATCCAGCCCATGATCATGGCGTTGGTATAGACATCGGGCGCCGGAATATCGCGGTCGGGGCCGACCGTGGTGGCAAAGGCCTGCATATAGGCGCGCGACAGGCGCTCCAGCTCGGTCTTGGACAGAGTATGCGGATCGACCCGCACGGCGCCCTTGCCGCCGCCATAGGGCAGGTTCATCACGGCGCATTTGAAGGTCATCCAGAAGGCGAGCGTCTCGACTTCCTCGATGGAGCTATCGGGATGGAAGCGGATGCCGCCCTTGGTGGGGCCGCGCGTGTCGTCATAGCGGCAGCGCCAGGCCAGGAACGATTTGCGCGAGCCGTCATCCATGCGGATCAGCAGCCGCGTCTTGGTGGTCTCGCGCGGATATTTGAGCTTCTCGATGACATCCTGGTCGATCTGGAGGTGGCTGGCGGCCTCTTCGAGGCGGATCAAGGCGCGGTCAAGCAGGGTGTCGTCGGTCATGGTTGGCCTTTATGTCCAGAAATTGTGCATAGCGCATAATTATGCGGCACAGATTTGCCATGACGGCGGGCTTAGGTCAATAAAGCTGACGCAAATTGCATAGATTTGATGCCAAACGCCTATTGACGGTGCATTTTTCCCTCAGCAATGTCAGAATATGACGAACCGATGAGCCCAGACGTGTTCCCCTCGCAGCCGCTGCCCGAAATCCTGGTCAATTCCGACGATTATAATCGTGTCATGTTGCTCGCCGAGCGGGTCAGCATGACCATGCCCTATGTCTCGGCCTATCTGGAGCGCGAGCTGAACCGGGCGGAGGTCTGCCAGCCCTGGGATCCGGCTGGGGTTTCCATGGGCCAGCGCGTCATGTTCCGGCTGGACGAGGAGCCGCTGACGCGGATCGGGCGTTTGATCTATCCCAACCGTGCCTTCGGCGAGAAAGGCAGTGTGCCGATCCTGGGCCCGGTCGGCGCGGCACTGATCGGCATGCGCCGCAATTCATCCATCGAATGGCTCGATGACGGCCGTACCCGCACGCTGACCGTGCTCGATTACGGCTGGTAGCCGAGGGCCTGCACGAAGCCGTTATGATCGAACAGCACCCAGAAGGTGATGGCGTTGGTCAGCACATGGGCCAAGGCGGCCCAGAATACGGAGCCGGTGCGCCAGGCGATCCAGCTCCAGGTAAGGCCCAGGGCCGCCGCGCCGCCGACGAGATAGAGCCAGCCGCCGTCAAAGACGATGCCGTGACTTAGCGTCAACGGCACGTGCCAGGCGGTGAACAGCACGAGGCTCAGGGCAAAGCCCAATCGGGGCCGCCCGGCAAAGCGGGTCAGGAAACCGCCGCGCCAGGCGATTTCCTCCAGTGGTCCATTGATCAGCGCCACCACCCCAGCCAGCATGGCGGCATGGGTGGTCAGCAGCGCGGTGTTGGGCACGAAAGCCACCAGAGCGACAAGGCCCACCTGCAGCAGGAGCAGGCCCGGCACGAACCAGTCACGCCAGGCCAATTTTTCGGAATAAAGGCGCGGACCGCGCCGCCCGCGCACATGAAAGAAAATCACCGGCAGGCAGAATCCCAGCCAATAGACGACCAGCGCCAGCAGAAATCCCCGCGGCCCGCCCAGCGCCTGGGTCAGCGCCGGCACGATGAAGGCCAGCACCGCGATCAGCGCCAGCGCATGCAGGACGAGGGCGATCTGGGCTCGGGTCATGGGGGCGGGTCGTTCCGGTGAACCCGCATAGAGTCAGAAGATGGGGGATTGGGCAATGCTGCTTGGGTTGGGTGCCCGGGCACCCACGATCTCTCCACATCCACAATCGCCTCCCGCGGACTTGATCCGCGGGAGGCGACTGTGGGTGGGTCAAATAGGGGGCTTCGCTACCAACTCAATTCGCCTGGCTGCGGTCCACCAGTTCAAAGTCGTCCGCCGCCAGATCGACTTTCAGTGCCAGTTGCTGGCGGTCGAGTTCGGCCAGCCAGGCGGTCCATGAGCAGGGGCTCATGCCGTCATCCTGGCTTTCGATCTGCCGTTTCAGGCGCCGCTGAAAGCTCAACTTGAGCTGGGCGCGTTCCTCGCCGAAGCTGTTGCGCACCCGCGCGATCGCCGGAATGCCGTGCCGGTCGGTCACCCAGTTCTGGATGTCGCGATGGCGCGTGAGCGTGTGAATCTGGGTCATGTGGCCTCCCCTCCAAAATATGGTTGCTAACCTCACAAAACGAGCCCGGTCCTCCACCGGTTCCCCGTTTTCGGGATCAATTGTCGTCCAGTTCGGTGACAAGGTTGAGACGCGTCATCTCCTCGGGGCTGAAGTAATAGAGCCGGTCCGGCGGGGTTTGCAGCGCATGCAGCCAGAGCGCTGGGTCGACCCCTGTTTTCGTCAGGTGGCTGATGATCTCGGCCGTGGTCGATTGCGCGTCGCTCATGGCCGTGCCGGCCACGCGCAGGGCGTTCTGCGGATCGCCCGAAAGCGCGGCGGCATAGATCTGGTGGACGCCGATGGCGGATTCAGCGCCGGCGATGCGCCTGGCGCCGGAGGCGAAGATGATGGGGCAGGACGAGGCGCAAAGCGAGCCGGCAGCGACCTTGGTGGCAAGGCCCTTTTCATGGATCAGACTGCCTATGGCGAGTGCATCCACGACCGATCCTCCGGGCGAATCGAGAACCACAGTCTGGGCGTATTCGCCGCGCGCCGCAATCTCGGCGGCAAAGCGGGTGGCCGAACCGAGGTCGATCGAGCCGGTGAGGCGCAGTTCTCCACCGGGCGCCAGGGCGATTTCCAGCGGCTGTTCAAGCACTTCGGGGCTGGTGGTTACATTCGGCGCATTGGCGTCATCGGGCCCCGCCGGATCGTAAGGCGGCAGGATGGGCCGCATGGGCATGGCCAAAGCCGCGCCCTCATTGGCGGTCAGTTCGCGAAAATCGACATAGAGCACCGAGGCCGTGCCGGCCAGCAGGGCGAAAAACGCCACCCGCAGGATGGCGCCATCCTCGACGCTCGCAATGGCGCCGACCGTCCGCTGGTAGAGTGAACCGCTTTCACTGGCCACACGGGCATTGGCCTCGGTCTTCATGCCGGGCGGGTCGTATCGGTGCGCTTGTGCTGCGCCGCATCGATGGGGGTTACCTTGCCATCCTCGACCGGCGCTTCGGCCACTTCCTCCGCCGGTTCGGGCACCATGGGATCGGGCTCGGCGCGGGGCCGACCGGTCGCCACATCGATGCCGGCCGCTTCCATCTGGCGGAACAGCGCCATGGCGCGCAGCATCTCGGCGGCGGTGATGTTCTCGGCTTCTTCCAGCGAGGCCGAGTCGCGCCGCATGGCGTCATGCACGATCATCAGCACCAGCACAAGTACCACCGGCAGCAGGTCGATGGAGATGGCGCCGGCCCAGCTCGGAATGAAGTCTTGCCAGTAGCGCAAGACGGCCTCGGCGCTGGACAGCGGCACGAAGCGGCGCTGCTCGACGGCCGGGGTGACGAGAATTTCGTCGGCCGCCGCGGTCAGGGCCGCCGATTGCGCGGCGACCGAGGCGCGCACGGTCTCCATCACCTGGTCCTGGCGGCTGGCGAGATCGCCGGAGCGGCCATCGGCCACCGGGGCGATGAAACCTGCCGAAAGATCGGCCGAAGCGCGCTTCACCGAAGCGGCGACATCGGTCTGCTGCAGGGCGGCAATAACGGCGGAAAGCTGTACCGCCTCGGCCTGGAAGCTGTCGGCGCGGGGCTCGATGGCGCCGGGGGTCGAAACCAGTTCGCGCATCGTGGCCAGCCGGGCCGAACCCTGTTCGAACAGCAGGGCCACCTCGTCACGACTGCCGGTAATGGTGGCGGCAAGCTGGCTCATCTGCGTGCTCATCTGGGTGAGCAACTGCACCACGCTGCCCGATCCGGTGGTGCCGGTCAGCGCGCCGCTTTCGCGCTCGTCGGCCGCCAGCCCGGCAAAGCGCTCGGCGGCGCGCTCCACGTCGGGCAGCAGGCTCTGGCTGGCCAGCGCATTGGCATGGGCCTGGTCCAGGTCCTCGGCATAGCCCTGCAATGTCACCGCCATATGCTGTTCCAGCGCGGCCGAACCGGCCAAAGCCGCCGCATTCAGCCAGCTCGACATGGCAATGATCATGGCGCAACCGACCGCCATGGTGAGGAAGAGCGCGATGCGCTGCACGCCTGACGTCACCAGCGGCACAAAGCGCAGCATGAAGCTCCAGAAGGCATAGATGGCCACCGATACGGCGGCCGAATAGATCACCGCCGCGAAGAAGACGAAGCTGGCCGAGCCATCGAGCAGGCCGCGCACGCCGAGATAGGTATAGACGCCGGAAGCCAAAGCCAGCACGGCCAAGGCAAAGCGGGTCATCGTCTCGACGCCCCGGACGGTCTCGTTGAGGCGATAGGCGTTGGGTTTGAGCTGCATGTGTTCCGGGCCCCGATGTTACCAGGAGGTTAACACAGCGATGGCGGCAAGATGTAGGCGGATAGAGCGCGGGGTTAATGACGGTAGCGTGAGGTTGCTGCCACGCCCTCGTGGTTCGAGGCTCGTGAAGAAACTCGCACCTCACCATGAGGGCTACTTCTAGCGCGGTATCCCAGTAGCCCTCATGGTGAGGCGGGAGCGCAGCGACCCTCGAACCACGAGGGCGTGCCTTTACCCGTTCAGCTTCCGCAGCAGCTTTTCCACCCGCTTGCGCTTGCTGTCCCGCCCAATCTTGCTCAGCCTGTCCTTCAGCACGGCGAGAAACCCCGGCCTCTGCTCCGGCGTCAGCACTGTCGCCGTCTGCTCGGCATAGGTGGGAAACTGGTTGGGCGCGGCATGTTTCAGTCGCTCCACCAGGATCGGCACGGCCTTGTCGCCATAACCGGCTCGCGCCAGCTTCACCAGGATCGAATTGCAATGGTCCTTGGCGATGACCGAGCCGCGGTCGGCCGCCTCGATAATGGCCGGCAATTCGGCAACCAAAGTCGCGGCGCGCTGCTCGGCCACCGCGTCGAGCGCGGTCATGGCGCCCCAGACCTTGCGGTTGTTCGAGCTTTTCAGCGCCTCGATAAAGACGGGGCATTGTCCGCCCACCAGGGCCGGATTGCGGGCGCCGACCTCGTAGAGCACCTTGAGCGCATCATTGGCCTGCCGCGCCGGCCCCGAATGCACGGCAGCGGCAAGTTCGGCCACCGCCGCCATGTCTTCACGGGCGACGATATCCTCGGCCAGGTCCACATTGGGCTGTTCATCGCGCCGGTCCAGCGCGCCGGAGAGTCGGTCGAGTACGGTCATGGCTTGGCCTCGCTTATGAGACCTCATGGTGAGCGTCCTGAGCGTGTCGAAGGGCGAACCACGAGGTCGGGCTCCTCATATTGCCACGACCTCGTCCTTCGACAAGCTCAGGATGAGGTCTGCTGAAGCGCGGTTTGGCGAGCCTAGGCCTCCACCGCCACATCCAGCGCCAGCGTCACCATCTCCTTGAGCGAGGTCTGCCGCTCATTGGCGTCGATTTCCTCATGGGTGATCAGGCAGTCGGTCATGGTGCAGATGGTCAGCGCCTTGACCCCGAAACGCGCGGCCAGCGTATAGAGCGCCGCCGCCTCCATTTCGACGCCGATCACCCCATGGTCGGGGAGCTTGTCGTAACCGGCAAAGCCGTCGGCATGATAGAAGATGTCGCTGCTCAGCATATTGCCGGCATGGTAGCGCATCCCCGCCGCCTCGGCCTTTTCCGCCGCCGCGCGCAGCAGGCCGAAATCGGCGATGGGGGCGAAATTATACGGCCCGAAGCGGTCGCGCACGATGGCGCTGTCGGTCGAAGCGGCCTGCGCCAGGATCAGGTCGCGTACCTTGACCCTGGCATTGAGCCCACCACAAGTGCCGACGCGGATCAGCGTTTTGAGCCCGTAGCTATTGATCAGCTCATGCACATAGATGGACAGCGAGGGCTGGCCCATGCCCGTGGCCTGCACGGAAACCCGCTTGCCCTTCCACGTCCCGGTATAGCCCAGGCAATTGCGCACCGAATTGACCAGCTTGGCATCATCCAGGAAGGTCTCGGCAATCCACTTGGCGCGCAGGGGGTCGCCCGGCAGCAGCACGGCTTCGGCATAGTCACCTTGCTTGGCGTGGTTATGGGGGGTCATGGCGGCTCCTCGTTTTTGTCCACTTGGTCAAAGCAATGCCATTGCGCGCCACGCACTGCAACCATCCGTGGCCTGCCGTCTTGACCTCGACATGTCGGAGGTCCATTTACGCTGCCGCATCTGGAGAACGCCAATGGTCGCGAAGATTTTCATCGATGGCGAAGCCGGAACCACGGGTCTGCAGATCCGCGAGCGCCTGGCCGGCCGGCGCGACCTCGAAGTGCTCTCCATCGCTGCCGACAAGCGCAAGGATCAGGACGAGCGCAAGCGCCTGCTCAACGCGGCCGATATCGCCATCCTCTGCCTGCCCGACGACGCGGCCAGGGAGAGCGTCGGCCTGATCGAGAACGGCACCACCCGCGTCATCGATGCTTCCACGGCCTTCCGCGTCGATCCGGATTGGGCTTACGGCTTTGCCGAAATGGACAAGGGCCAGAGCGGGAAAATCGCCAATGCGCGCTTCGTCGCCAATCCAGGCTGCTGGCCGCAGGGGCTGATCGCCACGGTGCGGCCGCTGGTCGAGGCCGGCCTGCTGCCGGCCGATTTAGCCATCACCTATAACGGCATTTCCGGCTATAGCGGCGGTGGCAAGCAGATGATCGCCGAGTACGAGGCCGCCGGTGACGGCGCCAGCCACTTCATGCCCTATGGCCTCACCTTCCAGCACAAGCATGTGCCCGAAATGACGCGCTATACTGGCCTCTCCGGCGCCCCGCTTTTCGTGCCGACCGTGGGCGACTTCGCCCAAGGCATGACGACCTTCGTACCGCTGCAACTGGGCCAGCTGGCACGGGTGCCGACGGGCCGTGAGCTGCATGCCGCGATCGCCGAGCATTTCTCTGCCATCGCGGACAGCTTCGTGGTGGTGGCGCCCTACGAGGAGATCGCCAAGACTCCGGCGCTCGATCCGCAGGCGCATAACGGCACCAACACCATGTCGCTGCATGTCTTCGCCAACGACTCCCGCGCTCAGGCGGTGCTGGTGGCGGTCTACGACAATCTGGGCAAGGGCGCCTCTGGCGCGGCCGTGCAGAACCTCAACCTGATGCTGGGCGTCAGTGCAAAAGAGAGCCTGGCGGCCTGATCTTCCTTCGAGCGCAGGATCCCCCTCGCCCCTTGTGGGAGGGGGCGGTTTTCCGCGTTCAGCGGAAAACCGGGTGAGGGGTCTGCGTCCGCCCATGCTTCTCATCATCTAGATGGCTCGGTGCCCCCTCATCCGCCCTTCGGGCACCTTCTCCCACAAGGGGAGAAGGGGACTTAGGGGTTGTGGCACTCTCAAATCCCGCCCTACCGTACCCAAGAGTACGCTTCTGACTTGACCGGAACCTCAGTTTGCGCAAAGACCTTCGTCAAAGCGAGGTTTCCTCATGGACAAGTTCACCAGTCTGACCGGTGTCGCGGCGCCCCTGCCGATCATCAATATCGACACCGACATGATCATCCCCAAGCAGTATCTCAAGACCATCAAGCGGACCGGCCTCGGCACCGCGCTGTTCAGCGAGATGCGCTATAACGAGGATGGCACCGAAAATCCCGATTTCGTGCTGAACAAGCCGGGCTACCGCAAGGCCACCATTATCGTGGCGGGCGACAATTTCGGCTGCGGTTCGTCGCGCGAGCATGCCCCCTGGGCGCTGCTCGATTTCGGCGTGCGCTGCGTCATCTCCACCAGCTTTGCCGACATTTTCTACAATAACTGCTTCAAGAACGGGATTCTGCCGGTCGTTGTGACACCTGAACAGCTGAAACTGCTGCTCGATGATGCCGAACGCGGCTCCAATGCCACGCTGACCGTCGATCTCGAGGCCCAGACCATCAAGGGTCCGGATGGCGGTACGCTGCATTTCGATATCGATCCGAGCCGCAAGCAGATCCTGCTCGAAGGCCTCGACGATATTGCCGGCACGCTCAAGTCCGATCCGTCGATCACCACGTTCGAAAACAAGATGGCGGCCGACCGCCCCTGGCTCTAGAGGCAATAATGGTGCAGCGCGTTTCCACCGGCTCGCCCTTCGAGGCGACCTTCGGCTATTCCCGTGCCGTGCGGCACGAGGACACGGTCTATGTCTCGGGCACGACGGGCTATGACTATGCCAGCATGACCATGCCCGATGATGTCGGGGCACAGGCGGCCAATGCGCTGGCCACGATCGACAAGGCGCTCAGGGAAGCCGGCTCCTCCATCCAGGACACGGTGCGCGTGGTTTATTATATCGGCGATCGCGACGATGTGGATGCCGTGGTCAAGGCCGTGGGTCCGGTCTTTGGGGATATTCGCCCGGCCGCCAGTATGCTGATCGTTCAGATGATCGAAGCCGGCATGAAGATCGAGATCGAGGTGACCGCCCGTATCGGCGCTGCCGCCAGCTAAGCCTGGGGCGAGCGCGAGCCGCGGCGGCGTTCGCTGCGAGGGGGCGCGAGGCGTGGCGGCAATTCTTCCGGTCCGGCGATGCAGACGCGGTCGCGGCCGCTCTTTTTGGCCTCGTAGAGCGCTGCATCGGTGCGGCGCAACAGGTCGGACAGGCTGTCCCCGGCGCGAAGCTGGGCCACGCCGAAGCTGGCGCTGACGCGCCGATCCGGGCCCAGATTGGCGATGGAGAGGCTGGAAAACCCCACGCGCGCACCCTCGGCATAGAGCCGGGCTGTCGCCATGTTGGCACCCGGAATGAAGACCGCGAATTCCTCGCCGCCCAGGCGGCCGACCACGGCGCGTTCGTCGGCCGTGGCCTCCAGCACCTCGGCGAAGGCCCGGATCACCAGGTCGCCGGCTTCGTGGCCATGGCTGTCATTGATCGCCTTGAAGTGGTCGAGGTCGGCCACCACCATGGCGCCGGGTACGCCGGCCCGCAATGTCGTTGCCAGCAGCCGGTCGGCCCGATCTTCGAAGCCGCGCCGGTTGAGCAAACCGCTCAGCGTATCGGTTTCCGAGCGCGCGGTGATTTCCGCCATGGCGTCGCGCACGATGATCAGCAGCATCAGCAGGCCATTGGCGATCAGCAGCATGGCGCCCAGGCTCTGCGAGATGGCGGCATAGGTCGAGCCGATATAGGCCTGCGGCGTGGCGCCCGATCCCAGCATCGCCGCCAGTACCGGCTTGGAGACGAATTGCAGCCCGCCAACGGCGAACAGCACCAGCAGCGCCATGTCGAGCGCCTGGCGATGGCGATAGCGCACGATCACGGCCACGCCGACCAGTTGCACCAGGAAATAGGGCAATTGGTAGAGCAGGCCGCGCAGCAGCGAAGCGCGCGGCATGTCGATGATGGCGACATTGACCGCCAGCGACACGGCGACGATGAGCCCGAGCGTGCGCCAGGGCGGCGCCAGCCGGTAATGCCGCGACAGGCCGACCACGCAGAGGCTGATGGCGAACAGGAAGGTGGCAAAGATGGCCAGCCCCACCGGCCGCGGATCGAGCTGTCCGGGCAGCATGAATTCGAGCACCGGATTGACCATGCCCAGCCCATAGGCCAGCGCCAGCCAGCGGGCGCCGACGGCCGATCTGGCATAGGCCGCCACCACGCCGAAGGCCGTGGCGAAGATGCCGGCGATGAAGAGATTGATTGCCAGAACGAAGGCAGCGGCGCTCATGGCATAACCCGGAAACGTCAGTTGCGCGCATGGTAGCGGCGGGTGCGAAACGAGAGGTTAACGGGGAATGAAATTTGATGGGCGGCGTGGTTCACATCGCTCGCCATATATGCGGTGTCACCCCGGCCTTGAGCCGGGGCGGCCCATCCCGAGATCCCGCGAGGGGATGACATCGGGTATGCGGAACAGAAAAACTATCACCTCGCCGCCACCCCGAGGGCCTCGGCAATCAACTGGTATGATCGCCGGCGCAGTTCATAGCTATGTACCGTCGTCGTGATCATCACCTCGTCGGCGGCGCAGCTTTCGGCCTTTTCGGCGATGGCGTCGCGCACCGTTGCGGGCGAGCCGACGATCCACAGGCTCGATTGATGGTCGATGATCCCCTGTTGCTGGGGCGTCAGCACCCGCGCATGGGCTTCCTCCGGGCTCATCAGCTTGCGCTGCTCGCCGGTGGTGAACAAAGCCCAGCTCACTGCCTGCGAGCGGCTGAGATATTGTGCCTCCTCATCAGTGGGTGCGCAGATCACCGAGACGCAGAGCATGGTTTTCGGTACGGGGAAGGCTTCGGTCGCCTTGAAGCCATGGCGATAGGCCTCGAAGGCCGGGGCAGGGGGCGTGTGGCTGAAATGGGCGGCAAAGGCATAGCCGATGCCCAATTGCCCGGCCGCCTGGGCGCTGGCGCCGGACGAGCCGAGCAGCCACATCGGCGGCAGCCTGATACCACCGGGCGATACCGGCACGCGCGAAAACGGATGGTCGGGCGGAAAGCCATCCTCGTCAAAGGCCATGAGTTCAGCCAGATAGGCGGAAAATTCCTCGCCGCCGCCGCTGCGCAAGGCGCGCATGGCATAGCCGTCGCCACCGGGTGCGCGGCCGATGCCGAGGTCGATGCGGCCGGGATGGAGGCCTTCGAGGGTGCGATAAGCCTCCGCGATGCGCAAAGGCGCATGATTGAGCAGCATGACGCCGCCCGAGCCGACACGGATATTTTCCGTATGCGCCGCGGCGCTGCCGATGAGGATTTCCGGCACCGAGGAGGCGATGGAGGGCATGCCGTGATGCTCGGCATACCAGAGGCGGGTATAGCCCAGCCGGTCGGCTTCCTGCGCCAGCAGGATGGTTTCGGCCATGGCCTGGGCCGTGCTGGTGCCCTCGGCAATGGGGGCGAGATCCTGCAGTGACAGGGCGAAGGGAGCGACCATGGCAATATTCCTTTCCGGCAATCACCGCCTTCTATCGGCAAAATGCGATGAAAGCGAGATGCCAGATCGCCCCTGTTAGGGTCTGGTTCATTACAATTTTAGTCAAATCTTGCCGACCGTCCATCGAGCAAGCTCAATCGAAGATTGACGGCAAGGAGCCTCCCCATGCGCCATCTCATTCATCGCCTGAGCCTTGTCGTCGCGCTGCTGCTGCTGGCGGCCCCGGCCGCCCAGGCGCAGTTCAACCTGCTTCCCGAAATCCGGGGTGGCGTCGGCATGCGTGGCGTCGATGGCGGCGGCAATCTGTTCGACCCCAATCGCATCGGCGATGCCAATGTCGAACTGCTGTTTGCCGTGCCCGATCTCAATGCCTGGTCGGTCATCGGCGAGCTCCGGCCGCATCTGGGCGCAACGATGAGCTTTCGCGGCCAGGATTCCTACGGCTATGCCGGGTTGAGCTGGACCTTCCAGGCGCCGGTGCTGCCGCTTTTCGTGGAAGCCAGCGCCGGCGGGGTGGTGCGCAGCGCCATGTTCAGCGCACCGCAGAACGATCCGGCGCGCAATTTCGGTTGCGGCGTCGGCCTGCGCGTGGCCGGCAGCGTCGGCGTCAACCTGCCGCTGGGCGCCTCCCTGATCGGCACGGTGGAGCACCTGCCTGATTTCGGCACCTGCGGGGTGACGCGGGCGAACACGAATGTCGGGGTAAGACTGGGGTTTCGGTTTTAGCTCTTCACCTCTCCCTTTGGGGGAGAGGTCGACTTGCGAAGCAAGGCGGGTGAGGGGGCCTTTTCTTGATACTGTGCTCGGGAAAGGCCCCCTCACCCGGCCTTCGGCCGACCTCTCCCCCAAGGGAGAGGTAAGGCTAGGCCACCTGCCCGGCCGCCCAGCCTGACGCCCAGGCCCACTGGAAATTGTAGCCGCCCAGCCAGCCGGTCACGTCCACCACTTCGCCCACGAAGTAGAGGCCAGGCGCGTTCCGCGCCGCCATGGTTTTCGCGTCGAGATCACGCGTATCGACCCCGCCAAGGGTCACTTCGGCGGTGCGATAGCCTTCCGAGCCCACGGGCTTCAGCGTCCAGCCCTTCAGCATGGCTTCAACGGCGGCCAGCTTCTTGTCGGAGAAATCGCCGATCATGCCGGGCAGGTCCAGCTCCTCGCCCAGCAGTTGCGCCAGCTTCTTTGGCAACATGTTGCCCAACACGGTCTGTACCTGCAGTTTGGGGCTGGCCCGGCGCGCGGCGCGCAACGCTTCCCCGGCCTGCTGATGCGGCAGCAGGTCCACGGAGATGGCGTCGCCCTCGCGCCAATAGGACGAGATTTGCAGGATGGCCGGGCCGCTGAGGCCGCGATGGGTGAACAGCAGGGCCTCCTCGAATTCGGTCTTGCCATGGCTGACGATGGCGTCGGTGGCGATGCCCGAAAGGTCCTTGAGCTTTTCCAGCGCCCCGGTCTCGAAGGTCAGCGGCACCAGGGCCGGGCGGGTCTCGGTCAGTCGCAGGCCGAACTGGGTGGCGAGCTGATAGCCCAGGCCGGTCGCGCCCATCTTGGGAATGGATTTGCCACCGGTGGCGACGACGAGGCTTTCGCAGGTGATGGACGAGGTGGTGAGCTGCACGGCAAAGTCGCTCTCGTCCCGGCTCACGCTCTCGACGCCGGTTTCCAGCACCAGCGTCACCCCGGCCTTGCGCATTTCGCCCAACAGCATGGTGTTGATCTGCGTCGCCGGCCCGTCGCAGAACAATTGTCCCAGCGTCTTTTCGTGAAAGGCGATGCCATGCTGGCGCACCAGGGCGATGAACATTTCCGGCGTGTAGCGGGAAAGCGCGGAGAGCGCGAAGCGCGGGTTGTCGCTCAGGAACCGGTCACGGCCCTTGTCCGTGGTCGCATTGATATTGGTGAAATTGCAGCGTCCGCCGCCCGAAATGCGGACTTTCTCGCCGGCATACTTGGCATGATCGACCACCAGCACCTGCCGGCCGCGCTTGCCGGCCTCGATGGCGGCCATCATGCCGGCGGCACCGGCGCCAAGGATCACGACATCATAATGGGGCATGGCTCAATCCTTGGAGTGGCGAAATGGTGCCACGCCCTCGTGGTTCGAGGGTCGCAAGTGCTCCCGCCTCACCATGAGGGCTGCTGCACCGAGGTGTAAGTAGCCCTCATGGTGAGGTGCGCGTTCTTCACGCGCCTCGAACCACGAGGGCGTGGTGCCCGCTCTTAGTCGAAGTGCCACACCGTGCCAATGGTGACCTTGGAGGTCGTGGGGCCGGAAATACCGGTCAGGCCCGGCGCACCGTCCATGCGGCCCAGCAGCAGCGCTTCGCCGCGCAAGGCGGTCTTGCCCCAGAGGGCATATTCCACACCCCCACCAAAGGCATAGGCGCCTGCGGCCTCGACCAGGCCCACGCCGCCCGCCGCATAGGCCAATACACCCGGCACCGGCACCACGCCGATGCGGGCCAGCGCCAGCGCGTCGATGCCGGCATCGCCCGACGTGTCGTAATTGGCGCCGAGCTGCACTTCGATACCGGCGCGGATCATGTCGCCCAGCGCATGGTTGTAGCCGGCCAGCCCCCCCATCTCGAAGCGGCTCAGATGCCAGCCATGGCCATAGTCGTCGAAGAAGTTGAACTGCGGATCGGCGAGACTGCCGATATTGATGCCGGCATAGAGCCCGGAAAAGTCGGTCACCGCGCCCGTGTTGAAGCTGGTCGCTGCCGGCCCGCCATCGAGCTGCCAGATGGCGCCTGACGTAATGCGCATGGCCGAAATGGCGGGGACGTCGTTGCCATTGGGCACCGGGCCAAGCTGGCCGATACCGGCCGCTTCGAGCCGCAGGCCCATATTGGGGGTCACCATCACCTCGGCGCCGATTCCGGCTTCGAAGGCCCAGCTTTCACCCATGCGGCCGGCGCCAGCAAGGACATAGATCAGGCTGTTGTCGCCGGCGGCAAAGCCCAGCCGGGCCAGCGCCATCAGCCGCAGATAGGCCGAGTTCGAAAAATCGGTGGCGACCGTGCCCTGCAACTCGGCGCCGACGATGACACCGGGGGCAATCGGCTGGTTCCAGCCGACCACGGCCCCCAGTTCCGGCCGGATTTCGGCGCCCACCGTGTTGAAATTGTTCTTGCGGGCCGAGATCGGGCCGATCAGCGCGCCGGCATAGAGGCCTTCGAAGGCGCTGGGAGCGGTGAATTCGCTGCCGAGATCGGGGCTGAAATAGAGCGCGTTGCTCTGCGCCGCGGCGCTCCCCGCCAGCGCCAACGCCCCCGCCACCGCCCCGGCAAACACTACAGCCCGCATCGTCCGTCCCCCGCTCGCGCCATTGCGGCGCGAAAGACCTTCATATCGCAATAATTCAGTCGCTTAACAGCGTCTTAATACAGGACTTGTTGCAATGGCGCATCACTCGTGCGGCCCCGCGGCAATTTCATTGACTCTTTCCTATTTGGGCGTATGAGAAGTCCTGCTTTCAACCAAAGCAGTCAATCGATGCGCAGCTTTTTCGACATTGCGGAACTCGCAACCGCCCGGCCCACCGCCGGGGGCGTCGCTGCCCTCATGACCAAAACCACCAAAACCGCCTGACGTCTTTCCCCGGGTCACCTCCCGACGGGGAGAGGCTCAAAGCACTGACCGCGATGGCTAGTCATCGCGCGGGGGCGGAAATGGCAAGGGACTGGAGTTCCAAATGGGTTATCGCGTCGCTGTCGTCGGTGCCACAGGCAATGTGGGCCGGGAAGTTCTCAATATTCTGGCCGAGCGCAAGTTCCCGGCCGACGAGGTGATCGCGCTGGCCTCGTCCAAGTCGATCGGGCGCGAGATTTCCTATGGCGACAAGATCCTCAAGGCCAAGAATCTAGAAGACTTCGACTTCAAGGGCGTCGATTTCGCCATCATGTCGGCAGGTGGCTCCATCTCCAGGGACTGGGCGCCGCGCATCGCCGCTTCGGGCTGCATCGTCATCGACAATTCGAGCTACTGGCGCTATCATTCCGATGTGCCGCTGGTGGTGCCGGAAGTGAACGGGCAAGTGCTCGACCGGTGGCTGGCCGATCCCAAGCGCGGCAATATCATCGCCAATCCCAATTGCTCCACCGCCCAGCTCGTGGTGGCGCTCAAGCCGCTGCACGACGCGGCCAGGATCAAGCGCATCGTCGTCTCGACCTACCAGTCGGTATCGGGTGCCGGCAAGGAAGGCGTCGACGAGCTGTGGAACCAGACCAAGGGCATCTTCGTCAACGATACGGCGACGCCCGGCAAGTTCCCCAAGCAGATCGCCTTCAACGTCATCCCGCATATCGATGTGTTCATGGAAGACGGCTACACCAAGGAAGAGTGGAAAGTGCTGGCCGAAACCAAGAAGATTCTCGATCCCAAGATCAAGGTCACCTGCACCGCTGTCCGCGTGCCGGTCTTCGTCGGCCATTCGGAAGCGGTCAACATGGAGTTCGAGAATCCCATCTCGGCCGATGAGGCGCGCGACCTGCTGCGCGACGCGCCGGGGATTTCGGTGCTCGACAAGCGCGAACCCGGCGGCTACGCGACGCCGGTCGAGACGGTGGGCGAATACGATACCTTCGTCTCCCGCATCCGCGAGGACAATACGGTCGAAAACGGCCTCGTCATGTGGGTGGTTTCGGACAACCTGCGCAAGGGGGCCGCGCTCAACACCATCCAGATCGCCGAAGAACTCATCGCCCGCGGGCTGAAGGCGCGCCTGGCGGCCTAACGCCTCTTTACCTCTCCCCTGGGGGAGAGGTCGACCCGAAGGGTCGGGTGAGGGGGCCTTTATTTGGTTCAGTGCGTGAGGAAGGCCCCCTCACCCGTCGGCTGCGCCACCGACCTCTCCCCCAAGGGAGAGGTGTGGGGAAGTCGGTCTCCACCACGGATTAGAAATGCCCTTCCGCCACGTCCTGCTTGCCCTGCTTGTCGTCATCATCTGGGGCTTCAACTTCGTCATCATCAAGCTGAGCGTCGAGGCCTTGCCGCCCATTCTGGCGGCCGGGCTGCGTTTCGTCGCGGCCGCCCTGCCGGCGGTGTTCTTCATCCGGCCGCCGAAAACCCGGTGGTATTACGTGGTCGGGTTCGGGCTGGCCTTTGGCTTCGCGCTCTATGGCTTTCTCAATCTCTCGATTTCCTGGGGCATGTCGGCAGGGCTCAGCTCGCTGGTCCTGCAGGTCCAGGCGTTCTTCACCATGGCGCTGGCCTTCGTGCTGCTGGGCGAACGCCCCAGCCGCTTCCAGGTCATCGGCGCGCTGATCGCCTTTGCAGGTATCGGCGTCATCGCCGTGGAACGCCTGGCTGCCACGGCCATCCTGCCGCTGGGCATGACGCTGCTGGCGGCGCTGAGCTGGGGGCTGGCCAATGTGCTGACCAAGAAAGCCGGCCGTGTCAACGCGCTGGCCTTTACCGTCTGGGGGGCGCTGGCCGCGCCCGTGCCATTGATCGGGCTGTCGCTATTGGTGGAAGGCCCGCAGACGGTGCTCGATGCGCTGGCCGGCTTCGGCTGGGCGGATGCGGGGCTCATCGCCTTCCTCGCCTATCCGGCAACGCTGCTGGGCGGCGCCATCTGGAGTTGGCTCTTGGGGCGCCATCCGGCCACTGTGGTCGCGCCCTTCACGCTGCTGGTGCCGATCACCGGGCTGCTGTCGGGCTATCTCGTGCTGGGCGAAACCATCACGCCGATGGAGATCGGCGGCGCGGTGCTGGTCATTGCCGGCCTGCTGGTCACGGTTTTGCGCGGACGGCCAGCCGAGCCGGCCGTCCGGCTCGACTGAAAAGCGCGGTCTATTCCGCCGGCGCTTCCGGCGCTTCGGGCGTTGCCGGCAGCGTTGACGGCTGCAGGCTGTTGAGCTCATCGGGGGTCAGGCCCCCGCTGGCATCGGCATCGGCGCCATCGAACTCGTCCTGCGTCAGGTCGGTCCAGATCAATTGCAGTTCGGCAAAGCTCAGTTCGCCATTGGCGTCGGTATCGACATCGACAAAGCTGGTCGGGGTCTGCGCGAAGGCAGCGCCCGCCGACAGGCCGAGGACGGCCAGGCTCAGGGCAATCTTGTGCATGAAAATAACTCCGATAGCGGCCGCGGCTGCGGCCTCAAAACAAAGAAGCCACCCCAGGAGGCGTGGGGTGGCTTCATGGACGCCCGGGAGGACGTTAGCGGCTTAGCTGGCCGGGACAGCCGGGGCGGCCGAAGCGGCAACCAGGGCGTCATATTCTTCGGCGGACAGATCGCCATTGGCGTCGGTATCGGCAGCCGTGAAGGCCTCTTCGGTCAGGTCGGGCCAGGCAACCTGGGCCTCGGCCAGGGACACGCCGCCGCTGGCATCCGCATCAACGGTCGCGAAATCGGTGGCAGCCTGGGCGAACGCGGCGGTGGAAAGGCCGAGAACGACGAGGGACGACAGGATGATCTTCTTCATGGGAGTTGAGCTCCAATGTTGGGGAGAAAAACGGTGATCGGTTAGCCGGTCTCCGACGAGCCACTCTCCTGCGGCCCGTGGGACAGACAATGATTTCCCAATGTGTCTGGTCCGGGCCGGAAAATCGGCGGTGGTCGGGATTTACTGCGGCAAAATCCGGGCAGTAACGCAGGTACGAAAGACAGTTGTTGTCAACAAGTCTATCAATGAAAACTGCTGCTTTAACAAAATAGTACTGCGAAACGCATTTGCCTAAGCCTGCGACATTTTGGTATGCGCCAAGCTAAGGCAAAGAAATGGCGCCGTGATTTTCTATCACGGCGCCGTGAAGGCGGCCATCCTGAGGGTCACGGCGGCGTGATACAAAGTCGAACGCCGCCCTGTGTCAGATATTGGGGCGGACGAAATCACCGCTGTCGGCGTCCATCACCCAAAGTTCGCCCGTGGAAATGTCGAACCAGGCGCCATGCAGGGCGAGCTTGCCTTCCGCTTCCAGCGCCTTGACGTAGGGAAAGGTGCGCAGGTTGCGGATGGAGTTGCGAATCGAGATGCGCTCGAGGGCCGTCTGGCGCTCGCTTTGCGTCATCAGGCTGTTCTTGCCGAGCTGGCCGGGCAGTTCGCCCAGCATGGCCATCCACTTGCCGATAAAGTCGCCGGCATCGAGCGGTGCCGCGTCGGGTGCCAGCGCCGCCTTGATGCCACCGCAGCGGCCATGGCCCATGATGACGATATTGGCGATGTTCAGCGCCTTGACCGCAAATTCGATGCCGGCCGAGGTGCCGTGCTGGCCGGCATCGGGCTGGTAGGTCGGCACCAGGTTGGCCACGTTGCGCAGCACGAACATTTCACCGGGTCCGGCGTCGAAGATCATTTCGGGCGCGGCGCGGCTGTCGCAGCAGGCGATGATCATGGTGGACGGGTTCTGGCCCTCGGAGGCCAGGTCGCGAATCCGGTCCTTCTCTCGGGAATAGCGGCCCGCCATGAAACTGGCATGACCCTTGAGCAGGTAGTCGGGAAAGCTGTGCATGGCTTTTCGATTAGCGCTAAGATCGGTCGAGATCAACTGCGGCGATCTATCGAGCCGCGCATCGGGGCCACGTATGCTCATCTACCGCTTCCTCACCGGCGAGGACGACGCCGCTTTCTGCCACAAGGTCACCAAGGCCCTCAGCGAAGGCTGGCAGCTCCACGGCTCACCCAGCTATGCCTATGACGCGTTCAGCAAGAAAATGAAGGCCGGCCAGGCGGTGACCCGCATCGCCAGGGACCAGCCCTATGACCCCGACAAGAAGCTGGTGGATTTCTGAGACTTTCTGCGAACGGCGTTATCCAACCGGGCAGGGGTGGGATCGTCCAGACCTGGTAGGGTTGCAGTCGACTCCCTCCCCCTTGCGGGGAGGGATCAAGGGTGGGGGGATGTCTGGCCCCGATATCCGGGCTCCCAACACCCAATCCAGGCAAGGGCCTAAACCGCTTCCCCCGCCGCCAGCCTGAGGGCCAGCGCCTGCAGCATCAGTATTGTCTTGCCGTCGACGATGCTGCCCGCCTTCACCATGGCCAGCGCGTCATCGAGCCCCAGTTCCAGCACTTCGATATCCTCGCCTTCCTCGGCCAGCCCGCCGCCGCTCGCGGCCTGTTGGCCGGGCGTATAGCGGCCGAGGAAGCAAGCGCATTTCTCGGTCAGCGAACCGGGGCTCATATAGGCGTTGAACAGGAAGGTCATGGTTTCGGGCGCGTAGCCGGTTTCCTCCATGGCCTCGCGGCGGGCGGCAATTTCGGGCTTCTCGCCATCGAGCAGGCCGGCCGGCGCCTCGATCAGCCACGCCGGATCGCCATTGACATGGGCCGGCAGGCGGAACTGGCGCGTCAGGATCAGGGTGCGGGCGGCCGGCGCGAACAGCAATATGGCGGCGGCGCTGCCATGGTCGTAGATTTCTCGCTGCACCGTCTGCCGCGTGCCGTCGCGGCGGACATGGTCGACCTCGTAGCGGTCCAGCCGTCCCCAGCCGCGGGCCAGCGGGGTGACGCTCAGAATGGTGGCGGGTTCGGACATGCGGGCTCCTTGGTCGGCGGTCTTCTGCCCTAAACCGGGCCTTTCGGCCAGCCCGCAATCCTGAACCGCGCGCAGTCCTGCCCCTATTTCAGCGGCAGATACAGTTCCACGACAACTTCATGGGCCTGCACCTCCGGGATGAGGGACAGCCAGCGTTTGCTGTACATCGGGAAGTCGCGGGCCTCCTCGCCGCTGGCTGGAAGCCAGTCGCGATAGAGGTAGAGCGCGGCGGGCTCGAGATTGTTGGTATTGCCGGGATAGCGCAGTACCGCGCAGCGGCCGCCGGGGATCACGCCCGCTTTCATCTGCCCGTCATTCGCCGCGATTGGCTGGTCGGTCCCGGCACATAGGTCCATGCTGTAGTCAGCCGGGATGGCGGGCTCCCGTTCGGAATGGAAGACCATGAAGGTCGGGCGGCCTGTTTCCGGCGTCAGGCCGGCCGCCTTGCCCCAGGCCCGGAAGCGCTGGATGGTGTCTGGGAGCGTCGTCCGGTCGCCGCGATGCTCCATGATGGCCACCGGCGTCGGGGCCACATCGCGGATCGTCACGTCGTCGTGGTCAAAGATTATCTGCATGAGGGTGTTCCTTGCTTTGTCGAGTGGCCCGAAGGCCATAAGCCACGACCCCCAATCGGGGGATTTCCGGAACGATGACGGCGATTGCCCCAGCCGTTGCCGAAAGGCGCGAGCAAAGGCATCGGGTGCGTCGTAACCGGCATCCATCGCAATATCGGTGACGCTTGGCGCGTCCTTGCCGGCCAGCCCGTGCGAAGCCCGCTTCATGCGGGCAAGCTGGATATAGCGGTGGGCGGACAACCCGAAGGTTGCCGTGAACTGCCGGTGGAAATGAAACTTCGAGAAGGCGGCAACCCGGCTCACCGTCTCCAGGTCCAGATCGTCGTCAAGATGGCTGTCGATATGGTCCAGCACCCGCTGCATCCGGGCATGATAGTTTTGTGGTGCAGTTTTCATCGTCGTTCCCTGGTGGCGGCACCATCTAGGCGTACCGGGCCATGACGTGCTCGACCGATCTTGCGGTTCGGCTGGATCGCCGAAACGCCTGCCGGCAAGCGCCCTTCGTCGCTTCCCGCACATCGAGTGCGCTGTACGAACAAAGTGCGACATGCGCCAAAAGTTGCAGTGCACCGCTTTGATTTTGTAACCTTTGGGCGCTAGAAGTCTCGAACCATTCCAAACTGCAAGCGGTAAAAGCCGCATGCTAGCGAGGCTCCATGACGGTTCGCTCCCGCCCCCTTTCCCCGCATCTGCAAATCTACCGCTGGACCATTACGATGACGATGTCGATCGTCCATCGTGCCACCGGCATCGCCAATTATGCCGGCATGGCGCTGCTGGCGATCTGGCTGGCCGCGGCCGCCTGGGGGCAGGAGCCGCTCAACCTGGTCAACGATATCTACGGCTCCTGGTTCGGCCAATTGGTGCTGTTCGCGTTCACCTGGTCGCTGATCCACCACATGCTGGGCGGCATCCGCCACTTCATCTGGGATTTCATCATCGGCATGGAGCCGGGGCAGCGTGAGACGCTGGCCTGGGCCAACCTTGTCCTCTCCATCGTCCTGACCCTCTTGGTCTGGACCGTTTTCGTCTGGATGGCATGATGCGCGAAACCGTCATCACCCGCGACATGGTCGCCGATCCCAAGACCAAATATGGCAATGCGCGGGCTTCGACCCGCCATTTCATCACCCAGCGGCTGACCGGGGCGATCAACATCGCCTTCCTGATCTTCCTGCTGTTCGTCGTGGTGCGGCTGGCCGGCCAGGACCGGCCGGACATGGTCGCCGTGCTCGGCAATGGCTGGATCGGCCTGCCGCTGGCGGCTTTGCTGGTGGTGGTGGCCGTGCATATGCGCAATGGCATGCGCGATGTGCTGGAAGACTATTTTGCCGGCAGCCTCTATCGCCTGCTGATGCTGCTCAACACGCTGTTCTGCATTCTCGTCGCGGTGGCCGGGGTCGCTGCGCTTCTCAAGCTCGTCTTCTGGGGTTAAGCCAATGGCGCAATACGAACTCATCGACCACGAATTCGATGTGGTGGTGGTTGGCGCCGGCGGCGCGGGCCTGCGCGCCACTCTGGGCATGGCCGAGCAGGGCTTCAACACCGCCTGCATCACCAAGGTTTTCCCCACCCGCAGCCATACCGTGGCGGCACAGGGCGGCATCGCCGCCTCGCTGCAGAATATGGGCCCGGACAGCTGGCAATGGCACATGTACGACACCGTCAAGGGGTCGGATTGGCTGGGCGACAACGACGCCATGGAATATCTGGCGCGCGAGGCCCCGGCGGCGATCTATGAGCTCGAGCATTACGGCGTGCCGTTCAGCCGCACCAATGAGGGCAAGATTTACCAGCGCCCCTTTGGCGGGCACATGACCGAATTCGGCGAAGGCCCGCCGGTGCAGCGCACCTGCGCCGCCGCCGACCGCACCGGCCACGCCATTCTCCACACCCTCTACGGCCAGAGCCTGCGCAACGATGCGCAGTTCTTCATCGAATATTTCGCGCTCGACCTGATCATGGGCGAGGACGGCTCCTGTCAGGGCGTCATCGCCTGGAAGCTCGATGACGGCACCCTGCACCGCTTCCGCGCCAAGCTCGTGGTGCTGGGCACCGGCGGCTATGGCCGCACCTATTTCTCCGCCACCTCGGCCCATACCTGCACCGGCGACGGCAATGGCATGGTGGCGCGTGCCGGGCTGCCGCTGCAGGACATGGAGTTCGTGCAGTTCCACCCCACGGGCATCTATGGTGCCGGCGTTCTCATCACCGAGGGCGCACGCGGCGAGGGCGGCTATCTCACCAATTCGGAAGGCGAGCGCTTCATGGAGCGCTATGCCCCCAATGCCAAGGATTTGGCATCGCGCGACGTCGTCAGCCGCTGCATGACGCTGGAAATCCGCGAGGGCAGGGGTGTCGGTCCCAAGAAGGACCACATCTATCTCCACCTCGATCACCTCGATCCCAAGGTGCTGCATGAGCGCCTGCCCGGCATCACCGAGAGCGCCAAGATTTTCGCCGGCGTCGACCTGACCCGCGAGCCCATCCCGGTGCTGCCGACAGTGCACTACAATATGGGCGGCATCCCGGCCAATTATCACGGTGAGGTGCTGAACCCGACCGAGGCCGATCCCGACCGCGTTGTTCCGGGGCTGATGGCCGTGGGCGAAGCGGCCTGCGCCTCGGTGCACGGCGCCAACCGGCTGGGCTCCAATTCCCTCACCGATCTCGTGGTCTTCGGCCGCGCTGCCGCCATCCGCGCCGGCAAGGTGATCGACAAGTCGGCGCCGATCCCCGCCATCAACGCCAGCCAGGACGCCAAAATCCTCGCCCGCTTCGATCGGCTGCGCAATGCCGCCGGCTCCCAGCCCACCGCCAGGCTGCGCGACGAGATGCAGCGCACCATGCAGGCCGATGCCGCCGTGTTCCGCACCGACGCTTCGCTCAAGAGCGGCGTTGCGGGCATGAGTGAAATCTATTCGCGCCTCAAGGACGTATCGGTCACCGACCGCAGCCTGATCTGGAACACCGATCTGGTCGAAACGCTGGAGCTGGAAAACCTCATGGCCAATGCCATGGTCACCGTGGTCTCGGCCGAAGCCCGGCACGAATCGCGCGGCGCCCATGCGCACGAGGACTTCCCCAGCCGCGACGACGAGAACTGGCGCAAGCATACTCTCTCCTGGATCGATACCGATACCGGCGCTGTCCGCCTCGGTTATCGCCCGGTGCATGTCGATCCGCTGACCACGCAAAGCGAAGGTGGCATCGACCTCAAGAAGATCGCGCCGAAGGCGAGGGTCTACTGATGCGCGTCCTTCTCACCCTGGCCGCTCTGCTGCTTGCCACCCCGGCTTTCGCCGCGCCGACCGCAGCGCAGAAGGACGAATTCTATGCGGTCTGCATGGGCATAGCGCAGAACCAGACACTCTGTTCGTGCAAGGCCGATGCGGCGATGACGCTGATCGACGAGCGCTTCATGGGCGTGGTCATCGCCTCGATGAAGGGCACGGCCTCGCCCGCAGCGGGCGATTACGACGCCTACAATACCTACGTCGCCAAGAGTAACCAGGTCTGCAAGCCGGACTATTGATCGGAATTGCGCGCGCCACACACTGGATGTCACCCCGGCCGTGAGCCGGGGCCCATCCTGAGATCTCGAGATGGATCCCGGCTCAAGGCCGGGATGACACCGAGATCGGACTGAAATTCGGTGCCGAGCGGCACTTAGGAAAGGACCAAAAATGGTCGAACTGATGCTCCCCAAGGCCGATCGCCCCACCAAGGGCAAGACCTGGCCCAAGCCCGCCAATGCTACCAGGCTGCGCGAGTATCACATCTATCGCTACGACCCCGACAGTGATGCCAATCCGCGCATCGATACCTATTTCGTCGATCTCGACGATTGCGGCCCGATGATCCTCGATGGCCTGCTGTGGATCAAGAACAAGGTCGACGCCACCCTCACCCTGCGCCGTTCCTGCCGCGAGGGCATCTGCGGTTCGTGCTCGATGAACATCAACGGGCTCAATACGCTGGCCTGCACCAAGGGCATGGATGACTCGACCGGCCCGATCAAGATCTACCCGCTGCCGCATATGCCCGTGGTCAAGGACCTGGTGCCCGACCTCACCACCTTCTATGCCCAGCATCGCGCCATCGAGCCCTGGCTCAAGACCACCTCGCCCACCCCGGACAAGGAATGGACGCAGTCCGTTCCCCAGCGCGCCAAGCTCGACGGGCTCTATGAATGTATCCTCTGCGCCTGCTGCTCCACCTCTTGCCCCAGCTATTGGTGGAATGGCGAGAAATATCTCGGCCCGGCGGCTTTGCTGCAGGCCTATCGCTGGCTGATCGATTCGCGCGACGAGACGACCCAGGAGCGGCTCGACGATCTCGAAGACCCGTTCAAGCTCTATCGCTGCCACACCATCATGAACTGCGCCAAGGTCTGCCCCAAGGGCCTGAACCCGGCCAAGGCCATCGCCGAAATCAAGAAGATGATGGTGGAGCGCAAGGCGGCCTAAACTGGAAATTGCCTCGTTCTGCCGATAGAGTGGGAACTCCATCAGGAGTCTGTCGCTGTGCCGTCACGCTTGCGAAAGGGGGCGTCACAGCTTCCGCCGACCACCAATCCCGTCCAGGCGCTGGAAGCGGGCATCACGCTCAACAAGGCGCAGAAACTGTGGGATGACGGGAAAATCCCCGAGGCTCTCCACGCCTGCAACGACATTCTCAAAACCGACCCAAATCACGCCGGCGCCCTCTACATGATGGGCATGCTGGCGCTGGAGCTCGGGGCGCTCGACATGGCGATCGGCAGCCTGGAGCGGGCGGCGGCCAGCGCGCCGGGCACCACCCGCATCCTGGTTGGCCTGGGACAGGCGCTGGCCAAATCGGGACAGCCGGTCAAGGCGGCTGCCATCTATGCCAAGGCCATGCAGCTCAGCCCCAATTCGGGTGCCGTCTATCGTGGCCTGGGCCTGGTGCAGCTCGATCTCGATCAGCGCCCCAATGCCGTCAAGAGCTTCCGCAAGGCCCTCAGGCTCAATGCCGATGACCAGTTTGCCGCCTATATGCTGGCGGCGCTGGCCGGTGATGCGCCGGTTGCGCCGGAAGGCTATGTGCCGGCCTTGTTCGATTCCTATGCCGAGCAATTCGACCGCCATCTCACCGGCAAGCTGGCCTATCGCGTTCCACAGGAGATTGCCGACATGGTCGGCGCCCACACCGGGGGAGACGGCATTGGCAGCGCCGTCGACCTGGGTTGCGGCACCGGGCTGGTCGGTGTGGCGCTGGGGTCGCGCGTTGCAGCGATCGACGGGATCGACCTGTCGCCCAAAATGCTGGCCAAGGCCGCGGAGCGCGGGATTTACCGAACTCTCAGAGCCGGGGACGCAGCCGATATCCTCAACACCGATGCCGGCTTTTCCGGCCCCTATGATCTGGCAACGGCGGCCGATGTGTTCATCTATATCGGCCGGCTGGAAGCGTCGTTTGCCGCGGTAAAGGCCCGCCTTGCCCCCGGTGGGCTTTTCGCCTTTTCGGTCGAATCCACCGATCACGGCGAGGTGGACATTCGCAGCTCGGGCCGGTTCGTGCATTCGCATGGCTATATTGCCGGGCTCGCCGAGACGTTCGCCTTTACCCTGGTCGAGGAGAAGGCACTGGTTATCCGGCAGGAAATCGATGTGCCAGTACCGGGCGTCCTCTACCTGCTGCGCAGTTCGTGAAGATCACGAAGCCGTAGGCGCCCACGTAACAAAAAGCGGCGGAGCTTTCACCCCGCCGCTCAAAATCCAGTCTCGTTGCCGGACTACATTCCGGCTTCGCTGATCAGGATGATGGTTCCGGCTTCATACTGAGCCTTGCAGTCGGCGCTGTCGTGATATTCGTCGCTTTCGAGCAGCACCGAAGCAGCGCCCGGGCCTTCGAAGCGCGGGTCGTCGCAGCGGTCGTCATCGGCATAGTCCGACGTATTGTCGCCGAAGTCGACATGGCTGCTGTCATAGGGGGCGCCGGCGGCATATTCGGGCGAATAGACCTTGCGGATGGTCACCCGGCCCTCGGCTTCCAGCGTCCGGCAGTCGGTGGCGTCGCCATAGAGGTCGTCGGTCAGCAGCTTCTTGTCAGTGCCTTCGCCCATGAAGCGCAGGTCGTCGCATTCGCCGTCATTGGCCCACTTGCTCCAGTCGCTGCCATAGTCGAATGCGGCAACCGGGGTGGCGGGGTTTTCGCCATTATAGGTGGCGGTGCCGGCATCGACGGCGGCGCGACAGTCGGTGGCGTCATGGCCGAGATCGGCATCGAGCAGTTCCCCGGCAACGCCGGTGCCCGAAAAGCGCGGATCGTCGCATTCCCCGTCCTTGGACCACTGGCTGGTATCGTCGCCATAGTCGATATCGGCTGCGGCGGCCGTATCTCCGACAAAACTCACCGTGCCGGCATCATAGGCGGCCTGGCAATCGGCGGCGTCCTTGAGGATATCGGCGTCGACCAGCTCGGCGGCCGAGCCGGTGCCCTGGAAGCGGGGATCGTCGCATTCGCCATCATTGGCCCATTCACTGGAATTGTCGCCGAAGTCGATGGCGGATGTCGAGGCCATGGCGGTGCCGGCATCCTTGAGCGTCACGGTGCCGGCGGCATAGGCGGCGCGGCAGTCGGTGGCATCCTTGCGCAGGTCGGCATCGACGGTTTCGGCGGCCGAGCCGGTGCCTTCGAAGCGCGGATCGTCGCATTCGCCGTCATTGGACCATTCGCTGCTGTCGTCGCCAAAGTCGATGGCGTCGATCGGGGAGGCGATGGTCACATCGGCCGGCGTGGTGCCGCCCTTGAGGGTTACTGTTCCGGCCGCGAAGGCGGCGCGGCAATCATTGGCATCCTTGAGGATATCGGCATCGACCAGTTCGGCGGCTGAGCCCGTGCCCTCGAAGCGCGGATCGTCGCATTCGCCATCATTGGACCACTGGCTGGAATTGTCGCCGAAGTCGATGTCGCTGGCAGCGGACATAGCGTCCGTGGAGGCCGAGCCGCCGACCAGGGCCACCGTGCCGGCGGCGAAGGCGGCACGGCAGTCGGTGGCATCCTTGAGGATGTCGGCATCGACCAGTTCGGCGGCCGAGCCGGTGCCCTCGAAGCGCGGATCGTCGCATTCCCCGTCATTGGACCACTGGCTCGAGTCATCGCCGAAGTCGATATCGCCGGTGACTGCCGTGGAAACAGGCGGTGGGTTCTTCTTGTTGTCGAGCTTCTGCGCCATGGCCGGAGCGGCCAATCCGGCGGCCAGCACCACGGCCAGCGCCGCCCCTCCCAGAACCTTTTGCAATGCGTTCATCGGTTGTCCCTTCCCAGATGTATGCCGCAAGTCGTGGCTGGACATTACAGCGGCTTTGCGGCGGCCAAAAGCCACCACCGAAAGATTCAGCCGGCAGCATGTCGGGCCCGCCGCTCGGCGCGGGCAAACAGCAGCGATCCTAGCAGAACCAGGGCCGTGCCCACGCCATGAAACAGGGTAAAGGGTTCTGAAAGCACGATCACGGCGATGACAATTGTCACCACCGGACCGAAGGCGGCGGTGGAGGAGGTGGCGCGCGCCCCGATGCGGGCCATGCCGGCATTCATCAGGAAGCTGGGCAGCACGGTGCCGAGCACGCCCAGCGCCAGCCCATAGGCCCAGAGCTCCGGGGTCAGCGCCAGATAGCTGGCCGGCCCGGCGATGACGAGGTTCTGGGCGATGGCGCAGACGGCGGCGGTCGACATGCCGATACAGGTGAACAGCGCCGAGCCCAGCACCAGCATCTGTCTTTTGGCCAGGTGCTGGTAGAGCGCGAAGGTGATGGCCGAGCCCAGCACCAGCAGCGTGCCGATGACGATGCCATCAGGGTCGACGGCGAGGTTCCAGCCGAAGATCACCAGCAGGCCCGAATAGCTCACCAGCATGGGGGGCACCACGCCCCAGACCATGCGGTCGCCGAAGACCCACACCCCGAACAGCACGACGAAGAAGGGATAGGTGAACAGCACCAGCCGCTCATATTGGGCGGTAACGTGATTGAGCCCGAGGAAATCGAGGTAGCTCGACAGGTAGTAGCCCAATATGCCGATGGCCATGCTTGACAGCACCAGCCTGGGGGTCAGCGCGCCGACAAACTTGTCTCCGCGCCGCAGGATAGTGAGCAGGATGACCAGGTAGACCGGCAGGGCCACCAGCATGCGCAGGCTGAGCAGCATTTCGGTCGAAACGCCTTCGCCATAGGCGAGCTTGATGAAGATGCCCTTGGTGGAAAACAGGATTGCCCCGCATACGGCAAGGCCGTAGCCGATGGGGTCGTTATGCGATTGGGCAGCTTGTTGCGTGGTCGAGGTCATGGATGGGTCCTGGGAGGAGCCGCCATGCCAGTCACCGGAGCGCCAGAATGGCGGGCCGGTGAGACGAAGGGCTGGACGTCAGCGCTCGTTCCGGTCCCTGATGGGGCCGGTAAGAAGGATCGCGGAAATGAGGATCGCGGTGGCGTGCATGACGGATGTGATAAAACCGGCCCGCCCCACCGACAAGCCCGGAATCCCCCAAATCCGTTCGGATGCTTGGGTTCTTTCCCTTCTCCTCTTGTGGGAGAAGGTGCCCGAAGGGCGGATGAGGGGTGTCGAGCCATCCGCGAGCACTGAAGCATGGACCCGGTTCCGCCCGCTGAACGCGGACGTAACCACCCTCTCCCTCAGGGGGAGAGGGCCAGACCCCTCACCCCCGCGGATGCGCCTTCCGGTAACTCTCCAGCAGCCGGTCGGTATCCACTGCCGTATAGATCTGCGTGGTCGAGAGGCTGGCATGGCCCAGCAGCTCCTGGATGGCGCGCAGGTCGCCGCCCCGGCCCAAGAGATGGGTGGCAAAGGAATGGCGCAGGGCGTGCGGCGTCGCCGATGGCGGCAGGCCGAGCGCGCTACGCAATTGCACCATGCGCTGCTGGATCAGCCGTGGCGACAGCACCCCGCCCTTGACGCCGCGGAACAGCGGCTCCTCTGGCCACGAATTGAATGGGCAGAGTTCGAGATAGAGCTCGATCGCCTTGCGCACCGCCTCGATCAGCGGCACCAGCCGCACCTTGCCGCCTTTGCCGGTAACCCGCAAAACCTGGCTTTCGAGGTCGCCCGAGGTCAGTGCCAGGGCCTCGGAAATGCGCAGGCCGGCGCCATAACAGAGCGAGAGCACGGCCATGTCGCGCGCCGCCACCCATGGGCGCCCGTCCATGCTCTCCGTCTCGGCAATGGTCTGCCGCGCCTCGATCACGGTCAGTGCCTTGGGCAGGCTTTTGGGCATTTTGGGCGTGCGGATCACGTTGAGCGCCTCAGTGACCACCACGCCTTCGCGTTCGAGGAAGCGGAAGAAGCTCCTGAGCGCCGACAGCACCCGCGCCAGCGAGCGGGAGCCCAGGCTTTCGTTGCGGCGCTGCGCCATGAAGGCGCGGATATCGGCGCCGCGCAATTCCCTGAGCGTTGCCAGTGTCACCGGTCCGCCGGCATGGCCGGCGAGAAAGCTCAGAAACTGGTCGATATCGCGGGTATAGGCTTCGAGCGTATTGGACGCCAGCCGGCGCACCGAGCCGAGCTCGCGTTGCCAGGCGGCAAGCTGGGCGCGGACGAAGTCGTCGGTGGCAAAGGCGGAATCGACCATAGGCGCAGTCTCGGCCGGTGCGGTAAACCCGAGCTTAACCTACAGCAGGTCTCCCGAAAGTAGGCACCGGAGCCAATCTGAGAGGTCGCGACGCGCCTTAGCGGCCATGCGGGCCGAAATCGGGCCGCTGGCTGGGCGGCAGACCCAGGTCGTCGTAAAGTCGGTGCGGCAGGTTCTGGGGTAGGCGCTGTCGGTGCAGGGCCTGCTGCAACAGGGCAAAGAGGCTGGCCCTTTCGGCTATGGCGACGAGGTTTTCGTTGAGGGGCAGGCGATCGATCATCTGCGTCATGACACTCTCCTCTGCTTGGAAAGAGATGATGCGCCCGGCCCCTGACAGAGCTTGTCAGCATCCGCCTGTGGCCCAAATGCACCAGCGGGCGTGGCCAATGCTCCGGCGGCCTACACGCTGGCGTGAGCGGTCTTTCGCGCGCGAAACGGGCGCGTTATGGCCGGGTCATGATCCGCCTGTTTTCCATTGCCACCCTGCTCCTGGCCCTGGTCGCCCTTGGCGCGCCCAACCTGTCCAGGGGCGTGGGAATTGGCGTGGGCACACTCGTCGCGGTGGCCGGCGGGGTCGATATGGTGACGGATGCGCCGGCCATGGCCAGGCCCGGTCACTGCAAGTCCCTGGGCGGCAAGCGGGTATTGCCCTGTCATCCTGACCTGGGCGTGATGGCCGCACAGATTTCCGCCATCGCGCCCGCGAGCCGTTCGTCGTCCTGGTTCGACGCAGTGCCGGCGCTGCCATCCGTGGCGCCCGAGGCCGAGCTGCCGCCGCCCCGGTTGACCTGAGCCGCCGCACGCTTTGCCCATTCCCCTTTCGCGGCCTTCCGGTCGCATAATCGAGTATGCAACATGACCAGTCTTTCCCTTGGCCGCCGCCAGTTCATGGCCGGCGCCGCCAGCCTTTCGGCCCTTGCCCTGGCGGGCTGTGCCACCACGACCCCCCGCGCCACCGTGCCCGCCGCCCCGGTCCGCCACGCGGTTCCTGCCGATGTGCAACTGATGTATGGCCCGGTCCATGACGAGCCCTTCCCGCTGCGCGCAGCCGACATGTCGCTGGTCGATCCGATCTACTGGCGCCAGCAGGTCATCGATCCCACCGGCGAGCAGCCCGGCACCGTCGTCGTCGATACGGCCAGCCGCTTCCTCTACCATGTGGGCAGCGATGGCATGGCGACGCGCTATGGCGTGGGCATCGGCCGTGACGGCTTTGCCTGGTCGGGCCGCGCCCACATCGCCTATAAGCGCGCCTGGCCGACCTGGACGCCGCCCTCCGAGATGATCGACCGCCAGCCCGAACTGGAACCCTATCGCCACGGCATGGCGCCGGGTATCGACAATCCCCTGGGCGCGCGCACGCTCTATATCCACCAGGGCAATGTCGATACGATCTACCGCATTCACGGCAATCCCGATGAGCGCTCCATCGGGCAGGCGGTGTCGAGCGGCTGCGTGCGCCTGTTGCAGCAGGATGTCATCCACCTGCATGATGCGGTGCGGACCGGTTCACCCTTGCTTGTGATCTGACAGCCGGGGCTGGCAGAATCACTTGCGCTCCCTATGTTCGGATGCGAACAGAACGGGCACAAATGCAAGAGCGTCCAGATATCGTCGCCGTCATGGTGGGGGTCGCGGTAGAGACCCCCTATAGCTATCGCGTTCCGCCGGGCATGGTGGTGATGCGCGGCTCGGTCGTGGCCGTGCCGCTGGGTCCACGGCTGACGCTGGGCGTGGTCTGGGGCCAGCCCAGGGACATGGTGGCGCATAATAGGCTGCGCGATATCGCGCAGGTCTACGACATTCCCCCGCTCAGCGAGGAATTGCTCAAGCTGGTGGATTGGGTTTCGCGCTATACGCTCGCCACCCCCGGCATGGTGCTGCGCGCCGTCCTGCGCTCCACCGAGGCGCTCGATACGCCGCGCCCGGTCGTCGCCTATCGCCGTACCGGCCACGAGCCGGAAAAGCTCACGCCGGCGCGGCTGCGCGTGCTCGATACGCTGCTGGACGACATGGCCTGGCCCAAGGCGGCGCTGATCGGCGCCACCGGCGTTTCGCCCTCTGTCATCGACGGGCTGGAGCGGGCCGGGGCGGTGCAACGGCTCGAAATGCCGCCGCCTCCCGTGGTGCTGCCGCCCGATCCCGATGCCGCCATCGCCACCCTGTCGCCGGCCCAGCAACAGGCGCTGGACGAGATTCTCGCGCTCGATCCGCAGCAATTCGGCGTCGCCCTGCTCGATGGTGTTACCGGGGGTGGCAAGACCGAGGTGTTCTTCGAGGCGGTGGCCGATACGCTGCGCGCCGGACGGCAGGCGCTGATCCTCTTGCCCGAAATCGCACTCACCAACACCTTCATCGCCCGGTTCACCCGGCGCTTCGGCACCAGGCCGGCCGAATGGCATTCCGACATGACGCCGGCGCAGCGGGCCAAAGTCTGGCGTGGCGTGCTCGACGGCTCCGTGCGGGCGGTGGTCGGGGCGCGTTCGGCGCTGTTCCTGCCGTTTCGCGAATTGGGCATGCTGGTGCTCGATGAGGAGCATGACGGGGCCTACAAGCAATCCGACGGGGTCAATTACCACGCCCGCGACATGGCGGTGGTGCGCGCCCATCTCAGCAATGCCCGCGTCATCCTCTCCTCGGCCACGCCGTCGGTCGAAACCCGCAACAATGCCAATGCCGGCCGCTATGCCCACGTGCTGCTGACCTCGCGCTTCGCCGAGGCGGCCATGCCCAATATCACCGCCATCGACATGCGGGTGGATGGCCCGGAAAAGGGTCAGTGGATCGCCCCGCAACTGGCGCGCGAAGTGTTCGCGGCGCTCGACCGGGGCGAGCAGGCTTTGCTGTTCCTCAACCGGCGCGGCTATGCCCCGCTGACGCTGTGCAAATCCTGCGGCCATCAATATCAATGCCCGGATTGTTCGGCCTGGATGGTCGAGCACCGCTTTCGCGGCGTGCTGATGTGCCACCATTGCGGCCATGAAGTGCGCACGCCCAAGGTGTGCGGCCAGTGCGGCGATACCGAAAGCCTCATTGCCGTCGGCCCCGGCATCGAGCGGGTGGCAGAAGAGGCCGCGGCGCGCTTCCCCGATGCGCGGCGGGTCATTCTCTCCTCCGACATGGGCAGCAATGCCCAGTTGCGCGAGCGCTTTAGCGAGATCGAGCGGGGCGAGTTCGATCTCATCATCGGCACCCAGCTCGTCTCCAAGGGCCACCATTTCGAAAAGCTCTCGGTGGTGGGCGTGCTCGATGCCGATCTGGGGCTGGCGCATGGCGATCCGCGCGCCGCCGAAAAGACCTTCCAGATCCTGACGCAGGTGGCTGGCCGCGCCGGCCGGGCTTCAAAGACCGGCAAGGCGTTCCTGCAAACCTATCACCCCGACCATCCGGTGATGCGGGCCATGGTCACCGGCGACCGCGAGGCTTTCTACGCGCATGAGCTGATGGCGCGGGAGGCCGGTGGCCTGCCGCCCTTCGGCCGGCTGGCAGCGCTCATCGTTTCCGCCAATGAGCATGAGGTGGCGATGGGCTATGCCAAAAAGCTGCTTTCGGCGGCGCCGATGGCCGATGGCGTGCGCCTCTTCGGTCCCGCCGACGCCCCGGTCGCCATGGTCCGCGGCCGCCATCGCGTACGCCTGCTGGCTCAATCCGGCAAGGATTTCGACCTCAGCGGCTATGTGCGATTCTGGCTCGGATCGGCGGAAAAAGTGAGCGGAAACCTGCGCGTACAGGTCGATATCGATCCGATGAGCTTCATGTAGGGCGCATCGCAAAGGGGCGCCGGCAAGGTATTCTTTACCTTTGGAGCCCAAAGTGAGGCCAGCCACGGAGTGATGACCGAGGCTAGCGGCGGGCGGTGTGCTTACCCAGCCATCCCAACCGCCCGCTGCGCCCCTTATCCGGTCAGAAGACCGGGAGCGATCAGAAGATCACCCAGACATAATGCGAGCACATGTCTTAAGCCTTCGTAACCACGGAGGCCGACGGCACATATCGGCACGCCCACCGGTTCCCCAGGGTGCTGGGGCGGCAGGCGGCTCGAAGCCTGCGACACTTTCGCCGCATTTGAATCGGTCCCCCATGTCTTGCAAGCCGCTCGGGCCTTGTGCTAGAGCGAGCGCGACTTTGAAGGGGTCTCCGGACGGCCCCTTTTCCAGACAAGAACAAGCGTCGGCAACCGCCCGGGTTTCCTTAGAGAAAACAGGGCGGAGAAGCGGGCAGGCAACCTAGAGGGTGTAGCGGCATTGGCAGCGCAGAATTCAGTGCTTACCCAGATCGCCCGGCCATATGCGTCGGCACTGTTCGACCTCGCCGAGAGCGAGAACCAGTTGGCATCGGTCGAGACGGCGCTCTCGGACGTGTCGCGCCTGATCGGGGAAAGCGCCGACTTCGCGCGCTTCCTGCGCTCGCCGGTGATTGCCGGCGACGACAAGGCCAAGGCGCTCGATGCGCTGCTGGCCAAGGGCAAGACCAATGCGCTGGTCGCCAATTTCCTCAAGCTCATCGCCCGTAACGGGCGTCTGTTCGCGCTCGACGCCATCATTGCGGGCTTCCGCGAGCTGGCCGCCAAGGCGCGTGGGGAAGTCACCGCCGACGTGACCTCGGCCGCGCCGCTCAGCGCCGACCAGGTCAAGTCGCTGGCCACCACGCTCAAGGGCAAGATCGGCAAGACCGTGACGCTCAACCAGTTTGTCGACCCGTCGCTGATCGGCGGCCTTCAGGTGAAGGTCGGATCGCAGATGATCGACTCTTCCCTCAAGACGAAATTGACCGCGATGAAGATCGCCATGAAAGAGGTCGGATAAATGGACATCAAAGCCGCGGAAATCTCTGCGATCCTCAAGGACCAGATCAAGAATTTCGGCCAGGAAGCCCAGGTTTCCGAAGTCGGCCAGGTGCTTTCCGTCGGTGACGGTATTGCCCGCGTCTACGGCCTCGACAATGTGCAGGCCGGTGAGCTCGTCGAATTCCCAGGCGGCGTCAAGGGCATGGCCCTCAATCTCGAAACCGACAATGTCGGCGTCGTGATCTTCGGCAATGACCGCGCCATCAAGGAAGGCGATGTCGTCAAGCGCACCGGCTCCATCGTGGACACCCCCGTCGGCAAGGGCCTGCTGGGCCGCGTGGTCGATGGCCTGGGCAACCCGATCGACGGCAAGGGCCCGATCGAGCATACCGAACGCCGCCGCGTCGACGTCAAGGCGCCGGGCATCCTGCCGCGCAAGTCGGTGCATGAGCCGATGTCGACCGGCCTCAAGTCGATCGACGCGCTGATCCCGATCGGCCGTGGCCAGCGCGAGCTGATCATCGGTGACCGCCAGACCGGCAAGTCGGCGATCATTCTCGACACCTTCCTCAACCAGAAGCCGGCCCACGACGCCAATGCGTCGGAAACCGACAAGCTCTACTGCATCTACGTCGCCATCGGCCAGAAGCGCTCGACCGTGGCCCAGTTCGTGCGCCAGCTCGAAGAAGCCGGCGCGCTGCAGTATTCCGTCGTGATCGCCGCCACCGCGTCCGATCCGGCGCCGCTGCAATACATCGCGCCCTTTACCGGCTGCGCCATCGGCGAGTTCTTCCGCGACAATGGCATGCATGCCGTGATCGCCTATGACGATCTGACCAAGCAGGCCGTTGCCTACCGTCAGATGAGCCTGCTGCTGCGTCGCCCGCCGGGGCGCGAAGCCTATCCGGGCGACGTGTTCTACCTGCATTCCCGCCTGCTCGAGCGCGCCGCCAAGCTCAACGAAGACCATGGTCTTGGTTCGCTCACCGCTCTGCCGGTCATCGAGACCCAGGCCAACGACGTGTCGGCCTATATTCCGACCAACGTGATTTCGATCACCGACGGCCAGATCTTCCTCGAAACCAACCTGTTCTTCCAGGGTATCCGCCCGGCCGTGAACGTCGGTCTGTCGGTGTCGCGCGTGGGCTCCTCGGCCCAGGTCAAGGCGATGAAGCAGGTTGCCGGCTCGCTCAAGGGTGAGCTCAGCCAGTACCGTGAAATGGCCGCTTTCGCCCAGTTCGGCTCGGACCTCGACGCCGCCACCCAGCGCCTGCTGAACCGTGGTGCCCGTCTCACCGAGTTGCTGAAGCAGCCCCAGTTCTCCCCGCTCAAGACGGAAGAACAGGTTGCGGTGATCTTTGCCGGCGCCAACGGCTATCTCGACTCGCTGCCGGTCAACAAGGTTGCCGATTTCGAGAAGACGGTGCTGAGCGCCATGCGCGGCAAGCATGCCGACCTGCTCAACACCATCGCCACCGAAAAGGCTTTGTCCGACGACTCGCGGGCCAAGCTCAAGGCTGCCCTCGACGACATCAAGAAGACCTACGCGGCTTAAGGCCATCATGGAGGCGACAGGCCCATGGCTTCGCTAAAGGACCTCAAGAACCGGATCGACTCGGTCAAATCGACCCAGAAGATCACCAAGGCCATGCAGATGGTCGCGGCGGCCAAGCTCCGTCGCGCCCAGGAAGCGGCCGAAGCGGCGCGCCCCTATGCCGAACGCATGGGCAAGGTGCTGACCGCGCTCGGCGCGGTCTATGACGGTCAGGAAAATGCCCCCGTGCTGCTTGGCGGCACGGGCAAGGACCAGGTGCATCTGCTGGTGGTCGCCACCGGCGAGCGCGGCCTGGCCGGCGGCTTCAACTCCTCGATCGCCCGCCTGGCGCGCGAACATGCCGCCAAGCTCCTGAGCCAGGGCAAGACGGTCAAGATTCTCACCGTGGGCCGCAAGGGCCACGACATCCTGCGCCGCCAGTATCCGAGCAATATCGTCGACACCTTCAATTTCCGCGAGATCAAGCAGGTCGGCTTCGTCCAAGCCCAGCAGGTCGCGGACAAGGTGCTGGCCATGTTCCAGGCCGGCGAATTCGACGTGGCGACGCTCTATTTCGCCAAGTTCGGCAGCGTGATCAGCCAGGTGCCGACTGCCCAGCAGCTGATTCCGGCCAAGCTGGACAAGGCAGAGGGCGAAGGCGCGGCGGATGTTGCGGCGGTGCCCTACGAATACGAGCCGAGCGAAGAAGCCATCGTCGAAGACCTGCTGCCGCGCAATATCTCGGTGCAGATCCTCAAGGCGCTGCTGGAAAACTCCGCCTCCTTCTACGGCGCGCAGATGTCCGCCATGGATAATGCGACCCGCAATGCCGGCGAAATGATCGGCCAGCTGCAGCTGAGCTACAACCGCCAGCGCCAGGCCCAGATCACCAAAGAACTCATCGAAATCATTTCGGGCGCGGAAGCGCTCTAAGCGAAGGACAAACAAATGGCAGAGAAAAAGGCCGGTCGCGTATCGCAGGTCATCGGTGCTGTCGTGGACGTCACGTTCGACGGCCACCTGCCCGCGATCCTGAACGCTCTCGAAACCACCAATAATGGCCAGCGCCTGGTGCTGGAAGTGGCGCAGCATCTCGGCGAAAACGCCGTGCGCACCATCGCCATGGACACCACGGAGGGCCTCGTGCGCGGCGCCGAAGTGATCGATCTGGGCGGCGCCATCTCGGTGCCGGTCGGCGAAGCCACTTTGGGCCGCATCATGAACGTCATCGGCGAGCCGATCGACGAGGCCGGCCCGATCTCGGGCGAAGCCAAGCGCGAAATCCACCAGGATGCGCCGGCCTTTGCCGAGCAGAACCCGGAAAGCCAGGTTCTGGTCACCGGCATCAAGGTGGTGGACCTGATCGCCCCCTATGCACGCGGTGGCAAGATCGGCCTGATGGGCGGCGCCGGCGTGGGCAAGACCGTGCTGATCCAGGAACTGATCAACAACGTCGCCAAGGCGCATGGTGGTTATTCGGTGTTTGCCGGCGTGGGTGAACGCACCCGCGAAGGCAACGACCTCTATCACGAAATGATCGAATCGGGCGTGAACAAGGACCCGCACGAGAATGGTGGTTCGGCCGCCGGCTCCAAGTGCGCCCTGGTGTTTGGCCAGATGAACGAGCCCCCCGGTGCCCGTGCCCGCGTTGCTCTCACCGGCCTCACCGTCGCCGAGAACTTCCGCGACCAGGGCCAGGACGTGCTGTTCTTCGTGGATAACATCTTCCGCTTCACCCAGGCTGGCGCCGAAATGTCGGCTCTGCTGGGCCGCATCCCCTCCGCCGTGGGTTACCAGCCGACGCTGGCGACCGACATGGGCGCGATGCAGGAACGCATCACCACGACCAACAAGGGTTCCATTACCTCGGTGCAGGCCGTGTACGTGCCGGCCGACGACTTGACCGACCCGGCGCCGGCGACTTCGTTCGCCCACTTCGACGCCGTGACCGTGCTGAACCGCGCCATCTCGGAAAAGGGCATCTACCCGGCCGTGGACCCGCTGGCCTCCAACTCGCGCATTCTCGATCCGCTGACCGTTGGTCAGGAGCATTACGAGGTCGCCCGCCGCGTGCAGGAAGTGCTGCAGAAGTACAAGGCGCTGCAGGACATCATCGCCATCCTGGGCATGGACGAACTGTCAGAAGAAGACAAGCTGACCGTGGCCCGCGCCCGCAAGGTCGAGCGCTTCATGAGCCAGCCCTTCGACGTGGCTGAAGTGTTCACCGGTTCGCCGGGCGTGTTCGTGCAGCTCGAAGACACGATCAAGGGCTTCAAGGGCCTGGTGGCCGGCGAATACGATCACCTGCCGGAAGCCGCCTTCTACATGGTCGGCACCATCGAAGACGCCGTCAAGAAGGCCCAGAAGCTGGCCGCCCAGGCTGCCTAACGCAATGGCCCGGGCTACGGCCCGGGTGCTATCTCGTAGTGGAGCCTGGATAAAAGTTCCGGGCTCCAGTGCCAAAGGACCAAAAACATGGCTGAAGGCCTCAAGATCGAGATCGTGTCGCCCGAGCGGCTGGTGCTGTCGGAAGTCGTGACCTCGGTCACCGTTCCGGGCAGCGAGGGCTATTTCACCGTGATGGACGACCACGCGCCGTTCATGACGACGCTGCGTCCCGGCTTCATCACGGTCAACCAGAACGGGCAGGACGCGATCTTCTTCGTCCAGGGCGGCTTTGCCGATGTCTCGCCGGATGGCCTGACCATCCTGGCCGAGCGGTCGGTGCCGGTTGCCGAATTCGACCACGCCGACCTCGCTGCGCAGATCAAGGCGGCCGAAGCCGAACTGGCCGCCGCCGCGACGCCGGAAGAAAAATCCTATGCACAGGACGTGGTCAGCGCGCTGCTGAACCTGGCCATCGAAGCCGGCCAACTGCATGGCAGCCACATCCACTAGACGCACTTATCCGCGCCAATTGCATCAGGCCGGTGGCTGTCAAAGCCGCCGGTTTTTTCACGTATTCAGCGCGTCGATGCTAACAGTCTGCTAGCGCTAAGAGGTGGGGTGCGGTCGCTTTTCGCTCAGGTCAGGGCGGCGTTGACCATGGCCCTGGCATGCAGCTCGGTCGTGTCATAGACCGGCAGCGGGCTCACTGAATCGTCGATCAGCATGGTGATTTCCGTGCAGCCCAGAATCACCGCCTCAGCCCCGCGCGCCGCCAGTCTTTCAATGGCATTGACGTAGATGCGCCGCGATTCCTCGCGCACGATGCCGCGGCACAATTCCTCGTAAATGATGCCGTTGAGATTGGTCCGGTCGACTTCGGGGATCAGCGCAATCAGTCCGCGCTGGGCCAGCCGGTCGCGGTAAAAGCCCATTTCCATGGTGAATCGTGTTCCCAGCAATCCCACGGTCTCGAACTTATCCCCGAGCAGCGCATCGCTGGTAGGATCTGCGATATGCACGAAGGGAACCGTGATGGCGCCGGTGATGTGGTCGGCCACGATATGCATGGTATTGGTGGCCAGCCCGATGACCTCGGCGCCAGCCGCTTCGAGGCCGCGGGCAATGTCCGCCAACTGGCGTCCGGCGCCGTCCCAGTCGCCCGCTGCCTGCATGTCGGCAATGGGGGCGAAATCCACCGAATGGACGATCAGCGGCGCCGAATGGAGGCCCCCCAGCCGCGCCGCCATGTCCTGGTTGATGACCCGATAGTAATGCGCCGTCGATTCCCAGCTCATGCCGCCGATAAGGCCGATGGTTTTCATGGGACCTATCCGAGGTGGAAACGCTGCGGGATATCGGCGAAGGCTTCCACCACCTTCTCATAGGCCTGTTTCTTGAACGGCACGATCAGGGCGGGCATGCGGCTCAGCTTTTCCCAGCGCCACGCATCGAATTCGGCCGGATGCTTGCCGCCGCCCGGCGCCAGGACGTCGATATCGTCATCGCGACCGGTAAAGGCGAAGGCGAACCAGCGCTGGCGCTGGCCGCGATATTTGCCGCGCAGGGCGATGCCCAGTTCTGCATCGGGCAGGTCGTAGTAAATCCATTCCGGTGCCTCGGCCAGCAGGCTGACCGCGCTGATGCTGGTTTCCTCGTAAAGTTCGCGTAGCGCAGCCTTCAGCGGGTCCTCGCCCTTGTCGATGCCACCCTGCGGCATCTGCCAGGGCGCGCCGTATTCGGAATTGTTTTCGGGATCGCCCTCTGCCTTGCGCCGGCCGATGAAGACATCGCCTTCCTGGTTGAACACGGCAATGCCCACGCAATCGCGATAGGGCAGGGAATCTCGATCAGGACGGGCGGGCATGGCGGCTCTCTATTTCATCAGGGCGCTGGCCGGAACCAGCACGATGCCCTTGCTCTCGAGCTCCCGCGACCATTCCGCGATCGCCGAGACCGATATGGGCAGAGCGCTGACAATACCGATTGCGTGGCCGTTCTCCAGCGCCTTGGCCTCAAGGCTGGCAAGCGCTGCGAGAATGGATTGGCGTGACGGATTGGCGTCGATCACCAGGTCGGCGCGCGAGAAGGGCACCTTGTTGCCCGCGGCAAGCTGGCTGGCCAGAGAGCGGTTGGACGAACCGTCATCGACATAGCCGAGCCCGCGGGCGCCCAGTTCTTCCATGATGGGGGAGAAATCGGCGGCCGAGGCGGTGAAGCGGGCGCCCATATTGTTGATGACGCCGGCATAGCCGCCGAATCGGGCCATCAGCCAGAACAGCTTTTCGAGGTTCGCCCGCAGTGGTTCACCGGTCAGCAGGGTCTGCGGACCTGGATCGTTCTGCGGGAAATCGAATGGTTCGAGCGGAATTTCGAGCAGCACTTCATGGCCGGCCGAGCGGGCCGCGGCGACGGTGGTGGTCAGCGTCTTGCCATAGGGCGCAAAGGCCAGCGTGGTGGCGTCGGGGAGCTGGTCTATGGCGTCGAGCGAGCCCTGCTCGTTGATCCCCAGGCCGGTGACGATGATGGCGACCATGGCCATGCCGCTGGTCGTGCTGGGGTCCACCGGACGCGCATAGGTGGCGAATGGCGTCTGCCCGGTTGCCGAAATGCGCGGAATGGGGCCGGTGCCGGTTTCCTCGCTGAGATCGGGCAGGGCGCCGAAAATATCGGGCAGACCGGCGATGGAACCGGCGCCGGATGTCCCTGTGGGCACGCTGGTTATGGAGCTGCCGGCCGGGAATTGCTGGGGATCGGCGGTGATGGTGACCGGGCCGGTGCTGACCTGGTTGGCTACTTCATTGCTGTTGCGCGTCGAGGCGATGGCCACTTCCTGGCTTGGCCTGCCTCCGTTGGGGTCGTCGGTCAGCACCAGGCGCAGCACGAAGGCAACGCCGATCAGCGCCAGGATCGCGAACAGGGTTCGCGCCACCGGCAGATGCGGACGTTGGGACCCGGACTTGCGCTTGCGTCCGGTCAATGGCGTCGTCAGGTCATTGGCCATCGTTCATGAGTTCCGCAAGGACAGCGGGGGCGAGGCAGCGAATCAGCGGCCCCGCCCCCACGGTTTCATAGCACAGCAGCCCGGCTGCCGTTATTCGGCCACCGCCGGAAAGGCCGGATCGGTCTCGGCGCCATCGATCAGGCGGATGGCATATTGGAGCTGGGTGTCGTCGGCCTTTTCGGCCGGCACATAGACCGACGAGCCGACGCTGGTTTCTTCCTGGCCCTCGATGGTGATGTGGCCGGCCAGGCCCGCTTCGCCGATGATCTCGTCGCGACCCTGGAATTCGGCGGGCACGACCTGCTTGATCTCGATATCGGGGGTGATGCCAAGTGCCTGGATCGACCGGTTATTGGGCGTGTAGTAGCGGGCGGTGGTCAGCCGCATGGCGCCATCGGGGCCCAGCGAGATGATCGACTGCACGCTGCCCTTGCCGAACGAGCGCGTGCCGACAAGGGTGGCGCGCTTGTGGTCCTGCAGGGCTCCGGCGACGATTTCGGAGGCCGAGGCCGAGCCGCCATTGATCAGCACCACCAGCGGCACGTCGGCGATCATGGCGTCGAGCGGATCGGGCTGGGCGTCGTAACGGGCGCTTTCCTCGGGGATGCGGCCGCGGGTCAGCACCACGGCGCCCTGCTTGAGGAAGGCATCGGCGACATAGACCGACTGGTCGACGAGACCGCCCGGATTGTTGCGCAGGTCGAGGATGATGCCCTTGGGCGCCACGCCGTCACGTTGCTCATAGATATCCTTGAGCGCCTTTTCGATACCCACGAATGCCTGTTCTGAGAAGCGGGACAGGCGCAGCACGGCGACGTCGCCCTGGCCTTCCTCGGTTCCGCCTTCCATGCTCCAGCGCACGGCACGCATGGCGATGATGGCACGAGTCAATTCGAAATCGAGCGGCTTGTCGACGCCTTCGCGGAAGACGGTGACCTTGATCGAAGTGCCGATCTGTCCGCGCATCTTGGCCACGGCTTCATCCAGCGTCAGGCCCTGCACCTGGATGCCGTCGAGCTCGATGATGAGGTCATTGGCCAGGATGCCGGCCTTGGCGGCGGGGGTGTCGTCGATGGGCGACACCACCTTGATGACGCCTTCTTCCATGGTGACTTCGATGCCCAGGCCTCCGAACTCACCCGAAGTGTCCTCGCGCATGTCGTCATAATCGGCCGGCGGCAGGTAGCCGGAATGGGGGTCGAGCGAGGTCAGCATGCCCTGGATGGCGGCGCGGATCAGTTCCTGCTCGTCCGGCGGATCGACATATTCGGCGCGAATGCGGTCGAAGATTTCGCCGAACAGATTGAGGTCGGCATAAATCTCCAGCGGATCGCGCGGCGCCGCGGCATTTTCCTCGGCCGTCGGCTCGGGTTGTTCGCCGCTGGGGGCCGGCGCGGGCTCGGCCGGTGGCGCCTGCGCCTCGGCGGGAGCGGGAGCCGGTGCCGGCTCCTCCTGGGCGATCAAGAGGCCGGCGGGCAGCGACAGCGCCAGGACGATGGCAGCAACGCGAAGGGGTGTCAGGCGCATGAGGGTTCTATCCACTCTGTGTCGGGTTTGCCCACCATCCGGTCGGATCGACGGGCTCGTTGTTTTGTCGGAGTTCAATATAGAGGGTCGGCTGGGCCGCGCCAGCACTGGTGGTTACCGAGCGCCCAATTGTCCGTGATCCCATGGTGCCCAGCGGCATGCCCATTTGCACGAACTGGCCGATGTCGACGGTGATGGTTTCGAGCCCTGCGAGCAGGGCGGTGTAGTTCTGCCCGGTATTGAGAATGACGATCTGGCCATAATTGAGGTAGGGGCCTTTATAAAGCACCCAACCATCGGCAGGAGCCACCACCTGCGCCTCGGCACGGGTCACCACGGAGATGCCGTGGCTGATGCCACCGAAGCCATCGCCGGCGCCATAGTCGACCACGTTGACGCCATTGGCCGGCATGGTCAGGTAACCGCGGGCGGCGGCGAAGGGGATGGCCGGTTCGATACGGGCCGAATTGGCCAGGGCCACGCGGATTTGCTCTGAAGTCAGCACCGGCGCATCCGGATCGGACGCGGTGGATGCCGGGCCGGTGGCCGAGACGGCATTGGCGCGTGCCGACAGGCTCCCGATCAGCTCTTGCAGCGTCGTGGCGCGGGCGGCCAGCGCCACTGCTTCGGCTTCCTCGGCGGCCAGTTCCTCGCCACGCATCTCGATGCCCTGCTTGCGCGCGGCGATCAGCGTGGCGATGCGCAGCCGCTCTTCCTCCAGCACCGAATGGTTGGCCTTGAGCGTCGCTTCTTCGGCCAGCGCCTGCGCCTTGATGTCGGTCAGCGCCTTGAGGTCCGATGTCACGGCGTCGGCGCGTGCGCGCAGCTGCGGCACGATGGCGGCGATGAGAATGGCGCTGCGGGCCGAGCCCAGCGCATCGTCGGGGTCGACGATGAGGGCCGGTGGCGGATTGAGGGTGATGCGCTCCAGTGCCGCCAGCACATTGGCGATTTCGGCATTGGAGCCATCGAGCCGGCCGCGCACTTCGAGCTCGTTGACGATGAGGTTGGACAGCCGGTCCTCGACATCGGCCACCTCGATCTCGGCCAGCTTGACCCGCTGGGCGGCCGCGATCAGCGCCGCATTCTGCCGCGTGCGATCGCCCTCCATCTCGGCAATCTCGGCCTTGAGCGCGTCGATCCGCTCCTGGCTGAGCGTCAGCGAGGCCTCCACTGCATCAAGATCAGCGGGGGTGGGGGCGGGGGCTTCGGCCGCTGGCGAGCTGGCCGCATCGGGCGTCGGCAGGGCGCCGCGAAGCGGAATATCGGCGGGAACCTCGGTCTCCGGCTGGACGGGCGCGGCCTCGGGAGCTGCCGGCTCAGACTGGTCCTGTCCCAGTACAGGCAGGCCGACGGCGCCCGCCAGCAGCAGGCCAGCCAGCACATTTCCCCATCGCTTGCCCAGCCGGAATGCCATCCCGTCTCCAACCGCCGCGCGTCAGCGCCCGAATCATCAACCGCACCATAGCAAACACCCGGAAAACCGGAGGTTAACGTTGCTTAACCATGTGGTGGCAACGCGATTCAATCGGCCCGATGGTAGGGGTGCCCGCTGAGGATCGTGGTTGTTCGATAAAGCTGTTCGGCCAGCATGATGCGCACCAGCTGGTGCGGCCAGACCATGGGCGAGAAGCTCAGCACCAGATCGGCGGACCTGACGAAATCGGGGTCGATACCGTCGGCGCCGCCGATGACGAAGCTGACGGCCGGCCGGCCGTCGTCGCGCCAGCGCAGCATCTGGCTGGCAAAGGCTTCCGAGCCGATGGACTTGCCGCGCTCGTCCAGCGCCACGACGATACCTTCGGGCAAGGCGGCGCGCAAAGCCTTGGCTTCATCGACCTTGCGGCTGGCCGAGGAGGAGGCGCGCGATTCATTGAGCTCGATGACGTCGAAACCGGTCAAGGCCAGCGGCTTGCCGCCGCCGGCTGCACGATCGAGATAGCGGGCGACCAGTTCCCGCTCCGGCCCGGCCTTCATCCGGCCGACAGCCGCGATCGTAATGCGCATCGATGTAGGCTAGTGGGCGTCGGCGGCGAAGTCCGCCTGCCACATCTTCTCGATATTGTAGAATTCGCGCACTTCGGGGCGGAAGATGTGGACGATGACGTCGCCGGCATCGACCAGGACCCAATCGCAATGGGGCAGGCCTTCGATGCGCGGCTTGCCGTAGCCGGCATCGCGCAGGGCGGTGACCATCTGGTCGGCCACGGCGCCGACATGGCGCTGCGAACGGCCGGAGGCGACGACCATGTGGTCGGCCAGCGACGACTTGCCGGTAATGTCCACGGCCACGACTTCCTCGGCCTTGGCATCGTCAAGGCAGTCGAGGATCACATCGATCATGGGACGTTCCGGGGCCGCAACGGGCGCTTCGGGCTTGGTGACGGTGTTCTCGGGCAGCGCAGCCATCAGCAATGGCCTTCCGCCCATGCCAGTGCATGGGTCATGCGTGGGGTCAGCATCCTTGGTTGTTGATCGGAATGTTGCAGGCGTTTGGCAAACGGCAAGCAGTCAGTTCCTGTTCCGGTGACTAAAAATCACGCATCTCAATATGCGCTTTACGTGACAGTTTCGCAAGATTGGGGCTTCACTTTGGCTTAATCTGTTGCCGCCTTGCCCGTATGGCGGACGAGGAGAGCGGCGATTGCCTGCCATGCAGGTAGACCCAGGCCGGTGGCGGCAGCGAGGCGAGGCGAGGGGCGTCATCCTCGTCGATGCGCCAGCGCGCCAGATAGCTGGCAGCCATCGAGACCGGTGCCCGGCGGCTCGAGCCGGGCCGGACATAGACAGCCATGGGCAACATGGCCGCGATATTGCACCAGCGTTCCCAGCGATTGAAGTCCACAAGGTTATCGGCACCCATGATCCAGACGAAGCGCCGGTCGGGCATGGACTGGGTGAGAAACCGGATCGTCTGCCAGGAATAGGTGAAGCCATGCGCCGCCTCGAAGCCGGTGACGCGGACCTTGGGATGATCGAGCAGTTGCCGCGCGGCCAGCACACGCTCGGCCAGTGGCGCCAGGTCATTGTGGTTCTTGAGCGGGTTGCCCGGCGTCACCAGCACCCAGAGCGCGTCCAGCTCCAACCGGCGCAGGGTTTCCTCGATGACGAGGCGGTGCCCCTCGTGGATGGGATTGAAGCTGCCGCCGAACAGGCCGATGCGCATGAAGCTGCCGGATGGGGGCAGTTCGGTAATTCCGGGAATGCGGATGGGATGGCGCAGGGTCAAGAGGGGTCAGGGTCTCGTCTGGCCATTGCCGCGGATGCGGTATTTGAAGCTGGTGAGCTGCTCGACGCCGACCGGCCCGCGCGCATGCATCTTGCCGGTGGCGATGCCGATCTCGCCGCCAAAGCCGAATTCGCCGCCATCGGCGAACTGGGTCGAGGCATTGTGCAGCAGGATCGCCGAGTCGACTTCGTTGAAGAATTTTTCGACCGCGGCGAGGTCTTCGCTGATGATCGCTTCGGTGTGGTGGCTCGAATAGTGCTCGATATGAGCGATGGCGGCCGCAACATCGTCCACCACCTTCACCGAGATGATGGCGTCCTCATATTCGGTGCGCCAGTCTTCCTCGGTGGCTGGCTTGGCCGCAGGAATCAGGGCCATGACCTGGGCATCGCCGCGGATTTCGCAGCCCTTGGCGATGAGCGCTTCGATGATGGGCCCGAGATGGGTCGCGACCACATCCTTGTGGACCAGCAGCGTTTCGGCGGCGCCACAGATGCCGGTGCGGCGCATCTTGGCGTTGAGGGTGACGCTGACCGCCTTTTCGAGATCGGCCGACTTGTCGATATAGACATGCACCAGCCCTTCGAGATGGGCGAAAACCGGCACGCGGGCCTCGTCCTGCACGCGGGCCACCAGCGTCTTGCCGCCGCGCGGCACGATGACGTCGATATTGCCGTCCAGACCCTTGAGCATTTCGCCCACGGCGGCGCGGTCGGTGGTGGGCACAAGCTGCAGGCATTCCACCGGCAGGCCGGCGGCATGCAGGCCATCGAGCATGCAGTCGACGATGGCGTGGCTCGAATGGAAACTGTCGCTGCCGCCGCGCAGGATCACGGCATTGCCCGACTTGATGCAGAGTGCGCCGGCATCGGCCGTCACGTTGGGGCGGCTTTCGAAGATCACGCCGATGACACCGAGTGGCGTGCGGACGCGCTCGATATGCAGGCCATTGGGCCGGTCCCATTCGGCGATGGTGGCGCCGATGGGGTCGGGCAGGTCGGCGATGGTCTTCACCGCCTCGACGATGCCGTCGATACGGGCATCGGTCAGCAGCAGGCGATCGAGAAAGGCCTTCGAAATGCCCTTGGCCTGGGCGGCTTCCATGTCTTTGGCGTTGGCAGCGAGAATGGCCTTGCGATGCGCGTTGATGGCGCCGGCGGCAACGGCCAGCGCCCGTTGCTTCTGCTCGGGCGAGGCGATGGCCAGCGCCCTGGCGCCGATACGGGCGTTGCGGCCGATTTCGGCCATGACTTCGGTGACGGGCCTTTCGGCTTCAGCCAAGCTCATTGCTGTCCTCCTTGGCGCCCACTAGCACCAGGTTATCGCGATGCACCATGGCCCCGCGATTGCCTGAGCCGAGCAGTTCGATCACCGCATCGCTGCGCTTGCCGATGACCAGTCGTGCATCATCGCTGTCGAATCCGGCCAGGCCACGGGCGATTTCCATGCCATCGGGATTGAGTACGGCCACGGTATCGCCGCGTTCGAAGGCGCCGGTGACTTTCGTGACCCCGATCGGCAGCAGCGACTTGCCGGTCAGCAGCGCCCGCGCCGCGCCGGCATCGACCGTCAGCGTGCCTGATACGGCCAGCGTGCCCATGATCCAGCGCTTGCGCGCCTGTGCCCGGCTCTGGGCGGCGTGGAACAGGGTGTGGCGCGCGCCTTCGGTCAGCGCCTTGAGCGGATGGTTCTCGGTGCCCTTTGCAATGATCATGGCGGTGCCGGCCTGCGTCGCGATCTTGCCGGCCTCGACCTTGGTGGTCATGCCGCCGCGCGACAGGTGGCTCGCCGCGCCGCCCGCCATGGCCTCGATAGAAGGCGTGATGACCTTTATTTCAGGCAGGTGTTCGGCATCGGGGTCTTTGGCGGGAGGCGCCGTATAGAGCCCATCCACGTCGGAGAGCAGCACCAGGCAGTCGGCCTCGATCATGGTGGCGACACGGGCCGAGAGGCGGTCATTGTCGCCATAGCGGATTTCGGCGGTGGCGACGCTGTCATTCTCGTTGATGATCGGAATGGCGCCCAGCCCAAGCAAGGTGGCGATGGTGGTGCGCGCATTGAGATAGTAGCGGCGCTCTTCGGTAATGTTGGGCGTGATGAGGATTTGCCCGGTGACGATGCCGTGCCGGCCTAGTGCCTCGGCCCAGGCCTGGCTCAGGGCAATCTGCCCGGCGCTGGCGGCGGCCTGGCTCTGCTCCAGCGTCAGCGCCACGGCCGATAGACCCAGCAGGCCCCGGCCCAGCGCGATGGCGCCGGATGAGACGATGACCACGTCGCGCTTCTCGGCCTTGAGCGCGGCGATATCGGCGGCGAGGTCGGCCAGCCAGGCGGCGCGCAATCCGCCCGCCTTGTCGACGAGCAGCGCAGAGCCGATCTTGATGGTCAGGCGCTTATAGGGCGCGAGGGCGTTCATGGGGCGGAAAACTCGGTCTGGTCACCTCTCCCTTTGGGGGAGGGGTCGACTTGCGAAGCAAGGCGGGTGAGGGGGCCTTTTCTTGATGCGATGCGGGGGGAAGGCCCCCTCACCCGGCGCTGCGCGCCGACCTCTCCCCCAAAGGGAGAGGTGAAGAGCGCGTATCCCATCGTCACGGCGCCCAATTCGGCTCGACCTTCCGCCGCGCGGCTTCCAGCTTGGCGGCCTTTTCCGCGTCCAGTGTCTCGATCACGCCATAGAGCACCTGGTCGACGCCTTTGCCGGTGACGCCGGAAACCAGCAGCACATCGGCCTTGCTGGCTTTCTTCAGCACTTTGAGCTTTTCCTTGAGCGCGTCCGGATCGATGGCGTCGATCTTGTTCAGCACCACGAGTTCGGGCTTTTCCGCCAGTCGCTCGTCATAGGCGGCCAGTTCGGACCGGATGGTCTGGTAGGCCAGCTTCACATCGTCCTGCGTGCCATCGATCAGGTGGATCAGCACGCCGCAGCGCTCGACATGGCCAAGGAACCGGTCGCCGATGCCGGCGCCTTCGCTGGCGCCCTCGATGAGGCCGGGAATATCGGCCAGCACGAAATCGCGCTCACCAATGGAGACCACGCCCAGATTGGGGTGGAGCGTGGTGAAGGGATAGTCGGCGATCTTGGGCTTGGCGGCCGAGACGGCGGCGAGAAAGGTCGACTTGCCGGCATTGGGCAGGCCGACAAGGCCGGCATCGGCAATGAGCTTGAGCCGCAGCCAGACCCATTTTTCCGTACCCACCTGGCCCGGATTGGCGTGGCGCGGCGCCTGGTTGGAGCTGGTCTTGAAATGGGCATTGCCGAAGCCGCCATTGCCGCCCGATAGCAGCACGAGGCGCTGGCCCACTTCGGTCATGTCGGCGATCAGGGTCTCGTTGTCGTCCTCGAAAACCTGGGTGCCGACCGGCACGCGCAAAACCACGTCGGCGCCATCGGCCCCGGTGCGCTGCTTGCCCATGCCGTGGGTGCCGGTCTTGGCCTTGAAATGCTGCTGGTAGCGATAGTCGATCAGCGTATTGAGCCCGTCGACGCATTCGAGCACCACGTCGCCGCCGCGCCCGCCATTGCCGCCATTGGGGCCGCCGAATTCGACGAATTTCTCGCGCAGGAAGGAGACGGCGCCGCCGCCGCCATCGCCCGAACGGATATAGACCTTGGCCTGGTCGAGGAATTTCATTTGCTTCTGGCCTTCCAGACGCTGCGCGTCATGATTGTGTCGATATGCTCTACCTCGGCCTCGCGCGCAAGGCAGAGCAGGGTTGAGCGCCCAGTCTGGGTAAATCCGAGCTTGGTCTGAATGGCCAGCGAAGCCGCATTGAAATGGAATACGCCGGAATGGATCGCCGGCGCCGTCGAGACCGAGAACAGCCAGTCGAGGCTGGCCGTCACCGCCTCGGTCATGATCTGCCGGCCCCAATATGGCCGCCCGAGCCAGTAGCCGATGACGGGGCCGAGCGGCCCGCGATGAAAGCCCACCTGGCCGACAAGACCCTCGCCCGGCAGGTCGATGGCGAAATTGATTTCCTCGGGCGGCAGGCCCGGTCGCCTCGTGCGCAGCCACGCCCGGGCATCGCTCAGGCGATAGGGAAAAGGCACCCGCGCCAGGTTGCCGGCCACTTCGAAATCGTTGAGGTAGCGGGCGATGGCTTCGGCGTCGCCGACCTGCGGCTGGCGCAGGATGAAGCGGGGGGTGCGCAGCGTTACGTTCATGCGGCACCTCGCTCCTGCCAGTCCTGCCGGCTCAAGCGTGTCATCACATGGTCCACATTGTGCTGCAGCGTCTGGCTGAAGCGCATCTCGCGGCCGGTGGGCCGGAAGCCGAGCTTGCGCTGCACGGCCAGCGAGGCGGCATTGTCGTGATGGGCGCTCGAGGTCACGGCTCCCGCATCGCTGCCGGCAAAGTGCCAGTCGAGCAGCGCCGTGGCCGCTTCGGTCACATAACCGCGGTTCCAGTGCGGCCGGGCGATCCAGAAGCCCAGTTCGTCGAGCAGCGATACGCAGCCGATGACGCCCTTTCCCGGCAGGTCGATGACCAGGATCGAGCGCGCCGGGGTCGCCGGTCGCGCCTGGCGCAACCAGTCGACGGCCATGGCGAGCGTATAGGGATAGGGCAGGGGCGTCAGGAACCGGGCCACCTCATATTCGCCGATGCCGAGCGCATAGCGGGGGGCATCGTCGAGCGTCGGCTCCCGCAGGATCAGCCTTTGAGTCTCCAGGGGCGTCATCTGTCGAAGTCCAGCCGCATCTGCATCACCCGCCGCCCGGCCAGCGTGCCGGCCTCGTCCACTGTTTCGCCGATCTCGACGAAACCGGCCTTGGCCAGCACATTGCGCGAGCCGGTATTGCTCAGCAAGGCGCGCGAGCGCAAAGCCGGGCAACCGGCGGCCTGTGCCGCGCCGACCACTGCGCGCGCCGCCTCGGTGGCATAACCCTGACCCCAATGAGGTTCGCCCAGCCAATAGCCGAGTTCGGGCAGTTGACCGGGCAGCAGATGCAGGCCGATCGTGCCGAGATAGCGCCCGTCGCGCAGGATCGACCAGGCAAACTCCGTCTCGCCGCGCGCGATGGTTTCGACAAAGAACACGCCATCGCTTTCCGCATAAGGATGGGGCAAGCGCGCCAGCACCTGGTAGATGACCTTGTTATTGGCCAATACCGCCATTTCCGGCACATGCGCCAGGGCAGGGGTGGTCAGCACCAGGCGGTCGGTGGTGATCGTTGCGGGGAGGCGATCCTTGATGCTGTCCATGTCGAGCTCTGCGTGAGAATGCGAAAAGGGGAACCGGCGGACCGGTTCCCCTTGATCAATCTCGCATTGTCAGAACACGCGAGCCGGGGAACTGGTCACCGGCTGGGTTCGATCGACCTGCCGGGTTATTCGGCGGCCTCTGCCGGGATGACGGAAACGAAAACCTGCGAATTCGCACGGGTTCGGAACGCGACCTTGCCGTCGACGAGTGCATAGATGGTGTGGTCCTTGCCCAGGCCGACGCCGGTGCCGGGGTGCCACTTGGTGCCGCGCTGGCGGATGATGATGTTGCCGCCGATGACCGCTTCGCCACCGAACTTCTTCACGCCGAGACGACGGCCAGCGGTATCACGACCGTTGCGGGATGAACCGCCTGCTTTTTTGTGTGCCATGGTTCCGGCTCCTTACTTCGTCTTGTCTTCGGCCTTGTCGGCCACGGCTTCCTGGTCGACCTTGGCCCGCGGGGGCTTGCCAGCCACCAGATCCTTGGCCTGGGCAACCCATTCGTCACGCTCGGCGCGGCCACGCAGGTCGAGATCTTCGTCGAACTTGGCGATATCGGCCTTCTTCCAGGCAGCGATCTGGGTGAGGCTGGTGACGCCGGCGGCGTTCAGCTTCTTTTCCAGCGCCGGACCAACGCCGCCGATGAGCTTGATGTCATCGGTGAAGTCGGCGGCCGGCTTGGCGGCCTTCTTGGGCGCAGCGGCCTTGGCTTCGGTCGCGGCTTCAGCCTTGGGCTCGGCCTTTGCCTTGGGGGCAGCGGTCTTGGTTTCAGCCTTGGCCTTGGCGGGCTTTGCCTCGGTCACGGCATCGGTCTTGGTCGCGACGCCAGCGGCCTTGATGGTCGGCTTGGCGCCGCCGGTCAGGATTTCGGTGATGCGCACAGTCGACAGCAACTGGCGGTGGCCATTGCGGCGACGATAATTGTGGCGACGGTTCTTCTTGAGAATGATGACCGTCTTCTGCTTGCGGGTCTCGAGCAGTTCGGCAGCGACGAGCGCGCCTTCGACGAGCGGCGCACCGATGGTGTCGCCAACCATCAGCACCTGGTCGAAGGTGACGATGGTGCCGGCTTCGGCATCGAGCTTTTCAATCTTGAGAACGTCGTTGGCGGCAACCTTGTACTGCTTGCCACCGGTCTTGATCACGGCGAAAGTCATAGCTTAACCGGGAGCGTCAAACGCCCGGTCCCATTGTGTCGCGCTCTGTGGCGCCGCAGGTGGAAAGCCCCGATCCCTGCGGTCTTCGAACAGTCGGCCGGCGATCAAACCGGCGGGCAGCCTCGAACAGCGTTTTCAAACAAAGAAAAGCGCGCCAGCAGGGCCAGCGCACATTCCGGGGCGCTTATCGAGGCAAATGCCCCAAGAGTCAAGCGTTCGACGTCGTATCAGCCGCCGTTCGAATACCAATCGCGCAGCCGCACTTCGGTATGGTCGCCCACCGCATCCAGCGGGGCCAGGTCGCTGTCGCCATAGTGATAGGGATAGACCACGGCCGGTTTGAAGGTGTTGATTGCTTCAGCCGCCTGCTCGGGCGTCATCGTATAGGGCAGGTTCATCGGCAGGAAGGCGACGGTGATGTCCGTCAGCGCCAGCATGTCGTCGGTCGGCTCGGTGTCGCCGGCCACATAGACCTGCTTGCCGCCCAGCGTCAGCACATAGCCATTGCCCACGCCCACCGGATGATATTGCATGCGGTCCTCGGTGATATTGTGGGCGGCAATGGCGCGGACGGCGATGCCGTCGAGGCTGGCTTCCTCGCCATTGGCGATGGCAGTGGCATTGGCCTTGAGGGCTTCGGGCAGCTTGTCGAACACTTCCTGGCTGGTGAGGATGGGGGCCGAGCCGGCAATGGCTTCCAGTGTCGGCACGTCGAAATGGTCGCCATGGCCGTGGGTGACGAGAATGGCCGTCGGTGGTGGCAGGCCCTCATAGAGCGCGGCGCCGCCGACCGGATCGGCATAGATCACCGCGCCGCCAAAGCCGAGCACCAGGCTGGCATGGTCGACCGGGTGGACGATGATGTCGCCATCGGCGGTGGCAATGGCGTCGCCATCCAGGGCTGCCTGCTCCTGTGCCCAGACCGGCATGAATGAGGCGGTCCCCAGAGACAGCAGTGGCAGGCTTGCCATGCCGGCAATCACGTCGCGACGCTTTGTCATCGAATTTCTCCTGTGCTCGGCTTTGCGTTCCTCAATATCGCACGAAATCGTGACGATCCGTGGGCAAGCCGGGCCGGCCGGCGTCGGTGCAGCCCCGTCATGTCGATGCTCCGCCCGGCATATCGGCATCCTGCTGCGCGCCGTCGACAAGAAGCGTGGTATGCGACCAAAGCGGAATGAAAGCCCACAAGGGGTGTTGCGGGTCTTTTATTGCTATGTCATAAGCCGCCCGTATCGACCAGCCGGCATCCGCCAGGGTGTCCGTTTCGATCTCGCGGAGAGATGGCAGAGTGGTTGAATGCACCGCACTCGAAATGCGGCATAGGGGCAACTCTATCGGGGGTTCGAATCCCTCTCTCTCCGCCATTCACTCGCTGCTTTTCTCCGAAAATTCAGATGCTTAGAGTAGGGCATCTGCCGCCTGACCTGGTGCAAGACAGGGTGCTGGCTCGTTTGACGGGAGTGCTCAGCCGCCTCGTCGTCGCTGACCTTTCGTCCGTCAATGACAGTGGGAGGAGGACCTCGATCCCGTCCTCGCCAATCGAGATGGACCCTTTGACGCTGAAGATACCCACCTCGCCACTTTAGCCATGCCGGTGCCTGCCCCGGGCGCCATATGTGAAAGCAAGGTATCAGAGGGCAGGAAGGCCTGCGTCGAATACTGGATTCAGAGGCTTTTGCCTATGCCGGTTTGCTATAACTGAAAGAGATTCAAAGGGAATTGTAATAGCTGCCTTGCTGCCGGAATGTTGGAGCACAGAACGGCGGGTGAGCCGCTCACATCGGTCGAGGAGCATTTTATGACCACAAGCAAAACCTGGAATGTGGCACTTGCCGGCGAGTGCATGGTCTGCCGGCCGTTTATGGTGCACCAGGATGACAGCCCGGAATTCGCGGGCGTGATCGAGCTGCTGCGCGATACGGACGTGACCTACGGTCACCTGGAGATGAACTTCGCCGACTACGAAGAATTGCGCTGGCCGGCTCGCGGGCAGGGCATCGGCAGCTTCATGATGGCCGACCCCAAGATTGCCGCGGACCTCAAGGCGGCCGGGATGGACCTCATGTCCACGGCGCATAATCACAGCTTCGATTTTGGTCCCGAGGGGCTGCTGGCCACCAAGAAGCATTGCCGCGACGCCGGTATCGCCACGGCAGGCACCGGCCTCGATCTCGAACTGGCGAGCGAGCCGGCCTATGTCGAAAAGCCCAAGGGCCGGGTGGCGCTGGTGTCGGCGAGTTCCGGTAATCAGCATTTCATGTGGGCAGGCTTGCCCAAAGGCGGATTGCGCGGCCGGCCCGGGGTGAACCCGGTTCGCATCGAGTATGAATTCGTCGTCGATGAGCCCACGGCCAGCCAACTCAAGCAACTGGGCGAAAACCTCCGCGTCTCCAAGCCGACCAAGAGCGACAAGCCAGGCGCTTTCGGTATTCTGCTGCCCGGCACCCAGCAATGGGGGGAGGTCAATACATTTGTGGTTGGCGATGCGTTCGAGATCAACAGCCGCTGCAACAAGCGCGATCTGGACCGCAACAAGCGTTCCATCAACGAAGCGCGCACCATGGCCGACCTCGTCATCGTTGCGCATCACTTCAGCGTCTCCGATGGTCCGCGCGGCGACACGCCGCCCAAATTCGTGCAGGAATTCGCCCGCGCGGCGATCGATGCCGGGGCCGATATCTATGTCGGTCATGGCTGGCACAAGACGCTTGGCATCGAGATCTACAAGGGCAAGCCCATCATCTATGGCATCGGCAACTTCTTCGCCCAGTCGGAATTCATCCAGCGCGTGCCCTATGACAGCTACGATGCCTGGGGTCACGATGTCGACCGCCTGCCGACGCTGACGCCGGCCGACCATCCCCTGCATCCGGGCCTGGATACGCCATCGGACACTTGGTGGAGTTCCGCCCTCATCAAGCTCGAGATGGAAGATCATCAACTCAAGCGGCTGCATCTGCATCCCGTGGAGATGGGTCGTGAGACCACCAAGGAAGCCAGGGTCACCCGCCAGACCGGCACCGGCGACCATGCGTTCACCGAAGGGCGTCCGATGCTGTCGCAAGGGGAGGACGCCGTCCGCATCCTCGGCCGCTTCCAGAAGCTGTCGGCGCTTTACGGCACTACAGTCGAAATCAATGACGGTGTCGGGACGATCGATTTGTCTTCGGCCCCGCAGATCGCAAAGTCGGCCTAACGGCAAAACACCCGGACTGGAATTCGGGCACCGGAAGACCGGCGCGCGACCCACTCGAGGTGAGGAGAAGGCATGATGATCGCCGCCCCCGCGTCAGTTGCGGAAATCCAAGATGCCCATTCCCAGGCGTCGGGAGCGGCGACGCCGTTGCTGCGAGTCCAGGATCTTACCATTGCGTTCCCGGCGGCTGTGGGGCGCGAGGCGGAAGTCGTCAGTTCGATTTCCTATGAGATCGGCGCCGGGGAGGCCCTTGGGGTGGTGGGCGAGAGCGGCTGCGGCAAGACCATGACCTCGCTGGCCCTCATGGGGCTGCTGCCGCCGGCTGCCCAGGTCGACGGCGCCATCTGGTTCGACGGGCGGGACCTGACCAAGCTCTCCGCCAGGGCGTGGCGCAGTCATCGCGGCCGTGACGCGGCCATGGTGTTCCAGGAGCCAATGACGGCGATGAATCCGGTCATGCGCGTTGGCGACCAGATCGCGGAGGTGCTGGTCCGGCACGAGGGCATGAGCAAGAGGGATGGCTTTTCCAGAGCTGTCCAGTTGCTGGCCAGCGTCCACATCCCGTCGCCGGAGCGCCGCGCCCAGGACTATCCGCACCAATTGTCGGGCGGCATGCGCCAGCGCGCCATGATCGCCATGGCGCTGGCCTGCCGGCCAAAGCTGCTGGTCGCAGACGAGCCGACCACCGCGCTGGATGTGACGGTACAGGCGCAAATCCTGGACCTGATGCTCGAATTGCAGGAGCAGCACGGCACCGCCATCCAGTTCATCAGCCACAACCTGGCGGTGGTGTCCGAAATCGCCCACCGCATCATGGTGATGTATTCCGGTCGCATCGTCGAATATGCCAGCGTTGGCGACCTTTTCGCCAATCCGCTCCATCCCTATACGCAGGGTCTCATCAAGACGCTGCCCGAAATGGGCCAGCCGGGCTCCGACCTTTACACCATTCCCGGCACGATAGGCGGCAAACGTCCGCCCGGCTGCCGCTTTTCAAATCGCTGTCCGCTTGCGGACGCGGGATGCCGCCAGGCGGAGCCCGCGCTTCGCGAAGTCGCTCCACGCCACTATGTGGCCTGCCACAAGGTGAATTGATGGCTGCGCTGCTCGACGTTCAGGATCTCAACCTCAGGTTTCCCATCGGCGGCGGCCTGTTCAGGAAGCCGCTGACGCTCCACGCCCTGACCGATGTTTCGTTTACGGTTGAAGAGGGGGAGACCCTGGCCATTGTCGGGGAGAGCGGCAGCGGCAAGACCACGCTCGGCTATGCCATTTCGGGATTGCTGACCCCGAGCTCGGGGCATATCCGCTTCGGCGAGGCCCTGTCGGGGGCGGTTGAAGATCGCCCGGTCCAACTGGTGTTCCAGGACCCGTTTTCGGCGCTCGATCCACGCATGATGGTGGGCGACATCGTGGCCGAACCGCTGCGTCTGGCTGGCGTGCCCAACAAGGAGCGCCAGGAGCGCGCCGAGACTGTACTCGGCCAGGTCGGGCTCAACGCGGAAAGTGCGCAGCGCTATCCACACGAGTTTTCCGGCGGGCAACGGCAGCGCATTGCTATCGCCCGCGCCCTGATTGCCGATCCCAAGCTGATCGTGGCGGACGAGCCGCTGTCGGCGCTCGACGTCTCGATCCAGAGCCAGGTGCTCAATCTTCTCAACAAGATCAAGCGCGAACGGTCGATCAGCTACCTGTTCATCAGCCACGATCTCGGCGTGGTGCATCATCTCGCCGACCGCGTCATCGTGCTCTATCTCGGCCGCATCATGGAGATCGCATCGCGTGAACACCTGTTTGCGACGCCCAGCCATCCCTATACCCAGGCCCTGATGCGGTCGGTGCCGCGGATCGGCCGGGGACGCCGGCAGCCTGGACAGTCGCTCAAGGGCGAAATTCCGACGCCACTGGCGCCGCCGCCCGGCTGCGTATTCCACACACGCTGCCCGAAGGCCCAGGATGTTTGCCGCGAGGCGGTGCCGGTGCTCGAGCCGGCTCCGGGACGTCCGGGCCAGATGTCAGCCTGTCATTTCAAGGATTGAGCCATGCTGCGATACACACTCACGCGGATAGGCCAGGCAGTGCTCGTGCTGCTGGTCATGACCGTGCTGCTGTTCCTGCTGATCAACCTCATGCCGGGCGACCCCGTAGACAATATGCTGGAGGGCAATCCCTCGCTGACGGCTGCGTCCGCAGCGCAGATTCGCGAACTCTACGGTGCCGGCGTGCCGCTTCCCGTCCGCTACTGGAACTGGATCACGGCAGCAGTCCAGGGTGATTTCGGCTATTCCAGCATCTATTTCCGCCCGGTGGCCGAGGTACTCGGGCCGGCGCTGGGGCAGACGCTCAAGCTCATGGTGGCCACGCTCGTCCTGTCGGTGCCCCTGGCCTTGCTGCTGGGCTCGCTGGCTTCGCTCCGGCCGGGCGGCCTTATGGACAACCTCATCAGCTTTTTTGCCTTCGCCAGCATTTCGCTGCCGAACTTCTGGCTGTCGCTGATCCTGATCATCGTGTTCGCCGTGCAGCTGGGCTGGCTGCCCGCCAGCGGCACGCCGCTCGAAACAAATCCGCCGATCTGGCTCGAGGTTCGCCACCTGGTGCTGCCGGTGCTGGTGCTGACGATGTTTTTCGTCGGGCCGCTGGTGCGCTACGTGCGCGCCTCGATGATCGAGACGCTCAGTTCCGACTTCGTCCGCACGGCGCGGTCCAAGGGACTTTCCGAGCCGCAGATCATCATCAGGCATGCTTTGCGCAACGCCCTCATTCCCATGGTGACCGTTCTGGCCCTGGGCTTCGGCGGACTGTTCTCCGGCTCGCTCGTCGTCGAGACGATCTTCGGCGTTCTCGGCATGGGGAAAATGATCTTCGACGCCATCCGCTACGTCGATTTCAACCTGGCGCTGATCGGCCTGCTGCTGGCGACCCTTGTCACCCTCATCTCCAACCTTCTCGCCGACCTCGCCTATGCGTGGCTCGACCCCAGGATTTCGTTGAAATGAGCATGAACCAGGCCGAAATCGCCGGATTGCCATCGGCCCCGCGCCAGACCATCTGGCAGTTGCGCCGCCGCCGCTTCCTCAAGAACAAGCCGGCCGTCATTGCGCTTGGCTTCCTGGTGGTGCTCGCTGTCCTTTGCGGCGTGGCTTATCCGCTGGGCCAGTTTCTGGGCGTCGATCCGGCGACGACCAATTTGCTCTACCGGTTCCAGCCGCCATCGACCGAACACTGGCTGGGAACGGACGAACTGGGCCGCGACGTGCTGCTGCGTCTCATGTATGGCGGCCAGGTCTCGCTGGCGGTGGGCATCCTGGGGACGCTGCTGACGGCCATCATCGGCATCACGGTCGGCCTCTGGGCTGGTTTCGTGGGCGGGCGGATCGATGCTTTCCTGATGCGCGCCACCGACTGTGTCATTGCCCTGCCCATGACGCCCGTCCTGATCGTGCTGGGCGCCGTCGATCTGGGCAAGCTGGGGCTCGCGCCCGCCATGGCCAATTCGCCGCTGGTGATTTTCCTGCGCATCGTCATCATCATCGCGCTGGTCGACTGGACCACCATCGCCCGCCTCACCCGCGCGGAAACCATCGCCGTGCGGCAGAAGGAATATGTCAAGGCCGCACAGGTCAGCGGCGCGCGGCGCTTCTACAACATGATGGTGCATGTGCTGCCCAACATCACGACGCCGATCACCGTCGCCATGACCCTGTCGGTCGGCCGCATCATCCTGTTCGAGTCGACGCTGAGCTTTCTGGGCTTCGGCATCGTCCCACCCACCCCAACCTGGGGCAACATGCTCACCAATGCGCAGCAGCTCATCATCTCCGCCCCGGCGCTGGCGGTGTATCCGGGCCTGCTGATTTTCCTGACCGTCATGAGCGTCAATTTCGTGGGCGACGGCATCCGTATCGCCTTCGATCCGCGCTCGAAATCCTAGCCGAAGCCGACAACGATATCTCAAGGGAGGAAACCGAGATGATGAAGACCAAGACCCTGATGGCAGCCCTGCTGGCATCGTCTTTGCTGACGACCCCGGCCGTCATGGCACAGGCCGACGACGAACAGCTTGTCGTCGGTGCGCTGCAGTTCCTGACCAATTTCCATCCGCTGATCCAGGTCAACAATACCAAGCGCAATCTCATCACCCTGTCGTTGCGGCCGATCACGGCCTTCGACAGCAGCGGCGAAGTCGTTTGTGTTCTCTGCGAGGAGGTGCCGACCATCGAAAACGGCCTGGCCGAAATCGTGGACAATGGCGACGGCACCGAGGGGATGCGTGTTAGCCTGACCATCATGGAGGGTGCCTCCTGGGGCGACGGTACGCCGGTGACCTCGGACGACATCGTGTTCACCCACCAGGTGGCGACCGACGAAAATATCGGCTTCTCCAACTACAATCCGTGGACCCGCGCTTCGGAAATCGAAGTGGTCGATGACCGCACAGTCATCATCCACCTGCCGGAAGTGCTGCAGAACTTCAACGCCTGGGACCAGATACTGCCGGCCCATCTCGAACGGCCGATCTATGAGGCAAACGGCGATCTCGAGAGCTATGTTCGCCAGACCCTCTACAACCGCGAGCCGACCAATCCCGGCCTGTGGAATGGCTCCTACATCCTGACCGACTACCAGATCGGCACACGCATTACGTTCGAGCCCAACCCGTATTGGCCGGGCATGGTGCCCGACATCGAGCGGATCATCATGAGCTATCGCGACAATAATTCCGCGCTCATGCAGAACGTGCTTTCGGGCGAAATCCAGCTGGTCCCGGTCAGCCCGGGCGGTATCAGCTTCTCGCAGATGCTCGACCTGCGGAACCAGGCGCCCGATCGCTACAACTACGTCGTGGAGGACGGCAACAACCTGGAGCGCATCGCGCTCAACCTGGACAACCCGATCCTGGCCGACCTCAATGTTCGCAAGGCCCTGCTGCATGGCATCGACCGCCAGGCCATTACCGGCGCGCTGTTCGGTGGGCTGCAACCCGTCGCCAACGGACTGCACAGCCAGGCTAGCCCGTTCTACACAACCGGTATCGCGACCTATGCCTATGATCCGGAAGCGGCCAAGACGCTGCTGGCGGAAGCGGGATGGACTCCTGGCCCCGACGGCATCTGTGTCAATGACAACGGCGATCGCCTGTCGTTCGAATTCGTGACCACGGCCGGCAATGCGACGCGCGAGCAGATTGCGCTCGTGATCCAGAGCCAGCTACGGGAAATCTGCGTCGAGACCAACAACGTGTTTGCCGGCCTGCAGGAATACAATGGCGACTATGCCCGCCGACGCCAGTTTACCGGCATGATCATGTCGTCGATCGAGTTCTCGCTAGGCTCTTCACCGAACATCGCGCTTGGCACATCCGCCATTCCCTCGGAAGAAAACTCCTGGGTCGGCAACAACTTCTCCGGCTATTCCAGCGAGGCGATGGATGCCGCCATCAATACGCTTGAGGGTTCGCTCGAGCGTGCCGATCGCATCGCCGGCTGGGCCGAGGTCCAGCGCATCTTCGCCGAAGACCTGCCGATGCTGCCGCTCTACTTCTACACGTCGGCCTGGGTGGCGCCGGTCAACCTGCAACTCGAAGCCAGCTCGTTCGACCCGGAAATGACCTGGGCCGAAGAGTGGGTGCTCAACTAACGCCGGCCTGGGTGGCGGTTCGCGCCGCCACCCACTTCCCCTTGAAAGATTTCCATGCGTATCGCTGTGCTCGACGACTATCTGCGTGTTTCGCAGCAGGTCGCGGACTGGTCGTCCATTGCCGCAAGGGCCGAAATCGTCGTCTTCGACGAGCCCCTTGGCACGCAGGAGCGCGCCGCGGCCGCATTGGCCGATTTCGATATCCTCTGCACCTTGCGCGAGCGCATGCCCATTTCAAGGATGCTGATCGGGCAACTGCCCCGGCTCAAGTACATTCTCGTCACCGGCAAGCGCTTCGACCAGATCGACGCCGAAGCGGCGGCCGAGCGTGGCATTGCCGTTTCCAATACCAGGGTCGATGGCCGTGGCGGCGGCGCGGTGGCCGAACTGGTCTGGGGCCTGATGCTGTCCCTGGCCCGCAACATTCCCCGCGAAGACCGCCTGATGCGACATGGCGAGTGGCAGCACGCCATGGGCACCACGCTCAAGGGCAAACGCCTCGGCATCCTTGGCCTGGGCGGCCTCGGCCAGCAGATCGCCAGGGGCGGTGCGTTTTTCGGCATGGACGTGGTCGCGTGGAGCCAGAACCTGACGCCGGAAAAGGCCGAGGCGGGCGGCGCGCGCTACGTGTCCAGAGAAGCGCTGTTCGCCGAGAGCGATTTCATCACCATTCACGTGGCCTGGAGTGAACGAACGACGGGGCTGGTGGGTGCGCCGGAACTGGCATTGATGAAGCCCTCGGCCTTCCTGATCAACACCGCGCGCGGACCGATCATCGACGAACAGGCACTCGTTGCGACTCTGCGGGCCAGGAGCATCGCCGGCGCGGCGCTCGATGTGTATTGGCAGGAGCCCCTGGCCGCCGACCACCCTTTGCGGAGCCTCGACAATGTGGTTCTGACCCCGCATCTGGGCTACTTCACCCGCGACATGCTGCAGGTCTATTACGGCGATGCGGTTCTTGCCATCGAGGCCTTCCTCGACGGCAAGCCGATCGACGTGGTGAACGGCGTGAAACGCCGATGAACACTCCCGGCGCCGGGCCTCGCGGCCCGCTCGGTCGTCTGCTCCAGACCCGGCAGATTCGCGTTCTGACCCAGGCCAATTTCGGACTTTACACCCTGGGCAACGGCATTTCGCTGACCGGCTCGTGGATGCAGCGCGTCGCCCTGCTTTGGCTGGTCTGGCAAATGACCGGCTCCGGCTTCTGGCTGGGCATCTTCGCCACGGCGGATATGCTGCCCATTCTCTTCGTTGGCCCCTTTGCCGGCGTCGCCGCCGACCGCTGGGACCGGCTCAAGCAGACGCGGTTCAGCCAGTATGTGCTGGCCACGATCGCCGCCCTCTACGGCGTCCTGCTGATCGCGGGGCAATTGCATCTGGGCATCCTGCTGGCCCTCACCGTCGCCAATGGCTGTTTCATCGCCATCAACCAGCCGGCGCGCATGGCCCTGGTGCAAAACCTGGTGCAGCGGGCCGATGTCGGGACGGCGGTTGCGCTGAGTTCGGTCAACGTCAACCTCGCCCGCATCACCGGCCCCGCCATTGCCGGCATCATGATGGTGCATATGCCGGTCGCCTGGGTGTTCCTCGTCAATGCCGCCCTGACACTGATCTTTGCGACGCTGTTGCAGATGTTGCGGGTCGCGCTGGAGCCGGCCCGACCGCGGACGGGCTCGGTCTGGAGCCAGATATGGGAGGGTGTGGTCTTTGCCTTCCGAGATGTCGGGATCAGCCGGCTGCTGTGGCTGCTGTTCCTGGGTGGTGCAGGCGTGCGGGCCATCCAGGACATGTTCCCGGCTATCGCCGAGCGCAATTTTGGCGCGGGGAGCAGCGGTCTCGCCTTTCTGACCTCGGGCATGGCTGTCGGTGCGGTCATCGCCGGCATCACTTTCGGTGTGTCGGCGAGCCTTGCGCCCATGGCGCGCCGCGTGGCGCTGTCATGGGGTCTCGGAGCGCTGGCACTCGCCGTGCTGTCGGTGAGTACCAGTCCGTGGCTGGACGTCGCCCTGGTAGCGGTGGTGGGCTATGCGGTGACCAGCGGCGTCATCGGCACGCAAACCTTTGTCCAGCTACGAGCGCCGGACCTGATGCGGGGCCGGGTACTCAGCGTCCATGGCCTTATCTCGCGTGGCAGCCCCGCACTGGGTGCCCTCGCAACTGGCTGGGCTTTCGACCGTGTCGGCCCGATGCCGCCAATCCTGGCCACGGCCGGTCTCGTCATCATGTCGGTCATCGCGGTCATGATCAGTCTGCGCGGTATTCCACATATCGATACGCCGCAGGATTAAGAACCGGCATTGGGCTCGCGCAGCAGCGTCCGGCAGATATCGCGGAATATGTCGAAGGCTTCATCCTGCAGCCGGCTGATAGGGCGGCGCGCGGGCAGGATGATCTGGCTTTTCATCACCACTTCAGGCTCGACGATGCGGCGAAACACCAAGTCGGCCGCAGCCGGTATGCTGCGCTGGAAGCGCATCGTATGGATCGTGGCCCCCATGCCTTCCTGCGCCATGTGGAAGCTGGTTTCATGTGAGTCGCTTTCCAGCACCACCTCCATCTGCTCGCCCACCTGCGCCAGAACCGTATCGACCATGACACGGATCTTGTTGGGGCGGCTCTGGATGATCATGGGTATATGCGCCAGATCCCGCATGGGGATGGGGTCGGTGCTGCCCAGCATTTCCATGGTGCCCATCAAACCCAGGCTGTCCACCGAGATAGGGTGGATTTCCAGCATCGGGGTGGCAGGCGCATCGAGAACCAGGGCCATGTCCAGCGTTCCGCCAAGCAGCCATTCCTGCAATTGGGAGGACCGCCCGTGAGCTAGGGTGATCTTGGCGTCCGGCATGTGTTCGCGCAACTTGCGGACCAGCGGCGTGGCGATAATCACCGACAGTGTTGCCGGCATGCCGATGGTGACGCGCCCGAGCTTGCCGGTGCGGGAATTTTCCATGTCCTCATAGGCGCGGTCCATCAGCCGGAGCATGCCCCGCGCATGTTCGAGCAGCCGGTTTCCGGCGTCGGTGGGCTCGACGCCCCGCCCGTTTCGGATGAGCAATGCTTCCTTATGTTCCAGTTCGAGATTGCGGATTTGCCGGCTGAGCGCCGGTTGGGCGATCTTCAGGAAGGCCGCGGCCTTGCTGAAGCTGCCGAGCTCGGCGACGCGGACGAAGTACTTGAGCTGACGGATATCCATGGCGCTGCGGTTCCTATAGCAAAACGATATGGCTGTTATCGCTTGTGCTACTATTGTTATAGCAGAACGATGGCTGCTAACAAAGTGCAGAACCGGCAAGGGAGGTTGAAAATGGAAAATGCTGCCGACAACCAGCCCTATCGCATCTGGGAATGCGTCTTGTGCGGGTTCCAGTACAATGAGGCGGACGGCGACCCCGACAGCGGCATAGCGCCCGGCACACGCTGGGAAGATATTCCGGACGATTGGTCCTGCCCGGAATGCAATGCCGCCAAGAGCGAATTCGACATGCGGGTCGTCGGATAAGCCATGGCTGACCGGATCGTCATCGCAGGTGCCTCTCATGCCGGTGTGGCCGCCGCCGACGCGTTGCGGCGGCAGGGCTTTGCCGGTGATCTCGTCCTGCTATCGGCCGAGACGCACGCGCCCTATCAGCGTCCATTGATGTCCAAGGCGGCCGACTACCTGCAACTGGCGAGCGAGCGGAAAAACCTCAAGGCCGATGTCTTCTACAGCGACAACACTGTCGATCTTCGGCTGGGCGCCGAAGTCGCCGACATCGCCCGCGGCAACAAGGAAGTGCGCCTGGCTGACGGCGAAACCCTTGCCTATGACCATCTCGTGCTGGCTATCGGTGGCCAGCCTCGGAACCTGCCGCCGGCACTGGTGAGCGGCGTGCCTCCGCTATACCTGCGATCGATGGACGATGCCCATCTGCTGCACCGGCAGTTGGGCATGGCGCGGTCGGTCGCGGTCGTCGGCGGCGGGCTGATCGGTCTTGAAGTCGCCGCCCTCGCCCGCGGAATGGGTCGCGCCGTCGCCGTATTCGAAGCCGCGCCCAACCTGCTTGGCCGGGTCGTTCCGCCGGACCTGTCCCGATTCCTGCTCGATAAGCATCGCGCCGCCGGCATCGAAATCAGCATGTCGGCCCATCTCACCAGGATAGCCGGCGACGAGACCGGCTATACGGTCGAGGTTGAGGGCCGTGACGCAAACCGCTTCGACATGGTTCTCGCTGCCATCGGCACCTTGCCAAGAACCGCCATGGCCCGGGCGGCCGGGCTGGATTGCGGCAATGGGATTGCGGTCACCGGTAGCGGCCGGACCAGCGACCCGGCCGTATGGGCCATCGGCGATTGCGCCGACTGGGGCGCCCTCGCAGGCATCGGGCAACGCTTCGAGGGCGTACAGCCGGCCACGGAACAGGCTCGCCTGGTGGCGAGGGCGATCTTGGGACAGGGGGCGGGTGACCTGCCCATTCCCCGCTACTGGTCCCATCAAGGTCCCGTACGGCTGCAAACCGCCGGCCAGCTCGGCCCCGAGATGATTCTCGTCGGTCAAGCCGCCGAAGACGGCGGGCTATGCGTGCTTGGTCAGGTGGATGGCGTGGCACGAGGCTGTTTTGCCGTTGATGCCCCCAACGCCTATCGGGCGGCGCTCAAGGTGCTTGAAGCGGTCCGTCTGGCCGAAGTCGCAGCACGGCTGCATAGGAATATGTGAGGAGGACAACATGGTGCAGGTCAGTAACTACGCGGAAAAGGCCGGGTCGCGTTTTCGCCGCGGCCAATCCTGGAAGATCAACTTGTTCGGCGCCAATTCCAACGTATCCAGCCCCGAATTGCAGGCATTCCGCCTGGATTTCAATGCCAACCAGACGCTGGATGCTCATTTCCATATCGTCGACCAGTTCCAGGTGTTCGTCGAAGGTGATGGGACCATCGGGCGCGACTCGGTCGGCCCGATCGTCGTACATTACGCCGATCACCACACCGGCTATGGCCCGCTCGTCGCCAGCCCCTACGGGATGACCTATTTCACGCTGCGCTCAAAGACCGATGCCGGGCTCAACTTCCTCCGCGAACCGCATGTCCGCGAAAAGCTGCAGCCCACCAAGCGTCGGCACAGGATGTCCCGGAAGATCATCCTGTCCAACGAGCCGGTTCTGGCCGACCGAACCGAAGTCGTCATCGAGGATGCGCTCGACGCGCAGGACGATGACGAGGGCATCGCCGTCAAGATGGTGCGGATGGGCCCGAACATGCAGGCTCCGGCTCCCGACACCGGCGAGTCAGGCGGGGAGTACCTGCTCGTTCTCAATGGCTCCATTATCCATGACGGCCACGCGCTGGACAAATACAGCCTGCTCTTCGTGCGCGCCGACGAGGCGCCGCCGGTGTTGACCGCCGGCCCCGGTGGCGCCGAAGTGCTGGTGACGCGCTACCCGGCGGAAAGTGAATGGATGAAGTCCATCTAGATCGGAAGGTATGACCGGCTCACCAGCCGGTCACCTCGCGTATCTCGTGGCGCCAAAGATCCCATGCCCGCATGCCGGCGGTGCGATTGGGACCATCGGCGAACGCGGCTTCCCCGACCGAAAGCCCGACAACCGGCGCACCGCCGGCCAGAGTCACGGCCTGCGTCTTGATGCGGGCATTGACCTCGGCATAGACGGCCCGGAACACGGCGATCTGCAGGGTCGGCCCGCAGGCGACGGAGCCATGCCCGCGCATGAGGCACACATCGTGGCTGCCAAGCCTGCCGGCCAGGGCGTCCCCCTTGGCACAATCGCAGATCAGCATGTCGGTTGCCCCGAACCCCTCTGCGATATCGAAGCAAGGTGCGCCGCCGCCCAGGAAGGCGGCGTTGTGGAACATGGCGTCGAACGGCACGTCGACCAGGCCGAACGGGATCATCGACGGCGAATGGCTATGCACCACACCGGCAATATCCGGGCGCGCGGCATAGATGCTGGAATGAATATAGCGCTCGAGGAAACCCTTGGGCGCATCGGTCTCGATCGCCTCCCCGTCCAGGCCATATTCGACGATGTCGTCAGGCGTCACCATGGCGGGCGCCAGGGATCGCGACAACAGGAAGCGATCCGGACGATCGGGATGGCGCATGGACACGTGCCCGAAACCATCGACTACGCCACGGGCCGCAAGAATACGGCTTGCGGCAGCGAGGTCGGCAAGGACGGGCCTCAACTGAACGGCGTTGGTGATCATGCGTCGATCATCGGAAGGGGGCCGCTCCTGGGGAAGCACAGGGCGCCGTCCTCGTCGGCGACGATATAGTCGCCACTGTCGATCCGCACGTCGCCGATGCGAACCGGCAAGCCGACCTGGCCCTCATTGTTCCGCACCGATTTTCGCGGCGTGGTGGCCAAGGCCAGTATGCCGAAATCCATTTTCCTGAGGGCGGCGCTGTCGCGCACCGCGCCCATGACAATGATGCCGGCCCAGCCGTTGCGTTGCGCGGCGCCCGCGACGAGGTCTCCGACCAGGGCGTGGCGTGTCGATGCGCCGGCATCGACGACCATGACGCGGCCCTCGCCGGGGCCTTCCGCCAGCGCCTTTACCTTGGAATTGTCCTCGAAGCATTTGACCGTCTCCACGCGGCCGTGGAAGCGAGGGCGCCCGCCAAAATGGCGAAGCGCCGGCGGCAATGTGCCAACATCTTCGAGATGGTCGTCATAGAGCTCGCATGTCGATTTCAAATGGTCCTCCCATCGTTCGCTTCAGCCTAAAGCCGAGCTCGAGAGGGCGCCAATGCCTATGTGGGCTATCACTTATATCAATATGCGCTAGCAGGCTGGAATACGGCCCGACGCCTGCCGCGCATGTGCCTCAATAGCTAAATCTTATAACATTCCCGCCGCTTCGAATTTCCGTTGCGACACGCCGGCGGGTTACGCAGGACCGTGAGGCGGCAACGCGACAGATGACGACCTGGACGAGGATTTCAACATTGGGCGAACCCTGCCACGACATCCTGCCCATGTCTGCGTGGTGCGCCGCGAGGAAGCCGAGGCGGTGGCCGAAAAGGCCGAAGCCCGCATGGCCGCCGAGGAAGGCAAGCGCCAGCGGCTGGCTGCCGGGGAACTGGGCCTCGACATCTACCAGATGCGCGAGAAACTGGCGGCGAAGGGGCTGAAATATGTGTAGCATCAGCCGGCCTTCAGCTTTCGTCAACGAATCCGGAAAGCCCCGATGCAGTCCCCTCCCCGGAGGGGAGGGCTAGGGAGGGGGTGTCGTGGCTTCCGCGAACTCGGCACTTGTGGAACCTCCGACACCCCCACCCTCAATCCCTCCCCTCAAGGGGGAGGGAGGCAGATCGGGGCTCCCGATCGTCGAGGATGGCCTGAATGTCGACCGACGCCAGCGCGGTGGTCGCGCGGCTGGGGAACGAAGGCGACCTCGTCGGTGCCGGCATCCTGCGCACGGCAAGGAAGCTGATGGACGGCTGGGTCTTCTAGAAACAGATCTACGCCTCAGTCGGCACAATCGAGAGAGCGCTCGGACAAAAGTGAGAGAAGCCATTTCCGCCCGGACCGTTGCCTTCATTGTGGCCGGCGTAATCTTCATGCAACTGCTCGACGGAGCCATCATCACCACCTCCTTGCCCGTTATGGCGCAGGAGCTAGGGGTGCCGACGCTTTCCATGAGCATCGGCGTGACGTCCTATCTCCTGTCCGCCGCAATCTTCATGCCGATGTCGTCCTGGCTTGCCGACAGGTTCGGGCCTGTCCGTGTCTTTCTCGGCGCCATCGCCATCTTCACCGTCGCCTCATTGGCCTGCGGTCTGGCGCAGGACCTGCCTCAGTTCGTTATGGCTCGGATTGTGCAGGGGATTGGTGGCGCCTTCATGGTTCCGGTCGGCCGGGCGATTGTTCTCGACAGGGCATCCAAGGACGAGGTCATCCACGTCCTGGCCGCCATGATCTGGCCCGCCCTGGCTGCACCGGTCCTGGGGCCGGTGCTTGGGGGCGCGATCACCACCTATTTCTCCTGGCGCTACAATTTCCTGCTCAACCTGCCACTGGGACTGGTCGGTTTCTCGTTGGTCTTGCTGCTGGTCCCGGACCACGGAAGGGGCCAGCCTCGGCCCTTCGACTGGCAGGGGTTCCTGCTCTCCGCAGCAGGCCTCGGAACACTGCTCGTTGGCCTCGAACTCTTCGTCCAGGGAAGTGCACATCCATGGCTGCCGCTTGGCATGGCAGTCCTCGGCGTGGTCGGCAGCGTTGCCGCCATACGTCACCTGATGTCGACACCGACGCCGCTCCTCAGCCTCGAACCCTTCCGCATCCCCACCTTTTCCCGCTCGACGATCTCGGGCGGTTCGTACATGCGCATGGCTGTCGATGCCATGCCATTCCTCCTGCCCTTGTTGCTGCAGGTCGGCCTTGGCTACGATCCGCTGCAGGCTGGCTCCCTGATGCTCGCTTACTTTATCGGCAACATGGCGATGAAGTCCGTGACGACGCCGATCCTGCGTCGTTTTGGCTTTCGGGGGGTTCTGATCCTCAACGGTGCCATCTCTGCTCTTCTCATCGCCGCCTGCGCCGCGCTGGTGCCGTTTGTCCCCATCTGGGCGATTGTGGCGCTCCTGGCGTTTTCCGGGCTCAGCCGCTCGATGGAGTTTACCGCGTTGAGCAGCGTCGCCTTTGCCGATATCGACGGCGCTCGCCGTGGCGTGGCCAGTACGCTGATCAGCATAGTGCAGCAGATGACCATGGTGCTGGCCGTGGCTGTCGCCACGCTGGCCCTCAAGCTCTCGCAATGGTTCCGCGGCGGCGACGCCATGACATTGTTCGACCTTCAGGTGGCCGTCGGTCTGATGGCCCTCTTCGCCTGCGCATCGACGATCCTGCTGTTCCGGCTGCCGCGCGATGCCGGCGACGAAATCGCCGGCAGGTCCGTACCCGCCGGTTCCAAGGTGCGTAGTTAGCGCGACGCTTTCAACGCGGCTTCAGGTCGTTCCGGGTTGGCCAATCCCATGGCCGGCGGCGGCCTTGCTGGAGACGCCCGTTTCGCCCCTGGGCAGCCGTGTGCCCCCGGTAGCCCCGGTTCATTCTCGGCCATCTGCCGCCGGCGGCCGTGACCTATAGTCATCCTGCACCGGTGTTTTATCGTTTGACCCGTCACGTCCTTTCTCCCTCCATCCGCGAGAACGGCGGCACAGTTTGGTGCCGTCTCAATAAGCGTAGGGAATGGAGGCGCAGATGGATTTCGAACTGTCCGACGACAACAAGATGATCAGGGATGTCGTTCAGCGCTTTGTGAAGAACGAATTGCTCCCGCTGGAGCCGATGATCCTGCGCCGCGAAGCAGCGATTGCCGGAACGGCGCAGCCGTTGGTGCCACCCGAGGTGGAAGCGGACCTGCAGGAAAAGGCCAAGGCGCTGGGCCTTTGGGGCATCGACCTGCCCGAAGAATTCGGCGGCCAGGATCTGGGCGCACTTACCAAGCTGACAGTGATCGAGCAGTTACGCTATTCGGTGGTGCCCCTGACCCTGGCGCCGGACAGTCCGAACCTGCATTTCCTCAAGTCCTGCTGCAAGGGCGAGCAGATCGAGCGCTATCTGATCCCCTATGGCAAGGGCGAGAAAAAGTCATGCCTGGCCCTCACCGAACCGGGCGCCGGCTCCGATATCGGGGGCATGAGCACAAGGGCCGAGCGGCGCAACGGCAAGTGGATACTCAATGGCGAAAAGATCTTCATCAGCCACCTGATGAGCGCCGATTTCATGATCGTCATTGCCGTGACCGACCCTGACAAGCGCCAGCGCGGCGGCATGACGGCATTTCTGGTCGACAAGAACACGCCCGGCGTAACGATCCCGTCGTCCTATCCGACCATTGCCGGGGAATACCTGACCTTCGGCATTCATTTCGACAATGTTGAACTGGGCGATGAGCAGGTGCTCGGTGAGGTCGGCGACGCCTTCATTCCGCTACAGAACCGGCTCGGTATCCGCCGCATGGAAATCGCCGCAAAGGCGCTGGGCGCCGCGCGGCGGTGCCTCGATATCATGCTCGAGCATGCCAACAACCGCTCGACCTTCGGCCAGAAACTGGCCGAACGGCAGGCCGTGCAATGGTGGATCGCCGACAGTCACCAGGAAATGGAGATGTGCCGCCTGCTGGCCTACAGGTTGGCTTGGCGCATCGATAGCGGCGAAAAGGATGTGCGCCGCGAGGCCTCCATGGTCAAGCTCCAGGCAAGCGAGATGATCGGACGGGTGGCCGATCGCGCCGTGCAGCTGCTGGGTGGCATGGGGCTGAGCAAGGAATCGCCGATCGAATATATCTATCGGGCCTATCGCGTGCAGCGCATTGTCGAGGGCGCCAGCGAAATTCATCGCTGGACCATTGCGCGCGACCTGCTGCGCAACGGGCAGCCGGTGCTCTGACCGGGCAAGGCGGGCAGCGACAGGCATGACTAAATGTCATCCGACTCCCGCCAAATCATCCTTTTCCAGCATTTTTGGGCAGTGCTAGCCTTTTTGCCGATGCGCAAAGGGCGCATCGACGTGAGAAGGTCGGCAACGGAGCGTTCGCGGTCGCGGGCAGCGATTAGCAACTCCGCTGCGACCGGACGTCAGCTTTGACAGAGAGCGCGACAAGCGCCGCGATAGGATTTCGCTCGATTTCTCAAAGGAGGAGCATTTGAGCTGGGTTTCAAAAATAGGCGACAAACGGTCGTTTGTCGGGGGCGCTGTCCTGCTGATCTATAGTGTCAGTCTCGTTATATACACTTTGGGAAATTACCAGCTCGGCACGCTGTCTTACATGGGACCGGGAATGTTCCCGGTATTGATTGGCGGCGTTCTCTCGCTGCTCAGCATCTTCGTCATTTTCAACGCCATCGGCAGCGAAGGCACCGAATTTCACGTCGATTGGCGGCCCCTGTTATCCGTGCTCGGCTCGGTTGCGGCTTTTGCCCTGCTCATCGAGCCCTTCGGCCTCATTCCCTCCATCATCGTGATGACCGCCATATCGAGCTTTGCCGCGGAGCGCCTGGGGTTGCGGGCGACTGTGCTGCTTGCCGTGGCGATTGCCGTCCTGACCGTCGGCATCTTCCATTATGGCCTCAAACTCCGCTTTGAAATTATTGCGTGGCCCTTCTGATGACTGATCTTTTCGGCAATGTGCTCCTTGGTCTCAGCACGGCGCTTACCCTGACCAATCTCACATTCTGCCTTGTTGGCGTGTTCCTGGGCACGCTGCTGGGCATGATCCCCGGCATCGGAACGCTGGTGGCCGTGTCGCTGCTGTTTCCCATGACCTATCATATGGATGCGACTTCGGCCCTCGTGATGCTGGCCGGCATCTACTATGGCACGGCCTATGGCGGCTCCATCGCCTCCATCCTGCTCAACCTTCCGGGCACGCCCGCCAATGCGGTGGCCTGCCTGGATGGCTATCCCATGTCGAACAATGGCAGGGCAGGCGTCGCGCTGTTCATGTCGGCCGCCGGCTCTTTCGTGGGGGGAAGTTTCGGCATTCTGCTCATGATGCTGTTCTCGCCGGTCATTGCCGAAAACGCGCTGCGGTTCGGCGCCGCCGAATTCTTCTCGCTCATGCTCATGGGTTTCGTGGTGGCCTCCACCATGTCGGAGGGGTCGACCGTCAAGGGCCTGGCCTCGGTCATGCTGGGCGTCTCCTTCGGCCTGGTCGGTACCGACCTCAATAGCGGCATCTGGCGCTTCGGCTTTGGCGTGCTCGACCTCATGGATGGCATCAGCCTCGTTGCCCTGGCCATGGGCCTGTTCGGGGTCACCGAAATCGTGTTTGCCGCCTCCGCCAAGGACTCCGGCAAGACCGTGCAGGACGTTTCGCTGCGTTCGATGATTCCGACACGCGACGACATCCGGCGCTCCTGGGGACCGATGGCGCGCGGCTCGGGCATCGGCGCCTTTTTCGGCACGCTGCCCGGCACTGGCGGGCTGATAGCATCCTTCGTGGCCTATGCGGTGGAAAAGCGGGTTGCCAAGGAGCCGGAACGTTTCGGCAAGGGCGCCATCGAAGGCGTCGTGGCTCCCGAAACGGCCAACAATGCCGCCGATCAGGCTGCGTTCATCCCTACCATGACCCTCGGCATTCCCGGCAGCGCCACCATGGCGATCATGCTGGGCGTGCTGATGATCAACGGTATCACGCCCGGACCATTGCTCATCAAGGAACAGCCCGAGCTGTTCTGGGGCCTGGTCATGAGCTTCTGGGTGGGCAATATCATGCTGCTCTTGCTCAACATCCCGCTGATCAGCCTGTGGGTTCGTATCCTCAAGATCCCCAGCAAGCTGCTCTATCCTGCGGTTCTGGTCTTCGTCTGCATCGGCGTGTTCAGCGTCAACTACAGTCCCACCGACATCTGGCTCGTGCTGGTCTTCGCGGTCCTGGGCTATGTGTTGCGCATGCTCGATTTCCCGGTGGCACCGCTGATCCTGGGATTCGTGCTCGGCCCGATGCTGGAAGAGAATTTCCGGCGCGCCCTGCTGCTGTCCAACGGCAATCCGATGACTTTCTTCGACCGGCCGATCAGCGGCACAATCATGGTGATCTCGGCGGCTCTCCTGGTCTGGTCGATCTGGTCGACGGCGCGCCGTCGCCGGTCACGGGAACAGGCCACGGCCTGACGGGAATGGGCGGTCCCTCGGGGGTCGCCCATTTGCCCTCCTCTCTTCTTCAACAGCGGAGCCTGACCATGCCCTATCTCGTCGCCCGGGACCTGCCGGCGGAGCCGGCCGGCATACGCTTTCGTGCCCTGGTGGAGCACGCAGGCATCCTGCCGCTGCCCGGAGCGCATAACGGCATGGCGGCATTGCAGGCCAAGGCGGCGGGTTTTGCGGCGCTCTACCTCTCCGGCGCGGCGATGACCGCGCAGATGGGACTGCCCGATCTGGGGATCATCACGGTCGACGAGGTGAGCTTTTTCATCCGGCAGCTGGAAAGAGCCAGCGGCTTGCCGGTGCTGGTCGACGGCGATACGGGCTATGGCGAGGCGCTTAACGTCATGCATATGGTGCGCGTCTTCGAAGCCGCGGGCGCCGGCGCCGTACATATCGAAGATCAATTGTTGCCCAAGAAATGCGGGCATCTCAACGACAAGAAACTCGCCGATGCCCGGGACATGGCGGCAAAGGTTGCGGCAGCGGCCCGGGCCCGGCGGCATCTCTACCTCATTGCCCGAACTGACGCCGCGGCAAGCGAAGGCATGGACGGGGCCGTCGCCCGTGCGCGGCTCTATCTGGAAGCGGGCGCCGACGCGATCTTCCCGGAGGCCCTGACCAGCGCGGAAATGTTCCGGGAATTTGCCCGCCGGTTGCCCAATGTCCCGTTGCTGGCCAACATGACCGAATTCGGCCGCACGCCGTTCTTCACGGCCGCCGAATTCGAGGCAATGGGCTACCGCATGGTGATCTGGCCGGTCTCGTCGCTGCGTGTCGCCAACAAGGCGCAGCAGGCGCTCTACGATACCATCGCGCAGCTCGGCAGCACCCAGCCGATGCTGCAGGCCATGCAAACCCGCCAGGAGCTCTACGATCTTATCGGGCTCAATGCCTATGAAGCGCTCGATGCTTCGATCGTCGCCTCACTCGTCCCCGGCCCGCAGCACTGAAATGACCCCAGTTGGTGTGATGAGGCGGCGCCGCCGCAGCGTGTTGTTCGTCCCTGGCGCAAACCTCCGCGCCATCGAGAAGGCGAGAGGGCTGCCGGCCGACGTGGTTATCCTGGATATCGAGGATTCCGTGGCCGACGGGCAAAAGGCCCAGGCGCGGCGCAATGCGGTCGAGGCCATAAGCAGCGGCGCCTTTGCGGCCGGCGAGGTGCTGCTGCGCATCAATCCCGTGGGCAGCCTGGATTTCGCTGCCGATATGGAAGCGGCAAGGGGTGCCGCGGGCATCGTTCTGCCCAAGGTGGAAAGCGTCGAGCATCTGGCTGCCGCTGCCCCGGCGGGCCTGCCGCTCTGGGCCATGCTCGAGACGCCGCGTGCGGTGCTCCAGGCCGGTTCGATTGCCGCCGCCGCCGGGCACCTGCCGCTGGCGGCACTCATCGTCGGCCCCAACGACCTGATCCGCACCACTGGCATCTCGCCGGGACAGGATCGTCAATACCTGCTGCCCTGGCTGATGCAGGTTGTTCTGGCCGGCAAGGCATTCGGCCTGACCGTGCTGGACGGCGTCTACAACGCCTTCCGGGACGAGGCCGGCTTCGTCCGCGAATGCGCGCAGGCGGCGCAGATGGGCTTTGACGGCAAGACCTTGATCCATCCGTCACAGGTGCAACCGGCCAATGACGCCTTCCGCCCCGGCGCCAGCGATATTGCCTGGGCCAAGGCGGTGGTCGCCGCCTTTGCGGCGCCCGATGCAGCGCAATCCAATGTCCTGTCGATCGATGGCGCCATGGTGGAACGGCTGCATCTGCCGATGGCCGAGGCGATTTTGCGGGAGGCGGGGCAGGCTATGTCACTCCCCGATGATCTGGCGTGAAAACGGACGCGCTCGAGCCTGGGCACAAAGTCAGTCGCTATGCGTTCCTCGCCGTCATGCTGGGCATTTCCACCGCGGTTTTCGACGGCATCGGCATCACCGTGGCCCTGCCCACCATCGGGCGGGAATTTGCGCTGTCGGACGCGACCACGACCTGGGTGGTCAACGCCTACCAACTCACCGTGATCGCCGCCATGCTGCCTTTGGCAGCACTCGGGGATGTGGTGAGGCAGAAACGGCTCTACCTGACCGGACTGGCCCTGCTGGCCAGCATGGCGCTGCTCAGTGCCCTGGCGCCATCCTTCGGCTGGGTGATCGCGGCGCGTGCCGTGCAGGGGCTGGGAGCGGCCTGCGTCACTTGCGTCAACTTGTCCCTGATCCGGCATATCGTAGCGCCGGACAGACTGGGGCGCGCTTTCGGCTTCAATGCGACCGTGGTGGCGCTGGCGGCCACATTGGGGCCAAGCCTCGCCGGAGCGATCATTTCCATCGCTTCCTGGCAGGCCGTGTTCGGCTTGACCGTCATTGTCGGCCTTTGCGCTTTCCTCGTGGGACTTTTCGCCCTGCCCAATATCGAGCGGGGCGCCGACCGCTTTGATAGCATCAGCGCCGTTTTCAGCGCCGCCGCTTTCGGCGGCGTACTGCTGGGGCTGAGCGGGCTGGGCCATTCGTGGCCCTATACCCTGGTACTGGCCTTGCTGGTGGCCGGGCTCGTTGCGGGCATTTTGCTGGTCAAGCGGCAGCGCGGGCGGACCTCGCCCCTGCTGCCGCTCGACCTGCTGGGCAATCCCGTTTTCGCGCTTTCGGTAGGGGCCGGGGTCTGCGTCTTCTGTGCCCAGATGCTGACCTTCGTTTCGCTGCCCTTCTATCTGCAGCAGGTGCTGGATTTTTCGGTGCTCGAAGCGGGAATGCTCTTTGCCGCCTGGCCTTTGGCCATCGTCTGCATGGCGCCTCTCGCCGGCATGCTTGCCGACCGCTTCCCGCCAGGACGCCTGGGTCTGGCGGGCATGCTGCTGCTGGCCTTCGGCCTGGCCGCGATGGCCGTATTGCCGCCCCATCCCCACATGGCCGACGTCGTCTGGCGCATGATGTTCTGCGGGGCGGGGTTCGGGCTTTTTCAATCTCCGAACAATCGCCTGCTGATCGGCTCGGCGCCCCGCTCCCGCAGCGCCGCGGCCAGCGGCATGCAGGGCACGGCCAGATTGCTGGGGCAATCCATCGGCACGGCGCTGGCCACCATGGTCCTGGCCTCGGGCATCGGCCCGGCCGTGGCTCTGATGATCGGGGTCGGCGTCTCGCTCACTGGCGCCACGCTGAGCATCATGCGGCGCGGCAATATCAACGTCACCTAAAAGCTAGAACTATCAGATGGTTAAGATGAATGATGGAGGGGATATTGGGCACGCAAACCATTTATGAAGCCGATGTGATCGTGGTGGGATTCGGTGCCGCCGGGGGCTGCTCCGCCATCGAGGCGCACGATGCCGGCGCCGAGGTGCTGATCATCGAAAAGCAGCCGCAGGACGCCCACTATTCCAATTCACGCATGAGCGGCGGCGGCTATCACAGCCCGCGCCCCGACGGCGACCGCAAAGCGCTCAAGGCTTACGCCAGGGCCATGTTCAGCGGCGAAAACATCGGCAATCACCTGGACGGAGAGATCCATGATTTTGCCGATGACCATGCCCAGCTCTGGGCGGACCTTGCGCCGGACAATGACGCCTTCATGCGCCGGCTGGACCCGCAATTCAATTCGGTGGAAGTCGGCGCGGCCGCCTTCAGGCATTTTCCCGGTGCCGCCGAATCCGGATATTCGGTGATGCGGAGCACCTATTCGGGAAACAATGACGGTTGGGTCGGCCCTGGCTGGGGCGACAAGAATACGCCGGCTCTGTCCCATACGCGGTCCGAACAGGAGAATGGCGAGGCATTCCATGCCTGCATGGTCACTGGCCTGGCGACCCGCAATATCCCGGTCCATTATGGCATTCGTGCGCGCTCGCTGATCCTCGATGAGGCCGGCGCAGTCGTCGGGGTGAAGGCGGAACGCGACGGAAACACGGTGATTTACCGTGCTCGCCGCGGCGTGGTGCTGACCTGCGGTGGCTATGAATATAATCGCCGCATGCGGCAGGCCTTTCTCGACGGGCCGGGTGCAGAAGCCTGGGCCTTTTACGGCACCTCGGCCAATACCGGCGACGGCATCGAAATGGCGCTGCGCGCCGGGGCGGGCCTCACCAAGGCCAGCAGCGTCGCCGCCCGTGTCATTGCCGCCGTGCCGGAGCGGCGCAATGGGCTCAAGGTCGGCCTCAATACCACGGGCATCGGCAAGCCGAACGAAATCGTCGTCGACAATTACGGCAGCCGCTATGCCGCGGAGCGGCGCATCACCAAGGATCCGAGCCGCTATTTCTTCTACAAGGAAGCCCTGCAGTTCGACACGGTCAACCTGACCTATCCGCGCATTCCCTCATGGATGATCTTCGATGCGACGCTGATGGAGGCAGGGCCGGTCGTCAATCTCGTGGTCGCCTCCTACAATGCCGTCGAATGGGGAAGCGACAATCGGCTGGCACTCGAAAAGGGCTGGATATTGCAGGCCGAAACCATCGAAGACCTGGCCGCCCGCATCCGGGAGCATCCGGACAATCACGGCCGGATGGAGACCGAGCGCCTCGCCACGACGGTCACCGCCTATAACAGCTATTGCGCTGCCGGCGCCGATCCCGATTTCCAGCGCCAGTCCGACACGTTGGGGCCGGTCGCCAAGGCGCCATTCTATGCCATCCCGCTCTATATGGGTGGCCCCAACACCAAGGGCGGCCTGCGGGCCAATGCCAGGCGGCAGGTGCTCGATTGGCAGGACGAGCCAATTGCACGGCTCTATACCGCCGGCGAAATCGCCTCGGTTTTCCAGTTCGTCTATCAGGGGGGTGGCAACCTGGCCGAATGCATCACCTTCGGCCGGGTCGCCGGCCGCAACGCCGCCGCCGAATCCGCGCTTTAGTCAGCCGTGGCGGGCGATCGACCCGATCGCCCGCCACGGCCTAGATCACGTCTTCTTCGGCCAGCTTGCGGATATCGGCCTCGTCGAACCCCAGCAGGTCGCGCAGGACATAGACATTGTCCTCGCCATACATGGGCGCCCCGCGCTCGGTAACGCCGCCGATATGGGCGGTGCTTCGGCTGAATTTCATCGGCAGTTCCGCCACCGGCCAGCGGCCTATCCTGGTGCCGGTGACCTCGGTCAGCCAGTCCAGCGCCGCCAGTTGCGGATCGCGCTCGATCTTGTCCTGCGCCGTCTGGCAGACGCCGGCCGGCACGCCCGCCGCCTGCAGCCGGTGCATGAGGGCAAAGGCGTCCTCGCCGCTGGTCCAGGCCGTGACTTCGGTCTCCAGCGCATCCTGGTTGGCCAGTCGCGCATCGAGCGTGGCAAAACGGGGATCGGCCAGCCATTGCGGCCGCCCGGCTACATTGGCCAACGCCATCCATTCGGTCTCGGTAAAACAGGCGATGGCCAGCCAGCGGTCAGTGCCCGCACAGCGGAAAGCGCCGTGCGGTGCCGCCGGTTTGTGAAGCGAACGATTGCCGGTGCGCCTGGTAACGCGCCCATTGACCGACCAGTCCAGAATGGCCGTGCCATTGAGGAAGATGCCGCTTTCGCATTGCGAGGAATCGATCCATTGGCCCTCCCCGGTGCGCTCTCGATGATAGAGCGCGCCCAATGTTGCCAAGGCGAAGCCATAGGCGCCCATCCAGTCGAGGAAAGAATAGCCCCAGCCGGTGGGCATGGCTGGCTCGGGCATGCCCGACATTTCCGAAACGCCCGCAAAGGCAGCCGCTACCGGGCCCACCGTGCGCATGCGCCCATAGCTGCCGCGCGTGCCCATGCCGGATTGCTGCACATAGATGATATCCGGCTTGATCTGGCGCATCACGTCATAGCCCAGGCCAAGCCGCTCGAGAACGCCGGGGGAAAAGCCCTCCGCCACCACGTCGGACATGGCCACCAGCCGCTTGGCGATATCCAGTCCCCTGGGATGCTTGATATTGAGCGAAAAGCCACGCTTGCCGGAATTCTTGTTGTTGAACTGCCCGCCCATGCTGGGGTCGGTCTCGCCTGGCAACGGACCGGTAGCGACGGCGCGGGCGGCGCGGCCACCCACCGGCGCCATGGCTGCAAAGCGCGTGTCCGGATTGCCCTTCCACTCCACCTTGAGGCATTCCGCGCCCAGCCCGGCCATGAACCGCGTGCCGCCTGCCGAAGCCAGGAACCAGGAGAAATCCAGGATACGGATATTCTGCAGCGCAAAGGGCTTGCCATTTGCAGCCAGGCGCAGCGGCTCCGTCTTGCGCAACGCGGGCTCCACGCGCGCCGGAACGATCGGCGCGCCGAGGACGGCGGTCGTATCCTCGCCCAGCAGCGGCGCCCGGCGGCCGACCTGCCAGGCAGTGGCATTGCTCAGCCATTTGCTGGTGACATAGCGGAAGCTGCGGCCCAGTTCGGGATGGTCCACCTCCGCCAGGGTCTGGCGCTCCAGCCAGTGCGGGTCGTCGGCGGCCTCATGTGGCTTACGCAAGGGAGACCAGAGCAGGCCCACATCCTGCGCCTCCCGCCAGGGCATGTCCTCGGCGGTGAAGCTGCGCGTGAAATCGCGTATGATGGCGTCCAGCGCCACGGCGCGTTCATCGGTCTCGCCGGTGCCGGGAATGTCGCGCCCGCCCACCACTGGCCGCGCATTCGACGGCGGCCGGGGCAGGGCCTCGCGCACGCCTTCGGTGAAGCCATGACGGGCGAAGAAGTCGACGATTTCATCCTGGTTCTGCCGCGCGGCGATCCAGGTCAGGAACCACCGGCCGTCACTGGTCTGGCTGATCGTGGGCACCGGATCGATCTTTTCGCGCGCATGGCGCCCGGTCTGGCGATAGAGCGGCACCCGCCGCATGACCCAATACATCAGATCCAGCTCGGTATTCTTGGCCACCGCGTCGTGGATAGCGCAGGACACATCCTGGCCCTTGCCGTCGCGCCGGCGCGCCAGCAATGCCGCCACGATGGCAATCGCCAGTTGTTCGCCGGCAATGTGATAGGCCTGCCAGGCCTGCGGCGCGATCGGCGCCAGCTCGTAGCGGCCATCGGGGTCGGGGTCGTAGCCGCAATTCATCATCACCCCGCCAAGCGCCAGATGCACCAGGTCAGAGCCGGCATAGTCCTTCCACGGCCCGGCATCGCCAAAGGGCGTCATGCGCGACAGGACGAGGCCCGGAAACCGGGCCAGCAGCTCGGCGCGTGTCATGCCCAGCGCGCCGGCAATGCCGCCTCTGGTGGAATCGAGCAGCACGTCGGCGCCTTCGAGCAGCAGGAGCAGCCGGTTCCGGTCCGCCCCGGCAGCCAGGTCGAGGATGACGGACTTCTTGCCGCGATTGTAGTTCCAGAAATGCAGGGACCGGTCGGGATGGGCCTCATCGTCAAAAAACGGGCCGATGCGCCGTGTGGCGCTGCCACCAGGCGGTTCGATCTTGATCACGTCCGCGCCAAGGCCAGCGAGCAGCAGGCCGCAATATTCGGCACTTTCGTCGGCGATCTCGATGACACGGACGCCGTCCAGCATGCCCTTGCTGGCCGCCGCGGCGCTTTTCGCGCCTGTTGCTTCTGCCGCCGCCACCGCCTTGTTCATCGTCGTCCTCACGCTTGTAGAAATTCTTGGGATAGGAAGGGCCCATAGGGTTGCCACCTGTGCGAGCGCCACTCATGTCCGGGGGCAGGCAGGCTGCTACAGCTTTCGCGTCAGCTCCGGCAGAGCCTCGAAAATATCGGCAACGAGGGCAAAGTCGGCCAGCCGCATGATCGGTGCCTGTGCGTCAGTGTTGATGGCAACGATGACGCGGCTGTCCTTCATCCCCGCCAGATGCTGGATGGCGCCGGAAATGCCACAGGCGATATAGAGGTCCGGCGCCACGATCCTGCCGGTCTGGCCGACCTGAACGTCGTTGCCGACGAAGCTGGCATCCACCGCCGCGCGGGATGCGCCGACCGCGGCCTCCAGTCTGTCGGCCAGGGGCAGGATCAACTCGGCAAAGCTCTCCTTGCTGCGCAAGGCCCGGCCACCGGACACCACGACGCGCGCCGTGGCCAGGTCAGGACGGTCGCTGCGGGATGCTTCGAGCGAAACGAAGCTCGAAAGCGCCGGGCCCTCGATCGGGGCAATGGGTTCGATAGGCGCTGCCGCGCCGCGCCCGGCATCGGCAAAGGCCGATGCCCGCACCGTCAGCACCTTGCATGAATCCTGCGCCTCGACGGTCAGGATGGCATTGCCGGCATAGATGCGCCGGTCGAACCTGTCCGGCCCCCGCACCGCCACGATTTCGGAAACCTGCATCACGTCCAGCATCGCGGCAACGCGCGGCATGATCGCCTTGGCTGCGGAACTGGCCGGAGCCATCAGCACGTCATAGCCGGGCGCCAGGCTGACCAGCAGGTCGGCAATCCGCTCGGCCGGCCCATGCTCGTAGCGTGGATCGTCGGCGCAGAACACGCGGTTCACCCCCGCAATTTCGGCCGCCGCCGCGGCGATTGCCCCGCAATCGTGGCCGGCAACCAGAATGTCGATGGTGCCTCCGATTTCCCGCGCCGCCGTCACCACGCGCGACACCGTGCCCGCAAGCATGCCGTCATGATGATCGGCCAGAACAAGAATGGTCATTGTACGGCCCTCCCGGACGGTATCAGATCGGCTTCCCGCAGCCGGGCGATCAGGTCATCGACCGACTCCACCACCAGCCCCGCCTGCCGCTCGGGCGGTTCACGGATTTCCATGCGCCTGAGACGGGGCGAGGTGTCGATGCCAAAAGCATCGAGCGGGCGCGTTTCGAGCGGCTTCTTCTTGGCCTTCATGATGTTGGGAAGGGATGGGTAGCGCGGCTCGTTGAGGCGCAGATCGGCGGTGATGACGGCGGGCAGGGGGACATCGCGCGTCTCCAGCCCAGCATCGGTTTCGCAGGTCACGCGGGCGGTGTTTTGGGAAAGCGCGATGTTGGAGGCGCAATTGGCCTGTCCCCAGCCCAGCAATCCGGCCAGCATCGGGCCGGTCTGGTTGTTGTCCTCGTCGATGGAGAGCTTGCCCATGAGGACGAGGTGTGCCCCTTCTTCGGCGACGATCGCGGCAAGTATCCTGGCAATCGCCAGCGGTTCGATCGCCGCGCCGGTTTCCACCAGCACGGCCCGGTCTGCGCCCAGCGCCAATGCCGTCCGCAAGGTCTCCTGCGCGGCCTGCGGCCCGATGCTGACCGCCAGCACCTCGTCGGCAAGGCCTTGTTCACGCAGGCGCACGGCCTCTTCGAGAGCGATCTCGTCAAACGGGTTCATTGCCATCTTGGCATTGGCAATGTCAGGGCCGCCGCCATCCGAACGAAGGCGGATACGGACACTGGCTTCGACCACCCTTTTGACGGGCACGATGATCTTGAGACTCATGGTTCAGCTCCGTTTGTGGCTGCCGGCCACCCGAGCGCCCGCGCCAGAAGGGGGCCAACGGCCTCCGTCCGCTGTGCCGACAACAGGGTTTCAGCCAGGCATGCGCCATCGATGCCGGCGCCGGAAAAGGCGCAGCAGTCGATGATCTTGGCGGTGAGCGCAGCATCGGTCAGCGGCATTTGCGCGCTGCCGCGCAGACTGGTCACGCGCTTCTCCAACCGCCTTCCGTCCTTGAGGCGGAGGTCCAGATTGACCCAGCGCGGAAACAGCGTGCCTTCCGCCTCGACCTTGCTGACATGGGGGAAGAAGGCCTGGATTTCCGGCCGCATCACCATGTCGTCCGTGAAGCTGGACAGCGCGATCTGCCCATCCGCCAGCGCGGCAGCCATGCCATATTGCATGCTGAACTTGGCGGTGAGCCCGGTGACCGGACGGTCGTGGATCAACGGGGTGAAGCCGCCATTGCTGCCAGAAACGACAATGTCGGCGACCTGATCGAGGACCAATCCGTGCTCGACGCGCAGGTCCAATATGCCGTCAAGGGCCCGGTGGGCGCCGCCGCACATGGGGTATTGCTTGATATCGACGCCGCCGGCCTCGATTTCGAGCGGAAAATCCCCCAGGCGGGACAATTGCTCCGACAGGTCGGCGCCCTCGGCATAGAGCTTGGCATAGCCGGCGCGCCCGTCGAGCGCCGTGGCAGCCGCAGTGAAGCCGCGTTGAGCCAGAAGGACGGAGCGAACAGCGGCGGCGGCGCAATGGCCGGGCTGGAAGGATTTGGCCATGGTGCCGAAATTCTCGTGCAACCCGCTGGCCTGGGCTACGGCCAGGCCGACGGCGTGGACGGTCTGTTCCTCATCGAGGCCAAGAAGTGTGCTGCAGCCCGCGGTGGCGGCAATCACGCCGATGGATGAGGTGGCATGCCAGCCTCGTTTGTAGTGGTCGATGGCAAAGGCGCGACCGAGCTTGCAGGCAACTTCGAGACCCACGCTGTAAGCGGCCGCCAGCACTTCGAAACTGACATTGCGCGCCTCGGCAAGGGCCAGGATCGGCGGTAGCAGCGCTACGCTGGGATGGCCGCGCATGGTCACGACCACATCGTCATAATCCAGCACATGGCCGGCAATGGCATTGACGAAGGCCGCCAGTTCCACCGGCATTGCCTGGCCGGTTGTCCACAGGGTGCCGTTCAGCGGGCCGCTATGGCCGAAGGCATAGTCCCGCGCGAGGATCGTGGCGGGCTCGTTCATGCCGCCAACGGCCACCCCGATCGTATCGAGACAGACCCGGCGAACGGTATCCAGGGCCTGGTCGCTGAGCGATTGCGGCCGGAAGCCGGTGCTGAAGCACGCGATTTGCTGGCTGGCCGTGGGCGCGGTCATGGTTCGGAGGTGCCGTCGAGCAGAAAGGTGCGGCCCTCGGCCAGCCGCCGTGCGGTGCGCAGGATGAGAGCTTTGTCGACCTTGGGGTTGTCGGCGCTGCCTGAAATGCTGCTTTCCACCGCGATAGTGCCCGATGGGTGGCCGATGCGGAGCTTCGGCCGGTCATGGGCCGACGATGCGAGCACAGTATGCAGCACGCTACCTTTCAGCCTGGCGGCGACGCCCGTGCAGGCGGTCACCGTGGCGGCATAGGCTCGGCTCACCGAGCCGGCAGCAAATTGCCGGCAGACGATATCCATGCTGTCGGCGGGCACCGGCCGGCCGGTGCTGAAGCTGGTATACTCGGCCGGCGGGCTGACAATCACGCAGAATGGCGTAGCGGCGGCGGGGCGGCTGTCGAAATATTCCCCAAAGCCGAGACGATGGGCGACAGCCCGGCGGATGGCATTGATCCGTCCGATCAACGCGGCATTGCCATCCACCTCATCGGGAGCCTCCGCCCCGCGCATACCGAGCGTCTCGGCCGTGACGAAGATCACCAGATTGGCGCAATCCACCACGGAAACGGGTATTTCGCCCAGTTCGGGCACGGAAAGCAGGGATTGCGGGGCGCCCAGCGGCAGCAGTTGCCCGGTTATGGCGCCCGCGGCATCGCCGAAATTGAGCGCGATCGGCGCGCCTGTTCCGGGCACACCATCGATCGCCAGGTCTCCGGCGACCAGCGGCTTGCTATTGGCGACCGGCACGTCCGCGGTGATGATCTTGTCGGTATTGACGTTATGGATGCGAACCCGTGTCGTGCCTTCGCGCGGCGCCACCAGCCCTTCTTCGATGGCATAGACGGCTGCCGCCGCAGTGAGATTGCCGCAATTGACGTTGAATTCCACCTGCGGAACCGTGATGCCGACCTGCCCGAACAGATAGGACACGTCGCTGTCGGCGCGCGTGGGCGGGCCCATGATGGCAGCCTTGCTCGTCAGCTTGTCGGCACCGCCCAGCCCGTCGATCTGCCGCCGGTCGGGGCTGCCCATGACCGCGAGCAGCAGTTTCGCCAAATCCTCGCGATCGTCAGGCACGTCACTGGCGCGCAGGAAGACCCCCTTGCTGGTGCCGCCGCGCATCAGAACGAAATCGAGCTGTCTCATCATCTATCTCTCGGGACTGAGAACCGGGCGATGCTGCACACCGCCCGGCAGGGAGGGCCTAGATCAGCGGTTCCTGGCCGATAACCTCGAGCATCTGCCGATAGAAGGTGGTTTCGCCTTCCAGCTCGGTGATGATCTCTTCGGGGGTCAGCGGCTCGGGGGGAACATAGCCACCGTCCGCCAGGAACGTCTGGAAGCGTTCGCTCGCCACTGCCTGCTGTGAGGCAGCCACCAGCTTGTCGGTAATGTCCTGCGGCAAATCCTTCGGCGCGATGATGTAGTACTTCACGCCAATATCGATGTCGTAGCCATATTCCGAAGCCATCGGCACGCCGGGGAAGAATTCATAGGGCGTATCGCTGAAGGACACGATGGGCCGCACGTCGCCCGACGCCACCTGGCCGCGGATCGACGGGCCGAAGGCGAAATTGGCATCGACGTGCCCCCCCATGAGCTGGGTAATGGCTTCGCCGCCGCCCGAGGTGGGAATGGCCACGATATCGAGGCCTGCCATCTCGTTGAGCGTTTCGACCGTCAGCCCGGATGGGGTCAACTGGCCGGAGGTGGTCGCATGGACGTTGCCGGCATTGGCACGGGCATAGTCGACGAAATCTTCCAGCGTCTGAAAATCGGATTTTCCCTGCACCGCCAGGATGCCCGGCATTTCAGCCAGCTTGACGATGGCCGTGTAGTCGTCGTTGCCGTCCCAGGGCAGGTCCGGAATGGTCAGCGGGCTCATCGCTACGGTACCGTTGGAGATGACACCCAGCGTATAGCCGTCGGCGTCGGCGCGAATGGCCATGCCGGTGCCGATCGATCCCGACCCGCCGGGGCGATAGTCGATGATCAGGTTGGCACCGAGAATTTCGCTCAACTCGCGTATATAGGCCTGGGTCAGCGGTTCCGTGCCGCCGCCGGCGGCATAGGGCATGATGACGGTGATATCGCGTGAGGGCCAGTCATCCTGGGCCATGGCACTCACCGTGCCAAATGAAAGCGCCGTTGTCATAAGGAGCCCGGCAAGGCTCATTTTGCCTGTCTTGCCTATCGTCATCGAAATTCCTCCTCCTGGTCTCGATGCGTCGGTTGGCCTGCCTTGTGGCCTCGGCCAACTGGCGAGCACTATCAAAAGGGGAAAGAAGGGCGACAAGCGATGATGCGGAGGGCCCCGCATGACCTCCAGTCATGGCAAGACTGGTCGACGTGGCAAATGGCTGTCCATCACCGCATGAGTTTTAGTCATGCCACGACCCAGGTAAGTTTTATTGACATTCCGGTCCCTACACGTGCCTTCTTTGTCGCGGTAAAACGGTAAACCTGGATTTATTTATCTAATAAATTCAGATGGTTAACGTGGGCCATTGCTCGCCGTGAGGAGAGGAGTTCGACATCGTTATGCAAGCGGCCAATTCCCTCCAGCTTGCCGAGCGTCTGGATCGCTCCAGTTCCCGACTGCTCAGCAGGCTGGACGCCGGAACCATGACCTGGCGGGCCTGGGGCGGGGGCCCGCCACTCGTCCTGCTGCATGGTGGCCACGGCTCCTGGACTCACTGGCTGCGCAATATCGAAGCGCTCGCCCGCACCCACAGGGTCATCGTGCCCGACATGCCCGGCTATGGCGATTCCGCGGATTTGGCCGAACCGCACACAATCGCCGGCATAGCGGCGGCCCTTAGCTGCGGGCTCGACGAAATCCTGCCTGGACAACGGCTGCAGATGGCCGGCTTTTCCTTCGGTAGCACCGTGGGCAGCCTGGTGGCGGGGCTGCAGGCGCATCGTCTCGACCGCCTTGTGCTGGTCGGTGCCGGCGCCGCACTGGGTGGCGTTCCGACGCCTCGTCCGCTCCTGCGCAAGTGGCGCGGTCTGCCCGAGCCTGCCGACAGGGATGCGGCGCATCGGCACAATCTGATCGCCTTCATGCTGGCCGATGCCGGCCACGTTGGCGATGACACGGTTGCCATCCAGGCGCGCAATGCCGAACGAACACGGCTCCGCAGTCGGCAAATCACCGCCAGGGGCGCCGCTGCCGCTGCGCTGGCCGAAATCAATGTGCCTCTCGGCGCCATCTGGGGGCGCGGCGACGTGAACTGGCCGGGCGTGCTGGAGGAGCGCATGGACATCCTGCGGGCGCGCGACCCCGATTGCCGTTTCGCTGTCATCGAGCATGCGGCCCACTGGGTTCAGTATGAGGCGGCCGAGGAATTCAACGAGACACTGGCGCATATGCTGGCGCCAACCTGGTCCCAACCCGACGGGCGGCAGCATGCCGCGGCGCCGCTCTCGTAACACCGGCTTGGCGCAAGCGTCGGCCGCTCATTTCATGGAAGCGTGATCATGCATGATTTTGACCCCAACCTGATTGTCCCCAAGTCAGGCCATTTCATCGACGGCAAGGTCGTTGGCGCGGGCGCCGACCGCATGCAGGTCATTCGGCCCTCCGACAGCGAGCCCTATGCCGATATCCCCCTGGGCAGCGCCGAGGATGTCGATCGCGCGGTCACCAGCGCCCACCGCGCCTACCGCACGGCCGCATGGGCGCGGATCGCGCCGCGCGATCGCGCCAAGGTCATGTACCGATGGGCCGATCTCATCGAAGCGAACAAGGAGGAACTCGCCCGGCTGGAAGCGGTCGGTTCGACGCGGCCAATTTCCGAAGCCATCGGCTGGGACGTTCCGTTTACGGCCGAAGCTATCCGCTTCTTCGCCGAATTCGCCGACAAGCTGGGCGGTGATGTGGTAGCGACCCGCCCCGACCATCTCGGCCTCATCATCGCCGAGCCCTATGGCGTCATCGCCGCGATTGCGCCGTGGAACGTGCCGCTGGTGACGGTGTCCTGGAAGGTTGGCCCCGCCCTTGCGGCCGGCAATGCCGTCGTGCTCAAGCCCTCGGAAATGACGCCATTTTCGGTCATGCGCATGGCCGAGCTTGCCATCGAAGCCGGCATGCCGCCCGGCATCTTCAATATCGTGCAGGGCAATGGCCCGGTGACCGGCGATGCCCTATGCCGGCACCCGCTGGTCGGCAAGATCACCTTCACCGGCTCTGGCCGCTCGGGCGCCGCCGTGATGACGGCGTCGGCAGAAAGCGGCACCAAGCCGGTGACACTGGAATTGGGCGGCAAGAGCCCGCAACTGGTCTTCGGCGATGCCGCCAATCTCGACAAGGTCGCGCAGTCCATCGCCCGCTCCATGCTGGGCAATGCCGGGCAAATCTGCGTCACCGGCACACGCCTGATCGTCCAGCGCAATATCGAAGCCGAACTGATCGATCGCGTCGGCACGATCGCCAAGGCCATCCGCCCCGGTGCAACCTGGAAGGGCGATACGACCTTCTCGCCCATCATCTCGGCGCGGCAGCTCGACCAGATCGACGCCAAGGTGCGTTCGGCGCTCGATGCCGGCGCCGAGGCGGCCATAGGCGGCCATCGCATCGAGCATATTCAGGACGGCAATTTCTACGAGCCGACCATTCTGGTGAATGTGAAATCGGACATGCCAGCGGTGCGTGAGGAAATCTTCGGACCGGTGGTCACCGTCCAGCACTTCGATGACGAGGAGGAGGGCATCGCCATGGCCGATGACTCCATCTACGGCCTGGCCGCCGGCATCTACACGGCCGATCTCGGCCGCGCCATGCGCGCCATGCGGGCGCTGGAAACGGGCACGGTCTGGATCAACCGCTACGGGCGCACCAAGGACTTCATCCTGCCGACCGGCGGCTACAAGCAGTCCGGCTTCGGCAAGGATCTGGGCCGCCAGGCCGTCGAAGCCAATATGCGCCTGAAAACCGTGCTGATGGAATTCGCAGAATGAGCGGGCCGGCACAACATCCGGTGATCGGTTTCGTCGGCATCGGCAATATGGGCTTTCCCATGGCCCGGCGCCTGCTCGAAGCCGGCTATCCGATCATCGCCTATGATCCCAACACTGAAGCGCTGCAAAAGCTCGCCGGGCACGGCGCGGAGATCGCCTCGTCCCCGCTTGATGTCGCCAACAGGGCCGAGACAGTGCTGCTGTCGCTGCCCACGCCGCAGATCGTGCTCGCCGTAGCCCTGGGCGAATCCGGTCTTGTACAGGGCAACACGCTCCGGCGCGTGGTGGACCTCTCCACTGTGGGGCCGGAATCCGAGGCCAATCTGGCTGAAAAACTCGCCGCAGCGGGCATCGCGACCATCGACTGCCCAGTCAGCGGCGGGGTCGCCGGGGCGAACAAGGGCACCTTGGCGCTGATGGTTGCCGGCAAGAGGCAGGATTTCGACCTTCTGCTGCCGCTGCTGCAGGTCATCGGCCGTCCCGTCTATATCGGTTCCAAGCCGGGCGAGGCGCAGATGATGAAAGTCATCAACAATCTCGTCTCGCTGACCGCCCTGGCAATTTCCTCGGAGGCGCTGGTCCTGGGGCGGCGGGCGGGTCTCGACCCCGATGTGATGATCGAAGTCTTCAACATGGGCAGCGCCCGCAACAGTGCCACCGTGGACAAGCTGCCCAACTTCGTCCTGTCGCGCAGTTTCGATTTCGGCTTTGCCCTGGGGCTTTCGGCCAAGGATACCAAGCTGTGCCTCGATGCGGCCCAATCGCTCGGCGTGCCGATGATGATCGGCAGCGCGGTCAACCAGCTACTGACCCTGGCCAAGGCCAGGAATGGCGCCGAAGCCGATATGACCACGATCATCAAGCCGCTGGAAGAATGGGCCGATGTCGAAGTGGCTGGCGCGAGATCGAAGCAGTGACGGTCAGCGCCGCCCTGACCGACTTCGTCGCCGCCTCGCGCTGGGAGGATATCCCCGCGCCTGTGCGGCACGAGGCGAAGCGCGCTCTGCTCAGCTATTTCGGTACGGCGCTGGGCGGCAGCCGCGACATCGCCATACAGCATCTGCAGCAGGTGCTGTCGCGGTTCTCGGGGCCGGCGGAAGCGGGCGTCATCGGCCATCAGCTTCGCCTCGACATGCTCAATGCCGCCTTCCTCAATGCGGCGGCCAGCAACGTCTTCGATTTCGACGATACGCATGATCCCACGATCATCCATCCCACGGCGCCGATAGCCCCGGTGCTGTTCGCGCTGGCGGAACAGAGGCCGGTTTCCGGCCGCGATCTGCTGCACGCTTTCATCCTCGGCGTCGAAATCGAATGCCGGATCGGCAATGCCATCTCGCCGGAACACTATGCGCGCGGCTGGCATATCACCTCCACCTGCGGCGTTTTCGGCGCCGCCATGGCGGCAGGGAAACTGCTCGACCTCGATGCGCGGCATCTGGTCTGGGCCCTCGGCAGCGCCTCGTCACAGGCTTCGGGCCTCGTGGAAACGCTTGGTACCATGGCCAAGAGCGTGGGGGTGGGGGGTGCGGCCCGTGGCGGGCTTTTCGCGGCCCTGCTGGCGGAACAGGGACTGGCCGGGCCGGACGAACCGATCGCCGGCATGCGCGGCTTTGCCCGTGTGTCCGCCTCTTCTCCCGACTTCAGCCGCATCATGCAGGGACTGGGTGAAAGCTGGGAAATCCTGGCCAATATGGTCAAGCCCTATCCCTGCGGTGTCGTATTGAACGCGGTGATCGATGCCGCCATGGCATTGCGCGATCGCCTGGGGGCCTCGGTGCCGGACCTGGCCTATATCGAAGTCGTGGCCCATCCGCTGCTGCGGCAGCGCACCGATCGACCGGTCCCCCTTTCCGGCCGCGAAGCTCAGGTCAGCGCCCATCACGCCGTGGCTGTCACCTTGCTGCATGGCCTGCCGGGACTCGACCAGTTCAGCGATGCCTGGGTGGACCGCGAAGATGTCATCGCCCTGCGCGGCAGGGTCCATCTTGCGGACGATGCGGCCCTGCCGGTCGGAACGGCGCGCCTCTTCGCCCGGACGAATGACGGTCGCGTATTCCGGGTCGAGATTGCCGAGGCGCGCGGCAGCCGTTCGCGTCCGCTATCCGATGCCGAGATCGAAGAGAAGCTGCGCCAGCTCTGCCAGCATGGTTGCCCCGGTCTCGACCCTTCGCCCCTGATCGACGCCGTCTGGTCGCTCGATGACGCAGCCGATGCGGGAGCGTTGATGCGTCTCGCACGGCCCCGATAATTTTCCTGCCATGCCACGAGAGGACAACAGCATGAGTCTCCGCCCCGAATTCTCCACCGAACAGTTTCAGAAGGGTCTCAAGGTCCGCCGGGAGGTGCTTGGTGGCGCCTACGTTGACCGATCGGTGGCGGCGGCCGATGATATGACGGCTCCCTTGCAGAAGCTGGTGACGGAATGGTGCTGGGGCGAGGTCTGGAGCCGTCCGGGTCTGGACCGCCGGTCGCGCAGCCTGCTCAATCTGGGCATGCTGCTGGCACTCAATCGGCCGCACGAATTGCGGCTGCATATTCGCGGCGCCCTCAACAATGGGCTGACCCGCGAGGAAGTGAAGGAAGTGATCCTGCAGGCCGCCATCTATTGCGGCGCGCCGGCAGCGCTCGACGGCATGCGGATTGCGGTCGAGACTTTCAAGGAAATCGACGCGGCGTGATCCGCCGCGAGGCGTAGAAACGAGATGCCCGCATGACCAATCTGCCCCCGCTTGCCTCTATTCGCGCTTTCGAAGTGGCGGCGCGCCACCTGAGCTTCACCAAGGCGGCCGACGAATTGTGCGTGACCCAGTCGGCGGTCAGCCGCCATATCCGCCATCTCGAGGATCGGTTGGGGCGGCAATTGTTCATCCGGGGCCACCGCACCTTACTGCTGACCCCGGCGGGCGAGAAATATGCCGGAGAGCTGGCGGGCGTGTTCCGCCAGCTCGGCTGGGCGACCGATCGGGCCGCCCGTTCGTCCAACGAACAGCAGTTGCTGATCCACGCCTACACCACCTTCGCCATGTACTGGCTGGTGCCGCGCCTCAAGCGCTTCCGGGAGGCGCACCCCGATATCGAGATACAATTGACCGCCGCTACCAGCGAGGCCAATGCCGAGCAGCAGCAGGCGCATGCCATTTTGCGGGTCGGGCCGGGACAGTTCGAGAATGCCCAGCCGATCTTTCCGGTCTGCATGGTGCCGATCTGCACGCCCGAATTGCGCGATACCTACCTCTCCGATCCGAACGACCTGTCGCAGTTGTCGCGGGTGACGTTGCTGCATTCGCTGGCGGTAAAGGGCAATTGGCCATCCTGGCTGCGCCGAACCGGAGCCTATAGCGTGGAGCCGGATCGCGGCTTCTGGTTCGAGGCTTCGGCCATGGCCTATACGGCGGCCGAGCGAGGGTTGGGTGTAGCCCTTGCGCAATACTATTTCATCGACGACGAACTCAGGCGCAAGGCGTTGGTTGTCCCGTTCCCCTATGGCTGGCAGAGCGAGCGCGTCTATTGCCTCACCTGGCCGCACCGCTATTCACGACTCGAGCCTTTGGTCCGCTTCCGCGAATGGCTTGCCAGCGAGGTCGAGGCGCAGCGCCAGGGCCTTGACGATTCCTTCCTGATCCGCGTCTAGCGCGCAGCCGCGCGGAGACCGGCTTTCTTCGCCACGCCGCAGGCAAATCGGCCCGGCTTCGCACCCCAGTTCAACGCATCTCCCGCCGGCCCTCCAGGGCCGGTATTGCCCTCGCCGCCCAAAATAACCGGCTGAAGATAAAAGCTATTTTTGATCGCATGAGTTTTTGTTGGGGCACGGGCTCCATTTCATTTCTTTACCCCAAAAGACCCGCCTGCAACATTCCCGATGCGTCTTCGGCCTCTGCCATGTGGGCGCGAAATCAAACAAATTGGGGATGAGGACACACTATTTCCATGAGTTCCTGGAACATGCGAGACAAGGTCTGCGTGGTCGGTGTCGGCAATACGCGATATGGCAATTTTCCCGAAACCGACTCCTATGGTCTCGGGGCACAGGCCCTGGTTGCGGCAGTTGAAGATGCGGGGCTGTCCTTCAAGGATATCGACGGCCTGATCGTCAATCGTATTCCCTCGTATGAACGCTTCGCCCAGATGGTGGGCATCAATCCCCAATTCTGCCTGCCCACGGATATGGCGGGCCGCTTTGCCTCGGTCTCCCTGACCATCGCCGCCCAGGCGGTCGCGTCGGGCGCCGCCGAAACCGTGGCCCTGGTCTACGGCAATAACGGCCGTTCCAAGCGCATGCTTTACGGTGGCGCGGAAGGCGGCCAGTGGAACCCCTGGGGCATGACGTCGCCTGGCGCCACCCACGCCATGATGTGGCGCATGCACATGGACCGTTTCGGCACCACAACCGACGATCTTGGTCGCGTGGCCAGCACGTTCCGCCAGCATGCCAGCATGAATGCCGACGCGGTGATGCGCACGCCCTTCACGCTGGAAGACTATCGCCAGGCCCGGCCGATCTGTGAGCCGCTGCGCCTGCTCGACTATTGCCTCATCAACGATGGCGGTGTGGCCTGGATCGTCACCACGCCGGAACGCGCCAAGGACCTGCGCAAGCCCCCGGTCTATGTCTCCGGCTATGCTCAGCGGGACGTTTTCGACCAGGCAACCCCGCGCGACGACTTCTGGTATCCCGCTTTGCAGGAGGTGGCGGGCGAAGTTTACGACCGCGCCGGCATCGGCCGCGACGAGATCGACGGGTTGATGATCTACGACAATTTCACGCCCACCGTGCTGTTCACGCTCGAAGGTCTCGGCTTCTGCCCGCAGGGCGAAAGCGGCAATTTCATCAAGGACGGCATTCTCGAACTGGGCAAGGGCCGGCTGCCGGCCAATACCAATGGCGGGCATCTGTCGGAAAGCTACATGCAGGGCTGGGCCCTCATCGCCGAAGCCGTGCGCCAGGCGCGTGGGGAATGCGGCGATCGCCAGATCGAGGGCGCGCGGGCCATCCAGTATGCCTGCGCCGCCAATATCGCCTCTTCGATTATCTTCAGGAGGGACTGATGGCCGATATGCCGCAGCCAGCCATCGATCCCTGGAACAAGCCGTTCTGGGACGCATGCGAACAGGAAAAGCTGGTCGTCCAGCGCTGTGGGGAAACCGGCAAGGCATGGTTCCCGCCATCGCCGGTCAGCCCCTATGCACCGGCCGCCGAATGGGACTGGATGGAATGCTCGGGCGAGGGCGAAGTGCTCTCCTGGGTGGTCTTCCATCAGAAATATTTCGCCGGCTTCGCCGAGCGCCTTCCCTATAACTGTGCTCTCATCAAGCTTGATGAGGGCCCGCTCCTCGTCAGCAATATCGATGGGTCGAACGACGCCATCAGCATTGGCCAGAAGGTGCGGGTGCTGTTCGAGCGGCGCGGCGACGTCAATGTGCCGATCTTCACGGCGGCAGGCCGGTCATGAGCGAGCAGGTCTTTCAGGCATCCGAGGAAATTCGGCTCGAAGGCCGGGGCGACTACGCCCTCCTCGTCATCGATCGTGAGGCCAAGCGCAACGCCATGAATGCCAGCGCACGCGCCGGCATGCTGGCGGCCATGGGACATGCCCGCGGGAAATATCGCGCCATCGTGCTGACCGGGCGGGGCACGTCCTTCTGCGCCGGCGTCGATATCAAGGAAAACGTGGTGCTGGCCGATAGCGGCACCCGCACGCGCAGCCAGGAATGGGCGGCCGTCAACGTGGCCATTCGCGAGCATCCCGCCATCTTCATTGCCGCCGTCAACGGCACGGCCCTGGGCGGGGGCCTGACGCTGATCAATGTCTGCGATCTCGCCATAGCCGCCGACACTGCCGAACTGGGCATGCCGGAAATCACCTTTGCCACCTATCCGAGCCTGGCCGGGGTTTCCACCCAGCTCTCGCTGGTCCGCAAGCGCGCCGCCTGGATGGTGCTCAGCGGCGAACGGGTCGGTGCGCAGACGGCCATGGAATGGGGGCTGATCAATGAATGCGTTCCCGCCGCGCAATTGCTGGAACGGGCCGAAGCGATCGCCCGGCGCATTGCCGGTTTCGATCCTTATGCGCTGGCGGCCTGCAAGAAGGCGCTCGATACCGTGCCTGCCGTCGTCACGGACTGGACCCAGGCCTTCGCCTTCGGCGACTCCATGAATGCCGTCATTCGCAGCCGTACCGCAGTGCCGGCCGACCCGCTCGGGCAGTCGCGGGCCAGGCGATGACGCAGATAAGGATATAGTCCGTGACGACCCCCTCGGGCGATGGCCCGCTTTCCGGATTGCGGATCATCGAGCAGGTGGGCGCCGGGTCCACCGATATGGGACGGGTGGCGGTGGCCTTTGCCGGCCTGCTGGCGCAGCGCTTTGGCGCCACGGTGCTTCGGCTCGCCAATGGCGCCCCGGATCCTACCGAGCATTGGCCGCCCTTGCTGGCCGATGGCAGCAGCGCTCTTCACCGCTTCCTGACTGCCGGCAAGGGCTTCGGCACTGTGCAGCCGGGCGACTATCTCGTCACCGACGATCCGGCCACCGCCGCGGCCTGGCGCGATGATCGCAAGGTTTTGATCCTGCCCACCCTGGACGATTCCAGGCCGCAGTCGGACCTTACCGTCATGGCCGCCAGCGGCCTGCTGGATATCGTCGGTGAAGTCGGGCGCGCACCACTGGCCCTGCCCGGCTACCAGATGGGTTATGTCGCCGGCATGGTCGCCTTCAACGCCCTGCTGGCCAGCCACCTCTCTTCCATCCTGGGCGGCACACCGCTTGCCGGCGAAGTTGCCGTGCTCGAAGCAGCGCGCTGGCTCAACTGGAAGAATCTGCTTTCCGAAGTCAGCGGCCAACGCGCCGCCGGCGTCGGCCGCGCCGAGGAGTGGCAGATCACCCGCTGCAGGGATGGTTATATCGCCCCGGTCTTCCGGGATCGCGACATGCCCAACCTGGCCAGGCTCATGCGCGTGCCGGCTTTGCTGGAAGAGCGCTTTGCCACTGCCGCCGGGCGGCGGCGCAATCTGGCCGACATGTACCGGCTGATCGAAGCGGCTTTGGCCGAAAGAACGGCCGCGGACATTCTGGTGGAAGCCGCCGAGCTCAAGCTGCCCTTTGCCCAGGTGCAGTCGCCCGCGCAGGTCGCTGCCGATCCGCAGATGCGGCATCGCCGGTTCATCATCGAAGGTCCCCAGGGCCCCATGCCGCGCCTGCCGCTGCTCTGGAACGGGCAGAGTGTCGAGTCCCGGCAATCGGGGAGGGACGCATGACCCTGAAGGCACTGAAAGGTATCCGCGTACTGGATCTCGGCATCGTCACGGCCGGCGCCGCAACCTCGGGCGTGCTGGCCGATCTGGGCGCCGAAGTCATCAAGATCGAGGGCCCGACCTATATCGATCCCTTCCGCGATTGGCAGGGCATGGGAGAGGGGGACTGGTGGGAACAGAGCCCGCCCTATCGCGCCACCAACCGCAACAAGAAAAGCACCTGCCTCGATTTGAAGTCATCCCGCGGGCGGGAACTGTTTCTGCAATTGGTCGCGATGAGCGATGTCGTGGTCGAGAATTTCCGCGTCGGTGTGCTGGACAAGCTCGGCATCGGTTTTGAAACCCTGCGCCAGGCCAATCCGCATATCGTGCTGGCATCGCTCTCCAGTCAGGGCGCAACCGGGCCGAGCGCCGGCAACGTCTCGTTCGGATCTACGCTGGAAGCCTCCAGCGGGTTGGCGCATCTGATGCACTATCCCGGCGGCAAGCCGCAGATCACCGGCCGGGCGCTGAACTATCCCGACCAGATCGTGTCGATGTTCGCCGCCGGCGCCGTGATGGCGGCTTTGGTCGAGCGACAACGCACGGGGCAGGGCGTTCATATCGATCTGGCGCAGCGCGAGTTGTCGTCTTTCTTCGTGGGCGAGGCTTTCATCGCCGCCCTCGAAGGCACGCTGCCAGAGGACTATCCGGATGGCCCGCCTGCGGCGTTGCAAGCCCTGCTGCGTGGCCAGGACGGCCAGTGGGTGGCCGTAACGATTTCCGCCGCCGCAAGCGAGGGCGCGCGCCAGGTTATCGGCGCCGTCACCAGCGAAGCCCTCGGACAGTTCCTGGCAGCCCGCCCGGCAGCGGAGGGCGCTCGCGCCCTGCGCCAGGCTGGGGTCGCCGCCGAGGTCGTGGTCGCTGCCAGGGATTATGCCGACCCTTACAGCCCCGCGCCGGGCAATGCGCTGGCGCTGGACGATGCCGGCCACCAGGTCAAGGGCCAGCCCATCCGCCTCGACGGGTGCGATGCCGGCAAGGCCGCGGCCGTCGCTCCGCTGGGACGCGACAACCGATATGTCGCCTCGACCCTGCTGGGCCTGAGCGACATGCAATACGAAGCGCTGCTGGCCGAGGGCATCTTTGCCACGAGACCGCGGACGGCGGCAGCGCAATAGCGGCAAGGCAACGCCATTGCCGGCAAGCAGGGGAGGCGGACCATGCCGCAAGCCATTCGATGCGTGCTGATGCGCGGCGGCACCAGCAAGGCGGTGTTTCTGCGTGAAAACGACATCCCGGCCGATCCGGGCGGGCGGCTGCGCACCATCCTGTCCATCTTCGGCTCGCCCGACCGGCGGCAGATCGACGGGCTGGGCGGGGCAGATCCGCTAACCAGCAAGCTGGCCATTATCGGGCCGCCACGGGAAGATGACTTGCGTGCCGCCGGTACGCACCTGACCTACACATTCGGCCAGGTGGAGATCGATCATCCGCAGGTCGACTGGCTGAGCCTCTGCGGCAACATCTCCTCCGCCGTGGGCGCCTTCGCCATCGAGGAGGGCATGGTCGCCGCCGACGAGCCGCTGACCATTGTGCGTGTCTTCAACACCAACCTCAACCGCGTCCTCACCATCGAGGTGCCGGTGCTTGAGGGGCGTCCCGCCGAACACGGCGATTATGAAGTTGCCGGCGTTCCCGGTACCGGTGCCCGCATCCTCGTCGATTTTGCCGATACGGCGGGCGGCGCCACCGGCGCCCTGCTGCCCACCGGCAATGTCGTGGACAGGCTGGACGTGCCGGGCGTCGGCGCGGTCGACGTATCGCTGGTGGATATCGGCAATGCCCATGTCTTCATTCGCGCCGCCGATATGGGCCTGACCGGCACGGAAAGTGCTGCCGAGATCGATGCGCAGACCGAGCTGCGCCAGCGGCTTGAGCTGATCCGCGGCGCGGCTGCGGCCCGCATGAGGATGATTGCCGACGCGTCACGCTCGCGCCAGGACAGCCCGGCAACTCCTATCCTCGGCCTGGTCGCCCCGCCGGCCGACTATCTCAACCACCTGACCGGGGAGACCGTCCCTGCCGATGCCATCGATCTGTTGGCCCGGCTGCAATTCATGCAGCAGACCCACAAGACCTATGCCGGCACCAGCACGGTCTGCACCGGCGTCGCGGCACGCATTCCCGGCACCCTGGTTCATGCAGCGGCTCGCCAACGCGGCGGTGCCGAAATCCGCATCGGCCATCCCGGAGGGGTGATCGAGACCGAAACCCTGGTCGAAGCCGGGCCGGACGGCCCGGTCGTGCGGCGCGCCACATTGGGTCGCACCGCAAGGCGTATTCTCGAAGGCCGGGTCTTCATCCCAGATCCGGCAGCGGCGGGAGCGTGACATGACCGACAAGCAACCACCCGTCTACGAAATCTACGCCATCCGCTACGCCACCCGCGAGGCCCGGCGCTCCAGCCACTTCATCGGCGGCGATCCGCATGACGGACCCATGCCCATGGATTACTATATGTGGGTCATCAAGGGCGATGGTCGCGCCATCGTGGTGGATGCCGGCTTCACCGAAGACGTCGCCCGCAAGCGTGAGCGAACCTTCCTGCGCTGTCCCGTCGACACGCTGGCGCTGCTGGATGTCGATCCGGACCAGGTTGCCGACGTCATTCTGACCCATCTCCATTACGACCATGTCGGAAATTTCCACCGCTTCCCCGCCGCCCAGTTCCACCTGCAGGAAGCCGAGATGCATTACGCCACCGGGCGTTACATGCGCTACCCGCGTCTCTCGCATGCCTTCGAGGTCGAGGATGTCTGCGGCATGGTGCGGCTCAACTACGAGAGCCGCGTCCGCTTCTATGGCGGCTCGGCCGAGCTGGCGCCGGGTATTCACCTGCACGCGGCGGGCGGTCATTCGGCGGGCCTGCAATTCGTGACCGTCAACACCCGGCGCGGCGTGGTGGTGCTGGCATCGGATGTGTCCCATTTCTATGAGAACATGGCGAGTTACCGGCCCTTCACGACGGCCTTCCATATCGGGGAGATGCTGGAGGGTTTCGACAAGCTCCAGGCCGCCGCGCCTTCGCCCGATCACATCATTCCCGGCCATGACCCCCTGGTCATGCAGCGCTATCCCGCGCCCAACCCGGCCTGCGAAGGCATCATCGTGCGCCTCGACGCCGATCCGCACTAATCCGACCCGGTCCCGGCGCGGCCGGGCCCGTTCCCGCAACTGGACCTATGCAATGACAAAGACCGCTTCCGAACAGCTTGCCCATCATTTCGTCAATCTCGCCGATGACGCCGTTCCCGCCAAGGTCCGCAAGGATGCGGCTACGCTGGTGCGTGACTATCTGGGCGTTGCCCTGGGCGGCAGCCGTACCGGCAGCGGCCGCATCGCCCGCCAGTTTGCCGTCGAAACCGGCGGCAAGGCCGAAGCCAGCCTGATCGGGGGCGGCTCGGCCAAAGTGCCGGCGGTCCATGCCGCCTTCGCCAATGCCATCGCTTCCCATTCCATCGAGCTGGACGATGTGGATGTGCTGGCGCTGTTCCATTTCAGCCCGCCCGTGGTCTCGGCGGCACTGGCCGTGGCCGAGCGTGTCGGCGCCAGCGGCAGCGAGTTCATCACCGCCGTAGTGGCCGGTTGCGACATGATGGCCCGCGCCAGCAATGCCACCAATTTCTCGCTGCGCAATCGTGGCTATCACACCACGCCAACTTGTGGTGTCTTCGGGGCCACCATAGCCGCTGCGCGCCTTCTGCGCCTTAATGAGGAGCAGGTCGTGTCCGCCCTCGGCATGGCTGGCGCCCAGGCGTCGGGGCTCATGGAAATGTATGGCCCCTCCATGCAGAAGCGCTTCAATCCCGGCCCGGCCGCACGAAACGGCGTAACGTCCGCACTCATGGCCCAACTGGGCTTCACTGGCACGGCCTCCATTTTCGAAGGCGAGCGTGGCTTCTGTCGCGCCTTTTCCGACGAAAGCGATATCGGCGCACTGACCCGCGACCTGGGCTCGGACTTCCCGATCTATATAGAATACAAGCCGTATTCCTGCGCCCGGCCCATTCACAACGCCATCGATTGCGCGCTGAATGTGCGGGCGGAAATGGATGAGCCCGCCGAAGCGATCGCCAGCATGAAGATGTGGCGCCACCCCGCCTGGGCCCACTACCATCTCAACACCGCTCCCAAGACCTACCATGAGGCACAGGTGAGCTTGCCCTACTCGGTCGCCGTGGCACTGATCGACGGCGCAGCCCTGTTCCCGCAATACCAGAATGAGCGATTGGCCGATCCGCAGATCGTTCGTCTTTCCAATATGCTCGAGGTGCTGCCGGACGATGGCCTGCCGCGCGGCGTGTCCTGCCTGCTGGAACTCACCACCGCTTCGGGCAAGGTCTATCGTTCGCAGGTCGATCACCCGCGCGGTTCGATCGAAAATCCTATGTCGGAAGCCGACCTCAATCAGAAGGTGCATCTGCTGGCCGAGCCGTCCATCGGCGCCCAGGGTGTCGCCGGCCTGATCGCCGATCTGGGGCAGATCGATTCTGGCCTGCCGGTGAGCATGATCGCGGCGCGCTTCACGGTTGCTTGATGCCGTTCGCATGAGCAATTGTCATACAAGGCCCTTCGGAACATCGTTTGTTCGATCTGCCAACCTTTCCGATAATGGTCGCATCACAAGGCTGACGGCCATCCAGCAGGAGAATGGCGAGCCGGCTGGCCGTGCGAAAATGCCACGAAATAGGCATTTCGGGCGGCCGGGGATATAAACAGGAGGAGTTGCTTTATGGGTTGGTCCAGAATTCGAGCGGCCGGTCTCGCCGTCACCATGGCCGCATTGGGCGCCACTACCGCTTTGGCCCAGGATTGGCCATCGCGCGACATTACGTTCATCATTCCCTATTCTCCGGGCGGCGGCACCGACATGCTGGCCCAGGAGTTTACCCGTAAGCTGAGTGAAGTCATCGGCGCGACTGTGATCATCGACTATCGCCCCGGTGGTTCGGGCTCGGTGGGCACGGGTATTGCCGTGCGTGCGCCGGCAGATGGCTACACGGTGGCCATGGTGTCCAATGGCAATTTGACCATGAGCCCGCTGACTATTCCCGGCCTCCCCTGGGACGGCATCGATGACTACAAGGTTCTGGGCAAGATCGGCGATCAGCCCGTGGTTCTGGCGGCGCGCAGCGATGCCGAATGGTCGACGCTGGAAGACTATATCGCCTTTGCCAAATCCCGCCCCGGCAATGTGCATGCGGCAACCTCCGGCCAGCTGACCCCGTCGGGTCTGGGGGTCGAAATGCTCAATGCCCAGGCCGGTCTCGATGTCGTCGCCATCCCCATGTCGGGCGGCGCGGAATCCCTGACCCAGCTGCTGGGCGGCCATGTGGATGCGCTGTTCAGCTATGGACCGGCCATCAAGGGGCAGGTCGATGCCGGTGAGCTCAAGCCGGTCGCGGTATTCAGCACCACGCCCTATCCTTTCTTTGCGGATACCGGCCTGGCGCAGGATGCCGGCTACAACATGGACCTGGGCACCAAGTTCTATCTGATCGCGCCCAAGGATCTGCCGGAGGATATTGCCGAAAAGCTGCGTGCCGCCACGCTCGAAGTCACCGCGCAGGACGACTTCCAGGCCTTCCTCACCAATAACGGCTACGTGAAGCCGGCCGAACTCGATGCTGCCGGCATGGTCGAGGAACTGCATACCGAAGAGCAGCTCAACCGCGATGCGCTGACCCTTATCGGCCAGGAACCGGTGCTCTAGCGCCCGCATACGTTACCCGGCCGGGCGTCCCCACGCCCGGCCTCTTTTTTGCCCGGAAACAGGGAGGCAGTGATGGGCGCTGGCACAAAGAAACTCACCGGAAGGGTCGATCCAGGCCGGATCGCCATGCTGGACGTGCCGCGCCCGCCCGAAGGCGTGGTGGAGCGCTTCATGCGCCTGTCCGACCCGTCCTCCACCGTTTCGGACGTGATGGACGAACTGGGCCTGCCGAGTGGCGCCATAGGCGCTTCGGTCCTGCGCCCCACCATTGCCGGCCAGGTCGTGGTCGGCCCGGCCCTGACCGTGCGCAACGCCATCCAGGGCATAGACGCCTTGGCCGGAGCCCAGAAACACGTCAACCGCATGGGCGAATTCGAGGCGCATAACCTGGCCATGCCGGGCGACGTCCTGGTCTGCGAGGGCGTTGCCGATGTCTCCAATATGGGCGGCATCTCCTCGCGGCTGGCGCAGCGCCAGGGCGAGGCCGGCGCCATCATCATGGGCGGCGTGCGCGACGTCGCCTATTCGCGCTCGATCGGCTTTCCCATCTGGGCCAGCGACTATACGCCGGTCACCGGCAAGTGGCGCATCGAGACCATGGAGATCAACGGTCCGGTGACGATGGGCAATGCCCGGGTGATGCCCGGCGATCTCGTGGTGGCCGACGACACCGGCATATGCTTCATCCCGCGCGCCGCGATCATGCAGGTGCTGGAAGCAGCCGAAAAGCAGGCCGCCTTCGAAGAGGAACGCTCCGCGCAGATCGAAGCCGGCCTTCCGCTTCACGAGCTCGGCCCGCGGCCCCACTGAGCTTCGTCAGGTTCTCAGCCACACTTCGACGGCAAGCCGGGTTTTCTCTGGTGGCCTTATCGTCTTGTGCCGTTGATTGCAGGCACCCTGCTGTTCGATGGTGGGTGGACGGCGCCAGGTGTGGGCGGCATGTTCCGATCTGCGCATCAAGGGCGGAGACGACATCAAGTCGCTGGCCCAGTACGTGCGAACCAAGGCACGCCATCATTTAGATGAAGCGCATCGAGGTTGCTGAGCATCTCTCGAAGACTGGCAATGTCCGTTGCGAGCAGCGCTTTCGAATCCTCTCTATCGAGCATGGAAATCAACATTCTCAAATAGGCCGCCTCGCTGGGGTGCATTGCATCCACGAACTCCCGCTCATCGCCGCCAAATGAGGAAAGGTCCGTGAAATCGAAGTATGTCATGTCCAGGCCATCGATCCACTGCCGGAACGCGGGGCTTCGGAAGGCGGCCCATCCTCCATGATTGGGCGACGCTCCGAGTATCGCTGCAACGTCGGGATGGAAGGGCATTGTGACGCCGATGACCTTCGTGCCCTTGTCCGCCATCATGCTCACCAGCTCCTCGAACTGACGCATTCTGCTGGCATCCAACCCTGAGCTGAACAAGAAGGGGGCCCTGCCAAATTGAATTCGCTGTTCGATATCCCCCACGCTCGCCCCGACCGACCGGTTCGCCGGAAGTTCCAGCGCATAGGTGAAAGACCCGTCTGGCCTAAAGCCGATCCCCGACGTCCCCGCGGCCAAACCTATTGCCGGCAGACCGTCTGTTGGGTCAGTTTGAAGGCGCAGCAGCCTCATGGGCGCCGATATCATCGGCCGAACCATGAGCGATGCGCCAAACAGGAAGCTGTCGGCGTCCAGCAACTCCATATCGTTCCTGGCTATGCGGTCATACACCGCCTCCCAATTCGGATCGAACTGGTAGAAGTCGACCGGCACAATAAGTACCTTGGGAGCATACGGCTCCAAGGCCCTCAAAAACGCAATCTCGTCGGCAATACTATAGGTGCCCTGAGATGCATTGTAGAACGAAGCCCCAAACATCTCTGCCCGCCACTGGTTGGAGCGGGATTGACCCACCACCAACACATCTGGCTGCCGAAGGCGGGTTGCTTCCAGCTTGAAGGCAAAGTTGTGATCACTGAGCGAGGGCAGGTACAGTATCGGTGTTTGGCTGGCATGCTGGAGTCGCGCGGCAAGCCAGGCCGGCAAGGTTTCACCACTCAAATAGCCAAGCCCTTGAAGTGAAACGAGCACAATCAGAATTGGAGCAAGGAACAGCGCCAAGCGGCGCACCAATGCCTTGTGGCCGCCGCTGGCGAAGTCTTCGCTAGAATCTGAAGTATATGAACTGCTGTCCATAGTTTCCAATCTCTCCAAGATGCCGGACGTAAACGACGATCATGAGGATAGTGGCCAGGTAGTAGCCGGCCCACCGCACATAGCGAGGGACGGCATCCAGCGGTTTCGTATGTTCGGCCAGAAGGTCGCCGACAACGACAATGCCGACCAACAGTATCGGGATGACAATGGGAAGGGACCGCGTGCCCCATGCGCCAGCTATTCGTCCGTATATGGCGAGCGCCTCCTCGATGGAGGTGGCCCTGAACAGCACCAAGGTAGCGCAGACGAAAACGAAGGTCATTATTGTGCGAAAGCTGACCAAAAGTGGAACCGGCAGCGAGAGCCTTCCAACCAGACGGTTGCGCGCAGGCAGCGTCAGGCTTGACAGCACGGAGGCGAGGCCATGCAATATTCCGAAGGCGAGGAATTGCCAGCCGGTCCCGTGCCATATGCCGACAGCCGCAAAGGTGGCCACCATTGCGATGGAGAATCCAACCATCCCCATTTTGCGCAACCTGAACTGTAGCGGCACAAAGACGTAGTCGCGAAACCAGGATGACATGCTGATATGCCAGCGGCGCCAAAAATCCGGCACGGTCTGGGCGAGATAGGGCTGATTGAAGTTGGCTACGATCCTGATCCCGACCAAGGCAGCGCTGCCCAATGCAATCAGGGAGTAGCCGGCAAAGTCGGCATAGACTTGGAAGGCAAAGTAAAAGGTGCCCAGGGCAAGATCTGCCCCCGACTTTTCCAATGGCGAAGAAAAGACGGCGTTGACGTATGGGGCAAGACTGTCGGCCACTACCAACTTGAGAAATGCGCCCACCAGAATAGCACGCAGGCCGTCTCTTAGCTGCTCCGGCGAAGGTCGGCCCAAGCGTCCGAGCTGGGAAAGGAACCGCTCCTTTCGTTCGATCGGACCTGCGGACACGGTGGGGAAGAACGTAAGGAATGCCGAGACGCGCAGTGCATTGGTTTCTGCGCGAGTCGTGCCGACATACACGTCGATCAGATAGCCGCAGGCCGCAAATGAGAAAAAGGAAATACCGACAGGAAAGGACAGAAGCCCGAGGGCGTGGCTGGCGTTTGGGAGGACGGAAGGGCCGAACTTGTAAAGGACCAGGGGAAGCAGCACCAGCAACAACCCCAGACAGAACAAACCGGTCCGGGCACGGCCATGCTTAACGCGATCCAGTAGAATACCAAAGCCAAAGGCCAGAGCGACGACCCATGCCAGCGGCAATATGGTGCCATTGAAGCCCAGGTAAAAGGCAATCGACCCCGCTACCAGAACAGCAAGTCTCGCCTGGTGAGGAACAAAAACGAGGGCGGCGACCATGGTCGCCAGAAAAAACAGGTAGTTGGGGTCGCTCAACGCCAAGTAAGCTTACTCCAGCTTGGCCAAAAGCATGGCGGCTAGCGGATCGGGCTGTAGACGGCCCACCGGTGGCCGCGACATCAGCTCTACGACAAGGCCGCCGCGCGTCATTACAAAGGCAAGCTGGCGATCAAAGACAGCGCCATAGCAGGGCTGGACGACAATCAAGCCACCCCGATCCTCCAAGGCGGACAGGTCGGCCGCCAAATCGTCGCTGAACAGACACACGTGGTCGAGACCGCCTCCCTTTGCCAGGCGGGTGCGAACCGGACTGTCGTCTTCCAGCGGCGCAATCAACTCGATGTGCACGGCCCCGGATAATGTCAGAAGGGCGCAACTGACTTTCTGGATTGGATCGGGTGCCGGCGGCACCAGTAGCTCCGCACCCATGGCTGTCCAAATCTTGAGGGCTCGATCCATATTCGCGACGACATAGCCGATATGGAACAGTCGCTTGGGATCGAAACCTTCCGGGAGCGGCGCGATCATTGCATGAAGCCCGTCGCCGGCAGAGTCACGGCGAGATGCTCAGGCGAGGGCAGACTTTCGGTGTTGCGAATGAAAAGCCCGTCCTCGTCCGCCGGAACGAAGCCATGCTGAGGATAGAGGTCGGACACCATGGCGTTCTTTTTTGTGGGACGATACTCCCCGACGATAGCGTCGCATCCGCGGGCACGGGCCAGGGCCACCGCCTGGGCAAGCATGGCGGTCTCGACGCCCCTTCCCAGCACGCGACAGGACATCAGCAGGCTGTCGACCCGTGCCACCTTGCCCTCGGCCTTCAAGATGCAAATGCCGACCAGACCATAGTCACCGAACTTGTCGCCGACCGTAACGCTGAAAAGGTCGGTCTGGCGATCCGATCGCATAGCCCGTATGTCGTCTGCCGAATAACGCCTGGTCGTCAGGTTGAACTGGTTGGATTTATTGATGAGTTGGACGAACCGCGCCAAGTCTTCATCGCGGTACGGATTAAAATCCACCCGGAGCTCGACAGTACGCAAAAACTCTTCGGCGGTAAGGGTCTTGCCCTGGTCGCGACGCTGCCGGTCAGACCGCATCATCTCCGTTCGGGTTCTGTCTTCCGACGTGATGGTCAGCTTGTCGAACAGAAAGCCATTGTCCACCAGAAGATCGGGAAGCTGCTCGACGTCATTGGGGACTTGTAGGCACGCAACCTCGGGGAAGCGCACACGTACCTCCTCGATCTCGAAGCTGCTGTCGTCGACGAAGACCAGTGAATCTATGCCGATGTTGAGTTCCGCGGCAATATTTTCGATAGCGCGTGACTTGGCTTCCCAGTTCACTTGAAAAACCGATATGTCATCACGCCGCAGAACCATGGCCGGGTGCGAGTCGAACATTTCCAATACGTCCTGCGGGTTATTCTTGCTGCTGATGGCCAGCAACGTTCCGGCCATACGCAATGCCTTGAGCTGGCTCTGGAACTCCACATAGGCACGACCAGGAAAATCGGGTCCGAGTTCGACGCCACCGATGCCATCTTCACCGATGATCCCGCCCCATAGGGTGTTGTCGCAGTCGATCACGATGCACTTCCGGGCGGGCTTCATACGCGCGTCAATGATGCGGGCAAGTGCTCGAGACATGTGCAGTTGCATTGTTCCCGTAAAAGGCTGGCGGTAGAGATATTCTCCCTGGGGGCTAAGTGCCGAAGCCTCGCCCAACGCACCAATGATCTGCTCGAGATCCAGCAGGTAAACCGACGCATGATTCCCGGCGAAGGCGAGGAGGTCAGAGGAGACCCGGTGCCAAAGGCCCAGCCAGTCGTTGCCCCGCGGGAACTCGGTCACCCTTCCGGCCGGCTGCCGCGGTCTGGGCGGCAGGGAAATGACGATCTCGCTCTCAACAGTTTGGCGAAGCCGGCTCATCGCGGCGCTGATCGTGTCGTAGGCCTCGGATGCCTTGTCAGCCGAATCGGCCAAATCCTCCAGCCGGAACAGCAGGACGAAAATCTGGGGAATATGCCCGTCAAAGCTGCCTTCCGGCGCTAAACATGTTTGGGCAAGCTGGTTATAGCCGGCCAGGCGCAGGTCAGGGCCGGTATACCCGGCAGCCAGCAACAAGCCGCCAAGCAAGGGAATGGCGGTTTCAGCAGTGAAGCTTGCGGCCATGCCGATGCTAATGTCTGGATCGCCCCTGCCCGCGGAGGTTAGGTGCCTACGCCAGAGCTGTTGTAACTGGCGAGTGTCGGGCGGCGCGTTCATATCGAATTAAATATCCGCGCCCTTTGCCTGAAGCACTTCGCGAGCAATTCCGATGGTTCGCATGCGCATGACGTCGCGTGCGGACAGCGAGACGGAAAATACCGTCTCTATGGCCGCAACCAGCCGCATCGCCGCCAAGCTATCCCAGGAGTCGACCGTGTCGGGCGAACTGGCGTCGTTAAGCGTGGCCGGGTCGACGTCGAGTTCGTCGGCGAACAGCAAAACCAGTTTGTCGTGCATGAGCGGCAGGGCCTTTGGGATCGTTTATTGATGGTAACTCGCTGTTGCCGTATACGACGCAGGAACCAATGGAGCAATGCCACAGCCCGCTATGCAGATAGACCCATCTCTATTTCCCCACCTCTCTCGGCTCGTCTCACAGCAATTGGCAGTCTATCCCGAGCACGCAAAGCTGTTCGATCGCCGGTTTGGCGGCGAATCGCCGGAGGCATTGGCTCACCTGGAGTGGCTGGCCCGCAAGGTTGCCAAGCTAACGGCGGGCGCAGAGCAGACCTTCCTGCAGGATTATCGGTGGCTCTGCGACAGGCAGGTAGAGGAAGAACTCTACTTCCGGCGGACTGGCCGATACCGGCTGGACACCTTTTCCCAAGCCTATGAGCAGGTTTACTCCGACGCGGCGTACATGACGCGCTATATGAACGGACTGCTAATGACGCAATTGTGGTGGTCTAACCATACGAGCGTCATGGCCTTCTTTCGCAATGGGTACTTGCCGAGCCTCGGAGCCGATTATTCACATCTTGAAATCGGTCCTGGCCATGGGTTGTTTCTCGCTCTGGCCGCTGAAGACCAACGCTGCAGAACAGCTACGGGTTGGGACATTTCCGCGGCATCCATCGAGAGGACGCGCCACGCGTTGGAGTCCCTGGACCCAGGCCGCATGCCCGACCTTGTGCTACAGGACCTCTTCGCTTCGCCCACAGCGCAGTTTGATAGCCTGGTATTCAGCGAAGTTCTGGAACACATGGAAAATCCCCGCGCGGCACTTGATGCTATCCGCCCACTGCTATCTCCGGGCGGTCGGCTTTTCCTCAACATGCCCATCAACAGTCCCGCTCCCGATCATCTGTTCAATGTGGAAACACCAAGCGAACTGAGGTCTTTTTTGGAAGATGCTGGCTTCAGCGTGCTAGAAGAACACCTTGCTCCCGCCACCAACCAGAAACTTGATCAGTCAGTCCGCAAGAAATTGACAATTTCGTGCGCGTATATCCTTGAGCGCAGTTGACATAGGGAGATCGCACCGAACTCGGATCGCTGCTCGGCGCCAACGGCTGGTCGCTGGCGCTTTGCCGCAGAAATGGCAGCGGCTTTGCGGGTTTGGAAACGCGGCCAAACGTGACTCTAGTCCTGTAGTTCGATCCAGGCCGGTGCATGATCGCTGGCACCCTCCTCGCCGCGTATGTCGCGGTCCACGCCCGCAGCGGTCAGCCGACGCGCCAGCGTCTTGCTCAGCAGCAGGTGGTCCAGCCGCAGGCCCGCATCACGCGGCCAGCGGTTCCGCATATAGTCCCAGAACGTATAGATCGTTTCGTCGGGATGGGTCTTGCGGATAGCGTCGGTCCAGCCCTGCGCCAGCAGTGCGGCGAATAAGGCCCTGCTTTCGGGCTGCACCAGAGCATTGTCGCGATAGGACTTGGTTTCGTAAATATCGCGCGGCTCGGGCACGATATTGTAATCCCCCACCAAAGCCACCGGGAGCCCGGTGTCCCACAGGCCCTGCGCATGGGCCAGAAACCGCTGCATCCACTCCAGCTTGTAGGCAAATTTCGGCCCCGGCTGCGGATTGCCATTGGGCGCATAGAGGCAGGCGACCAGCACGCCGTTCACCGCCGCCTCGATATAGCGCGCCTGGCTGTCATCAGGATTGCCGGGCAGCTCGGCCTGCGTCAGCACCGGCTCGGTTCCGCGCGCCAATATGGCCACGCCGTTCCAGCTCGATTCCCCGCGCCACACCGCGCCATAGCCGGCATCGGCCAAAGCGGTGGCGGGGAACTGCCGGTCGCTGGCCTTGAGCTCCTGCAGGCACACGACGTCAGGCGCCGCGTCGGCCAGCCACGCCATCAGGTTGGGCAGGCGCCTGTTGATGCCATTGATATTGTAGGTGGCAATCTTCACGTCGCGATGCGCTTGGCCCAGGCGTCGATACTCGTCGCTATCGTCTTGAGATGATCGGCAGTCGAAAAGCCGGATAGTGTCTTGCGCGGCTTGAGATCATGGTCGCCGTCTTCGAGAAACTGCACCGTGATATCAGGCGACAACGCATAGCCGGCAATCTCCTCCGGCGAGCCGAATTCGTCCCGCGTACCGTGGAAGATCATGGTCGGCGTCTTGAGCTCGGCCAGATGCGCGGTGCGTAGCGTCTCCGGCTTGCCCGGTGGATGGAATGGATAGCCCAGGCACACCAGCCCGGCGATGCGCCCCGCCTCGAACAGGCTATCGGCCACCATGCTGGCCACCCGACCACCCATGGATTTGCCGCCGATGATGAGCGGCCCATTGGTCGGCCCCAGATCGTCCACCGCGGCGACGAATTCGGGCATCACCTTGTCGGCCCGCGGCGGTGGCTTTTTCCCCGCCTCGGTGCGGCGGCTTGCCATATAGCCGAACTCGAACCGCGCCACGCGAAAGCCCTCGGCCGCCAGCGCCTTGGCCGTCGCATTCATCGAGGCGGAGTCCATCGGCGCCCCGGCGCCATGGGCGAGGAGGATGGTGACGCGGGCATCTTCGGGGCCGTCGAAGAGGAAGCTGGTGGGCATGGCGTGGGGTCCCGTGGTTTGGGCGCACTGTAACTGGTGAAGACGCTCCGTGCCACGCCCTCGTGGTTCGAGGGTCGCTACGCTCCCGCCTCACCATGAGGGCTGCTGATACGCCGGACCAAGAGTAGCCCTCATGGTGAGGTGCGAGCCCTTCGCGAGCCTCGAACCACGAGGGCGTGGCGCTACCCCGCCTTGTTCAGCGTCCGATTGGCCAGCCCAATCCCGGCCCGGGCCCGTCTTGCCCAGTCCGAGTCACTGTCCAGCTCCAGATAGCGCAGCCACCATTGCCGCGCCGCTGCCAGGTCATGCGCGTCATATTCCAGCGCCGCCAGATTATACACCGCGTCGGCATAATCGGGGTCCAGCGCCACCGCCTTGGCCAGGTGCTCGCGCGCCGCCGCCACGCGGCCCATGTCACGCAGCACGCCGCCATGGTTGAACCAGGCCTCGACGAAATCGGGGTCGCGCTTGATGGCGGTGATATAGGCCGTCGCGGCTTCGTCCAGCCGCTCCAGTTTGCGCAGGCAATTGCCGAAGTTGAAGGCGGCCACTGCATCGGTAGAGTCGATCGATGAGCAATGCTGGTAGAGCGTCGCCGCCTCGGCGAAGAGTTCGGCCGCCTCCGCCGTTTCGGCCAGGCCGAAATAGTCTTCGGCATCCTCATCCAATTCGGGCAGGGACAGCAGGCGTTGCCCGTTCAGTTCGGCCAGCGAATGGGCGTCCCTGGCCACGATGCGCGCCGGGCCATCGGCCTGCAGCGTCAGCGCGGTCAGCGAGCCCACCGGGCCGATCTGGTGCACCGAGCGCGCAATGGCGCTCCAGCTCGCGCCCGATGCGACCAGTCCGGCATATTTCTTCGCCAGGATGACGTCGCGGAACGAGAAGGGCTCCACATGGTGCTCGAAGGCGTCGAACAGCGCCAGCAGGTCCAGCACGTCGCCATCGAGCCGCGACTGGTCGAGCATGGCCTGGCGGGTGATATTGGCCGATGGCACTGGGGGCAGACTGCGCAGCAGGCGCAGGAAGCCGTTTTCGCTCAGCAAAGGGACGTTGTTTGCCCGCGCCTTGCCGGCGGCTTGCTCGATATATTCCTGCGATTTTCTTGCCAGCAGCGTGCGGCCCAGCACGGCGGCGGTGGTGCCGCGGGTAATATTGCGGTGCAGGCGTCCGCCGAGGCTCTGGACGCGGCGCGTAGCGAGGCGCAGCGGGAAGGCCTGCAGGGCGCCGATCACCCCATAGCTCTCCCCGCTTGCTCTCATTCAGGTCAGGCCTTCTTTTTTGCGGCCGCCTTTGGTGCTGCGGCCTTGGATGCTTCCAATGCGGCCTTGAGCGATGCCTTGGCGGCGGATTCCTTGGGCGCGGCAGCAGGTGCCTTGGCCTTGCTTTTCGCGGCCGGCTTGGCTTCCCCCAGGCTCGCCTTCAGCGCGTCCATCAGGTTGATAACATTGCCGCGTTCGGGCGCCGCTGCAATGATTGGTTTGTGGCCCTTGAGCTTTTCCTTGATCATCGACATCAGGGCGACCTCATAGCGATCCTCATAGGCCTTGGGGTCGAAATGGGTGACCTTCTGGTCGATCAGCTTCTGCGCCAGGTCGAGCATTTCCGCATCGGGCTTGCCCTGCGGGATAGTATCGAAATATTCGGCCGTGCCGCGCACTTCGTTGGGGTTGCGCAAAGTGGTGACGAACATGCCCTTGTCGCGCGCGCCGATGGTCACCACGCGCTCGCGGCTCGACAGCACCAGCCGGGCAATGGCCACCTTGCCGCTCTTGCGCAGGGCCTCGCGCAAAACGACGAAGGTTTCCTCGGCCATGGCCCCGTCGGGGGCGAGGTAATAGGGGGCGTCCTGGTAGATCTCGTCCACTTCGTTCTCATCGACAAAGGCTTCGATATTGAGCGTGTGGTTGGATTCGATGCGGACGGCTTCGAGGTCTTCGTCCTCGATGATGATATATTGCTTGGCTTCGTATTCGTAGCCGCGCACCAGGTCTGATCGTTCGACCAGACCCAGTTCGGGGTCGACCGGCTTCATGTTGATGCGGTTATGCGTATCCTTGTGGAGCTGGTTGAAGCTGATGCGCTCCGACGTCGATGTCGCCGGGAACATCTTCACCGCGCAGCTCACCAGGCTCAGTCTGATATGGCCCTTCCAACTGGCTCTGGGTGCCATTTTCGTCTCCTACGCGCGAACACTACGCAAACAACACGTAAATCATGACGTTAGATCCCGTGCGGACTCGTTAATGTCGGCCCAGGGGTCGCCAGCCGTGGTTAACAAACCCGGAAGCGTAGAATAATTCAGGTCTTCGGGAGAGTCGATGGATTCCAGGTCCCGCCAGTCTATCGGCGTAGAGGCCGGCAGATGCGGGCGGGCGCGCAGCGAATAGGCCGCTACCGCCGTCGCGCTGCGCGCATTGCGGTGATAGTCGATGAAGATGCGGTTCTTGCGGTTCTGCTCGCCCATTGTGGTGGTAAACGTGTCGGGCCCGGTCTTGGCCAGCACCACCGCAATGGCGGCGCAGGCGGCATGGGCCTGTTTCCAGGTCAGCTTTTTCGTGGTCGGCACCACGATATGCACGCCCTTGCCGCCCGAGGTCTTGACGAAGGGCCTGAGCCCCATGGCCTCCAGCCCCCCGCGCAGATGCACGGCGGCATTGACCACGTCGCGCCATTGCACGCCCTCGCCGGGGTCGAGGTCGAAGATCACCCGGTCGGGCTTGTCGATATGGCTGGCATGGGTGCCCCAGGCGTGGAACTCGATGACGCCGAACTGGGCCAAAGCCAGATAGCCCCTGGCATCCTCCACCGAGATATAGGTCTGTTTCTCGCCTTCCGAATTCTGCGTCTCGAAGCTCTTGAGACCATCAGGCATGCCGGTAAAGGGATGGCGCTGGAAGAAGCAGTCATGCGGCTTGCCGGTCGGGCAGCGGAACAGCGAGACTGGCCGGTTGAACAGGTGCGGCAGCATATAGTCGCCTACACCGGCATAATAGACCGCGATATCGAGCTTGGTCGGCCCGGTCTTGCCGAACAGCCGCCGTGTCGGATTGGTCACCCATATGCCGGCGAGGTCCGCGTCGGAGATGATGCGCTTGACCGGCGCGCTCACCGGCGTCGTCAGCTCGGCCTGACGCAACCCCCTGAACACGGCGTGGCGCAGCATGCCGTCATTGGTCTGGTTGGCATATTGAATGCGGGCGGTCAGAATGGGCCGCACCGGGATGATCTCTTTTGGCGCGCGCTCCAGCTTCTCATCGATCCGCAGCGGCGCCAGCCGCGCCACCAGCGACTTCATCGTGGCGGCGTCGAAGCCGGTGCCCACCTTGCCGCGATAGACCAGTTCTCCCTCGACCCATTCACCCACAGCCAGCGCGCCGATGCCGCCATTGGCGGCGCTGTCGCTGTAGCCCGCAATGACATAGTCGCCGGTTTTGAGCGCCTTGATCTTGAGCCAGCTCGATGATCGCCCGGCCGTATGCTTGCTGTCCGCGCGCTTGGAAACCACGCCTTCCAGCCCCAGTTCGGAAGCATGGTCGAGCAGCACCTGTCCGTCGCCCTCGACATGGTCGGAATATTGGATGGCCGAGCGCGGTGTCACATGGCCGGAGAGCAGTTGCGCCAGCAGGCCCTTGCGCTTGACCAAGGGCACATTGCGCAGATCCCAGCCGTCGAGATGCAGCAGGTCGAAGGCATAAAACACCAGCTTGTTGCCCGCCCCTTCCGACAACGCATCCTGCAACATGGAGAAGCGGCTGATCCCCTGCTTGTCCAGCACCACGATCTCGCCATCGACGATGGCCTCGCGGCAATTGAGCTCGCCGAAGGCCTTGGGCAAGTCGCCATAGCGTTTGGTCCAGTCCAGCCCGCCGCGGGTGATCAGCCGGGCCTTGCCGGCTTGGAGGAAGGCCAGCGTGCGATAGCCGTCGAACTTGATCTCATGCAGATATTTCCCCTTGGGGTCCGGCACTTTCTCGGCCGACGAGGCCAGTTGCAGCGCCATCGTAGCGGGCAGGGGCGCCTTCACGGCGCCGGTCAGCTTGCCCGGCTGCGGCTTGCCGGCCTTTTTGATCGGAGCAGGGGGGGGCGCCACCAGTTCCTCGATCCGCCGTCCGGTCTTGACGCTTTCGGGGCGGGTTTCGAGAATATCCTCCTCGGTACTCATTGATGTGTCCCGTTCCTTGAACAGGATCCAGCCTTCCTTACCCTTGTCCTCCGGCTTGCCTTTGAGCCGCGCCAGCATCCAGCCGCCGCGCAGCTTTTCGCCGACCAGGCGGAACTTGAAGGCGCCCTTCTGCAAATCTTCATGCGGGTCGCCCATCGGCGCCCAGGTGCCGGTATCCCAGACGATCATCGGTCCGCCGCCATATTCGCCCTCGGGGATGACGCCCTCGAAGTCGATATAGTCGATCGGGTGGTCCTCGGTGGCGGCGGCGAAGCGCTTGTCGGCCGGGTTGAGCGAAGGTCCCTTGGGCACGGCCCAGCTTTTCAGCACGCCATCGAGTTCGAGCCGCAGGTCATAATGGTCCGCCGTGGCATGGTGCTTGTGGATGACGAAGCGGTTGCCGGCGCTGCCCACGGAGCCGGCAGGCTCGCTGGTGCGCTGGAAGTCACGCTTGTCACGGTAGGTCTGGAGCTTGTCGGTGGGCATGGCGGGACTTTAGCAGGGCGGGGTGAAGGCTTGCTTAGGGCGGTTCATCCTTTCGATGGCGTCGTAGGCTCTTGCGCCTCCCTCCCCCTTGAGGGGAGGGATCGAGGGAGGGGGTCCATCAGTGAACCCGAAACCACCCCCTCCCAACCCTCCCCTCAAGGGGGAGGGGGCGATAACCACCGGTTCCGTGAAAATGAAACGATGGGGCAGGAGAATGGTGGCTCACACCGGCTTCACGCTCTGCCCGATCGCCCAGGTCACCCCGAACGGGTCTTCCAGCTGGCCATAGATATCGCCCCAGAACTCCGTCTTGAGCGGCGACGTCACCTTGCAGCCGGCAGCCACGGCGCGGTCCCACCATTTCTGGGCGTCGTCGACATGGATATGCATGTTGAAGCCCTGCGGCTTGACCGGCGGGAAGCCGTAGTCGGGGAAGAAGTCGCAGACGAAGAGCACGCTGCCATTGATCTCGATGGTGCTGTGGATCAGCTTGTCGCTGTTCTCGGCCGTCATGGCCTCGTGCTCGATGGCGGCAAAGGCGGTCTTGTAGAAGTCGAGTGCCTTTCGGGCGCCGTCGACATTGAGATAGGGCGTAACGCCGGTGGTGGGGCGGGGTGCGGTCATGTCTGTTCTCCTCGGTTGGGCCTATGCAAGCATGGCGCGCGGTCAGGCGCCAGTTCAGTCATCTATCAATTGATCGCGCTGGCCGGCGGCAAAGCTGGCTGCGCCGCCAACCGGTCGAGATGGAGGCGAATATGCGCCGCCTCGGCCGGCGAGCCGGCCAGCGCTATGGCGCGGTTGAAGGCTTCGCGCGCCCCCGATGTATTGCCCAGTTGCAGCAGCAGCCCGCCGCGCACCCCGTGATAGTGGAAATAGGAGTCGAGCCTGTCGCCCAAAGGCGCGATCAGCGCCAGGGCCGCTTCCGGCCCATATGCCTTGCTGACAGCCACGGCGCGGTTGAGCGTCACCACGGGTGAAGGCTGGATGACTTCGAGCGTCTGGTAGAGCCGGTCGATGGCGCCCCAATCGGTGTCCTCGGCGCGCTTGGCCCGCGCATGCTGGGCGGCAATGGCGGCCTGCACCTGGTAGGTGCCCGGCTCCTGATGGCGCAGGGCCTTTTCCACCAGCGCCCGCCCCTCGGCCAGCATGGGTCCGTCCCACAGGGTCCGGTCCTGGTCCTCCAGCAGCACGATCTGGCCCTCGGCATCGGTGCGGGCGCGGTGCCGCGCATGCTGCAGCAGCATCAGCGCCACCAGCCCCATGACTTCCGGCTCGCTGGGAAACAGGTGCTGCAACAGCCGGCCGAGCCTTATCGCCTCGTCGCAGAGCAGGGCCGCATCGGGGTCGGAATGGCCGCGCGAATAGCCCTCGTTGAAGACGAGGTAGATCATCATGGCCACCACGCCCAGCCGCTCCAACCTTCCTTCTTCATCAGGCGGATCGAAAGGCACATTATTGGCGGCGATGCGCGCCTTGGCGCGGGTAATGCGCTGCTCCATCGCCACTTCGCTGACCAGGAACGCCCTGGCGATCTGCCGTAGCGGCAGGCCGGCCACCACGCGCAGAGCCAGCGCGATCTGCTGGTTGGCGGGCAGGTCGGGGTGGCAGCACACGAAAAGCAGGCGCAGGATGTCGTCGCGGTAATGCGCGCCATCCAGCCGCTCGGCGATATCCACTTCGGCATCGTCGAGGTCCGACAGGTGCTCTTCGGACGGCAGGGCGACGTTCCTGCGCGTCTTGCGCACCGCATCGATGCCGCTATTGCGCCCGACGAAGATCAGCCAGGCCACGGTGTCGCGCGGCGGCCCCTTGACGGGCCAGGTTCTGACGGCGCGGAGGCTCGCTTCCTGGAAAGCCTCCTCGGCGGCATCAAGATTGCGGAAATAGCGCAGCAGGGCGCTCAACGCCTGGGGTCGGGCCGCTATCAGGGCCGCTGCTATCCAGGCGTTGTCGACCATTATCCAAGCTCGCTGGGGTGAAAGATGCCGACAGGACGGATTTCATAGCCGCCGCCGCTGGGATTGGCCTTGATCAGCTCCTTGGCAAAGGCGATGGCCTCGTCCAGCGAGTCGCAATCGGCGAGATAGAAGCCGAGGAACTGTTCCTTGGTTTCGGCGAAGGGCCCGTCGATGATCAGGGGTTCGCCCGAGGTCTTGCGCAGGGTGGTTGCCGAAGTAGTCGGCAGCAGCCGCGCCACCGGGCCCATCTTGCCCTTGGCCTTCATGCCGTCCTCGACCTGGCCGAGGCGCGCCATGCAGGCGTCATCCTCCTCCTTGGACCAGGTGGCGACGGCGTTTTCATCATTGTAGCAGAGGACAGCATACAGCATTTAGACATCCCTCGTCGTGAACATGACGAGCGACTATGCCCAATTCAGACAGCGGGTGAAGCGATTTTTACGCCACGGGTGGCGGCGTATTCCGCGCTATCGTCACCGTGGCGCCCAGCGAGGCCACGATGATGGCGACGATGCCGCCCAACTGCCAGGGGCTCAGCGTTTCGCCGAGAATGAGGAAACCCGACAGCGCGCCGAGGGCCGGCTGGCCACTCATCAGAATCCCGAACAGGCGCGATGGCATATGGGGCAGGGCCACCATGTCCAGCGCATAGGGAATGGCGCTCGACAGCAGGGCCACGCCCAGCCCGATGGGCAGGATGGCCGGATCGAGCAGGGCCGTGCCTGATGTCGCGACGCCGAAGGGCAGCGCGATGACGGCCGCGACGGACACACCGAGCGCCGTGATATGCGGGCCGCCGCCGGTGCCGGCGCGCTGGCCGAAAATGATATAGCCGGCCCAGCAGGCGCCGGCCGCCAGGGCCAGCAGCACGCCCATTATGCCGATCGCGCCGGTCGACTGGCCCAGCGGCAGCAGCATGGCGAGCCCGGCCAGGGCCAGGGCGATCCAGGCGAAATCGAGCGGCTTGCGCGCGCCGGCCAGGGCCACCGCCAGCGGGCCGGTGAATTCGAGCGCCACGGCGACGCCGAGCGGAATGGTTGCCAGCGCCGCATAGAAGAACAGGTTCATTGCGCCCATGACGGCGCCATAGGCCAGAACGGCGCGCCATTGCCTGCTGTCGAGCTTCTGCCGCCACGGCCGGAACACGGCGACCAGCACGACGGCCGCCAGCACCAGCCGCAATGTCGTCGCGCCCGCTGCACCCACCAGCGGAAACAGCCCCTTGGCAAAGCTCGCGCCGGTCTGGGTGAACACCATGCCCAGCGTGACGAGCAGGACGGAAAAGACGACGGATTGCGGCCGCACGGGGAGGGCTTTCGGAAGGATGGCGGCGGTTTAGCAGGGATCGAACCATCGTGCCACGCCCTCGTGGTTCGAGGCTCGTGAAGAACTCGCACCTCACCATGAGGGCTACAAGGACATTGAGCTAAAAGTAGCCCTCATGGTGAGGCGGGAGTGAAGCGACCCTCGAACCACGAGGGCGTGGCACAGAGTGCGATTGACCCGACTCCGTTTGCCCTTTAGCCCTATCGCGGCAGAACAAACGAGGAATGTCGATGGAATACCGTTATCTGGGGCGTTCAGGCCTCAAGGTCTCCACGCTGACCATGGGCACCATGACCTTTGGCGGTTCCGAAAAGGTCGGCCATACCGAACAGGGTGACGCGACACGGCAGATCGACATGTGCCTCGATGCCGGCATCAACCTGATCGACACGGCCAATGTCTACAATGCCGGCGTCTCCGAGGAGATGGTCGGGGTGGCTTTGGCCGAGAATGGCCGCCGGCAGAAAACGCTGGTCGCGACAAAAGTCCGCTTCAAGATGGGCGACGGACCCAACGATATCGGCCTTTCCCGCCACCACATCGTCGCCCAGGCCGAAGCCAGCCTGCGCCGACTGCAGACCGATGTCATTGATCTCTACCAGGTGCATGAATGGGACGGGCAGACGCCCATCGAGGAGACGATGGAGGCGCTCGATACGCTCGTGAAAAGGGGCTTGGTCCGCTATATCGGCTGTTCCAATTATGCCGGCTGGCAAATCAGCAAGGCCCTCGCTGCTGCCGGGGCGCGACAGGGCGAACGCTTCATCTCCCAGCAAATCCACTACACGCTGCATTCGCGCGAAGCCGAATATGAGCTGATCCCGGTCGGTCAGGACCAGGGGCTGGGCGTGCTCATCTGGTCGCCGCTGGCGGGCGGGCTGCTCTCGGGCAAGTATCGGCGCGATGGCGGACCGAAATCGGGCCGGCATGTGGGCGGCTTCCGCGAACCGCCGGTCTATGACTGGGAGAAATTCTACGACATCATCGACGTGCTGGTTGGTGTGGCCGAGGAACGCGGCGTCTCGGGCGCGCAGGTGGCGCTGGCCTGGCTGCTGGGGCGGCCGGGGGTGACCTCGGTCATTATCGGCGGGCGCAGCGATGCGCAGTTCCAGGACAATCTGGGCGCGGCCGACTTCAAGCTGAGTGACGACGAACGCGCCCGGCTCGATGCGGCCAGCAGGCCGCCTTTGCTCTATCCCTATTGGCACCAGTCCTTCACCGCACAGGACCGGCTGGGCAAGATCGACCTCGACCTGATCGGGCCCTATGCCGAGGAGTTCAAGCGTGGCTGATTTTCTGTTCGAACCTTACGCGCCCACGACCATCCCGATCGCCCGTGGCGGGCTGTTCGCCGTGCGCCGGGTCTATTGCGTGGGCCGCAACTATGCCGAGCATGTGGTGGAAATGGGCAATGACACGCGCGATCCGCCATTCTTCTTCGGCAAGCCGGCCGATGCCATCGTCGTCGGTGGCGCCGATATCCCCTATCCGAGCCAGACCAGTGATTTCCACCACGAGATCGAACTGGTCGTCGCCATCGGCAAGGACGGGTCCGATATCGCCTCGGCCGATGCGCTCAACCATGTCTATGGCTATGCCGTTGGCCTCGACATGACGCGGCGGGATGTGCAGACGCAGGCCAAGAAAGCCGGGCGCCCCTGGGACATGGCCAAGGGCTTCGATCATTCTGCCCCCATCGGCACGATCGAACCGGTGAGCGCGATCGGCCACCCCGACAAGGGCACGATCACGCTCTCGGTCAACGGCGTCGAACGCCAGCGCGGCGATCTCGCCGACCAGATCTGGAACGTCGCCGACACCATCGCCTATCTGAGCCGCTTCGTTGCCCTCAAGGCCGGCGATATCATCATGACCGGCACCCCGGCCGGCGTTGGTGCCGTGGTGCGCGGCGATGTGCTGGAAGGCGCCATTGCCGGTGTCGGCATGGTCCGGACGCGGATCGCCTGATGCCGGTCTGGTCGCCCCAGCAGGATGGCGCGCTCAAGGCGGTGTCCGCCTGGCTCAAGGACAAGAACGGGCCCCAGGTGTTCCGCCTGTTCGGCTGGGCCGGCACCGGCAAGTCGACCCTGGCCGTGCATCTGGCGCAGGATGTCCGCAGCGTCAAATATGCCGCCTTTACTGGCAAGGCGGCTCTGGTCATGCGCAAGCGCGGCTGCAAGGGCGCGCAGACCATCCATAGCCTGATCTATACCCTGGTCAGCGAAAAGGAGGGCGAGCCGCGCTTCGTGCTCGACGATGAAAGCCCGGCCGCCGATGCCGATCTCATCGTTATCGATGAAGTGTCGATGGTCGATGAGCAACTGGGCCGCGACCTGCTCAGCTTTGGGGTCAAGGTGCTGGTGCTGGGCGATCCGTTCCAGCTGCCGCCGGTGCAGGGCGCCGGTTTCTTCACCGCCGACGAGCCCGACATCATGCTCACCGAAATCCACCGCCAGGCGGCGGACAATCCGATCATCCACCTCTCCATGCAAGTGCGCGAAGGCGGCTTTCTCGAGCGCGGCTCCTATGGCGAATCCATCGTGGTGGGCCGCGACAATGTCGATCGCAACGCGGTACTCGAAGCCGACCAGGTGCTGGTGGGCCGCAACAAGACCCGCCTGCAATACAATGATCGCCTGCGCGAATTACGCGGCCTGCCCTTCCACGAGCCGGTGGAAGGCGACCGCATGGTCTGCCTGCGCAACAATCCGCGCAAGAAGCTGCTCAACGGCCAGATCTGGATCGTCACCGAAGTCACCAAGCGGACCAATGGCAAATATTCGCTGCTGCTGGGGGCCGACGAGGGCAAGGGCGAGGCGCGGGTGCTGACGCACAAGGCCTTCTTTTCGGGCGAGGAAGATACGATGAGCTGGCCCGAGCGCCGCCAGTTCGACGAATTCACCTTCGGCTACTGCCTCACTGTCCATAAGGCGCAGGGCAGCCAGTGGGACAATGTCTATCTGTTCGACGAGAGCTTCGTGTTCCGCGAGGAACGGGCGCGCTGGCTCTATACCGGCATTACCCGCGCCGCCGAAAAGATCACCGTGGTTTCCTGAAGCGGGCGAGGGCCCTCTCCCCACATTGGCAGACCCGCCCCTCCACCGTGCATTGCCCGGCTGGTCCGGGCAATGCACGGCTCCACACGCGCCGAAGATGGATCATCCGGACAAGCCGGGTGATGCCGGAGGAGCGGATAGACTGGGAGGCGTGTGACGGGTTCGTGTTTTCCCTGCAGGAGATGCGCCGCAAGGGCGGGTTCCGTCATAACAAAGACAAACTCGCGTTTCTGCATCGGGTGCTGTGAAGTTTTCTCGCCAAGTAAGCCAAATTGCTGATGTTTCCAGCATTGGTGGTGCTTGCGCAATGCGCCTCTATACCCCATCTTGGTCGTAGAGATTTCCATCAGCCCGGATCATTCCCCACAACGGAGGCATCATGCACCACGACACCCCCCTGATCTCAACGATCGTCGCGGGTCTGGTGCTGGCCTTCATTTTCGGCATGATCGCCAATCGCTTCAAGATGCCTCCCCTGGTGGGCTATCTGGCTGCCGGCGTGCTGGTGGGGCCCTACACACCGGGCTTCGTGGCCGATCAGGCGCTGGGCGCCGAATTGGCCGAGCTGGGCGTGATCCTTCTCATGTTCGGGGTGGGCCTGCATTTCTCGCTCAAGGATTTGATGAGCGTGCGGGCGCTGGCCATTCCCGGCGCCGTCGGCCAGATCGCGCTGGCGACCTTGCTGGGTTTCGGGCTGGGCATGCTGCTCGGCTGGGATGTCGGAGGGTCCCTGCTTTTCGGCCTGGCGCTGTCCTGCGCCTCGACCGTGGTGCTGCTCAAGGCCATGCAGGATCGCCGCCTGCTCGAAACCGACCGTGGCCGGATTGCCGTGGGCTGGCTGATCGTGGAGGATTTGGTCTGCGTGCTGGCGCTGGTGCTGATCCCGGCCTTCGCGGCTTTGGGCGGCAGCGAAAACGCCCCGCACGATCCCTTCGTTTCGTTTGTCGAGCGCCTGGCGGGCGGGGGTATCGGCATCTGGGGGGTCATCGGGCTCACCGTCATCAAGATTGCCGCCTTTGTCGGCTTCATGATGATCGTGGGCCGCCGCTTCATTCCCTGGGCGCTGCATGGCACCGCTCATACCGGCAGCCGCGAACTGTTCCGCCTGGCGGTGCTGGCCATCGCGCTGGGCGTGGCGCTCGGTTCGGCCGTGCTGTTCGGCGTGTCGCTGGCGCTGGGCGCGTTCTTTGCCGGCATGATCCTCTCCGAAAGCGAACTCAGCCATCGCGCCGCGCAGGAAACCCTGCCGCTGCGCGACGCCTTTGCCGTGCTGTTCTTCGTTTCGGTCGGCATGCTGTTCGACCCCTCGACCATCATCACCAATCCGGTGCCGCTACTGGCAACGGTCTTCATCATCGTCATCGGCAAGTCGCTGGCCGCGTTTGGCATCGTGCTGCTGTTCAAGCGGCCTGTGGGGACGGCGCTGACCATTTCCGCGTCGCTGGCGCAGATCGGCGAATTTTCCTTCATCATCGCCAGCATGGGCGTGTCGCTGGCCATCATGCCCAAGGAAGCGCAGGATTTGGTGCTGGCCGGCGCGGTGATATCCATCATCCTCAATCCGGTTATATTCTGGCTGGTAGACCTGGCCAAGCCGCGCTTCGAGGCGAAGGTCGCCCAGCGCAAGGCGACGCATGATGGCGCGCGTGTCGAGCCCACCGAGCTGTCCGAGGCCGCAACGGGACCCGCGACGACCGACGCGCCGAGCGCGGCGGCGATCGATACCGGGGCGCTCGGCGCTGATGATGACGACGATACGGACGAGCCGTCGCACCAGTCCGGCCATACCGTGCTGGTCGGCTTTGGCCAGGTCGGGCGTATCGTGGCCGACGGCATCAAGGCCGATGGCGGCGGGCTGGTGGTGATCGAGGATTCGGACCATGACGTCGCCGCCGCGCGGGCCGAGGGTTTTGAAGTCATCTTCGGCAATGCCGCCAGCCAGGATACGCTCAAGCTGGCCAACCTGCCGCAGGCCCGCAACCTGCTGATCGCCATTTCCAATGGCTTCGAGGCGGGGTCGGTCTGCGAATCCGGCCGCAAGCTCAATCCGGGCATTTCCATCATCGCCCGCGCCTATTCGGAGGAGGAAGAAGCCTTCCTGCGCAATCTGGGCGCCACTGCGGTCATTCGCGGCGAGCGCGAAATCGGCAAGGGCATCCTGACCTTCCTGCGCGGCGATGGCGGTAACCTGGCATCGGCGGCCATGCCGGTGCCCGACGAGCCCAGGCTGCCGGTGGTGGAGAACCTGTTGGCAAAGGTTGCGGCTGCCGATGTCGCGACGCCGGACGCGGTTATTGAGCTGCCGCCGCCGGCCACCGAAGCAGCAGAATCCGATCCAGTGGTCATCGATGCCGTCGAAGCCGCGTCCATCCCAGCCGAGCCGGCAGCGGCAGGGCCGGAATCGGTCGATGCGACTCCGGCCATTGGTGAAGCACCGGCAGCCATTGACGAGGTGGTGGTTCCCGCCGCCGAGCCGGAAGTGGCAGCGGAGCCGGCTGCCGAAACCACGGCGGAGATCGATGCCGAGACCGCTGCAGAGGCCGCCGCCGAGACCAGCGAAGGCGGTATCGCGCCGCCCGAGCCGGACGCGGAAAGCAAGGATGAGCCCACCGTGCCGCCGGTGGTTCCCGAGCCCAAAAGCTAGCCTCTTGTCAAAGGCTTGAGCGCGGGCGCATAGAGTTCAGCGGGGCTGTGTTCCTGCCCCGATCGCGTTCGGCGCGCCAGATGGGTGCACCGGGAAGTCAGTAGGGCCGATGATTTCGCAAAAAGCCAAATATGCCTTGCGCGCGCTGGTGTCCCTCGCCCGGACCGGGCGCGGGGAAACCATGATGATCGGCGAGATTTCCAAGGAACAGGCGATCCCCAAGAAATTCCTCGAGCAGATCCTGCTCGAGCTCAAGCGGGCCGGGTTCGTCGCCAGCCGCCGCGGTCGCTCGGGCGGCTATGAATTGCTCAAGGATCCCGAGCAGATCATGTTCGGCGAGGTGCTGCGCCTCATCGATGGTCCCATCGCGCCGCTGCCCTGCCTGTCCAAGATCGCCTACAAGAAATGCGCCGATTGCCGCGACGAGGCCTCCTGCGAAATCCGCCACGTCTTCGAGCGGGTAACGCTGGCCACCCGCGAAGTGCTCGACCGCACGACGCTGGCGGATTCGCTCCGGCTGGAAGATTTGCCGGTTTAGCGATTGTGCCACGCCCTCGTGGTTCGAGGGTCGCTGCGCTCCCGCTTCACCATGAGGGCTACTGGACACCGCGTTCAAAGCGGCCCTCATGGTGAGGTGCGAGTTCTTCACGAGCCTCGAACCACGAGGGCGTGCCACAGCCCTACCCGAACACCACCGTCTTCTTCCCGTTCAGCATCACCCGGCTCTCCAGGTGCAGCTTGACCGCCCGAGCCAGCACCCGGCTCTCGATATCCCGTCCGGCGGCCACCAGGTCATCGGGGCTCATGGCATGGGTGACGCGGGCGGTTTCCTGCTCGATGATCGGGCCTTCGTCGAGGTCGGGCGTCACGTAATGGGCGGTGGCGCCGATGATCTTGACGCCGCGCTCGTGGGCCTGGTGATAGGGCTTGGCGCCCTTGAAGCTGGGCAGGAACGAGTGGTGGATATTGATCACCTGCCCGAAGAGGCGGGTCGAGAGGTTGTCGCTCAAAACCTGCATGTAGCGCGCCAGCACCACGAGGTCGGCGCCCGTCTGCTTGACCAAAGCCAGCACCTGTTCCTCCTGGCTCGCCTTGGTGTCCCTGGTCACCGGCAGCAGGTGGAAGGGGATGCCGGCATCCTCGGCGATCTTTTGCGTATCCGGGTGGTTGGAAATGATCGCTGCCACCTCGGCGTCGAGCCAGCCGACGCGGATCTGGTAGAGCAGGTGCAGCAGCGTGTGGTCGAACTTGGAGACCATGATGACCACGCGTTTCTTGCGCGCATCATCGGCCAGGCTTGTCTTCATCGAAAAGCGCTCGATGGGCGATTTCAGCGCCCGCTCGATGGCGTCGCGCCCCACGCCATCCGGCGCGGTAAAGGCCAGCCGCATGAAGAAGCGGTCGGTCTCGCGGTCCCAGAACTGGTTGGATTCGGCGATATTGGCGCCCAAAGCGGCCAGTTCGGTGGTGATGGCGGCGACGATGCCGGGGCGGTCGGCGCAGGAAAGGGTGAGAACGAAACTGGCCGCGGACATCGCAGGACTCCAACAAATCTGGCCAGCGGTATCAATGGCTTGAGGCGCTCCGTCAAGGGCGCAGCAAAAAGGGCCGCCCCGCGGGACGACCCTTCCTGAGTGTATCGGCCTCGAGTGCCGAGGAAGGAGGTGCTAGCCGAGATCACTCCCGATCAGCACTCTATATCCCAGACCTTCTTCGAGTACCAAAATCTCAAAAGACACTGGATCACCTCCTTCACGTTGGTTGAACATGAGGGGAGCATGACCCCGTTTGCCGCGCCTGTCCAGCCCGGTCAGCCTCGCGCCCTTTTCGGGCGGGCGCGCAGTTGCAAAATCGTCGCAGCCAGCACGCCCAGCGCCACAATGGCAATAATGATCGTCGCCAGCGCATTGACGTCGGGCGAAACGCCCAGCTTGACCTTGGAAAAGATCACCATGGGCAGGGTCGACGAGCCCGGTCCCGAGACGAAGCTGGCAATGACCAGGTCATCCAGCGACAGGGTAAAGCCGAGCAGCCAGCCCGAAACCAGCGCCGGGGCGATGATGGGCAGGGTGATGTCGAAGAAGGTGCGGAGGGGGGAGGCGCCCAGGTCCATGGCGGCTTCTTCAAGGCTCCGGTCGAAATCGCTGAGGCGCGACTGCACCACGACGCAGACATAGGCGGTGCAGAAGGTGGCGTGGGCGATGACGATGGTCAGCATGCCGCGGCCCTGCGGCCAGCCCAGGGTGGATTCCATGGCCACGAACAGCAGCAGCAGCGCCAGCCCGGTAATGACATCGGGCATGACCAGCGGCGCCGAGACCATGCCGGAAAACAGCGTCCGGCCCTTGAAGCGGCGGAAGCGCACCAAAGCCACGGCGGCCAGCGTGCCCAGCACCAGCGCAATGGAGGCGCTGATGGCGGCGATCTGCAGGCTTAGCCAGGCGGCGCCCAGCAATTGCGGATCGCTGAACAGCTCGCCATACCATTTGGTGGAGAAGCCCGACCAGACGGTGACCAGCTTGCTTTCGTTGAACGAGAAGATGACCAGCGAGACGATGGGCGCGTAAAGAAACGCGAAGCCCAGGGACGCGGCGATGGGAAGGAACCAGCCCCGGCGCATGCTACTTCTCCACCACGGCGCTCTGGGCGCGTTGCAGCAGCATGATGGGCACGACCACCACGACCAGCATGGCCATGGCGACGGCGGCGGCGCGCGGCCAGTTGGTATTGGTGAAGAACTCGTCCCACAGCACCCGGCCGATCATCAGCGTACCCGGCCCGCCCAGCAGCGAGGGGATGACGAATTCGCCGATGGCCGGAATGAAGACCAGCATGGAGCCGGCGACGATGCCCGGCATGGATAGCGGCAGGGTGACCGAGAGGAAGGTGCGCGCCGGGCGGGCACCAAGATCGGCGGAGGCCTCGAACAGGGCCGTGTCGAGCTTCACCAGCGTCGTATAGAGCGGCAGGATCATGAAGGGCAGGTAGGTGTAGACGATGCCGACATAGACGGCAAAATCGGTCTGCATCATCACCAGCGGCTCGATGCCGAACAGGCCAAGGAACTGGTTGATCACGCCATTGCCGCGCATGAAGCCGGTCAGCGCATAGACGCGCAGCAGGAACGAGGTGAAGAAGGGCAATACCACCAGCATCAGCAGGATATTGCGCCAGCGGTCGGGCGCGCGGGCGATGGCATAGGCCATGGGATAGCCGATCAGGAGCGTGATGACGGTGGCAATGGCGGCGATGCGGATCGAGCTCAGATAGGCCGCGACATAGAGATTGTCGGTGAAGAGGCGGATGTAGTTGGACAGGTGCAGCGTCAGTTGCACCGTGCCCTCCTCGGTCGACAGCAGGGCCGAATAGGGCGGGCGGCCGAACTGCTTGGTGGCCAGCGATATGCCGAACACCACCGCCAGCGGCACGAGGAAGAAGACCAGCAGCCAGAGCACCGGCGCGATCAGCACCAGCATGCGCCCGGTAATGCCGACCCGGGCAAGGCGGCGCTCGACGGCGTTCCAGGGGCGCAGCCGCCGGGGCGGGGGGATTGTGGGTTCGTGGGCGGTGGTCATGGGTACAGGCTCCCGGCCAAGGGGACGCTATTTGCCCGCGAGCACCGCGCGGCACCTCCCCCTTGACGGGGGAGGTTGGGAGGGGGTGTCGGGAGCCCCGATATGCGGGCTCTCACCCCCCACCCTTGATCCCTCCCCGCAAGGGGGAGGGTGTCGACTGATTGGTCGGTGGGCACAAAATGCGTCGTCATACCGTCAGCACCGAACCGGAGGTGTCGCCCCAGGTGACATAGACCTGTTCGTCCCAGGTGATGGCGTCGGGATTGCCGCGCACCGTATTGGTCTGGGTCACGCGCAGGCGCATGCCGCTGTCGAGCAGCACCTGGTAGACGCTCATGTCGCCGAGATAGCCGATATCCTCGACCATGCCGCGGGTCACGTTGGCGCCGTGGATGCCGGCTGGCTTGTCGCGGCTCAGATGCAGCTTTTCGGGGCGGATGGCCCACCACAGGATCTGGTCGGGGGCGCAATCGACGCCGTGGCCCACATGGATGTCGCAACCCAGTTCGTCCGAGCGGATGCGGACATGGTCGGGCTCGTCCTCGGTCACGACACCCTCGACCATATTGGCGGAGCCGATGAAATTGGCCACGAATTTGGAATTGGGGAATTCGTAGATGTCGGTGGGCTCGCCGATCATGGCGATTTCGCCCTGGTTCATCACCCCGATGCGGGTGGCCAGCGACATCGCCTCTTCCTGGTCATGCGTCACCACGATGAAGGTGACGCCCAGCGTTTCCTGGATCTTGACCAGTTCGAACTGGGTTTCCTCGCGCAGCTTCTTGTCGAGCGCGCCGAGCGGCTCGTCGAGCAGCAGCAGCTTGGGGCGCTTGGCGAGGGCACGGGCCAGGGCCACGCGCTGCCGCTGGCCGCCCGAGAGCTGATGCGGCTTGCGCGCGCCATAGTCCTGCAGCTTCACCAGCGCCAGCAATTCGGCGACGCGGGCTGATATCTCGGCCTTGGGCAGGCCATCGCGCTTGAGGCCATAGGCGATATTCTGCTCCACATTCATATGCGGGAATAGCGCATAGGACTGGAACATCATGTTGACCGGCCGATTGTAGGGAGCGACCTGGGTCATGTCCTGGCCGTCGATTTCGATCGTGCCGCTGGTCGGTGTTTCAAAGCCCGCCAGCATGCGCAAAAGCGTCGACTTGCCCGAACCGGAGCCGCCGAGCAGGCAGAACAGTTCGGACTTGTAGATATCGAGTGACACGTCATGCACCGCCGAGACATCACCGAACTTCTTGGTGACGTTCCTGATCCGCACGAACGGCTTTGCCTTGGGGTCGCGCCAGGGCCGCGTGTCGATAGCAAGCTGGGGTTTTTTGGCCATTACACGGTCCTGGGCGCAGTCATACAGGGCTGCTGGTAAGCTGGGGGCGGCCGGTGCCGCCCCCGGATGAACGTCCTACTGGCCGGTCTTGATGCGGGTCCAGGTGCGAGTCAGCACTTCCTCGAAGTCGGGGCTGTGGGCGCCCATGACGAAGGCCTTGGCGATGGTTTCGGCCGGGGCATAGATGCCCGGATTGGACTTGACCTCTTCATCGACGAACTCGGTCGCGGCCAGGTTGGGGTTGGCATAGAACACGTAATTGGTGATCGCGGCCACGACCTCGGGCTCGAGGATATAGTTGATGAAGGTGTGGGCGTTTTCCGGATGCGGCGCATCGGCCGGAATGGCCAGGAAGTCGAACAGGGTCGCCGCGCCTTCCTTGGGAATGACATACTGCACTTCGACGCCATTGCCGGCCGACGCCGCGGCATCGGCGGCTATGAAGATGTCGCCTGAATAGCCCAGGGCCACGCAGATTTCGCCATTGCCCAGGTCGTCGATATACTGCGACGAGTGGAAGTAGCGGATGTAGGGCTTGACCGAATTGAGCAGTTCCTCGGCCTTGGCCAGGTCTTCCTCGTTCTCCGAATTGGCGTCGAGCCCGAGATAGTTGAGCGCGATGCCGGTGACTTCGGAGGGGCTGTCGAGCAGGCTGATGCCGCAGGAGGCGAGCTTTTCGGCATATTCGGGCTTGAAGATCAGGTCCCAGCTATCGGTGGGGGCGTCGGCGCCCAGCGCCTCGGCGACCTTGGCGACATTGTAGCCATAGCCGATGGTGTTGATCATATAGGGCACGGCATGGGCATTGTCGGGGTCCTGGCCGGCGGCCGTGGCCATCACGGCCGGGTCGAGATTGCCTAGATTGGTCAGCTTGGATTTGTCCAGCGGCAGGATCAGGCCGGCCTGGATCTGGCGTTCGAGGAAATTGCCCGAGGGGACCACGATGTCGTAGCCGGAATTGCCGGCCAGGAGCTTGGCATCGACGATCTCGTTATTGTCGTAGACGTCGTAGTTGACCTTGATGCCGGTCTTCGCCTCGAAATTGGCGATGGTGTCTTCGGCGATATAGTCGGACCAGTTGTAGATATTGAGCACGGCTTCTTCCTGGGCCAGTGCCGGGCTGGCGACCATGACGGCGCCGAGGGCAAGTACGAGCGACTTGTTCATCTTGGATTGAGCTCCTGTTCGAAAGTTTTGGTCTTTTTGGCGTTACGGCGCCGGGGCGCGGCATAATCGGGCGCCGGAGGCGCAGACGGGTCAGTCCCGGGCGCTCATCTTCGAGGGCCCGGATCGGTCGGTCCGGTCTGGCATGCTGGTGCGGAAAAAGAGCGCTCGGAAGCGCTGGGCAAATCGGCTGGACTGGGCCCGGAGCCGGGCGCGTATCGATCCACGCCTATGGCGCGATCAACGGTAATCGTCTGCAGCGAAGTGCCCTTTCCACGCTGGAGTTTTACGAGGGCAACCTAGAGCCAAATCGCTGGGGCGACAAGCATGTGGCGCCAAGATTCCGCAGGGGTTGACGCCGTCGCGCAACAAGGCGCAAAACCCGCGGCAACAGGGCCGAAGCGGCCGCAACCGACAAATGTGAGCGAGTGAGACGATGAGCGCCAAGGCCTACCTTTCCATTAGCCCCGAGGTGAAGAAAGCGCTCGCCGCCGGCCGGCCGGTGGTGGCGCTGGAATCGACCATCATCACCCATGGCATGCCCTATCCGCAGAACCTCACCATGGCCAACAATGTCGAGGCGGTGATCCGCAAGCATGGCGCGGTGCCCGCCACCATCGCCATAATGGATGGCCGTTTCTGCGTCGGCGTTTCGGGCGAAGACCTCGAGCGCCTGGCGCTGGAAGGCGGCAAGGCGGCCAAGGCCAGCCGCCGCGATGTGTCGGCCCTGCTGGTCAAGGGCGAGATTGCCGGCACCACGGTCGCCACCACGATGCAGATCGCGGCTTTGGCCGGCATCCATGTCTTTGCCACCGGCGGCATTGGCGGCGTGCATCGCGGCGCCGAGGAAACCTTCGACATTTCCGCCGATCTTGAAGAGCTGGGTCGTACCCCCGTTGCCGTCATCTGCGCGGGCGCCAAGTCGATCCTCGATATCGGCAAGACATTGGAAGTGCTCGAAACCAATGGCGTTCCGGTGCTCGGCTATGGCACCGACGAATTTCCCGCCTTCTGGGCGCGCAAGAGCGGCCATAAGGTCGATCACCGCTTCGATGACGTGGCCGATATCGCCAAGGTCGTCGCCATGCAGGTCGATCTGGGCCTGGGCGGCGTGCTCGTCGCCAATCCCATCCCCGAGGCCGATGCGCTCGATCCCGCGGCCATCGAGGCGCGCATTGCCGAAGCCATTGCCGGCGCCGAGCAGGAAGGGGTTTCCCGCAAGGATCTCACGCCGTTCCTGCTCAAGCGCATCTTCGAATTGACCGACGGCAAGTCACTGGTCTCCAATATCGCCCTGGTCGAAAACAATGCCATGGTCGCCGCGCAGATCGCTGTGGCCATGGCCGCCCGCATCCCGCCCAAGCCGGCCGTGCGTCGCGCATGAGCCGCAAGGTTCTCGTCGTCGGCGACGTGATGACCGATGTCATCGTGGTGCCCGAAGGCCCCCTCGTCAAAGGCAGCGACCGCCGCGCCACGGTGCGCAGCCGCCCCGGCGGCTCGGGCGCCAACCAGGCGGTGTGGCTGGGCGCCATGGGCGCCGACGTGGTGTTCGCCGCCCGCGTCGGGGCCGAGGACAAACCCATGTACGAGAATTATTTCCGCGGGCTGGGCGTGGTGCCGGTGCTGGCAGGCGACCGCGAGCAGCCTTCGGGCGTGCTGGTCACCATTGTCGATCCCGATGGCGAGCGCAGCTTCCTCACCGATCGCGGCGCCAATCTCAATCTGTCGTCCGCCGACCTCAGCGAGAGCCTGCTCGACGATATCGGCATGGTCATGGTCTCGGGCTACAGCTTCTTCGCGCCCGGCCCCCGCGCCGCCGTGCAGGGCCTCTTTGCCGCCGCGAAAGCGCGCGGCATTGCCGTCGCGGTCGATCCGGCCTCGGTCGGTTTCCTGCTCGAAGTCGGCGCCAGCCAGTTCCTCGACTGGACGGCGGGCGCCAATGCCATTTTCGCCAATGAAAGCGAGGCCGAAGCGCTGACCGGCGTCACCGGCTGCGACGCGCAGGTGCGGGCTTTGGGCGCCCATTACGACACGGTCCTCATCAAGCGCGGCAGGCTCGGCGCCGTGCTGGGCGGCCGCAACGGCATCCGTCTCGACCTTCCGGCCCCGGCCGTGACGGTGGTCGATTCCACCGGCGCCGGCGACGCCTTCGCCGCCGGCTTCATCGCCGCAAGGCTGGCGGGAGCGGCCGAACCGGAGGCGCTCACCAAGGCCATCGAAGCGGGCGCCAAGGCGGTGCAGTCCATTGGCGGGCAGCCAGGCTGAGTGCCACGCCCTCCTGGTTCGAGGGTCGCAAGTGCTCCCGCCTCACCATGAGGGCTACTGGGATACCGAGCCAGGAGTAGCCCTCATGGTGAGGTGCGCGTTCTTCACGCGCCTCGAACCACGAGGGCGTGCCCCCGCCCCAATTCCCCCGCATCCGCAAGCAACCTTGCCCGCAGCCACCCCGGCGTGGCATGACCTATCCAGCGGAGACCGGACATGAAGACCTTCATCGCCACCCTGACCGCCACCCTGCTCCTCGCCAGCCCGGCTTTTGCCGATGGCAAGATTTATGTGCAACTGCCCGATCTCAGCAGCATTACCGGCGCCGAGGCCGAAGCCTTCCTCAGCGAGGTGGTGCTGGCCAATGTCGTCTCGTCCAATTGCCCGGACTTTGCCATCACCGACGAGGAATGGTCGCTGCTGACCGACAGCGCCGATATCCTGGCGCGCGAACAATTGGGCCTCAGCGTCGACGACTATGACAGCCAGTTCTATGGGCCGGCCTTCGACGCCATAGATCGTCCCGAAACCTGCGCCGAGGCCGGTCCGGGCGTGCAGCCGACCCTCGACCGGCTGGTCGAACTGGGCGGCTCGCGCGCGGCTTTGCCCGACCAGGATGCGGCCTATGCGGCCGAACAGGCCCGCCACGCATCGTGGGATGCAGCACCCGACCAACCGAGAAAGACCAAGATCAAATGAGCGTCATCGCCCTCATCCTCATTGCCCTGGTGGCCCTGCTCCATATCTACATCCTCATCCTCGAAATGTTCCTGTGGACCGGCCCGCGCGGGCAGAAGGCCTTCGGCCTGACGCCTGAATTTGCGGCCGAGACCAAATCGCTGGCCGCCAATCAGGGGCTCTATAACGGGTTCCTGGCTGCCGGCCTGATCTGGAGCCTTGTGCATCCACAGCCGGAATTCGCCTGGCAGATCGCCATGTTTTTCCTCGCCTGCGTCGCGGTAGCCGGCATCTACGGCGCCGCCACCGCCAGCCGGAAAATATTGTTCATTCAGACCGTCCCGGCGGTGGTGACCATGCTGGCGGTGATGTATTTGTAGGGGCGGAATTCTCAGTCGTCTCCCTCCCCCTTTGCGGGGAGGGATCAAGGGTGGGGGATGGCTGGCCCCGATATCCGGGCTAAACGACACCCCCTCCCAACCTCCCTCGTCAAGGGGGAGGAGCCGCTCCGTGGTTGGGCTGCGATCGAGACCTACCCCGCCAGGCTCGCCAGCACCCGCACCCAGCTCCGGATACCCCGGTGATAGCTGTCGAGATCATATTTCTCATTCGGCGAGTGGATCTGGTCGTCCACATGGGCAAAGCCGATCAGCAGCGTATCGAGCCCCAGGATGCGCTTGAAATCGCCCGCCACCGGAATGGACCCGCCCGAGCCGGTCACCACGGCCGGCTTGCCCCATTCGCCTGATAGCCCCGCCAGCGCCCGGCGCAGATGCACGCCATCCGAAGGCACGGTGATGGCCGGCGAGCCGCCATGCGCGTGGAAGCTCACCGAGCAATCGGCCGGAATGCGGTCCTCGACATGCTTGCGGAACGCGGCGCGGATTTTCTCCGGCTGCATGCCCGAAACCAGGCGGAACGATATCTTGGCGCTGGCCTTGGCCGGGATCACCGTCTTGAAGCCGTCGCCGGTATAGCCGCCGATCATGCCGTTGATTTCGCAGGTCGGCCGCGCCCACAGCATTTCGAGCACGCTTCGGTCCTGTTCGCCTGCCGGCAACGATAGCCCGGCCTCGCCGAGAAAGGCCTTTTCGTCGAAGCCCAGTCCCTGCCACTGCGCCTTGAGCTCGGGGCTGATCTCGGCCACGTCGTCGTAGAAGCCGGGCAGGGTCACCGAGCCGTCGGGCGCGCGTAAGGATGCGATGATCTCGGCCAGCACCTGGTTGGGGTTGCGCGCCGCATTGCCGAACATGCCGGAATGGAGGTCCTTGTCGGCGCAGGTGATTTCCACCTCCTCGGCCACCAGCCCGCGCAGCATGGTGGTGATGGACGGCGTCTGGCGGTCCCACATGTCGGTGTCGCAGACCAGGGCGATATCGGCCGCGCCGAGCTCGGCCCGGTTGGCTTCCATGAAGGGCGGCAGGTTCTTGCCGCCGCTTTCCTCCTCGCCCTCCAGCATCAGCGAGACGCGCAGAGGCAGCGATCCGGTCACCTCCGTCCAGGCACGGCAGGCCTCGATGAAGGTCAGCATCTGCCCCTTGTCGTCCGAAGCCCCGCGCGCCACGATGATCTGGCGGCCCTGCGCGTCGGTCTTGAGCTGGGGTTCGAACGGATCGGTATGCCACAGCTCCAGCGGATCGACCGGCTGCACGTCATAATGGGCATAGAACAGCACATGCGGACCGACCTGTTCGGGCCCATGCGCCACCACCACCGGATGGCCCGGCGTCGGCCGGGCTTCGGCGGCAAAGCCCAGCCCGTTGAGCTCATTGGCGATCCAGTCGGCGGCGCGCCGGCATTCGGCGGCATAGGCGGGGTCGGTGGAGATGGATTTGATGCGCAGCAAGGCGTAGAGCCGTTCGAGGCTCCGGTCGAGCCCGGCATCCACGCTGGCGAGGACGGCGTCGATCTGGTTGGCGGTCATGCGGTTGATTCCCTTTTTGCCGCTACACTCGCCCGCCATGGCGCGCCCTGTCCAGCGCCGGTTGCCGTCGGGCTTCGGGTCGGATAGTTCATATAGTAACACTAATGGCGAGGGGAGAAGGCATGGCGATGCGCGACACGCCGGAAAGGACGACGAGCGAACTGATCGCCTCGATTGCCGGCCGCGTGCCATTGCGGAACCTGCATTCGCAGGTGCTGTGGCAGCTCGGCGTCGCCATTGTCGGGGGCGATTATCCCGAAGGCTCCATCCTGCCGTCCGACAGCGAATTGCTGGCGCGGTTTGCCGTGTCGCGCACCGTCTTGCGCGAGGCGCTCAAGACCCTGGCGGCCAAGGGCATGATCGAGGCCCGCGCCCGCATCGGCACCCGCGTCCTGCCGCGCCAGCGCTGGAACCTGTTCGATTCCGACGTGCTGTCCTGGCATTTCGAAACCGGGCCGGATGTCGAGCTGCTGCGCAGCCTCGCCGAAATCCGCATCGGGGTCGAAGTGGAATCGGCGGCCCTGGCCGCGTCCCGCCGCAGCGACGAACAGGCCGAGGCCCTGCTCGCCATTGCCAACCGCATGGGCGAAGCCAGGACGCCCGAGGAATTCGCCCGCACCGACCTAGCCTTCCACCGTACCGTGGCCGAAGCCTCGGGCAATCCCTTCATGGCCTCGGTCAGCGCCCTGGTCGAACTGGCGCTCACGGCGGCCTTCACCATCAGCTCGCCGGTTGAGGATGCCGCGCTCACTGCCGCCGCGGTCAAGTCGCACACCCGCATTGCCCGCGCCATCCAGGCGGGCGACGCCGACGAAGCGCGCCTCGCCATGAAAGCCGTTATCACCGAAGGCTTCGGCCGCGCCGCCGCGCGAATGGCTGAAAACCAGCCAAAACGCTGAACGGCTTTATGTCGAGGAAAGTATCGGAATGGTGGAGCTGAGCGGGATCGAACCGCTGACCTCGTCATTGCGAACGACGCGCTCTCCCAACTGAGCTACAGCCCCGTTCCGACGGATGCTGATATGAACAATAATCGGGGCGAGGGCAAGGGGGGTAAAGGCGCCTTGTTGGCGCTTTCTTAAACCAGCCCATGCGCCACCAGCGTCTCCGCTGTGGCCATGATGGCGTCCGGCGCTGGCGTGAGTTCACGGCCCAGTAGTGCCGCCGCGTCGCTCGAATCGAGCTGCTTGGGCAGGCCCAGTTCGGCCAGATTGCCCCGCACGTCGCGATCGAACAGGCCATAGAGCCGCACGGCCCAGTTGGGCATCTGGCGGCGTGGTACGCGCCGGTCGGGGTAGCGCGCCGCCAGCAGGTCGGCCACCTCCTTGAACAACAGCGTCCGCTCGCCCATGGGGAAACGTTGGCCGCCAGCCTCGGGCGTCGTCATCGCCGCCACATGGGCGGCGGCCACGTCGCGCACGTCGATAATGGTGATGGGAATGCGCGGCAAGGCCGGCACCGAACCATTGAGCAGGCGCTGGATCAGGATGGCCGACGTGCCCGGATCCTCGTCGAGCAGCGGCCCGAAAATGCCGCTGGGATTGATCACCGCCAGGGCCTCGCGCCGGCTGGCCGCGTCCATGATCTCCCATGCGCGGCGTTCCGCCAGGGTCTTGGATTCCTGGTAGAAGTTGACGCCGCGGCCATCGAGGTCGGTCCAGTCATCGGCGGTGAAGGCCGTCCGGCTCCGGTCATGGCCATAGGCGATGGCCGCCATGGACGAGGTCAGAACGATCCGCTCGGCGCCCGCCGCGTTGGCGGCGCCGAGCGCTCGCGTGGTGCCTTCCACGGCCGGGCCGATCAGGTCCATCTTGTCTTGCGGGATTTCGAGCACGAAGGGCGAGGCGGTGTGCTGCACATAGCGGCACCCTTGGGCGGCTTCGCGCCAGCCGGCATCGTCCATCAGGTCGAGCGCCACGAATTCGAGCCTCGATATATCCGCGCCGGCCCTGGCCAGCGTGTCACGCACCTTGTCGGCGCGCTTGAGGTTGCGCAGGCTGCCCCGGACGGTGTAGCCAGCATTGAGCAATTGGAGGGCGACATGGCCGCCGAGAAAGCCGGATATGCCGGTGAGCAGGACGCGGTCGGACATAAAATTCTCCCTTACGAATTGAACGATAGGTATGATAATCGTTCAATATGTTCAAGAGTGGAGTCGTGAATTTGAGTCCGGCGGCCAATGACAAGGGAGCGGAGAAGCGACGGCGCATCCTCGATGCGGCGCGCCTGCTGATGCTGCGCGAGGGCCTGCGCGGCACGACGATGGAGGCGATTGCCCGCGAGGCGGGCATGGCCAAGCCCACGCTCTATGCCCAGTTTGCCGACAAGGAAGCCGTGTTCACCGGCATCCTCGACGCGCTCAGCGACGCCCTGGTCGCCGGTTTCGACGCCGGCATGGCGGGTCCGGGCAGCGTGGCCCAGCGCATCGGCGCGGCCATGGCCGGCAAATATGGCGCCATCGCCCACGTCATCGAAGGCTCTCCTTTCGCCGAGGAGCTCTACGCCACCCATAGCCGTGTCTCGAGCCGCTTCCGCGCCCTCGATGCCCGCATGAACGAGGAAATCGTCGCCGCCCTCAAGGCGGCCGGCGTGGCCGAGCCCAGTGAGCTCAACCGCCTGATCCAGGCCGCCAGCTACGGCGTCGCCCGCAAGATGATCGACGAGGCGTCGGTGCGCGCGGCGATCCCGGTGCTGTGCGAGCGGTTGATCGGGCCGGAACTGGCATAAGCCGGCAGTCCGCCCAGATCTGCGGTGGCACTATTCCATCGGCTCCTGCCCACCCTCCCCCTTGAGGGGAGGGTAGCGCCGCTCGGCCCGAAGGGCCGTAGCAGAGCTGGGGAGGGGGTGCCTCAGTGGTTCACTGACAGACCCCCACCCTCATTCCCTCCCCTCAAGGAGGAGGGAGGCGATGAACACTGCCATCGCGACCTGCACCCCCGAGGGCAGAGACGGTGGGCGTTGGTGCCTCAGGCTAAACCGCCACCCAGCCTCCAGTCTTCTCGCTCTCGAACACCGCATCGATCACCCGCATCGAGGCAATCGCATCCTCGATTCCCCAGGGCAGTTGCTTCTCGCCCAGCACCGCCAGCGCAAACGCCTCGGCCTGCTCGGTATATTGATCCACCGCCGGCAGGATTTCCCGCCGCGCCAGCGAGCCGTCGAAGGGGGCGCCGGTATCCACCGTGATGGCGGTGCGCTCATTGGCCGGGGCATTGAAGGGGATGATGACTTCGAGCTTGGCCTTGCTGCCCAGCACCAGCACGCGCTGATGCGGCGCGGTCTGGGTCGAGCAGGTGAAATTGAGCTGCCGTCCATTGCCGAAATCGGCGATGACGCTGGCCAGCTTGTCGGTGCCGAAGGTTTCGTCGCGCTCCACCAGCGAGACGACGCGCTTGGGCTCGGCTTCAAACAGGAAGCGGGCGGCGGTGATGGGGTAGCAGCCGATATCCATGATGCCGCCGCCGCCGATATCGGCCTGGTTGCGCACATTATTGGGGTCGGCGTTGAAATAGGTGAAGGCCGCATTGATGGCGCGCACCTCGCCCAGTTCGCCCGAGCGGATGATTTCACGGGCTCTGGCCCATTGCGGGTGGAACCGCACCATGAAGGCTTCGAGCACGATGGCTTCGGGCGGGCACTGGCGCAGGGCTTCGGCGTCCTTGGCATTGAGCGCGATGGGCTTTTCGCACAGCACATGCTTGCCCGCTTTGGCCGCCGCCACCGTCATCGGCACATGCAGGTGGTTGGGCAGGGGATTGTAGATGGCGTCGATATCGGGATCGGCAAACAGCGCCTCATAGGAGCCATAGGCCTTGGCAATGCCCAGCTTGTCAGCGGCCTTGCGGGCCTTGCCCAGGTCGCGCGAGGCAATGGCCACCACTTCGGAATGTTCCGAAGCCATGATACCCGGCGTCACCTTCTGCATGCCGATATTGGCGGTGGACAAAATCCCCCAGCGGACTTTCTTGCTGCTCATGACGCACTCCTGTTTGGTGCGCAGAGCTTTAGCGGCAGGCCGGGGGATTGGCTAGTATGGAAGAGCGGAACTGGCAATGTCGCGCCGCAAGCACCGTGCCCCCTTCTCCCCTCGTGGGAGAAGGTGCCCGAAGGGCGGATGAGGGGGCGCCGGACTACCTACAAGCCCTGAAGCATAGGATGACGCAGTACCCCTCACCCGCAATTTCCTCTGAACGAGGAAATTGCCCCTCTCCCACAAGGGGCGAGGGGTGGCTCCACTCCAAGGCGTCAACAGAGAACCAATAAGCGCTCAATGATCCTCATGCGCATCGGCCACGCCCAGCCGCCAATAGCCGGCGGCCTTGATATACTGGGGGTCGAAGCCGCGCTCGTCTTGCAGATGCGCCCGTACCGCCTGGGACATGCCGACTTCGCCGGCAATATAGGCATAGGCCGCGCCCTCCGGAAAACTCAGCCCCTTGATGGCATCGAGCACCAGGCTCGTCCTGCCGGCGGCGGCGCCATTGCGGTGGACATAGTGCAGGCTCACATCCGCTGCCGATGTAAAGCGCTGTTCCTCGGCGGCATCGGCCACTTCGATCACGGCGATGATCTTGCTGCCGGCAGGCAGTTCCTCGATGCGTCGGCCGAGCGCGGGCAGGGCGGTTTCGTCGCCAGCCAGCAGGTACCAGTCATAGGCTGATGGCACGACGATCGAGCCGCGCGGCCCGCCGATCACCAGCTTGCTGCCGACCTGGGCTTCGGCCGCCCAGCTCGAGGCGGGGCCATCGCCATGCAGCACGAAATCGAGGTCGATCCAGCCGTTGTCCACGTCCCAGGCGCGCGGGGTATAGTCGCGCATGTCCGGGCGCTCGCCCTCGGCGAATTCGGCGCCGCGCGGACCGATGGGCACCAGCTTGGGCTCGACGCCTTTGGGGAAGAAGAATGCCTTGATGTGGTCGGCATGGCCGGGCGAGGCGAAGCCCTCCATGTCGCCGCTGAAGCGGACGCGGCGCATTTTCGGTGTGATGTCGGTTATATCAGTGGCTTCGAGCAGGCGCATGCGCGTGTCGTGGCGGATGCGTTGCGGCGCGCGCGGATCGATGGAATCGGTCATGGGAAAATTCCTGAATTATTTAGTCAGGAATTAATCCGGCGGACCGCGAAAATCAACCGGTCGAATGCGTCGATGCTAACAGTGTGCTAACCAATTCGGCCCTGATGCTAATGGGCGAGGCCCAGCATGCGATCCTGCGCCTGGCGCAGCGCGAAGAGGCGGGTCGAGGTGTCCGGCTGGCTGTTGGCCCGGGTCAGCAGTTCGCCCTTTTTCACCGGCGCTGTCACCTTGCCGCCCTCCAGCAGGCCCACCGGCACCGCCCCGGCGGCACGGCTGTCGGTGATGGTCATGGTGTAGCTGCGATAGCAGGTTTCTCCAATGGCATCAAAGGTTTCGCCGGTCGCAAGATCGCGCTTTGCCACGGCACAAACCTCGGCTACCGGCTGGGGCAGCGGCACCATGTCGGGCTTGCCATGCAGCATGATCCGGGCACAGGTCAGCGGCACTTCGAGGCTGGTCAGGTGATAGGGCCGGAAGAAACTGTAATAGGGGCCATGCCCGATATGAAGATCATCCATCCGCTCGATGATGCGGGGATGCTCAGCCTTGACGATCACGAAGACGCCAGGCGCCACGCCCTTGCCGATGGTGAAATCGACAACGCCAGAGCGGTTGAGAATCCCGCCATCCGCCTTTGGAATCAACACCTTGGCCATGTCGTCGCGGTCGGCTTTCGGCCCGTGCATGCCCGGCACATCGGGCACCAGCCCGGTGGCATTGGCAATGGCGCACATCTCCACCATGGTCTTGGAGCCATCGACGAATTCCACCAGCATCCTGGGGTTCATGTTGCGGCGGGTCGCCTCTTCCCGATAGTCGTCGGGCACCGCATCGTGACGCAGGGGATTGTTCTTGCCTTTGCCGGCGGCGACGATGGGCAGGCCCAAAGCTGTAACGAATTCAATCAGTTCCATGCAGGAGCTGGGCTCATCCCCGGCGCCCACGGAATAGACCACGCCCAGTCTGTCGGCCTGCGCCTTGAGGTAGGGCCCGATGGTGACGTCGGCCTCGACATTCATCATCACCAGATGCTTGCCATGTTCCATGGCGAGCAGGTCATAGTCGGCGGCGACGCCGGGCTTGCCGGTGGCGTCGATGACGACGTCGATATTGTCAGTGGTGACAAGGGTTTCGGCCGAGGTGATGGCGATCTTGCCGGCCTCAATGGCGGCCAATGCTTGGGCCGGGCTGTCGGCGACCTTGCCCATCGAATCCTCGCCATAGGCGATGGTCATGGCGTCGAGCGCGGTATGGGGGCGGCGGGTGGCGATGGCCGCCATCTCGATGCCGGCCATCAGGCTCATCTGGGTCACGAGATCGGTGCCCATCTCGCCCGAGCCGATGACCCCGACGCGGATCGGCTTGCCGGTTTCGGCGCGGGCGGCAAGGTCGCGGGCGAGGCCGGTCAGGGCGATTGAGCTGGTCATGGCAGGTCCAATTCGAATAGGCGTGCTTGGGTTACCCCCCTCCCGTCGCCCGCCGCAAGGGAAAAGCGCGGTTGTGCCAGAACGGGTCGGAGGCGGTGGCGCCAGTGCCATGGATGCAAGGCGGAAACGCGGCAATCCCGATCGGCATCAAGGTTAGCACTTCTTAAACCGTTCCCATGGAAACTGCCGCTTGGAGAAAACTCCGGGGGCATCAATCGCCATGGTCAGCAAGACCAAGAAATCCGTCGCCTTGCCAGCGGTCATCGACCTTGACTCGCTCGACGGCATCCGTGACGGCCTGATCGACGCGATCGAGGAGGGACCGGTCACCGTGACGGCCGGTGCGGTCGAGCGCGTGTCGACCAATGCGCTGTTCATGCTGATCAGCGCGGCCGAAACCGCCCGGAGAAATCATTTTGACTTTGCCATTGAGCAGCCGAGCGCGGCCCTTGTGACCGCCATCGAGCGCCTGGGTCTCAGCACCCAGTTTTCGGGGATGATGAGAGGATGACGACTTTGCGGGTTCTCACGGTGGACGATTCGAGGACGATCCTCGCCATGCTGCACCATACCCTCTCCAATGCCGGGTTCGAGGTGCTGCAGGCCGAAGACGGCAAGCAGGGGCTCGACGTGCTCAAGACCGAGACGGTCGATGTTGTCATCACCGATATCAACATGCCCGTCATGGACGGTATCGAATTCATCAAGAATGTGCGGGCAACGGGCAATCACCAGAGCCTGCCCATCCTGATCCTCACCACCGAAACCAGCCAGGACAAGCGCGACCAGGGCAAGGCGGCCGGCGGTACGGGTTGGATCGTCAAGCCGTTCGATCCGGAAAAACTCATCTCGGTCATCCACCGGGTCGTGCACTAAGCCCCCAGAACCCAGAAGGGTTGGACGTGTTCGCATGAGCGATCTCGACGATTTCAAAGCCACATATTTCGACGAATGTTCGGAGCTTCTGACCGAGCTCGAGGAGCAGTTCGCGGCGATCGAGGCCGGTGAGCGCGATGCGGACCGGCTCAATGCCGTGTTCCGCGCCATCCACTCGATCAAGGGCGGCGCCGGCGCCTTCGGCTTCTCGGCGCTGGTGGGCTTTGCCCATGCCTATGAGACGCTGCTCGACTATGTGCGCGATGGCCGTATCGAGATGAGCGACGACGTGGTGACGCTGTGCATCCGCGCCAACGACATCGTGGCCGACCACGTCAAGGCCGCCCAAACCGGCGAGGCCCTGCCGGCCGATTACGGCATGGACGAAAAAGAGCGCTTCGACGCCCTGGCGCGCGGCGATGCCGCTGCCGGCGACGATGAAGGCGGCGATCCGCTCGACGAATTCGACATCGAATTTACCCCGGTCATGGTCAATCTTGACGCGCCCGAGGCTCCGGCTGCAATGGCTGCAGGCGAGGCACCGGTCGACGATGCCTTCGATTCCGCCCCGATGCAGATCGAGCCGGGTCATTGGGAAGTGCGCTTCACACCGCACCGGGCACTCTATGCCCGCGCCAACGATCCGCTGCTGCTGTTCCGCGAACTGGCGGCTTTGGGCGAGATGCATGTCCGCGCGGTGCTGGAAGAGATTCCGCCGCTGAGCGATTTCGAGCCCTTCGCGGTCTATTGCTCGTGGGAGATCACCATGATCTCCTCCTCGCTCACTGAAGCGATGATCCGCGAGGTCTTTGAATTCGTCGAAGGCGATTGCGATATCGCCGTGGCCCAGCTCGGTAGCGCCGCTGTAGGGTTCGATATCCCGCCAGCGCCCGAACCGGTTGTGGCGCCGCCCAAGGCTGCCGCCAAGCCGACCATGAGCGATGAGCCCGATCCGGCCGACTTGCTGGCCCTGGCCGATGACGAGGTGGCCAGCCTGCTCGATTTTTCCGGCGATAAGGATGTGGCGCCCGAACCGCAGTTCGCGCCCGAGCCGGAACCGGCGCCGGTCAGTGTGCAGGACAGTTTCGAAGAGCCGCCGAGTCTGAGCTTTGCCGAACTGGCCGAGACCATTCAGCCAAGCCCGATTGCCAAGCCGCCCGCGCCGGTCGCCGTTGCAGCGGCTCCAGTGCGCGTTGCGCCGCCGGCCGCCCCGAGCGAGGGCGAAGAGAGTGGTGGCAATCGCAGCGTCGGCGTACAGTCGATCCGCGTCGATCTCGACAAGGTGGACCGCGTGGTCAACATGGTGGGCGAGCTGGTCATCACCCAGTCCATGCTCACCCAGCAGATGGATGAGACGTTGCGGGCGCGCTATACCGAACTGGTGCGCGGCCTCGAAGTGCTGGCGCAGACGACGCGCGGGCTGCAGGATTCGGTGATGGCGATCCGCGCCCAGCCGGTGAAGTCGGTGTTCTCCAGAATGCCGCGCCTGGTACGCGAGCTGGCGACCAAGACCGGCAAGAAGATCAAGCTCGAAACCATTGGCGAGAACACCGAAATCGACAAGACTGTCATCGAGCAGTTGAGCGATCCGCTGACCCACATGATCCGCAACTCGGCCGACCACGGTATCGAGACGCCGGACAAGCGGCTGGGCCGCGGCAAGAACGAGACCGGCACGATCCGCCTTTCGGCCGAACAGGCGGGCGGCAATATCCTCATCATCGTCGAGGATGATGGTGGCGGCATCAATCGCGAGCGCGTGCTGCAGGTGGCGCGCGACAAGGGTGTCGTGGCGCCCGACATCAATCCGACGGACGAGCAGATCGACCAGCTCATCTTCGCGCCCGGCTTTTCGACGGCCAGCGAAGTCAGCGATATTTCCGGCCGCGGCGTCGGCATGGACGTGGTGCTGAGCAACATCAAGAAGATCGGCGGCTCGGTGCATGTCCGCTCCTGGACCGGCAAGGGCACGCGCATGACCCTGCGCCTGCCGTTGACGCTGGCGGTGCTCGATGTGATGCTGGTCAAGGTCGGCGAGAGCCCCTATGTGGTGCCGCTCTCCTCGATCGTCGAAACCATTCAATGTTCGCGCGCCAGCTTCGAGCGGGTGCCGTCAGGCGGCCAGGTGCTGCAGGTGCGGGGTGAATATGTGCAGGTCATCGACCTGGCGCAGCGCTTCGAGATGGTCACCGAGACGGACCCGGAAAACCGGTTCGTGGTGCTGTGCGAGGCCGAAGGCTCGGCCAAGGTGGCGCTCATCGTCGACGACATCATCGGCCAGCAGCAGGTGGTGATCAAATCGCTGGAAGAGAATTTCGAACGCGTGGACGGCATTGCCGGTGGCACGATCCTCGGCGACGGCAATGTCGCGCTGATCGTGGACGTGCAGGGGCTGAAGACCACGATCGTTCACAAGAATGCGGCGTAAAACCCGCCGGACTTAAACGCGGCTTTAAGCGGCCGCTGGTAAAAGCGTAGCCGTCCAGAACAGGCGGCAGAAAGGCAACGAAATGGAAGCGCTCGGTTTGCGTGACGACATCGGCGACAAATCGGCCGTTGCCGCCCAGAATTCCCTGCAGTTGATCGCCTTCTCGATCGGTGAACAGACCTATGGCGTGGAAATCACCACAGTCCGCGAAATCCGCGCCTGGAACGGCGCGACGCCACTGCCCAATACGCGCGAATTCGTACGTGGCGTGATCAACCTGCGCGGCACGATCGTCCCGATCTTCGACCTGCGGGCCCGCTTCGGCGACGGCCAGACCTCGCCCACCAAGAACCATGTCGTGGTGGTGATGAGCGTCGGCGACAAGTGGGTCGGCATCCTGGTCGATGCGGTCAGCGACATTCTCACGGTCAGCCGCGACGACATCCACAATGTGCCGGAAGGCAATTCGATCGATACCGAACTGCTCAACGGCATCGTGACCCATGAGAGCCGCATGGTCGGCTTGATCGACCTGCATGCGGTGGTGAGCGGCGCCAAGATGGACGGTTAGGCCGCTAGTTGTCGTCAATGAATCGAGGGGCGCCGCTGGCGCCCTTTTTCATTTTCGGCCTGCGGCGACCGATGGCAGCGCGATAGCGCCATGCAAAAAGGGCGCCCCATGGCGCCCGTCCATTCCTGCCAATATTGCGGATCTAGAACAGGTCGACGTCGCCGTGGCTCTGGTGGGCGGCGATGCCTGAGAGGGCGGGGACGCGCAGTTCGTCGAGCGTCAGGCTCGACCAAATCTCGTCATAGACGCTGTCGGGCGCGTTGGAGGGCAGCAAGGCGAACTGGCGGACGGCGAGCGCCATGTTGTGGCAGCGCTGCTCGATGCGATCCTGGCCCTGCAGGGCCGTGACGATCATCTGGACGGCCTCGTTGATGGTGGCGTCCTTGCTCAGGTTCTTGTCGGCAAGAAGGTCTAGCGCTTCCGTGATGCCTTCTAGCATCGACGCCGTCTGGCGCGCCGTCTCATCGAGTTCTCTCGCGAGTTTCTGCAGTGACATAAAGATTGAATCCTAGCCCCGTTCAGACCACCCTATCGCAGTATTTCTAAAGCTCTTCTTGCCGAATTTGGCGGTGTGGTATTCCTCCGTCGGCGTGGTTAGCAATTGGCTAACGAGTTTTCCGCTACGATCCGAACCATTGGCGCGTTGGGGTTGCAAGACGACAAATGGTATTGCCGAACTCTCTACCACCCGAATTCGATCGTGGGGTGGTTACGACCGTGCACCAGGGCGATTGCCATGTCTCCGATGCGGCCGACCTCACCTATTCCACCGTGCTGGGCTCCTGTATCTCGGCCTGCGTTCGCGACCGGGTGGCCAATGTGGGCGGCATGAACCACTTCCTGCTCGCCGAGCAATCGGGCTCTGCCAAGGACCGCTACGGCGCCTCCGCCCGCTATGGGGCGTTCGCCATGGAACAGCTCATCAACAAGGTTCTCACCAAGGGCACCGGCAAAAAGGCCAATCTCGAAATCAAGGTGTTCGGCGGCGGCAAGATCAATTCGGCGCTGGACGATGTCGGCCGCAAGAATATCGACTTCGTGCGGCAATTCCTGCTCGATGAAGGCTATGTCGCCATCAGCGAAGATCTGGGTGGTACCTATGCCCGTCGTGTGCTGTTCAAGCCGCATTCCGGGCGTGCCTTCGTCAAGCGTCTCGACAGCGATGTGGGTGACAATGTGGCGCGCGAAGAAGCCGCGATCGCCAAGCGCCGCATCGTGCTGCCGGCGCCGGTCGACGATATCGAACTCTTCTAGATTCGCTTTGAGGCTTGAGCCGGGGCCGCCTGCCGTTGGCGGCTCCCTGCGCTCCGGTTCTCGCTCACCACCATTTTAGGCAGGTCCATGCTCGGGCCTCTTCGCAAATCGCACTGGGCGTGCCGAAACAGGACAAATCTTCAGATTGTCGCAATCAGGCTTATCAAAGTCTTACGCGCCGACAGGTCTTTATAGATTTGATTAACCATTGCCGACGTAGAGTCCGGCCATGTTGGACTCCCTGTTGATTTGCGGATCAGGCGCGCCATGCCCAATCTGCGCCTAGCGCTGATCATCGCTGCATTGTGGCTGGGCACCATGGCGTTGTCCGGGGTCCTCACCGCCACGCTTGGCACCAGCCCGGCCGGGCAAGGGAGCGTGGCCGGGCTGGTGCTCGCGGCGCTGGCCGCAACGCTGTTCATCGCCACCAGTCTCGATCGGCGGGACCGCAACAACCTGGCCTCGATAGCGTTGGCGGCCGGGCTCGGCGACCGGCCGGACGAGGCGCTGACTATCGCCGATATCGTCGCGCGGCTGGGAAGGCGCCTGGAACGGGCTCATCACTGCAAGAGCGCCATCACTGCCATGCAGCAACCCGCTCTGGTCGTTGACGATGACGGCGTGATCCTGGCCGCCAGCGCCGGCGCGACCGCATTGGTCAAGGGCGCCAGGGAGGGGGCGACGCTCGACGCCCTGTTCGGGCCGGGCTATCTCGATACCGGCGGCGGGGCGCCCGAGGAAACCATGATTACCGCCGGTGGGCGGCGGTTCACCGTCAGGCGCCGACCAATCGCCTCGGGCCGCTACCTGCTCGAACTGGTGCCGGCCGGCCTCTATATCGAGGACGACGATCTCGATGCTTTTGCCGGGGCGTTGGCAAGCGGGCAGACCGGGTTCCGCTTCGAAGCCAGGGCCGCAGCGGTCCACCCGGCGCTGGCTGCACTCAATGACGGCCTCGCGGCCCTCGATGCGGGGTTGCTGAGGCTCGAGGATGTGGCGGCCGGCGGCAGCGAATTGCCCGATGCGCTCGAAGGGCCGCTGGGCGCGCTGGCGACGCGGCTGCATGACTTCATCGCGGCCATGGTCGAACAGCTCGACGAGGAACGTGGGCTGCGGGCAGGGCTCGAGGAGCGGCTGGCGGCGGTCGGCCGGCTGCTCGACGGGTTCGAGCAGCGGGTGGCCCGCTATGGCTCCTTGACCCAGGAAAGCCGCGACGATGCCGGCGCCACCAGCCGGGCACTGGCCGATGGCGGCGGTCGGCTGCGGCAGGCGCTCGCCATCGGACGCGAGGCGCAGGCGTTGCTGGGTGAAGCCGACCTGGCGGTGCGGCGCAACCAGGCGCTGGTGGGCGAGATCGACCGGATGACCCAGGAAATCGACCAGATGGTACAGGCCATCGAGGATGTCTCGTTCCGCACCAACCTGCTGGCGCTCAATGCCGCGGTCGAAGCGGCGCGCGCGGGCGAGAAGGGGGCGGGCTTTGCCGTGGTCGCCGACGAAGTGCGCCAACTGGCGCAACTGACCAGCCGCTCGGCCCGCGATATTCGCGGCGTGGTCAAGCGCGGCCGGGCGCAATCGGAGACCGGCGTCAACGAGGCGCAGGGCCTGCAAAAAATGATTGCGGGCCTCGATGCGCATTTACGCAATCTAAGCAATGAAACCGATACGATCGTCACGACACTGGACGAGGGTGACGCGGCGCTGAAGCGCCTCACCGGGCGGATGGCGTCGTTCGGCGAGATGGCGGAGCCCGGTTTGGCACCTCCTGCGCGACGGGCGCGCGCCTAAAACCCCGCATTCGCGGACCGGTAGGCAATTGGGGTATGCCGCATGGAACAGGGAGAAATCTCCCTCAGCGACCGCGAGTTTTCGCGGATCAAGAACCGGGTCTATCAGGTCGCCGGTATTTCGTTGAGCGATGCCAAGAGAACACTGGTGATTTCGCGGCTCAGCAAGATCGTGCGGGCCCTCGGCCTGCCGGGCTTCGACGCCTACGTGGATTATCTCGAGCGCGGCGGTTCGGCCCAGGACGGGCAGGACTTTGTCAATGCGCTGACCACCAACCTCACCCGGTTCTATCGCGAAGACCACCACTTTGAACACCTGCGCTCCCATGTCGGCGCGCTGGTTGCCGAAAAACCACGTGGCAGCCGCCTGCGCATCTGGTCGGCCGGCTGCTCCACGGGGCAGGAGCCCTATACTGTTGGCATGGACCTGCTGGCGGCGTTTCCCGAACTCAGGCGCTGGGACTTCAAGATTCTGGCGACCGACATCGACACCGCGGTCATCGCCAAGGCGGCGCGTGGTGTCTATCCCGAGAATGAACTGAATGGGCTCAGCGCCGAGCGTGCCAGGCAGTTGGAAAAGGTCGGCGACGGCACGATCCGCATTCCGGCGGCGGTGCGCGAGCTCGTTTCGTTCAAGCCGCTCAATCTCATTGGGCCGACCTGGCCGATGAAAGGCCCCTTCGACGCCATCTTCTGCCGCAATGTGGCGATCTATTTCGACAAGCCCACCCAGGGGGAAGTGTTCGGCCGCCTCGGCAAGCTGCTGGCGCCGGAGGCCTTCCTCTATATCGGCCATTCGGAAAATCTGGGCTCGGGCGGCGACGGATTCCGCCTGGTCGGCAAGACCATCTACCAATCCAAGCAGAAACTGAACAAACGAGAAGCGGCATGAGCATCAAGGTCCTGGTCGTCGACGATTCGGCGCTGATCCGCGAAGTGCTGACGCGCATGCTGACGCGCGATGGCGATATCAATGTCGTGGCCACGGCCACCGATCCGATCGACGCGCGCGAGAAGATCAAGCAGCTCAACCCCGATGTGGTGACGCTCGATATCGAAATGCCCAACATGAACGGGCTGCAATTTCTCGACAAGCTGATGCGCTTGCGGCCGACGCCGGTGGTGATGGTGTCGACGTTGACCAAGAAGGGGGCCAGCGAGACGCTGCTGGCGCTGGAACTGGGTGCGGTCGATTTCGTGGCCAAGCCGAGCGCCGAGGCGGAAGGCGGCATCGAGGCCTTCGGCGCCAACCTGCGCGACAAGATCCGCGCCGCGGCCAAATCCGATGTGCATGGCCGCTCGACCGGCCGGGCCGAAGCGCCCAAGGTCGCGGTCAAGACTGCCGCCGCGCCGGCCGGCGCCCTCATTGCCATTGGCGCTTCCACCGGCGGCGTCGAGGCCATTCGCGCGGTGCTGGCCAGCATGCCGGTGGATTGTCCGCCGATCGTGATCGCCCAGCATATGCCGCCGGGCTTTACCAGCCGCTTTGCGGCGCGACTCGACGAGGTCTGCGATCTCAAGGTGGTGGAGGCGGAAGACCGCATGCCGCTGCTGGCGGGCCATGCCTATGTAGCGCGGGGCGACTATCATCTGCGCGTGGAACGCAGCTCGGGCCAGCTCAAGGCGCGGCTCAGCCATGACGAGCTGGAGAGCGGGCATCGCCCCAGCGTCGACGTGCTGTTTGAATCGGTGGCCAAGACGGTCGGTCCCCTGGCGGTCGGGGCGATCCTCACCGGCATGGGTCGGGATGGCGCGCGCGGGCTCAAGATGATGCGCGATGCCGGCGCCTATACGGTGGGCCAAAGCCAGGCTTCGGCGCTGGTCTATGGCATGCCGCGGGTGGCGTTCGAGGAAGGCGCGGTAATGGAGCAGGCGCCGGTCGAAGCGATCGCCGCGCGACTCGCCAATGCCCTGGTGCGGCTGAAATCGGCAGCGTGACGGGCCTCCGTCGCAATGCCACGCGACAGGTTGAGAGATTTGTAACGCTTCTTGCCTAGGGTTTCAGCGAAGAACGGGGTCCGCGGGCCCCACTCGCCAGAAGGTGAAATACGACCATGCCTAAAGCCAGCGCAGTCAGCGTACTCATCGTCGACGACCAGCAGTCCATGCGCGGTATCTGTAAATACATCCTCACCCAGCTCGGCTTCAAGGATATCATCGAGGCCAAAAGCGGACGCGATGCGCTCGGCAAGCTGGAAAAGTCCAATGTCGACCTGATCATTTCCGACTGGAACATGGAAGATATCGACGGGCTGACCCTGCTCAAGGTCATCCGCAAGCACCCGCGCACCCAGGCGATGCCGTTCATCATGGCGACCGGGCGTTCGGACAAGGAGCAGGTCAAGGAAGCCATTTCCTTCGGCGTCAACAACTACATCATCAAGCCGTTCGATGCCTCGACCATGAAGAAGCGCATCGAGGCGGTGATCGGCGCGCTGAGCTGATCGGGCAGACGGCCGATCATTCCGGATTTTTGAACACCTCCCGACCCGGTCGGGAGGTGTTCTGCTTTGTGATGCGCATTTCGTGGCAGATGCGACGGAAAGCGGAGGCACCGTGAATGTCCGTAAGGAGCGGTTAATCCCCCGGATATATCGTTTGCAGAAATTCGATTCACGTCGGGGGCGATTGTCGCTGCCGGAGCCAGCAGGGCTCCCATCAAGGCAGGCGCGACGATCGGTGAGGAGCATCAGGACCAATGAAATTGTTTCCGCAGTTGAAGATTGCCCAGAAATTGCCGCTGGTGCTGGTCGGCTCGGCCCTGCTCGTGGGCGCGGGCGTGGGGCTTTCCAGCTATCTGATCGGTCTGGGGACCGTGCAGAACCAGCGCAACCAGTCGATGCAGGCATCGCTCAACACGGCAGTCTCGCTGGTCAGCGACTATTATTCGAGCGCCGAGGTCGACCTGCGGCTCTTCGTGCAGCGCTCCGATACCGTGACGGCCATGAAGAACCTGACGCGCGCGCTCGACGAGCTGCGCATGGGTCTCAAGGAGCGCGCCGCACCGCAATTGCAGGCGGCCTATGGCACCGAAAGCCCCAATCCCGAGGACCGTGCCGCGGTCGACAGCGTCGGTGCAAAGGGCGCGACCTATGACGCGCCGCACAAGCGCTACCATCCCGGTTTCCGCACACTGATGCAGGAACGCGATTATTCGGACGTGCTGCTGGTCAGCGCTGCCGGCGACGTGGTCTATTCGGTGGCCAAGAACACCGATTTCGCCGCCAATGTGGTCACCGATCCGGCCATGGCCGCCACGGGACTGGGCCAGGCCTTCGCGGCCGCCAAGGACCTGGCCGACGGCCAGGCGGCATTCGTCGACTACACGGCCTATGCGCCGACCGGCACGGCCGAGAGCTTCATGGCCATGCCGGTGTTTGAAAAGGAAGAAAGGACCGGCATCATGGTGCTGGCCATTTCAACCGAGGCGCTCAGCGCCCGCGTGTCGGCATTATCGGGCCTGGGTGAGACCGGCGAAGTGGTGGTGGTGGGCGCCGATGGGCTGCTGCGCACCGAGTCGCCGCGCACCGAGGCGCCCGACGTGCTGCAGACCACCCTGACCTCGGACGTGATAACGCGCGCCTTTGCCGGCGAGAATGGCGAAGGCGCCAGCACCGACTATCGCAACGCGCCCATGGTGGTGCGGGCCGGGCCGGTCAGCGTCGGCGCCGTCACCTGGGCCGTGGCGGCCGTGCAGCCGCAGGACGAGGTCTATGCGCCGGTCAACAATATGCGCAACATGATCCTGCTGGTGGGTGGGGCGCTGCTCGCCCTCGCCGCGCTGGTGGGCTATTTCTTCTCGCGCTCCATCAGCCGCCCGATCAGCCGGCTCACCAGCACCATGGACGCGCTGGCCGATGGCGACCTCGATGTCGAGGTGCGCGGCGCCGATGGCAAGGACGAGTTGGGGGCCATGGCGCGGGCGGTGGAAGTGTTCCGCGAGAACGGGCTCAAGGTGGCGCAGATGACCGAGGCGGAAGCCGCCCAGATCATCCGCAGCCAGGCCGAGCGCGCCGCCATGATGCAGGATTTGCAGCGGGCCTTCGGCGCGGTGGTCGATGCCGCCATTGCCGGCGATTTCACCAAGCGCGTCGATGCCGAATTCCCCGATGACGAACTCAATACACTGGCGCGCTCGGTCAATAACCTGGTGACGACGGTCGATCGCGGCGTGGGTGAAACCGGCTCGGTGCTGGCCTCGCTGGCCGATACCGACCTGACGCGCCGCATGGAAGGCGACTATCAGGGCGCCTTCGCCAAGCTCAAGGCCGATACCAATGCGGTGGCCGAAAAGCTCACCGACATTGTCGGCCAGCTCAAGGACACGTCGCGGACGCTGAAGACCGCGACGGGGGAAATCCTCAGCGGCGCCAACGATCTTTCCGAACGGACCACCAAGCAGGCAGCCACCATCGAGGAAACCTCGGCGGCCATGGAGCAGCTCGCTTCGACCGTGCTGCAGAATGCCGAGCGCGCCAAGGAAGCCAGCGGCGTCGCCTCGACGGTGACCCAGACCGCCGAGGAAGGCGGGCAGGTGATGCACCAGGCGACCGAGGCCATGGAACGCATCACCCAGTCTTCGGGCAAGATTTCCAACATTATCGGGCTGATCGACGATATCGCCTTCCAGACCAACCTGCTGGCGCTCAACGCCTCGGTCGAAGCGGCGCGGGCCGGCGACGCCGGCAAGGGCTTTGCCGTGGTGGCCGTGGAAGTGCGGCGGCTGGCGCAGTCGGCGGCCAATGCGTCGAGCGAGGTCAAGGTGCTGATCGAGCAGTCGGCCGGCGAGGTCAAGGGCGGCTCCAAGCTGGTGCTCGACGCTGCCAGCAAGCTCGAAGCCATGGTGGCCGCGGCGCGCTCCTCGAACGAATTGATGAGCGGCATCGCCAAGGACAGCCGCGAACAGGCCGGGGCCATCGAGGAGGTCAATACCGCCGTTCGCACCATGGATGAGATGACCCAGCACAATGCGGCGCTGGTCGAAGAGATCAATGCCGCCATCGAGCAGACCGAGGCGCAGGCGACCGAGCTCGACAGGATCGTCGATATCTTCGCCACCAACGACACGGCGCCGGCACAGCGCCAGACGGCTCCCGAGCCGGTGCGCGCCGCGCCCGCCAGGACCTTCGTCGATGGCGCGCGCGGCTTGCAGGACAAGCTCAAGACGGTGGCCAAATCCTATCTCAGTCACGGCAATGCCGCGGTCGACAAGGACTGGAACGAGTTCTGACCGGAGCGGGCCGGGAACAGAAAAAGGCGCCCCCGCGGGCGCCTTTTTTATTGGCGCGGCACCGCAACCGCCCATTAACACTCGCGCCGTATGGTCTTCCATACAAGTTCGGGCCGCGATGGGGGATGGCGGAATGGCGGGATTGTGGAGCAACGTCAAGCTGACGACGGCGATTTCCGGGCTGGTCCTGACCAGTATCGCGGTCACCATCGTCGCCTATTCGGTCAGCGGCTATGTCGATCTGCGCCGGCAGTCGGTCAACCAGAGCATTGCTCAGCAGCAGGCCAACCTGCAGGTGGCCGGGACGATCCTTGAAAAACGCCTGTCCGGCTCGGTGCTGACCTGGGCCGAGGACGGTCAGATCGCCGCCTTCCAGGCATTTTCACTGCCTTTCTTCCACGACAGCGCGGCGGTGGATTCGGTGACGCATATCACCCATGGCCATGCTGCGATCTTCGGCCTCGACCCGGCCACTGGCGAGTTCGTGGCGAAATCGACCAGCTTCGTGCTGCCCGACGAGAAAAGAGCCATCGGCTTTTCCATCGATCCGGCTTCGCCCGAGCATGTCGCGCTCAGTGCCGGACAGCCCTATTCGGGGGAAATCACGATGCAGGGCATTCGGTTCAACGGTGCCTTCCAGCCTTTCACCGATCTCAAGAACAACCCGCTTGGCGCCTTCTTTGTGGGCACCGACGCGCAGATCGCTGAGGCTGCGGCCAATGAGTCCCTGCCACGGACGGCGCTCATGGGGCTGGTGCTGCTGGCGGTGATGGGCGGGCTGGGGCTTTTCGTGTCGCGCCGCCTGACGCGGCCGATCCCCCATATTGCCGGCGCGATGCAGGCAATCGCCGAGGGCGACTACAGTATGGAAGTGCCCTATGTGGAGCGGGGCAACGAACTGGGCGCCATGGCCAGGGCGGTGGAAGTGTTCCGCGCCAATGGCCTGCGTGTCAGCGAGATGACCGAGGCGGAAGCGGCCCGCATCATTGCCGATCGCGACAATCGCCAAGTGATGATGAGCGAACTGCAGAATGCCTTCGGGCAGGTGGTCGATGCTGCCGTGGCGGGCGATTTCAGCGGGCAGGTGACGACGGAATTTCCCGATCGCGAACTCAACGGGCTGGCGGGCAGCGTCAATGCGCTGGTATCCAGTTTCAATCGCGGCGTGGTCGAGATCGGCTCGGTGCTGGGCGCGCTGGCCAATACCGACCTGACCCGGCGGATGGAGGGCGACTATGACGGCGCCTTCGCCACGCTCAAGTCGGACGTCAATGCCGTGGCCGACAAGCTGACCGAAGTGGTCGGCCAATTGCGCGAAACCTCGGGCACGCTCAAGACGGCGACGGGCGAAATCCTGTCCGGCGCCAACGATCTCAGTGAGCGCACCACGCGGCAGGCCGCGACCATCGAAGAGACGTCGGCGACGATGGAGCAGCTTGCTTCGACCGTGCTGCAGAATGCCGAGCGGGCGGGACAGGCCAGCACGGTCGCGGGCACCGTCAGCGATGCGGCCGAGGATGGCGGCAAGGTGATGGGGCAGGCCACCGAGGCGATGGAGCGCATTACCCAGTCCTCGGGCAAGATTTCCAACATTATCGGGCTGATCGACGACATCGCTTTCCAGACCAACCTGCTGGCGCTCAATGCCTCGGTCGAAGCGGCGCGGGCCGGTGATGCCGGCAAGGGCTTTGCCGTGGTGGCGGTGGAAGTGCGGCGCCTGGCGCAATCGGCGGCGAATGCCTCGGCCGACATCAAGGCGCTCATCGAACAGAGCGCCAATGAGGTGCGTCATGGTTCGGGCCTGGTCCACGATGCGGCGGTCCGCCTCGAGACCATGCTAGCGGCGGCGCGCTCGTCCAACGAGCTGATGAACGGCATTGCCCGCGACAGCCGCGAGCAGGCCTCGGCCATCGAGGAAGTGGGTGTCGCCGTGCGGCAGATGGACGAGATGACCCAGCACAATGCGGCTTTGGTGGAGGAGATCAACGCCGCCATCGAGCAGACAGAGGCCCAGGCCGTCGAGCTGGACCGCATCGTCGATGTGTTCAACCTGCAGCGGCGCGACATGCCGGCATCGCGACCGGGGCGCCCTGCGGCTCCGGCCGGCTATGGCAATGTGGCCCTCGCCAGCGGCTTCTAGCAGTTCCCCGAGCTGTCCCGGCCTCGCAAACGACAGTCATCGAGGCCGGGATGGCACGCGGAAAGGGACGCCATCCTCACGGTCGCGTTGGCAGTCGCGCCCCGATTGTCCGTTTTTTGGAGAAAATCGGCGTTCGAAACGACTAAATTGTTCCCGGAAACGATACCGGGCCGGTTTGAACAACTTTCGATTAACGGCTATCCCGTAATTTTCCCCATCAGTAAGTCCGCAAAGCACGCGCGATAGTCTCGCCGCGTCCGGACCGTCGGGGGAACAAATCTATGCGCAAGCTCTTTGCCGTCTTCGGCAATATCAAGATGACCACGGCGATCGCGGCGCTGGTCCTGATCGCCATTATCGGATCCATCGCCGCGGTGTCGGGTGCGATCTATATGAACCTGCATGCCCAGTCGATCACCGACAGCAAGCAGCAGCAGCAGACCAACCTGGCGGTTGCCGCGACGATCCTGGAACGGCGCATTTCTGGTTCGGTGCTGAACTGGACCGAAGAAGGCACGATGGATGCGTTCCAGAGCTGGGCCGTGCCGCCGTTCTACGATACTGAAATCATCGATTCGGTGACGCGCGTCACCAAGCAGGATGCCAGCATCTACGTGTACGACGCCGCGACGCAGATCCTGGCGGGCAAGACCACCAGCATCGCCGCTCCGGATGGGACGCGGATCGCGGACCTGGCGCTCGACGCCACCAGTCCCGCCTATGAAGCGGTGATGGCCGGCGAGCCCTTCATCGGCCGGTTGCCGATCAACGGCATCAGCTATTTCGCAGCTTTGCAGCCGATCGAGAAGATGAGCGGCGAAGTGATGGGCGCCATTTTCGTGGGGACGCCCATGGCCAATGTCGAGGCTTCGGCCAATGGCGTGCTGGGGCTGATCCTGATGGTGGGGGGCCTGGTGACCGTGGGGCTGGGCCTTGTCGGGCTGCTGCTGTCGCGCTTGATCACCAAGCCGATTCCCAAGCTGGCCGGCTCGATGGAAGCCATTGCCGAGGGCAATTACGAAACCGAAGTGCCCTATACTCAGCAGGGTAATGAAGTGGGCGCCATGGCCCGTGCCGTGGAAGTATTCCGCCAGAACGGGCTGCGCGTCAGCCAGATGACCGAGGCGGAAGCCGCGCGCATCATCGCCGACCAGGAAAACCGGCAGAAGATGATGAGCGAGCTGCAGTCGGCTTTCGGCGAAGTGGTCGATGCGGCGGTGGTCGGCGACTTCACGCGGCAGGTGGCGGTGGAATTCCCCGATCCCGAACTCAATGGGCTGGCGGCCGGCGTCAACAACCTGGTGTCGACCTTCAATCGCGGCGTGACCGAGATCGGCCATGTGCTGGGGGCGATGGCCAATACCGATCTCACCGAGCGAATGGAGGGCGACTATGAAGGCGCCTTCGCCACGCTCAAATCCGACATCAATGCAGTGGCCGACAAGCTGACCGAAGTGGTCGGCCAGTTGCGCCACACCTCGGGGTCGCTGAAGACCGCGACGGGGGAAATCCTCTCGGGCGCCAACGATCTTTCCGAACGCACCACCAAGCAGGCGGCGACCATCGAGGAAACCTCGGCGGCCATGGAGCAGCTGGCAACGACGGTGCTCAAGAATGCCGAGCGGGCCAAGGACGCCAGCGTCAACGCGGCGCAGGTGACCCGCACTGCCGAAGAGGGCGGGCAGGTGATGGACGCGGCGACGTCGGCCATGGAGCGCATCACGCAATCCTCGGCCAAGATTTCCAACATCATCGGCATGATCGACGACATCGCCTTCCAGACCAACCTGCTGGCCCTCAATGCGTCGGTGGAAGCGGCACGAGCCGGCGATGCCGGCAAGGGTTTTGCCGTGGTGGCGGTGGAAGTGCGGCGCCTGGCACAGTCAGCAGCGCAGGCCTCGAGCGAGGTCAAGGTGCTGATCGAGCAGTCGGCCGGGGAAGTCAATTCCGGCTCCAAGCTGGTGGGCGACGCGGCGGGCAAGCTCAAGGCAATGCTGGATGCGGCGCGCGGCAATAACGGGCTGCTGGAATCCATCGCCAATGACAGCCGCGAGCAGGCTTCGGCCATCGAGGAGGTCACCACCGCCGTCCGTACCATGGACGAGATGACCCAGCACAATGCGGCTTTGGTGGAAGAGACCAATGCGGCCATCGAGCAGACCGAGGCGCAGGCCACCGAACTCGACCGCATCGTCGATGTGTTCCGCATCGCCCAGCAGGAGACGGGCAAGGCGCGGGCCGAACGGGCAGCGCCTGCCGGCGGTGCGCGCGACCTGCAGCAGCGCCTGCATGCTGCCTCCGCCAACCTCACCACCCATGGCAATGCCGCGGTGGCGCCGGACTGGAACGAGTTCTAGTCTCCAGCCAGGCTACCGGAACAAACCAACCCCGCGGCACCCGGTGCCCGCGGGGTTTTTCATGCCGGATCGGGGCATTGCAACATCGGCGGGCGTCGGACCGGCGGATTTGGGATGATAAACACTCGATTAAGCCTGCGCTGATATTTTTCCCGGATCAAGGCGCGGGCAGGTCCCACTGAACTGCGCGGGGGCTACGGGGTAAACCGACATGTTGAAGCGCGCTGGGCACTTCCTGGGCAATATCAAGCTGACGACGATGATCGCCATTCTCGTGATCTCGGCGATCATCGTGTCGATCGCCGCTGTAACGACGGCGACCTATATCAATCTCAGTGCCTCGACACGCGCCACTGCGATGTCGCAACTGGATGGTGACCTGCGCACTGCCGCAACCGTCGTCGGCGGCAAGCTGCCGGGCGCCGAAGTCGCCTGGGCCGAGGATGGCAGCATCGCCTCGGTCAAGACCTGGGCCATGCCGCGGCTCTTCGTCAATCACGACCTGGTGGATTCGGTGGCTCGCCTCACCGGCGAAAGCGTGACGATCTATGGCGCTGAAGACGCCACCAAGCCGCTCACGGCGCTCAGCAGCACGCTGCTTACCCCCGAGGGTGAGCGCAGCGTGGGCCAGGTGCTCGACGCGACCGATCCAGCCTATGCGACCCTTCTCGAAGGCAAGCCCTATTTCGGCGAGGCCACGGTGCAGGGAACGGCCTATTACACCGCCTACCAGCCTATCCAGGATCAGGAGGGTGGCCTCATCGGCGTGCTCTATGCCGGTACGGACAAGGCCAGGCTCGAGGCGGGTATCCTGTCGACCCTGTGGGTGCTGTTGAGCGTGGGCGCAGTCAGCCTCGTCGTATTGGGCGTGTTGGGCTACATCATGTCCCGCCTGATGATGGCAGCGGTGCCCAAGCTGGCGCAGACCATGAAAGCGGTGGCGGAAGGCGACTACGAAACCGAGGTTCCCTTCATTACCCGCGGCAACGAGGTCGGCGAAATGGCTCGGGCGGTGGAAGTTTTCCGCGAGAACGGGCTCAAGGTCAGCCAGATGACCGAAGAGGAGCGCGCCGCGTCGCAGCGTCGCCGGATCGAGCGCACCGATATGATGGTGGCGCTGCAAGCCGCTTTCGGCGAGGTGGTGGATGCCGCTATTGCCGGCGATTTTTCCAAGCGCGTGCATGCGCAGTTCCCCGATGCCGAGCTCAACGCGCTGGCCGGCAGCGTCAACAACCTGGTCGAGACGGTGGATCGCGGCATCGGCGAAACCGGCAATGTGCTGGCGGCGCTGGCCGACACCAATCTCACCAAACGCATGGAAGGGGACTATCAGGGCTCGTTCGCCAAGCTTAAGGCCGACACCAATGCGGTGGGTGACAAGCTGACGGATGTGGTGAGGCAATTGCGGTCGACCTCGCGCGCGCTCAAGACGGCGACCGGGGAAATCCTTTCCGGCGCCAATGACCTTTCCGAACGGACCACCAAGCAGGCGGCGACCATCGAGGAAACCTCGGCGGCCATGGAACAGCTTGCCTCGACCGTCGCGGAAAATGCCCGCATGGCGGTAGATGCAGATGTGATGGCGCAGTCGGTCTCCCAGAGTGCCGCGCAGAGCGGAGTGACGATGACCGAGGCCAATGAGGCGATGGAGCGCATCACTTCGAGCTCGGCCAAGATTTCCAACATCATAGGGCTTATCGACGACATTGCCTTCCAGACCAACCTGCTGGCGCTCAACGCTTCCGTGGAAGCTGCGCGGGCCGGCGATGCCGGCAAGGGCTTTGCGGTGGTGGCGGTGGAAGTGCGGCGCCTGGCGCAGTCGGCCGCCAGCGCGTCCTCCGACGTCAAGGCGCTGATCGAGCAGAGCGCCAACGAGGTCAAGGGCGGCAGCAAGCTCGTCTCCAATGCCTCAGAGCAGTTGACCGAGATGCTGCAGGCGGTCAACGAGAATGCCAGCCTGATGCAGTCGATCGCCAAGGCGAGCCGCGAGCAGGCGGCGGCTATCGACGAAGTGTCGGTGGCGGTGCGCACGCTCGACGAGATGACCCAACACAATGCGGCTTTGGTGGAAGAAACCAATGCAGCCATCGAGCAGACCGAGGCCCAGGCCAGCGAGCTCGACCGGGTGGTGGATATCTTCACGATCGAGGAGACGGTCGAGACCGCGCCGAAACGCGCTGCGGCGCCGGCGCGCGGCATGGTCGACAAGGTACGCTCGGCCGCCCGCTCCTACCTGACGCAGGGCAATGCGGCCATCGCCAAGGACTGGTCGGAATTCTAGGGGCCTGCTCCGCTGGCAAAGGTTGGAAAAGGGCGCCGCGGGGCGCCCTTTTTGTCATGCGATCACACAAGCAAACGTACTTAACCCGGCCTTAAGCCCGATCTGGCAGGGTGATCCCGGACGCAGTTGTACTTTGAATCGGCATGTCGTTGCGGCAAGCAACGACTGGAGCAGCATGGCGTCGCTTTTCCGGCAATCAGAATCCGTCGCTCCCGCCTCCGCGGGCGGCGCCGAGCCATGCCGGAATACCATTTCAAAGACAGATGCGGTGAGTGAAGCGAGCCGTGAAAGGTCCGCGGGGCAGCCTCGTCAGGGGCATTAATTGGTAGGGAATACAGAATGAAATTCTCCAACCTGTCGATCCAGAAGAAGCTGGTGATCGGCGCAGGTGTATTGTTCGCGGCTTCGATGTGCGCCATCGTCTTCGGTGGCACGACGCTGATGTATGGCACCGCTGGCGGTGAAGCCGAGTCGCGGGCGCGCGCGCTGCTGGGGCAGTATAGCCAGCTCGCCTCAGGCCAGATGGGCGGCATCATCTCGCTGGCGCGCGGCGTCACCGCCTCGGTGGAAGGCATCATTTCCGACGGTCCGGTGGATCGCGACCTGCTGGGCCGGTTGATGACCGCAGCGACCGCCTCGCGGCCGGCGCTGGCCGGCATGACGCTGGCCTTCGAGCCCAATGGCCTTGACGGCAACGATGCCGGCTTCATCGGCCATCCCTATTCCGACGCTACCGGGCGCTTCGTGCCCTATTTCACCAACCAGGATGGCAAGGTGGTGGTGGAGCAGTTGGACATGTCGTCGGGCAGCGAGAACTGGTACGGCCTGCCGATGGCCGAGGATCGCTCGGTGCTGACCCCGCCCTTTGCCTATGCCATCAATGGCGCGGATGTGCTGATGACCACGATCAGCATTCCGGTCCGCAAGGCGGGCAAGCCGGTCGGTATCGTCACCGCCGATCTCAGCCTCAACACTATTGCAGGCGTGATCGGCCAGCTTCGGCCTTTCGAGGTGGGCAATGTGTCGCTGGTCAGTGCTGACGGCCAGTGGATCGCCAGCCCCGATCCCAAGCTGGTCGGCACCAAGGTTGCACCGGAAGTCGCCGGCGCCCTGCTGGATCCGGGCTTGCTGCAAAAGGGGCTCTACTATGTCGACGCCAACGGTGTGCAGCAGTTCGTCATCGCGACCCAGCTGACGTTCGACGGCGTGCCCGACCAGTGGACCATGCTGATGGATGTACCGGCGGCAACGATCTTTGCCGGTGTCGACCAGATGCGCAACCTGGCCCTGGGCGCCGCAGCGGCGCTGCTGGTGCTGGTGTTGGCGCTGGTGTGGTTCGGTGCCGGCATACTGGCCAGGCCGATCCGCAAGATGACCGGCATCATGGATGGGCTGGCCGAAGGCGACTACGATGTCTTTGTGCCCTATAGCGACAATCGCGATGAAATCGGCGCCATGGCGCGAGCCGTGGAAGTGTTCCGCCAGAACGGGCTCAAGGTCAGCCAGATGACCGAGGCGGAAGCGGCGCGCATCATCGCCGAGGAGCAGAGCCGCCGCGCCATGATGACGGACCTGCAGGGCGCCTTCGGCCAGGTGGTCGATGCCGCGATTGCCGGCGATTTCAGCAAGCGGGTCGAGACCGAATTCCCCGATCCGGAACTCAATGGCCTCGCCAGCAGCGTCAACAGCCTCGTCGCCACGGTGGATCGTGGACTCGACGAAACCGGCCGCGTGCTGACGGCGCTAGCCAATACCGACCTGACCATGCGCATGGACGGCAACTACCAGGGCGCCTTTGCCCGCCTCAAGGCCGATACCAATGCGGTCGGCGACAAGCTGACCGAGGTGGTGACGCAGTTGCGCTCGACCTCGCGGACGCTCAAGACCGCGACGGGGGAAATCCTCTCCGGTGCCAATGATCTCTCCGAGCGCACCACCAAGCAGGCGGCGACCATCGAGGAAACCTCGGCGGCCATGGAGCAGCTTGCCTCGACCGTGCTGCAGAATGCGCAGCGCGCCAAGGATGCCAGCATCAACGCGGCGGAAGTGACCCGCACCGCCGAAGAGGGCGGGCAGGTCATGCAGAAGGCCAATGAGGCGATGACGGCGATCGAGGCCAGTTCGGGCAAGATTTCCAACATCATCGGGCTGATCGACGACATCGCCTTCCAGACCAACCTGCTGGCGCTCAATGCGTCGGTGGAAGCGGCGCGGGCCGGCGATGCCGGCAAGGGCTTTGCCGTGGTGGCCGTCGAAGTGCGGCGGCTGGCCCAGTCGGCGGCCAGCGCCTCGGCCGACGTCAAGGTGCTGATCGAGCAGTCGGCCGGCGAAGTAGGGCTCGGTTCGCGCCTCGTTTCGGATGCCGCGGCGCGACTTTCGGCCATGCTGGATGCGGCGCGCGCCAGCAACCAGCTTATGGACGGGATTGCACGAGAAAGCCGCGAGCAAGCCTCCGCGATCGAGGAGGTCAATATCGCCGTCCGCACCATGGACGAGATGACCCAGCACAATGCGGCTTTGGTGGAAGAGACCAATGCCGCCATCGAGCAGACCGAGGCCCAGGCCAGCGCCCTCGACGAGATCGTGGCGGTGTTCAATACCGGCAGCGAGCGGGCCGCGCCGACACGGGCTACGGCCGCCCCGGCGCCGACTGCCCGCCCGACCAATGTCAGGAAAGCGGCGCAGGCCTATCTCAGCCAGGGCAATGCCGCCATCTCGGCCGACTGGAACGAGTTCTAGGCCGATCGCAAATGCGGGCTCCCGGTTTGGCCGGGAGCCCGCATGACGGCGTCATGACAGTGGCGGAAGGGCTTCCTTAACCATAGCGTTCCTATGGTTTAGCTGCGTCATGACCGCGGAAGAGGAGCTGCGGACATGCCTTGTCAAAGGCAGCAGTGCCACAACTCCGGAAGTTTCCTCAATGACGACCCAGCTCAAACTCGCCTTCAAGCTACCGGCCATGGTGGTGGCGATCGCGCTTGTCACTGGAGCCAGCCTGGCGCTGGCCGGCTATGTCGCCAGCAGTGCCATCGTCGAAAACCAGGCCGAGCAGCGGCTCACCGCGGCGGCAGCCAATGCCCGCTCGGCGCTTGATGCCTATCTCAGCGAAGTGGCCGAGGATTTGACGCTGTTTGCCGGCCGGTCGGAAATCGCGGCTGGTATCGACCTGTTCTCCGGCGCGATGCGCTCGCTGAAGGGGCAGGGCGACCCGACCGAGTTGTTGCAGGGCGCCTATATCACGCAGAATCCCAACCCCGCCGGCGAACGGCTCAAGCTCGATACGTCCGACAAGTTGCCGGTCTACGACCTGCATCACCGGAACCTGCATGCCGATTTCCGCGATCTGCTGGAAAAGCGCGGCTATTACGACATCTTCCTGTTCGATACCGATTTCAACAACGTCTACACCGTGTTCAAGGAAGCCGATTTCGCCACCAATTTCGCCGAAGGCGGCGGGCCGTGGGCCGATAGCGACCTGGGCAAGGTGGTGCGATCCGCCATGGCCGGGGAAGAGGGGCAGGTGTTCCTCTCCGATTTCGCCCCCTATGGCCCGAGCGCCGGGGCGCCGGCCAGCTTCATTGCCGCGCCGGTCTATGACCAGGGCTTCCTGATCGGCGTCATCGCCTTCCAGATGCCGACCGGCCGCATCGGCGACGTGCTGGAGCGTACGCAGGGGCTGGGCCAGAGCGGGGAGACCTATCTCGTCGGCCAGGACGGGCTGGTGCGCAACGATTCCCCCAAGACCGAGGGCAATGATGTGCTGGCGCTGTCGCTGCAGGGCGATGCCGTCAGCGCCGCATTGGCGGGCAGCGCCGCGATGGGCACGCTGGCCCATCACGACGGGGCGGCCTATGTGGCGGCCAGCGAGCCGCTGACCTTTGGCGGGGTCGACTGGGCCGTGGTGGCGCTGGAAAGCGAGGCAGACATTTCCGCGCCCTCGACCGGGCTGCGCAACGCCATGCTCATCATCGGGCTGGTGCTGCTGGCGCTGGCGGCGGTGGTGAGCATCCTCATCGCCCGCACCATCACGCGGCCGATTTCGCGCCTCACCGACGCCATGGCCGAGATTGCCGGCGACAAGCTGGATATGGCGGTGCCCGGCCTCGAGCGCGCCGACGAGCTGGGTTATATGGCAGAGGCGGTGGATGTGTTCCGCAGCAACGGCATCAAGATGCGCGACCTGCGGGCCGCCGAGCTCGACATGAGCGAAGAGCGGGCCAGTCGGGTCAGTGTCATCCAGGCTTTGCAGCAGGATATCGGCGCCGTGGTCGGCGCAGCCATCGATGGCGATTTCTCCCGCCGCGTCGGCACCGAGCTCAGCGATCCCGAGCTCCGGCAACTGGCGCTTGATGTCAACGATCTGGTGACGACGGTCGATCGCGGGCTGACCGAGACAGGCAGCGTGCTGGCATCGCTGGCCCGGGCCGACCTGACGCACCGCATGACCGGCGACTACAAGGGCGCCTTCGCCCAGCTCAAGCAGGATACCAATGGCGTGGCCGAGCGGCTCGGCGAAATCGTCAGCCAGCTGCGTGGCACATCGGGGGCACTCAAGACGGCCACCGGGGAAATCCTCTCCGGCGCCAACGATCTATCCGAGCGCACCACGCGGCAGGCGGCGACCATCGAGGAAACCAGTGCCGCCATCGAGCAGGTCAGCCGCACCGTGGTCGACAATGCGGCCCAGGCCGAAGCGGCGAGCCGCGAGGCCCGCGCGGTCTCCTCCGAGGCCGAAGCCAGCGGGGCGGTGATGGGCGAAGCGACCGGCGCCATGGACCGGATTACCCAGTCCTCGGCCAAGATTTCCAACATTATCGGGCTGATCGACGATATCGCCTTCCAGACCAATCTGCTGGCGCTCAATGCTTCTGTGGAAGCGGCGCGAGCCGGGGAAGCGGGCGCCGGCTTTGCCGTGGTGGCGGTGGAAGTGCGGCGGCTGGCGCAATCGGCGGCCAGCGCCTCGGCCGACGTCAAGGCGCTGATCGAGCAAAGCGCCGACGAGGTCAAGGGGGGCACGCGCCTGGTGGCCAGTGCGGCCGAGCACCTGGTGTCCGTGCAGGAGGCCATCCGCGCCAATGCCGCGATGCTGGACGGCATTGCAAAGGCGAGCCGCGAACAGGCCGCGTCGATCGACGAGGTCAACGTGGCGGTGCGCCAGCTCGACGAAATGACCCAGCACAATGCGGCGCTGGTGGAAGAAACCAATGCGGCCATCGAGCAGACCGAGGCGCAGGCCAATGAACTCGATCGCGTCATCGGTGTCTTTACGGTTGACGACACCTCCAGGGCGACGCCGAAGCACGAAAGCGGGCGGCGCAGCGTACTGCAGGGTGTCAAGGCCGCTGCGGGCGCCCATCTGGGGCGCGGGTAACGGACTGGAACGAATTCTGGTCGAAACCATGGAAGGGCGCCTCGCGAGGCGCCCTTTTTGTTTGCGGCGGGCAGCGTTGGCGTTCCCTTAACCTTTCGCGATCAGGGTCGATGGCGGACGCAGATCAATGTCGTTGCCACTGGTGAGGACCAGTGGCCACAGGTGAGTGGTCGGCCATGTACCAAACAGCAGGAAAACTGCGAACGTCAGCACTCCGGCCCCTCGGGGCTGACGGAATCCGGGCATGGTTTCGGGGCTTTTGCGTAGCCGGCTACGCAGAACCCGCAAGCAGCGTCAGAACCCCCAATTATCCACTTTTTCATAGCATTGCACGAGCGCCGCATTGCGGCAGGGGCAGGGGCTGGAGGGCCTTTCTCGATGGGCATATTCGCACGAAACAGCAGTGATGACGCGGCCAAGGTCGAAGCAATCATGCGCAGCCAGGCGGTGATCGAGTTCAACCTCGATGGCACCATTATCACCGCCAATGAAAACTTCCTTGCGGCGCTCGGCTACGAGCTTGGCGAAATCGTGGGCAAGCACCACCGGATCTTCGTCGATCCGGAGGAGGCGCAGGCGCCCGCCTACAAGCAGTTCTGGGCAGATCTTGTCGCCGGCAAGTTCCAGGCGGCAGCCTATCGGCGCATCGCCAAGGGCGGCCGCGAAATCTGGATCCAGGCGAGCTACAACCCGGTCTTCGACAAGGCGGGCAAGCCGATCAGGGTGATCAAGTTCGCCACCGATATCACGGCGCAGAAGAACCAGGCGGCCGACCACGAGGCGCAGATCGCCGCCATCGGCCGAGCACAGGCGGTGATCGAGTTCAACCTCGATGGCACGGTACGCGACGCCAATGAGAACTTTCTCGCCACGCTGGGCTATAGGCTCGATGAAATCGTGGGCAAGCATCACCGCATGTTCTGCGACCCGGCCCATGCCGCGGGGCCGGATTATGCCCGGTTCTGGGAGCGGCTGCGGGCGGGCGAATATATCGCTGCCGAGTTCCAACGCTTCGGCAAAGGCGGCAAGGAGGTCTGGATCCAGGCCTCGTACAATCCGATCCTCGATGCACAGGGCAGGCCGGTCAAGGTGGTCAAGTTCGCCACTGACATCACCGAGCGCAAGCGGGCCGAGGGCATCATCGCCGACCTGACGTCGAGCCTCGCCAAGATGGCCGAGGGCGACCTGACCGGGCGGATCGATAGCCAGTTCACCGGCCAGTATGAGCAATTGCGCCTGGCCTTCAACCAGTCGCTCGGCCGGCTGTTCGACATCGTCACCGGCCTGCAAAAGACGTCGCGCTCGCTCAAGACCGCGACCAGCGAGATTCTGTCGGGCGCCAACGATCTTTCCGAGCGTACCACCAAGCAGGCGGCAACCATCGAGGAGACCTCGGCCTCGGTCGAGCAGCTTTCGACCGCCGTGCAGGAGAATGCGACCCGCGCGGCCACGGCCAGCCAGAAAGCGCAGGCCGTGTCGACCAGCGCCACCGAAGGCGGCGTCGTGATGAACGAGGCCAATGCGGCCATGGCGGCGATCGAGACCAGCTCGGGCAAGATTTCCAACATTATCGGGCTGATCGACGATATCGCCTTCCAGACCAACCTGCTGGCGCTCAATGCCTCAGTGGAAGCGGCGCGGGCGGGCGATGCCGGCAAGGGCTTTGCCGTGGTGGCGGTGGAAGTGCGGCGGCTGGCGCAATCGGCAGCGCAGGCTTCGAGCGAGGTGAAAGTGCTGATCGAAGCCAGCGCCAGCGAGGTCAAGAACGGCTCGCGGCTGGTGGGACAGGCCGCCGAAAAGCTGCTGGCGATTCTCAGCGGGGCGCAGGAAAGCTCGACGCTGATCGATTCCATCGCCCAGGCCAATAGCGAGCAGGCGGGGGCGCTGGACGAGGTTTCGGTGGCGGTGCGGCAAATGGACGAGATGACCCAGCACAATGCGGCGCTGGTGGAAGAGACCAATGCCGCCATCGAGCAGACCGAGGCCCAGGCCAGTGAGCTCGATCGCATTGTCGATGTGTTCAAGATGGATGGGGCCGGGCGGTCAGCCACGCCTCCTGCCCAGCCAAAGCCGGCGCTGCGAACGGTGGGCAATGCTGCGCTCGCACCGGACTGGAACGAATTCTAGGGCATTTCCTGCTGACAGGGCCTGTCAGCACCTGACGGCAGGGTAGCCGGGCGTCAAACCCGGAGCCCTGCCATGCTTACTTCCGCCGTCGATCCTGTCTATTCTCTCACATTCGGCGACCTGATCGCACCGCTGCCGGCTCCCATCCAGGTCATGACAAGTGACTTGGTCGACCTTTTCACGCGGTATCCGGGCGTGACCGGACAGGTCCGCCTGGGCTGGCGATCGGTCAATTTCCGGCACGAACTGGCCGGCTATTTCGGCGCCGTGTTTCCAAATGAGGAGCGGGTGATCGTCTATTTCGAGTATGGCCGCCTGCTGTCCGACCCGGACGGTCTGCTCGATGGTGGGCTCGATCTAAAACGTGGCAGGTTCATGCGGCTTTCCCCCGAGGCGCCCATGCCCGAAGGAGCGATCATGCAGATGCTGGCCGAGGCCATTGCCCTGCGGGCCTGAAGCGGGCATGAAGGCCGGGCTGGCTTCGGGAGACTTGCATGGCGCGGATTGGCCTGGTGGCACATGACGATAAGAAGGACGATCTCTGCGTCTGGGCCGAGCATCATAAGCACAAGCTGAGCCAGCATGAATTGTGGGGCACGGGCACGACCGGTAGCCGCGTCATGGCGGCGACCGGCCTTGCGGTAACGCTGCTCAAGAGCGGTCCGCTGGGCGGGGACCAGCAGCTCGGCGCCATGATCGCCGAGGGCAAGCTGGATGTGTTGATTTTCTTCATCGATCCGATGACGGCACAGCCGCACGATGTCGACGTCAAGGCGCTGACCCGGCTGGCGACGCTGTACGATGTGCCCTGCGCCAACAACAAATCCACAGCGGACGCGGTGCTCGCCTACATTTGACCGCCCGGTCAAGGTTGACCCTTGCGTCACCTTATGAGCAGATGCCCCAAAATCGCCCGGATTGAACCGGGCTTCGTGGCATCGGGAAAACGGGACGGGCTTTAGTGTCCTCTGACTTGGTTATCGACGTTCGCAACGTCAGCAAACGCTTTGGTGGATTGACCGCCGTCAACAACTGCTCGCTGTCGGTGCGACGCGGCTCGGTCACCGGGCTGATCGGGCCGAACGGGGCGGGCAAGTCGACGCTTTTCAACATCGTCGCCGGCAATATCGTGCCCGATGAAGGGCAGGTGATTTTCGACGGCACCGACGTCACCGGCTTCAAGCCGCATCAACTGTTCCGCACCGGCATGCTGCGCACCTTCCAGATCGCGCATGAATTCTCCAACATGACGGCGCTGGAAAACCTGATGATGGTGCCGGGCGACCAGCCGGGCGAATATCTCGGCAATGCCTGGTTCCGCCCCGGCCTCAGCAAGTCGCGCGAGACCGAGGTGCGCAAGAAGGCGCTGGACGTCATCGACTTTCTCAAGCTCGGCCATGTGCGCAATGAGCTGGCGGGCAATCTCAGCGGCGGGCAGAAAAAGCTGCTCGAACTGGGCCGCACCATGATGGTGGATGCCAAGGTGGTGCTGCTCGACGAAGTGGCAGCCGGCGTCAACAAGACGCTGCTCAACGACCTGGCGGCCAATATCGAGCGGATGAACCGCGAGCTGGGCTACACTTTCTTCGTCATCGAACACGACATGGACCTGATCGGGCGGCTATGCGACCCGGTCATCGTCATGGCGCAGGGCGAGAAGATCGCCGAAGGCCCGATGGCCGAAATCCGCGCCAATCCACAAATCGTCGAAGCCTATTTCGGCACTCCGGTCGAGGTGGCGTGATGACGGATAATTCGACCACTCACCGGGCGTCACCCTCGGGCTTGATCCGAGGGCGTTACACTTGCCGCACTACCCCAAAGTGCAGAGCCCTCGGGTCAAGCCCGAGGGTGACGATCTGTGATGGGGGAGAAATCTGATGCCCCTCATCGAACTCAGGAACGTCGTCGGTGGCTACGGCGGCGCGCCCATTCTCAACGGCGTCAACATGGCCATCGAGCAGAGCGATATCGGCGTCATCGTCGGCCCGAACGGCGCTGGCAAATCGACGACGCTCAAGGCCATTTTCGGCCTGCTCAAGGTGACTGGTGGGACGATCGAATTCGCCGGCAAGGATGTCGCCAATTCGCTGCCCGATGCGCTGGTGCCGATGGGGCTCAGCTTCGTGCCGCAGGAAAAGAACGTCTTCACGTCGATGACGGTGGAGGAAAACCTCGAAATGGGTGCCTTTACCCGGCGCGACGATTTCAAGGGCACCATGGACTGGGTCTACCAGATGTTCCCGGTGCTGGCGGAAAAGCGCCGGCAGCCGGCGGGCGAACTCTCGGGTGGGCAGCGGCAGATGGTGGCCATGGGCCGGGCGCTGATGAGCAAGCCCAAGCTGCTGATGCTGGACGAGCCTTCGGCGGGCTTGTCGCCCCGCTATGTGATCGAGATTTTCGAGACCATCGTTCGCGTCAACAAGGAGGGTGTGGGCATTCTCATGGTCGAGCAGAATGCCCGCCAGGCGCTGGCCTTTGCCTCGCGCGGGTTCGTGCTCGCCAGCGGGCAGAACCGCTTCACCGGCACGGGGCCCGAGCTCATCGCCGATCCCGAAGTCGCCAAAAGTTTCCTCGGGGGCTGAGCCGTGACCGAACTCGTTTTCTTCATCAACCAGGTGGTCATAGCCGGCGCGGTGCTGGGCTGCATCTATGCGCTGGGCGCGGTCGGCATCACATTGATCTTCGGCATATTGCGCTTTGCCCATTTTGCCCATTCCGAGCTCATGACCTCCGGCGCTTTCTTCGCGTTCCTGCTGGCGGCCCTGTTTGCCAGTTGGGGCGTCGTGACGCCGATCCCGCTGGGTTTCGTGGTGCTGCCGATCGCCATGGTCATGTCAGCCATTTTCGCGCTGGGCATCGACAAGGGCTTTTATGCACCCCTGCGCAGGCGCGGCGCCAAGCCGGTCATCCTGCTCATCGCCTCGATCGGGGTGACGCTGATGGCGCAGGGGCTGATCCGGCTGTTCTTCGGCGCCGGCTCCTGGTCGTTCTTCGAGACCGAGAGCAAGGAAATCTTCCGCATCGACACCAGCTTCATCGGCTCGACGCGGCCCCTGGTCATTACCGAGCCGCAACTGCTGATGATCGTCGTAACCATCATTTCGGTGCTGGCGCTGCATTTCTTCCTGACGCGGTCGCGGCTGGGCAAGGCGATGCGCGCCATGGCCGACAATGCCGACCTGGCGCAGGTCTCGGGCATCAATACGGCGCTGGTGGTACGGGTGACGTGGATCGTTGCCGGGGCGCTGGCCTGCATGGCCGGCACCATGCTGGCGCTGGACGTGACGCTGAAGCCTGACCTGGCCTTCAACATCATCATCCCGATCTTTGCCGCGGCCATTGTCGGCGGCCTGGGCCAGGCCTATGGCGCCATTGCCGGGGGCCTGCTGATCGGCTTTGCGGAGTCGCTGGCGGTGTTCAACTGGACCATGGTGCTGCGACCGCTCAACGCCATCCTGCCGGACTGGATGCAGTTGCCGGCGACGCTGGCGCTGGTGCCGACCGAATACAAGCTCACCGTGGCCTTCGTCATTCTCGTGGTGGTGCTGCTGGTGCGACCGACGGGCATCTTCAAGGGAGCTTCGTCATGATGCGGCGTTCGCTCACGCTCTTTGCCGGGCTGTTCGTGCTGATCCTGGTGATCGGCTGGCTCATGGGGCTGCCCTTCACCTCGTCGCGGCTCGTCGAAGCCGCCGCCTATAGCCTGATCGCGCTGGGCCTCAATATCCAGTGGGGCTATGGCGGGCTGTTCAATTTCGGCATTATGGGCTTCCTGATGCTGGGTGGCTTTGCCGTCACCTTTATCTCCTATCCGGTCAATCCGACGTTCTGGGGCTCGGACGGGCCGTGGATGCTGGGGCGGGCGCTGATCGCCTTCGTGGCCGGGGCGCTGCTGGTCATCGGTGCGCGCAAGAGCGACCGGCTGGGTATTCGCGGCGGCTGGAAGAGCTTCGTCACGGTGCTGGCCTGGTTCGTGGCCTATTGCATCTATCGCAGCCAGCTCGATCCGGCGGCGGCCTATATCGAGGCCAATGCCGGCTTTGTCGGCGGGCTGGGCGCCCATCCGGTCTTGGGGTGGCTGTTCGGCGGCGTGCTGGCGGCGGTGATCGCCTTCATCGTCGGCAAGATCGCCCTTGGCCTGCGCACCGACTATCTCGCCATCGCCACGATCGGCATTTCAGAGATCATCCGGGCGCTCATCAAGAACATGGACTGGCTGACGCGCGGCACGCTGACCGTGTCGCCGATCCCGTGGCCGACGCCGCTGCCGCAGGACTATCAGGCCTCCGGATCGGACATGGTGTCCTCGCTGCTGCTGGCGCGGGGCGGTTTCCTGCTGCTGGCCGTTGCCGTGCTGGCCCTTGCCATCTGGCTGATCTCGCGCGCCTATGCCGGGCCGTGGGGCCGCATGATGCGGGCCATTCGCGACAACCACATCGCCTCGGCCTCGATGGGCAAGAACGTTACCGCACGGCAGCTCGAAATCTTCGTCTTCGGCTCGGTGCTGATGGGCATTGGCGGGGCGATGCTGGTGAGCTTCACGCAGATCTTCGATCCCAGCAGCTACCAGCCGATCAATCACACCTTCCTCATCTGGGTGATGATCATCGTGGGAGGCGCCGGCAATAATTGGGGCGCGGTGTTCGGCGCGGTGCTGATCTGGCTGGTCTGGGTGGTCAGCGAGCCGCTGGCCAAGTTCATTTTCGAGTTCGTCAGCACCTGGTCGACCAATATCGGCTGGGGCGCCATTCCCGAAATCGAGTCGCGCTCGGCGCAGATGCGTGTCTTCGTGCTGGGGCTGGTCATCACCATTGCCCTGCGGTTTGCGCCCAAGGGGCTGATTCCGGAAGTGGTGCGGCGGGACGCCTAACGTTCTTCACCTCTCCCTTGGGGGAGAGGTCGACGCGCAGCGTCGGGTGAGGGGGCCTTCCCCTCGCGCCGAGTCTAGAAAAGGCCCCCTCACTCGGCTCGCAAGGGCGATCCGACCTCTCCCCCAGGGGAGAGGTGAAGAACGTTAGCCCTTTCTGGCATCCAGCCAGAGCCAGCGGGTCGGCTGGTCGTCATAGCCCGAGCCATGGTTTTCGGTGATTGTCGTCTCGACCCAATCGGCCGCGGCGGCCATATGCGCCCGCAATGCGTCGGCATCGGGATAGTTGTAGTAGCGACCCAACGCGTCGCGGCCCTCGCCGCCGCCGGCCTTGAAGCTGGCGGTCAGATGCCCGCCGGGACGCAGCGCCCGGAAGATGCGGGCGAAGTCGTCGGTCAACTCGTGGCGCGGTGCGTGCAGCAGCGCGGCGCATGCCCAGACGCCATCGTAAGCCGCGATATCTTCCAGCTCGTTGAACGCCATGATCCGCACCGGAACGCCGAGCCGCCTTTCGGCCTCGGCGGCCAGTTCGGGCGAGGCATCGGATGGGCTGACGGCAAAGCCGACGGCGAGCATGGCGGCTGCGTCGCGGCCGTTGCCCGTTCCCAGTTCGAGCACGGTGCCGCGAGGCGGCAGGCGCGCCAGGAAGGCAGAGAGCTGCGGGGTCGGGCCTTTGGCATGCTGCACATAGGTCGCGGCATTGTCGGCGTAGAACTTGAGGGTTTCGCGATCGGGCATTGGCGCCTCCAACGAAAAGGCCCGGGATCGCTCCCGGGCCTTCAATCCGTCAGGTGGTCCGGTATTACTGGATCACGCCCTTTTCGACGAAGGCGCCGCCTTCGACGGCGAGTTCGACGATGATGCCGTCAACGTCGCCAGCTGCGTCGAAGTCGAGCGGGCCGCCGGCGCCTTCATAGTCGATGTCGGTGCCGGCCTTGATCAGCTCGACGGCCTTGGTCCATTCGCCGGGCAGGATCTTTTCGCCCGGAGCGGAAGCCACTTCGCGCAGGGCAGCCGAGAGGCCGTCACGCGAGGTCGAGCCGTTCTTCTCGATGGCCAGAGCCAGCAGGAAGGCAGCGTCGTAAGCCTGCGGCGCATAGGTGGCGTTGGCCACGAAGCCTTCGCCGCCGGTGAAGGCATTATAGATATCGACGGCTTCGCCGGTCGGAGCGCCGGCGCGGGTGGCGATCAGGCCTTCCACGGCAGCGGCGTCGATGCCCGAGAGCAGGTCGTCGCCGACCATGCCATCGCCGCCGACATAGAGGGTGAAGTTGCCTGATTCGACGGCCTGGCGCAGGATCGTGTTGCCCGAGGCATTGGCGTAGGCGAGGATCACGAGGTTCTGCGAAGCGACCAGGTTGCCCAGCTCGGCGCGGTAGTCGGCCTTGCCTTCTTCATGGGCGACGTTGGCAGCAACGGTGCCGCCGCCGGCGGTGTAGGCAGCGCTGAGAGCATCGGCGAAGCCTTTGCCGTAGTCGTTGTTGACATAGGTGATGGCAATGTCATTGACGCCCTTGGACAGCAGCAGCTCGGCCAGCTTGACGCCCTGGAGCGCGTCCGACGGCGTGGTGCGGTAAACGAGGTCGTTGTCCTTGAGGGTGGTCAAAGCCGGGGCCGAAGAGGCCGGCGAGACGAAGACTACATTGCCGCTGAGGCCGGAGCCGTTGAAGGCACCGATGGTTTCGCCGGTGCACAGGCCGCCAACGACGGCCACGGCATTGTCGGTGTTGATGATCTTGTCGGCAGCGGTGGCGCCGCCGGTGGCGTCGCAGGCGCTATCGGCCGAGATCATGGTCAGTTCGCCGCCCAGGATGCCGCCCTGCTCGTTGACCTGCTGCACGACCAGCTCGGCGCCGGCGAAGATCGGCGGGGTCAGGGATTCGATCGGGCCGGTGAAGCCGCCGATGAAGCCGATGGTGGCGCCGGTATCCTGGGCAATGGCGGGCGCGGCGACGGCGAGCGTCGAAGCGGCAACGGCCAGTGCCAGGGTGTTCTTGAGATTGCGCATGTACGTCCCTCTGCTTGGGCCGCTCCGCCGAGAGGCCCTGTGCCGGGCCAGTCTTCCGTACGGAACGACGCGATAAAGGGGGCGCAACCCGCGCCCCGCTGAAAGCAACTGTTGCACATTTGATAAGCGGGAGTCACCGGGTATTGATTGGCAAATCAGCTTGGTGCTGCTGTTGCTTAACGGGCGGGTTTTTGCATGAAGTGGGCGCCTGACAAGGGAGTGCAGCCATGAGGGCGAAGCTATTGCGCGGGGTGCTCCTGCTGTTGGCGCTGCTGGCGTCCGGACCAGCGCTTGCCCAGATCACCGTGCTCGACCAGGCCCAGGATGCGCCGCCGCCGCAGGAGGCTGCCGCGCCGCCACCACCCTGCGGCACCCAGCCCCTCAGTATCGCCCGGATGAGCTGGCCTTCCGCCGAACTGCTGGCGGAAATCCATGCCCGCATCCTCAGGCGCGAATTCGGCTGCGAAACGCGGGTCACGCCGGGGGATCTCGCGGCTACCGGCTCTTCGATGGGGTCGACCGGCCAGCCGGCGGTGGCGCCCGAAATGTGGGTCACCCGCATTGCCGATGTGTGGAATGCCGGCATCGAGGCGCAGATGCTGCGCCCGGCGGCGCCGACCTATGTCGAGGCGCAGCTCGAAGGCTGGTTCATGCCCGACTATGTGGCGCTGGGCCATCCCGAACTGGTCGGCGCGGCAGGCATAGCGGCCGCGGCGCCGAGCCTCAATGGCGGGACCAGGGTGCGGTTCATCTCGTGTCCGGCCGACTGGGCCTGCGCGCTGATCAACCGCAATCTGGTGCGGGCGCTGGGCCTGTCGGGCATGCTGGAGGTGGTGGAGCCGGCCAACCGGTTCGAAATGGATACGCTGATCGCCGAGGCGGTGAGCCGCAAGGAGCCGATCCTGTTCTACTACTGGCAGCCCAATGCGGTACTGGCGCAGTTCAACTTCGTGGCGCTGGACATGGGCCCCTATGACGAGGAGGCGGCCAAGTGCCTGGCGCGGCTGGCCTGCGCCACGCCCGTTGCCAGCGCCTTTCCTAGCGAAACGGTGGTGGTCGCGCTGGCGGAATGGGTATTCACCGACATTCCCGCCATCGCCGCCTACTTCCAGCGCAGCAGCCTGCCGCTCAGGGAAATGAATGCGCTGCTGGCCCAGCTCAACGAACCGGGGGCGACCGTCGAGGACGTTGCCGAGCGCTTCGTCGTCGAGCGCAAGGATATCTGGGGCACCTGGTTGTCCTCGATCGCGCCCTAGACGGTTGAAAACCCGGCGAATCCGCGGCTAAATCAAGGCGAAGAATATTTTTTTGCTTGCCGCTCGATTTCGCGACGTTATGTCACCTCTTGGGTGAGCAAGTTTTTATCGGAAAGCAGTTGTTTCCAAGTTCATACTAGTTCGTCCGGCAAATTTAGATTGTCAGAAAGAACAGTTTTGCAGCAAGTAATCGTCGATTTGACACATCTGTATTGCTGCATTTATGGTCCGTCATCACATAAAACCAGGAGACGACCTGATGATATTGAAGTCCGGTGGCATTGCCGCCGCGATGGCTGTTGCGCTTTTGTCCGCGATGAGCCTTCCCGCCCTTGCCCAGGAAACCGACGCCGCCGCCTGCGGCACCGATCGAACCATCGATATTGCCGAGATGACCTGGCCGTCGGCGGCCGCCTTGGCCCATATTCACGCCACCATTCTCGAGGCCGGCTTCGGCTGCGACGTCGAGATTGTCACTGGCGATACCGTTCCCACCTCCTCCTCCATGCTGACGCGCGGTACACCCGCAGTGGCGCCGGAGCTATGGACCAGCGCCATCGAGGAGCCCTGGGCCGAGGGCATCGCGGCAGGCGATGTGGTGCAGCTTTCCGATGCCATTACCGATGGTACCGTCGAGGGCTGGTTCATTCCCCGCTATACGCAGGAAGCAAACCCCGAGCTGACGACCGCCGAAGCGGCGATCGCGCGGCCCGACCTGTTCCCCGATCCGGAGGAGCCCGACCAGGGCCGGCTCTATTCCTGCCCGCCGGGCTGGGCCTGCGAGCTGTCCACGTCGGCGCTGTTCGAGGCCTTCGACATGGACGATACCTGGAACCTGTTCTCGCCCGGTTCGGGCGGTGCGCTGGACGCATCGATCGCCCGCGCCTTCACGCGGGAAGAGCCGATCCTGTTCTATTATTGGGGGCCGACGGCGATCCTGGGCAAGTATGATGCGGTGCAGCTCGACCTGGGCGAGGCCAAGCCGGCCGTCTATGCCTGCAATACCGATCCAGATTGCGACGAGCCGGCTGGTGTGACCGCCTATCCGTCCTCGCCGGCCATCGTGGGCGCTGCCGCCTGGATCCAGGAAGAAGCTCCCGCCGTGGCCGAGTATTTCTCCAAGGTTGGGCTGACCAATGCCGAGATCAGCGAATTGCTGGTCTATGGCGACGAGAACCAGGCCGACGCTGCCGATACGGCGGTGAACTTCCTCAAGACCAAAGAAGACCTGTGGACGAGCTGGGTTTCGCCCGAGGTGGCCGAAAAGGTCAAAGCAAGCCTTAGCTGATCGTTGCCTCACAGCGAAAAGCCGATACGGCCGGGTTTCGACCCGGCCGTTTTCCGCGTGATGCCCGAATGCGATTTGCCATCGCCTTGGGAACGCCTTCCGGCATCGCGCGCCAAACGTCCCGGAGAAGTATGACGTGTTTCCCGAACTGATCGACACCCGCCCGCTGCGCCGGGCCATCGACGACGGCCTCAACTGGGTCGTGCGCAACTGGAGCGATGAATTCGAAGCGGCGGCCTATCCGCTGCTGATGCTGCTCAAGGCCATCGAGGACCTGCTGATCGCCACCCCCTGGTGGCTGATCATGGCTGTGCTGGTGGGTATTGCCTGGCTCGCCACGCGCAACTGGAAGCTGCCTGTCATCGTGCTGGTGTCGCTGCTGTTCCTGGGGGTGATGGACCTGTGGGAAGACGCGATGACCACAATGGCCCTGATGATCGCCGCGACCATCACCGCCATCGTGGTGTCCATTCCGGTCGGCGTGTGGATGAGCCGTTCGCTCAATGTGCGCAATGTCGTCACGCCCGTCCTCGATCTGATGCAGACGCTGCCCAGCTTCGTCTATCTCATTCCCACGGTGATGATTTTCGGGCCAGGCAAGATTCCGGCGCTGATCGCCACCATCGTCTACGCAGCCCCGCCATTGGTGCGCCTCACCGATCTCGGCCTGCGCTCGGTCGATCCGGCGGTGATGGAGGCCAGCCGTGCCTTCGGCACCAATCCGCGGCAGCGGCTGTTCGGCGTGCAGATACCCCTGGCCTTGCCGACGATCCTGGCCGGCATCAACCAGACCACGATGATGGCGCTGGCCATGGTGGTCATCGCCTCGATGATCGGCGCGGGCGGGCTGGGCTACCAGGTGCTGCAGGGCATCGGCCGGCTCGAAGTCAGCCGCGGATTGTTCGCCGGTCTGGGCATCGTCGTGCTCGCCATCATTTTCGACCGCATCACGCAATCCTTCGGCAGGCAGTTGCAGGGGCGGATCGGCCTGGCGGAGGTGCGCTGACATGAACGCGATCGATATCGATACCGACTTCGCCATCGCCATGCGCGGCGTGACCAAGATTTTCGGCGATGACCCGAATACGGCGCTGGCGCTGCTGCAGGCGGGCCGGTCCAAATCCGACGTGCAGGCGGAGACCGGCCATGTCGTCGGGCTCGACAATGTTTCGCTGGATGTCGCCAAGGGACAGATATTCGTGGTCATGGGCCTGTCGGGCTCGGGCAAGTCGACGCTGATCCGCCATGTCAACCGGCTGATCGAGCCGACGGCGGGCGAAATCGTCGTCAACGGCGCCGACGTGCTCAAGATGAGTCTCGACCAGTTGCGGACCTATCGGCGGACGCAGGTGGCCATGGTGTTCCAGAAATTCGGCCTGCTGCCGCATCGCTCGGTCATCGACAATGTCGCCTATGGCCTTGAAGTGCGCGGCGTGGGCAAGGCCGAGCGCCTCAGGGAGGCGGCGAAGTGGATCGAGATCGTCGGCCTTTCCGGCTACGAGCAGTCGCGGCCGCGCCAGCTTTCGGGTGGGCAGCAGCAGCGCGTCGGGCTGGCCCGGGCGCTGGCGCTCGATACCGAGATCATCCTGATGGACGAGGCTTTCTCTGCGCTCGATCCGCTGATCCGTTCGGGCATGCAGGACCAGTTGATCGAGCTGCAGAAGTCGCTGGGCAAGACCATCCTGTTCATCACCCATGATTTCGATGAAGCGCTCAAGATCGGTCACCGCATCGCCGTGCTCAAGGATGGCGCGGTGCAGCAGGTCGGCAAGCCCGAGGACATCGTGCTGCGGCCGGCCAATGAGCATATTGAGGAGTTTGTGCGCGACGTGAACAAGGCGCGGGCGATCCATGTTCGCTCGATCATGGACAAGGGCGAGTTCGAAGCCTGCGCACAATCGGTCTCCCGCGACGCCCGCTGCGAGGATGTGCTGCCCCTGTTTGCCGAACACCAATGGGTGGGGGTGGTGGACGAGAGCGGGCGGCAGATCGGCCGGGTGACCGCCAAGCAGGTGATCAAGGCCCTGGCGCGGTATACGCCGGGGATGTGATGAAGCGGCGCGGCAGGGTTGCATTAACCACACCGCGCGCCTGCCGGTGCCGTGTCGCAAGAGTGTCATGCGGCGCCGGTAGTCTATAGCGCTATTTTCTATAAGTATATGTAATATAACGACTATTTTCGATCGTTTACGGGTTGTTCAGAGCTTCTCGCCGATAAATCGGGACCCTCACCGGACCAGCCCATCCCATGCGCCCCGATCCCAGCCTTGTTTCCATTCTCGCCGGTTATCGCAGGATCGCACTGGCGATCGGCCTGCTGGCGGTGGTCGTCGTTGTTGTCCGTGCGCTGGTATTCTTCGGCTTTGCCGATGCTGCCGTTGCCAGGATGCTGCCTGCCGGCGCGCTGGCGGCGGGTGCGGTTATCCTGGCCTATGGCCATCGCCGGCTGTCGCGGCAGTTGATCGATATCGGCCGCCAGGCGCGGGAAGCCCGGGCCATGGCCCAGCGAGACGCGTTGACCGGCGTGTTCACGCGCGCCTATTTCCTCGAGGCCATGGGTGACGTGGTGTTTCACGGCTCGGACCGCCCGGTCGGCTACCTGCAGCTCGACATGGACAATCTCAAGGTGCTCAACGACAGCGCCGGCCATGCGGCGGGCGATGCGGCATTGGTCCATCTCAGCCGCATCATCGAACAGGTCGCGCCGGGTGCCACGGTTGGCCGGCTGGGTGGCGACGAATTCGGCATCATGATTGGCGGGCATGACAACAAGGCGGCGTTGCGCCGGCTGGGCGAGGAACTGCTGCGCCAGTTGGAGCAACCGATCACCATTGCCGGCCGGCCGGCGCGGCTATCGGCCTCGATCGGCGCGGCGCTGTTCCCGCAGGATGCGGTCGATCCGGCGGATTTGATCTCCAAGGCCGATCTGGCGCTCTACAAGGGCAAGAAATCGGGCCGCCACGCCGTGGTGTGCTTCGATCACGACATGCTCGGCGACGAGCGGCACCGCCGTTTCGTCGAGCGCGAACTGCGCGCCGCGCTGCTGATGGATGAGCTGGAGCTGCACTACCAGCCGGTATTTGCAGCCGATATGTCCATTCGCTCGCATGAGGCGCTGGTGCGCTGGCGCCATCAGGTTCGCGGCATGATTTCGCCGGCGCAGTTCGTGCCGATTGCCGAGGAGAGCGACCTTATCGACAAGCTGGGCGACTGGGTGCTGCGCCGCGCCTGCGCCGACCTGCCGGCGCGCCAGGGCGTGCCCGTTGCCGTCAATGTTTCGCCGGCACAGTTGCGCCATGCCGATTTCGCCGAGCGCTTCGCGGCGGTGCTGCAAGCCACGGGGACCGATCCGCGCCTGCTGATCGTCGAGATAACCGAAACCGTGCCGCTCAATGCGCGCCAGGTCGAGCTGGCCAATCTGGCGGCTTTGCGCGCACTGGGCGTAAGGATCGCCATCGACGATTTCGGCGCCGGGCATGCGAGCCTGCAATATCTGCGCGGCTTTGCCTTCGACATCATCAAGATCGACCGCTCCTATGTGTCCAATCTGGGCGCCAGCCGCATCGACGGCATGATCGTTTCCGCCATTTGCGATATCGCCCGCTCGCTGCCGGTCGAGGTGGTGGCCGAGGGTATCGAGACCCAGGAGCAGCTCACCCGGCTGCGCCAGGCCGGATGTGGCGGCTTCCAGGGCTACCTGCTCGGCCGGCCCCAGGCGCTGCCCAGGCCCGCCGATGCCGCGGCCTGAGCGGCAGATGACAGGTTCATGACAGGTAGCCTTCCGTCGCAGTTGCGTCCGGCGCAACCGCGCGGATATAAGGGGCCGGGGAAGCCTCGATGTGGCAGCGGGAGTAGTGACTTGGATTTGAAGCGGATCAACGATCACGTCAGCGTTTCGGGACAGATTCAGCCCGAGGACGTCGCAGCGCTCAAAGCCGCCGGTTTCGTCGCCATCGTCAATAATCGCCCCGACGGCGAATCGCCCGACCAGCCGACCAGCGCCGAAATCGAAGCTGCCGCCAAGGCTGCGGGCCTCCACTACTATGCCATCCCACTCGGCCGTGAGGGGGTTTCCCCCGACATGGTCGAACAGACCAAATCCGTGCTCGAGGGGAGCGCGGGTCCGGTCTTCTGCTTCTGCCGTTCGGGGACGCGCTCCACCACGCTCTGGGCGCTGAGCCAGGCCGGCGAGATGGAGGCGGGCGAGATCATTCGGGAGGCGGCCGAGGCTGGCTACGACATGAGCCATCTCGCGGGCCACCTGAGCCGCAGCTAGACTTTCTATTCGACGGTTGGACGGGCAACCGTCACCAGCCGTCCACAATACCTGAGCCGGACCCGCCAGGGTCCCAAACCCCTCCTGCTCGGACGGACATTGATGCCCATCAAGAAAATCCTCGTCGCCAACCGCAGCGAAATCGCCATCCGCGTCTTCCGCGCCGCCAATGAGCTGGGGCTCAAGACAGTGGCCGCCTATGCCGAAGAAGACAAGCTGGCGCTGCACCGGTTCAAGGCCGATGAGGCCTATCTGATCGGCAAGGGTAAAGGCCCTGTGGAAGCCTATCTGCAGATCGACGAATATATCCGCATCGCCCGCATTTCGGGCGCCGACGCGATCCATCCGGGCTATGGCCTGCTCTCTGAGAGCCCGGAATTCGTTGACGCCTGCGAGGATGCCGGCATCATTTTCATTGGTCCGCGGGCCCAGACCATGCGCGACCTCGGCAACAAGGTCGCGGCGCGCAACATGGCGATCGCCTCCAAGGTGCCGGTGGTACCGGCCACCGAGGCGCTGCCCGACGATGCCGAGGCGATCAAGAAGCTGGCCGCCGAGATCGGTTATCCGCTGATGCTCAAGGCGAGCTGGGGCGGCGGCGGCCGGGGCATGCGCCGCATCATGGATGAGACGACGCTGCTGAGCGAAGTCAGCGAGGGCAAGCGCGAGGCCAAGGCGGCCTTCGGCAAGGACGAGATGTATCTCGAAAAGCTGATCGAGCGCGCCCGCCATGTCGAGGTGCAGCTGATTGGCGATGACCATGGCAACCTGGTGCATCTGTTCGAACGCGACTGCTCGGTGCAGCGGCGCAACCAGAAGGTGGTGGAGCGCGCGCCGGCGCCTTACCTCTCCGATGCCGTGCGCAAGGAATTGACCGACGCGGCGGTCCGCCTGGGCAAGGCCGCCAGCTATCGTGGCGCCGGCACGGTCGAATTCCTGATGGATGCCGATACCGACAAATTCTATTTCATCGAGGTCAATCCGCGCATTCAGGTGGAGCATACCGTCACCGAGGAGGTGACCGGCATCGACATCGTCAAGGCGCAGATTCACCTGCTGGACGGCGCGGTGATCGGGACGCCGGAATCGGGCGTGCCGCTGCAAAAGGATATCCATCTCAACGGCAATGCCATCCAGTGCCGGGTGACGACGGAAGACCCCGAGCAGAACTTCATTCCGGACTATGGCCGCATCACCGCCTATCGCGGCGCCACGGGCTTTGGCGTGCGGCTCGATGGCGGCACGGCCTATTCGGGCGCGGTCATCACGCGGTTCTACGATCCGCTGCTGGAAAAGGTCACCTGCTGGGCGCCGAGCGCCGAGGAGGCCATCGCCCGCATGCATCGCGCCTTGCGCGAGTTCCGCATCCGCGGCGTGTCGACCAACCTGGCCTTCCTCGAAAACATCATCACCCATCCCGATTTCGTCGAGAACCGCTATACGACGCGCTTCATCGACACGACGCCGGAGCTGTTCAACTTCAAGCCGCGCAAGGACCGCGCGACCAAGCTCTTGAGCTATATCGCCGACGTGACGGTCAACGGGCATCCCGAGGTGCGCGATCGGCCGAAGCCGCCGGCGGAAGCGGCGGCGCCGGTGGTGCCGGAATTCCCGCCGCTGGCCACTATCGAGGGCAGCCGGCAGGTGCTGGACCGCGACGGGCCGGCGGCCCTGGCGCAGTGGATGAAGGCGCAGAAGCGGGTGCTGTTCACCGATACGACGATGCGCGATGCGCATCAGAGCCTGCTGGCCACCCGCATGCGATCCTACGATATTACCAGGATTGCCCAGGCGTATTCTCGTGGTTTGCCTGCACTTTTCTCGCTGGAGTGCTGGGGCGGGGCGACGTTCGACGTTTCCATGCGCTTCCTCAACGAGGATCCGTGGGAGCGGCTAGCCAGGGTGCGCGAGGGTGCGCCCAATATCCTGACCCAGATGCTGCTGCGCGGCAGCAATGGCGTCGGCTACACCAATTATGCCGACAATGTCGTCAAGTTCTTCGTGCGGCAGGCGGCGGCGGGTGGGGTCGACATCTTCCGCGTGTTCGACTGCCTCAACTGGGTCGAGAACATGCGGGTCTCGCTCGATGCGGTCATCGAGGAAGGCAAGGTCGCCGAGGGGGTCATCTGCTATACCGGTGACCTGTTCGACCCCGAGCGGTCCAAATACGACCTCAAATATTATGTCGGGCTGGCCAAGGAGCTGGAAAAGGCCGGTGCGCATGTGCTGGGCCTCAAGGACATGGCCGGGCTGCTGAAGCCCGCTGCCGCCAGCAAGCTGATCGCGACACTCAAGGACGAGATCGGCCTGCCGATTCATCTCCATACGCACGACACGTCGGGCGCGGCTTCGGCCACGGTGCTGGCGGCGGTGGCGGCGGGGGTCGACGCGGTGGATGCGGCCATGGATGCGCTGAGCGGCACCACCAGCCAGCCCACGCTGGGTTCCATCGTTGCGGCCCTGGCCGGCGGCGAGCGCGATCCGGGATTGGATGCCAAGGCGATCCGGCAGATCTCGTTCTATTGGGAAGCAGTGCGCACGCAGTATCGGGCCTTCGAGAGCGATCTCAAGGGTGGCGCCTCGGAAGTCTACCTGCATGAAATGCCGGGCGGCCAGTTCACCAATCTCAAGGAACAGGCGCGCTCGCTGGGGCTCGAAACCCGCTGGCACGAAGTGGCCCAGACCTATGCCGACGTCAACCAGATGTTCGGCGATATCGTCAAGGTGACGCCCAGCTCCAAGGTGGTCGGCGATATGGCGCTGGCCATGGTCTCGGCCGGGCTCAAGCGGGCCGATGTGGAAAATCCGGACAAGGATATCGCCTTCCCGGACTCGGTGGTGGGCTTCTTTGCCGGGGACCTGGGCCAGCCGCCGGGTGGCTTCCCCAAGGCGTTGCAGAAGAAGGTGCTCAAGGGCAAGACGCCGCTGACCGAACGTCCGGGCTCCTATCTCAAGCCGGTCGATCTGGAGGCCGAGCGCAAGAAGATCGCCGACGAAGTGGGCCACGAGATCGATGATTTCCGGCTCGCCTCATATCTCATGTACCCCAAGGTCTATTCGGATTTCGAAAAGACCCAGGACCGCTATGGCCCGACCGAGGCGCTGCCGACGCCGGTCTATTTCTACGGGCTGGACGAGGGCGACGAGCTGCTGGTCGATATCGAGAAGGGCAAGACGCTGGTCGTCAACTATCTCGGCCGCGCCCCGACCAATGAAAAGGGCGAGGTGCGGGTGTTTTTCGACCTCAATGGCCAGCCACGCACTATCCTGGTGCCGGATCGGCTCAAGGTCGGCGAGGTCAAGGTGCGGGCCAAGGCCGTGCCCGGTGACGCCAAGCAGGTCGGCGCGCCCATGCCGGGCGTCATCTCGACCCTGGCGGTCAAGGAAGGCCAGCAGGTTACCGCTGGCGACGTGCTGTGTTCCATTGAAGCGATGAAGATGGAAACCGCGCTCCATGCCGAGGTGGACGGGGTGGTCGCCGAACTCCTGATCAAGCCCGGCGACCAGATCGACGCCAAGGACCTGCTGGTCCGGTTCGAATAACAAAAGGCCCGGAGTGATCCGGGCCTTTCTCTTGGCAGGCTACGCTGCGCTTGGTCCCGGATCGCCTCCGGGCAGGGGGTTGGTCACCTGCAGCACCTTGAGGCGCTGTGTTTTGCCGTCGGGGTCGAGCCAGGTCATGATATGGCCAGGCCGTAGTCCGAGCAGCGCCGCCCCATAGACAGATGTGACCGTGAGCCGATAGGCGCCAGTGGCTTCATCGTCCTGTGATATGATGAGCTTGACGGTGCGCTCGGCCCCCGGCATCGGTCGGTAACGCACGATGCTGCCGATACGCACGACATCGGGAGGCAGTAGCGCATCCTGCACGATCTGGGCGCGATCCAGCTCATAGAGCAGGAAATCCGTGCGTTCGGCATCGGCGCCGATGCTGGTCAATGCCGTGGCCGTCAGCCGGCGGTGCTCGCTCTCACCCACCAGTATCTGAGGCGACTGGCCCCAATCGGACAAGGAAATCGTGGTCATGGACTATCTTGCCTCCTGGCTGGTGCGGCGGGTACCGGCACCTGATCCACCGTCAAGGTGCGTGAAAGGACGTTCAAGCCCGGATGATTGGCCGTCATATTGCCGGTGGCACCAGGGACAACGGCGGGCTGCCCGTGGACGGGGGCCGGAGCAGGATTTGCAGTAGCGCAGGCTGCGCATGAGGTCTTCCTTTCCGGTTCACGAGAATGGGGTCGCGGCGAGCGTCTGCAATATGCGTGCCCGGTCTTCGAGGCAGAGCAGGCGTATCGTCATGGTCTCGGTCTTGATCGGGGTCTGCTGGGGCAGGCTGTAGCTCAGTTCCGGCAGGTGCGTATCGGCCCATTCGCGGAAACGGCGCAGCTTGTCGCCGCCGCTGATGGGCAGGGTCACGGAGTATTTGAAAGTCATTTCGAGTTGCCTTCAAGACGCATGCGTCATCGCCATGCGCGGTGGCACGGGGGAGCATGCTCAGGTTTTGGGGAGCGGTGTGATGCAGTCCTGGTGCTGCTCTTGCCCATCAGGCAGGTAGCAACACCAGGCGATCAGCCTGCCTTGCGAAGGCGACTTTCAAACAGGCGTGTGGCAGTAAAAATCCGGCTCATGGCTGATATCATGGCCATATGGCCCGCTTTGTCAAATTATCGAAGTGCGGCTAAAGGCGCCGGGCCTTGCCATCGACGGTCTTGCCATCGACGGTCTTGCCGTATTTGCCGGCATAGACGGGGACCGGCAGGCGGCTGACGATCCAGCTCACCATCAGGGGCACCAGGATCATGTCATCGACCCAGCCGAGCAGGGGGATGACATCGGGGATGATATCGAGCGGATTGACCAGGTAGAAAGCGACGAACAGCGTCGCGGCCTTGAGATGGAGCGGAGTCTCGGGCGCGAAGAAAGCCTTCCAGAGCTGGACGACTTCCTTGCGGAAGAGGACGAGGCGGGAGAGGAGCATGTTCATCATACCCATTAAATGGGCCGGCCGGCCAAAGGTTCAAGATCGGCGCGATCACGCAAGCGTAACATTGCTCTTGTAGGCTTCTGGGCCTATTTCTCCCCTCAGAAGGTTTCGAGGTGTTTTGATGGCTGGCCCGGCAATACGCAGGCAATCGGTTGGTGTTGATGTCGGCGGTGTGCTGGTCGGCGGCGGCGCGCCCGTCGTCGTGCAGTCGATGACCAATACCGATACGGCCGATATCGACGCGACCGTGAAGCAGGTCATGCAGCTGGCACGGGCCGGTTCGGAGATCGTGCGCATCACGGTGGATCGCGACGAATCCGCGGCTGCCGTGCCTGTCATCCGCGACCGGCTGGCCTTCATGGGCTATGACGTGCCGCTGGTGGGCGATTTCCACTATATCGGCCACAAGCTGCTGACCGATCACCCGGCCTGTGCCGAGGCTTTGGCCAAATACCGCATCAATCCAGGCAATGTCGGCTTCAAGGCCAAGCGCGACACGCAATTCTCGACGCTGATCGATATTGCCAACAAATATGACAAGCCGGTGCGCATCGGGGTGAACTGGGGTTCGCTCGACGAGGAATTGCTGACAAGGCTGATGGACGAGAATGCGGCTTCGGCCGCGCCGATTTCGGCCGCTGCCGTGCAGCGCGAGGCGATCATCCAGTCGGCGCTCCTGTCGGCCAGGCGCGCCGAAGAGCTGGGCATGGGGCGCAACAGGATCATCCTCTCGACCAAGGTTTCGGACGTCCAGCACCTCATCGCAGTCTACCAGGATTTGGCAGCGCGGTGTGACTATGCGCTCCATCTGGGGCTGACCGAGGCGGGCATGGGGAGCAAGGGCATTGTCGCCTCATCGGCCGCTTTGGGCATCCTGTTGCAGCAGGGCATTGGCGACACGATCCGCATTTCGCTGACGCCCGAGCCGGGCGGCGACCGCACCACCGAGGTCAAGGTGGCGCAGGAACTGCTGCAGACCATGGGCTTCCGCCAGTTCCTGCCGGTCGTGGCGGCCTGCCCCGGCTGCGGGCGCACGACCTCGACCACGTTCCAGACGCTGGCCAAGGATATCCAGGACCACCTCAATGTCTCGATGCCGGAATGGCGCGAGCGCTATCCGGGCGTGGAAACGCTATCGGTGGCGGTCATGGGCTGCATCGTCAACGGGCCGGGCGAGAGCAAGCATGCCAATATCGGCATCTCGCTGCCGGGCACCGGCGAAACGCCGGCCGCCCCGGTCTTTGTCGATGGCGAAAAGGTCGCGACCTTGCGCGGCGCCGATGTGGCCGATCAGTTCAAGGTGATGGTTGCCAACTATATTGAGCGCAAGTTCGGCACCGGCCAGAAGACGGCGGCAGAGTGAGCGACTTCTTCCGCCGTCTGTTCACGCCCTTCCAATCCTCGCCGCGCCGCTGGTTGTGGGTCGGCATCATGCTGCTGGTCCTGGCGGTGCTGGCGCTGACTGGCAATCTGTCCTGATCGGAGCGGTGTGAACCACCACCACGCGTCACCCTCGGGCTTGACCGAGGGCTCTTCACTTGCTGCGTGTTCGGTAAGTGCAGCGCCCTCGGGTCAAGCCCGAGGGTGACGGTTTGTGGTTGGGGGTCAGTCTGCGGTCACCGCCCCGGCGGTACGCAGGCATCGGCCCATTTGTTGCCGCAGAGCTCGGCCAGCCTTTCCACCGTCAACTTCACCGAGGCATGGGTGGAGCCGCCGGCGGGGATCACCAGGTCATATACTTTCAGCGAGACATCGAGATAGATCGGCAGTGGCGCCGGCAGGCCGAAGGGGCAGACGCCGCCCACCTGATGGCTGGTGAGGCGCAACACATCCTCGGCGCCCAGCATGCGCGGGCGGCCGCCAAAGGCGGATTTGGACTTCTGGTTGTCCAGCCGTGCGTCACCCCGCGTCACCAGCAGGAACTCTTCATCCTTGACGCGGATGCACAGCGTCTTGGCGATCTGGCCCGGTTCGACGCCATGGACCTGGGCGGCCAGCTGTACGGTGGCGGTCGAGGCATCGGTGACGATCACGGCAAGGTCGGGGGCGCGGGCGGCGAGGTCGGCTTGGACGGAGGCAAGGCTCATCGGGGAACTTTCAGAACAGTCGGGCCAGCTTGTCTTCGAAATCGGCACGCATCTTGTAGTGGACGGGCGCCAACAGCGCCCGGCGGAGGATAGCGGGATCGGGGTCGCGCACGCCGTCGAGCGCCATCAGTTCGCTCACGGTCGTCCGCTCGCCGGCAAAGGGCGTGTAGAGCACCGGCTGGCCGACATGCAGTTCGCCCTCGGCAATGACCCGGCAATAGGCGCCGGGGCGGCCCGCCTGGTGGAAGCGACGAATGAATTTCGGATCGCCCATGCGCAGGGCAAAGACATTGCAGGGGGTGCGGTGGGAGGTGACTTCGAGCACGACTTTGTCGATGCTGAAGCGGTCGCCGACCGCGACCTTGCGACCTTCGACGCCGCCGATGGTCAGGTTTTCGCCGAAGGTGCCGGGCGCGATATCGCGGTCCAACTCCTTCGACCACCAGGCATAATCGTCGCCGAAATAGAGATAGACCGCCTGGTCGCGACCGCCATGATGCCGGGTGTCCAGCACCGCGTCGCCCGCCACGCCTTCGCGCTTGATGGCCACATCGCCCTCGACCGGGGTCTTGTAGATGCCGGTCTTGCCGCTCTTGCCCGGAATGGGCCGGGGCGTGCCGATATTGACGCTGGCGAGAATGGCCAAGCTCAGTTCTCCCGGCTGGCGAAATAACGCACCGTGGCGCGCAGGCCATCCGCCTTGGGGCCGAAGGTACGCAGGGTAGACAATGCTTCATGAACAGTCTGGTTCAACCGGGCTCGGGCGCCATCGAGTCCGAGCGTCGCCACCAGCGTCTGCTTGCCGGCGCCAGCGTCCTTGCCGGTGGCCTTGCCCATGGCTTCTGACGTGGCGGTGACGTCGAGGATATCGTCGGCGAGCTGGAAGGCGCGGCCGGCCAGTTCGGCATAGAGGGTGAGCACCGAGAGTGCCCGCGCATCGGCGCCGCCGAGAATGGCGCCCATGCGGACGCTGGCGCGGATCAGCGCGCCGGTCTTCATCGCCTGCATGGTCGAAATTTCGTCGGGGGAGAGACCGCCGGCCTCGCCCTCGATATCGCGCATCTGCCCGCCCACCATGCCGCCGGCGCCGGAGCCGGCGGCGAGTTCGGCCACCAGCGCGATCCGCACCGCGGGGTCGGTGTGGCTGGCGGGGTCGGCGAGCAGGCCGAAGGCATGGGTGAGCAAGCCATCGCCGGCGAGAATGGCGGTGGCGTCGTCATAGGCCTTGTGAACGGTGGGGCGGCCACGGCGCATGTCGTCATCGTCCATGGCCGGCAGGTCGTCGTGAATCAGCGAGTAGCAGTGGATCATCTCCGCCGCGAGGCCGGCCGGCAACGCCTGGGGAGCGGGGATATTGAAGATTGCCGCAGCCTGCCGCACCAGCAGCGGGCGCAGGCGCTTGCCGCCGGCCAGGCTGCCATGGCGCATGGCCTGGATCAGCCTCGCCGGGGCCGGACCGGGTCCGGAAAGCGGCGCCGCGTCGAGCTGCCGCGCCAGCGCCGCTTCCACGGCCTTGGCGCAATCGGCGATGTCGGCGGAGAAGTCGTACATGGGCATGTTGCTAGCCGTTTGCCGGTGCGGCGGCAAGGGGACGCGGCGTCGCGCCGGGGCTGGATGAACGGCCGCATGACGGCTATGGAGGGACATGGCAAGACGACGCAAATCCAAGGGCCTTTGGCGCATCCTGCGCTGGCCCGCGCTTGCCGTGGTGGTGCTTGTCGCCATCCCGGTCTTGCTGACGCCGATCTATCTGTTCGTCGATCCGGTCTCGGTGCCCATGCTGGCACGCTCACTCTCTAACCGCCCGGTGGATCGGGAATGGCGCGATATCGCCGATATTTCAGATCGGCTCAAGGCCTCGGTGATCCTGTCGGAGGATGGCCAGTTCTGCCGGCATTGGGGCGTGGATTTCGGGGCCTTGCGCGATGAGGTGCAGAACTTCATGGCCGGGGAGGATGCGCGCGGGGCTTCGACCATCACCATGCAGGTGGCGCGGAACCTGTTCCTGTGGAATGGGCAGAGCGTGGTGCGCAAGGCGCTGGAAGTGCCGCTGGCGCTCTATATCGACCTGGTGCTGCCCAAAAAGCGGATCATGGAAATCTACCTCAACATCGCCGAGTGGGGCCCCGAAGGGCAATTCGGCGTGGCGGCCGGGGCGCGGCGGGCCTTCGGCATCGCACCGCAAGATCTCGACTGGCGCACCGCCACGCTGCTGGTGACGGCCCTGCCCAATCCATTGCTGCGGCGGCCGGGGCAGCCATCGCCAGGCATGCTGCGCATCGCTGGTATCATCGAGGGGCGAGTCATGGAATTTGGCAGCCGCGCCAATTGCGTCGGGGAGGGCGGGCAGCTGTCGCTCTAGGCGATGGCAGGCTCATCACGCGCCAGCAGATCGGCCAGGGCCATCAACTGGCGGTCGCGAATGCCCAGTTCGCGCAGGTGGCGCGCGGTGTTGAGCACATAGTCGACATTGCGGCCGGAAAGACCGACGCCCGCCCGCACCATGGCCAGTTGCCGGTCGAGGCCCAGCCGACCGGCAAACTGCTCGTGGTGCTCATCGACCAGGAAGGCCAAGGCGCTGATGGTGCGGCCATCGGCGAGGCGCACCGGGCGCTGGACGTCGCGATAGACGGCGGTCACCTGTTCGCGCTCCTGGAGATAGGCATAGACCGCTTTCCAGTCGGCATCGGCCACTTCGAACACCATGCCGCGGCAGGAGCCGCCGCGGGTCAGCCCGAAGACCAGCCCCGGCTGCTCGACGGTGCCGCGATGATGGTGCGAGACGATGGAGAGGCTGCGATGGGCGCCCCTGAGCAGGCCCTGCTGGGCCGAGACATGGACAAATCCCGGATTCCAGATGAGGGATCCGTAGCCGAAGACCCAATGGGTCGCTGTATCGTCCGTGTCGTGCATCGCCATAACCTGAACAGAAACCTAGGCAAGCTTGCCGGGTATGGCAATTGCGCTGTCTTGATAGAAGCCATGCGATGCCAGGGCGACCCGGATTTGCCGCCGATGCGGGCCGGCGGCGGTGAAGGTGCTTTGGTCCGCGCGCCCGTGCAGGTAAGAGTGCCGCCCATGAAGAAGCGAATCATCATCCTCGGTTGTGTCGTGGTGGCGGTCGTCGTGCTGTGGAGCGCGGCGTGGCTGGTGCTGGCGGGCGTGGTCAAGCAGAACGTCCTGGCCCTGGCGGAGGCCGATGGGATCACGACGCCGAGCCTCTCCTGCGAGGCGCTGAGCGTGGGCGGCTTCCCGTTCCGCTTCGATGTCGATTGCGTCACGGCCCGCATCGTCAGTGGCGACATCGTGGTGGATGTTCCCGGCATCCGCGCCAGCATCCGCGTCTATGCGCCATTCCATATGCTGGCTTCGGCCAAGGGACCGCTGCAACTGACCGACAGCTTTACCGGCACGCGCAACGGCGTGGCCTGGTCGACGCTGGAAGCCAGCATACGGCTGGATAACTGGCGGATCGCCCGCGCCTCGGTTTCGGGCGCCGACCTGGTGTGGACCGATGCGCTGTTCGGCGATGCGGTGATCGCGCAGAGCCCGCTGGTGGAGGTGCATCTGTTCGATATTCCCGAGCAGCATGACGCCGAGCGTCACCTGGCGGCGCTGGCGCTCTATGCGCGGGCGGACACCGTCGCCTGGCCGGGCCTGACGCTGAGCGACACCAATGCCGAGGTGCAGCTCGAACTTTCCGGCCTGCCCGACGATGTCAGGACCTGGGGCGACCCGATGCTGCTGGCGGCCATGCAGCAGGCGGGCGGCAAGCTCAATATCGTGTCCGTGCACGGCACCGACGCCACCTCCACGCTCGATGCTTCCGGCGAGATGCGGCTCGATCCGCAGGGCCAGCTCGATGGCGAAATCACGGTGGCCTCGACCGGCGTCGCCGAGCGCATCGGCCCGCTGCTGCAGGAGCCGTGGCGCACGCTGGTCCTGGGCTCGCCGCGACCGGATGGATCGCATGCCAACCAGATCAACTTCCGTGCCGGCGCCATGTTCTCCGGCCTGGTGCCGATCGCCGCCGTGCCGCCGCTGTTCTGATTTCGGCCCTAGGCGTCGTCGCCGCCGCCATGCTCGCGCACGAAGGGGATTTCGGGGATGGGCGGGGCGTCGTGGGTGCGGCCGAAATCGGGGGCGGCGGTTTCCTGACCCGCCGAGATGATCGAGCGGCGGATAGCGCGGGTGCGGGTGAAGAGGGCCTCCAGAGCGGGGCCGTCGCCCATGCGCACAGAGCGCTGCAGGGCCGACAGGTCTTCGAGGAAACGGCCGAGCATTTCGAGCACGGCATCGCGATTGGTCAGGAACACGTCGCGCCACATAACCGGGTCCGAGGCGGCGATACGGGTGAAGTCGCGGAAACCCGAGGCCGAGAACTTGATGACTTCGGACTGGGTCGCTGCTTCGAGATCGGCCACGGTGCCCACGATATTGTAGGCGACCAGGTGCGGAATATGGCTGGTAATGGCCAGCACCATGTCGTGATGGGCCGCATCCATGCTCTCGACCTGGCTGCCCATGGCGCGCCAGAAGGCGGCGAGTTTTTCGGTCTGGGCCGGGTCGACTTCAGGTCCGGGCGTCAGCACGCACCACCGCCCGGTGAAGAGTTCGGCAAAGCCGGCCGCAGGGCCGGAATGCTCGGTGCCGGCCAGCGGATGGCCGGGAATGAAGCTCACGCCATCAGGGATCAACGGCGCCAGCGTCTTGACCACATGGCCCTTGACCGAGCCGACATCGGAGAGGATGGCGCCCGGCTCCAGCGCCGGGGCGATGGCGCGCATCACGCTTTCATAGGCGCCCACGGGCGTACAGATGATGACGAGATCGGCACCGCGCGCAGCTTCAGCGGCGTCGAGCGTATAGATGTCACCCAGCCTGAGTTCACGGGCCTCGTCCAGCGTGTCCTGCCTGCGGGTGGCGATGGAAATGACTTCGGCCAGGCCCTGCCGTCGCGCCGCCAGGGCGATGGACGAGCCGATAAGGCCGATGCCGATCAAGGCGAGTTTGCGGAAGTGAACGCTCATGAAATCTTGACCAATGCCTTGAGAATGCCGGCGACGCCGCGCATGGCCTGCTCGGAGCCGATGGAAATGCGCAGGCCTTCGGGAATGCCGTAGGACGGGCCGATTTCCCGCACGATCAACCCGCGTTCGCGCAGCGTTTCGAAGGCCCGGGCGGCGAAATCGGCGTCAGGGAATAGTACCATGATGAAATTGGCCTGGCTGGGCACGACGCGCGTGGAATTGGAGTGCAGCTCGGCCGTCAGCCAGTCGCGCCATTTGGCGTTGTGTTCTTTCAGCCGGGCATTGAATTCCACGTCACGCGTCGCGGCGGCCCCGGCCAGTTGTGCCGGCAGGTTGACGTTGAAGGGACCGCGAATGCGGTTGATGGCGTCGACGACGGCGGGGGGACCGACCATCCAGCCGATGCGCGCCGCCGCCAGCCCCATCTTGGAGAAGGTGCGGACCATGACGACGTTGTCCGCCTCGCCCACCAGGTCCAGCCCCACCGAATAGTCGGCGGCGGTGACATATTCGGCATAGGCGCTGTCGATGACCAGCAGGATATCGGGGCGCAGACCGGCATGCAGGCGCCGCACTTCGGCATCGCTGAGATAGGTGCCGGTGGGATTGTTCGGGTTGGCCAGCCAGATGACCTTGGTGCGCGGCGTAACCGCCGCCAGCAATGCGTCGACATCTGCGGTATAGTCGGTCTCCTCGACCATGACGATATCAGCGCCAGTGGCTTTGGTGATGATCGGATAGACCGAGAAGCCATAGCGGTTCATCACCGCCTCGTCGCCTGCGCCGAGATAGGTCTGGCCGAGCAGGTGGAGCAGGTCGTCCGAGCCGTTGCCGCAGACGATGCGGTCGGGGTCTATGCCATGTATCTCCGCCAGGGCGGTGCGCAGAATCTTCGAGGAGCCCTCGGGATAGATTTCGAGGTGGTCGGCGGCCGAGCGGAAGGCCTCCGTCGCCTTGGGGCTGGCGCCGAGCGGGCTTTCATTGGCCGAGAGCTTGATCGCATTGCTGCCCGGCGCGCCGGACTTGCCGGGCAGATAGGGCGCAATATCGAGAATGCCGGGCTGCGGAACGGGTCGGATGGGGTCGTCGGACATGATGCCAATCTGGGCGGAAAAACCGCGCGGACCATAGTCAAAGCGCGCCCGGAAGGCAAAGGAAGTTGCGCAGGACTTGGTCTTTCACGCCTTCCTTTGAGGATAGGGAACACTCTGGCGACCGTCCGTCTTTCGTCATCACCCGGCTTGTCCGGGTGATCCAGCTTTCAGCGCATGCGGAACGATGGATTGCCCGGACAAGCCGGGCAATGACGATAGGGGATAGGTTTGAAGGCCAGGCTATTCCCAACCTCGATCTTGGTAATCACCCCTGCCGCGCCGTGGCGGCGCTCAGCCCTGGTACGCGCACGAAGCGTTCGGCGCGTTTGCGGCGCGGTACGGCGGGGAAGGCTTCCTTGCGGGCGCGGACGCAGATGACGCCGCTCATGGCTGGGCCGAACAGGCGCCCGACACGCTCGAACAGCCGGGTGGATTTCAGCACCAGCGACGACTGGAACGGCGGCAGGAACAGCCCGTCGCGCCAGGCTTCGGGCACGAAACTGTGGTCGCGCAAGAGCTTGTCGATCTGCCCGCCGGAATAGGGATTGCCCGAACCGAAGGGGGTATTGTCGCGCTGCGCCCAGATGCCCCTGCGGCGCGGCACGACGAGGACCAGGTGGCCATTCGGCGCGGTGATGCGCCAGAGTTCGCGCATCAGTTCCTCGGCATCGGCCACATGCTCCAATGCGTGGATGGCGATGGTGAGGTCGACGGCGGCGTCGGTCAGCGGCATTTCCAGCGGATCGCAGAGCACGGTGCGGGATGGGCCCTCACGCGGCCAGGCCGAAGCGCCCTGCCGCGCCGGCATGAAGGCCAGCACGCGCTCGGCCTTGTCGAGCGTGAAGCGCATATAGGGGGTGGCAAAGCCCAGGCCCAGGATGCGCTTGCCGGCCACGTCACCGGCCAGCCCGAGCACCTGCTCGCGCACCAGAGCGCGCGAAATGCGCCCCAGCGGGGATTTGTAATAGGCGATGAGGCGGGTGACATCGGCGGCCATGGCCGCAACTCTGCCGCTTTCCCAAAGACTTGTCCAATGGAGCGGTTGTCATGTGGTGCCGGCATGCCTAGCTTGCAGGTTTCCCTGCCTCGGAGTGCCGCCATGAGTCTGATCGTCGATGTGTTTCCCGCCCGGAGCGACAATTTCGGCTATCTGGTGCATGACACCGCCAGCGGCCGCACCGCAGCCATCGATGCGCCGGAAGCCGGCGCCATCCGCAATGCGCTGGTGCATCGCGGCTGGACGCTGAGCGACATCTTTATCACCCATCACCATATCGACCATGTCGAGGCTATTCCCGAGCTCAAGGCCGAATTCGGCGCAAGGGTGGTCGGGCCGCGGGGCGAGGTCGACAAGATTGCCGATCTCGATGAGCTGGTATCCGGCGGCGATAGTGTGAGCCTGGGCGAGACCAGGTTCGCGGTCTATGACGCGCCGGGCCATACGCTGGGACACATCGTGTTCCACGACAAGGCGGGCAAGCATCTGTTCACCGCCGATGCGCTGTTTTCGCTTGGGGTCGGCCGCATGTTCGAGGGCACGCCGGGGCCCATGTGGGAAGGGGTCAAGGCGTTGCGCGCGCTGCCTGACGATACGCTGGTCTATTGCGGGCATGAATATACCGCCAGCAATGCCAAATTCGCGCTGTCCATCGACCCTGACAATGCGGCCCTACAGAAGCGGGCGGCGGAGGTGAAGGCCTTGCAGGCGTCCGGGCGGGCGACCATTCCCTTCCTGCTCGGCGAAGACAAGGCGGCCAATCCGTTCCTGCGCGCCGATGATCCGGGATTGGCCCGGCATTATGGCCTTGAAGGCGCCGATCCGGCCGAAGTGTTTGCGGCCATCCGCAAGGGCAAGGACAATTTCTGACTTAACCATTCTTCGCTTTGGGAGCGGAAAGCGTTAACAAAACGTTAGCATCTGGCACGCCGATTGCCCCTAATAGGGCATAGGGCCAGATGGGTTGTTTCATTTCGAGACAGGCTGGCCCGCTTTGAGACAAGCGAGGCGAAATTGGCCAGTTCTGACACAAAGCCAGCCGGACTTCCGATGCTGATCGATGCGCCGCGCCCGCGCCCGTCGCTGCGCCGCAGCGAAACCACTGCCGCCTTTGTCAGCCAGCTGCTGGCCGCGCGCGCCAATCTGGCGCCGCAGCGCGCCCGCCGGCGCGGCAATGCCGATGGCGCCGTCGGGGCTTATGCCGATGGCGCCAATGTCGTCGTGAAGCGGATGCCGCTGGGCTACCGGACGAGTATCGTCGCCTGAGCGGTCGGCAATAGCCGCTACGAGCGGGCCTAGTGGCCCGCCATGCTCATATCGCGCGTGGCTGACGTGATGGACATGGTGAAACCGGCCACGACATCGATCAGCGACATGACGAGCAGGATGAAGAAGACCGAGCTCGATGCTGCGCCGAGCAGCAGGAACTCGACCAGGATCACCACGAAAACGATCATCGAGAGCATGTGCTCGAGGATGGACACCGTGCCGATCCGGGTGGATTTCAGCAGTTCGAAAAACAGCAGGATCAGCGAACCGACGACCAGCAGGTCGCCGATGGAGACGGCCCATGGCACGCCCGAGACCATGGGGATGGAAAACGCCGTATTGCCCCAGCCGGCCGGATTGCCGCCCAGGAAGATGAAGGCGACCAGGTTGTAGACCAGGAAGGGCACGATCAGCAGAGGCGGAATGAACGGCCCGGTGCGGCGTGGCGCGGCACCGGTCGGCGGCACGTAGACATGTTCGACCAAGTTGGCTCTCCTTGTTCCCTGGGCGGACCATGCCAGATTGGCGGTCCGCCGCAAAGAGTGCCTAATGGGTCGCAGATGAATGGCGTCCGAACGGCTACTTCTTCAGCTTGAGCGGGCCGACCATCTGTTCGGGCTTTACTTCGGCGTCGAATTCCTCGCCGGTCAGCAGACCCAGGCCAATGGCTTCCTCGCGCAGGGTAGTGCCGTTTTTGTGGGCGGTCTTGGCGATCTTGGCGGCGTTGTCGTAGCCGATCCGGCGGTTGAGGGCGGTGACCAGCATCAGCGACTGGTCGACGAGCTGCTTGATGCGCTTGCGGTCGGGCTCGATGCCCACGGCGCAATTGTCGTTGAAGCTCTTGGCGCTGTCGGCCAGCAGCCGCACGGCCTGCAGGAAATTGTAGGCGATGACGGGCTTGAAGACGTTGAGCTCGAAATTGCCCTGGCTGGCGGCGAAGCCGATGGCGGCGTCGTTGCCCATGACATGGGCGACCACCATGGTCATGGCCTCGGACTGGGTCGGGTTGACCTTGCCCGGCATGATGGATGAGCCGGGCTCGTTTTCCGGAATGGTCAGCTCGCCCAGACCCGAGCGGGGCCCGGAGGCCAGCCAGCGCACGTCATTGGCGATCTTCATGAAGGCGACGGCAAGCTGCTTGAGCGCGCCCGAGGTGCCGACAAAGGCATCGTGGCCGGCCAGCAGGGCGAATTTGTTGGGGCCGGTGACGAAGCCGTGGCCGGTGAGGGTGGCGATTTCTTTCGCGACCGCCACGGCATACTCGGGATGGGCATTGAGGCCGGTGCCGACGGCGGTGCCGCCCAAAGCCAGTTCCTTGAGCTGGGGCAGGGTGGCCTTGATGGCGGCGACGGCATAGTCGATCTGGGCGACCCAGCCGGAGATTTCCTGGCCCAGGGTCAGGGGCGTTGCGTCCTGCAGGTGGGTGCGGCCGATCTTGACGACATCCATGAATTGTTCGGACTTGGCGTGCAGCGTGTCGCGCAGCAGCTGCACACGGGGGAAGAGGTAGTTTTCCAGTGCCTCGACGGCGGCGATATGCATGGCGGTCGGGTAAGTGTCGTTGGACGACTGGCTCATATTGACGTGGTCATTGGGATGCACAGGCTTCTTGGAGCCCATGGTGCCACCAGCCATTTCGATGGCGCGGTTGGAGATGACCTCGTTCACATTCATGTTGGACTGGGTGCCCGAACCGGTCTGCCAGACGACGAGCGGGAAGTGAGCGGCGAGCTTGCCCGCGATGACTTCATCGGCAGCGGCCACGATCAGGTCGCGGGTGGTTTCGTCGAGCAGGCCGAGCTTGTGGTTGGCCAGGGCAGCGGCCTTCTTGAGCACGCCAAAGGCAGTGACGATCTCGGTCGGCATCTTTTCGCCGCCGATGTCGAAGTTCATCAGGCTGCGGGCCGTCTGCGCGCCGTAATACTTGTCGGAGGGGACTTCGATCGTGCCCATCGTGTCCGATTCAACGCGCGTGCTCATGGCTTAGCTCCGAAATTGGCCGCTCTTGATGGCGGCAAGAAAAAGCAAAACGGCCGACCCCGCCAGGGATCGGCCGTTGCAATAGCAGAAACGAGCGCAATTCGCGCCTCGTCTTTCGTTTTACTTCTTGACGTCGAGGATCTGACGACCGCGATACATGCCGGTCTTGAGGTCGACGTGATGCGGGCGGCGCAGCTCACCGCTATCCTTGTCTTCGACGTAGGATGCGGTGGCAAGAGCGTCGGCCGAGCGGCGGAAGCCGCGCTTCATCGGCGAGGTCTTTCGTTTTGGCACTGCCATGGTCGGTACTCCGAATTCAATATCGTTGCGCCGCCAGAGCGGCCCAGAGAGGAAAATCTCTGAAAGGGATTGGTCGGCTCTATAGAGGAAGAGAACGGGCTTGGCTAGGGGGGTTGTGTGGGAGGCGCACGCGCAATTCCGACGCCACTCACAGTCGCCTCCCGCGGACTTGATCCGCGGGTCTCAACCACATACCCGATCGTCACCCTCGGGCTTGACCCGAGGGCACTTCATTTACCTTGTGCTCCGCAAGTACAGAGCCCTCGGGTCAAGCCCGAGGGTGACGCGCGGTGGTGGGGGAGAGGTTGAGCGTCGATGCGCCCGCAGGCTAAGCCGCCTGCATGCCCTGTGCCGGTTCGGCGCCTTCGAGGTCCCAGATGGTGCTGAGGCGCTCGGCGATGGCGCTGGGGGTGAGTAGGCGGAAGGCGCGGTCGGCGCAATCGAGCGCCAGGCGGAAGCGCGTGCGGCTCATCGGATCGGCGACCAGTTCGCCGGTCGAGCCGACCCAGAGCACATGGTTGCCCTTGGCGATGAGATAGAGGTCGGCATCGGTCATGGCGAAACGGTCGAGATTTTCGCTGACCAGATCATAGGCTCGCCCGGATCGGCCGAGCCAGTTGCTCTGCCGACCGAAGCCGTGGATCACTACCCTGTTCTCGCCATAGCCGGCCATCACGCTATCCCCGCAGCGGGTATCAAACAAGAACAAAAATAGAACAAAATGCAGGGCATGTCAAGCGCCCTTGCATCTGACGACTATATGTATGTGGGTGTTCGGCGATTTCGTCAATATATAGTGGTCAGGCCTGGACGCCGCTCTTGTGTCTGATGGCATCGAGGCGCTCACGCAATTCGGGTCCGACAGGGCGGGAAAGGCCCTGGTCGTCGGCCTTGAGGATAAGGGCGTTGGACTCCGATTCGATGGCTTTTTTGAGTCGGTCGAGGAAGACGTCGGCCGAGAGCCCCGCTTCGATGGGGGGCAGGAATTTCGCCTCGGCGGTGCCGGGCCAGATGACGAGGCTGTTGCGGCCCCAGAACAGGCCGGAATTGAGCGCCACCGGCACGACGGGCACGTTGAGCTCCAGATAGAGTCGCACAATGCCCTGGCGGTAATCGGGCTGCGCCAGGGGCGCCTTGCGCGTGCCTTCGGGGAAGATGACGATGCGGCAGCCGCGATCGATGGCGGCATGGGCCTGGCGCATCATGGCCGGAATGGCCTCGGCGCCCCGCTTGCGATCGACCTCGATACAGTCCAGCGAGCGCGCCGCCCAGCCGAAGAAGGGAATGCGCATCAGCTCCTTCTTGATGACATAGGCAGGCCGGCCGGTATGGGGGAAGATCGAAAAGACGTCCCAGTCGCTCTGATGCTTGGAGGCGATGATGCAGCCGCCTTCGGGGATGTTCTCCTGACCGGTCACCAGGGTTTTCACGCCGGTCAAGGCGCGCAGGTAGGTCAGGTTTGACCGGCACCAGAAAACGGCCATGGCCCAGCTGAGCGGCGTGCGGCCGCTGACCAGCGCTATGCAGCCGACGATGAAGGCGATGATTGCCGTCTGGCCGATAAAGACGAAATAGAACAGCGCGCTGCGCACCGCCTGCACGATAGCCATGAATATCTCCCAGGCTTGGGCCGTTCGAGCGTCTTAACGGGCAAATGCCGGCTTGGCGAGGGTGTCGGCCCTGCCAACCGCATATGGGTGGCGGCGTCGGCTTGCTAAGGCAGAAGCCCCCTTGTCGTCATTGCCCGGCTTGTTCGGCAATCCATGGTTCCGCATGGCTGCAAGATGGATCACCCGGACAAGCCGGGTGATGACGATGGAAGGGCAGGCTCAGGGGAGCGGGGAGACCGCGCTCCGTGGCCGCGATATCGACGCGGTCAGGACGTTTCGGCCAGGAAGCGCCGCACGGTGACGCGCGAGGTGATGGCGGTCAGCGCGGCGATGACCGGCACCACGGCCACGATGCCGATAATGCCGTCAAGACCCAGCGCGAAACGCCCGAACAATACGCCGACCTGGGCGCCGGCCTCGCTCGACAGCATGTTGCCGGCCGCGGTGCCGATCAGCGTGAAAAACAGCATGGCTGCCACGGTACCCAGCAGGCCGCCCTGCAGGCCGATAGACAGGAAGCGCCCCTGGAATTCGCCGGCAATGAACTTGTTGGAGGCGCCGATATAGTGGAGCACGTCGACGATTTCGCGGTTGGTCGCCATGGCGCCGCGCGTGGCGAAGACGATGGCCAGCACGGTGGCGGCGCCGATCAGGATGAGCACCAGCAGGCCAGAGAGAACGATGGTGCCGGCCATGGTGTTGAGCTGCCGCCGCCAGGCGGCATGGGTATCGAGGCTGGCCCCCTTGACGGCGGCAAGGTTGCGGCCGAGCCCTTCGATATCGGCGTCCACCGGGTCGGCAAGCTGCACCACGACGAGGCGCGGAATTTCGATGGCGGTGAGGTCGAGCCCGGTGCCGAGCCAGGGTTCGAGCAGTTGCTGGCTTTCCGCGATGGTCAGCGCCCTGGCCGAGGCGACGCCGGGGGTCGCCTCGGCCAGGGAGACGGCGGTGCGCAGGTTGGAATCCATCACCTCGCCCTCGACCGGGCGGATCTGAATGGTCACTTCGCGACCGACATCGGCCGACCAGGCGATGGCCGATTTCTGCACCAGCACCACCCCGCCCAGGGTCACGGCGGAGAGGAAGCTCATGATGGTGATCAGCAGCAGCAGCGTGCGGCCGGCGACGCTCCTTTCGGGAACGATGGGTGCGGCGCCCTTGCGGGACGGCCAGAGGCGGAGGACACGCTCAATCATGAATCACCAGCTCGCCCTTGCTGAGCAGCATGCGCGGATAGTTGAACTGGTCCAGCAGCGGCAATTCGTGGGTGGCCAGGATTATGGTCATGCCCAAAGTACGGTTGAGTTCGGCGAAGAGATGGACCAGCCGGCTCGACAGGTCCGGGTCGACATTGCCGGTGGGTTCGTCCGCCAGCAGCACCTTGGGCCGGGCGATGACGGCGCGGGCAATGGCGGCGCGCTGCTTTTCACCACCGGACAACAGCGACGGCAGAGCATTCATGCGCTCGCCCAGGCCGACCCATTCGAGCAATTCGGTGACATTGGGGCGGTATTCGCTTTCCGGCTGCCCCAGCACGCGCAAAGGCAGGGCCACGTTCTCGAAGGTGGTCAGGTGGTCGAGCAGGCGGAATTCCTGGAAGACGATGCCGATATGACGGCGCATCTGCAGGAGGCGATCCTGGGTGAGGTTGCTCACATCCTCGTCGAACATGGTGACGCGGCCGCGCGAAGGCTTGAGCGACAACAGCAGCAGGCGGAGCAGGCTCGTTTTGCCGGAGCCGGAGGGGCCGGTAAGGAAATGGAACGAGCCCGGTTCGACCGAGAAGGTCAGGTCCCGCAGGATCTCGGGCCCGTTGCCGTAACGCAGCCCGACATTGGAAAACTCGATCAAGAACAGAGGCTCCGCAATTGGTGCGCAGATCAACGCGAATCAGGTGTTGGGCGCATCATAACAGCCAAGGCCGCTGCATGCGCATGGCAGCCTGCTTGCCGGCACGAAAGCGGCGCAAATGTGGTGGATGGCGGAAGTACGGGAATGGTTTGAGGAGTTTTAACCCCCGCCCTTTAGGGTCGGCAGTGACCTATTCCGTCCTCCGTTCCGTCTGGCCCGATGATCATCACCTGTCCACATTGCCAGACCAAGTACCAGGTGACCTACGAGGCCATCGGCTCGGTGGGTCGCAAGGTGCAGTGCGCCCATTGCCGGCGGGACTGGCAGCAGCCGCCGCTGGACGTGGAAGAGGCTACGCCCGAGCAGAAAGATGCCTTCGAGGCCATGGCCGAAGACGGGCTCGACGAGGCCCTGACGGCCGAGGAGCGCGCGGTGGCGAGCGAGGTGGCGCACCGGCTGGAACTGGAACAGCAGATGCAGGCGGCCAGCATATCCAGCGCGGCCGCCAAGGCCGAAGCCGCCATCTTGCGCAAACGCCAGATGGCGTTCACGCGCCGGCAGACCGCCATGGCGGCCGATCTGCCGCTGGCGCGGCTGCGCCGGACGTCGCGGATCGCCGGCTTCGTCATGCTCGGCCTGATCCTGGCTACCGGCTATCTTGGCCGCATCCAGGTGGTGGAACGCTTTCCGGCCATGGCCGGCGTCTACGAGGCGGTGGGCATGGGCGTCAATGTCGTGGGGCTCGATTTTTCCAATGTATCGAGCCTGCGCACGCTGCGCGACGGCAAGGAAGTGTTGATCGTATCGGCCCAGATCGTCGGCATGATGCCCGAGCCGGTGCCTGTCCCGCCGGTGGTGGTGACGTTGATCGATGCGCAAGGCCGGGGCATTTATGAATGGAGCGTCGACCCCTCGGTGCGCGATCTGATGGGCGGCGAGCGCTCGACCTTCGACACCCAGCTTCCCTTGCCGCCGGGCGAGGCGACGCGGGTTCGCCTCAGCTTTGCGGGTGGGCAGAGCACCCCGATCGTCGCGGCGAGCGCGGCATTCAAACCCGATCCTATTCCGGAGCAGCATTGATGGCCCGCATTCTGGTTGCCGAAGACGATCCCTCGGTGCGCGCCTTCGTGGTCAGCGCCCTGACGATGAAGGGCCACGAGGTGGTCGCCGAGGAGGATGGCGGCCTTGCCGCCGAGACTGTCGACGCCGAAAACGGGCGTTTCGACCTGCTGCTGAGCGACATCAAGATGCCGATCATGGATGGCATCGGGCTGGCTCTGCATGTGGCGGCGAAATATCCCGATATCATTATTGTGCTGATGACCGGCTTTGCCGACCAGCGCGAGCGGGCGCATGGGCTCGAAGCGCTGATCTACGACGTCATCACCAAGCCATTCACCCTGGCCGATTTGATCGCCAAGGTCGACGACGCGCTTGCGGGCAAGCCGGTGGAAGTGCTGTCGCTGGCCCGGCAGGCGCGGGAGCAGTAGCGCGGGGAGCCTTTCGCGCGAGCCAATCGTGGGTTACAGACGGCGCCACCAGCCAGACGAAAGACCGTGCTCGTGACCATCAGACCAGACGCATTGCAGCCCGAGCTGCTCCAGGCCGCCCTCCAGGCTGCGCAGAATGTGGGCACGCCCTGCTGGCTCTATGAGGCCGAACCGATCCGCCAGCGCGTTGCGCAATTGCGGGCATTCGATTGCGTGCGCTATGCGCAGAAAGCCAACAGCAATACCCATATCCTGCGCCTGCTGCGCAGCCAGGGCGTGATGGTCGATGCGGTTTCGCTTGGCGAGATAGAGCGTGCCCTTCATGCGGGCTACCAGCCGGGCACGCCGGATCACGAGATCGTCTTTACCGCCGACATCATCGACGAGGCGACCCTACACCGCGTGGTGGAGCTGGGCATTCCGGTCAATTGCGGCTCGCCCGACATGCTCAGGCAGGTGGGCGAGGCCCAGCGGGGCCATCCGGTCTGGCTCAGGATCAATCCCGGCTTCGGGCATGGCCATAGCCGCAAGACCAATACCGGCGGCCCGTCCAGCAAGCATGGCATCTGGTATGACGAGCTGGAGGATTGCCTGCGCCTGATCGACGAACTCGGCCTGTCGCTGGTCGGGCTGCATATGCATATCGGCTCGGGCGTCGACTACCAGCATCTGCACCAGGTCTGCGACAGCATGCTCGACTGCGTGCGGCGGGCGAACCGGCCGCTGGCGGCCATTTCGGCCGGTGGCGGCCTCTCCGTGCCTTACCGGGCGGGGGAACCCGAGATCGACATCGACCAGTATCACGCCGCCTGGGACCGGGCGCGGGTGGAAGCCGAGCGAATCACCGGCAGCAAAATCCGGCTGGAGCTGGAGCCGGGCCGGTTCCTCGTGGCCAATGCCGGGGTGCTGGTGGCCGAGGTTCGCGCGGTCAAGAAGGTGGCAAACAACCACTTCGTCATCGTGGATGCCGGGTTCAACGACCTGGCCCGGCCGGCCATGTATGGCAGTCATCACGACATCTGCTTCGTCACCAGGGACGGTAGCCCGGTCTCGGGATATGTCGGGCCGACGGCCGTGGCGGGTCCGCTCTGCGAATCGGGGGACGTGTTCACCCAGGCCGATGGCGGCTACGTGGAATTCCGCGACCTGGCTTTGCCCAAGGTCGGCGATCTGGCCATCCTGCGCGATACCGGCGCCTATGGGGCGGCCATGTCGTCCAACTACAATTCTCGTCCACTGGCGCCCGAAGTCCTGCTCGATGGCGGAGAGCTGAAGGTGATCCGCAAGCGGCAGACGATCGCCGACCTCCTCGGTCTCGAAGCCTAGCGCCCGTCGGGCTCATAAGCGGCTTCGATGCGCTGGGCGACCAGCGATTGCAATTGCCAGAGATGGGGATCGTGAATGCCCATGTCTTCCAGGTGCTGCACGGTGGCGAAGAGATATTCGGCCATCGAGCCGCGCGAGCCGACCGCGGTGGCCAGCACTTCGGCAATGGCATCGATGCTGAGGCCGGAAACGTAGCGGCCGGAATTGCGGTCGATGCAGAAGGTGATGGCGCGGATCACCCGGTCGCCGCTGCGCACATTGACCCAGCGGGGCGGGAAGGGCGAGGGAAGCCAGCCCATTTCGCGTTCCAGCAGTTTGGTCATGGCCTCGTCGATCTGGCCCGGCGGCAGGCGATAAAGCACGCCATTGCAGGCACCGCCGCGATCGAGGGCCAGCATCAGGCCGGGATTGGCATCGCTGCCGCGAAAGCGGTTGTTCCAACCGAGGCAGAAGGAACGGTGCCAGCCATGCACGCGGCCGGTACGCATCTCGACAAAGTCGCAGGCCGGCTTCCAGATCAGCGAGCCATAGGCGAAGATCCAGACCTCGTCATGGTCGTGGTCGGGCCCGAGCAGGGCGTCGATGGTGCGCCGATAGTCTTCCGGCGCCGTCGCACGCAAGCCCGATGGCGGTGGCGGCATGTCCTCGGAGGGATTTTCGGGCCTGAGATAGCCGACATGACGCTCGGTGAGGCGCATCTGTCGGGATTGTTTACGCACTGCTCTCTCCGATCCTGCCCTTCTCCTCTTGAGGGGAGAGGGGCAGGATCGGGGCTCCCCACAAATTATTCAACCCCGCCATCACCATGACCGGCATGCTTCTTCTTGCCGAGCGGGCGGGGCTCATGCTCCTGGCCGGTCAGTTGCGTCTTCCAGCGGGCGGCCTGAACAAGCACATTGGCCGGGGCCGTGCCGCCATAGCTCTGCCGTGCGGCAACCGAGGCCTCCACCGTGAGAACCTTGTGGATGCGGCTGTCGATGCGCTGATCGATGAACTTGAAGTCCTCGATGGTCAGCCCTTCCAGCCCGCAATTCTTCTGCTCGGCCAAAGCCACGATCTGGCCGGTAATGTGATGGGCGTCGCGGAAGGGAATGTTGATCTCGCGCACCAGCCAGTCGGCAATATCGGTGGCGGTGGAGAAGCCGGCCGAAGCCGAGGCGCGCATGCGCTCGCGATTGGGCATGAGGTCGCCCACCATGCCGGTCATGGCGGCCAGCGACAGGGAGAGGGCGTCGAGCGCGTCGAAGGCGACTTCCTTGTCTTCCTGCATGTCCTTGGAATAGGCGAGCGGCAGTCCCTTCATCACTACCAGCAGGCTGGTGAGCGCACCGAGGATGCGGCCGATCTTGGCGCGCACCAGTTCGGCCGCGTCGGGATTGCGCTTCTGCGGCATGATGGAGGAGCCGGTGGTGAACTTGTCGCTCAGCCGCACGAAGCCGAACTGGGCCGAACTCCAGATCACCATTTCCTCGGCGAAACGGGAGAGGTGCATGGCGCAGATCGATGCGGCGGCCAGGGTTTCGAGGATGAAGTCGCGGTCGGACACGGCGTCGAGGCTGTTGGCCGTCGGCCGGTCGAAGCCGAGCGTTTCGGCCGTCATGTGCCGGTCGATGGGGTAGGGCGTGCCGGCCAGGGCGGCCGAGCCCAGCGGGCTTTCATTGAGGCGCTTGCGGGCGTCCAGCAACCGTCCGGCATCGCGGCCCAGCATTTCGACATAGGCGAGCAGGTGATGGCCGAAGGTCACCGGCTGGGCGCTTTGCAGGTGGGTAAAGCCGGGCATGATGGTTTCGGCTTCTTCTTCGGCACGGGTGACAAGTGCCAGTTGCAGCGTCGTGACCTGGGTCACCAGCGTATCGATGGTGTCGCGGACATAGAGCTTGAAATCGGTCGCTACCTGGTCGTTGCGCGAACGGGCCGTGTGCAGCCGGCCGGCGGCATCGCCGATCTTCTCGCGCAGGCGGCTTTCGACATTCATGTGAATGTCCTCCAGAGCCCGCGAGAACGTGAAGCTACCGCCCTCGATTTCGGCTAGCACCTCGGCTAGACCGGCAATGATGCTGTCGCGGTCTTCATGCGTCAGAATGCCCGTCTCGGCGAGCATTGTGGCATGGGCGATCGATCCGGCAATATCCTGGCGGAACAGGCGCTGGTCGAAGCCGATCGAGGCGTTGATTTCTTCCATGATGGCGTCGGGCCCGGTGGCAAACCGTCCGCCCCACATCTTGTTGCTCATTGCTGGAGACCTCTATGACCGACACGCAAGCACCCCGCCCCGGAGCGACGAGCCGCGTCCGGCTGTGGGTCATCCTGGGCCTCATGGGATTGGCGGTAGCTATAGCCGCGTGGGTCTGGCTCGGCAATGCCGGGCAGGCAAAGGAATGCCCGGTGCAGGCCGAAGAGGCTGCGGCCATCGGCGATGCGGCCATGGGGGAACTGGCGGCGCTCAACGGCACCGGCGAAGGGCGCGGCTATGCGACCATGGCCTTCAAGGATGCCGGCGGCCAGGACATGACCATCGCCGATTTCAAGGGCAAGGCGCTGCTGGTCAATTTCTGGGCGAGTTGGTGCGTGCCCTGCCGCGAGGAAATGCCGGCGCTCGACGCATTGGCGACGAAATACAATTCGGACGTGTTCATGGTGCTGCCCATCAATCTCGACATTGGCGAGGGTGGGCTTGAAAAGGCGCAGGCCTTCCTCGACGAAAACAGCTTCGCCGACCTGCCGCTCTATGCCGACAATACCTTTGCCGCTTTCGAGCGGCTCAAGCAGCAAGCGGTGGCGATAGGCCTGCCGGCGACGCTGGTGCTGGATGAGAATGGGTGCGAACTGGCCGTGCTGCAGGGCCCGGCACATTGGGACACGCCCGATGGTGAAGCGGTGATCGAAAAGATACTAGAGCTAGGGGTCTAAACCAGCCGATCCACCACGGCGCCGGAATCGATCAGTGTCGGTTCGACTTCGTCTGCCGGCTTGAACAGGGCCTGCTGAGCCTCTTCCTTGTCGGCCGCGACCATCAGGTCCATGCGCAGCTTGGCGACCTTGGCCAGGTGAGGCGTTGTGCTATCGCCTTCCCTATGGACAAGGCGGTTGACCATGACGGCTGGGCCAATCCCAAGGGCGCTCATTGGCGGTCTCCTTGCTGCTAGGCCGTTTTGTCGACCTTGATGCCCTGGCCGGGCGGGGGCGCCGACTGTGATACCTCGATCAGGGTGTTGATCAGGTCGGTCTGCATCTCGTTGGCTTTTTTGAACACGGCAATCTGCATGCTGTTCTGCAGCTTGATCGAGTTCATCTGCATCATCTGCATCGAGAGGTCGGTATTCATGCCGGACCTCCTTTTCGCTGACAGTCCACCATCAAGCCTAGGCGGCGGATGTAAACAAAACCTTTGGCAATCATGGCAATTTAGTGAAACTTGCAGTGGTCCGTCGCCGAAGCGACCTAATCCTTGCCGCCCTTCTTGACGTCGCCATTGTTGCCCGGAATCCAGAGCACATCCTTGACGCCGTTGTTGTTGGCGACGCGCGCCAGCACGAAGAGCAGGTCGGAGAGGCGGTTGAGGTAGCGCACGGTTTCGGGGCTGGTATCGGGCTCGGCCTCCGCCAGTTCGACGGTGATGCGCTCGGCCCGCCGGGTTACGGTGCGCGCCACGTGCAAGGCCGCCGCCAAAGGCGAGCCGCCGGGCAGGATGAAGCTCTTCAGCGGCTCGATATCGGCATTGTAGTGGTCGATCTGCCTTTCGAGGAACTCGGTCTGTACCGGTCGGATGCGCAAGGTGGGATAGGCGTCATCAGCCGCGTCGGCGCCGGGGGTTGCCAGGTCCGAGCCGACATCGAACAAATCGTTCTGGATGCGGCCCAGCAGCATATCGATCTTGGGCATCGAGGCGGTGTGGAGGCGTGCCATGCCGACAGAGGCATTGGCTTCGTCCACCGTGCCGTAGGCCTCGACCCGCAAATCGTATTTGGGGCGGCGCGGGCCGCGCACCAGGCCGGTGGTGCCGTCGTCGCCGGTCTTGGTGTAGATGCGGTTGAGCTTGACCATGAGATCAGCCGCGGCCGCCGAAGAGGAACAGCGCGGCCAGCAGCAGGATCAAGGCCACCGCCTGGCCGGCGACGCGCAGGCGCATCAGGCGCTGGCTGGTATTGCCCGGCCCGCCCTTGAGCATGTTCCACAGGCCCATGCCGAGCACGATGACGACGAACAGCAAGGCGAGGGCGATGGCGATATTGAGAGCGGTCTGCATGAGGTCCTGCCGATAAGGTTGCTAGGCGTTGATATAGGTGAGGAGACCCTCGGCCAGCGCGTCATAGATGGCACGAATCCGGTGCGACGTGAACAAATCCCTGTGCGTGGTCAGCCAGATTTCGAGTGGTGGAATAGCCAGGTCGATCGGCAGGGCGACGATGCCGGGGGTGCGGCGCGCCATGTTTTCCTGGGCAAAGCCAATGCCGAGGCCGGCCTTGATCAGCTCCCACAGATGCGGTTGGTCGTCGGAGCGCAGGGCGAAATTGTCGCGGGTCAGGGTGATGCCGAGGCTGCGCGCATGCAGCAGGATGGCGTCGGACCGATCGAAGCCGATCAACTCGTGGCTCCACAGCGCATCGATCGATGCCGGCGTGCCACGGCGCGCCAGATAGCGCTCGTGGGCTGCCGGCACCAAAGCAATGTCACCCAGCCGACGGGTGACCAGTTCGAGTTGGGTGGGGCGAAACATGCGAATGGCGATATCGGCCTCGCGCAGCAACAGGTTTTCGGCCGAATCGGAGGGCACCACCTCGATGGCGATGCGCGGGTGCCGTTCCCGGATGCCAAGCAGCAGGTCGGGCAGGACATAGTTGGAAATCATGGCGCTGGCGGTGATCCGCACCGTGCCGCCGGGTTCGGCCTGCGCCCCTTCGGCCAGCATGGTGGCGGTTGCGAGCTGGGCTTCGGCTTCGGACACCGGCCCGTAGAGCTGCAGCGCCGCGGCAGTCGGCTTGAGGCCGGTCAGCGTGCGCTCGAACAGCGGCAGGCCCAGGCTGGCCTCCAGCGCCTCGATATGCCGCCCCAGCGTCGGCTGGCTGAGCTTGAGCGCCCGCGCCGCCGCCGACAGCGACCCATTGGCGACAACGGCGGCAAAGCTGCGCCACAAAGACCAGTCCGGTTGCCTATTCATGCTTGAATATCAAACCCACGAATTACGAGAATGGTCCAACATTATTGCATTGGGCATGCTGGTGTCATCAACAAAGGAGCACGTCATGTCCAAGGGTAAGGTTACGGTTCTCGGCAGCAATGGTCACCTCGGCAATGCCGCCATGGTGGCATTTCGCGATGCCGGCTGGCAGGTCACCGGACTGGGGCGCAGCAATCGCCGCCCGGTTGAGGGTACACGCTTCATCGCAGGGGATGCCGACGATGTCGCCGTGGTCAAGGCCGCCATCGCCGATGCGGATGTCGTCGTCCATGGCCTGCATCTGCGCTATGACCTGTGGGGCGATGGCCGGGCCGAGGCCCAGTTGCAGGTGGTGATCGACGCCATGGCGGGCAGCGGCAAGACGCTGCTGTTTCCCGGCACCATCTACAATTACAGCGCCGGCGACCGGATCATCGGGCCAGACCTGCGCCAGCGCGCCGAAGCGCCGCGTGGCGATATCCGCATCCGGCTTGAGCAGATGCTTAAAGCGGCGGCGGAGGCGGGCCAGTTCCAGGTCATTATCCTGCGGGCCGGCGATTTCTACGGGCCGGGCAATCGCGGCGAGTGGTTCGAGCAGGCCATGCTGATGGATCATGCCAAGGGCCGGCTCTACCACCTGGGCGATCTCGACAAGCGCCATTGCTGGGCCTATCTGCCCGATCTGGGCCGCGCCTTCGTGGCGCTGGGCGAGCAGCGCGGGCAACTCGCCGCCTTCGAGAACCGGCATTTTGCCGGCCACTGGGTAACGCATCGCCAGATGATGGCGGCGATCCAGCAGGCGGCGCCGGCGCCGCTGGCGGTCAAGCCGATGCCGTGGTGGCTGTTGCGGGCCCTGGGGCTGGTCAATCCGGTGATGCGCGACATTTATCGCATGCGCTATCTCTGGCTCAACGAAATGGAGCTGACCGATCCGCGCCTGCATGCCCTGCTGGGTCCCGGCTTCGTCACCCCGCTCGACGCAGCGGTGCGGGCGACGGTGGAAGAACTGCTCGGCGCGCCGCGGCGCGCGGCGGCCTAGAAGCCCACCGCGCGCTGGACATCGTCCGGCGTCCACCCCCTGGCCCTGAGGTCGGCAAGGCTTTCCGAGCCTTTCGATTTGCTGAGCTTGCGGCCGGCATCGTCGAGAATCAGGCGGTGGAAATTGTAGACGGGCGACGGCAGGCCCAGCAGCATCTGCAAGAGGACATGGATATCGGTGGCCGCCTCCATGTCGCGGCCGCGGGTCACATGCGTCACGCCCTGGGCCGCATCGTCCATCACCACGCTCAGATGATAGCTCGTGGGCGTGCCCTTGCGCTGCAACACCACATCGCCCCAGCGCTCGGGCCGTGCATGGCGGATTTGCGGGCGGTCGGTGACCAAAGGGCCGGCCACGGAGAAGGTCAGCATGCCGGTGCTCTCGATGGCCTTGGCGGTATCGAGCCGGAACTGCACTGGGTCGCCGCGCTCCAGCCGCTCGATCTGCTCGCCGCGATCCAGATGCCGGCAGGTGCCGGGATAGAGCGGCGCGCCATCGGGATCGGTGCCATCAGCGGCGGCGGCAATGTCGCTGCGCGAGCAGAAGCAGGGATAGAGCAGACCCTGGTCGCGCAGGTGGTTGCCCGCATCGGCATAGGCGTCCATATGCTGGGACTGAAGCCGCACCGGTTCGGGCCAGTCGAGGCCGAGCCAATGCAAGTCCTCGAAGATCGCGGCGGTGAATTCGGGTTTACTGCGTTCGGCGTCGATGTCTTCGATCCGCAGCAAGGCGGTGCCGCCGAGCAGGCCGGCGGCCTGCCAGGTATAGAGCGCCGAAAAGGCATGGCCGAGATGCAGCAGCCCGTTGGGGCTGGGCGCGAAACGAAGGACCGGACTGGATGACGGATTTGGCACGGGGCGTTTTTACATGAACCGGCTTGCGCCGTCACCGCGCCTCGACAGCGTCGCCGCCATTGCCGGCCATATCGATGCCCTGGTGGAGATCGATCCGCGGCTCGCCGCGGTGCGCGACTTTGCCGGCGATGTACAGCCGCGCATCGCCCAGCGCGGCTTTGCCGGCATGGTCAAGGTGATTACCGGCCAGCAGGTGTCGGTGGCCAGCGCCAGCGCCATCTGGGCCCGGTTCGAGCAACTGCCCGGAGCGCTCGATCCGGTGACCTATCTGTCGCTGAGCGAGGAGCAGGTGCGGGCGGCCGGGTTCTCCGGGAGCAAATTCCGCACCGTGCGGGCCATCGCCGAAGCCATGGTGGCCGGCGAGCTGGATTTCGACCATCTCGAAACCCTGCCAGCGGAGGACGCAGTGCGCTATCTCGTCGCCCACAAGGGTATCGGGCCGTGGACGGCCGAGGTCTATCTCATGTTCTGCGCCGGCCATCCGGATGTGTTTCCTGCTGGCGACCTGGCTCTGCTCAAGGCGGTGCAGCACGGGCTCGGGCTTGACGCTCGTCCCACCATCAAGGACATGATCGGTATTGCCGCCGGCTGGACACCGCATCGTTCCGCCGCGGCCCTGCTGTTCTGGCGCTATTTTGCGGTCATGCGCGACCGGGAAGGAATCCTTTTGTGACCAAGCTCTCCGGCCCCATGCTGCCGCCCGCCTCGGGCGGCCTGCCCAAACAGGCCGTTGTGCTGCTGCATGGCTATGGCAGCGACGGCAATGACCTGATCGGGCTGGCGCCGCACTGGCAAGGCATCTTGCCCGACGCAGTGTTCATCTCGCCCAATGCGCCCGAGCCCTGCCGGCGCCTGGCCTTCGGCTTCCAGTGGTTCGACGTCAGCATGGAGGGCGATCGGCTGGCGCGGCGCCAGGAGGGCGTGGCCGGTGCCCGTCCGGTGCTGGTCGAATTCCTTGATGACCTGTGGAGCCAGAGCGGCATCGGGCCGGAAAACACCGTGCTTGTCGGTTTCAGCCAGGGCGCGATGATGGCGCTGCATACCGGGCTGTCGCTGGAAAAGCCGCTGATGGGCATCGTCGCCTTTTCCGGTGCCTTCGTACCGCCCGAGGGTTTCGGCAGCCGGCCGCTGGCCAAAAGCCCGGTCTGCCTGGTGCATGGCGACAGGGACGAGGTGGTCGATCCCGAACTCAGCGCCGATGCCGAGGTGGCCCTGCGGCTGGCGGGCTATGACGTCGCCTATCACGTCAGCGAAGGGGTAGGCCACGGCATTGCCCCGGATGGGTTGGCTTTCGCTACCGCCTTCATCCAGAGAATTGCCGCGAAATAAGCCATCGCTTCCCGCTTCACAGCCCTGACACAAAGGGCTTAGTATAAGGGAGCTATGGACTTACTCGATTCCCGCTCCGGGAGACTCAAGTGACGATCCACGTGTCGCCTGAGGCCTGTCCCGCCCTCGTGCTGAATGCCGATTTCCGGCCTCTCAGCTATTATCCCTTGTCGTTATGGTCGTGGCAGGACGCCATCAAGGCGGTGTGCCTGGATCGCGTGAACATCGTGTCGCATTACGACACGGTCATCCATTCCCCCAGCTTCGAGATGCAACTGCCCAGCGTCGTCTCGCTGCGCGATTACGTGAAGCCGGCGCGTCACCCGGCCTTTACCCGCTTCAACGTGTTCCTGCGCGATCGCTTCCAGTGCCAGTATTGCGGCTCCAAGGATGACCTGACCTTCGATCACGTCATTCCGCGCTCCAAGGGCGGCCAGACCACCTGGGAAAATGTCGTGGCCGCCTGCGCGCCGTGCAATTTGCGCAAGGCCAATCGCCTGCCCAGCGAAATCCGCATGTTCCCGCACCAGAAGCCGTACCATCCGACGGTGCATGACTTGCACAATAATGGTCGCGCCTTCCCGCCCAATCACCTGCACCAGAGCTGGCTCGACTATCTCTACTGGGATATCGAGCTGGAGCCGTAGGCTTGCAGGCTGGCGGTCCAATAACTATTATTGGCGGATCTCAGGCGGAGAAAAGCCATGGCCATCAGCGCAGAACTGGGCGACACCCTCGAACAGGTCGTGACCGACCTCGTCGAAAACGGCCGCTACAATTCCAAGAGCGAAGTTTTGCGCGAAGGCGTCCGGCTGGTGCAGGAGCGCGAAGCGCGGTTCCGCGAACTGGACGCGAAAATTCAGGCGGGGCTGGACGATATCGAGGCGGGTCGAGTGACACCTGCGGAAGAGGTTTTCGCCGAACTACGAGAGCTTATTGAGCAGATTGCTCGCAAGGCGTCGTGATGCACGTCGTCTTCGCCGACGCGGCGCGAGCTGACCTGCGAAACATCACCATCTTCATTACTGGTGATAGCCCATCGCGGGCGCGGAGCTTTGTTGCCGAACTCGCGAGTGCTTGTACATCGTTGGCTGACAAGCCGCTCCGCTATCCGCTCATACCGGAATACGAGGCCAAGGGCCTGCGCCGTCGTCCTTACGGCAACTACGCTATCATCTACACAGTCGGTGCCAATACCATCACCATCGCGCGCGTGCTGCATGCGGCGATGGACCTGGATATTGCGCTGGGCGGCAGTTAGCCCCGCCTATGCCGCATCTGCGCCGCGATCGAAATGCCCAGCAGCGCCACGACGGCTACCGAGACCAGCGCATTATAGCCGGCCAGCGAAATGCCCAGGAAGCGGAATTGCACCACGTCGCAGCCTATGACCGGGGTCAGGTTGCTCAGCGCGTCGAAATCCATGCTCTCGCCGATCCCGGTGCAGGCGGTGGGGCCGGGCCAGAAGCCCCATTCGACGCCGGCATGGAAGATGCCCATATAGGCGCCCCAGACGAAGATGGCGGCGACGATGGCCATGGCGATATACCATACGGTCAGCGGCAGGCGGTTCCAGGTGAGCAGAACGACCAGCAGGATGGGCAGGCCCCAGTAATAGGCCAGGCGCTGTTCGAGGCAGAGTTCGCACGGCGTGAGACCACCGATGAATTGCGAACCGAGCGCCCCCAGGATCGCCATCAGTCCCAGTATGAAGGCGAGGCCGGCCGATGTCTTGTCGAGCGGGTGAAGGATGGAGGCAGCCATGCTGGAGACTTTCGGATGACGCTGAAACAGGGGCTGGCATAGACCGCCATTGCGGCCGATTCCAGAGAGCAAACAGGCTTGTGATCAATCGTCCGGCAGGCTGATGCCGGCGGCCTGGCGCAGGGCGATGGCATTGGCAGGGGCGTGCAGCTTGTCCTCGTGGACGAAATAGGCAAACACGTCCTTGCCGGCCTCGGCCCAGGTTTTGACCGTGCCGGCCCAGTCGGCGATATCGACATTCTGGTAGCCGTCACCGCGTATCGGGCCCTGCAGCCGGCAATAGGCGAAATCAGCGGTCAGTTCGCGTGACGGATTTTCGGCGGTATCGGCGATGACCCGCGCCACATTGTACTCGGCCAGCAGCGCATTGACCTCGGGCAGATCGAAACTGGCATTGCGCATTTCGATGGCATGGCGGATCGGGCCGACCCCGTCGGTGGTGAGGAATGGCACGGATTTGAGCCGTTCATCCGCCTTGCCGGCCAGGGCGACATAATCCGCTATGCTCCTGGGCAGCAGCTTGAGAAAGTTGGCCAGCACGTCTCTATCGTAGCTGACATTGGGCGGCAGTTGCCACACGAAAGGTCCGAGCTTGGCCCGCAAAGCCAGCGGCCCCGAGGCGAAGAAATTGGCCAGCTCCTGCTCGCAATTCTTGAGCCGCTTGATATGGGTGACCAGTTGCGGGCCCTTGATCGAGAACACGAAGCCCTCGCGCGCCTCACCGGCCCATTTGGTGAAACTGTCCGGCTTCTGGTTGGCGCGGAAGGTGGCGTTGATCTCGATGCTGCCGAGGCGGGAGCTGGCATAGGCCAGCTCCTTTTTCTGCACCAGCCCCTGGGGAAAGAAGGTGCCGCGCCAGGGTTCGAACACCCAGCCTGCCGTTCCAGTGCGTATTGCGCCAGTCGTCATGCCGAGAAGTCCTTCGCTGTCTTTACCTCGGGCAAGCTACCGCAAACCGTCAGGTTCCGCATCGAAATATGCGCATGATAGGCGCGCCCGCTTGCCAACCGGAATTTTCGGACCGACCCTATTGGCCGAACGGACGGCTTCTGGAGCGACAAATGGAACAATACACCCTGAGCATTGTGGGCTTGCTGGCGCTTTGCCTCATCTCTCTTGTCCTGGCCGTCTATTCAGGCCGCTCGAAGGGGGCGGCGCGCGCTTTGGCGGGCCCGGTGCTCGATGCGCGCGACGACAACAGGCTTTACCGCATCGATCGGGTTCACATGAACTCGGTCGAGGCGTTGACGCCGTTCGCCATACCGGTGGTGCTGGCGATGTTGCTCGGGATGGAGCCCGTGCTGCTCGCCGTGCTGGTGTGGCTGCACCTGGTGCTTCGGCTCATCCACCTGGCGGTCTATCTGCGTGGCGGCGAAGCGGCCAAGGGCGGCAAGTTGCGGACAGTGCTCTACGTGTCGTCCGCCCTGGTGACCCTGGTGCTCATCCTGGTAACGGCATGGACCGCCGTTACCTAGAACTTGTAGTTCAGGCCGGCGCGCACCACGCTGAAGCGCTGGGAGGCATCGATATTGCCGATCGGGGCGGGCAGGCCGCTATAGGTCTGGGTGCCCAGGTCGACATAGAGATATTCGGCCTTGATCGAGATGTTCTGGGTGGCCTGGGCTTCGAGGCCCACGCCGGCGGTCCAGCCCATATGCGTGGCCGATTGCGAGGTCACCACGCCGTTATCATAGCTGGCCGAGCCGCGTCCCGCAGCGATACCGCCGGTGACATAGGGCATGACCTGGCCAAAGCTCATGCCGGCGCGGCCGCGCAAGGTGCCGTAGAAGTCTATGCCGGTCTTGAAGGTGCCGCCCGGAACGGCTTCGGAAAAGCCGACATTGGTCCATTGCAGGTCGCCTTCGGCGCCCAGGATGAAGCCGCCCATATCCATATTGTAGCCGGCCTGGCCGCCCAGGCTCCAGCCGCCGGTGCTGTTGGTCGCCTGCGGGCCGGGGGCGGGTGTCACGGTCTGGGTGCCCCAGCCATAGCCGCCGCTGACGCCGGCATAAAAGCCCGACCAGCCCGAAGCGGGGGTGGGAGAATACATGGGGCTGGCGCCGCTGTTCCAGCCGAGATCGGCGGCCTGTGTGGTGGCGGTCAGCGAAAGGATCGCGGAAAGCATGATGCCGATACGCTTCATGGATGTCCTCGTCTGCAACAGGATGAAGGTTTTCGGCAAAATGCGACCGAAGAAATTAACACCCCGGTAAGGAACAAGGTTAACGCCATGCGGTATCGGCATGGCGCATCGTCACCTCAGCGTGAGGTGCGTGCTCTAGAAGCTGGGGCGCGGGCGTGGAAACGGTATGGCACCGTCGCTGGCCGCCGGCACGCCGGGGCGCAGATCACCACTGAGCGCCGCTTCGGTCGTCGGCGCGGTGAAGACCGGCAGGTGGATCGGGCGCGGCCGCGGCAGATTCACCCCCACGGCGATACGGCCCAGGTCGGTCGCCACATAGGATGCCGCCAGCACCGTGTCGGTGAGAAAACTCGGCTGGCCCTTGAGCCCCATGGGAAAGGCCGCTTCCTGGGCCGCCACATAGGCCTTGGCTTCCTTGCCGCAGATCTGTGGCCGCATGTCGACCGGCAACGCGCCGGGATTGTTGCCCAGCGTCAGCACGGTCTGGCCGGTGGGGGTGGCTGCGCCGCTCAGCCCCCGCAGGATCAGTTCGGCGGTGCGCTCGTTGCGATCGCGGGCCGAGGCGCCGCCCAGGAGCACGGCGAGCAGGCGGCGGCCGTTGCGCTCCACTGTCGCCACCATGTTGAGGCCCGAGGCGCAGATGAAGCCGGTCTTCATGCCGGTGGTGCCGGCAAAGGCCTCCAGCAGCCTGTTCTCCGATTCTAGCTTCTTGCCGTTGAGCATCACGGTGCCGGTGCCGAAGATGGGCAGGTATTGCGGGAAGCTCTGGCGGATATAGAGCGAGAGCACGGCGAGGTCGCGCGCCGAGGTGACCTGCGCCGGATCGTGCAGGCCATTGGGGTTTTCGTAGTGGGTCGCGGTCAGCCCCATGCGGGCGGCCGCATCGTTCATCAGCGCCACATACCCGGCTTCGTCGCCACCGATGGTCTCGGCAATGGCCATGGCCATGTCGTTGGCCGATTTGACCAGCATGATATAGAGCGCATCCTGCATGGTAACGGCGCTGCCGATGGCGAGGCCCGATTTGGACGGCGCCTCGTTAAAGGCGTGGCGGGAGATGACCACCGGCGTATCGAGCGTCACCTTGCCGGCGGCGATCTGCTCGAAGGCGACATAGGCGGTCATCAGCTTGGTGAGCGAGGCCGGATGCCAGGGCTGGCCGGCCTCCTGGGCGTAGAGCACGTCGAAACTGTCCATATCCACCAGCAGCATCGGATTGGCGCGGGCCGGCGCAAGGCTCAGCAGCGCCAGCATGAGGACGAGGACGAAACGGCGGGCGAACAGCAAGGGGAAACGGCTCCGATAGCGCGGGGAAGGCGGCATCCTCTTAGCAGCGCGGGCGTTCCACCTCAATGCGGCCCGGCCCCGCTGACAGGCTTTTGAACCTGCTGACACAGGCTGTCGCGCGGCTGCACCAGTTTGTGCCCAACCAACAGGAGCAACCAGATGACCATGATTGTCACCATTCTCACCCAAGGCTATGCCGATTGGGAAACTGCCTTGCTCAACGCGGCGGCACGCTCCTATTTCAATATCGACACCAGGTTCGCGACGCCCGGTGGCAAGCCGGTCGCCTCGTCAGGCGGCCTCAAGGTAACGCCGGACATGGCGGTGGAAGACATTGATGTGGGCGCCATCGATGCGCTGGTGGTCAATGGCGGCGCGGCCTGGAGCCAGGCCGATGCGCCCGATATCGGCAGGGTTCTCGTCGCCGCGCGCGACGCCGGCAAGACGGTGGCCGGCATCTGCGACGGCACGCTGGCGCTGGCGCGGGCCGGGTTGCTCGACGATGTCGCCCACACGTCCAACTCGACCGACAACCTCACACCGACCGGCTACAAGGGCGCGCCACATTATCGCGACCAGCCCGATGCCGTGGTAGCCAAGAGGATCGTCACGGCGCCCGGTACGGCGCCGGTCAGCTTCATGGGCGGCGTGCTGGAGACACTCGGCCTCCGCGACGACAACCTGAACTACTATCTCGGCCTGTATGCGGCAGAGCACAAGGCGGCTTGAGGGCTTCCCTTCTCCCTTGAGGGAGAAGGTGCCCGAAGGGCGGATGAGGGGTGTCGCGCTATCCAAGGGCATTGAAAGCATGGGATGGCGCAGAACCCCTCACCCTGGCCTTCCGCTGAACGCGTCAGGCCGACCCTCTCCCTCAAGGGGAGAGAGGGAGAAGGATAGAGGCTCCGCCTAAACCGGCAACATCAGCGTCGTGTTGCGCGTCACGGTCCCGCTTAGCGGTAGGTCGGCCGAGGACAAGCCGACGCGTAGGGTGAAGCTGCCGTCTTCGACCAGCCAGTGTTTCGCTTTCACCCGGTAGAAGGCAAAGGCCCGGGCATCCAGCGCCAGTATGATCTGCCGGGTTTCCCCGGCCGCCAGTTTCACCTTGCGGAAGGCCTTGAGTTCCTTGGCCGGGCGGGGATCGGATGAAACATCGTCCGACACATAGAGCTGCACCACGGCGCTACCTTCGCGGTCGGATGTGTTGGTCACGGTGGCGTTCACCGTCACATTGCCTTCGGCCTCGAATTCGGCGTCATCGATGACGAGGTCGCTCACCGTAAAACTGGCATAGCCCAGCCCGAAACCGAAGGGGAAGAGCGGCGTCAGGCCCAGCCGGTCATAGTGGCGGTAGCCGACGAAGATGCCTTCCTCGTAGCGCACCTTGCCCTCGAAACCCGGATAGACTTCGCGGTCCTGGCTATGGGCCGGGTTGTCAGCCCAACGCAAAGGAAAAGTCTGTGGCAGGCGGCCCGAGGGTTCGGCGGCGCCAGTCAGGACGTCGGCAATGGCATTGCCGGCTTCCTGGCCCGGATACCAGGCCTGGAGCAAAGCCGCGACCGAGCCGATCCAGTCCATTTCGACCGGACCACCGGTCTGCAGCACCACAATCGTATTGGGGTTGGCATTGGCGATGGCGGCCACCAGTTCGTTCTGTCGGCCGGGCAGCTCGATCGAAGGCAGGTCGCTGCCCTCGGTGTCCCATTCGCCATTGCGGCCGATGAAGACGATGGCGGTATCGGCATTGCGGGCCACGCGCACCGCCTCGGCAATGGCATCGTCGCCCAGCGGCAGGCCGATGCCGGCGGCAAAAGCGGCGAGTCCCAGCGTGGCGAAATCCTTGGTGGCGAATTCGATCGTGACCTCGTGGGCCCGGCCGGCTTCCAGCGCCACCGTGCCGACAACCTCATCGCAGCCTTCCTCGAAAAAGGTGCGGCCCTTGCTCCAGTTGGTCCAGGCATCGGCAATCAGCTTGCCATCGACGAAGACCCTGGCGAAGCCGGCCGAATAGATGCCGACACGGTGAGTGCCGCTCACCTCGGGCGTATAGCTGCCGGTGAGGCGGGCCGAGAAATGCAGGGGATCGACCTTGCCCTCGGCGACATGGCCGATCCAGAAGGCCTGCGCGTCGTCCTGCATGCCGATATGCACCGGCGCGCCATCCAGCTTTTCATTGGCGAAATATTCTACCCTGAAGCTGCCACGCAAAACCGGCTCGAAGCGGTGATTGGTGCAGCCCGGCGCATAGCGCAAACGCTCCTCGCCCACGGCAGAAACCAGCCCCTGCCAGGGCGAGACGCGATAATGCGCGTTGAGCTGGGCGCTACCGCCGCCCATGATCTGGGCAATCCTGGCATTGGGCCCGATAACGGCAATGGTGCCGTCGCCCTTGAGCGGCAGCGCGCCATTGTTCTTGAGCAGCACCGCGGCCTCGGCCCCGGCGCGGCGGATCAGGGCTCGGTGTTCGGGCCGGTCATCGGCCATTTCCTTGAAGTCCCTGTGGTCGTCGAGCGAGCCCACCCGCTCCATCAGCCGCAGCATGGCGATGACGCGCTGGTTGAGCGTCGCTTCGCTCACCACGCCGGATTGCACCGCCTCGATCAGCTTCTGTCCGCGATCGCGCGGCGGGCCGGGCATTTCGAGATCGAGCCCGGCATTGACGGATTCGGCTGTGGAATGGCTGCCGAACCAGTCGGACATGACTATGCCGTCATAGTTCCAGTCGTTGCGCAGCACGTCGGTCAGCAGCCAGTCATGCTCTGACGTATAGGTGCCGTTGAGCCGGTTATAGGAGCTCATCACGCCCCAGGTCTGGGCCTTTTTCACTGCCCATTCGAAGGGGATGAGATAAATCTCGCGCAAAGCCCGCTCGTCGATCTCGCTCGACATGGTGGTGCGCTCGATCTCGCTTTCATTACCGACGAAATGCTTGATCGTGGCGCCGATGCCCTGGCCCTGCAGGCCCACGATATAGGCCACGGCCAGTTCGCCCGACAGGATCGGGTCTTCCGAATAGCATTCGAAATTGCGCCCATTGGTCACCGAGCGGTGGATATTGACCGTGGGCGCCAGCAGCATATGAGCCTGCTTGGACTTGACCTCGTCGGCCAAAGCCGCGCCGATTTCCTTCACAAGATCGATATTCCACGTCGCGCCCAGCGCGATGCCGACCGGAAAGCTGGCCGATTTGACGCCGCCGATCAGCGAGCCACCGCCACGCGCGCCATTGGGGCCGTCGGAGACGCGCAGCTTGCCGATGCCCAGCCGTGCTACCGCCGGAACAGACCAGAAATCCTCGCCCGAGAGGATCGACACCTTTTCACCCAGGGTCATCTGATCGGCAAGGGCTTCGATGCGGTCGCTCATGGAGCCTCCTTCACGTCACGGCAGGCCGACAAGACAGCGCCACACTGGCGCTGTCAACGCAGATTATCGATAATGTTATCTGCAAATCAGCGTGGGCTGATCGGCGCTTTGCGCTCGCGGCCCCACAGCACGAAGAGCGACAAAGCCAGCAGCACCAGGTTCATCGGCAACACCATGAATTCGCCGCGCGAGATATGCACGCCCATGGCCAGGACCTGGATAACCGAGAAGCCCAGGGCCGCCAGCGGCGTCAGCCGCGGCATGATGCGGGTCAGCGCCGGCAGGATGATGCCGATGGCGCCCAGGATCTCCATGGTGCCGATGAAGCGGGTCAGCAATTCGGGAAAGTCCACGGCATAGGCCATGCCCATGGCGGCCAGGCCCTCCATGGTCTGGCTCACCTTGTTGAAGCCGGCAAAGCCATACATTACCGCCAGCACGACCTGCGCCGCCCAGAGCCCGATATTCCACCCGCTGCGGCCGGTGGCGCCGTTGGTCACGTCGGTCATGCACGTTCCTCCCGTTGATTCGACTTTTGTACCCTAGGCACAATAGAGAACCGTGTTTATATTTGTGCCTGAGTTACGCACAAGAAGGAACAGCAATGTCACTGCATGACACATCCAAATCCGCCAATTGCACGGCGATGTCCGATGTCCTCAATCGCATCGGCGACAAGTGGAGTGTGATGGTGGTGGGTATGCTCGGCCGCAACGGCACTCTGCGCTTCAACGAGCTCAAGCGCATGATCAACGGCGTTTCCCAGCGCATGCTGACGCTGACCCTGCGCAATCTCGAGCGCGATGGGCTGGTCACCCGCACCATCTATCCCGAAGTGCCGCCGCGCGTCGAATATGGCCTCACCGAAATGGGCAAGACGCTGGATGGTCCAATCAGCAAGCTGTGGGATTGGTCGGCCGAGCACCATGCCGCCATCATCGACGCCCGCGCTGTCTACGATGCCCGCGAAAGCGCCATGGCCGCTGCCGAGCCGCGCAAGGTCGCCTACGCGCGCGGCGATTGATGCCTGCCATGTGGACCCGCGCGGCACTGGCTGAACACCTGACGGCGCTTGGCCTCGGGTCCGGTGACGCGGTGCTGGTGCATGCCGGCCTGCGCTCGGTCGGCCCCATGCTGGGCGGACCGGATGCGTTGATCAATGCGCTATGCGATGCGGTCGGGCCCGAGGGAACGATCCTGGGCTATTGCGACTGGAATTATGACGATCGCGACCTGGCCGATCCGGCCTTGCGCGCGCAGGTGCCGCCCTTCGATCCGGCGCGCTCGCGGGCCACGCGCGACAATGGCGCCTTTCCCGAATTGCTGCGCACCACGCCCGGCGCTTTCCGCAGCGCCAATCCTGGCGCGTCCATGGCCGCGCTGGGCCGGCGCGCCGAGTGGTTCACCGCCGATCACGCGCTGGATTATGGCTATGGTCCGCAGTCCCCGCTGGGCAAGCTGGTGGCAGCTGGTGGCAAGACGCTGCTGGTGGGCGCGCCGCTCGATACGATGACGCTGCTGCACCACGCCGAGCACCTGGCCGATATCCCCGGCAAGCGGCTGCGCCGCTACCAGTCTCCACTTTTGGTCGCCGGGCAGACCGTGTGGCGGGATTTTGAGGAGTTCGACACGTCCGACCCGGTGGTGGACGGGCTTGCCGATGACTATTTCGAGGAGGTGGTGGAAGACTTTCTCGCCACCGGGCAGGGTCGGCGCGGCCTCATCGGCCACGCCCCCTCGGTGCTGGTCGCCGCCCCGGCCATCGTTGCTTTCGCGGTGGACTGGCTGGAGCGGCGGTTTGGACCCTAGACCAGCGCCACGATCTGCTTCTTCTTCCAGACGAACTGGTACCAGCTCGCCTGCAGCACCAGCATCATGGTGAAGCTGGTGGCATAAGCGATCCAGATGCCGGTCAGCCCCAGGCTGGTCTGGCTCAGCAGGATGGCGCCCGGCAGCTCGATGCAGAGGATGCAGGCCAGCGACAGGATCATCGGCGCATAGACCGTGCCGCTGGCGCGCATCATGCCCGAGAACACCACGCTCCAGCCGAAGCAGAGAATGCTCCACAGCACCACATGCAGCAGCGTCTCGGTCAGCTCGATCACTTCGGGATCGGTGATGAACAAAGCCACCAGATGCTGGCTGAACAGATAGGCCAGCACGATCAGGCCGCCGGTAATCACCAGATTCAGCAGCAGGGCTGTGCGGGTGATGGGCCCGAGCTGGTGCAACTGGCGGGCGCCGATGGCCTGCGCCGCGAAGATCGAGGCGGCGATGCCGATCGACATGGCGGGGAACTGCACATAGCTCATCACCTGCCCCAGCGCGCCATAGGCTGCCGTGGCATCGGAACCGAAACGGTTGACCAGCCCGATCACCACGATGCCGGCGATGGAAGAAATCACCATCTGCAGGCCCGCCGGCACACCGAGCTTGAGGATCAGGCCGAGCAGCTTGAAATCGGGTTTCAGCATGGCGCCGAGCAATACCGCGTCGGGCGCCAGCGGCATGTTGCGGGCGCGCATATAGACGAACAGAAAGATCAGCACGGTGATGAAGCCGGCGATGAAGGCCCAGGCGGCGGCATTGACGCCGAGCTGCGGCAGGCCGAACCAGCCCTGTATCAGGGCCGGCGTCACCAGCATGGAGACGACCATCGACAGGATCAGCGAGAAGAGCGGCGTGATCGTATCGCCGACGCCGCGCAAGACCGAGGTGACCACCAGGAACACGAAGAAGCCGGGCATGCCGATCAGCACGATGCGGGCATAGCCCACCGAGAGGGCGCGGATATTTTCGGGTGCGCCGAGCACGGTCATGATCTGCTCGGTCAGCGAGCCCCCGATGATGGCGACGATCAGGCCCAGCACCAGGGTCGCGGCCAGCGTCGTGCCCGCCACCTGCTTGACCTTGTCGACATTGCGGGCGCCCCAGGCCTGGCCGATCAGGATGGTCGAGCCGGCGGAGAGGCCGATGATGAAGCTCATCAGGAAGAACATGATGGGGAAGAAGGTGGCGGTGGCCGCCAGCGCTTCGACGCCGATCATCTGCCCGATATAGATGGAATTGATCGTGCCAGAGAGCGCCTGCAGGATATTGGACGCCATGAGCGGCACGAGAAACACGGCGAACCGCTGCCAGAGCGGTCGGGATTGGGGGTTCATTTGAACACTCCGAAGAACCTCGACAAAATTTTGCGCGTCACGTCACGGGCCCCGAAGGCAGCGGTAATCTGAGCAAAGTTCAGGCCGCTGCAGGGACCGATTCACACCCCGAAGGCGGGGCGCAGGCTGGACGGGCGCGGGGAGGCATGGAAATGACACGGGCGGTTCTACTACGCCCGGGGCGAAGGTGCGTCAATGTGGCTTCTCTTGGGCTTGGGCTCTTTCCCTCTCCCCTTGTGGCAGAAGGTGCCCGAAGGGCGGATGAGGGGGCCCAGAGCTATCCGCTGGCAATGAAGCATGGGATGGCGCAGACCCCCCTTCACCCATTGGAGGCTTCAATTTTCCCGGCGTCATTCCCGCGCAGGCGGGAATCCATTCTTACGGCGCTCTCCACAGTGGATTCCCGCCTGCGCGGGAAGAGGTAGGGCATCACCCCCGCAAATACCCGCCATCACCACTTGTCATCGCAGTGTTGCCGATTCCCCGATGCACAGCGCCCCGCCACGCGCTAAGCATCAGTCATGTCCACGCTTGCCGCCCCCTATCGCTTTTCCGACCAGTTCTTTGCCGGTGCCCGCGCCTGCATCCCGGTGGTCATCTCCGTTGCGGCCTATGGCGTGGTCTGGGGCGTCCTGGCGCGCGGGGCGGGGCTGAGCCTCATCGAAGTCGTCCTGATGAGCGGGCTGGTCTTTGCCGGCTCGGCACAGTTCGTGGCGCTCGACCTGTGGACGGCCACGCCGTCGAGCCTGCCCATCGGGCCGCTGATCCTTGCCGCGCTGATCGTCAACCTGCGCTACCTGCTGCTGACGGCGACCTTGCGGCCGCTGTTCCGTCCGGACCAGCAATGGAAGGGCGCATTGATGATGGGCATCGTCTCGGACGAAACCTGGGCCATGACCGTGGGCGAAATGGCCAAGGGCCGCGGCACTATCGGCTTCCTCCTGGGCGGGGGCGTACTCGCCTATTGCTGCTGGATGGCCACGACGGTCATCGGCCATACCCTGGGTTCAGCCATCGACGATCCCAGCAAATATGGCCTCGACTTTGCTTTCACCGCTACGTTCCTCGCCCTGCTGCTGGGCATGTGGAAGGGTAAGGGCGACCTCGTTCCCTGGCTGGTGGCAGCGCTCGCCGCCATGGTTTCGGCGAGGCTGATCGAGGGAAGCTGGTATATTCTCATCGGCGGCATTGTCGGCAGCCTCGCCGGCGCCGTGGCGGAAAGGCTGCGCAAGAATGCTGACTAGCCCGGAAGCCCTCATGGCCATTGCCGGCATGGCGCTGGTGACCTTCATGGTCAAGGCCGGCGGATTGCTGCTGGCCAATCGCCTGCCGCGCGACGGCTTCGCCGCCGCCTGGCTCAGGCATATTCCCGGCGCGGTGCTCGCCTCGCTGGTGGCGCCGGCTTTGGTCACCGGCAGCCCGGCCGAGGCAATCGCCGCCGCCGTCACCGCCCTGGTCTATGTCATCACCCGCAGCCTGCTGCCCGCCATGGCCGCGGGCGTATTGGTGGTCTATCTCGCCCGGTTGTGGCTTGTCGGCTGACCCGTTCTCGGGTTAGAGACCTTCCCCGTGCCCCTCTGGCGGAATGGTAGACGCAGAGGACTCAAAATCCTCCGCCGCGAGGCGTGCCGGTTCGAGTCCGGCGGGGGGCACCAATCACCAATTCGATATGCGCTAAAGTACTGCAAAGGCGGTCTTTTCCGTTTCGCCGCACCACTTGGGGCACAATTTGGGGCACGTTTTGGGGCAAGGTATTGCCGACCGAGAGCGACTGGTGAAGAAGCTGCAGGCCGACTTGGCCCGGTTTCGGCGTATCCCGGCGCATCGCCGAGAAGCAGAATGCGCCGGCGAGGGCGAGCAAACGTGCCTAGCCCTGCTGAACGAACTCAGCGCCGACGACGGCGATAACCGCCGCTGACGGCGGGTCCGGCCGGCTGCTCAGGCTGGGGCTCCGTCAGGCGTCGGCGATGCAACTCCTCGGACAGCCTTGCCATCAGATCCGTGGCAGGACGCGGCGCTTCATCAGGCTTCGACGCCGTCTTGTAGACCTCGTTGAGCCACCACTGGACCTTGCGCAGAAACTCGGTGTCTTCGCCAAGCAGACTGTTTGGCAGGGGCCGCACCGGAGTACGGGCGACGATCATCGCCACTTCGAGTTCGAGGTTGCGGGGCAGTTCGGTTTGTACCCAGGTCCACCACTTCTCAGTCGCCTTATCGGCCGCTGCCTGCTTGCCTTCGGCGACGCCGTGCTCCGAAAACCACCCCTCCCAGGACACCAGCCAGTTCCAGTTTTCGTAGTAATCGTGCGGCGGATGGCCTCTGAGGCCGCTGACCTGCAGCCATATTTCAACGTATCGCTTCTCGATCGAGCCGGAGTGGTTGCCCATGGGATAGGCCCGGAAGCCTCGCCCGCCCTTGTGCCATCTCAAGCGAGGAAACTCTTCCACCGCTCACCTCGAGCGTCGACCGGTCTTTTGGACGCCCCGATACTGCAGGGCAGCCTTGATCTGTCCTGACGTAACCCCCAGTCGATGCTTGAGATCGGCCTCGGTCAGGTCAGGTTCAGCGGCAATGGCGCGGCGGATGCGCTCGGCGTCGTTCAGCTTAATGGCAAGGTTCACGGGTCACCTCCTGTCGGAAGTGTCGACTCTTACCACCGTGAACAGAAAGAGAACAAGTGCTTGACTCGTCCATGCCGTTGGGTGTTCAAAAAGGGAAAGGAGAACGCAATGGCAGCCACATTCAACCCGCTCGACAACGGCCGATGGGACCCCAACATGCTAGCGCACCAGCTTGACGCCTTCGCGGTCACCATCGTGCTTGGCGAAGGCCCGCGGGCCGTTTTGTCAATCAAGGACGCCGCCGGCAAACGGTTCGATTTCACCATGGCAGCTGGCGACGCGGCAGAGGTCGGCGACATGCTTTCTGGCATCGCCAAGGTGCTGGCGGACAATCCTCGTCTCGAGGCCGAGATACGCCGGCTCGAAGACGATGCGATTATCCCGTATGGGCCGCACTAGCTAAGCGATTACGGGATGCGGAGCAAAGACCTGATGGTGGCGACAACCTGCTCGCCCCACCAGATGAGTGACGCCCCGAAGGCAGTGCCGCCAAGCGCAACGACCCCGACAACCGACATGCCGATCATCTTCATGCGCTTGAACTCTTCGACGGTTGGCGTGACATCGACGGTCAGCGTTTTGTCAAAGCCATCCAGTCGCTCGGTTACGTCAGCGCTGACGTCGTCGATCCGGTCGCGGGTCTGGGCTGTCACCTGTCCGGCGATCTCGATCTTGCCTTCGACCTTGCCCACCCTGTCTGTGAGCTCATCGATCTTGCGATGCATGTCCCTTCGGGCATCCCGGTCATGGCCCTTCTCTTCGTCGAAATCCTCGCGCAGCTCGGTAATGTCGCGGCGAAGACCGGCCACGCCCTCGATGAGTTGGCCAAGCAGATAGGCGGTGCTTTGTGGTGGGGGCGACATCTGCGCTCTGATCAAACAGGGTAAAGGTCAGGCGGTGACGCTCCCGCCGCTGCTGTCACCGGCCGCTAAGGCCGTTGATCTGGTTTTCGTTGAACTCAAAGCAGCGGGTGATGCGATCGTTGATCGGACCCTCCACATAAACTTCGTAGCGCTTCCACACCGTCGTCAGCTCCTGACCTACGGGCACATCGAGCATTGGAAATCTCTTGCCACACTCATCCGGTTGACGCTCCAGGTCAGGCTTGGCAACAGCCTGACCGATCCGCTCTCCCGCCGCGATCTGGGCGTTACGGGACGTTGCCCCGCACCCACTCAAGATCACGGCGAGTGACAGTGCGAGAGAGGCCTGCAGCAGCAAGTTCGGCTTCATAGGCGGCAATCTCCTGGTCAAGACGGGTTTGAGCTTCCACGGTGGCCCGCTCGCTGGTGGCAAGGGCTTCCTTGTAGATGCGAAGGGCTTCGGCACTGGCGCGCTGCATGCGTGCACGCTCAGCAGCCTCGGCTCGGTTGGCAGCGTCCATGACGCGGATCGTGGCCGCGTCATTTGCTTTGTCGGTGGCGGCTTCGATTATGGCCGGCCGCTCGAAATTATCGAAGATGAGGCCGCGTCCGAACCAGCCGGCCGAGCCGGCGACGAGACTGGCGGACAGCGCCGCGGCGATGAGGCCCAGGCCGGTGGGGTTCAGCATGATAGCCACACCCCTTCGGTCAGCCAGCCGTGCCAATGGCCGACATGGTGGACCGATGGTGTCAGCGTCGGCTTTTCAGTCGAGCCATTCCACAGCCAGGACGGCGACTGGGCAGGCTTCTCGCCAGCAGCCACCCGCAACGCGCCGGCCGTGCCGCAGCCGCATGGGCAGCCATAGAGCCACCGGCCGTCTTCGTCGCTGACGCTGATGGAGCCCGGCACCTTCGCGCCCATGTCTTCATCGAAAAATTCGGCATACGGCACGAAGATGGCGGGCAGAGGATCTGTGCGCTTCTCCATCACCTCACCCCTTCGAGGCACAGGCGCCGCTCATCAGCCCGGCGATTAATCAAGCCGGGCAAAACCTTGCCACCCGCCCGGTTCCACATCGGAATGGCGTTGCACGCGCCGCGAATGTCGCCGGCATTGGCCTTGCGGGCGACGGTCGAGCGGCAGAATGCACCCGTGCCAATGTTATAGGACAGCGACAGGAAGGCGACGTAGGGCTGATCGGGGATGCTGTCCGGAGCCACCAGGCACCGGCGCATGCCGGCCTCGAAGTCGACCAGCCCCTGCCCCAGCATCACCTGGCATTGCTCGACCGTGTAGCTATCGCCCAGCTTCACCCCGCGCGTTTCGCCAAAGCAGACCGTGGGAATGCCATTGGCCAGTCGGTCGGGATAGGCAACGGTGCGCAGGCCCTCCCACGACCCAACGAGGGCGATCGCGGCGGCCATGAGGGCGCCGGCAGTCTTGAGGCGGCTACGAGCCATTGGTCAGTCCTTTCTGAACGATGAAGCGGGCAACCACGGCGCCGGCCGTCGCGGCAAACGACAGCAGGGCGAAAACACCGGGATCGAGGGGGAAGAACCCGTGCATGAGGGGCAGCGCCACCTCGAGGCCGGATAGCAGGGCGGCAAGCAGCATCAGCCGCACGCTCCACGCGCGCAGCAGCACTGCCCGCCAATTGGCGGTCAGTTTCATTAGGAAGGCTCCGTTGTTGGTGGTTAGTTGCAGTTGCCGTCGTGCCGCCCCACAATCCGCGTGGCGGGCCGGCCTTATCGGGTGGAACTAGATTTGCCGAAGACAGGACGCCGGAAGAGGATTGGCCTGCCGCGCTCTGAGCAAGAGAAACTCATCGCCTCTTTCGTAAAGAGCTCAGTGGGCATGAGCGAGTTGTTTCATCCCAACCAGTGGAGCGACGGCAAAGAGCCGGCTGACATGCTCCTGCGTGTCGGCAGGGTGCTGATCTGGTTTCAAATGTATCGCGGTCGCGAGAGCTTCGAGGGTGCTGTCGAACACAACCTAGCTCAAGCTCGCGACCGAATTAGCGAATGGCACCGCAGGTCTATCAAGGGCGCCAATGACCACCGGCTTTTCGATATTGCCTACGGCGACATCGAGGATCTGCTGGTGGTAAGTGTCGTTGATGGACCTCATGCCGCCTGCGCCACGCATCCACGCGACATCATTGCGGAACCAAAGGTCGCCGGGGTCATCACGATAACCGGGGAGGTCCTTGGTCACTTGGCTGCACTTGGTGGTGGCCCGCGGGAACTCGCTTTTATGGCGAATTTCTTGATCGACTGCCCTGGAACGCTGCCTGGTGCTGCGCTTGTGTCCGCATTGGACGGCCGGCGCTCGCTGGCTGACTTGAACTACAACTTGATCATTGACGGACTGGACGAGCCAAAACCTTGGACCCTCTCGACGGGGCGAAAGGTTTCCACCTATGAGTTCGTGCGCCGTTCGATGATTGGCATGCGCCTAGATCCGGAGGGGCCCACCGACACCTTCTCCGAACTGGACTGGTTTGACATGGGCTATCTGGCCCACTGGGCGACGGTCTTCACCTTTAAGATCCGATCGGTGAAGCTTGGCGCGGAGGGGGTTCGGTACGCGAAGGTAAACCGGATGGGGCCGGGGTTGATGTTCTCCGTCGCTATTGCAGCCCACACGGGCATTCTCCTCGAGAACCAGCCTGCAATTCTCGAAGAGCTGCAAAAGAACGCGGTGAACTTTAGCTACATGATCGCCCTCGATGGCGGCACTCTCATCAGCATGGCCGCCCTCGGCAGCCTTCCGGCTATAAGACCCTTGCAGGCCGACCTTCAAAAACTAAGAGCTCTGTCCTAGACAAACCGCCCGGTGTTGAGCGACCACTCCTGGGCCACGGCCTGCGCGGCTGTCCGGTCTGCGAGGGCGTACCGTTCCGACCAGAACCGGTAAATGCTGCCCTTGCCCGCCAATGCGAGCAGAATGTGGGTCGCAGCCTCAGCTCGCAGCTCGGCAGGCCCGGTTATCGGACCAATTGGGCTGACCTCAGCGCCGTTGTGCCACAGCCGGACGCCGTTTGCTCCTGGCTGATATGAGAAGGCCACGTGGTGAACCACGTCTCGTGCCAACAGATTTTGGACTGCCGATGGGCTGGGACCGGTGGATGACGTGCCCTCCAAATTGCCCACGTTGCCGCGATGATTGTTGCCACTAGCGCCGCTATCGATGATCCACTGAGAAGCATTTGCGTTGGTTAGGGTGCGCCTGGCCACGGGCTGGTAGGCCGCGGTGTTTCCATCTGCTGCCTGCTTGAGCCATACGCCAATGACGAACGGCGTCGAGGGCGCGAAGGAGTAGCCAGACCCCAAATCGACCTGATCTATGTTTGTAAATGCACTGCTCGCGTTCCAGCGCAGCCCGGCGAGCGCGGCGAGGTTCTCGATAGCCGTTGTGCCTGCTGGCCGCACCACGACGGCATCTGCGGCCCCCTCGACCAAGTTTCTGAAGGTGCTTCCCGCGGCAAGGTTTCCAGCGGGGTTGGTATTGCAATACGGGTTGGTGAAGTCGAACAGCCAGGACGTCCCCGCATTCACAACAGGGTCCAACGTCGTGGACGGGATAGTCACATCCGTAACCGCCTGCGAAAGTTTTGCGATGAAGCTCATTACCAGCCCTTTGCTATGATGAAGTCGGCAAGCTGCTCGGCAACAAGCTGCAGGGCATCGCCGGTGAGGTGAATGCCGTCCACCCGGAGTGAGACCGGAACGATGTCCCGCTCGACGTCGAGCAGGTCCTGTGCGGTCGGGGTAATGCCAAGGGTGGCGAGCCCGTGGTCGATTAGGTACCGGCGAATGTCCAGGTAGTTCGCGGGGTATTTCGACTGGACGGCGGTGTTGATGGCGATGATCTGGTTATAGCGGGCGCCGCCCACATCCTCGGTCGCGTACTCGCCATTGAGCACACTCATGATGACGAAGCGCTTCTCTCCTGTTGCCAGGCGGGAAACCATCCAGTCCACCGACAGCTGGATATTGGTGTCGGCCCAGGTGTCGTTGCGCCCAGGCCAGAAAATGTTCACCCGCCGATCGTCGCCCTCGGGATCGACGATAAAGGCGGCTTGGGGAGGGCAACGGACTGGCAAGACCTGACCCGCGTCGGGAGCAAAGACGTAGGTCTCGACGGTGGAAGGAGGGCCGCCAGAGGCGCCACGGCTAAGGACGCCTGGGACACCGGCCAGGGTGCCTCGCAAGGTGTAGACGGTGTTGTTCGACGCCGTGGAAAGTGGGTCGCTGCTGCGAGTGCCGGCGCTGATGGCCACGCCCTCAAACGCCGTCACAGGGTTGCTGCCCTCGATGATCTCATCATTCTCCACGGTCAGTAGCCGCACCCACCCTCCCTGACGAGAGGCAATTTGCTTTGCGGTCTGCCCACCAATGCCGCGGTTGTAAACACTTCGATCAAGGACGGTGGCAAGCCGACTGGGGTAGCTGCCAGCGGTGAGACTGTCCCCGTAGCAGGCAATTTCCGCCGTTGGCACGATTGCCTCGAAGCGCTCGGTCAGCACCGCAAGCTCCGCTTCGATGGCGTCGGTATTCGCCTGCACATTGGACTTAGCGAGGTAAACTTGGCCGTCGATAGTCACGACGATCGGGCATCTACCGTTCGAGGCTTCCAGGGCCCACAGCACCTCTTTGCTGTCAAAATACCGCGGAGACCGAGTGTCGAAAGTGTCGCCATTGCCGCCCACGGGCAGCATGTTGGCCTCTGTCCCCAGCGAAATCTCGTAAAGGCCGGTCACAGGGTCTCGGTTGAACGACAAGCCGTTGGCCACTCCGATCGCTACCCCCAGCTTTCCGAGGATCAGGCCCTCTTCCGTAATCGCGAGGGGCATGCGGCCATTGTTATCCAAAAAGCCGCCGATCACCTTGTGGCCGCTGAGATAACGAACCTCTGAGGCGCCAATCTGGGTGCCGGTCGGACCGAACCTGGCTTCGAGGGCGACCTTGGTATTTACCGGGGTGGCCACCTTGTCATTGATCGCGCCGGCGATCATTTCTGCGCCGGTCGCCGCACCCACAACCGATCCAGGACTGGTCGATGTAATGAGCGCAGCCCGCGCCGCCACATCATCGCGCAGGGTCTCTACCTCATCCAGAACGGTGACGGCCTCTCCCGCCTTCGTGGTAGCGATGCCGGCCTGGCTGGTGGCGGTGCCGGCCGAGCCCGACGCCTGCAGGGCCAAATCCTCGGTTTCTTCACGAGCCTGCGCAATGGCATCGAGATCGTCCTGGGCGATCGGAATGCCATCTGAAAGCAGGCGAACGTTGTCCGCGACCTGGCTGGCGAGTAGCTCTTGGGAACCCCATCCGGCGGGATTGCGGTAGATCGTGTAAGCTAGTGCCGCACCTGTGGCCCCGTCGAAGTTGTGCAGCAGCTCAAACTGGTTTGTGTCGGGAAGAAGTTGGGCGATCGCAATACGCGAGCCCAGACCCAGCACCTGAAGATCGTCGCCATCGCGCATATTGAACTCTGCCACGGTGGCGCCGGCCAGTGTGACGATCTTGCTGCCATTGGTCACCGATACGGTGCCGGTCGAGAAAAGGCGTCCGCTCATGGGAGGGTCCAATAGTGTTCGGCCGAGTAATCGGCGGGGATGGGGTGAAGGGTCTCGATCTCGTCCGACCTGGTTCGAATGGCGTCGATGAACTCGCCCATACCGGCGACGGCCGGACCACCCTCGCGCAGTATGTTGGCCTGGCGCCAAAGCGGAAACGCCTCCTCGATGCGGCGACGAGCTTCAGCCTTGACCATGGCGGGCGTCACTAGGACCTCAAGGCGCATGGGCGTTGATCCGGATGTTCTGATGCTGGAAGGGGAATGGCGGCTCAAGCACCAGGTCGTATGGACCAGGCACAGCGATTGTGATGATCAGCAGGCCATCGTCGATGACGTGCCACTCGCCCCGAAAGGACACACGGGTACCGGGCGGGACTGGCTCAATGGCAAAGCTATCAACGCCGTCCGCTACCAACTCCACGGCCTCGGCCGAGGCGTGGAGAACAGGGCGTGGCGTCGCAGTCTGGCCCACGATGTACAACTCCCGCCCTTCCAGGAACTGGTCGAAGCAAGCCTCGTCCTCGCTGATCGGCTGGGCCACCACGTCACGATACTCGGAGCACCAGCCGCTCCTGCCCGGCACAATCTCACCCGTCGAAATCCGATAAATGGAATAGCCGTGCATCAGCCGATCCTCTTGTGATTGGTGAGACCGATCACGCAATCCTGCATGGACCAGGAGCCGCCATAGGCATCGACCGAATAAGTGTGTGTCTGTCCGGATGGCGGGTAGTCGGCAAAGGTGAAGGCGATCGGGTAGGCAAAGTTGTCGTCGAAAAAGATGCTGCGATAATCGACCTGACTGCCGTTCCTTAGGATGCGGATGGTCAGATACCCGTAGTTCCAGGGGTTCTCGCTGGGGCGGTTGAGCACGCAATTCACGTCGACGCGCACCACGCCTTCGGCCACGTAGATCGACGCCGCCTGCAGCTGGCCGCCAGACGAAACCACCGGACCCTTACCCGTGGTCACCATCGCCAGCACTGCGCCCATCTGCAGGTGATCCGTCCGAATGGTGCCAGTGACCACGAGGTCGCCATTTACCACCGTGTCGGTCAGATGCAGGGTGGTGCCGTCGAAATAGACCGGCATGCGCAGCGTAGTGCCATCGGGGCTGAGGAAGGCGAACTTGTTGGCTTTGGCGGCCCACATGCTCTGGCCGTCCGAATTGATCAGGGTGTAAGTCCCGGCCTCAACATCGACGGCCAGGCCGGTGGCCCTGACCACATCGGCGATCTTCACTTCCCATCCGTCAGGGCCAGCCATTGCAACGGCCGTACGCAGCCCAGAAACCGTCACGCCGCCATATTCGACGGCGACTTCCTGGGAGAACACCGCCTGGGTGTAAAGCTCGCTGGCGGTCACCCCGATCTGCTGGGCCGCAACCGCGACATTGTCGCCGAACTGGGCCAGCAGCAGCGTCGTCAGGTCGACGGCCGCTTCGGTCTCATTGGCGATGATCGTGAGCTGCTCGGTGAACTCTGCCTTTGCTACGCCGAGGGCCTTGTGGTGCGTCGTGGTGATGGCGGTACCAGTGTTGGCCAACCGGGCCAGGCGGTCGCGCAGTTCATCGAGGCGCTCAACCAAGCTGCCCGGGCCTGCGAGAATGCCGACAAACTTCTTGAACTCATCGTTGATGGCGACCACGTCGATATAGCCGCCGCCGGGCGGCAAGTCGGCAGTGTCGAACTCTCGATAAACCCAAGGCCCCTGTAGCCCTCCTACGGCCGCTACCCGCAGCACCAGCGGCTGGGGCAGCACCGATGCGGAGAACCGATTTCCCATGCCTGCATAGATCGGTGTCCACGTGTTCTCTTCGTCGTAGGAAACTTCGGCCACATAACCGAGCGTCGCGCCCGGTGCCGGCTGCCACATCGCATCCAGCTCCAGCCCTGCGACGCCGGAGCGCAGCGCTGCATAGAGACCCACGATCATTGGGCGCAGGGGAATGACAGGCGGTGTCACTGGCGGCAGGTAAGGCGACGGCATGGTCTCCGTCTGGTCGGCGAGATAGATCTCCGGCGCGTCGACGACCGCGAGCACCTCGACCTTGCCGCTGTCCTGCGGCACTGCCGAAACCACCAGTCCGTTGAACGGCCGCATCTCGCCGTCGCAGATCAGCACATGCGCCCGCTCGGAGCGCGCGCCCGGCAGGATGCTGGCCAGGCTGCCCATGCCGCTGACCACGGCGGCTCGGTCGGTAGCATTGAGCGTGACGACCCGGCCGACAATGCTGTCGGCGAGGCACGGTCCCCACTCCTTGCCGTCCTTGCCCCGAAGGATCACGTAGATATCGCCCGTCACCGCATCGATATCGCGATCCAGGGTAAGGGCATCCCCTGAGCGCGCTTCCAGCGACGCCGTCTGAACACCCTGCACGAAGGGGTGCTGCACAAGGATCGGATCGCCACGCACCAGCAGCTTGCCTTCCCAGTCGGCGGTGAAGCTGACGAACTCGCGCTGATAGGCATTGACCGCCGCTTCGGTAACGCTCTCGCGCCAGACCTGTGCCCGGTCGGTAATGCCGAACCAGTCGATCGTCTGCGGCGCGTCGCCGCCCACTGATGCCAGCTGTGCCTTGACCTCGCGCGGCTGCCAGGTCGCGGCGTCGATAAAGCGCCCGATGACGCTGTCAGGCTTCTCCTCGTCGAACAGCACCAGCTTGTGCTGGAAGCTGCCGCGGATGACGTTACGCTGCGTGAAGGTCGCCCGCTTGATCGAGCGCGGCTGCAGGCGCACGAAGCCGAGCGTCCCGGCGATGCGCACCGGCTGGGCCCGACCGGCCCGCAGCACGGCCCGCAGGGCGTCGGCGGCGGTCCATGCGCGGTCGAAGATGGCATTGAACGTGTCGCCCCTGCCGGACCATGTTGCTGCCAGCGTCGCGAGGCCGGCCAGGTCATACTGGCCGTCACTCAGGCCCAGTGAATAATCGGCATTGCGCAGGATGTCGGCTGCCGCCCACGCGATCGAACGCGTTGCCTGCAGCACCCAAGTCGAGCCGTTCCACACAGGTAGGTGCCGTTCGGCCAGCACGCGGATCTGGCTCGACGACAGCTGGCTGAGTTGCTCGTTGGCGCGCACGCGCATTGCCAGCAGTGTCGTGTTGGCGGGCGTCTCGAAGCCGGTGAGATAGCCGCGTAGGCCAACCCAAGCCACGCTATTGACGGCGCTGCCATCGTCGGGGTCGAAGGCCTCGTCGCTGAGGAACCGCACCTGATAGCGCGCGGCCGCGACATCGGCGGCGCGGGTCATCCGTTGCGGCGTCCGGGTCGCGGCCGAGATCGTTTCGGCAAACAGGGTGTTCCAACCGCCGATAGGCGCACCGACATTGTCGATCTGCTGATACTGCGCCCGCAGAGCGATCGAGTTCGCGGCGACGCCCTTCTTGTCAGCTGTCCACAACCCTCCCGGAAAGGCGAAGTCCACGGCCAGCCGGTCCACGGTCGTGCCCGAAGCATTGACCACGAATGGCCCGAGCACCGCGGCCGGGTCGGGCACGTTCTGACCCGACACTTCCGCCGAGGTGACCACGTTGGCCGGGAACAGCGTTATCGACTGCCCGGGCTGGATGATTTCGAAGGTGAGGTCGGAAAAGCTCGAGGAGTAGCCGGTGGTCGAGTTCCAGGCTTCCGTCTCGCCGATCTTGATCCGCTTCACCGCAGCCTTGCCGGCCGTCACGGTGAACAGCTGGTAGAGATACTGGTCGTTGCCCGCGAACTCGCTATAGGGCCGCGCGGCATAGCGCGGGGCGAATTCCAGTTCGCCATAGAGCACCGGAACGACGTCGAGCGGCGTGGCCTGATTGCTGGCGGCCGTTACCGAATAAATCGGGTCGGCTGCCGCAGCACTTTCGGCAGTGCTTTCCGGCGGCGCAAAGAGGGCATTGAGCAGCATCGTACCGCCGGCCAGGATGGCGGCCGAGGCAATGCTGGCGCCGATCGTGCCAATGCCGAACAGCGCCCCACCGATCATCGGCGCCGCAATCGACAGAGCGAGGGCCGCGACAAGGCCGAGGATCTGCTTGCCACTGATGTCGCCTTCCCCGCCGCCCCCGCCCGGTACCGCCACGAAGGCCAGCGTTTCGCCGGGTCGAACCATGCGCAGCGCCCATTGCCCGCGCATCACCGGCTCGCCACCCATGACGGCGATTGTCGGCAGGTGGAAGGCCAGGTCGTTGACGGCAATGGCTTCGGCGATCGTCATCGGCCGCTCGAGCGCGATCTGGCGCTCCGGCGCGCCGAATGGGCCGGTGACCAGCACGATTTGGCCGCCCGCCATCAGATGAGGGTCGTGAAAGGTCATCAATGTCCCAAGGATTAGATCGGCAGGTGAAACCGGAATCGGCGCCAGCCAATGGCTTCCAGCGTCGGCAACGTGTCGGCGACGACGCCGCAGTCTTCGATGGCGTGGACGATCACCCCGCCATCTTCTTCGAGCCAAGTGCCGATATGGTAGCCGCACACATTGCGGGCCATCGTTACCAGGGCGCCATCGGTCGGCGCATCGACTTCGCGCCACTGCAGGCGCTCCGGGTGCACGCTGATCGCCGCGGCGATCGCCGAACGGCCAGCCGTTCCCGGCATGGCAAAATCCGGCATCGCGCGCCCGAACAGTTCCCGCTGCAGGAATCGGGCCGAGCCGTAGCAATCCACGGTGCCGGCCTTTTTTCCGCCCAGCGAATAGGGCGTCCCGATATGGGCGTTGACGATCTCGGTGCGGGTCATTCGCTAACCCCGAACAGGGCCGGGTAGCTTTCCATGTCGAATGTCATCCGCGGGAACGACCGGTTGAGCAGGTCGACGAATGATGCCGTGCCGGAAAGGCGCAGCTGCGTCGCCGTCACGACGCGCATCGTCAGCTGGTCGATGATCATGTCGGGTGGGCCGTCCGTCTCGTATTCGCTGCCCGATTTGACAGCCACCCACTCGCGATAGATCACCTGGGCGGAGGCCCGCACCCTTGCGGCGGCCTGCAGCTTCGGCCAGATGGTGCGGGGCACGTTGTCGAGGCTGAGATTGAGCGAGCCGAAACTGGTCTCGGATTGCTCGGGCAGGCTGACCTTGAGTGACAGGGGCTCGAAGCGTTTCACCTCGCCCCCGAACAGCGGCGCTCCGGCTTCCAGCTCCAGGTCCCATGCGCGGCCATCGAGGGCCACGCGGATGCTGTCGGCTTCGTCATCACCATCGACGAATGCGGGGTGCAGTAGCTCAAGCGTGTGGATCACGAAGTCATCGGCCGGCGCCACGGCATAGGCCTCGGCAAGCGCCGCGCTCCAGGGATCGACCATCAATAGTCCTCGATATCGAGATTGAAGCTCACTTCGAAGCCGCTGCTGCCGCGCGACGCGGACTGGTAGAGACCGCCGACCAGGCTGCAGGTCCGGTCGGCATAGCTGCCGCCCTTCCAGACCGGCATGGTGAAGTCGAGCGTGCCGTCTGCCAGCGTATCCCGCACCCACGCTTCGAATGTCGCATGCTCGGCCGCGGTCATCGGAATGCGCATGGCCATGGTCGCGACATTCTTGGTAGTCGAGCGACGGCGCCGCTGCATGCCGTCTTCCATGTCCGTGGCGAGTGGCGCACGGAACGGCGTGATCTGGGGTGAGCCAGCAAGCGGCTTGTGCCGCACAGTGATGGGCCAGGTATCGGGCATCAGAAGGCGGGCTTTCTGCTAAGGCCGAAATTGGCTTTCATGGCGCCGTCGAGCCGTCCCTCGCCCATGGCCTGGGCTACGGTACCGACGATGACCCGCACGATATCGACATTGCCGCTGCTGCTGACGCTGGCCTCGGGAGGGCCTTCGTGGCTTGCGTCCTGGTGCACATGCACCTCGACCGAGCGGGTGCCGCTGCCCGATGAAATTGCGTGGTCGATGACCGTTTCCTGCGGGTGCAGGATTGCTGGAAAGCCGCCCTTGCCATCGACGCCACCGGAGCGGGCACCATCGCCGGTATAGCCGCCACCCTCAAGGCTCGGGCCCGTCAGGCCGGGGAAGAAGCCACCCGTGCTGCCGGTAATGCTGCTTCCGACATTTGGACCGCCCCCGAACAGCATGGAGAGCCAGTTTCCGCCGCCGCCACCCGCAAGGCCGCTGAAGTCTAGCTGGCTCAGCTGCTTGCCAATCTGGAGCACGATGCGCAGCAGTTCCTGCCCGGACAGCTTTCCGTCATCGAAGGCGCCGGCGATAGATTCGATGGCACTGACGCCGATATCGCCCAGCTTTTCCATCGTCTTCTGCAGCTGCTCCTGCTGCTTCTCGAGGTCCTCGACCGCCTTCTGTTGGTCGAACAGCGCCTCGGTTGCGGCGCGGATCGCCATGCCCTGCTGACTTGAGGCCTCCACGCCCGCCGAGCGGATATTGTTGAGGACCTCCTGCTCCCTGGCCGAGAGGTTGACCAGCTTTAATTCGTGCTCGAGGTTCGCGATGACGCCGGCATAGGCATCGGCCTGCTTGCCCGCGGCGGACGCCGACTCCCGGCGCGCTGCGGCTGTAGCCTGCGCCGCGAGAGCTTCATCGGTGGCTGCGATGACCGCGGCACGTCCCGCCTCAGTGCTCGCTGGATTGTTCAACACGGCATCGCGGATTTCCTGGGCAATTTGCGCCTGCGTCCGTAGCTCCGGGGTCAGTTGCTTAAGCTGTTCAAGGGCGCTTTCGACCGAATTGGTCTCGAAGAATGAAGTGAGGTCGCCATCTCGCGCAATGCCTGCCAGGGCATGGGACTGCGCGACCAGGTTGGCTATGCCATTGCCGAACTGGATCGCCTTGATGGCGCCTTCCTGCCACGCGTCGATCATGTTCCGCGTCGAGCCGGGAATTGCCGCGCCGGCCTGCTCCAACAGGTTGAGCTGATCTTTGACGTCTTCCAAACGACGATGAAACTCTTCGGCTGATATCTCTCCATTCGCGAAGGACCCAGCTAGGTCCTGCATCGATCGGTTTGCCTCGGAGCCGAACTTTGTGAACAGCGGATCGTTGGCGAAGTCTGCCATCTGCGCGCGGAAATCATCAACCTCCGCACCGATGGACTCGAATGCAGTGTTAAGCTCGCTGGTGGCGATCGAGCGAGGAAGCCGAGACACCGCCTCGAAATAGGCGCCAACTGCCGTTTCGGCTGTTCCATAGCCCGCGACAATGCCCTCGATTTCCTTGCGATGCCGCTCAAAGGCTTCGGTGGCGCTTTCCGCGCTGCCCTGCGCACTCATCAGCCATTGCACGAGCGCTGCGCCCGCCGCGATTGAGCCGATGGTGATCAGGGTCACCGGACTGATCAGGCTCATCAGCGCCGTCTTGAGAGCGGCGACGGCGGCCCCTGCTTTCATGGGCCCGAGCACCTGGCTGATCTGCGTTCCCTGCTGGATCGCCAACAAGAGTGGCGACTGGCCCGATGCGAGCATGACGCCAATATCGTTGAACTGGGCCGCCAGGTTGGATGTCGCAAAGCCGGCGTCATTCATCGCCGTGGATACGCGGCCGCCGGTGCTCACGATCGCGCCCGAGGCACGGTTCGCATCGGCGACCGCCTGGTCGAAGACGGGCTTTGCGGCATACTTGCCGGTGATCTGGATGGCCATCTGCGGCGTCATGCTCATCCCCTCGCTTCGTCGGCTGTCATCTGGCAATGGGCCAGGAAGTGGTCGAAATCATCGAGAGTGAAGCTCTCGCGGATCTCTTGCGGTGTCTTGTGCAGCCGATCCGCCAGCCGGTAGATCACCCGGCGCAGCGGATCGGCTCTCAGTTTTTTTCCGCGTCCTCGATCGAGGTGCGGCCCAGCATCTGCAGCGCGATACGCGAGATCACGCCGGGGTCGGCCGTCTGGCGCAGGGCCACGGCGTCGCCAACGGCAAACAGCCGCTGGCCATTCTCGTCACAGGCCTTGAGCGCGATGATCCGCGCCGCGCGCTTGTGCCAGGCATCGCCGTCCATTTCCTGCACCAGCGACAGGTCGTCGAGCGTGACCATGCGATAGGTGAGGATAAGGGCCGTCCCGCCTTCTGGCGCCCATTCGGGCACGGGGAGGCGGCGTACCCTGTCGGGCTCGGCGTGGGCCTTGATGCGGTCCAGCAGGTCGCTCATGCCGAATGGGTCGTTTCGGTCAGCGGGCCAGTACCCTGGAAGTTCGCCTCGAAGTTGACGATGGCGCCATTGTCCGAGGTGATGGTGCGACCGGTGACGATGATGTTGCCTGCCAGTTTGGCGAGGCCATTCGTCGTTCCAGTGGGGGAGGCTTCCAAGGCGAGTTCCGCGCCTTCCTTCACCACGGCCTGGCCGTTCGTGTCTGCCGGGAAATACCAGCCGCGCATGCTGCCGGACCACGTCGGCAGCGCGTCGGATTTGAACGTGCGCGCAGCGTCGCCCTGCGCCGTGTCGTCATTGGTGCCGATGCTGGTCTGGATGGTGAAGCCGGTCAGCTCGGCAACGGCGGTCGGCGTGCCGCCAACCTTGAGCACGCCGGAATTACCGCGGTGAGTGGTCATGGGGAAGTCTCCTAGACTGGGGTTGTGGGGTCGGTGTAGGCCGTCCGGTAGGTCACCGGGAACAGGATGCGGATCACGCCCGTTGGCCGGGCATTGCCTTCGCTCGGCTCTGGCAGATCGATCTGTGTCGTCGGCGTGCCGATGTTCTGCAGCAGGCCGTTGAAAGTCGTTGATTGGTCATAGGCGCGGGCTTCGACTTCGGCGGCGATCTGGTCGAGCTTGTCGAGCAGCTCGTCCGGCTTTGCCTGCAACCGGCCTTCGACGATCAGGCGCCCGTTGCGCGCCATATTGGGGGCGCTGTCCCAGGCGCTGTCTTCGTCCAGCAGCAGTATGTTGAGGCAGGGCATATCATCCTTGCCGATGGCGGCGATGCGGCCGGTGAATACCTTGCCGCCGGTCGTGGTCAGGCCGGTAAAATCGACAACGGCGGCCTTGCGCACCTGTGTGCGGATATGCGCGGCCATCAGATGTCCTCCTCTTCGAGGCGGACATTGGCCATGCCGGTGCCATCAGGCTCGATCGATTTGACCAGGTAGTGCTTAGCGCGAAAGAGCACTTCGTCACCCTGGTTGGCATTGAGTGGCAGGTCCGCTTCCTGCATCGTCACGGTGGCCTCCTGCCCTTGGATCGAGGGGCCATCCTGCGTGTCGATCATCAGAGAGCCGGCCTGTCCGAGCACGCTGATGGCGACAGGGTCGGCAGCACCCACCGTCCACAGGATGGTCTCGCCGAAATCCGCGCCGTTGACGAAAACGGCGCGGTCGGCCGCGCTCTCGACTGGCATCAGGTCGAGGCCTTCTCGGTGGCAGCCTCGGCCCAGCCGTTGCGGCCCCAGACCTCGGCCGTAGCGCGGTCAATCTGCGGCGGCTTCGCCTTTGGGTCTGGCGTGTCGACGACATGGAAACCGGTTCCCTTGGGGAACCGGTTCTCGTGGGCCAGCACATCGGTGGTGGCGATGATCTTGCGCATCGCCTAGCCCTGCAGCTTGGCGAGTTCGGCTTCGGCCTTGGACAGCGCGCCCTTCGCCTTGTCGAGCTTGCCCTGCGCCTTGCTGCGGCCGGCATCGTCGGTTGCGGCGGCAACGGCGGCCGTTTCGGCTTCGATCTGGGCCTTGATGCCCGAGACCTTCTTCTCGACCGCTGCGAGCTTGTCGGCAGCCTTGTCGTCGGCCGAAGCAGGCGCGATGCCAAACATGACTTCGAGGCCGCGATCGAGATCGCTTTCGATAGCCAGCTCTTCTCCTCCCTTGAAGCCGAGCTGGTCGTTTGCGGTGAACAGCTTGCGGTCCTTCACGGACTTGTTGCTGTCGGTCGGTGAGATGGAGTGGGCGCGGTCGCGCGCCTGTTCCTTGGTAAGCCAGACCTGTGTGCCGGCCGGAACGTGCCCGAAAAGGGCAACCTTGGTGACTTTCATCGGAATGATCCTCATTGCGGGAAACGAAAAGGCCCGCTCACTGGCGGGCCTTTTCGAGGGTCTTGGTTCGGATCAGCGATTAGGTGAAGGTCACCTGCACGGAGCCCTGCCAGTAGCCGTAGCCGACATTGCCGGCCCAATCGACGCCGTAGATCTGTTCCTTGTTCATCTGCTCGTATTCCGAGCCGTCGCCGATCGCCACCACGTCGGCGCCGCCATCCTCTTCCTGCAGGATGAACGGCTTGATCTCGCCATCCGTACGGAAGATTGCAAACGTGTCGGTCCAGGTGAGGCGGGCATTGACCTGCACGTTGATCGTGAAGTCGCCCTTGAGTGCCGCGATAGTGGCAGTGGCGCCGTTGGCACCAACCAGGATGGCCACTGCCTTGAGGGCCACGCCCATCATCGCCACAGGCACCATGACCGTGAAGGCCTTGGCCGCCTGGTTCATCGGCTCGCCAGTCGAGTCCTTGAAGCCATACATTTGCTGGATACCAGCAAGGATGGCATCGGCGAACTCGTCGACCGTCGGAGTGGTGCCGGTCGCGGCCGCGAAGGTGATCTTGTTGCTCTGCGAACCGCTGTCACCCTCGACGTGGTCGGTGTCGAAGAAATACTGGCCGTCATAGCAGAGCGCCGAGGCGCCGTTGAGGATCAGGCGGGACAGCAGAGTACCGGGATAGTCGAGCACACGGCTGGCGAGCTGATTGATGCGGATCTGGATTTGGCCGGTCTTGTCCCGGCGCATATCCTTGGACTTCACCCGGATATTGGCCTCGTGATCCTTGTTGGAGATCACGAAGCTGCTTTCCAGCAGTTCGTTCATCTGGCGCTTGCCGATGAACTCATGCATGGCCGGCGGCGCACCCAGCCAGGCGTAGGTCTCGCTGGCCTGGTCGGAGTTGGTCTTCATCGCCAGGTCGGTGACCCAGCTGGCAGTCCCGGTCTCGAGGGCGAGCAGAAGCATGGACTTCACGCCGCGCGTCGAGAGCTTATCGTTCTGAGCAGGATAGCTCATGGATGTGGCCCCTTATGCCTGGAGCGCAGCGCGAACGAGCGCGGCGTCGAATTCAACGACGGCGATGCCCGTCGACACCCAGCGGCTGACATAGCCGATGAGAGAGTTGCTGGTCGCGGTGAGGGTGAACGTGTCGTCATCCGACGCGTAGACCGCCGCACGGTCGTTGGAGGTGACCGGGAGGCCCGAGATAGGGAGGGTGATGAAGCCCTTCTGTTCAACGGTCACGCGGATGTCGCCGGCGGCGCCTGCGGCGTTGTCGGCCTTGGCCACGGCAAAGCCCTGGAACACGTCGGCGGCAACGAGCGGGCGAGAATAACCCGCCGCATTTTCGCCGACGGCCGCGCCCTGGTAGATGATGTCGGCGGCGATCACGGGGTATTCTTCGCGGATCGGGTCGCCCGAGTAATGATAGACCCGGGCCTTGTTGGTCGCGAGAGTGGTCACTTCACACCTCCTTTCTTGGCTTCATCTCGTTTGAAGGCGACGTACGCCTCCGCCGTGGGGAACTCGCCCTTGAGAGCCGGGCTGGCTTCGTATTCGGCCTTCCAGCCCTCAGGCGTCGCCGCCTTGGCACCACCTGCGGGTGCGGCCGGCGTTGCCGCCGTCGCAAGCGCTTCGTCAGCCTGAAGGGCGCTGACTGCGGCCCCCTCGAGGTGTGCGCCAGCATTGATGATCGCCAAGGCCGCCGCTTCGGGCGACGTGCCTTCAGCCTTGGCCTTGGTGATGATCGTCGCGGCACCTGCACCTGCCTTGGCGCCCAGCTCGTCGAGTGCAGCAATGCGCCCCCGCTCGGCCTTGAGATTGGCGTCAAAGGTTGCGTTCGCCGTCGCCGTGGCATTCGCTACGGCAGCATCGAGCTGGGCCTGGGTGATGCCCGCATTGCTTTCGGCTGCGGGCGCGCCGTTGTTCTCGCTCATGGATTTTCCTTTCTGCGAGGAGGAGCGCCCGGGGGCGCGGGTCAGGTCCGCAAGGACCGTCTCGAAGGTGCCCACCCTGTCGGCGAGACCAACCTTCACGGCAGCCTCCCCGATGAAGCAGCGGGCTTCCGTCTTTCGTGCGGCGGCGGCATCAAGGCGGGAGCCTCGGCCAGCCGCCACGGTGTTGAGGAACAGGTCGTAGAAGTGGTCGACCTCGGCCTGAATGTCCGACTTCACGTCGTCGGTCAGCGGCTCGAAGGAATTGCCATCGACCTTGTGAGCGCCGGCAAAGATCAGCGTCGGCTTGATGCCTTCGGTGTCGAGCCATTTGCTGTAGTCGACATGCATCATCAGCACGCCGATCGATCCGGACAGGCCCGATTCAGTGGTGACGATATCGGTGGCGCCCGAGGCGATAGCGTAGCCGGCAGACGCCGCCATCCCGTTGACCACGGCGATGACCTTCTTCGTCTTCGCGATTTCGCGGACAATCGCGGCTGTTTCGAAGGCTCCGATGGCTTCGCCGCCAGGCGAGTGGATATCGAGCAGGATGGAATGAACGCCGGCATCGGCAGCGGCGGTCTTCAACTGGTGTTGGATGCCCTCGTATGAGGTTACCCCCGAGTAGGCGCCGATCCAGGCGCCGCGGTTCACCAGCGAACCGACGACGCTGATAATCGCGACGCCGCCCGAGACGTTGTAAGGGGTCAGCTTCACGCTGCCATAGCGACCCGGCTTAACGTTGCCATTCTCGTCGCGCTCGGGCAGCTGATCACCCTCAAACCGACTGGCATCGGGCGTCTCGATGCCAATGCGACCCGACAACACGCCCAGAACCACGGCGGCCTTGTCCGGATGCAGCAGAAGCGGGCGATTGAGCACCCGGTCGGCGACGTGGAGAAGTCTGCTCACTTGTCATCGTCCTTTTTGGTTTCGCCATCGTCGTCCGGCTCATCGGCCGGCTTTGGATTTGGCTTGGCCGAGGTCGCCGCCGGCGCCGGCGCCGACTGGCCGATACCGTCCTTGCGCCGCGCCATTTCCTCGTGGGTGAGCTGGGCATGCTTCCGCTGGAAGTCGCCGCCGGTGCGTTCGGTAATGATCTGATCGCGGGTCTTGGTACCCATCTCCAGATCCTTTTGGTCGGCATTGGCCTCAACCTGCGGATTGATCTGGATGCGGGTCGGCCCGATCCACTGTTTGCCGAGCCAGGCCATCCGCTTACCGGCTTCGGTGAGGAAGCCCTTGGCTTTGAGCCGGCCGGTCGCCACGGCCTCGGTGAAGAACCATTCGAAGACCACGTCGGCCACTTCGCGCTCGAACCATGCCTTCTCTGAGAGGAACCCCTTCCATGCGATTTCGAGCGCGCCACGGCTCGCCGAAAACGACGCCGAGAAATGCATGATCATCAACTCGAACGGGATTTCGAGCACCACGCCCATCTGCTTGATGATCGCGAGCATGAACGGCTCGAAGGCAGTGTTCGGCCGCGAGGGCGTATGCATCTCGACGGTCGACCCGTTCGCCGTCGTGATGATGGCGAGGTCCTCGATCTTGAGTTCACCGTCGGCAGTTTGCTGCTCGCCCTCAGCGCCAGGCGCCGAGATGACGTGGTCGGCATCATCGTCGGCGCCGAGCTGCTCGAAGGCGAACAGCATCGCGTCGTTGACCGCAGCATTGATCTCGGCGTCGGTCAGGTCCTTGAGCTGCTTGACCAGTTGCACGATGGGCGCGAGCAGCGGCACGCCGCGCGGCTGACCCGGGCGCTGCATCTGGAACGGCAATAGCATCAGTTTGCTGCCATTGGTCCCGACGCGCGGCACGAAGTTCCACTTGAGCGCGCCGCCCATCATGTCACCGGGGTGGCGGTCGCTGAAGTGATACCCCTCGACGACACCCGAGGCACTCACCTGGACGCCGCCCTTGATACGGTCGCTGTCGGCCATGCGGTTCGGATTACAGACCCGATCGCCCTCGATCAGCACCAGCTTGAGACCATAGGTCTGGCCGGCATCCTTCCGGTACCGCCGCACCACGCCGATATCGCCCGAGACGCGCGCCGAGCGATAGATCAGGCGCTGCATGTCCATCCAGTGCAGCACCCCGGACCAGTCGGCATCGCGCTGCCACAGCTCGAACTCGCGTTCGATATCGTCCTGGGCGGCAATCGCCTGCTCTTCGCTCAGGCCAAGCACTCTGAAGTCGAGCTGCGACTTGAGCCGCAGGCCGGTGCCGATGACGCCGTTGACCTTGGTCTGGATGGCACCAAGCGCCAGCGGCGAGTTGCGCTCGAGGTCTCGCGACCGCGCCACCAGGTCGGGCAGGTCAGGCAACAAGTCTGCCGCAGCACTGCCGCCGGTCGGCCGCCAGCTGCGAGTGCGGCGGCTGTCGCGGCGCCCGCCCTCGTAGCCGCCGCTGCTGCCGGCTCCGGCAATTGCCTGGGCGCTGCGATTGACGCTGTGGGCAAGCGCATTCACGCCCCGGGCCAATCGACCGCGGAAGCTGTTCTTCGTCACTGGCTTGCCCATCAGCGCACCACGTATCGCATGCTGCCCCGGCCCGAGGCACGACGCTCGGCGGCAGTGAGCTTGCCCTGCCAGTAGGTCACGCGTTCGCCGACATGCTTGAGGTCCGCACGCGTGAGGGTACGCGACGACCCGTCGGTCTGGATCGTGTAGCTCTGGCTGGTGGCCAGAGCCTCTTCGGCCGCAAGCCACAGGTCGAGCATGGCCTGCGCTCTTTCAACCGTGATCCCAGGCATCAGTCTCGCCTCATCTTCCGCACGCCCCGTTGCGGGCGCGACCGTGTTGCCGCCGGCGCCGGGGGCGCTGCAGCGGGCGCCGGGGTTGCCGGAGCCGTATGGTTGAACAAATCCTCGATATCGCCCTGCACGGGCTCCGGGGCGCAATCGCGGGCTCGCTCGTAGCGGTCCCAGATGGCGTCCGGCAGGGCCCGCGTGGGCCCCGCTATGCGAATGAAGGCCGCTTCGGCCTGCAGATGCGTGTCGAGGCCCTCATTGGCCTGCAGCGGGTCCTTGACCCACTTATACTCGTCGAAGCCTCGCTTGCCGGTGATCCGCTTGCGGCTTTCGGCGGTCAGCTGGCGGTAAAACTCGTCTTCTAGACCCTTCGGCAGGTCGATGAAGCCGCGTTCCAGCGGGTCAATCTTCACCAAGTTGCGGTAGAGCGCCATTTTCAGCACTGAGGTGGCGAAGTTGAAGAACCGCTTCGAGTAGGGCAGCTTCTTGCCCGCCCGGTTGGTTTCCTTCTTCACCGCGGTCAGCAGCGGCGCGGCCTCCGAGCCGATGCCGCGCACCATGATCACCTTCGACGACGGGTGGCGCTTCGCCCACGCCCAAACGTCCTCGGTCCAGGCATTGCCGTCGATTGCAGTCAGGTCGATCCCGATCCGGCGGCCATAGGCGTTAGGATAGGTCTGCTGCAGCAACCCGTTGAGCACTGCCTGGCACTCGACCGTCGAGATATGGCCGGGAATGATCCCGTAAGTGACGATCGCCCGCTTGTGCTCGCGGCCCCAGGCCACAACCTGATACTCGACACGGTCCTTCTGGCAGTCGACGCCGCAGGTGAGGATCACGTGGCCTGCTGGCACGTGGCCCTGCAAGCGATCCGATAGTCCACCACGGTCGCGCAACGCCTCCCACGGCGGCGCGTCGCCGAGTGTCCGGTAAGCGCGACCGACTGTGTCGTTGAAGAACGTCTGCTCCGAGGCCGGATTGCCTTTGGCGCTGATCCATTCCCGCGCAATGCGCTCGAAGCTCTGCAGCAGCGAGTAGGCAGACCACAGGTGAAAAGACCGATGCACACGCATCGCCGCTTCGTTGGAGGCCTTCCAGACCTTTTCGCCCAGCGTCTCGCGGCGCTTGGCTTCCCGCAGCATCTGCGGGCGGTGATATTCCTCGATCGCCGCGCCGCAGTCTGGCCCGGTGCAGATGAAATGCGCCTTTTCAGGGTGCTCCTCATCGAGATTGTCGAGAAAGTTTTCCCATTCGAGCGTCTGCATATGCCCGCAATGCGGACAGGGCAGGTAGAGCTTCTCCTGGCTGCCTTCCTCAAAGGCCTTGGTGATCCGGCAGCCGGGCTCAATGAGCGGCGTCGAAATCTTAAATACCTTGGCGAACTCATGAGCGCGCGACCGGCTGTCGGCCTGCGTCTCCGGGTCGCCGCCGGAATTCATCTCCCATTTTGCCAGATCGTCCTGCACCTGGCGCTTCATCGTCACCTGGGAGAGCGACGCGGGCGAGTTCGCACCCGAGATCTGGATGGCGCCCTTGCCATCGACGCGCTCTTTGTAGAGCACGCTATCGCCGCCATCCCGCGACTTGAGCGGAAACAGCTTCGCCAGTGCTGCCGTGCCCTTGAGCATCGGCACCAGCTTCATCTTGCTCCACCGCTGGGCATTGCTGTCGGTGGGATGTACGTAGAGGAAGTCGCCGGGGTCCATGTCCATGGACCCGCCGCAGAAGATGTTGGCCAGCACCGTGCCGCCGAGCTGCGCCGACTTGGCCAGCGTCACCGTTCGGCACGGGTCATCCGGCGATAGCGCGCGCAGGATTTCGTCGAAGTAGTAGAACAGGTCCCGGTTGTAGGGTCCTGGCAGCGGGCTCTCGCGCTCGGAGAACACGATGTTGCCTTCCGCCCAACCGAGATAGTCCACCCGCGGCGGCGGCGTCAGCGTGTCGGCCAGCACGTCCGCGGCAATGCGCTCGGCATTGGCCACGTTGACGATCATCTGGCTCATGCCTCGACCGCCTCTGTCACCACGATCTCGACCGTCGCCGGCAGCTCGGCCGCGCGAGCCCTTGCCCGTTCGGCCGCTGCGCCCTTCTTCTCGTTGCGCACCTGGCGGAGCAGGTGGAGCACGTCGCGTTGCACCAGGCCGAACTTGCTGGCGATCTCAGAGGCGAAGTCGGCGAGCATGGCGCCGTTTTCTTCGTCGACCTGCCGCGCCAGCTTCGTCATTGAGGCGCGCACCTGGTCGGCCGGCACCAGCTGACCCTGCCGGACCAGTTCTTCCGAGGCCGCGATGCGGTTCTTGCGTCTCTCGCTCTCAAGCCGCTCCTGCTGCAGCTGCTGCGCCAGGTCGTCGGTCTTGCTCGGCTTCGGCGCCATCGGCTCATCCGGCATTGTCAGCTGGGTGCCAATGCCATTGCCCAGGCTTTGCCCGATGTCGCGGCGCAGGCTGATCTGCCGCACCGCCTTCTCGACATCGATCTTGGCTGATCGCCCTTGGCCAACCAGGCAATCCTGCCCGATGATCCCGGCAGTCAGCATCTGGCTCACCCGACCCGCCGACACGTTGATGTGCGCCGCGAAGTCCGACTTGCTCAGTTCCATTTTAGTGCTTTTGAGGCTCCAGTTTAGAGCGCTCTTTAGGCTCTAAAAATGCTGTCTGACTGGCCAATGCTCGGGGCCCGAATTACCCGCAGGCGGGCGGGACGCTGGAAGGACCCACGACCCATCATCGGCTCGTGTGCTTCTTCAGTTCAGCATAGAAGTGCCGCTGCCAGTAGGGCCAGAACACACGCTCGACCTTCGCCCTGGCTGCCTGACCGAAGTCATAGCGCTTGCGATAGGTCGGCTGCTTCACGAACACGAACACGGCCCGGATGCGGTTGCCTTGCCGCTCATAGATACCGCGAGGCAGGCGACTGATGCCACGATCAGCACGTGGTCCGCTGGTCTGCGGTATGAAGTACCGAGCCTTGCCCGCCCTCACGTTGCGCACCTTGGACTTGGCCGTCTCGTTGGCCATCGAGCCAGCGAACCGCTCCATTGCCCGCAGCTGCGAGAGGATGCGCACGATGGTCGAGCCCGGCACGTTGCCATGCTGGTCACGCTTGAACCCGATAGCCGGGATGGCGAACTCATCGGCCCGCATCACACCGATGGATCGGAGGGCAACCTCGAAGCGCTTGGCCCCGCGTGCACCGCCCATCACCTGGGGCATGAGATACTTGGACGGCGCAGTGCCACCCGATGCCTCATCCCTGATGAACACCCAGGCGGTGAGGCTGTCTGATGTGGCCTTGCGGTAGAGTGGCGCCCGCTCTGTTAGCGGCTTGGGACGATCGAACACGCCCCTGATCTTGTCGGTCTCGGCGTGGGCCGCATCGATCACGCTGTCATTGAGCGCGTTGCGCGTGATCGAGGGTATGCGCCGCTGCGCCCACTCCGGCATCTCGCTCTTGATCGAGGAGATATCGGCCTCGAACGATATCGAGAGCGCCGCGTTGCCCGGCCGGACGATCACCGATCGCGCCATGCTGGACCCCGGAAACGCAAAAGGCGCCCCGGTTTCCCGATGCGCCTGTGTGTAGACCTGATTTCTTGTGGTTGAAGGTATGTCAAGTTTTACGGGTTCGTCAACAGCGAGTTTAGCCAGCCCACGGCTCCGGTCGAGCGCCGGGCCCGATGGCCTCATGATCGACCATCTCGGCATTGAGCAACGGGACCAGGTCGACCAGCGCGGCGCGCCAAACCGCGTAGGCGCGGCGGCTTTCTTCGACATGCACCGGATTTGTGCCCACCAGCTCGGCTGCCTGATAGCCGAGGAACCCGGTTTTCTTCGCCGGATCGGCCCAGAGCTTGCGCGGCTCGCCATGCTTGTCCTTTGGCACTACCCATTCGCCCGGCCCTTCCTCGTGCCAGTCCGGCTGCGTCGCTGACTTGGCATGCTTGATCACGAACATCCAGGCCTCGGGCGGGAGTGCCATCACCGCATCATAAATCACCGCCGCATCCTCATGGCAGTGCACCGCGAAGTGCCTGGCACCCGCCGAGGTCGTGTCCACCTTGGTGCCCAGCATCAGCATTTCGGCGAGAGAGCTATGACTTGCGCCGCTCGGACCCTTTGGCCGCATTGCCGCTGCCACCAGGTCAATCTTCTGATCACGAAAGGCCCAGATCAGCAGGTCTTCGACATCCATGGCCTTCGGCATCAGCTCTATCCTTCTTTTCGCGACCCTTTCGATAGTTGGGATGAACTATCGCAGGGAAAAACGTGAGGGAGGGCGAGGGTTAGCGACGGTTGCGGTAGTTGCGACGGTTTTCCCTTGTGACATGAGAATTTCGCAGACCGACCAAATCAGCTTCAACACCCCGAACCCCTTCCCCATCAGTATACGCGCACGAAAGGGTCGCAACGGTCGCAAAGCCTCTGCAAGTCGTTGATATACTTGTTGATTTAGATTTGCGACCGTAGCATCTAACCCTCGAAAAACTCTCGCAACGGTCGTGCGGCCCACGCTTGCGTGGGGCGACCGTTGCGACTTCCTTTCCCCTTCCCCCAAGGGGGCGCGGGGATCGGAACGCGAGGGTCGCGACTGCTGCCGCTGCCCTCGCGAGGGGTCGGGGGAGTTACCGGTCGGGAGACCAGCCGGGGTCGCGGGGATCGCTGGTGGTTCGGGGGACGTCGCCGAGGCGCACGCCGAGGTAGTAGACCAGCCGGCCTTCTTCCTTCTGGTAGCCGAGCCGGCGCATGGTCTTGCCGAACGACGTCTCGTTCCAGGCCTTGAGCCCGTTGGCCAGGCACCAGTCGTTATAGGCGGCGAGCATGGTGCGGGCCTGCACCTTGCTCTCCGCATCGGGGATCAGCAGCGCCTTGCAGAAGCGGCCAACCGGGTCCTTTTCCTCGCGATAGTCCTGGGTGAACTTCTTCACCTTCTCGGGGATGTAGGGGTCCAGCCCGTCGCGCAGGTAGAGCATCAGGCCTTCGATCAGCCAGTTGAGGATACCGGCACGCTCGGCCGCGAGAATCTCGAGCATCTCGTCGAACTGGATGCGCTCACCCTCGGGGATCGTCACTTCCCATGGGGTGATCAGCACGCGGCGCCAGATGCCGTTGTCGCCGCCGCTGATTTCTGGCAGCTCGTTGCCCGACAGGATCGGCACGAAGATCGGGCGGAACTCGAAGAACTCCTTCTGCAGGAATCGAGCGATCATGGTGCCGCCACCCGACACCGCCTTGATCAGGCTCTCGCGCAGCGGCGTGCCCTTGGGCAACTCCTCGACCACGACATAGCGGGTGTTGAACAGCCGGGCGATATCCGGCGAGGCCTGCTGCCCACCACGCTGCGCATCGCCCGTGATGGTATCTGGCGAAACGACGGTGCGGAACGTCCCGGCCATCCCGCCGATGGTCTCGATGTAGATCGACTTGCCGTTGGCGCCGTGCCCGAAGTGATAGATCACCTTCTGCTCGCCATTGCCGCCGATCAGCAACGCGAAGCCGTCGAAGACCTGCAGGAATTTGCGCATCACCGGCTCGGGCTGCGATCGTTCGAGAAACGCCATGAACCGCGGGCAGGTGGCGTCGGGGTCGTAATCGACGTCTGCCAGCTTGGTGATCATGTTGCCGCGATCGTGCTCGAGCACTTCGACGTGGCCGATCTTGCGGGGCGGGATAGGTGTGCCGTCCGCCTCGGGTGTCAGGTCCTGCTCTGGGTCGTTGATGCGACTGAACCGCAGGGTTTTGTTGCGGCAATTGAACAGCATACGGTCCCTATCGAGCACGTCCTGCTCGATCGACTTCTGGCTGGCCGCTTGTGTCAGCAGCGCCGTGGTCTTGCTGGCATTGCCGGTACCCACGGCAAAGCGGATGCGTGCGGCGCGCTTCTTGGCCAGCGTGGTGCGCGCCTTATCGGCCTTTGTGAGCAGGGAGCGATCGGCGGCCGTGATATCGGCCTCCGGCTTCTTTGACACGGCCTCGGCCGCGGCGATCAATCGGCCGACGCGGGGAGTGGCCAGGATGAACAGGGCTTCGAGCTTGATCTTGTCGACTAGATCCTGCGCCATCAGCCGCACATCGAGGTCGCCATCGTCACGCTTCCAGTGGTTGACCTGGTAGGTCATCCAGCCGAGGCCGCGCACATGGCCGACCCTCTGCCCATCCCAGTCGATCCAGCGCCGGGCATTGTCGCGGTCATTCTCGTCGCGCTCTGCATTGCGCTTGAGCACCACGATATCGTCTTCCGACAAGCCCGCGAGACCGCCGCTTTCCTCCTCCACGTCGTCGAAGTCGGGCAGGCCATCGTCGCCTGGGCCCGGATCGTCCGGATCAGCCGCCGGCGGCGCCTCGCCCTCGGCCGAGGCCTTCGGCTTGCGGCCGCGCTTTGGCTTGGCCGATTCCTCCGGCTTGCCGCCGTCGATGACCTTGAAGTTGCCCTTCACCGGCCGCTGGCGCGCGGCGGCTCTTTTGACCGGGTTGTCGTCGTCGGGCGTATCAGTCACCGGCCTGCACTCTCACAAGTTCGTTCATGTCCTTGCCGTCGCCGATCGGCTCGACATAGCTGGCCGCCAACAGCGGCAGCGCGGGATTGGCATCGCGCGCCTGGTCGCGCAGCGTCACGGCGCGCGCCAGGCCGCGGATGATTTCGGGCAGCGTCTCCGCCTCGTCGCAGAGATAGACCAGCTCCTCGCACCAGTCGGGCGGCAAGAAGCATTCGAGATCGTCGAGGTCAGGCCGATCGCGGTGACGCTTGTTCTCGATGTCGCGAAACGCCTTGCCCGCCATGTTGGGCACGTCGACCCCGGCCCAGTAGGCGGTGCCCGGCTCGAAATTGTGCACCGCCATGGTCCAGGTCGTCTCGATGCCTTCGCCCATGACGATGCGGCGCAGCCCGGCCGAGGGCGTGAACAGGCGGATCGATCCGCCCTTCTTGTGGCCGAACACCTTGCGCGACGGCAGCGGCTCGAAGGCGCCGGTCTTTTCGTCCATCCGAGTCGGGTGGTGCAGCGCTACCTTGCCCTTGGCCTGGCCGAGGTCGATCCAGGTGACATGCACCGCCTGCATCTGCATATCGGGCTGCACCACGCCGGCGATCATCGCCGGGCCCGAATGGATCACAGGCCAGGTCTTGCGGCCGTCGACCATCACTTCGGTGACATAGTCGAGCACCGGGATCTCGCGCAGCCAGCGCGACGGCTTGAGCCCGCGCAACGCCAGATAGTCCAGCACACCCCCTGACCCGGCCGGGCCGGGCTCGACGGAACGGTTCCACAGCGTCACAGCGTCGCCGATCGCCTTGAGGCGATAGCGCTCGGCATCGGACTGGCGCCGCTGCTCATCCCGCCGGCGCTGCTCATCGAGCTGCCGCGCCCTCTCTGGGTCGAGCGGCTCGCTGGCCTTGCGGCCGGTAATGATTTCGCAGGCATCAACGAAGGGCACGTCCTCGGTCTTCATCACCAGGTCGATGACGCCGCTGCCGCTGAGCCCGCATTTGCGGCAGTTGAAGGTGTTCTTCTGGGTATGGATGGCAAAACGATCCTTGCCGCCGCATTTGGGGCACGGCCCGCAGCGATCGACGCCGTTGCTCAGCTTCCATCCCCTGAACGTCGACCAGCTCCAGCAAGTCACCGCCATGGCCTGGTCGCGCAGCGATGCCAGTTCGGGCGACAGGGTCATGCGAGGACAGGCCTCGTGTTCCATTCGTTGATCTTGCTGGTGGCGTAGTCAGCCAGGATGCATTGCGAGCGATGCGGGTGAGCCCAGCCGGCGCGGAAGGCGGTCTCGACCAGGTTGCAGCCGCAGAACGGGCACGGCTTGGGCTTCGGCCCATGCTCGACCAGCCGGCGCCGGCCCTGCGCCGTGATTTCGAGCCAGTTCGCGCCGAGGCCAAGGCTGAACAGCAGCATGCCATCGCCGCTGGCCCGCAGCCGCTCGGCGATTGCAAGCGTGGCCGAATGGGTGATGATCAGCGGCGACGGCACCAGCTTGCCCAGCAGGTGCAGTTCTTCGGCCTCGGGCGGCGCGTCGTAGCTAGACATCGGCGCGCTCCACCCGGTTGAGCGCCTGCCACTTCACCAGCTCGGCGAGCACGATGCCGGCGAGGCCCTCGGGCTTGCCGCTGGCGTCGTGGGTCATGGCATGGGCGAGGCCCTCGACGGTCGCGCCGTGCTGCAGGCTCATCGAGATGAGGATCGCGACGTCGCGCGCTGCCAGGTCGCCATCGCTGCCCACCTTGGTATGGGCGTTGATGAACACCTCGGCCAGCCGGCCATCGGGATGGCAGCCGATCGTGACGGTGTAGAACTTGTCGGTGAAGCGCGGGAAGGCGAGGTCGAAGCCCTCGGCATAGCGGCGCTGCGGCAGGGCCTCACGCATCGGCGGCCTCCCGGATCATGCCATGCCAGCGTTCGAAGCCGGCAGTCTTGTCGAGCATTCGCTGGGTGGAGACGGGGATGCTCAGTTCGGTGGTCGCAACGCCGATGCAGGCATCGACATCGGCGATCTCCCGGCCCAATTCCATGAAGTTGGTTCGACCGGAATCGGGATCGACCTCGTCGAGGCCATGGATGATGCAGCGAGCCGCGCGTGCCGCCAGCTCGTTGCACTCCTCGATCAACTTGCCGAGGATCGCTAGGCGGATGCGATCCTGTTCGGGCAGCCATGGCGAAATCTGTCCCTCGGTCACGCCACCATCTCCTCTTGCTCGATTTCCATCAGGCCGAAGAGGTCAGGCATGGCCAGCTCCTCGGCCATGGCATGCACATGGGCGCAGCCGTCCACGAAATAGGCCGGGTTCAGCTCGACGCCGCGACCCTGCCGCCCGAATTTCAGCGCGCGCATCGGCACCGTCATCAGCCCGCCGAACGGGTCGAACACCACTTCGCCGGGCGCCGTGTATTGGTTGATCGCGCGATCGACGATGTCGAACTGCAGCGGGCACAGATGCAGTTCCTTGCCCTGCTGCGCCTGCAGCGTGTTCATGCTCAGCATGCGGGCGACATCGGTCCACACATCCTCGTGCCGGCTATGCGGCGGCAGCAGCATGAAGGTCGACGGCAGCGCGCCCTTCTCCTCGAGCGCCTCGGCAATCTTGACGTGATGCTCGAAGTCATAGACCTGGTCGAGCTGGTAGGCCTTCCACAGCTTGAAGATGACATTGGCGTCGAGCCCGAGCATTTCCTCGGGCGTCAGCAGCCGGTTGCCGGTCACCCGCTCGTAGCCATGCGCATCGAGCTGCCAGCGGGCGCGGCTATAGCCGTTCGGGTTGATCCAGCCGCTGATCACACCGGCCTTGTCGCCCTCGGCCGCGATCAGCTCGCGGATCGCCGGGCGGTGCGCCTTGAGCTTGGGGTCCTTGAGCGCCTTGCGCGCATCGTCCACCCACAACTTCATGCCCTTGGGCACCCGCTCGTCGGCATAGCCGTCAGAGGCATCCGTGGGCGGCTTGCGGAACACCAGCAGGTATTCCGGCATGCCGTTGCCCATGCGCGAGCCGTCCTTGCACTGCTCGGTCCAGCCCAGCCGATAGGTCTGGTTGTTCTCGCGCACCACGTCTGTCGTGATCGTCTTGCGACTGAGAAAGGCGAAGCCATGCCGAACGAAGGCGCGGATCGTGTCGTCGGAGAACGGGTAAACCGTCTGGAAGCCGAGGCCGGTCATGCCGCCCGGCACGATCCGGTCCTTCACATGGATGGCGGCGATCCGCCCGGGCTTGAGCACGCGCAGCAGCTGCGGGATCAGGAAATCCATCTGCGCGAAGAAGTGGCCATTGTCGTCGGTATGGCCGAAGTCGGCATAGTTGGGCGAATACTCGTACTGCGTCGAGAACGGGATCGAGGTGACGATCAGGTCGACGCTGTCGGCGGCCATGGCCTGGCATTCAGGCACGCAGTCATTGTTGACCAGCACATAGCCCGGCCCGCTCACCTCCACCCGCTCCACGCCCATGGCGCGCGTCAGGCTCTGGGCCATCGCCGCCGAGGCGAGGCCGTATTCTCGGATGATCTCTGTCATGATGGCCATCTGTTCGTCGTGGCGGCGCCACTTGGCTTCGAGCACGTCCCGCACCGGCCGCTCGGCCTCGGTGTAGATCAGGTCGATCCGCACTTCGTGCAGCTGCAGGAATCGGTAGCAGCGATGCACCGCCTGGATGAAGTCGTTGAACTTGAAGCCGATGCCGAGGAAGATTTCCCAGTGGCAGTGCCGCTGGAAATTGCTGCCCGAGCCGAGCATCGACGGCTTCCCTGCCAGCTCGCGGCGCCGGCCTTCGGCGAACTCGGCCACCATGGCCTCGCGGGCTTCGAGGTCCTGGCTGCCATAGACCGCGCCGATACCCGGTACCGCCTTCTCGATCGCCCGCCGCTCATCCTCGAGGTCGTGCCAGATGACGCGATGCGCCGCCGGGTCGAGCGCGCGCAGTTCGACCATCTTGCCGATGCGGATATCGAGGCTGTCGCGCTTCTCGCGGGCGGCGTCCGATAGCGAGGCGGCGGCATTGCGCAGAAGGCGCCCCTGGCCGCTCTTCTCCTCGCCGGCCGTCGTATGGTCGGCCGGCAGCTCGTGCCAGTGCACGGTCAGCGGCGGCAGCGCGTAGCCTTCGTCTGAAAAGCCGAGGTCGCTGGGCTTCTGCACGAATAGGCCCCAACTCGCCACCCACAGCCAGAACTCGCGCTGCTTGTGCGGGTGGATGGTCAGCGTGTCGGCCTTCTCGCTGTTGCGCTTGAAGAACCGGGTCTTGGCCTGGCCGACATCCATCACCTCGAGAAATGCGGAATAGGCCAGCAGCTCGATATACTGGTTGGGCGACGGCGTGGCCGTGGCGACGAACTTGAAGCGGATGCCATCGAACAGCCGCATGAACTCACGGAACGTCTTGGTGCCGCCAAAGCCGCGCAGCACCGAGGCCTCGTCCAACGACGCGGCGAGGAAGTCGCGCGGGTCGAGCTTGCCGTCGCGGATCGTCTCGTAATTGGTGATGTTGAGGCCGGGTACCGCCTCAGTCAGGCCGCGAATGAACTTGAGCGACGGCACCCGATTCGGATGCCCTTCCTGCCACGCCGTCAGCTCGTCGCGCTGCGCGTCGCTGATATCGGGGTGGTTGCCGGTGGCCAGCGTACGCACGTCGGCAAAGAACTCGCGGCGCACACCCAACGGCGCGGCAATGAGGCCCATGCTGGCGCCTTCGCCGAACCGCGCGCAGATGATCCGGAGGATCTCGATCTGCATAAAGCTCTTGCCGAGCCCGAAGGCGGCAAAGATGGCGCGCCGGCCGCCCAGGCATGCCCATTTGACAATGGCCTTCTGGTGCGGCTTGAGCAGCGGATTGATCTCGTGATCTTCGACGACGAAGCCCGAGACCGGCGCCATGGCCACCTTGGCGGCGAGGAATTCCTCGTATCGGATCGGCATGTTCATTCCGGCCAGTCCCATACGATGAGGAAGCCGTTGAACACGTGGGAGCCATCGAGGAAGAAATCGCAGAACGGCAAGATACCTTCGAAGCCATCGGCGATCGCCAAGGCTTGGCGCTCCGGCACGTTGAGATAGCGCCCGTTGATGCACACGCTGTCCTGCCGGATCGTTATCGGCTCGACAGCAGTGCAGACAGGGTCATTGGCAACCAGCTTTCGGCAGGCCTTCGTCCGCATGCCGGTGTAAAGCTGGATGCTGCCACCGACCTTGAAGCGATCGCCCTTCGCCCGGATGCTCCGCCGCTTCTCTCGCCGCTCGACCGGTCCGGAAAATTTGGCCATGAAGTTGAGTGCGGTCATCGCGCCGCCTCACGCCTGGTGCGCGAAGCATGCTCGAGCTTGGCCACCGCCATGATCGTCGGCTTGAGTTCCGCCGGCGCCGTGTCATAGCCACGACCGAAACGACCGTTCAGTCGCGGCAGCACGGCCATCGGGATGGCTTCCCAATTGCTCGGATCGGTGTTGAGCTTGTCGCTGTCCAGGCACTTGAGCACGTAGCCTTCTGGCACCGGCCCGTTGGCCTGTTCCCAAAGGCATCGATGCTTGTGGATGCGGCGGGTGGCCGCTCCGGTCCATGGGTTCGGCGCGTCGATGATGATCCAGACGTAGCCGTCCTCGTCGACCGATTCATGACCGGCGCCGCGGAAGGTGTGCGGCACCTGACCCTTCTTGAACTGGGTTGCCGCCGACTTCGCGTTGAAGGGCATCTTCTTGCCCTTGTTTGCTGGCGCCGCCCCTTTGGCGAAATGACCGGTGCGACCAGTTTTCCAGCCCTGCCGCTTGCGCAGGGCGTTCAGCTGCTCGGCTGAGATATCGACACGGCCGAACTGGACGCAAAAAGCACTATGGAACTCGCCGATCATCAGGCCGCAATTCTCGCGCAGCCAGGCAATCTCGGCCGCCGAATACTTCAACAGTCGACCCTTGGTCCTGCCCGGCTCTCGGCCGACCTTCCAGCCTTTGCGTTTGCGCAGGCTGTGCAGATGGGCGGCGTCAACATCGGAACGGCCGAACGCGGCAACGAATTCGGCGTGATAGTCGCTGATGATCATCGAGCGGTTGGCTTCAAGCCAAGTCATTTCCGCTGCCGAGTAATGGATGGGCCCGCGCCTCGTCATGACGCCTTGCCCTCGATCTGCGGCAGGTAGGGTTCGGGATTGGACCCATATTCGGCGACCAGCTCAGCCGCTTTGATCTGCAACGCGGCATTGCGAATAATCTGGTCCGCAACAGTGACGATCGCCTCGCCACGCTTAGCCTCGGTGTCGATCTGTTCGGGCGTCAGATCTTCGTCAGACAGCCGTTCGAGCTGGGCGAAGAGGTGGTTGTTGAGGTCGGAAAGACGGTTCTTCATCACATGTCATTCCCAAAGAACATGCAGACGCACGCGTAGACCGCGACCGCGCCGAAGCAGCAGAGGACGATGAGGGGGAAGTTGTCGGCTATCACCGCTCCACCTCGATCTTCCAGTCGTCGGCGATGATGGTGGCGAGCAGGTCGCGGCTATCGCCCTCGATCACGTAGAACAGGTCGAACTTCGTGCCGCGCGTCTCGCTGCGGAAGGCAAGCCCCAGCTTCTTGAACTGGTGGCGCAGCTGGTCCATCCACACCGAAGCCGTCTCGCTCTGGGTGTCGACCAGCTGGCGCACCTGCTCCAGGCTGATTTCGCCATGCCGGTGCATGTGGCGCGCGATGCGGCGCATCCAGCGCTGCAGCAGCACTTCCTGACGATCGGCCGCGACGGGGCCGGCACCCTTGGCCTTGCCGGACACGGTCTGGCCTCGGCCTTCACCGCTCCAGGCCTCGACCTTGCCGCACTCGCCGCGCCGCGCCTTGGTGAGCAGGTCCAGCACGCTGTGCCGCGCCAGCCCGTATACATGCGCCATCTGATCCAGAGACGCGCCGCCCTCGGCCGCTAGCAGCATGCCGAAAATGGCAGTGGGGTCGATCGTCACGTTATCGACGGTCATCATCGTCCGATCTCCAGGGCTACGGTCTTGCGATTGTGGAAGTCGCGGCCGCCATCAGCCTGCGTCGTCAGCATGCGGAACTGGGAGCAGGCCGCTTCGAGCTGCGGAATGGTGTTGGCGTCATAGGCGACGATCATGATGCCGCCCGTGGTCTCGACTTCGAGCCGGTGGGCGCCAGATGGCTCCAGCACCACACGGGCGACGATCTGTTCGGGATGATAGCTGGGAGCAGGCCGGTTCATGCGGCGCCTCCGTAGCGCTGCTGGCGGGCATGCATGCGGTCTATGCTGGTCAGTTCGAGGCGGTTGGCCCAGGTCTTGATCGTGCCGAGGGGATGACCGAGGTCTTGGGCGATCAGCGCCACGGGAACCTCGGCGTCATAACCGGCCCGCATGGCGGGCTCCGCCAGCGCCATGGTCAGCTTGCCGCGCTTGTCGCCAAGCAGGGCAACCTCGCCCTCATAGGCCTCGCGCAGCTGCAGTTGTTGAAGGTGGTGAGGGGCGGACTGTGTCCCGTGTTGCAGGTCTCCAATGTCCCCGTCACCGGGGAGAGGTTGACCGCCGGAGGCCTCGCGAGCCGTGCCGGACCCCTCTGGGGTATTCGTCTGGGCCTCAATGAACGGCTTGAGCGCCGTTTCGGCCAGGGCGCCGAGCGCCTCATAGGCCTCTGGCGTGAACTCGACATCGTCCCCGTCGACCGTGACGATGCCGCACATTCTGGCTAGGTCCCATATGCCGACGCTGGTCACCCGATCGCTGGCAAACGACAGCGCCAGCAGCGACACCACAAACTGATGGAAGCGGCGCGGCTTCAGCGGCTTGATCGGCTCGGGCTTCGGCTGCGCGGCAACCTTGATCGTCTTCGGACTTGCGGATACCGGCTCGGTCGCGAGGATCTTCTCACGCTTGTCCGCGACAACCGCTTCGAAGGCAGCGTCCTCCAGCTCGGCGAGCTTCTGCGCGCGGCTGCTCAGCTTCTTGTCGACGCCGATATCGGCGAGCGTGAACGGGGTGTTGTCGAAAACCGGTTCCTGTCCGTCACCGGTTTCCGGCTCGCTCAGGTTGCTGGTCTCAGGCCGGCCGCCCTGGCTCAGTAGTCCGTCGTTCTTGACCGCGCGCAGCATGATGCCGAGCTTGCGCTCCGCCCGGGCGATCACTTCGTTGGCGTCGGCGATCAGCCCCTTGTCGCGGGCGATCTTGCCATAGGCCTCGGCCTGCCGCGCCCGGCTGCGGATTGATTGTACTTCGTCGAACCGTACCGCGGCGGCGAGGGCTTCCTTGGCGTGGGCGAACAGCGCGAGTTCGGTGCTCATTGGCCAGCCTCCACGATCAGCTCGAGCGCGGCGAACAGCGCCATGGCCTGGCGGATTTCCGGCAGGATGCGTGCGCGGTCGGCGGCGCTGATTTCGCCATCCACCAGGGCGGTGCTGACTTCGGCGATCACGTCGCCGGTTTCCTTGAGCGCGGCCCCGGTTGCCACCAGCAGATCCTTGGCGCCGGGCACCGATTCCGGTGGCCGCACCAGCACGCAGCCGCAAAGCCCGGCCAGGTGCTCGGCCGCTGCCGTCGCGCCGAAATGCTCCGTCAGCCGGGCCACGCGGACGAAGCTCAGCTCGCCGTCCTGGTCGGGGTCGAGCAGCTTGTAGAACGTGAACTTGGTCTTGCCCTCGAAGTCCGCGGCGATCTGCACGCCGTCGCCCTTCTCGCTGAGGCCGATCTGGCTCATCAGTTGTGCGAGTGCATCATGCGGCGAGCCGGGGCGGCGCGGCTTCATCGGGCGCATGGCAAAACCCCCGCCACGCTGCCAGCGACAATCGCTCGTCCGCGTGCAACAAAAAGCACCGCCGGCGTCGCGGCGATGAAGGTCTGTCGATGAACCGGTTTCCCCACTACCAGCCCAGCACTGCCTTGCGTCAGGCCATCGAGCGGTATCGCGAGGCGATCGCTGCTCGAAAAAGCCCCGACGGCCGCGCGCAGCGGGAGGAGGATGCTGCGCGCGACACGCCGGGCACAGGCGCGCCTGGAGGGGTGGCGGGCCGAACTGATGATGGGGAGGGCGGGGCTCACGACTGAGCCTCGGCTAGATTGGTTGTCTCCCACGCAAGACGGGCAGCAAACATGTCGTTAAATGTGACCGCGCCATTCGTGAAGGTCTCGACCGCTGCCTGCTGCACCGCCGGCATCACGCGCTCGCCACTCTCGTACCGCTGCAGCGACCGCGCAGGATTAGCGCCGACAATACCGATTGCGGCGGCCGTCTCTGCCAGGGATTTGCCTTGCGATTTTCGCCATGCGGTGAGGTTCATGACGCAAAGTAGCCATATCGGCTATTGTCACGTCAAGCATAAAAGTAGCCATATCAGCTACGACAAGCGTAGCCGTATCGGCTATTTCTGAGGAATGGGCAATCGGATCAAAGAGTTGATGCGCGAAAGAAACCTGTCACGCGACGATGTCGCGGCCGGTATCGACGCACATCCCATCACCGTCAGCAAACTGATCTCCGGGAAAATGAAGCTCACCCAGGATTGGATGGCTCGTTTCTCGACGGTGTTCGGTGTTCCTCCCGAACAGATCATCACTGCTCCCTCAGCGACGCGAATTGTAAAAGTCCGCAGTCACGTGGAGGCGGGAGCGTGGGAGAGCCATTCGGAATGGCCCGAGGAAGAATGGTACTCGGTCGCAATCCCAGACGACCCGCGATACCGAACGCTGGAATTGTTCGGCTCTGAGACAAGGGGCCCATCAATGAACCGTCGCTATCCCGAGCAAACGGTGTTGGTGCATACTAGCTTCATCGCGGCCGGTGAACGGCTGGAAGTCGGCAAGCGCTACATTGTGGAACGCGAACGCCCGGACGGAACCAGAGAAACGACCGTAAAAACGCTCAGTCGAGATGAGGATGGCAGGCTTTGGCTGATGCCCGAGAGCACAGACCCGCGCTTTCAAGCTCCCATTCCGATTGATGATGACGTGGAAGCCGTGGTCCGAGTCGTCGGGCGGGTGATATACTCGGTGCAGCGGGAGGATTAGCCATGAGATGGATAGCGGCAACCTTGTATATCCTCGGGGTGCTGGCGCTGCTTATGGCACTGGTCGGCTACTTCATTATTTCGGGAGCGGGCGTCTATGTCGGACAGACAACGCGGCCGCTTTCCATATTTCTCGGCCTGATCGCTCTGGCGATGATTGTCATGGGCTTGGCTCTGCGCCGTGTTTCTAAATAGCCAGTATGGCTACACCCACTTGACGGAACAGTAGCCGATATGGCTACATGCTCGCCAGTTCACCACTGGAGGGCATCATGCTCGCACAATATGGCGCTGCACAGCGTCTTACCCACGACGAAGCCTATTGGGCCCACTTCGCTGAAGCTGCCGGCTGGCAGCGCCACGACAGTGGCATGTGGCGCCGCCCGGCAAATCGCAACGAGGTTCCTGACTTCGCCTGGGACGGGGGCGCGGAAATCACCGCCCCGACCGCCTTTGCCGCCTGCCAGCTCGATGGCCTCGGCTCGCAGCGCGACAAGACGGACGATGATAAAGCCGCCCAGCTGACCGTCGAGGGCCTCGCCGAGGCGATGCGCGCCAATCACGGCAACTGTACCGAAGATGTGCTCGCCGCCCTCGGCTTCCCGCTCAGCTTCCAGAAGCAGAACCGCGATGCTGCGGTGACGCTGGCCAACAAGAGCTTCGTCCAGCAGCTGGACACCTCGGGCGACAATGAGGAGGCCACCGTCGCCGGCATGCGCGAGGCGGTCGGGCAGATCATGCCCAGCCTGAAGGACGTCATCACCGGCCTGCGCTATCGCGGCTTCTCCGAGCGGCAGATCAACCTCTACACCCGCCGCGTCGTCAACCTCGCGGCCAAGGACTTCGTCGCCATCACGCAGCCGCGCGTCGCTGCTGGCCCGGGCCAGGGTGCACAGGCATGAGCAGCCGCACCAAAAAGCGCAGCCGCTCCGGCGCCAGCACCCCATGCCCGCATTGCGGCAAGAAGCTGAGCGGCGACAAGGGCCTCAAGATGCATCTCGCGGAGGCGCACAAATGAGCGCCTTCGCACTCGACCTCTTCCCTTATGCCTGCGGTTTCCTCGGCATTTGGCTGGTCTGCATTCATGCGGGGGTGTTCGAATGAGCAACCCCGATATCGCCATCGGCCTGGTCGTTGGCCTGATCATGATCGCCGCCGGCGTCGCCCTCCATTTCGGGCAGCGCCAGCCATGACCATGTCTCGCTTCTGGCTGACCACATCGAGCGGCCGCGCCTTCGACTTCGCCAACCCGAAGCCCGAAATGGTGAGCCTCGACGACATCGTGCACCACCTGTCGCGCGAGAACCGCTGGTACGGCAACATCGAGACGGCGAGCTTCACGGTGGCCCAGCACACCCTGATCGCCGCCTCGGCCTGCCGGCTCGTGTCGTCCAGGCCCTACGCGCTGCTGCACGACGCACCCGAATATGTAACGCGCGATCTGGCAACGCCGTGGAAGCTCTGGCTGATGGATCAGGGCGCCGACGTTGTCGGGCTGGAGTGCCGCATCCTGCACGAGGCGATCTATCCCGCTTTCAACCTGCCGCTGCCGAGCCAGGCCATCCTCGACGATGTCGACCAGGCCGACCAGGTCGCGCTCGCCACCGAATACCGCGACATCGTCAAGGGCAAGCACCCCGACTGGCGCCCCGAGGCCGTGCCGCTGCCGGCCCGCATCAAGTTCATGGCGCAGCCCAAGGTCGAAGAGGCCTTCCGCAAGGCCCTCGAAGGCGCGCTGCGCCCCTTCGGCGCACTGGCGGCCTGACATGCCCCGCTTCGTGCCAGGTCAGCCCATCACCGTCGAGACGCTCGAATGGGCGCTCGACCGCATGGCAGTGATCATGGCCGAGGCGCCCGACCAGGGCGTCACCTATCTCCCGATCTGGCAGCGCCTCGAGCGCGAGCGCGACGCACTACTGACGCAGAATGACGCCATGGCGGCGGTACGTGCTCGGCAGAAGCGGCTGACCGTTTTGCAGGGTCAAACATTAACCACCATGGGCGAGTATCGCTGACAGCGGAAAGGGCGACGCAATGGCCGAAACATCGATCGAATGGACTGACGCCACCTGGAACCCCGTTGCCGGCTGTACCATCGTCACCGCCGGCTGCACCAACTGCTATGCTATGCGTATGGCCGCCCGACTCGAAGCCATGGATGTCGAAAAATATGAAGGCCTCACCCGCAAGAGCGGCGGACGTGCCGTCTGGACCGGCAAGGTCCGGCTTGATCACGCATCGCTCGATGCGCCGATCGCCTGGAAGAAGCCGCGCAAAATCTTCGTCAATTCCATGTCCGACCTCTTCCATGAGGACGTGCCGGCCGATTTCATCGAACTGGTCTGGCAGACCATGGCGGCGACGCCGCGCCACACGTATCAGATCCTGACCAAGCGGCCGGAGCGCATGGCCGAGGTTCTCCGCGAAAGCCGATTCCGCATCCTGCCTAATGTCTGGCTGGGCACCAGCGTCGAGGATGACCGCGTGCTCGAACGTCTCGACCATCTGCGCCTGGTACCCGCCGCGGTGCGCTTCGTCTCCTTCGAGCCGTTGCTCGGCTCAGTGGCCGGCGCTGATTTGGCTGGCATCCATTGGTCAATCGTCGGCGGCGAAAGCGGGCCCAAGGCGCGGCCGATGCAGGAGGAATGGGTCGAGGAAATCCGTGAGGCCTGCGACCGGCACGGCGCCGCCTTCTTCTTCAAGCAGTGGGGCGGACGCAACAAGAAGGCCGCGGGCCGAACCTATCTCGGCCGCACTTGGGATCACTTGCCCGCCTTGAGTATGTGATCGCCGATCCGACGCGCCAGCCCTAGCGCCTTGCCGTCCTTGTTAGAGATCATGCAGTACAGCGAGAAGCGCTGAGGCTTCCGCCCGACCGGCAATGCATAAGGGTCGAGAACCATCGGAAATATCTCTCGCAGTCGCCGGGTCACGTAGGCCTCGAGGCCTGCCACATCGGCGTTCCGCCGTCGCTCTTCCGGCGGCGTATAGTCGAACAGATCGGTCGGCGGCTGGTGCACGGAATACAGCTCGCGTTCCCATTCATCGGTGCCCAGCAGCTTGGTCAGGGCCGCTCGCTTCACTTGGTCGACATCGTTGATGTCGTGAGCTGCGTTGCGATAGAGCCCCTCCAACGAAAACAGATACCAGACGTCGATGGCTTCGGTAGATGCAATGGCCTTGAGCGTGGCCCATTCGACCTCCATGCCATATGGGTCGAGGAACAGAGCTGCCCTCTTGCTTGCCCAGTTCGTCTTGGCCAACTGGTCTTGGATGAAGCGGTTGCAGTCACCCGGGACCACATGGATGTCTCGATGCGGGTGCTCAACTTTTAGGGCCTCAAGTGCAGCGATATGGCGCGGCTTGCTGTCCATAAGGATGACACGATCGAAGGCCGGACTAATCTCTAGGCCGATGCGCGCCGACCCAGGCCGCTTCTCCACTCTTTCGGGCACGTCCTCGACGTTCATAAAATCGCCGGGCCGTGCTGGATGCTTTACCGACCGGCTGCCGGTACCCGCGAAGGCGTCGATGTACCAGAGATGGTTGAACTTTGGGCGGAGCGCTGTCGCGTAGGCGCTAAGATAATCTCGGACTAGTCGCAGCTTGGTGTCGGTGTCATCGGACCCAAACTCATGTTCATCTGCATCTCTTGCCAAGTGCGTGCCCCGAATCCCCACTCTGGGGAGCATAGGCCGCACTCGGCTGAAAGCAAAATGCCGGTCATTCCATTGGGACGTCCGCGTTCAACTCTTCCAGTTCTTCAAAATGCTGTGCTGTTGCAAATCGGTTGACCACGTACTGCCCCCAATCAATCCAGATGCCCGACCAGGGCGGCATGAGATTGGTATTGATTACAGAGCATAGAGCGGTGAGGGAAATCGGGAAACTCGCTGGCGCCTTGCCCTTCACTGCGTTTATCTGATCAATCCGCTCACGGTGGGCGATCGACGCGGCTTTCGACATCAGATACTCGCCACCCTGCATCAAACCAACGGCCGCGAACACGTTGCCCTTCACGTGTTGGTACATCGGGATATCGTCTTCGTCCGTGGTGCGCCCAACCACAAGCCCGCCAGTCTTGGCGCTGACAATGCGACCGTGCTCCATCTCTCCAAAGAACTGATCAAACGTCAGCCGATGCAGGGCAACGTGGCTGCAATGAGGGCAGTGCGATACGAGAAGTGGTACCGCTTCCGCGCATTTGGTGCAGGGTGTAGCATCGTCGATCTGCAAGGTGAAAATTGACACTCGCGTGCTACTCCCCGATCAAACTATCGTCTTATCGAACGGCAGCGTGATCCGCGCCAGTGCCTCGCGGCGCAGTTCCAGGCTGCCGCCGCTGCCATAGCGTGGGCGATCGATAGCATGGCCCATCAATAGCTTCCGCACCTCCTCGTCCACCAGCGCATCTTTCATCCGATCCTCAAAGGCATGGCGGATCGAGTAGATGGTGTGCGCCGGCGTCGGCAGCAGCTTGTGCTTGCGGAAATGCTTCATCAGCGTGTTGGACAGCGTCGTCTCGTTGTCGTGGTATTCAGGGAAGCCCTTGGGACTGGCCTGCATCGCCGCCAGTGACACGCCCAGCAGCGGCACCTTGCGCACCGATGTGCCGGTCTTGATCTGGCGAGGATCTTCGCGTTCGCGGCGCGGGCTGATGACGATGTGCGGAATGTCGTGGTCGAGCACGATGTGCCGCGGCAGCAGGTTGGCGATCTCGCTCGGACGGGCGCCGGTCTCCACCAATGTCAGGAAGATGCGCCGCGCCGGCGGATTGAGCGCCGACAGCGCACCACGCGCCAGGATGGTTCCTGTGATCCACTCGACAGGGAAGGGTGGCCGCGTCCGCTCATCGTCCTCCTCGAAGCCGAGCCCGGAGAACGGATTGAACTTGTCCATCTGGCCGATGTGACGATGGTAGGCGGTGAACAGCACGCGCATATTGCCGATGTCGCGGTTGCCGCTGGCCGGTGAGTGGGTGATGAGGGCGCCCTCGGCAATCTCGCGATCGTTCGGCGCAATCCGCTTCCGCCAGAAGTCATAGAACTGCAGCGCCTGGTCACGGGTCGTGTCGGTGAGGGTGATATCGCCGACGACCTGGATGAAGTTGTTCCGTGCCCGGGTCTTTACCTTACGCCAGTCGGCCCGCTGCTTTGCGCTCTTGCCGCGCAGCTCGTCGGTGGCGATCACGTCGAAATAGATATCGAATGCCTCGGTCACCGTGACCTTGGGCGCGTCGAGCAGACCAAGGGTCGCATCGGCGATCGGCCGGCTGGTTCCCGATTCCGGCACGGCCGCGATCCGTCCGAGCAAGTCTGGCAGCGGCTCGGCCGCGACTTCGATCGCAGGCCGGTATGCGAAGCGCAGGGCGAGCGCTGTGGCCACTGCGGCCTCATAGGCGGCCTTCGCCCCTTCGCTCGGCTTACCAAGCGCCAGCGCCTCCCACAGGCGATCGTCGGCCTCCTCCAGCTCGTCCCGCTTCACCCGGGCAATGGCGAGGTCGTCGGTCTTGAGGCTCTTGCGCACGTGCGTATCGCCGCCGAACATGGCGTGAAGGCTCGACGGCACCCGCCGCTTGTAGTGGTATCGCTGCCCCTTGAGGGTCAGGTATCGATCGGGATCGGCGCCACGGCGCAACGGTCGGCTCCATGTGCTTGGGGCACGTTTTGGGGCACGATCTGGGGCACGTTTTTCGCGACGGGGTCAAGGGTGGTTTTGACCGGTCGCAAACAACACAATCAAATCAATTGGTTAGAGCATATCTCGCTGGTCTAACCGGAGTCCGGCGGGGGGCACCAACAGCCTGGGGAGCCGACTTGACCGAAATTGTCCCAGAAGCTGCAATCCCCGCCGCCTGGCTCAGGCCGCTTCCGGCAAATTACAAGATACCGCTTTGGCGCTGGATCGTCCTTCCCGCCACCACGATCATGCTCAAGCGCAATGGCGGGGTGTGGGTGAGCGGCACGCTGACCCTGGCGGAGGGCAATCTCCAGTTCGCCCAGACGCGGCTGACCAAGTCGCGCAATCCGCCCGATAGCTGGACAATCCCGCTTGCCGAGATCGCCGATATCGGCGTGGAAAAGCGCATGGCGTCGGAGCGGATCGACATCAGCCATGCCCGCGGCGCCATCAAGCTGATGTCGGTGCGCTCGGAGGATTTCGTGGCCCGGCTACGGCAGGGCCGATCCGCCTCATAAAGCGTTACGGGCAGGTGGTTATCTGGCTTTCGCAGGTATCGGCGGACCAGCCGCGCACCCGCTGCCCGTCATAGGTCCCACCGACTTCGACCCAGTGGTCACGACAGGCGTAGAGCCGGTCGACCCGATAGCTGTCGGCTGCGTCACTGAAATCCATCGCAATCGCGGCATTGGCTGCCGGGTGGGTGTGGAGAGAGCTTTCCACATCGAGCCCCAGCGCCTTGCCGGACACCCAGCCTTGTCCGGCGAAGACCACAATGACATCGCCGTCCGGCGCATAGAGATTGGTGACGGCCTTCTCGATGCGGAACCAGCCATTGCTGCTGCCGGTGACGCTGACGGTGGGATAGTTGACCGCATCGTAGCCTTCATATGGCCCCGGTAAATCGGCAACGGCGGCGGCGTCGCCGGACGGGCCATCGCGGATGACCGTGGCGGCTGGACCGCTGCCCTCCACCCAGGCGTCGAATTCACAGCTCCGGATGGCGGCGGTTTCGGCGCGCTGGCCACAGGTCTCGATCAGCGCGGCGGCGGCTTGCCGCGCGCCGTCCAGAGGGTATTCCGCAGCGCCGTCCTCGACGAAAACGCTCAGCATGCCGTCCGAGCCGAGCAGGTCGATGAGCCTGGTATCGACCGCAACTTCGCCTTCCAGCAGGAAGAGATCGTCCATCTGCATCAGCGCGCCGGTGGTCTGGATGGGCAATGAAACATTGCCGGCCTCCAGGGTGACCTGGACCTGAACCCCATCGACAGCCGCGATGGGGGCGAAGGCGAAGACGAATGTGGCGGTGTCGCTGCCGGCCTGGCAGGCCAGGGAAATCTCGGCATGATCCGATTGCGGAATGCCGTAGAACAGGGTCGCCATGCCGTCATAGACGCTGCCATGCCAGCCCGGATCCTCCTGCGCCATCGTGGCGGCGGGGAACATCAGTGTAGCGGCCAAAGCTGCGCGGAATGCCACCGCCCTGCATGTGGAAAGTGTCATTGTGAACCTCCTCTGCTCGCCGCGGGTCCACTTCACCTCATGCAGCCTGTCCTGTCACCCCTTGAGAATGACAAAGCGCATGGCGTCTTCCTCGACCGTGACCGCGCAGTCATGCCCGTTCTGCTTGCAGAACAGGGGAATATCCACCTTTGCCATGGGGTCCGTTGCCAGCACGGCAAGGCGCGCACCCGGCGGCAAGGCCGCCAGGTGCTTTTCCATCTTGAGGACCGGCAGCGGACATTTGAGCCCGCGGGCGTCGATGGTTTCGATATCAGTCGTCAAGGACGAGCACCCAGTGAACGCCGTAACTCGAGGTGGGGCTATAGGCCATGGCGATGCCGGCCTTGCCGGCCGTGGCCCTGAGACCGACGGCATCGGCCGGGCTGTTGCGCCAGCCCGAGAAGGTTTCGGCGAAGGTGGCGTAACCGGCGCTGAGCTTCATCACCGTCAGATCCTGCGGCGCGCGCGGCGGCGTGCCGGTCTGGGCATACTGGTTGGCCAAAGCCTGGGCCGTGCCATCGAGCGCGGCATCGGGCGTCAGGGCCGGCAGACCGTTGGTGGCGCGATAGGCATTGATCATGCCGATGGCCTGGGCCCGATCGAGGCTGGCGCCGGGCTGGTCCATGCGGGCGGAGAGGCCCGGCGAGAGGGCGATGGCGGTGGTGCCGCTGCCGCCCATGCTGCAGGCGGCGAGGGTGGCGCCGGCCAGAATGACGGCAAGGGGGAGGATGGCCGGCTTGAGATGGCGCAAAACGGTCATGAAAAAAGATCCTGGAGCAAGAGTGGTCGTGGCCCGGTTAGGCGGCCAGCAAGGCCAAAAGATGGTTGCCCCTTGATAGCGCGCGCGCCCCTGCCATGAGCTTAACGCCCAAAGCGATTTGCCTTGCCTTCTTGTATGGCAGGCGACTAGAAGGGACGCAGTTATTTTGCATCCCGATTTAAATCGGGACCCGCCAGCGAGCCGACGCCCTTCCATGAAGACTGCCGATCCCGAACTGATGCGGGCCATCAATCGCTTCCACGTCCTCGACACCATCCGTCGGCACGGCGCGATTGCCCGCGTCGAGATCGGCGAGCGCACTGACCTGTCGGCGACCACGGTTTCGGCCATCACCGCCTCGCTGCTCGATGACGGATTGATCACAGTGCGGCATGAGGGCGATATCCGCAGCCAGACTTTGCGCGGCCGGCCCCGCGTCATGCTGGCGCTCAATCCCGACGCCGCCTGGGTGGTCGGCGCCAAGCTCGCCGCCAACCGCATCGTCTTCGTCGCCACCAATTTCCAGGGCGACGTGCTGGCCAGCCTGACCCTGCCGGTGCGCGTCGACCGCATCCCCACCCCCGTTGTCGCCGACCTGGTTGAAGACGGGGTGCGGCGCTGCGTGCGCGATGCCGGGCTGGGCCTCGACCAGATCAAGACCATCGCCCTCAGCCTGCCCGGCGTTATCGAGCATGGCACCGGCAAGGTGCTGGCATCGAGCGTGCTTGCCGATCTCAATGTGTCGCTGCATCAGGCCATCGCTACGCGGCTGGGTATCGATACGATCATCGAGAGCGACGCCAATGCCATCACCATGGCGCAGCACTGGTTCGGGCAGGCGCGCAGCCATGACGATTTCGTACTGGTCGCCATCGAGGAAACGCTGGGGCTGGGCGTGATGCATGGTGGGCAATTGTTCCGTGGTGCGCGCGGGCTGAGCCTCACTCTGGGCGACATGATCATGGGCGCGGGCGGCGACAATGCCGTGCGGCTGGCCGACCTGGCCGGTGAAGGCGCGATTCTGTCGTCGCTGCAAGCCGATCCGCGATTGAGCGAAGCGATGCGGCTGGGGCAGGGCATGGGCCAGGTCAAGGGCCTGCTCGAAGCCGGCGAGGAGGGCCTGCGCGATGCGGCAGCCCGGGCCGGGGCGGCCCTGGGCATCGCCATCGCCAATCTGGTGGCCCTGTTCGCGCCACCGCGCGTCATTCTCGTCGGTTCGACCCTGGCGCTGGGCGAGCATCTGCTGGCGCCGCTGCGCCAGGCCTTCGCCAATGCCATCCCGGCGCCACTGACCACCTTGGCCGAGATCGTCATCGACGATTGCGGCGACGAATTGTGGGCGCGTGGCGCGGCGGCCGTCGCCCTGGGCGAACTTTATGGCTCGCCCTGGGGCACCACCGGCCCGGCGCGGCACGCCCAGTAGTTTCATCGCCGGATGCCTGGCGGCGCTGGCCACTTTATCGCGTGAGGAGAATAGGATGCGCGAAGCACTGATCGTCTGGGGCGGCTGGAGCGGCCACGAGCCCGAGCAATGCGCCATGATCTACAAGAGCTGGCTCGAGGAAGACGGCTTCAAGGTCTATGTCGAGAACACGACCGAGGCCTTCGCCGATCCGTCCATCCGCGATCTCAGCCTCATCATCCCGATCTTCACCATGAGCAAGATCGAGAAGGAAGAGGTCAACAACCTCACGGCCGCCGTGGAGTCCGGGGTCGGCCTGGCCGGCCATCACGGCGGCATGGGGGACGCCTTCCGCGATGCAGTGGACTACCAGTTCATGGTCGGCGGCCAATGGGTGGCCCATCCGGGCAATATCATCGACTACCGCGTCGATATCACCCGGCAGGACGATCCGGTGATGGCGGGCGTCAACGGCTTCGCCTACCGCTCCGAGCAGTATTACATGCATGTCGATCCCTCCAACGAAGTGCTGGCCACCACCACCTTCAACGGCGATCACGCCAGTTGGATCGACGGCGTCACCATGCCGGTGGTGTGGAAGCGCAAGCACGGCGCCGGCCGGGTGTTCTACTCGGCGCTCGGGCATGTCTCGTCGGAATTCCAGGTCCCGGAAATGGCAACGATCCTGCGCCGCGGCATCAACTGGGCGGCACGGTAGGACCGTCCGGCCTGCTCGCGGCCCAGGCCGCATTGCAGGCCGGCGCTTGTTGAGCCCGGCCGGGGCTAGGACGTGCCCGATCTCGGTTCGGTGCCCGGCACGAGGCCGAGCTGCTCGTGCAGCAGCCCGCTATCGCCGAAAATCGCCAGTTCGAGCGGCTTGGGCAGGCTCATCAGGTTCAGCTTGATCATCGCCATGAGCGATTCGTCGGTCCGGCAGTCCTGGCGGACGCGCCGGGCGATGCCGGCCAGATGGGCGAGGCCGCTCAGGCTGGCCGCGGCATGGAGGTGGTCGGCAATCTTGCTGTAGTCGCGCGGCCGATTTTCAAAATGTGCCAGCAGGTCGATGGCATTGATCTTCTTGTACCCCATCTTGACGCTCCGATCGGGTTTGTTTCTCGCAGGTGGTGCGAGCGCCGAAGACGATGATTGCCGGAGTGCGGCATCCCGAACAGTGGAAGAACTCCCAAGCATATTTCCGGCCGGCGCCATTTCCCGGCCGGCGCTATGGCCGATCGGTGGCAGGGTGATGCGCTGCATCGTGGGGGATGATGGGGAAACAGTGGTGATCTCGACGGGATTCGAACCCATGACCCCCGGATTAGGAATCCGGTGCTCTATCCGGCTGAGCTACGAGACCACGCGCGAGGAAATACCAGCTAGGGCCGGAGGTTACAAGATTGGGCGACGTGCCGGCCCTCATATAGGGAGGCAACGGAAATCTGTTGCTGATTGGCATTCCCGGCGGCATGCTGCGTTTCCTGGCCGCCCGGCCGGTGAGTCCACCGCCAAGAAAGACCGGCGCGCTGTCCGCATGGCGGATGTGCCTCCCTGGAGAATGTCATGAGTGACGAGGCCGTGGCCGATGTGGGCGCGGAAATGGATGCCGCTGCGCGGCCGGCGCCCAGCCTGGTGGAAAACCGGCCGCTGCTCGGCATATCGCTGATCGTCGTCGCCACGCTGATGTTTGCCTCCAATGACGCCACCAACAAATATCTCATTGCCAGCTATGACGTGCCGCTGGTCGCCGCCATCCGCTATATCGTGCATGCGTTGCTGATGCTGGCCATCCTGGGGCCGAGCCGGGGGCGCGAGCTGGTGGTGGTCAGGCGGCGCGGCCTGGTCGCCGTGCGCTCGATCTGCCTGGTGGTCGGCTCGCTGTTTGCCAGCCTTGCCCTGCAGCTCATGCCGATCGCCGAGACCACCTCCATCATCTATCTGTCGCCGATCCTGGTGGTGCTGCTGGCGCGGCCGGTATTGGGTGAACGGATCGGCCTGCTCGGCTGGCTGGCGGCCCTGGGCGGCTTTGCCGGTGTGGTGCTGATCGCGCGGCCGGGAGCCGGGCTCGACCCGGCGGGGGTGGTCTTCGCACTGTGCAATGTGGTGGCCACGGTGACCTATTACATGCTGTCGCGCGTGCTGGCGCGCAGCGAGCGGACGCTGGCCTTGCTGTTCTATTCGGCGCTGGCCGGGGCGATCTGCTTCGGGCTGGCCATGCCGTGGTACTGGTTCGGTGCCGTGCCGAGCCTGTTCGAAATGGGGCTGTTCCTCAGCCTGGGACTGACGGCGGCCATTGGCCATTTCTGCTTTACTGCCGCCAACCGCTATGCCGAGGCGTCGCTGCTGGCGCCGATGAGCTACCTGCATCTGCTGTGGGCGGGGGTCCTGGGCTGGCTGGTCTTCGGCCAGTTGCCCGACGGGATCGGCATGGCCGGCATGGTGGTGATCGGGCTGGCTGGCGTCGTGGCGGCTCTGCGGTCGCGCCTTGCCCGGCGATAGCCCGCCCGATCACGCCTGCGCGAGCCTTCATGATTTTTTGCCGCAATTGCGTGCAAGGTGAATCGTCTGTTTCCGGGGCCTCCATTGTTCAAAGCCAGTCTCGTCCGTCTTGCTGCGCTTGCGGCCCTTTCTTCCGTGTCGGTCGCGGCCCTGGCCTGCGAGCAGTTGCGCATGGAACAGGGCGGCATCGTCACCGCGGTTACCGATGGCGATACGGTGGTGCTCGACGATGGCCGCGTGGTGCGGATGATCGGCACCCAGGCGCCCAAGCTGCCGCTCGACCGCCCCGATTTCGTCACCTGGCCGCTGGCCCCCCAGGCCAAGGCAGCATTGGAAGCCATCGCCCTCAACAAGCCGGTGCGGCTGGGCTTTGGCGGGGAAGAGGTCGACCGCTATGGGCGCGTGCTGGCGCATGTCTTTGTCGACGGGCCCGATGGCGAAGTCTGGGCGCAGCAGGCCATGGTCGGGCTGGGGCTGGCGCGGGTCTATTCCTTCCCCGACAACCGGGCCTGTCTCGATCTGCTGTTCGCGGCTGAGGGTCGCGCAAGGCTGGGCAGGCTTGGCATCTGGGCCGATCCCTATTACAGCACTCGTGCGGCGGACCGGCCCGGCGATATTCTCGCACGGGCAGGCCATTACGAACTTGTCGAAGGCAGAATTCTGCTCGCCGAGAAAAGCGGCGGGCGGGTCTATCTCAATTTTGGCCGGTTCTGGAAAGAAGACTTTACCGCCGTGATCGAGGCGCCGGCCTTGCGGCTGTTTGCCGAAACCGGCATCGATCCGCTGGCGCTCGAAAATGCGCTGGTGCGCATCCGCGGATGGGTGGACGACCGGGATGGTCCGCGCATCGAGATAACCCATCCCGAGCAGATCGAGGTTCTGGCGACACGATGATGGGCCCGGGGCAAATGTCGAGGGGATTGCGACCCGCCTTGCGCGCGGGCCTTGTGGCCCTGTCGCTGCTGGCGCTGAGCGCCTGCACCAGCCTGGGCCCCAATATCGCCGTCAGCAAGACGGGCGACAATCCGGCACCGACCGTGGTGCCCGAGGGTACCGACCCCGAAGACGTGGTCATCGGCCGCCGCGAGCATCCGCGCATCATCGCCGCCTATGGCGGGGTCTATTCCGACCGTCCGGCCGAGATCATGGTGGCGCGTATCGTCGGTCGCCTGCTCGCTGCCGCCAACCAGCCCAATGCGCAGTTCCAGGTGACCATCCTCGACAGTTCCGAGGTCAATGCCTTCGCGCTGCCGGGCGGCTATATCTACGTGACGCGCGGCATCCTGGCGCTGGCCAGCGACACCAGCGAACTGGCCGCCGTGCTGGCGCATGAAATCGCCCACGTGACCCTGCGCCATGCCCGCGCCCGCACCGACCGTACCCGCACCACCGAAATCGTCGATCGCGTCATCACCAGCGTTTTCGGCGGCGATACCTCGACCGATGCAACCGCCAACCGCACCCGCGAATCCATGGCCGCCTTCAGCCAGAACCAGGAGCTGGAAGCGGACCGCGAGGGCATCAAGTTCGCCGGCAAGGCGGGCTACGATCCGCGGGCCGCGGCACGGTTCCTGGGCGTCATGAGCCGTTTCGCCAGCTTCTCGGCCGGCGAGGGGGGCGATGACGGGTTCCTGTCCTCTCACCCCTCGACCCCGGCTCGCATCCAGAAAGCGCTCGATACCGCCACGACCATGTTCGGCCAGTCCGGCCTGGGCGAGACCGATCGCGACGGCTATCTGGCCTCGATTGCCGGGCTGACCTTCGGCGACAGCCCGGCCCAGGGCTCCATTGTCGGGCGCCGCTTCATCCATACCGCCTCCAAATTCACCTTCACCGTGCCCGAGGGCTATACGCTGCAGAATTCGCAGAGCGCGGTGGTGGGCGTGGCCGGCGATGGCGAGGCGGTGCGCTTCGACAGCGCCGACGTGCAGGCCAATGTGCCGCTGGCCGATTACCTGCGCTCGGGCTGGATTGCCGGGCTCAAGGCCGACAGCGTCACCACGCAGAGCTATAACGGCATCGAAATGGCTTCGGGCCTGGCCCAGACCGACCAGTGGTTCTTCCGCGTCTCGGTCATGCGGCTCGATGGCCAGGTCTATCGCTTCATCTTCGCCGCCAAGGCCGACAGCAGCCGCTTCGCCCAGGGCGCCGAGGCGACGCTCAAGAGCTTCCGCCGCACCGAGGCGGCCGATCTCAACCAGGTGCGCAAGGTGGCGGTGCGGGTGGTGACGGCCAAATCCGGCGATAGCGCCGATTCGCTGGCCCGCCAGATGGCCGGGCTCAATCGCGGCAGCGAGCTGTTCTACATCATCAACGACCTCTATCCCGGCGATCCGGTGGTCGCGGGCGAGAAATACAAGGTCGTGGTGCTGCAGTAGCAGCGGTGACACGCTACTGGATTTTGGCGCTCTGGGTAGCCATGACCTCGGCGGCGCTGCCGGTGCCGATCCCCATCAGGTTCACCAGGGAATTGCCGAAGGCGACGAAGCTGCCGATGGCGGCAACGGCGATCAAGGCGGCGATCAGGCCATATTCGATGGCGGTCGCGGCACTCTCGTCATCGACGAATCTTCTGATCGTCTCGGCCAGCATGCTCACCCCCGCTAGAGCAGGTCGCACAATGCGGCGACCAGAGGTTCATCCGCCGGTGGCATGGGGTAGTCGCGCAGCTTCTGCGGGCGGACCCATTTCAGCGCCGAATGTTCCCGCGCCTGGGGTTCACCCTGCCACTTCCGGCAGGCGTAAAGTGGCATCAACAGGTGAAAATTATCGTAAGAGTGACTTGCGAAGGATACCGGAGCCAGGCACGCCGTCTTGGTGGAAATACCGAGCTCTTCCTCCAGTTCGCGGATCAGTGCATCCTCCGGGCTTTCCCCCGCCTCCACCTTGCCACCGGGAAATTCCCACAGCCCCGCCAGTGACTTGCCTTGGGGGCGCTGAGCGATCAGCACGCGCCGGTCGGCATCGATCAGGGCGCAGGCCACGACGAGCAGCAGCTTGAACTCGCTCATGCCTGCCCCCGGACGCGATAGGTGTAGTCGTAGAGGTGCCGGTAGCCGAGGCTGGCATAGAGCGCCTGGCCGGCCGGATTGTTCGCCTCCACGTTGAGCGCGGCTATGGTCGCACCCTCGGCTTTCGCCCAGGCCAGCCCGGTTCGCATCATGGCGGCGCCCAGCCCCTGGCGGCGGCGTGTCCGGTCGGCGATGACATTGCCTGTGATGACGATGCCATCGGCAATCGCCATCAGTCCCGAGGCCACGGCCACGCCATCGCGATAGATCACGATGCCGCAAGCGGGAACCGCCATGACCGCGAGCAGGGCCCGCATGCGGGTCATCAGCGCGTCCGTATGCCCCTTCAGCGCCTGCTGGGCGGCAAGGAATTGCGGGTCGAGCAGGGCGGTAACCCGGCCTTCCGCATCAGGCTCATGCGCGGCCAGGGGCATGGCATAGAGATAGCTGCGGTCGATTGTGGCCCAACCCTGGGCATCCAGCACCGCATTGAGGCTGGCGCTGGCGAGCGGGGTGGTGCGCACCACGGGGGCAATGCCGCGCGCCTCGAACCAGGCGACTCCAGCCGCCAGCCGGTCTTCGGCATCGTCGCCGTCAGCCGGGTCGAAGCATTGCAGCGAATTGGCGCGCTTGGTGTAGCCGCCAGCGGCACGGCGTACCCATTGGCCGTCCCAATCGGTCTCGATGCCCGGCCAGGCCTTCAGCCCGGCGCGTTCGAAGGCCAGTGTGTCGGGGAGGCCCATCTCAGCTCCGGTAGTCGCCATTGATGGTGATGTAGCCGTGCGTCAGGTCGCAGGTATAGACCGTGGCGCGGCCGTCCCCGAGCCCGAGGCTCACGGTCAGTTCCAGGTCTTCGCCCTTCATATAGGCCGAGGTGGCGGCCTCGTCGTAGATCGGTGCGCGTTCACCGTCCTTGGCCACCAGCAGGTCGCCGAAGCGGATGGCCAGCCTGTCGCGGTCGGCGGGTTCGCCGGCCTTGCCCACTGCCATCACCACGCGGCCCCAATTGGCGTCCTCGCCGGCAATGGCGGTCTTGACCAGCGGCGAGTCGGCGATCGACTTGGCGATGCGGAAGGCCGAAGCGTCGGACGTGGCGCCCTCGACATGAATGGACACCTGCTTGGTGGCGCCTTCGCCATCGCGCACCACCTGGATGGCAAGGTCGAACAGCACATCGCGCAGGGCCTCGCCAAACACTTCGGCGCGCGGATCGTCGAGGCTGGCAATGGGTTCTACCCCGGCCTTGCCGGTGGCGAAGGCCAGCAGCGTGTCCGAAGTGGAGGTGTCGCTATCGACGGTAATGGCGTTGAAACTGGTCTGCACATGTTTGGCCAATAACGCCTGCAACACCGGCGCGGCCACGGGCATGTCGGTCACGACGAAGCTCAGCATGGTGGCCATGTCGGGGGCGATCATGCCGCTGCCCTTGGCGATGCCGTTGATCCTGACCTCCACCCCGTCGATATCGAGCACGGCGCCCGCCAGCTTGGGGAAAGTGTCCGTGGTCATGATGGCCCTGGCCGGGTCCATCCATGGCGCATCGCCCATCTGGCCGGCCATGGTGTCAAGCACGCCGGCAAATTTGGACGCATCGAGCGGTTCGCCGATGACGCCGGTCGAGGCGAGGAACACTTCGCCGGGCTGGCAGCCCAGCGCCTTGGCCGCATAGTCGGCGGTCAGTTCCACGCTCTGCTTGCCCTTGCTGCCGGTAAAGGCATTGGCATTGCCCGAATTGACCACCAGCCCGCGTGCCACGCCACCGGGCAGGTTGGCCTTGCACCAGTCGACCGCGGCCGAGGAGCATTTGGACCTGGTCAGCACGCCGGCGGCCGTGGTGCCCTCGTCAAAGGCCATCAGCAGCACATCGGTCCGGCCCTTGTACTTGATGCCGGCTTCCGCCGTGGCAAACCGCACTCCCGCAATGGCGGGCAGGTCGGGATAGGATTTGGGAGCGAGCGGGGAAACCGGATGGGCAGCCATGGCAAAGTCCTCTGCGAAGTCGCAAGGGTGTGCCCGAAACGTGCGGCATTCGCAAGACGTCGAACCAGCCAGGTCCGCGGAGTCCCCTTCTCCCCTCGTGGGATAAGCTGCCCGAAGGGCGGATGAGGGGGCGCAGGGCCATCCACTGGCATCGGTGCATGGGCGGGCGCGGGAACCCCACACCCGCAATTTCCTCTGGACGAGGAAATTGCCCCCCTCTCCCACAAGGAGCGAGGGGGAGGCTCCACTCTTGGCACTACGCCGCCGCCTTCCTGCCGGCGATAAACCCGCCGAAATGCTTGCCGATAAACGGCACGATCAGCAGGACGATGGTGCTGGCCATGACGGGCACGAGCACCAGGCTGCGCTGCCACATTTCCCAGCCGGGGGTCAGCGGCATCAGCACATAGAGATAGAGCGTCACCACTGGATAGACCGCCAGGGTCATCACCAGCGCCATGCGCAGCTTGGAAGCAAAAGAGGGTTGCATTTGCAGCTCCTATTGAAACGGTACGTTTCGTTATGTAACGGAACGGCACGTTTCGTTCAAGTGCTTTGCTTCGGATTCTTTTTGCCCCATATTGGGCGCCATGAGCGAGCTGACAGACGATATCGACGATCGCCGCCGGTCCATCGGCGCGCGCCGCAATCCGGAGACTGAAGAGGCTATCCTCGAGGCCGCCGAAGCCATCATGGCCGAGCAGGGCATTGCCGGTTTTTCCATCGAGGCGGTGGCCAAGCGTGCCCGCGCCGGCAAGCCGACCATCTACAAGTGGTGGCCCGGCAAGACGGCGCTGTTGCTCGATGTGTATCACCGGCAGAAGCCGGCCAATGTGCATATGGATACCGGGAGCGTCGAAGGCGATGTGTTCGCTTTCCTGACCGGCGTCTTCGCCCATTGGGGCGATACCGGGGCGGGCCAGGTGTTCCGCTTCGTCATTGCCGAAGCGCAGCGCGACCAGGCCGCCGCCGCGTCGCTGGCCGATTATGCGGCCGAGCGGCGCATCCAGAGCGGACAAATCTTCCGGCGTGGCATCGACAGGGGCGAACTGGCCAAGGATGTCGATGTGGGTCTCTGCGCCGATATTCTGGCCGGCTTCATCTGGCAGCGCCTGCTGACCGGGCGGATCGAACGCGACCCGGCCCAGTTGCGGCAAGTGGCCCGGCAGATGGTGCGGGGGCTGCTTACCCCTCCCTTGGGGGAGAGGTAAGCGCGCAGCGCCGGGTGAGGGGGCCTTTTCTTGGTGCGGTGGGGGAGGCCCCCTCACCCGACCCCAAGAGGGTCGACCTCTCCCCTCGAAGGGAGAGGTGAAGTTCTCTACTGCGCCCCAGCTTCGGTCTCGGTCTGGGCATCCACGGCGGCCTTGAGCGCCGCGTCGGGGATGTCGATCTCCACGCCATCCATCAGCCTGGCCACGGTGTCGTCGAAGGTGGTCATCAGCAATTGCTGCTGGAGCTGGCCGGCGACCTGCTCAAAGGCGGGCGGGGTGGACTGGCGCTTTTCTTCCAGCTTGATGATGTGCCAACCGAACTGGGACTGCACCGGCGCCGAAATCTGGCCGATATCGGTCAGCGCGAAAGCGGCCGCCTCGAACGGGGCGACCATCATGCCCTTGCCGAAAAAGCCCAGGTCGCCGCCATTGGCCGCGCCGGGATCGATCGACTTTTCCTTGGCGATGGTGGCGAAGTCGGCACCGCCATCGAGTTCGGCCTTGATGGCATTGGCTTCGGCTTCGTCGGCCACCAGGATGTGGCTGGCGCGGATTTCATCTGCCGGCACGAAATCGGCGACGAACTTGTCATAGTCGGCGCGCACCGCTTGCTCGGTCACCGCATTGGCGATGGTCTCGGCGAAGAAGGCGCGGCGCAGCGAGCGTTCTTCCAGATATTTCAGGCGCTGCTGGAACAAGGGCGTCTCGGCCATGCCGGCATCGCGACCGGCCTGGGCCATCACCTTCATGTCGATCAGCACGCGCAGCAGGAACGGCTTGCGCTGTTCGGGAGGCATCTGCTGCAATTCCTGGGTCAGGTCCTCGGCGGCAAAGCTCAGATCGGCCTCGGTGATCGCCTCGCCGCCGACCGTGGCGACAACCGTATCGGGCGAGACGGGCGCTGCCGCGGCGGGTGCCGCAGCCGCAGGCGCCGCATCCTGCGCGAAGGCCGGGGCCAGGGCGCCGGCGGCCAGCATGAGCGCCACGACGCTTGCAGTACGGGCAAGGCGCGAAAGGGAAAAATTCATCGGATAGATCTCCTTGGCCGGCGCTTCCTGTGCTCGCGTCTGGCTCGTTGTGGTCGGCAATGGCTCGCCCCGGTTGGCCCGGTACGATGTTTCCGGCCTGCCGTCACACGTCAACCGGGCCAAAATGTGCCGCGTCGCGCCGTGTGAGCAACCAATCGCCGAAAATCCCGTTTCTGCCGGGGTTTCCGGCATGGGTCAGGAGGTGTCGCCCATTTCGGCGGCGTTGACAATAGAGGGGCCCGCTCTTACATCTGCCCCGCTTTTTCCGCCGTATGGCGGGATAACGGAAATCCAAAGCCGGAAAGGCTTTCTCATCGCGTCGACGGGACCGCCCGGTCCAATTCCGCCCCTCCCCCGCCGCACGACGATGAGTCATAAAAGGACCTGACATATGGCACTTGCCTCGCTCGCCCGGCGGATATTCGGGTCTCCGTCCGACCGCCACGTCAAGCGGTTCCAGGGCAAGGTCAGCGCCATCAATGCGCTTGAGCCGCAGATGGAAAAGCTCAGCGACGACGAACTGCGCGCCCGGACGGCCGAGTTCAAGGCGCAGCTCGAAAAAGGGGCCGATCTCGACGATTTGATCGTGCCGGCCTTCGCCACGGTGCGCGAAGCATCCAGGCGCGTGCTCGGCATGCGCCATTTCGACGTGCAGCTCATCGGCGGCATGGTGCTCAACGACCGCTCCATCGCCGAGATGCGCACCGGCGAGGGCAAGACGCTGGTGGCGACGCTCGCGGTCTATCTCAATGCGCTGACCGGCAAGGGCGTGCATGTCGTTACGGTCAACGATTACCTGGCTCGCCGCGACGCCGCCTGGATGGGCCAGATCTACAATTTCCTCGGTCTTTCCTATGGCATCATCGTGCATGGCCTGACCGATGCCGAGCGCAAGGCGGCCTATGCTGCGGACATCACCTACGGCACCAATAACGAATTCGGCTTCGACTACCTGCGCGACAACATGAAATATACGCGTGCCCAGATGGTGCAGCGCGGCCATGCCTTCGCGATCGTCGATGAGGTGGACTCGATCCTGATCGACGAGGCGCGCACGCCGCTGATCATTTCGGGCCCGTCCGATGACCGGAGCGATCTCTATACCCGCATCGACAGCCTGATGCCGATCATCGGCGAAGGCGATTTCGAGCTCGATGAAAAGCAGCGCGCCGCCACGTTTACCGACGAGGGCATCGAAAAGCTCGAAGCTAGGCTGACCGAGGAAGGGCTGCTCAAGACCGGTTCGCTCTACGACGTGGAAAATGTCGCGCTGGTGCATCACGCCAATTCGGCCTTGCGGGCGCACAAGCTGTTCCGCAAGGACAAGGACTATATCGTCCGCAATGATGAAGTGGTCATCATCGACGAGTTCTCCGGCCGCATGATGCCGGGCCGCCGCTATTCGGAAGGCCTGCATCAGGCGCTGGAAGCCAAGGAACACGTCAAGATCCAGCCGGAAAACCAGACGCTGGCCTCGATCACCTTCCAGAACTATTTCCGCCTCTACAAGAAGCTGGCCGGCATGACCGGCACGGCGGCGACCGAGGCCGAGGAATTTGCCGATATCTACAAGCTCGACGTGGTCACCGTGCCGACCAATGTGCCGGTGGCGCGCGTCGATGACGAAGATGCGATCTATCGCACCGCCGCCGAGAAGTTCGACGCCATTGCCGACCTGATCAAGGATTGCCAGGAGCGCGGCCAGCCCGTGCTGGTCGGCACGACCTCGATCGAGAAGTCGGAAATGCTGGCCGAATTGCTGCGCAAGAAGAATGTCGGCACCATGAATGTGCTGAATGCCCGCCACCACGAGCAGGAAGCCTTCATCGTCGCCGATGCCGGCTTGCCGGGCGCCATCACCATTGCCACCAACATGGCGGGCCGTGGTACCGACATCCAGCTCGGCGGCAATCTCGAAATGCGCATCCAGCGCGAAACCGAAGGTCTCGAAGGGGAAGCGCGCGAGGCCAAGATTGCCGAGATCAAGCAGACTATCGCCGCCGACAAGGCCAAAGCCTTGGCTGCGGGCGGGCTCATGGTCATCGGCACCGAGCGCCACGAGAGCCGTCGCATCGACAACCAGTTGCGTGGTCGTTCCGGCCGCCAGGGCGATCCGGGCCATTCGGCCTTCTTCCTCAGCCTTCAGGACGATCTGATGCGCATCTTCCCGGTCGACAGCATGGATTCCATGCTGGGCAAGCTGGGGCTGGAGCAGGGCGAGAGCATTACCCATCCCTGGGTCACCAAGGCCATCGAGCGGGCCCAGGGCAAGGTCGAGGCGCGCAACTTCGACATCCGCAAGAACATCCTCAAATACGACGACGTGATGAACGATCAGCGCAAGGTGATCTTCGAGCAGCGCATCGAAATGATGGATGCCGAGGATGTCAGCGAGACGGTCATCGATATGCGTCACGACGTGGTCGACAATATCGTGGGCAAGGCCATTCCGCCGCGCTCCTATCCCGAGCAGTGGAATACCGAGCAACTCGCCGCCGCCGCCCGGACCTATCTCAATATCGACGTGCCGGTGGCCGAATGGGCTGCCGAGGAAGGCATCGATGCCGAGATCGTCACCGAGCGGCTGATCGCCGCCGCCGATGCTCAGGTTGCCGCCAAGGAAGAGCGCACCATCGCCAATATGGCGGCCGCCGGCTCGGCCAACCCGACCATCATGCGCCAGGTGGAAAAGTCCATCCTGCTGCAGTCGATCGATGGCCTCTGGCGCGAGCATCTGGTGACGCTCGACCACCTCTCCAAGGTGGTGGGCTGGCGCGGTATCGCCCAGCGCGATCCGCTCACCGAATACAAGCAGGAAGCCTATGAGCTGTTCCAGGGCCTGCTGGCGAACCTGCGCGAACTGGTGACCACCCAGCTCAGCCATGTCGAACTGCAGCCGCGTCCCGTGGCCCCGCCGGTGCCCGACCTCACCCGTATCCGCGAAACTCATATCGATCCGCTGACCGGCGAGAACGACGCCGATGCCGGCGATACCATCGCCGACTCGCTGGGCGCCACCGGCAACGATCCCTCGCTCAAGCCGATCGATCCCAAGCTGCTGGTCGGCGTCCCCCGCAACGCCCCATGCCCTTGCGGCTCAGGCAAGAAGTTCAAGCACTGCCACGGTGCGTTCTAGCCAGGATCGCAGATGAATAGAAAAGGCCCGGAGCGATCCGGGCCTTTTTTTGTTTTTGCCTCCGGCTCTCCCCTTCCACCGGCGCTTCCCGCGGACTTGATCCGCGGGTCACTCTCCACACGGCACAAGCGGCGAGAGACCCCGGATCAAGTCCGGGGGAAGCGATTGTGGGTGGGAGGCATTTGGCGGAGGCACACGAGGGCGTGCCACAGGCTCAGCAGGTCACCCTGATCTCCGCGAAGCCGCTGATGCTGCCGCCCTCGCTGGGCACCACGCCGATCATGCAGGCGCTGTTGGGCAGGGCGATATTGCCGCCCTGGGCGATCACCGTGCCGTCCGCCAGCGTGATGAAGCCGTCGTCCACCCCGCCGATCTCGACCACCGCGCCGGTGCCGCAGACCGGGTAGCGGTCGCCCGCCGCCACCATGAAGCGCGTTCCTGTCGGCAGGCAGTCGCCGCCCGCCGCATCGGCGGGTGCGGCTGCGGCGGGAACCGCCGGCAGGCTTGCCGCAGGCGCCGGCGCGCCGCGCCAGCTTTCCTCCAGGATGGACAGGCGATTGCTGAGGTCGGAAAGACTGGCGCTGTCGGTGCCCGAAGGCGTACCCTGCTGGCGGCCGAACAGGTCCATGCTGACGCGCAATTGCGCGATATCGGTAGAGAGCCGCACGATGTCGCGCTGCGTCTCGTTATAGACCCAGGCGCTGGCGCCCAGCGCGGCAATGCCCACCAGCCCGACCGCGAAGCTCAGCATGGTGGAGAGTGGTAGGCGGCGGCGGGCAGGGGGCAGGTCGTCCCGCTTCTCGCCCTGAACATCGACCGATGCTGGCTCTTCCAAAACGAAGTCTCCATTGCTGGCTTTGTCGCGTCCAGATCGGCGCAGATTGCGGCCCAGATATGGTGCGGGGCAATGGCAATTGCATCATCCTGCCAATGACCGGATGTGGATCGGTCTAAAGCGCGCACCACTTTGGGAGACATGCTTTAGCGCTGCAACCTCGGCATCGGCCTGGGCGCCGGCTTGCCCGACATTACCGGCACGACATCGGCATCCTTGCCGCCGAATATGTTGCCGATGCCGCTGAAGAAGCCGCCAATGGCCGCCCCGCGTTCCTTGGCCGCGATTTCGGCGGCTGCCTGGCGTTCGGCCTCGGCTGCCTGGCGCGCCGCCTTCTGCGCTTCGCTTTCGACCGCGGCGGCGAAGGCGATGTCGTCGGCCTGCTGGCGCTGGGTCAGTGCCGCATTCTGGATCACGGCCGGGCAGGGGCCCATCGGGTTGAGCGCGCCGCCGCCGACGGCATTGAAGATATATTGCCGTTCGCACACGTCCCAGGCCGGCGGCGTCCGGGTCAGTTCGAACAGGTCGTAGCCTTCCTTGATATCCTTCCAGAAGCCGATATGCGGGCTCGAAGCCCGCTTTGCCAGCTTGGCGGCGGTCATCTTGAACGGGAAGATCTGCAGCTGGAAGCTCTGGTTGCCGCCCTTGAAGCTCTCGCGGGCCAGCGCATAAATCTCGGCAATGCCCTCGTCGGTCATGGCGTAGCAGCCGCGCGACGAGCAGTCGCCATGCACCATCAAATCGCTGCCGGTGCGGCCCCAGACGCGGTCGAACTTGTTGGGAAAACCGGTATTGAAGGCCAGGTAGTAGTTGGACCGCGGATTCATCAGGCCGGGTGTGATGGTGTAGAAGCCCTCCGGGCTCTGGCGGTCGCCTTCCTTGATCTTGGGGCCGAGATCGCCGGAAAAGGCGCAGATCTCGTAGGTCTTGAACAGCTTGAACGTGCCGGCCGTCGTGCGCTTCCACACTTCGAGGGTCTTTTCCTCCTTGAAGATGCGGACGACCATGGCCTCGCCGGGCGACGAGCCCATATTGCGCAACCCGGCCTGGGTCATGCCCGAGAGCGGCTGGTTATGCCGGTTGTCGCTGCTCTTGGGCAGGAAGCCGCCACAGGCGACGAGCCCGAAGGCGACCCAGAGCAGGATCAGCGCCGCGGAAATTTTGCGAAACATAATGGCGGTCAAGGTCGGCAGCCCGAATGGACGAAAGGAAGCGGTGACCCATAGGGGCCGGTGGTTACCGCAGCATGAGTTTTGCTGGTGAACGAAGCGTTAGCACGCCGCGAAATCGGCTGGAAGCGGAGGAATATCACGCAAGCGTGTGGCCTCTTCACCTCTCCCTTTGGGGGAGAGGTCGGCCGTAGGCCGGGTGAGGGGGCCTTGTCTCGGTGCGGCGTGTGGGGAAGGCCCCCTCACCCGCCTTGCTTCGCAAGTCGACCTCTCCCCCAAGGGAGAGGTACGGAGCCTAAAGCGCCGAGCCTATGGCGAGGAACTTCTCGCGGCGGTGTTCGCGGGTTTCAAGCCGCCCCTTGCCCTCGAAGTCGGTGAGGAATTTGGCGATGGCCCCTCGCGTCGAATCCATGATCGCCTCGTGATGGCGATGGGCGCCGCCGGCGGGTTCGGGGATGATGCCGTCGATGACGCCGAAGCCCAGCAGGTCCTGCGCGGTGATCTTCTGGGCGGTGGCCATGTCCTGCGCCTTGGCGGCGTCGCGGAACAGGATCGAGGCGCCCGCTTCCGGCGAAATCACCGAATAGATGGCGTTTTCCAGCATCAGCACGCGGTTGGCCACGGCGATGGCGATGGCGCCGCCCGAGCCGCCTTCGCCGATGACGATGGCGATGTTGGGCACGCCCAGCTCCAAACACTTCTCTGTCGAGCGGGCGATGGCCTCGGCCTGGCCGCGCTCCTCGGCGCCGATGCCGGGATAGGCCCCCGCCGTGTCGACGAACGAGATCAGCGGAATATTGAAGCGATCGGCCATGTCCATGATGCGGACGGCCTTGCGATAGCCTTCGGGGCTGGCCATGCCGAAATTATGCTTGAGGCGGGTCTCGGTGGAACTGCCCTTTTCCTGGCCCAGGATAGCCACCGATTGCCCGTTGAAGCGCCCGAAGCCGGCCTGCAAAGCCGCGTCCTCGCGATATTTCCGGTCGCCGGCCAGCGGCGTCCATTCGGTGATGAGCTTGCCGACATAATCGGAAAAATGCGGGCGCTGTGGGTGGCGCGCCACCTGCGTCTTCTGCCAGGGGGTGAGTTTCTTGTAGATCTCGACCAGCGCCTCGTCGGCGCGGCTGGAGAGCCGGTTGACCTCCTCGTCGATGCTCACGGCCTGGTCGGTCGCCGCCATGGCCTTGAGCTCGGCGATCTTGCCCTCAAGATCGGCAACCGGCTTTTCGAAATCGAGATAAGACTGCATCAACCTGCCCGTTCGGGGTCTCTGTTCGGACCCTGGATCAAGGGCCGCTGCTCTTGCGCCCTAAAGTGGCCGGAAAGTGGCGATGGCGCAATGGCAAGTCAAGCCTCTTACCTCTCCCTTTGGGGGAGAGGTCGGCCGCAGGCCTGGTGAGGGGGCCTTTCCCGAGCACAGTATCAAGAAAAGGCCCCCTCACCCGCCTTGCTTCGCAAGTCGACCTCTCCCCCGAAGGAAGAGGTAAGAAAGTCATCCCTCCGCCAGCGGGTGATGGGTCTCCACCAGGGTCCGCAGTTTCTCGTCCAGCACATGGGTATAAATCTGCGTGGTCGAGATATCGGCATGGCCGAGCAGCATCTGCACCACCCGCAGGTCGGCACCGCCGGCCAGCAGGTGACTGGCAAAAGCATGCCGCAGCACGTGCGGCGCCACGCGTGCCGAACTGATCCCGGCGCGTCCGGCCAGGAGCTTGAGATCACGCGCAAAAACCTGCCGGCTCAGATAGCCTTCCGCCCCCGAAGCCGGAAACAGGAAAACCTCCCCCTTTTCCAGCGTCTTGACATAGGCCTTGATGGCGTCGCGCGCCCGGTCGTTGACCGGTACGATGCGCTCCTTGCTGCCCTTGCCGACGACGGTGAGAAAACTGGCGTCGCGCATCACCGCCGAGCGGCGCAGGCTCACCAGTTCGCTGACGCGCAGCCCGGTGGCATAGAGCAATTCGAGCAGCACATAGAGGCGCTGGGCGGATGCCTGCTTCTGCGGCGAAGCCGGTTTGTTGACCTCGCTTTCGGCCAATGTCAGCAGCGTGTCCACCTCGGCCAGTGACAGCACCTTGGGGAGCGGCCGCCGGCTTTTGGGGCTGGGGACGATCCGCGTCGGGTCATCCCCGCGCATGCCGTCGGCGCACAGGAATTTGTGGAACTGGCGGATGGCCGAGAGCCGCCTTGCCGAGGACGCGGACGAAAGCCCGTCCTGCTTGAGCCGGTCGAGAAAGGCATTGACCGTGTCACGGTCCACGTTCAGCAGGGTCTGCTGGCTGCCCAGCACGTAGCCGGCATAGTCGGAAAGGTCGCGGCGATAGGCTTCGATGGTATTTTTTGCCGCGCCGCGCTCGGCGCTCATCATTTCGAGAAAAGCGCCGATCAGGTGGCTCACGGGACCGGCTCCGCTGGCTCGTCGACCGCCGGGGTCGCCTGTCCCGGCAGTGCCGGCTGGCCACCCGAAAGCAGGTCGCGCTGGGGAATGCGGATGGTCTGTTCCTTGGGCGTCGGCTCGACGAAGGCGACCAGCGCGAACATGCCGGCATAGACGAGGCCAGCCAGGAACAGCAGGACGATGATGAGGCGGATCAGAGTGGGCATTGGCAGTCCGGCTATCGGCTTTTGCGCAATTTGCCAGCAAAAGGTTTCGTTTCCGTAGGCATAGTGCGGTCTGGCGCCGCCCACTGCAAGTTCTTGACAGGCGCAACGGCGGCAGGTTCATAGCGGCAAGATCAGGGAGCGCCTTTTTTGAACCGACCCGACGCGGTATCGCGGCAGGCCCGCGCCGAACATCTTGCCGAGCGCCTGGCCGGCAGGCCGCTGGTGCTGGTCGGCATGATGGGCGCGGGCAAGACCACCGTCGGCCGGCGTCTCGCGGCCCGGCTCAGCCGCCAGTTTCTCGATAGCGACGAAGAGATCGAGAAGGCGGCACAGATGACGATCCCGGAGATTTTCGAGCAGCGCGGCGAGCCCGAATTCCGCGCCGGGGAGACCCGCGTCATCGCCCGCGTGCTCAAGGACCAGGGCGTGGTGCTGGCCACCGGCGGCGGCGCTTTCGTCAATGCCGAGACGCGGGCCCTGGTCAAGAGCGAGGCCATATCCATCTGGCTCAAGGCCGAGGTGGATATCCTGTTCGAACGGGTGTCGCGCCGCTCCAACCGCCCGCTGCTCAAGACCGCCAATCCCCGCGCCACCCTCGAAAAGCTGATCGAGGACCGCTATCCCATCTATGCCGAAGCCGACGTCACCGTGGTCTCGCGCGACGTGCCGCAGGATGTGGTGGCCGGCGACGTGATCGACGCCGTGCTCGGCTTTCTCAAGCGCCAGGACTGATTGATATGGCCGATATCGCCCACAAAGTTCACGTCGCCCTCGGCGAGCGCGCCTACGACATTCTGATCGGTGACAGCCTGCTCGACGATGCGGGGACAATCCTGGCCGAGCGCTTTCCCGGTCGCCGCTATGGCATCATCACCGATGACAACGTGGCCCGCGCGCAATTGCCGCGCCTCACCGCTTCGCTCGATGCGGCGGGGCTCGGCCATACCGAAATCGTGCTGCCAGCGGGGGAGGCCACCAAGTCCTGGACCCTGCTCGGCCAGGCGGTGGAAGGCATTCTCGCTGCTCGGCTCGAACGCGGCGACCTCGTCATCGCGCTCGGCGGTGGCGTGATCGGCGACCTGGCCGGGTTCGCCGCGTCCATCGCCCGGCGCGGCATGGATTTCGTGCAGATGCCGACCTCGCTTTTGGCGCAGGTCGATAGCTCGGTCGGCGGCAAGACGGGCATCAACTCGCCCCATGGCAAAAACCTGATCGGCGCCTTCCACCAGCCCAGGCTGGTGCTGGCGGACCTGTCGACTCTCGATACGCTGAGCCCGCGCCAGTTCGCCTCCGGCTATGCCGAGGTCGTCAAATATGGCCTCATCGACGATGAGGATTTCTTTTTCTGGCTCGAAGAGCATCAGCCCGAAATCTTCGCCGGCGGCCCGGCGCGCGGCGAGGCCATTGCCCGTTGCTGTGCCCACAAGGCGCGCGTCGTCATCGAGGACGAAAAGGAACTCGGCGTCCGCGCCCTGCTCAATCTCGGCCATACATTCGGGCATGCGCTGGAAAAGGATACCGGCTATTCCGACCGCCTGCTGCATGGCGAAGGCGTCGCCATCGGCATGGTGCTGGCGCATGGCTTCTCGGCGCGGCTGGGGCTGGCGCCGAGCCAGGACAGCGGCCGCATTGCCGCGCACTTGAAGAAATCGGGCCTGCCCACCACTTTGGCTGATATCCCCGGAACACTCGGCTCCACCGAAACATTGATGGAAGCCATCGCGCAGGACAAGAAAGTCCAGCGCGGCGCGCTGACGTTTATTTTGACCCGGGGGATCGGACAGGCGTTCATCGAGAAGAATGTGGGCGGCGCGGCGGTGGCAGAATTTTTGAACGAAATGCGGGGCTGATCCCCTTCTCCCCTTGTGGGAGAAGGTGCCCGAAGGGCGGATGAGGGGGGCTTTGAGCTCCCCGCCAGCATTAAAGCATGGGCAACCGCAGACCCCTCACCCGGAACTCCGTTGAACGCGGATTTCCACCCTTTCCCACAAGGGGCGAGGGGAGGCCGGCGCAAGAGGACTACTCCCAGGGCCCATCCACCGGCAGCACGTCGATGGCCAGGGCATGCACCCGGTCCTTGAGTTCGGCGTCGAGAACGTCCATGACGGCGCGGTGTTGCGCCACGCGGCTCATCCCGTCAAAATGGCGGGTCGCGATTCTGACACGAAAATGGGTTTCACCACCTTCCCGCCAGCCGGCATGACCGAAATGCTTGTTCGATTCATCGATCACATCGAGGAAAGCGGGGGCAAATTTGCTGGTGAGCTTGGCGGTTAAGGTGTCTTTTACGGACATCGCGTCGAGTTCTCCGTTGTTTTCAGGCTTTAACTAGGCGCAATGAAACTGACTTCCAAGCTCTTCGACACCATTCGCATCAAGCCGCGCCGGGAAGAAAAACCGGCGCCGGTCGAGCATGTCTGCGACTGGGAAGGGTGCGAGCTGGCCGGCGAATATCGCGCGCCCAAGGGCGCCCGCAGCGAAGGCCAGTACCACCATTTCTGCCTCGAGCATGTCCGCCACTACAATACGGCGTTCAATTTTTTCGCCGGCATGGACAAGGACGAGCTCGAGGAGGCGTTGCACGCTCCGCCCAAGGCGGAATCGCGCTCCAGCTTTGCCACCGGCAATCCCAATATGCGGGGCGCCCGCGCCGCCCGCGAGGCGTTGCGGCCCGGCGACAGATACGGCGATCCGTTTGGCGTTTTCGCCAAATATCGCCACCGCCAGTCGCAGAAGCCGGCGACCGAACGCGTCAAGCCGCTGCATGAGCAGGACCGGCGGGCGCTGGAAACGCTGGGCCTGATCGGGCAGGCCAAGTCCGACGACATCAAGCGGGCCTATAAGACGCTGGTCAAAATCCATCACCCCGACGCCAATGGCGGCGACAAGGCCAGCGAGGAGCGCCTGCGGACGATCATTGCGGCCTATTCACATCTGAAGAAGACGGGGTTCGTGGCGAAGTGATCTTTCTTACCTCTCCCTTTTGGGGGAGAGGTCGACCCGAAGGGTCGGGTGAGGGGGCCTTCCCCGCGCACCGCACCCAGTAAAGGCCCCCTCACCCGTCGGCTGCGCCGCCGACCTCTCCCCCGAGGGAGAGGTGAAGAGGTGCCTACCGCCCCCGTCACAATGCTGCTATAGAGCCCGCGACTTCCCGCCTCGAATCCTTCCGCCAAGAGCCATGCCATGACTGAGTACACCAATCTGCCCGACACCGAATTTTCGGCACGGGAGCTGTTCGGTATCGACACGGACATGAAGGTGATGGGCTACAAGGAAGCCAATAGCCACGTGCCGCCGGTCGATCCCGATTACCTGTTCGACCGCAACACCACGCTGGCCATCCTTGCCGGCTTTGCCTTCAATCGCCGCGTCATGGTGCAGGGCTATCACGGCACCGGCAAATCCACCCATATCGAGCAGGTCGCGGCGCGCCTCAACTGGCCGCTGGTCCGCGTCAATCTCGACAGCCATGTCTCCCGTATCGATCTCGTCGGCAAGGACGCGATCGTGCTCAAGGACGGCAAGCAGATCACCGAATTCCGCGATGGCATCCTGCCCTGGGCGGTGCAGAACAATGTCGCGCTGGTGTTTGACGAATACGATGCCGGTCGCCCGGATGTGATGTTCGTGATCCAGCGCGTGCTGGAAGTCGCGGGCCGGCTGACCCTGCTCGACCAGAATCGCGTGATCGTGCCTCATCCGGCGTTCCGGCTGTTCTCGACCACCAATACGATCGGGCTGGGCGATACGTCGGGCCTCTATCACGGCACCCAGCAGATCAACCAGGGTCAGATGGACCGCTGGAGCCTGGTGACCACGCTCAACTACCTGCCGCATGACAAGGAAGTCGGCATCGTGCTCGCCAAGAACAAGGCCTATGGCGAGAATGACAAGGGCAAGAAGCTCATCGCCAATATGGTACGCCTGGCCGACCTGACGCGCTCGGCCTTCATCAATGGCGATCTCAGTACCGTCATGTCGCCGCGTACCGTGATCACCTGGGCCGAAAACACCCAGATTTTCGGTGGCGATGTCGGCTTCGCCTTCCGCCTGACCTTCCTCAACAAATGCGATGAGTTGGAGCGCCCTGTCGTGGCCGAGTTCTACCAGCGCGTGTTCGGCGAAGATTTGCCGGAAAGCTCGGCCAATCTGGCCGTCACGGCTTAGGATGAAAGTGTGGGCTCCGTGCTCCCCTCCCCCTTGAGGGGAGGGGTTGGGGGTGGGGGTCCATCGGTGATCTACTGACCCACCCCCTCCCCGGCCCTCCCCTCAAGGGGAGGGGGCGCCGTTGGCCATGTTGGTGGCCAGGCAGACGACGAGCATTCAGAATGGCACAACCACCGCGCAGCAAAGCCAACAAGCCCGACCAGACCCAGGTCTTCAAATCGGCCATGGGGGCGACGGTGCGCGCCATCGGCGCCAAGCCCGAGCTGGAAGTGACCTTCACCTCCGACCGGCCTTTGCTCACTTCCGACAAGGCGCGCCTGGCCAATCTGCCGCGCCTGCCGACCCGCCGCGATATCGCCATTGCCCGCGGGCAGGGCGATGCCATGGCCATGCGGCTGGCCAGCCACGATCCCGATACCCATCGCAAGCGCTCGCCGATGGACCCCACGGCCCGTGCCGCTTTCGACGCGCTGGAACAGGCCCGCGTCGAAGCTCTGGGCTGCGTGCGCATGCCCGGCATGGTCGGCAATATTTCCGAAATGCTGGAAGATCGGCTGTTCCGCGCCAATTTCGCCGAGGTCGACAACAAGGGCGATGCGCCGATTGCCGAGGCTCTGGGCCTGCTGCTGCGCGAAAAGCTCGCCGGCGTGCCGGTGCCGCCTTCGGGCCATGCTTTGGTCGATCTGTGGCGCAAGGAGATCGAGGACAAGGGCGGCAAGTCGCTCGATGACCTGCTGACGCGCTACGAAAACCAGGACGAGTTCTCGCGCGCCGCCAAGGCGCTGCTGCGTGACCTCAATCTGGTGCCCGAAAGCGAGCTGGACGATCCCGATGCCTCGGACGAGGAAGAGGGCGAGAGCCAGGATCCTGAGCAGGGCGACAGCTCCGACCAGTCGCCCGAACAGGGCGAAGGCGAGAACGACAGCCAGGATAGCCAGCAGGACGAGCAGGCCGGCGAGTCGGAAGAAACCGGCGACGTCGAGGGCATGGAATCGGACATGGCCGATACCGATGAGGACGCGGCCGCCGAAGCCGGCGAAGACGCGCCCATGCCACCGCCCGCCAAGGATGGCGGCACCCAGCTCTCCAACCAGTTCAACTACAAGGTCTTCACCACCAAATTCGACGAGATCGTCAAGGCGGCCGAGCTGTGCCCGCCCGACGAGCTCGACCAGTTGCGTGGCCTGCTCGATAAGCAGCTGGAAAACCTGGCCGGTGCCGTGGCGCGGCTGGCCAACAAGCTGCAGCGGCGCCTGATGGCCAAGCAGAATCGGAGCTGGCAGTTCGACCTCGAAGAGGGTCTGCTCGATACGGCGCGCCTCACCCGTGTCGTCACCGATCCGATGCAGGCTTTGTCCTTCAAGGTCGAGAACGACACCGATTTCCGCGATACGGTGGTGACGCTGCTGATCGACAATTCCGGCTCGATGCGCGGCCGCCCGATCACCATCGCGGCCATCTGCGGCGATATTCTCGCGCGCACGCTGGAGCGCTGCGGCGTCAAGGTCGAGATCCTGGGTTTCACCACCCGCGCCTGGAAGGGCGGCAAGAGCCGCGAAGCCTGGCTCGAAGCCAATCGCCCGGCCAATCCGGGCCGCGTCAACGATGTTCGCCACATCATCTACAAGGCCGCCGACGAGCCGTGGCGCCATGCAAGGCGTAATCTCGGCCTGATGATGCGCGAGGGCCTGCTCAAGGAAAATATCGATGGCGAGGCGCTCGAATGGGCGCGCAAACGCCTGCTGGCCCGGCCGGAAGCCCGCCGCATCCTGATGGTGATTTCCGATGGCGCCCCGGTCGATGACAGCACGCAGTCGGTCAATGCCGGCAATTACCTGGAAGCCCATCTGCGGCAGGTGATCGAGGATATCGAGACGCGCTCGCCGATCCAGCTGGTCGCCGTGGGCATTGGCCATGACGTGACGCGCTACTACCGCCGCGCCGTGACGCTGCTCGATGCCGAGGAACTGGCCGGGGCGCTGACGGACGAACTGGCCGCCCTGTTCGACGAGGAAATGCCGGTGCAGACGCGGCGGCGGGGACGGGGATGACCCTGCGGCGCGTCGCCATCGTCGCGGCGATGCTGGCGGGGAGTTTTCCCGCCATGGCCGTCGAGGTGAGCGTCAGCGCCAGCCCGATCACCCAGTTCAAGGACAGCACGGTCGATCAGCCGGTCGATGGTCTGATCTTTCGCGGCGGCATCGCGCTGGTCAGCCAGAATGACACTTTCGGGGGTCTCTCCAGCCTCGCCATGACCGGGCCGGACCAGCAGGCGACCTTTGCCAGCGACCGCGGCAATTTCGTCACCGGGCAACTGGCTTATGACGATGCGGGGCGCCTCTTCGGCTTCATCGGCGCCTGGGTCGAGCCGATGCGCAATTCCAAGGGCGACCTGCTGCCGCGCCAATATGCCAAGGATGCCGAAAGCCTCGACACCGTCCATCGCGACGGCGTGCCGGTGGCGGTGCGCGTTGGCTTCGAGAACCTGACCCGCGTTGCCGATTTCGCCCTTGTCGACGGCCGGCCGGGCGGGCCGGCGCGCGAGGTGCGCATTCCCGACTGGCTCACCGACCTCCGGACCAATGAGAGCCTGGAATCGCTCTGCATCGCGCCGCCGGCCTCGCCCATAGCGGGGTCCACCCTGCTGCTGACCGAAGAGGCGCTGGACGAGGAGGGCAATCATCGCGGCTGGCTGCTCGGCCAGAACGACAAGGGCCCCATCGGCTACCAGAACAGCCCGGTGGTGAACCCCACCGATTGCGCCTTTTTGCCCAATGGCGACCTGCTGGTGCTCGAGCGCGGCGTCTCCATGCTGAGCTTTGTGATGAACCTGCGCCGCGTCCCCGCTGCCGACGTGCGGCCAAACAATCTGATGGCCGGCGAATTGCTGCTCTCGGCCACTGGCGGCAGTATCGACAACATGGAATCGGTCGCCGTCCACACCGCCCCCGATGGCGAGTTGCGCATCCTCATCGGCTCGGACAACAATTTCAACGACTGGCAACGCACCCTGCTGCTGGAATTTGCCCTGGCGGAGTAGCCTCCTTTTCCCTCTCCCTCAAGGGGAGAGGGGAAGTCCGCGCCCTAAGCCCGCGCCCCCAGGGCCGGTAGCGGCATGATCCGGCCCATCAGGGCCCGATAGGGCGCCAGCAGCAGCAGCGCCGCGAGGAATTTCACCATGAAGTCGCCCGTGGCCAGCGAGGTCCAGAGCGGCACGTCCGGTCCGATGCCGAGCCATGGTGCCGGGAAACCCAGCGAGCCATCGGCCATGCCGAACAGCATGTCGACGGCCACCAGAGCCGGGGCAAAGGCGACGGTGAAGAAGATCGTGGTATCGATCATCGAGCCGAACAGCGAACCCGCCAGCGGCGGCAGGAACCAGGCCCGGCTGGCCCGCAGCCGCGAGAACACGGCGATATCGAGCAATTGCCCGACAAGGAAGGCGGTGGCCGAGGCGACGGCGATGCGTGGCGTGGTGGCCGGATCGCCACCAGCATTCCAGGGCAAGGGATTGTAGCTCAGATAGAAGGACAGGCCGAGCCCGACGAGAAAGCCCACCAGCACGACGCGGCGCGCATTGCGCGGGCCGTCATAGCGGTTGGTCAGGTCGGTGATGAGGAAGGCGAAGGGGAAGGTGAAGGCGCCCCAGGTCAGCAGGTCGGCCAGGTTGACCGAGCCGAGCTGGGCCTGCAGCGGGTAGAGCACGAGAATATTGGACGCGGCAACGACCACGACCATGGCGGCCACGGCCGCCAGGAAACGAGCAAGCATCAGAATGCACCTCTATATGAGCGCGATCCGGCATAAGACCGGGGCGCAGGATTATGGATAGGTATCACCCCACCCACCGAACGTCACCCTCGGGCTCGACCCGAGGGCTCTTGGTTTGCCACGTCCTCGTGGTTCGAGGCGCCAAGAGGCGCACCTCACCATGAGGACTACTGATTGCACCCGAGCCTAAGAGTAGCCCTCATGGTGAGGTGCGAGTTCTTCACGAGCCTCGAACCACGAGGGCGTGGCAAACCAAGAGCCCCCCAAAAACAAAACCGCGCGGAGCATGAACTCCACGCGGTCAAATCTGAAACCGGTCTACTGCTTACGCAGCGAGGGCGGCGCGAATTTCCTTCTTGATGCCCTGGGCGAGCGGGGACAGCGTGTCGTCGCTCTGCTTGAGCAGGAAGGCGTCCAGACCGCCGCGATGCTCGACCGTGCGCAGCGCCGCAGCCGAGACGCGCAGCTTGATGCCGCGGTTGAGCGCGTCGGACAGCAGCGTCACGTTGACCAGGTTGGGGAGAAACCGGCGGCGGGTGCGGTTGAGGGCGTGCGAAACGTTGTTGCCAACCATTACGCCCTTGCCAGTCAGATCACAGCGACGTGCCATTTGATGGATATCCTATTTGTGTAAAGGTCCTGCGTGGCGGGCAATTCCCGCGACGGGCCTCGATTGTTATGAAATCTGGCGCGTCTTTAGAGAAAACGGCTGCCGCCGTCAAGGTGAAGCGGCCTCAAACGCCCGCGAGTGCCTTGCATGGGCCATATCGCGCAGGCAATTTTGAGCAGGGCGCTGATTCGCGTCCGCCCCATGCAGAGAGCCGACCGCCTTGATCCAGCTCCGTCTTGTTCCCCTGGCCGCCCTGGCGGTGTTCCTGAGCCACCCCGCCGGCGCGGCCGAAGTCGATGCGAGAGCAAGCTATATATTGACGCTGGGCGGCATCAATATCGCGGCCATGAAAGTCGATCTCGAGGATAACGGCAGCCGCTATACGCTCGATCTTTCGGCCAATGTGGCGGGGCTGGGCACGCTGGTCGCCAGCGGTACGGCCAAGGCCACCTCCACCGGGCGCTCCTCCGGCTCCTCGCTGCTGGCCGAGGAATTCGATCTCGAAACCCGCGCCAATGGCGAGACCTTCACGGTCGACGTGTCCTTTGCCGGCCACGATGTCTCCGCCTTCAAGGTCACCCCGCCGATCGTCGACAATTACGACCGCGTACCGCTGGAGCGCCGGCACCTGACCGGGGTGGGCGATTTTCTCTCGGCCTTCGTGCTCAAGGGCAATGGCCTCGACAGGAGCCTCTGCCAGCGCCAGGCTAAGATTTTTACCGGCGTCGAGCGCTTCAACATCGCCATGAGCTATGCCGGCGACGACGAGGCGACCTCGCCGCGCACCGGCTATCAGGGGCCGGTGGTGCTGTGCACGGTGGACTACGACCCGGTCTCGGGCCATTTCACCAGTTCGGACATCACCAACTATCTGGCCGACAGCGACCGCATCGTCATCTGGTATGCCCCGCTCGGGGAAACCGGCTATTTCATCCCCTATCGCGTGCTGCTGGGCACCGATATGGGAGATCTGTCGATGGTGCTGACCGAGATGCGGTTCTAGACGCTGTCCCGCCACGGGACGGTCAACGGCTTTTTCCTCAATATTGCTCCGCCAAAGCGGCGCAGCGCGGGCCGGCTGGCGTTAACGTTGGCCAGTGCCGGGAAAATGTTCGTGCAAGGTTCCGGTGAGATTCGGCCGGGACGACCCGAAATTTACCCTTTGGTCACCAAGATAAAGCCGTTCGGGGCTATTTGGCCCCAATTGTCGCGGCACTAGTGGCGTGGCGCGCCTGGCCCCCAACATGTCGTGGCGAACAAAGCGGCATTGGCGCGATTCACCCGATTCTGTCCCCGTTCGTTCCCGGTTTGGTTCGGGTGTGAACGGAGCCGTGGACGGACCGGCCATTGTGTGCCGGTTTGGGAATGCCGCCAGCGTCACCCGCAACCACCGGCCGTCACCCTCGGGCCTGACCCGAGGGCACTATACTTGCCGGGCACATCATTAAGTGCAGAGCCCTCGGTCAAGCCCGAGGGTGACGATCGAGTTGGGATTGCCTGTCCCATCCCGATACGGTCAAGCATCGCGATCCTCAATTTTCGCGCGCCACAGTCCGCTTTTGCGGCACCTGCGTCATAAATCCGACAAAAATCTTTGCCATTCAATCATTTACCGGGCCTTCACACATGCCCGATTCGCGCTGCGAATTTACGACTTCGCAACGAAGTTGAACGCTTTGCCGCGTTTTCAGCAGTTTTTCTGCATCTTTGTATTTCGGCTAGTGGTATTTCCCGGCGACCACCCCCAGACGTTGTGGAGAACGAAGCCGGATTCATTGATTTGCGCCGATTCGGTGCCGTTTCGTTCCTACCCTGTTCTTTATATTAAGCGGGGGAACAAAAAGGTCGCCAAGCCTGTCCTTTCTTGGGACAATGCGCGGCGGCCCTCGCAACCCACGAGCTGACCTCCTACATTGCCGGCAATGACTTTCGCGCCCCCCCAATCGGTCAAGGCGATCCTTGGCCCCACCAATACCGGCAAGACCTATTTTGCCATCGAGCGCATGCTGGCCCATCCCACCGGGATGATCGGCCTGCCGCTGAGGCTATTGGCGCGCGAGGTCTATCAGCGCTGCGTCGAGCGCGTCGGCGAGGGGGCGGTGGCGCTGGTGACGGGCGAGGAGCGCATCGTTCCCGCCAAACCGCGCTACTGGGTCTGCACCGTCGAGGCCATGCCCACGGACATCCGCGTCGATTGCGTGGCGATCGATGAAATCCAGGTGGCCACCGATTTCGATCGCGGCCATGTCTTCACCGACCGCATTCTCAATGCCCGCGGCACGAGCGAAACCCTGCTGCTGGGCGCGGCCACCATGGCGCCGGTGATCCGGCGCCTGCTGCCCCATACCGAGATCGTCGACCGGCCGCGCTTTTCCCAGCTCACCTATTCGGGCAGCAAGAAAATCTCGCGCCAGCCTTCCCGTTCGGCCATCGTCGCCTTCTCGGCGCGGCAGGTCTATGCCATTGCCGAGCTGATCCGCCGCGAGCGTGGCGGGGCCGCCGTGGTCATGGGCGCGCTCAGTCCCCGCACCCGCAATGCGCAGGTAGAACTCTACCAGAATGGCGATGTGGATTTTCTCGTCGCCACCGATGCGATCGGCATGGGGCTGAACCTCGATATCCACCATGTCGCCTTTGCCGATGACAGCAAGTTCGATGGCCATACCAGCCGGCCGCTGACCGCTGCCGAGCTTGGCCAGATCGCCGGGCGGGCCGGTCGCCATGCCCGCAATGGCAGCTTTGGCGTCACCGGCGGCACTGAGGGATTTGACGAGGATATGGTGGTGGCGCTCGAAACGCACGACTTCGAGCCGGTCAAAGTGCTGCAATGGCGCAACAATCGGCTGGATTTCGCTTCCATCGATGCGTTGCGCGACAGCCTCGAAATGGCCCCCGAACACCGCAGCCTGACCCGCGTTCCCATCGCCACCGACCAGCATGCGCTCGAATTCGTTTCGCGCAACGAGGCGGGGCAGCTGGCGCGCGGGCTCGATGGCGCGCGGCTGCTCTGGGAATGTTGCCAGATCCCTGATTATCAGGGCATTTCACCGGCCAATCACGGCGAAATCGTTACGCGGATTTACGCGGATTTAGTCAAGCGCCACCATGTCAACGAGGACTGGATTGCCGAGCAGGTGCGCTTTTGCGACAATGCCAGCGGTGACATCGATACGCTGAGCAACCGGATCAAGCAAATCCGGACCTGGACCTTCGTTGCGAACCGCAAAAACTGGCTTGCAGACCCTTCACATTGGCGCGAAAAGACCCGAGACATTGAAGACCGGCTGAGCGACGCTTTGCATGAGCGTCTCACTCAGCGCTTCGTCGACCGGCGCACCAGCGTTTTGCTGCGTCATCTGAAAGACAAACGTATGGCATCTCCCGAGATCAATGAGCGTGGCGAAGTGCGGCTGGAAGGCCATCTCATCGGCACGCTTGAAGGCTTCCGCTTCACCCTGGCGCGCAATGACGGCGACGCCGACATCAAGGGCCTGCGCGCGGCAGCCGATTCCGTGGTGGCGCCCGAAATCCACAATCGCGCCGATCGCCTGGCGGGCGCGCCCAATGAAGAATTCGTGCTGGCCACCGATGGTCGCTTGCGTTGGAAGGGCGATATCGTCGCCGAGCTGATCGAAGGCGATGCGCTTTACCGCCCTCGCATCCTGATCCTGGCCGACGAGACGCTCACCGGGCCCGATCTCGAGCGCGTGCAGGATCGGCTCAGCCTCTGGCTGCGCCACCACATCAACACGGTGCTCGAAAGCGTCATGGCGCTGGAAGCGCCGGCCGATCTGGAGGGCGCCGCCCGCGGCATCGGCTTCCAGCTCTTCGAGCATCTCGGGCTCATTCCGCGCAGCCAGGTGGCCGATGAGGTCAAGGGGCTGGACCAGGATGTGCGCGGCAAGATGCGCAAGCTGGGCATCAAGTTTGGCGCCTATCACATCTATCTGCCGCTGTCGCTCAAGCCCGCCCCGCGCGAGCTGGCGCTGATTCTGTTTGCCCTGAAGAATGGCGGCGTGCGCCAGGCCGGCGTCACCGACATTCCCCATATCGTGCTGAGCGGCCGCACCTCTTTCGTGGTCGATCCCGAGGTCGATACACGGCTTTATGAAATCGCCGGCTTCAAGGTGGCCGGCAAGCGCGCCGTGCGCGTCGATATCCTCGAACGCCTCGCCGACATCATCCGCCCGCTGATCGCGCTCGATGCCGGCCGTCCCTATGCGGGCGAACTGCCTGCCGGCGCCGCCGAAGGCAATGGTTTCCGCGTCACCGTGGAAATGACTTCGCTGCTGGGCTGCTCGGGCGAGGATTTCGCCTCCATCCTCAATTCGCTCGGCTATCGCGTCAAGCGCACGCCCAAGGCGCCGGCTCCCGCCGTGGCGGCCGAAGCGACTGCCGACGCGCCGGCTCTGGAAGAGGTGCTGGCCGAAAATCCGGCTTCCGTCGATGCCGTGGACGCGGCCCCGGTGGAAGCCGTGGCGATGGAGACCCCGGTAGCGGTCGAGGCCGAAATTCCGGCAACCACCATTGTCGAAGCCACCCCGGAAACCGCCGAGACCACCCCTGCCGAACCGGCGGCCCCGGCCGAGCCTGAATTCGACGAAGTCTGGTCGCCTGCCGGCAAACGTCCGGACAACAAGCGGCACGAGCATCGCCGTCGTCCCGAGGGTGAGGTGCAGGCCAAGCGCCCCGAGCGCCATCATCGTCCGCCGGCTCCGCGGCGGCCGGAAGGCGAAGTGCAGGATCTCTCCAAGGCCCGCCATCTCAATCCCGGGCCCAAGGGCCGCAACGACAATCGCCGCCCGGACGACCAGAAGGGCGAGCGCGCCCGCTTCGAGCGTCCGGCACCCGAGCCGCGCAAGGAAAAGGCGTTCGATCCGGATAGCCCCTTTGCCAAGCTCGCCGCCTTGCGCGACCGCAAGGCGGAGTAGGCATTGGCAGGACCGGCCGAACCCATCCGCAAGGAAAGGCTCGACAGGTTCCTGTTCTTTTCGCGCGCCCTCAAGTCGCGCACGCTGGCGCAAAAGCTCATCGAGACCGGCGCCATCAGGGTCAATTCCGACCGCACCACCCGCTCCGACCACAAGGTCGGGGCGGGCGACGTGCTGACCATGAGCCTGCACGGCCGCATCGTGGTCTGGCGCATCGTGGATTGCGGCACCCGCCGCGGTCCGGCGCCCGAAGCGCAGGCGCTCTACGAAGACCTCTCCCCGCCGGCTCTGCCCAAGGCCGAGCAATCCCCCTATGACGCCGCCATCGCCCAGCGCGACGACGGGGCCGGGCGCCCCACCAAGAAGCAGCGGCGGGACACGGACAAGTTGCGGGGCGGGGATGATGAGTGACCCGCGAGGCTCGCTCAAACTGGATCGTCACCCTCGGGCTTGTATCGACGAAATCTGATTAAGATGTCCCGGGAGGCGGTCGCATCCGCGCTCCCGGGCAGACATCGACCGTCCTCGGGCAG
>NZ_LMGZ01000018.1 GCF_001427605.1 Devosia sp. Root635 | reverse complement strand
CCGCGCTCCCGGGCAGACATCGACCGTCCTCGGGCAGGCCTTATCGGCCGAGGTCAAGCAGGGTCGTGTCCGCTCTTCCCTAAACCCGAACAGTTGAGAGGGCAGATGCCCGCATCACAAGCCAGGGAGAGGCAAGAGAGATGATATCAGAAGCCATCGTCGCGGGCATTGACGTTTCCAAGGATCGGCTGGACGTACATGTCCTGCCCGCAGATCAGGTTCTGAGCGTGGACCATTCCCCCCAAGGGCTGGCGCGTCTGGTCGGGCTGCTGCGCCATCTGGGTGTGCAACGGATCGGGCTGGAGGCTTCGGGTGGCTATGAGCGCGCGGCGCTGGACGTGCTTGCACAAGCCGGATTTGCCGTCTGTCTGGTGCCACCTGCCCGCGTGCGGGCTCTGGCAAATGCCCTGGGCCGCCATGCCAAGACCGATCCCATCGATGCAAGGATGATCGCCTGCTACGTCCAGCACGACTATCAGCGCGATCCGGCGCGCCAGCGGCTGGACGAGCTGGCCAGCCTGCGCCGGCAATTGATCGCCGAGCGCAACAAGCTGGTCTCCCGGCTCGACATCGCTTCAGACACGATGGTGCGGCGCATGCTGGCCCGCATACATACCATGATCGCAGGCAACATCGCCCGCCTCGATGCTGAGATCGCCAACCATATAAACGCAACCCACCTCAGGGCGCGCTATGACATCCTGATCGCCGTGGCGGGCGTGGGGCCGGTGCTGGCCGCCACCTTGCTCTGCGACCTGCCCGAGTTGGGCAATGCCGCACCAAAACAGCTCGCCAGCCTGGTCGGGGTGGCGCCCCATGCCCGGCAATCAGGACGAACCGCACGCGCCGGGCGATGCAGCGGTGGCCGTGCCAGCGTCCGAAACGTCCTCTACATGGCAACGTTGAGCGCCCTGAAGGCCCGCGTCCCCGCCCTCGGAAAACCCTTCAAACTCGCCATCAACGCTGCAATGAGAAAGTTCATCACCATCCTCAATGCTATCGTCAAACAATCGACAGTTGCTTGACCCGAGGGTGACGGCCGGCGGTTGGGGGTGACGACAGCGACGGAACAGTTTACCCGCGCCGGAAAATCTTCTCGGAGATCAGCACGCGCAGGTGACCGTCCTCGACGCTGACTTCGCCATGGGCAATGAGCGTGCTGTTGGCGTAGATATTGAGCGGATCGTTTTCGGTGGCATCCAGTTCGATCACCGCGCCGCGGCCCATGCGCAGCAAATGGTGGATCGGCATCACCGTCGCGCCCAGCTCGACCGTGATGTCCACTTCAATATTGTCTAATGTGCTCATAGATAGATAGTGAACCCCGGCCCGGCCGACACGATGCGACCGATGAATCTCCTGAAGGTAACTCTCTGGCAAGCATGGTTATGGAAGCGTTAACGACAGCGGCGGATTCGTGCGAAATCGGGAATAAGCTGGCACGCATCGACCGCCAACCCGTGCAATGGATCATTTCGGCCGATCCGGTGCCCTATCCGCTGGCGCTGGAGACCATGCGCGCTCGCGCCGCCGCCATCGCCGCGGGCGAGGCGGAGGAGGCCATCTGGCTGCTCGAACATCCGCCGCTTTATACGGCCGGCACCTCGGCCCTGCCCGAGGACCTGCTGAGCGACCGCTTTCCGGTCTATGACGCGGGGCGTGGCGGGCAATATACCTATCACGGCCCCGGCCAGCGCGTCGCCTATGTCATGCTCGACCTGACCCGGCGCGGCCGCGATATCCGCTGCCTGGTCAAGGGGCTGGAGGGCTGGGTGATCGATACGCTGGCCGCCCACAATATCGTCGGCGAGCGCCGCGAGGGACGCATCGGCGTCTGGGTCAGGCGGCCGGACAAGGGCGCGCAGAAGGAGGACAAGATCGCCGCCATTGGCGTGCGGGTGTCCAAATGGGTGACCTTCCATGGCATTTCGCTCAACATCATGCCCGATCTCACCCATTATGACGGCATTGTGCCCTGCGGCATCAGCGATCAGGGCGTCACCAGCTTCGAGGATTTGGGCCAGCTCGTTTCCATGCCCGAGGTGGATTCGGTGCTGCGCACCGCGTTCGAGGGCCGGTTCGGCCCAACCGTTGCCGAGGCCGAGGAAAGCCTTGTCAGCGCGAGCCGGCATAGCCAAGTTGCATGATGATCGAATCGGGCCCTGGAGGACGCGATGACCCTGGACGACCTGAAACGCCTGTTCACCCGCCAGACGCTGTTCCGGCTTGACGCCATCCTGTCGCCGCGGCTGGTGCCCATTCTCTATGCGCTGGGCCTGGCCGGCATCCTGCTCTGGGCCGTTGGCCACCTGTTCTGGACCTTCGGCTTCGGTTTCGGCAACGGCCTGTGGGGCCTGCTGGAAATTGCCGTCTTCGGCCTGCTGGCGCTGGTGACGCTGCGCATCAGTTGCGAGGCATTGCTGGTATGGTTCAAGGCGCATGAACAGAGCGGCGACACGGTCAATCGCTCGCGCTATTCGGCCAGCCTGCTCGATGAAGTGCGCGACGCCATCCGCGACCTTGCCGAAGAGGGCGAGGATATCGACTATGCCGAGGCCGACGAATACATCACCCCGGCCACCGAACCCACCCCCTATGTGCCGCCGGTCCCCCCGGACATGCCGGCGACGCCACGCAGCCCGGCCACCGCGCCCGGTGAGACGCACAAGGCGCCCCGCCGCACCGCCAAGCGCACGCCGCCGCCCAAGAATGTGAGCTGATCGGCCCTACTGCTTGTTGATGCTCCAGGCGCCCGGTCCGGCAAAGACCAGGTAGCCGAAGATGAAACAATAGAGGATGGCCCCGCCGCCCATGTTGATCGACGGGAAGAAGCCTCCCGTCGAGACGTGGCCCATGAAATAGGCCACGGCCATGAAGCCGCAGAGCAGGAAGGCGACCGGGCGGGTAAAGAAGCCGACCAGGATCAGCAGCCCCCCGAAGAATTCGAGAATGCCGGCGGCGAGCAGCAGCCCCTCGACCGGGAACGGAAACGGCGTCGGGAAGCCGAACAGCTTCATCGAGCCGCTTTCGACGAACAGCAGGGCAGTCACGATGCGCAACACGGCGAGGGCCTGCGGCGCATAGGCGGAAAGACGGTCGAACATGATGGCGCTCCTCATAGCGATGTCTGGCCAGCCGGGCTGACCCATATCTGCTAGACGCGCATTGCGACCTGTTCCCGACACAATGTTGCCAATGCCCACAAAAAAGCCCGCGGATCGCTCCGCGGGCTCACGTTGGTTGGCTGGAGCGGCCTACTGCCTGTTGATGCTCCAGGCGCCGGGGCCGGAGAACACCAGGTAGAGGAAGATGAAGCAGAACAGGATTGCCGCGTCGCCGCCATTCATGGCCGGGAACAGGTTGGCCGGGGCATGGGCCATCCAGTAGGCAACGGCCATTTCGCCGGCGGCGATGAAGGCCGCCGGGCGGGTGAAGAAGCCGACCAGCACCATGAGGCCGGCGACGATTTCGATGATGCCGGCCAGGCCGAACAGGCTGAACAGCGGCGGCGCCATGTCGGAGGCGGGAAAGCCGATGATTTTCTGCGTGCCATGCAGGATAAACAGCAGGGCGGTGACGATACGCAGCACGGCCAGGGCCTGCGGCGCATAGGCGGAGAGACGGTCGAACATGGTGTGGCTCCTTTGAGCATCGGAATGCTGCGCCACCCCAACCGGCGCAAAACCGAACTAAAGCAATCGGTTGAAGGGCAAAACCGGCAACCTTGCGGACGCACCGTTCACCAGAACGTTCATTCAAGGCCACGTGTTCGCCATATCAGGAAGCCCTGCCCCGCGTCCTGCGGGAGGCGGTCACATTGCGTAACCGTCAAACTTTCTGTATGACGCGCGCAATCATTTCCCCTTTCGGAATTCACGCTCACATGAGCCAAGCGCCAAAAATTGGCCTCGTCAGCCTCGGCTGCCCCAAAGCCCTCGTCGACAGCGAACGCATCATGTCGACGCTGCGCTCGCAGGGTTATTCCTTCAGCCGCGATTACGCCGGGGCCGATATCGTCCTCGTCAACACCTGTGGTTTCCTCGATTCCGCCAAGCAGGAATCGCTCGAAGCCATCGGGGAGGCCCTCAACGAAAACGGCCGCGTCATCGTCACCGGGTGCCTGGGCGTCGAGGAAGAACTGATCCGCCAGACCCATCCGTCGGTGCTGGCCATTTCAGGGCCGCATCAATATGAGAATGTGGTCTCGGCCGTGCATGAGCACCTGCCACCGGTGCCCAACAAGTTCGTCGACCTGGTGCCCGAGCAGGGCCTCAAGCTGACACCGCGCCACTATGCCTATCTGAAGATTTCCGAAGGCTGCAACAATCGCTGCTCCTTCTGCATCATCCCCCAGATCCGCGGTGACCTGGCCTCACGCCCGGCCGCCGGCATTCTCGGCGAGGCCGAGGGCCTGATCCGCTCGGGCGTCAAGGAACTGCTGGTGATTTCGCAGGACACCAGCGCCTATGGCGTCGATATCAAATATGCCGAGAGCAATTATCGCGGCCGGCCGGTCAAGGCGAAGTTCTACGATCTCGCCAAGGAACTGGGCCAGCTCGGCGCCTGGGTGCGCCTGCACTATGTCTACCCCTACCCGCATGTCGATGCGGTAATGGAGCTGATGGCCGAGGGCCTGGTGCTGCCCTATCTCGATATTCCCTTCCAGCACGCCTCGCCCAAGGTGCTCAAGGCCATGCGCCGCCCGGCGCATCAGGAAAAGACGTTGAATCGAATTCTCGACTGGAAGCGGCAAGTCCCTGATCTGACGGTGCGTTCCAACTTCATCGTCGGCTTCCCCGGCGAGACCGAGGATGATTTCGAGATGATGCTCGACTTCATCGAGGAAGCAGAGATCGATCGCGCCGGGTGCTTCAAGTATGAGCCCGTCACCGGCGCCCCGGCCAATGAACTGGACGGCATTGTGCCCGACGAGATCATGCAGGATCGCTTCGAGCGCCTGATGGAAGTGGCGCAGAACGTTTCGACCGGGCAACTGGCCAAGAAGGTCGGGCGCACCATCCAGGTGCTGGTGGATGATGTGCAGCCCGAGGCCAACAAGGCCATCGCTCGCTCCAAGTGGGACGCGCCCGAGATCGACGGCAACGTCATCATCGGCAATGCCACCGGCATCAAGCCGGGCGACATGGTCGAGGTGCTGGTGACCGACAGCGACGAATATGACCTGTTCGCCGAGCCGGCGAAGGCGCTGAACTAGGGGCGGCTGCGCCCGCCCTCTCCCCACCGCGCGTCACCCTCGGGCCTGCCCCGAGGGCTTTTCACTTGGCGGAGCCATCGGCAAGTACAGCGCCCTCGGATCAAGCCCGAGGATGACGACCTGTGAGTATTCAAGCACTTGCGGGCAGTACCGGACTCTTTTCGCCAAGCCGCCCATGCCTGCCTCGCCAAGCCATTTTGCAAACTCACGGACCTGTGACAGGCTCGTCATGTTGCGAGTCCCATTTGAGGAGAATGGTATATGGCTTTTGACGGCGTAGGTTGGCTGGCGGCCATCATCATCGGCGGTCTTGCCGGGTGGTTGGCCAGCATGTTCATGAATGCCGGTGGCGGCGTGCTCAAGAATGTCATTCTGGGCATTGTCGGCGCCATCCTGGCGAGTCTGGTCTTCGGCCTGCTCGGCATTTCGTTCGGCGGCTGGATCGGCTACCTGGTTGCCGGTTTCATCGGCGCCTGCATCATCATCTTTATCGGACGCGCCGTGGCGCGCTAGTTTGCCGGGCGGCCACCACAGCGTGGCCGCCCGTCTCCGGAAACGAAATCGCGCCGGCGGCCCGGTTTCGGAAATCTCATTGCGGCCCCCCGCTTGCCCATAAATTACTCATCCGAAACAGTGCTTTACCGCTGGACGCCCTGACCGGTGCCATTGCATCTGACCGCCAACGACTCTTTCAACCGTTGGAAAACAGCGTCAGATGAACAAGATTTTTGCCACCGCCGTCGCCGCCCTTGCCTTGGGCAGCGCCCCCGCTTTCGCCCAGCCCACCGATATCCTCAACGCTTCCTATGACATCGGCCGCGAGCTATTCGAAGCCGAGAATGCGGCCTATGCCGCCTCGGGCGCGACCATCGCGATCAACCAGTCCCATGCCGGCTCCTCGACCCAGGCCCGCGCCGTGCTCGAGGGCCTGCCCGCCGACGTGGTGACCCTCAACCAGGTCACCGACATCGCCAAGCTGGTGGAAGGCGGTTTCGTTTCCGCCGACTGGGCCACCCAGTTCCCCAACAAGGCCTCGCCCTTCTATTCCTTCCCCTCCTTCCTGGTGCGTGCGGGCAATCCCAAGGACATCAATGACTGGGGCGACCTGGCCGAAGACGGCGTGCAGGTGATCTTCCCCAATCCCAAGACCTCGGGCAACGGCCGCTACACCTATCTGGCCGCACGCGCCTGGGCGGTGGAAGAATATGCCGGTGACGAAGCCAGGATCGAGGAATTCCTCACCAAGCTGTTCAACAACGTCCCGGTGTTCGAGACCGGCGGCCGCGCCGCCACCACCGCCTTCACCGAACGCCAGCTTGGCGATGTGCTGATCACCTTCGAGGCCGAGACCCTGGCCGTGGCCAACCAGCTCGGCACCGACAAATACCTGCCGGTCACCCCTTCGGTGAGCTTCCTCTCCGAATTCCCGGTCGCCATCGTCGATAAGGTGGTCGACAACCGGGGCAGCCGCGATGCGGCCAAGGCCTATCTCGATTTCCTCTATTCGCCCGAAGGCCAGGAAGTGGCGGCCGCCAATTTCCACCGCCCCAATGACGAGGCGGTTGCCGCCGCCCACGCCGAAACCTTCCCCGAAATCCGCCTGGTAACGGCCGAGGAAGCCTTTGGCGGCTGGGACGCGATTTCCGCCGAGCACTTCGCCGATGGCGGCCTGCTCGACAACGTGTTCCTCAATCAGTGATCGATCCGCAAACTCGATGTCACCCCGGCCTTGAGCCAGGGCCCATCCTGAGATAGCGCAATACGCCGCCAGATGGCCGTCAGAACCGCCACCTTGCGGCAACGGCAAAACCTCGAGATGGATCCCGGCTCAAGGCCGGGATGACACCGTGGTTTTGGACAGATCGGAACCAGACACCGGCGGGCAGCGATGTCCGCCCATTCCCGTGAGATACTATGGCGCAGAAACGCAGCAAGCATCTATTGCCCGGCTTCGGGCTGACGCTTGGCGTCTCCATGCTCTACCTGACCATTATTATCGTGCTGCCGCTGCTGGCCATGCTGCTCAAGGTGGGTGGCATGGGCTGGGAGGATTTCTGGCGTATCGTCGCCTCAAGGCGCTCGCTGGCCGCCTATCGCATCACCTTCAGTTCGGCGCTGGTCGCCACCCTGTTCAACGGCATTTTCGGCCTGCTGCTGGCCTGGGTGCTGACGCGCTACCGCTTTCCCGGCAAGCGCATGCTCGACGCCCTGATCGACCTGCCCTTCGCCTTGCCCACCGCCGTCGCGGGCCTGGTGCTGGTGATGCTGTTCGCCGAAACCGGCTGGTATGGCCAGTTCCTCGAACCCAATGGCTTCAAGGTCAACTACACCCAGGCCGGCATCATCGTCGCCATGACCTTCACTTCGATCCCCTTCGTGGTGCGCACGGTCCAGCCGGTGCTGGAAGAATTACAGACCGATCTCGAAGAGGTGGCTCGCACGCTTGGCGCCACGCGCTGGCAAATCTTCGCCCGCATCATCTGGCCCACCATCCTGCCCGCCTTCATGGCTGGCTGCGTGCTGTCCTTCGCCCGCTCGCTAGGCGAATTCGGCGCTGTGGTGTTCATTGCCGGCAACCTGCCCGGCCTCACCGAAATCGTCTCGCTGCTGATCTTCATCCGACTCGACGAGTATAATTACGAGGGCGCGGCAGCCCTGGCCTTCGTGCTGCTGCTCGCGGCTTTCCTCACCCTGCTGCTGACCAATGCCCTGCAGGCCTGGCAGGTGCGTTATGCCGAGAGGAGCCGGTGATGGGCGCGATGTCGTCGCGGGCACCGAACGGTTCCCTCCCCCTTGAGGGGAGGGCTAGGGCGGGGGTGTCGAGCGCCCCGCATGCTCGACACTACCGGGTTGGGACCACATTCGACACCCCCACCCCTAACCCCTCCTCTCAAGGGGGAGGGGAATCCAGCATCCGGTGCCTTCCATGACCACCACGGCAACCACCCGCTCCACCGGCGAAATCGCGCTGATCGCCCTCGCCTTCCTGTTTGCCGCAGCCCTGCTGCTGGTGCCGCTGGCGCTCATCTTCGGCTTCGCGCTGCGCGAAGGGCTGGGCGTCTATCTCGCCAATATCGCCGAGCCGACCACCCTCCATTCCATCGGCCTGACCGTGCTGACCGCCGTGGTGGTGGTGCCGATCAATATCGTCATCGGCGTCTGCGTGGCCTGGCTGGTGAGCCGGTTCGTGTTTCCCGGCCGGCAATTGCTGATCACCGTGATCGAGCTGCCCGCCGCCGTCAGCCCCATCGTAGCCGGCACCGTGTACCTCTTCCTCTATGGTGGCCAGGGCCTGCTCGGCCCGGCTTTGCAGGGCGCCGGCATCCAGCTGATGTTCACGGTCGCCGCCATAATCCTCGTGAGCCTTTTCGTCACCGCCCCCTTCGTCGCCCGCGAACTCATTCCGCTGATGCAGCAGCAGGGTTCCGAGGATGAGGAGGCGGCGCTCTCGCTCGGCGCCACCGGCTGGCAGATGTTCTGGTTCGTCACCCTGCCCAATATCCGCTGGGCCATTCTCTACGGCGCCATCCTCACCAATGCGCGCGTCATGGGCGAATTTGGTGCGGTTTCCGTCGTCTCGGGCTCGATCCGCGGCCAGACCAACACCCTGCCCCTGCAGATCAGCCAGTTGTTCAACGACTTCAACGTCACCGGCGCCTTCGCCGCGTCCTCGACGCTGGCCTTCATGGCGGTGCTGACCCTGGTGCTGAAATCGGCGCTCGAAGCCAAAGGCGGCTGGCGCTAGCTCACGACGCCTGCCGGAGATCGGCTTCGGGCTGGTCCGACGACACCGCGAACATCGCCGCCATCACATCCGATTGCGTCACCATGCCGACCAAGCGCCCATCCGCGTCCACCACAGGCAAATGATGCAGCCCCGCATCGGCCATGAAGGGCACGATCTGGGCGATATGGGTCTCGGGATGCGCCGCCTTGACCGGCGTGCTCATGATATCCTCGACCTTGCCCCTGAGGCGGCGGTCGGAATTGCTGATCGAGCGCAGCCGCCAGCCGAGGCCCGACCCGATCGCCGACATGCCCCAATCGGCTTTGTCGAGCAGGTCGGTCTGCGTCAGGATGCCGATGACCCGGTTGTCGAAATCCACCACGGGCAGGGCCTTGATGTGATGTTCGCGCAGATGCCGCAAGGCCTCGCGCAGGCTGGTCTTGGGACCGACCGACTGCACGTCGCGGCTCATGATCCGCTCGCAGGTGACCCCGCCCGACCGCCGGTCATAGGCGCGAATTTCGGCGCGATGCAGGATATCCTCCAGGTCGTCGGTCGCCACCGGCATCACCAGGTCATACTGCGCCAGCACGGCGCTGATATCGTCCTGCGTCACCCCCAGCCGCCCCATGGGCAGCGGATCGGCCGTGCGATGCGGATTGCCGGCCGGCACAGGCGCCAGATGCGGGTAGCGGCGGCCGGTGAGATTGTTGAACAGCAGCGCCGCCAGCAGCAGCAGTACCGAATTGACCAGCACCGGCCACACCACGAAGCCGAATCCGGCCGCCTGGATGGCCGGGCCACCCAGCACCGCCGTAAGCGCCACCGCGCCGCTGGGCGGATGGAGGCACCGCAAAGCCATCATCGCCGCGATGGCCAGCCCGCCCGCCAGCGCCGCAGCCAGCATCGGGTCGCGCACATAATGCGCGCAGGCCACCCCGATCAGCGCCGCGACGGTGTTGCCGCCGATGATCGACCACGGTTGCGCCAGTGGGCTGGTCGGCACCGCGAACAGCAGCACCGCCGATGCCCCCATCGGCGCGATCAGCAGCGGCACGTCGGAGCCGCCACCCAGCGCCAGGCTCGCCACCGCCCCGGTGACCAGAATGCCGATCAACGCGCCAATGGAGGCGCGCAGCCGCTCGCCCAGGCTGACAGGCGCCAGGCCGGGCACGAACCGTTTGATGAAGGGAAGGACGCTGGACATTGGCGCGGGATGTAGCAGCCATGCACCGCGCCGCCAACTGGTTGCAGAACCACGCTTTTTCGTAATCACCGATCCGCCGGGAATATTGTTCCCGCCCGCGTGCCCGAGCGCTCCGTCTATCGGGCGAAGGCCTCGAACGGGTTGATTTCGGTCAGTTGCACGATCATCGCCTCGTCGACGCCCGCCGCGCGCAGCTTGGGCAATACGCTGTCCACCAGATGCGTATAGGGCCGCGGGACGCCGCCGCCCGGCTGGGCGGGATCAAACCAGCCCATATCGTGGCTGAGCAGCAACTGGCTGCCGAGGCCCGCCTCGAGCGCCCGTAGGATGCGGGGCACGGTCTCCTCGTCCGGGACATAGCCGATATTGTCGTATTCGATCCACGCGCCGCGCGCCGCCACGGACCGGTGCATCTCGAAATCCGGCTCGGCCTGGGTGTGAATGGAAATGAAGCGGCTGGCCGTATAGCCCTCGGCCTCGATGATATCGAGCTGGTCCATCACCACGCGGCCTTTGATCGTATGCGAACCGATGGCCGCATTGCTCGCCTTTGCCGCCCGCGCCGCCGCTCGCAGGATGCGCGCTTCGAGCGGGGTGATGCCATCGTCGCCGGCGCTGAGCTTGATCCAGCCGGCCTTGACCCCGGTATCGTCGATGCCCTCGCCCAGCTCCTTCAGCATCCAGGCTTCCAGCTCATCCTGGCTGGCTGTGCCGACCCATGCCGGGATCCACGGCTCGCGATAATTGCCGGTGGGCACCACGATGGGAAAATTCGTCGCCTGCGACACCGCCAGGTCCAAATCGGCCCGCCGCCCCACGCCGCCGGTGGAGCATTCCACCAGCGCGGTGATCCCCCGCGCCTTGATGGCCTCGATCTGCGGCGCCATCAGCGCCACCACGTCGCGCGTCTCGGCCTGGGCATAGCCGGGCTGGTCGGGTGTCCGCAGGTCGACGAAAACATGCTCATGCGGCAGGATGGGGCCGAGCTGGTCCTTGCGCAGCGGCCCCAGCGTGGTGATCAGGTGTTTCATCGCGTTTCCCCGAACCGCATGAGATTGGTTCCGCTCTTATACACGGCCGCGTGACGATTTTGTCTCTTGTCTCCTGGCGCCGCATCGGTTGAGTTGGGGCGGATGCAGGTGACGATGGAACCGCGATGACTCTTCCCCAGGCTCTTGCCTTCCTCATCATCGGCGGCATGGTGGCGGCCTTCGTCTGGGGCCGCTGGCGCTATGATGTGGTCGCCGTCGGCGCCCTGCTCATCGCCATGGCCCTGGGGGTGGTGTCGCCTGCCGCCGCATTCTCCGGCTTCTCCGACGATATCGTCATCATCGTGGGCAGTGCCCTGGTGGTCAGCGCCGCCGTGTCGCGCTCCGGCATCATGGAAATCGTGGTCCGGCGGCTGGCGCCCAATATCAGCACGCCCCGGGCGCAACTGGTGCTGCTGGTGCTGATCGTCACGGTGCTCAGCGCCTTCATCAAGAATATCGGCGCTCTGGCGATCATGATGCCCATCGCCTTCCAGATGGCGCGGCGTTCCGGGGTCTCGCCCTCGATGTTCCTGATGCCGATGTCGTTCGGCGCGCTGCTGGGCGGGCTGATGACCCAGATCGGCACCTCGCCCAATATCATCGTCTCCCGCGTCCGCATGGACATGACCGGCGAGGCCTTCGGCATGTTCGACTATACGCCGGTGGGGCTGGCACTGGCGGTGGTCGGCGTCATTTTCCTGGCCTTCTGCTACCGGCTGCTGCCCGAGCGCAAGCGCGAGCGCGGCGGGCTGGACAGCGCCATCGACATCAAGAACTACACCACCGAAGCCCGCGTCACCGACGATTCCCCTGCCATCGGCCTCACCGTGTCCGAATTGCAGGCCCTGGCCGATCGCCGCGCCATGGTAACCCGCATCGTCGGCGCCAATGGCCATCCGCGCACGCCCTTGCCCGATGCCAAGCTGCGGGCCGGAGACATCCTGCTGGTGTCCGGCGAGCCGGTGGCGCTCGACCAGATGGTGTCGCAGGCCGGGCTGGTGTTCTCCGAACGCCGCGGCCCCGCCACCCGCGACGCCGCCGATTTCGGCATCATCGAAGCGGTGATCGGGGAGACCTCCGGCCTGATCGGTGCCACGGCCCAGGAACTGACCCTGTTCGACCGTACCGGGCTCAACCTGCTGGCCGTCAGCCGCCGCGACCAGCGCTTCACCGAGCGGCTCGGGCAAATCCGCTTCCAGAACGGCGACGTGATCCTGCTGCAGGGCCACATCCAGCGCCTGCCCGAACTGCTGCGCGAATGGGACTGCCTGCCTTTGGTCGAGCGCGGCCTGCGGCTGGGCAGCGTCCGCAATTCCATCCTGCCGCTGGTCATCCTGCTGATCGCCATGGCGGCCACGGCCATCGGCCTCGTGCCGGTGGCCCCGGCCTTCTTTGCCGCGGCGGTGGCCATGGTGCTCAGCCGCTCCGTGCCGATCCGCGATGTCTATGGACACCTGGACGCCCCCATCCTGGTCATGCTGGCCTGCCTGATCCCGGTGTCGGATTCGCTGCGCACCACTGGCGGCACCGACCTGATCGCCGGCTTCCTGTCGATGACGGCGGCCACCCTGCCCGGCTGGGGCGCGCTGGCCCTCATCATGGTGGCGGCGATGGCGGTGACGCCGTTCCTCAACAATGCCGCCACCGTTCTGGTGATGGCGCCCATCGCCGCTACCTTCGCCACCAGCCTGGGCTATGCGCCCGAGGCCTTCCTGCTGGCCGTGGCCATCGGCGCCGGCTGCGATTTCCTGACCCCGATCGGGCACCAGTGCAACACGCTGGTCATGGGTCCGGGCGGCTACAAATTCGGCGACTACTGGCGATTGGGCGCGCCGCTCTCGATCCTGGTCGTCCTCGTCGCCGTCCCCATGCTCATGCTTGTCTGGCCATTCTAGATGCACTCGAACCACACCATCGCGTTGCCCAACCGCCCGCCATTGCTGCTCGGCCCGACACCGCTGGTCATGGGCATCCTCAATGTCACGCCGGACAGCTTTTCCGATGGCGGCCAGCATGATCGCGTGGCCAGCGCACTCGCCCATGCCCGCCAGATGCTGGCCGAGGGCGCCGACATCATCGATATCGGCGGCGAAAGCACCCGGCCCGGCGCCGCGCCGGTCGGCGTGCAGGAGGAACTGGACCGCGTCATGCCGGTGATCGACGCGCTGGTCGCCGACGGCATCACGACGCCCATCTCCATCGACACCTACAAGCCGCTGGTCGCCGACCAGGCCGTCCAGGCCGGCGCCAGCATCATCAACGATGTGCATGGCCTGCAAGGCGCGCCGGAAATGGCCGAGGTGGCGGCGCTGCATGGTACCGCGGTCATCGCCATGCACTGGGACAAGGCCCGCGACCCGGCCGCTCCGCTACTCGGCGCAGTTGCCGATTACCTGAGGCGCAGCGTGGCCATGGCCGAGCGAGCGGGGCTGGCGCGGGACCGCCTCATTGTCGATCCCGGCTTCGGCTTCGCCAAGTCGCTGACCGAAAACTATGCCTTGCTCGACCGGCTGGACGAACTGGCAGCGCTCGGCCTGCCCCTGCTGGTGGGCACCTCGCGCAAATCGATGATCGGCAAGCTGCTTGGCAACCAGCCCGAAGAGCGGCTGGCCGGCACCATTGCCACCAATGTCCTGGGCTATCTCCGGGGGGGCCATATTTTCCGCGTGCATGACGTTCGGGCCAACCGCGATGCCCTTCGCGTGGCGCAGGCAACGCTGTATGGTCCGCCCGAAAACCGGGGATAGCAGAGATGACCGAATCCTTTTCTGGCGACCGTATCATCCTGAGAGACCTGGGCTTTTACGGCTATCACGGCGTTTTTGCCGAAGAGGCCCGGCTCGGCCAGCGATTCTTCATCGATCTCGAAATCGGCCTCGACCTGTCGGTGCCGGCCAGGACCGACCGGCTCAGCACCGGCACCTCCTATGGTGATGTCTACGATGTGGTGAAGCAGACCTTCGAGGGCGAGCGCACCAAACTGCTGGAAGCGCTTGGGCAGAACATCGTCGATGCGCTGTTTGCGGCCTTCCCCACCGTCGACTGGGTCATCATCCGCATCCGCAAGCCGGAGGCGCCGATTGCCATGGTGCGTGGTGAGGCGGCGGTGGAACTGCATCGGCAGCGGACATGAAGGCCTGGCTGAGCCTGGGGGCCAATCTGGGTGACCCGCCGGCTCAGCTCGCCGAGGCCATCCGGCGCATCGCGGCGCATCCCGGCATCGTCGTCACCAGACGCTCGGCGGTGCTGGCCACCAAGCCCTGGGGCAAGACCGACCAGCCCGATTTCGCCAATCAGGCCGTGGCGGTCGAGACCAGCCTCGAACCCCTTGAACTGCTTGATGTTATCCTCGGCATCGAGCTGGATATGGGGCGGGTGCGCCAGGAGGTCTGGGGCCCGCGGGTCATCGATATCGACATGATCGCCTATGATCGCGTGGAGCTGAATTCCCCCCGCCTGACCCTGCCGCATCCCTATGCGCACGAACGCGATTTCGTGCTGGTGCCGCTACGGGAGATTGCACCGGATGTGGTGCAGTGGCTGCTGGAGCGCGCGACGTAACGCACGGGAGGCCATCGGTTCTATCGCCTCCCTCCCCCTTTGAGGGGAGGGAGACGACTGAAATATTGCGGCCTGCCCGTTTCATGTGCGACAGCCCTCCCCTCAAAGGGGAGGGTAGCAAGAGCCGAAGCGCGGGCATTCAGGCCCGCATCGCGTCGAGCACCGCCACCGCTGTATCGAACTCGACGCGGCGCCGGGCGCGCCGGTCGGCGGCTTCCTCGTCCTGGCCCCACTGCGAAATCTGGTAATCCTCGTCGACATGCGCCGCCTTCCACACTTGGTCCGGCGAAAACAGCTTGCTCCACAGGCCGATAGCGAGAAGTCCTGAACCAGTCAGTCCGGTGATCGATACCAGCGCGGTCATCGTCAGCAGGTTTTCATTGCCCAGCGCCTCGGCCAGCCGATCGAGCGTGGGCTTGGGCTGGGACTGGTGGATGATGCCCATGGTCGGCTGGAAGCTGACGCCGAAATGGCGGGCCAGGGTGGTCAGCGCATTGTCCCAGGCCACTTCCTGCTCCGAGACCAGCTCCTGCGGGCTTTCGGCGCGATAGAGCATCAGGTCGGTGCTGGCGAACTTGATGACCTCCTCGCGGAAGGCCGGGATCATCTCTTCGCCGCTTTCCACGGCCGAATTGACCAGCCGCACCATGGGCATGGTGGCCGGGTCGATGAATTCGCCCTGCCCGGCCCATTCCTCCGCCATTGCCGTGGCAATCGCGGCGGCGGGCACGACGACAGGCAGCTTCCTGCCCGGTGTGCGCACCGGGCGGCCATCGAGGGTAACGACGAAGCCGCCATCGACTGGGCCGGCGGCGACCTCCTTGTAGAAGCGCTTGGGCAGCTCGACCTTGTCGAGGTGCTGGGCCCGGCCATAGCCATCGTTCAGGTGCTTCTGGATGTCGTCGAGCTGGTCGCGCATGGTTTAGTCCAGGAGTTGGCTGATCGCGCCGGCAAGCTGGTCGTAGCGGTCGATCATGGTGGTGGCGCCCGCTGCGATGAGCTCGCGCGGCTCGTGATAGCCCCAGGTAACGCCGACAGTCTTGCAGCCGGCAGCCACTCCCATTTCGATATCGAATGTGGTGTCGCCGATCATCACCGTCTCGGCCGGCGCGACGCCGGTTTCACGCATGGCGGTTTCGAGCATGCCCGGATGGGGCTTGGAGGGATTGTGGTCGGGTGTCTGCAGGGTGACGAAATGGCCGGACAGGTCAAGATGCGTCAGAATGCGGTGAACGCCGGTCAGCGGCTTGCCGGTGGCAATCCCCAGCACCGTGTCGGGCCGGGCATGGAGCGCATGGAGAGCCTCCAGCGCGCCCGGAAACAGCCCCTCGCGATTGCCATGGGTAACGAGCGAAGCCTGAAAATGCGCGCGATAGCCCTCGACAAGCTGGTCGATCAGCACCGGATCGTCGCTCTGCGCCAGCCGCGCCATGGCCTGCGACAGTGACAGCCCGATGACCCGGCGCGACTGGGCCGGGCTTGGCGCATCGAGCCCACGGTCGGCAAAGGTGGCCGACATATGCTCGCCAATCAGCGCCTGCGTATCGATCAGCGTACCATCCATGTCGAAGACGACGAGCTTCATGCCCCATCCTCCGGATCGCCGCTGACATCGTAGCGGTCGGGATCGAACCCCAGAGTCTCGAAGCTGGCTCGCATATGCGGCGGCAGGGGCGCCGAAATATCGAGGCGCTTGCCGCTGCGCAGCGGGATGGCAATGCGGCGGGCATGCAGGTGCAGCCCCTCGCTGAGGCCGGGCGCACCCTGCCAGTTCTCGATATTGAAATAGCGCGGATCGCCGATGATCGGCGTGCCGAGCTGGGCCATGTGGACGCGGAGCTGGTGGGTGCGGCCGGTCACCGGCTTCAGCGTCACCCAGGCGAAGCGCCGGCTGGCCGTGTCGGTGGTCGAATAATAGCTCATCGAATGCTGCGCGCCGGGCGTACCGTTCTTGACCACGACCATCTGCTCGCCGTCTTCGGTGCTCTGGCGCGCCAGGAAGCAGGAGATTTCACCCTGCTGTGGATGCGGATTGCCGGCCACGATGGCCCAGTAAATCTTGCGGGCCGAGCGCGAGCGGAACACGGCGCCGAAATGGCTGGCCGCGGCCTTGGTCTTGGCGACGACAAGACAGCCGGACGTATCGCGATCGAGCCGGTGCACCAGGCGCGGCGCCTCGCCCTTCTTGTTGGGCAGGCTCTTGAGCAGACCATCCATGTGGCGCCTGGTGCCGCTGCCGCCCTGCACGGCCAGGCCATGCGGCTTGTTGAAGACGTAGATATCGTCGTCCTCGTAGAGGATCAGCTCGCGCAGGAACTGCGCATCGGCCTCGTTGAGCTTGACCGGCTTGACCACGTCGGCATCGTCGATGGGCGGAATACGCACGGTCTGCCCGGCCAGAACCCGCGTGCTGGTGGTCACCTTGGCCTTGTCGACCTTGACCTCGCCATTGCGGATCAGCTTCTGGAGTCGGCCAAAACCGAGCTGGGGGAAGTGATGGGCAAACCAGCGATCGAGACGCATCCCGTCTTCATCGCTATCCACCTGCCGCTGTTGAACGCCACTCATGCCACGCCTCGGGTCACCAAAAGGCCGAGATAAAGCCCAATGAGGCAGAGCACAACCGACAACAGCACATAGGCGGTAGCCTGCAGCATCTCGCCACGCTCGATCAGCACGATCGCATCGAGCGAGAAGGACGAGAACGTTGTGAAACCGCCGAGCAGGCCGACAGCCAGGAACAGGCGCGCCTCATTCTGCCAGGTGGGTAGCAGGCGCGCCATGACACCGACGAAGAGACCCATGGCGAGGGAACCGAGAATGTTCACCAGCATCGTGGCGAGTGGGAAGGACATAGGCCAGGCGCGTCCGACAAGGACGGAGACACCATAGCGGGACATGGCACCAATAGCGCCGCCGGCGCCGACGAGGAGGAAGGGGGTCATATGTCCGGTGATGCTCCTCTTGAGTAAAAGCTATGTTTGCGGTTTTACCTTCTCCCCTTGAGGGAGAAGGTGCCCCGAAGGGCGGATGAGGGGTTTGGAGTCATCCATTGCCCCTCACCCTGACCTTCTGCTGAACGCGTCAGGTCGTCCCTCTCCCGCAAGGGGAGAGGGGGAGGCCGGCCCTATTACCCGTCCCCCCGCTTCGCCGCCCTGAGCCGCTCGAAATACTCCACCCGCTTTCGCAAATCCCGCTCGAAACCGCGTTCCACCGGCTCGTAGAATTTCTGCCTGCCGATCTTTTCGGGGAAGTATTCCTGGCCGGAAAAGGCTTCTGATGTGTCGTGGTCGTAGATATAGCCCTCGCCATAGCCGCTCCCCTTCATCAGCTTGGTGGGCGCATTGAGGATGACCATGGGCGGCATGGGCGAGCCGGTGGATTTGGCAACGCTAACGGCGCCCTTATAAGCGGTGTAGACGGCGTTGGATTTGGGGGCCAGCGCCAGGTAGACCACGACCTGCGCCAGCGACAGTTCGCCCTCGGGTGAGCCGAGCATCTGGTAGGCGTCGCGGGCGGCGACGGCCATTTGCAGCGCCTGCGGATCGGCCAGGCCGATATCTTCTGAGGCCATCCGGATCAGCCGACGGGCGAGGAACAGCGGATCCTCCCCGGCATCAAGCATGCGGGCGAAATAGTAGAGCGCCGCATCCGGGTCGGAGCCGCGGATGGTCTTGTGCAAGGCCGAAATCAGGTTGTAGTGGCCATCCTGCGCCTTGTCGTAAATGGGAGCGCGGCGCTGGATGACGGTGAGCATGGTCGCCGCATCGAGGGTTTCGCCCTCCTTGGCGGAGGCCAGCACCTCCTCGACCAGGCCGAGCAAAGCGCGGCCATCGCCATCGGCAAGGGTGAGCAGCGTCTGGCGGGCCTCGGCATCCAGCGGCAGGGCCGCGCCGGTCAGTTCCTCGGCGCGCTGCACCAGCTTTTCGAGATCATCGAGGCCAAGCGATTCAAAACGCAGCACCTGGCTGCGCGACAGCAGGGCCGCGTTCAGCTCGAAAGAGGGATTTTCGGTGGTGGCGCCGACCAGAACCACCGTCCCGTCTTCCATCACCGGCAGGAAACCATCCTGCTGGGCGCGGTTGAAGCGATGGATTTCATCGACGAACAGCAGCGTACGATGGCCGGACAGGCGCTCGAAACGGGCTTTCTCGAACACCTTCTTGAGGTCGGCAACGCCGGAAAACACCGCCGAGATTTGCTCGAACGTATAGCCGATCTGGTCGGCCAGCAGCCGCGCCACCGTAGTCTTGCCGGTGCCCGGCGGCCCCCACAGGATCAGCGAGCCGAGCCGGCCGCTGGCAATCATGCGGCGCAAGGTGCCATCGGGGCCCAGCAGGTGGGCCTGGCCGATGACTTCGTCGAGCGAACGCGGCCGCAACTGATCGGCGAGCGGCCTTGCGCGGTCGGTTTCGGACGAGTCGGCAGCGAAGAGATCGGACATGGGGCTGTTCTAGCGGATTGGGGGCAACGGTGCCACGCCCTCGTGGTGCGAGGGTTGCTGCGCTCCCGCCTCACCATGAGTGCTACTTGTAGCTTGGTGTTCCAGTCGCCCTCATGGTGAGGTGCGAGCCCTTCGCGAGCCTCGAACCACGAGGGCGTGGCACTACCCGCTCACAATGCTCCGGGTCACCCTGCCGTCGCGCTGCAGGATGATCTGCCAGGTGCGCACGCTCTTACTGGCGGTCTCGGCAAAGGCGCCTGCAGTGTCCATGGGGATGTCGTTGAGCGCCAGGATGATATCGTCGACGCGCAGGCCCATGCCCTCGGCCGGCGACCCCGGCTCGATGGCGGTGACGATGACCCCGCGGGCGTCATAGGGGAGGTCCTTGGCCTCGGCCAGCGCCGCATCGAGCTGGCGGACGCTGGCGCCGGCAAAGCGGGACTTGCCGGTGATGGTGGCCAGCATGTCGCCACCTGCCACAGGCGCCGGCTCCACGGTGAAGGAAACCACCTCTGTCGCGCCGCTGCGCAGCCGTTCGAGATTGGTGGCCTGGCCGATCGGCTTGGTGGCGAGGCGGAAGTTGAAGGCACTGGGATCGTCCACTGCCACCCCGTCGACGCTGAGGATCACATCGCCCGCCGCAAAGCCGGCGCGGGCGGCGGGACCATCGGGCGCCACTTCGGCGATGAGCGCACCATGCGGCGCCGCCATGCCCAGGCTCGCGGCAATATCGGAATTGACCGCCTGCATCTTGGCGCCGAACCACGGGCGAATAATTTCGCCGCCACTGACACCCGCATCGGCCACCAGCCGCGCCATATTGGCCGGAATGGCAAAGCCGATGCCCACCGAGCCGCCGCTCTGCGAATAGATGGCCGTGTTGATGCCGACGAGATGTCCGTCGAGATCGACCAGCGCGCCGCCCGAATTGCCCGGATTGATCGCCGCGTCGGTCTGGATGAAGAACTCGTAGTCCGAGCTTTCGACCCCGGTGCGGGCCAGCGCCGAAACGATGCCCGACGTGACGGTCTGCCCGACCCCGAACGGATTGCCGATGGCCAGCACCAGGTCGCCGACCAGCAGGGCGTCGGAATCGGCGAAGGTGATGGCAGGGAAGCTCACATCGCCCGGTTGGCGCACGCGCAGCACGGCCAGGTCCGTCTGCGCATCCTCGATGACGATATCGACGGCAAATTCGCGGCCGTCCGAAAGGGCAATGCGGACATCGGTCGCGCCTTCGATGACGTGGCGATTGGTGAGGATCACCCCACCGGCATCGACGATGACGCCCGAGCCGAGCGCATGCGATTCCTGCGGCCGGCTCTGGAACTGGCCCTCGCCGAAAAAGCGCGAGAAGAACGGATCGCTGGCGAAAGGCGACACCGCCTGCTGTTCGATGCGCGTGGCATAGACATTGACCACCGAAGGCGCCACGGCGCGCACCACGGGCGCGAAGCTGAGCTTGATCTGCGTGTCGCTTTGCGGAACCTGAAGCGGCGCGGCCGGCGCGGCCACCTGGGCCACGCTGGGAGCATTGAAGGGTGAGAATGCCAGCGTGCCGCCGATGGCCAGAACCATCACCGTGCCAGCCGCCAGCCATAGTGTACGCATCTTCATCGAACCAACCTCGCCCCTGCATCGTTGAGGTCAGGCAAACGCCCGGAATCTGTCATGAAAATGGCATTGTCGGCGGGCGACAAATTGCGACCAAATAATCGTTTGCGCCGGGGGGTGCATGGCCCTATATGCAGCGCTCGTTTTCCAGCATTCTTCAGCCCCGAAAGGCCAGTCGTCCATGACCACCGAGCCGAAACACGTTTACCCGAACACCTCCGCGCTGATCGCGGCGGAAGCGCCGGATTTTCCGGCTTTCCTGTTCTCCGAACGTGAGTTCCACAGGGCCGTGAAGGTGTTCAAGAAGGGGTTCGACGGGCTGCTGACCTATGCGGTCAAGTGCAACCCGTCCCCGCACATCATCGCGCAGCTGCATCAGGAAGGCCTCAAGGCTTTCGACGTGGCCTCCAATACCGAGATGGAGCTGGTGCGCGACCACGCGCCCGGTGCGGTGATGCACTACAACAATCCCATCAAGAACAAGCGCGAAATCGCTCGCGCCTATGAAGAATTCGGCGTGCGCAGCTTCACCATCGACCATCCCCAGCAGCTCGACCAGCTCGCCGCCGTGGTGTCGCCCAGCCGCGACGTGGAGGTCACTACCCGCTTCAAGGCCGGCAAGGCGCTCAAATCCTACGATTTCGGCATCAAGTTCGGCGTCATGGAACAGGGCGCGGCCGAAATCGTCACCATGGTCGACCAGATGGGCTATACGCCCAGCCTCTGCTTCCATGTCGGCAGCCAGTGCGAAGACGCCTATGCCTATGAGCGCCATATCGCCGCCGCCGCGCGCATCGTCGAAGAATCCAATATCGAGCTCAAGCGCCTCAATATCGGCGGCGGCTATCCGGCCCCCTACCCGACCAGCGAAGCGCCGCCCATGGACTATTATTTCGAGACCATCGCGCAGGCGGTGAACGATCACTTCGGCGAGAAGCGCAAGCCCGAGCTGATCATCGAGCCCGGCCGCGCCCTCGTCACCAGCTCGACGTCCCTGCTTCTCCGCGTAAAACATCAGCGCGGCGGCCAGTCGGTCTATGTCAATGACGGCGCCTATGGCAGCCTGATGGAAGTCAAGTTCATGCACTTCACCCCGCCGGTCCGCGTCTGGCGCGGCGCCCGCGTGCATGACAATGACGCCCAGTTCTCCGAATTCACCATCTGGGGGCCGACCTGCGACAGCTATGACGTGCTCCCCCAGGTCTTCACCCTGCCCTCCGACATCGATGAGGACGACTGGATCGAGTTCGGCCTGATGGGTGCCTATACCCAGGCCTCGCTGACCCCGTTCAACGGCTTCGACCGCCGCGATCAGTTCTGGGTGGAAGAGGTCTATACCGGCAAGGACATGGCACCGGAATAAGGCCGGGAAGTCCTTAGCAGCCCTTCCTAATCTCCGCCTGATAGCAGGGCTATCGCATATGGGCTGGCACGATCTTACCACGCCCACCGCGCGGCTCCTCCCCCTTGACGGGGGAGGTTGGGAGGGGGTGTTGGGAGCCCGGATATCGGGGCTAAACATCCCCCACCCTTGATCCCTCCCCGCAAGGGGGAGGGAGTCGACTGAAACATTTGCGGCCCGCCAAGTTCACATGCGACCGCCCTCCCACAAGGGGGAGCTGGAGGGGTTATCCAATGCCAAGCCACATCCCGCCCCTCGCCGATCTCGGCCGTCGCATCGTCATCTTCGGGCCGTCCAATTCTGGCAAGTCGACGCTGGCCGAAGCGCTGTCCCGCAAGCTGGCCATTCCCGCCGTGCATCTCGACCAGTTGCATCACACGCCCGATACCGATTGGGTTCCGCGCCCCCAGCATGAGTTCCACGCTCTGCAACGCGACGCCATTGCTGGCGATGCCTGGATCATGGACGGCAACTATAGCGGGCTGGTGGACGAGCGCCTGGCCCGGGCCACCGGTGCCATCGTGCTCGATGGCAATCACTGGATGCGGCTCGGACGCTATGTCAACCGCACGCTGTTCCAGCCCAACCGGCCGGGTGCGCTGCAGGGCCAGCAGGACAGCCTCAAGTGGTCGATGATCCATTGGGTGGCGGTGGCGTCCCGGCACAACGGAGCGCGCTACCGCGCCATGGTGGAGGGCACCGTCCTGCCCCGCGTGTTCTGCGGCTCCATGGCCGAGGTCAAGGCCCTCTATCGCGTTTGGAGCTTGTAAGGCCAAAACAAAAGCGGCCGCGGAATGAACCGCGACCGCCTTAATTCTCGACGCTGAGCCGCTTACGCGGCTTCGAACTCGTCTTCGTCGCGCGCCTGCACCGGGCCGCTGTCGAGGCCCTTGGCGTTGACGTCGCGGTCGACGAACTCGATCACGGCCATCGGGGCGTTATCGCCATAGCGGAAGCCGGCCTTGAGGATGCGGATATAGCCGCCCTGGCGTTCCTTGTAGCGCGGGCCAAGCACGGCAAAGAGCTTGGCAACCTGGCCTTCGTCACGGATCTGGGCGATGGCCTGGCGGCGCGCATGCAGGTCGCCCCGCTTGCCCAGCGTGATCAGCTTCTCGACGATCGGACGCAGGTCCTTCGCCTTGGGCAGGGTGGTGACGATCTGCTCGTGCTTGATCAGCGCGGCGGACATATTGGCGAACATAGCCTTGCGGTGGCTGGCGGTTCGGCTGAGCTTGCGGCCGGAATTACCGTGGCGCATGGTTATCTCCTAAAGTGCTTGGCAGCGCGATCAGTAGTGATCTTCGTAGCGCTTGGCGAGGTCATCGATATTCTCGGGTGGCCAGTTGGCAACGTCCATTCCGAGATGAAGCCCCATCTGTGCCAGGACTTCCTTGATTTCGTTGAGCGACTTGCGGCCGAAATTCGGCGTCCGCAGCATCTCGGCTTCCGTCTTCTGGATGAGGTCGCCAATATAGACGATGTTGTCGTTCTTGAGGCAGTTGGCCGAGCGGACCGAAAGTTCGAGCTCGTCGACCTTCTTGAGCAGCGCCGGATTGAAGGCCAGTTCCGGAACGGCATCCTGTGCCTTTTCCTTGCTGGGCTCTTCGAAGTTCACGAACACCGAGAGCTGGTCCTGCAGGATGCGCGCGGCATAGGCCACGGCGTCTTCCGGCGTCACGGCGCCGTTGGTCTCGACCTGCAGGGTCAGCTTGTCCTTGTCGAGGCTTTCGCCGGCGCGGGTGGCATCGACCTTGTAGCTGACGCGACGCACCGGAGAAAACAGCGAGTCGACCGGGATATAGCCGATCGGCGCGTCTTCGGGACGGTTCTTGTCGGCAGCGACGTAGCCCTTGCCGGTATCGACGGTAAACTCGATGTTGATCTCGGCGCCGTCATCGAGGTGGCAGATGACCAACTCGGGGTTCAGCACTTCGATGTCGCCGGTAACCTTGATGTCGCCGGCGGTAACGGCACCGGGACCTTGCTTGGAGAGCGCCAGGCGCTTCGGGCCTTCACCGCCCATCTTCAACGCGATTTCCTTCACGTTGAGGACCAGGTCGGTAATGTCTTCCCGCACGCCCGGAAGCGAGGAGAATTCATGCAGGATGCCGTCAATCTGGATTGCGGTAACTGCCGCGCCCTGGAGCGACGACAGCAGCACGCGACGAAGAGCGTTACCCAGGGTAAGCCCGTAACCGCGCTCAAGCGGCTCGGCAACCACCGAGGCCACGCGCGCGTTGTCGCTGCCCGAAACAATCTCCAGCTTGGTCGGCTTGATCAGTTCTTGCCAGTTCCTCTGGATCGTCACGGTTATGTCCTTTCAAAATCGCGGCCCTAGCCCGGAGCCGCACCGCCGCAAACGCAATAAGACTCCCGGCCCATTCAATCGGCCGGGAGACTTTCTAGTCGGTCTAAATTAGACGCGGCGCCGCTTGCGCGGGCGGCAGCCATTGTGCGGGATCGAGGTCACGTCGCGAATGGAGGTGACGTTGAACCCCGCAGCCTGCAGCGCGCGAAGCGCCGATTCACGGCCCGAACCGGGACCGCGAACCTCGACTTCGAGGGTCTTCATGCCGTGTTCCTGCGCCTTCTTGGCAGCATCTTCGGCAGCAACCTGAGCAGCATAGGGGGTCGACTTGCGCGAGCCCTTGAAGCCCATCACGCCCGAGGAGGACCACGAAATCGTGTTGCCCTGCATGTCGGCGATGGTAATCATGGTGTTGTTGAACGAGGCGTTCACGTGGGCAACGCCCGACGTAATATTCTTGCGTTCCTTGCGCTTGACGCGCGTGGTTTCAGTCTTAGCCATCTAATTCCTCTGATCGATATCAGCGCTGCCGTTAGCGGAGTGCCCCGGCAGCTACATCGAAGAACCCGATACGGGTTCTTACTTCTTCTTGCCGGCGATCGGCTTGGCCGGACCCTTGCGGGTGCGGGCATTGGTGTGGGTGCGCTGACCACGGACCGGGAGGCCGCGGCGGTGGCGCAGGCCACGATAGTTGCCCAGGTCCATCAGGCGCTTGATGTTCATCGCCACATTGCGGCGAAGGTCACCTTCCACGACATAGTCGCGGTCGATAGCTTCACGGATCTGGATGACTTCGGCGTCAGTGAGCTCGTTCACACGGCGCTCCGCCGGAATGCCAACCTTGGTGCAGATATCCTCGGCGAACTTGTCGCCGATCCCGTGGATATACTGCAGCGCGATGACGACGCGCTTATTGGTCGGGATATTGACGCCAGCAATACGTGCCACGTCTGCTCTCCTTCATTCAGCGCGAACCATCACGGCTGGCGCCCTTATAACAACAAGGGACCGGACTTCGACCCCCAACGATGTGGAGAACCGAATCCAGCCCAATAATCCATGAGACTGACGCGGTTCTTTAAGGGCTCGATTCCGCAGAGTCAACTGCCAAACCCAGCCCGATAATCAGTGAGCGATCGCAGCCTTGATGGCAGCAGTCACCTGGTCGACCGGCTCCATGCCGTTGACGGTCTTCAGCAGACCTTCCTCGGCATAATAGGCCACCAGTGGAGCAGTCTGCTCCTGGTAGACGCCGAGGCGCTTGCGCAGCACTTCCTCATTGTCGTCGGCACGAGCGCCGCCCGATTCCTTGGCGCGCTGGATCACCCGGCGCACCAGTTCATCGGCATCGGCCTTGATTTCGATGACCGCATCGAGCTTGACGCCCTTGTCGATCAGCATCTCGCCCAGCGCCTCGGCCTGCGCGATGGTGCGCGGAAAGCCGTCGAGGATGAAGCCCGGCTTGCAATCCTCGGCGTCGAGGCGCTCGGAGACGATGCCATTGACGATCGCGTCAGATACCAGGTCGCCGCGATCCACGATGGCCTTGGCTTCCAGACCCAGCGGGGTCTTGGCGGCAATGGCCGAGCGGAGGATATCGCCTGTCGAGAGCTGGGGGATGCCGTAGCTATCGACCAGAATCTTGGCCTGGGTCCCCTTCCCCGCTCCCGGCGGTCCGAGCAGTATCAACCTCATCGACGCTTGCCTCCTCCAAGACGGGACTTCTTGACCAGCCCCTCATATTGCTGGGCGATCAGATGGCTTTGGATCTGGCTGATCGTATCGAGGGTCACCGTCACCATGATCAGCAGCGACGTGCCGCCGATGAACTGGCTGATGGCCATCTGGCTGAACAGCACTTCGGGGATCAGCGCCACGACGGTCAGGTAGAGAGCACCGATCACCGTGATGCGCGTCAACACATAATCGATATGGGCCGCGGTGCGTTCACCCGGACGGATGCCCGGAATGAAGCCGCCGGAGCGCTTGAGGTTATCGGCCGTCTCGGACGGGTTGAACACGATCGCCGTATAGAAGAAGGCGAAGAAGATGGTCAGGCCGCCATAAACGAAGAGATAGAGCGGCTGCCCGCGCCCCAACAGGGCCGTGACCGTCTGCAACCAGCCGATGCCGGTGCCCTGGGCGGTGAACGAAGCCACCGTCGCCGGCAGCAGCAGCAGCGACGAGGCGAAGATCACCGGGATGACGCCCGACGTGTTGAGCTTCAGCGGCAGATGCGAGCTGTCGCCCTGGAACATCTTGTTGCCGACCTGGCGCTTCGGATACTGGATCAGCAGCCGCCGCTGGGCGCGTTCGAAGAACACGATGCCGGCGATGACCACCAGGGCCAGAACCAGCATGCCGGCCGCGGCCAGGCCCGGAATGGCGCCGGTGCGGCTCAGTTCCAGGGTCTGCGCGATGGTCGTGGGCAGGTTGGCCACGATACCGGCGAAGATGATCAGCGAAATGCCGTTGCCGACGCCGCGCGAGGTGATCTGTTCGCCCAGCCACATCAGCAGCATGGTGCCGCCGACCAGGGTGACCACGGTCGAGATGCGGAAGAACCAGCCCGGATTGAGCACGACGCCCTGGCTCGCTTCGAGGCCCACGGCGATGCCATAGGCCTGCACGGCGCAGAACACCACGGCGAGATAGCGGGTATACTGGTTCATCTTGCGACGGCCAGCCTCGCCACCTTCCTTCTTCAACGCCTCGAGGCGCGGGGAAGCGGTCGCCACCACCTGCACCACGATGGAGGCGGTGATGTAGGGGATGAGGTTGAGGGCAAAGATCGCCATGCGCTCGACGGCGCCGCCGGCGAACATGTTGAACATGCCGATAATGCCCTGCTGCGACTGCTCGAACGTCGCGCGGAAGGCGTCCGGGTCGATGCCCGGAACCGGAATGAACGTCCCCAGACGATAGACGAGCAGCGCGCCCAGTGTGAACCAGATGCGCTGCTGCAGAGCCTTCGCCTTGGAAAAGGTCGAGAAATTGAGATTACGTGCCAGCTGTTCGGCTGCGGACGCCATATATCGCTCCTATGGCTTCAAGGCCAGGTGCGCTCGGAGCGCTTCGGGAGCATATGGATCTACGTCCCTAACGCAACAAACCAAAAAAGCGCACCCGAACATGTCGGGTGCGCCATGCCGATGATCAACCGGCGTAAGGAGTCTTCTTCCACGGCGCCTTGGCCGGGATGAGCTCGACCTTGCCACCGGCCGCTTCGATGGCGGCAGAGGCGCCGGCCGTCGCATAATCGACCTTGAAGGTGACCTTCTTGGCCGTGAAGCCGGAGGCGCCGATCAGGCGGACGCCGTCCTTGGCGCGGCGGATCACGCGGGCGGCGATCAGCGCTTCAGCGTCGATCACACCCTTGGCGTCCAGCTTGCCGCTGTCGATATAGGCCTGGATGCGGTCGACGCGGACTTCGTTCCAATCCTTGGGATTGAGCGCGTTGAAGCCACGCTTCGGCATACGCATGTGAAGGGGCATCTGGCCGCCTTCGAAGCCGTTGATCGCGACGCCCGAGCGCGCGGTCTGGCCCTTGCCGCCACGGCCGCCGGTCTTGCCCTTGCCGGAACCGATACCGCGGCCGACGCGGATGCGGAGCTTGTTGGCGCCAGGATTGTCACGAAGTTCGTTCAAACGAGTCATTTGTCCGCCTTCTCTCTTATTCGCCGACGACGCGGACGAGGTGCGGAACCTTGTTGATCATGCCGCGAACTTCGGGCGTATCAACGAGCTCGCGCTCTTTGTTCATCTTGTTCAGCCCGAGACCGATCAGGGTCGCGCGCTGCACCTTGTCGCGGCGGATCGGCGAGCCGATCTGCTTGACGGTTATCTTGGTGTTCTTTGCCATCGTGTCTCTCCGGACTTAGGCTTCGACGGCAGTCTCGCCGCGGCGAGCCTGCAGTTCGGAAACCTTGAGGCCGCGGCGGGAAGCGACCGAGCGCGGGCTGTCGACGCGCTTCAGCGCATCGAAGGTGGCCCGCACCATGTTGTAGGGGTTGGCGGTGCCCTGCGACTTGGCAACGATGTCGTTGATGCCCAAAGTCTCGAACACGGCGCGCATCGGACCGCCGGCGATGATGCCGGTACCCGGAACGGCGGCACGCAGGATGACCTTGCCGGCGCCGTGGCGACCCTGCACGTCATGGTGCAGCGTGCGTGCATCGCGCAGCGGAACGCGGATCATCTGGCGCTTGGCCTGCTCGGTGGCCTTGCGGATGGCTTCGGGAACTTCACGGGCCTTGCCGTGACCGAAGCCGACGCGGCCCTTCTGGTCGCCAACGACAACAAGCGCGGCGAAGCCGAAGCGACGGCCACCCTTGACCACCTTGGCCACGCGGTTGATGTGGACCAGGCGATCGACGAATTCGCTTTCGCGTTCTTGAACGTCTCTGCTCATAATGTTTCTTTCCTTGTCCGTGCCTAGAACTGCAGGCCGCCCTCACGGGCAGCGTCTGCAAGGGCCTTTACACGGCCATGATAGATGTATGCCCCGCGATCGAAGATCACTTCGGCAACGCCGGCCTTGGTGCCGCGCTCCGCGATCAGCTTGCCGATCGTTGCAGCGGCCTCCGAAGTTGCGCCGTTCTTGACCTTGGACTTGATGTCCTTGTCGAGCGTCGAAGCAGCAGCCAGCGTACGGCCGGTCGCGTCGTCGATGATCTGGGCGTAGATATTCTTGTCCGAACGGAAAACCGACAGACGCGGACGACCGAAGGCACGAGCCTTGAGCGCCTTGCGGACACGAGCCTTGCGGCGTTCCGCACCTTTTGCACTGATAGCCATTGCAGGCGCTCCTTACTTCTTCTTGCCTTCTTTGCGGAAGACCTGTTCGCCCAGGTACCGCACACCCTTGCCCTTGTAGGGCTCGGGCTTGCGCCACGCGCGAATGTTTGCCGCAACCTGGCCAACCTGCTGCTTGTCGATGCCGCTGATGACGATTTCCGTCGGTGCCGGCACGGCAAGCGTGATGCCCTTGGGGGCTTCGTAGATCACTTCGTGGCTGAAACCAAGCGACAGCTTGATATCCTTGCCCTGCATGGCGGCGCGATAGCCGACGCCCTGGATCGCCAGCTTCCGTTCGAAGCCGGTCGAAACACCGGTGACCATGTTCTGGATCAGTGCACGGGTGGTGCCCCAGGCAGCGCGAGCAAACTTGGTGTCGTTCGCCGGAGAGATCGAAACGCCGTCGTCCCCCTGCTCCGCGTTCACGACATCCATCAGCTCGATGCTCAATTCGCCCTTCGGGCCCTTGGCGGTGACGGTACGACCGTTGATCGTGACCGTAACGCCGCTTACCGGTGCGACCGGTTTCTTGCCAGTACGTGACATTCTAGTTCAATCCTTGAGTAATCGTCTTACCCCGGCTTCCAAGGCTCGAAAGCCTTAGAATACGCGGCAGAGTACCTCGCCACCAACGTTGGCAGCCTTGGCTTCATGGTCGGCCATCACACCCTTGGGGGTGGAGAGGATCGAAACACCCAGGCCGTTGGCTACCTGCGGAATATTCTTGACGGAGGCATAGACGCGACGGCCGGGGCGCGAGACGCGCTCGATCGTGCGGATAACGCCTTCATTGTCCGAGTACTTGAGTTCGATTTCGTACTCGGAGGCACCGTTCTCGAACTTGGTCTCCGAGTAGCCGCGGATGAAACCCTCGGACTGGAGCACATCCAGCACGCGACCACGCAGGGTCGAGGCCGGGGTCGAAACGGAATTCTTGCGGCGCTCCTGGGCGTTGCGGATGCGGGTCAGCATATCGCCGATCGGATCGGAAAAGCTCATCTTCGGTTCTCCTTACCAGCTCGACTTCACGAGACCCGGGATCTGCCCCAGGTTGCCAAGCTGACGCAGAGCGATACGGCTCAGCTTCAGCTTGCGATAGTAGCCGCGGGGACGACCCGAGACTTCGCAGCGGTTGCGCACGCGGACCTTGGCGGAATTGCGCGGCAGCTCGGCCAGCTTGAGCTGGGCTGCGAAACGCTCATCCATCGGAATGGACGTGTCCTTGGTCTGCTTCTTGAGAGCGGCGCGCTTGGCAGCATATTGCTTGGCCAGCGCAGCGCGCTTGTTGTTCTTAATGATGGAGCTGGTCTTTGCCATGTCCTGATCCTTTTTCCCTTCCCTGTCCGCTTACTGGCGGAAGGGGAAGTTGAATGCCTTGAGCAGCGCGCGAGCTTCATCATCGGACTTCGCGGTCGTGGTGATCACGATGTCCATGCCCCAAACCTGATCGATCTGATCGTAGTTGATTTCGGGGAAAATGATGTGTTCCTTGATACCCATGGCGTAGTTGCCACGACCGTCGAAGGAGTTCGGGTTCAGCCCGCGGAAGTCGCGAACGCGCGGCAGCGCCACGTTCACCAGACGGTCAAGGAACTCGTACATGCGGATGGAGCGAAGGGTAACCTTCACACCGAGCGGCATGTTTTCGCGCACCTTGAAGCCGGCGATCGACTTGCGAGCGTAGGTGATGACCGGCTTCTGGCCGGCAATCTTCTCGAGCTCGGCAGCAGCAGTCTTCACCTTCTTGGTGTCGTTTACCGCTTCGCCAACCCCGATGTTCAGCACGATCTTCTCGAGCTTGGGCAACTGCATGACGTTCTTGTAGGAGAACTGCTCCTGCAAGGCCTTGCGGATATTGCCTTCGTACTCGGTACGAAGACGCGGAACGTAAGCTGTCTCAGCCATCGATCGAATCTCCGGTCGACTTGGCGACGCGCGTCTTCACGCCGTCCTTGATCTGGAAACCGACGCGGCTGGGCTTGCCATCCTTGTCGGCGATCGCGAGGTTCGACAGGTGGATCGGCGCTTCCTTGGTGAAGATGCCGGCATCGGTCGACGCGGTCTGCTTGGTGTGGCGGCGGACCAGGTTGATGCCCTGGACAAGCGCCTTGGTTTCAGTCGGGATGACCGACAGGACCTGGCCGGTTTTGCCTTTGTCCTTGCCAGCCAGGACGACGACCTTATCGCCCTTCTTGATCTTGGCAGCCATTACAGCACCTCGGGTGCGAGCGAAATGATCTTCATGTGGTTCTTGGCGCGAAGCTCGCGCGGAACCGGCCCGAAGATACGAGTGCCGATCGGCTCTTTCTGATTGTTGATCAGAACCGCGGCGTTCTTGTCGAAGCGGATGACGGTGCCATCGGGGCGGCGAATGTCGTAGGCGGTGCGAACCACCACGGCCTTCATGACCTGGCCCTTCTTGACGCGGCCGCGCGGAATGGCATCCTTGACCGACACGACGATGATGTCGCCGATCGAGGCATACTTGCGGTGCGAACCGCCCAGTACCTTGATGCACATGACCCGCTTGGCGCCGGAATTGTCGGCGACATCGAGATTGGACTGCATCTGGATCATGACGTTGCGCCTTCCTGCTGGGCCGCGCCAACAACCAGCGTCCAGCGCTTGTTCTTGGAGATCGGAGCACATTCTTCGATCCAGACCACCTGGCCCACCTTGGCCACATTGGCCTCGTCGTGAGCATGGTACTTCTTGGACCGGCGCACGGTCTTCTTCATCACCGGATGCGTGAAGCGGCGCTCGACGCGCACCACGACCGTCTTATCATTGGCGTCGGAGACCACAGTCCCCTGCAAAACGCGCTTTGGCATGGTCGCGGCTCCTTACTTCGCTGCGTTCTTTTCGCCGAGGATCGTCTTGATCCGCGCGATATCGCGGCGGACCTTCTTGACCTGGGCGGGCTTTTCCAACTGCTGGGTAGCGCGCTGGAAACGCAGGTTGAACTGTTCTTTCTTGAGGTCGACGAGCTGATCCTTCAGTTCGTCTGCGGTCTTGGCCCGCACATCACTGGCTTTCATGCTCGTTGTCCTTAGTCGGCAATGCGGGTGACAACCCGCGTCATGATCGGAAGCTTCATGGCGCCGAGGCGCAGGGCTTCCTTGGCAACGTCCTCGGGGACGCCGTCGATTTCGAATACGATGCGGCCGGGCTTGACGCGGGCCGCCCAGTATTCCACCGAGCCCTTGCCCTTACCCATACGCACTTCGGTCGGCTTCTTGGAAACCGGCACGTCCGGGAAAATGCGGATCCACACACGGCCCTGGCGCTTCATCTCGCGGGTGATCGCGCGGCGGGCCGCTTCGATCTGGCGAGCGGTGACGCGCTCGGGTTCGGTTGCCTTGAGGGCATACTGGCCGAAAGCGAGGTCCGTACCACCCTTGGCAACGCCATGGATGCGGCCCTTATGCGCCTTGCGGAACTTGGTCTTCTTAGGTTGCAGCATAATGAACTAACCTTCTTATGCGCGTTCGCGGTCACGGTCGCCGCGCTCACGGCGCGGTTCGCGTTCAGCGCGCTGGCCACCCTGATCCGCGCCTTCGGTGGCGCGACGCTCATGAGCGGTGGGATCGTGCTCGAGGACTTCGCCCTTGAAGACCCAGACCTTGATACCGATGATGCCATACGTGGTTTCGGCTTCGGCAGTGCCGTAGTCGATATCAGCGCGCAGCGTGTGCAGCGGAACGCGACCTTCGCGGTACCATTCGGTACGCGCGATGTCGGCACCACCGAGACGGCCGCCAACATTGACGCGGATGCCGCCGGCGCCCATGCGGATCGCCGTCTGCACGGCGCGCTTCATGGCACGGCGGAAAGCCACGCGGCGTTCGAGCTGCTGGGCAATGCCCTGGGCAACCAGCGTCGCATCGGTCTCCGGCTTGCGCACTTCAACGATGTTGATGTGCACTTCGCTGTCGGTGAACTTCTTCACCTTGGCGCGGATCTTGTCGATGTCAGCGCCCTTCTTGCCGATCACGATGCCCGGCCGGGCCGTATGGATCGACACGCGGCACTTGCGGTGCGGACGCTCGATGACGATCTTGGACACCGCGGCGGCCTTGAGGTCTTCCAGCAGCATCGTGCGGATCTTCAGGTCTTCCTGAAGCAGCGTGCCGTATTCGCCCTTGTTGGCGAACCAGCGGCTGTCCCACGTGCGGTTGATGCCGAGGCGGAAGCCGATTGGATTGATCTTCTGGCCCATTATGCGGCCTCCTCAACTTGCCGGACGATGATCGTCAGATGCGCAAACGGCTTTTCGATGCGCGACGAACGGCCACGGCCACGAGCGGTGAAACGCTTCATGACAAGCGAATTACCAACAAAGGCTTCCGCAACGACGAGAGCGTCGGTGTCGAGGCCATGGTTGTTCTCGGCATTGGCAATGGCGCTCTCGAGCACCTTCTTGACCTGGCCGGAAATGCGCTTGTGGCTGAATTCGAGTTCGGCCAGAGCCTTCTCGACCTTCTTGCCGCGGATCAACTGGGCCAGAAGGTTGAGCTTCTGCGGGCTGATGCGCAGCATGCGCAGCACAGCCTTGGCCTCGTTGTCCTTGAGCGCGCGCTGGGTTTTTGGCTTGCCCATCTTACTTCCTCTTGGCCTTCTTGTCGGCCGCGTGACCGTAATAGGTACGGGTCGGGGCGAACTCGCCGAACTTGTGGCCGATCATGTCTTCGGTGACGTTGACCGGAACGTGCTTCTGGCCGTTGTGAACACCGAAGGTGATGCCGACGAACTGCGGCAGGATGGTCGAACGGCGGCTCCAGATCTTGACCACGTCGCTGCGGCCGGATGCGAGGGCCTTCTCGGCCTTCTTGAGCATGTAGCCGTCGACGAACGGCCCCTTCCAGATTGAACGGGTCATGGCTTACCTGCCCTTCTTCACGTGACGGCTGCGAACGATGAACTTGTCCGTCGCCTTGTTGCTGCGGGTCTTCTTACCCTTGGTCGGCTTGCCCCACGGGGTCACCGGATGACGGCCACCCGAGGTACGGCCTTCACCACCACCATGCGGGTGATCGATCGGGTTCATGGTCACGCCGCGGTTGACGGGCTTGCGGCCCAGCCAACGGGACCGACCGGCCTTGCCGAGCGAGGTGTTGGAGTGATCCTGGTTCGACACGGCGCCGACAGTGGCGAGGCACGAACCGTGGACACGGCGCTGCTCGCCCGAGTTGAGGCGAAGGATCGCCCAGCCCTGGTCGCGACCGACATACTGGGCATAGGCACCAGCCGAACGGGCGACCTGGCCGCCCTTGCGGGGCTTCAGCTCGATATTGTGGACGATCGTACCGACCGGCATGCGTTCCAGCGGCATCGCATTGCCCGGCTTCACGTCGACGGCATTCATCGACGAGATGACCTTGTCGCCGGCCGAAAGACGCTGGGGAGCCACGATATAGGCGAGCTCGCCGTCTTCGTACTTCACCAGGGCGATCCAGGCCGTACGGTTTGGATCATATTCCAGGCGCTCGACCGTACCGACGACGTCGAACTTGACGCGCTTGAAGTCGATCAGGCGATAGGTGCGCTTGTGACCGCCACCACGATGGAACGTGGTGATGCGACCGCGATTGTTGCGACCACCGGACTTGCTGAGGCCTTCGGTCAGGGTCTTGACCGGCTTGCCCTTCCACAGTTCCGAACGATCGGTCGTCACGAGCTGACGGCGGCCTTCGGAGGTGGGATTGTAATATTTCAGAGCCATTTTGTTCTGTCTCTTCCCTTAGAGGCCGGTCGAAATATCGATCGACTGGCCGTCGACGAGGGTCACGATCGCCTTCTTGACGTCGTTGCGCGTGCCGATCTTGCCACGGAAGCGCTTCACCTTGCCCTTGCGGACCAGGGTGTTCACTGCCTTGACCTTGACCGAGAAGAGCTGCTCGACGGCAGTCTTGATATCGGTCTTGTTGGCATCGATCGCCACGTCGAAAACGACCTGGTTTGCTTCCGACGCCATCGTCGACTTTTCAGTCACGACGGGGTTGCGGATGATGTCGTAAGCGCTGAGCTTGTTCATGCGAACCTCGCTTCCAGCGCTTCGAGCGCTGCCTTGGTCAGGACGAGCTTGTCGCGCTTGAGGATCGACACAACGTTGATCCCCTGCACCGGCAGCACGTCGATATGCGGGATGTTGCGCGCGGACAGAGCGAAGTTCTGGTCCACCGCCGCACCATCGATGATCAGCGCGTTGGTCCAGGCCAGCTTGCCGAAGGTGGCCAGCAGACCGGCGGTCTTGGCTTCCTTCTGCGACACGCTGTCGACGACGATCAGCGAGCCCGACTTGGCCTTGGACGACAAAGCATGCTTCAGCGCCAGGGCGCGGACCTTCTTGGGAAGGTCGATGGCATGGCTGCGCGGGGTCGGACCGAATGCACGACCGCCACCACGGAACTGCGGAGCCTTGCGATCGCCATGGCGAGCGCCGCCCGAGCCCTTCTGCTTCACGAACTTCTTGCCCGTGCGCGTGCCTTCCGAACGATGCTTCACGTCATGCGTGCCGGCCATCGCCTTGAGCTGCTGGTAGCGAACCATGCGGTGCAGGATGTCCTGGCGGACTTCCAGACCGAAGACGTCGTCGGCGAGCTGGATCGAGCCAGCGGCCTTGCCGTCGAGGGTTGTGACCTTGAGTTCCATTTAGTTACCTTCCCCCGCGACTTCGGCGGCGGCCTTGAACGAGCCCGGGAAGGCAGCGCCCTTGGGGGCTGGCTTCTTCACCGCGTCCTTGATCATGATCCAGGCGCCCTTGGCGCCGGGAACCGAACCCTGGATCATGATCAGGCCACGTTCCACGTCGGTCTTGACGACCTTGACGTTCTGCGTGGTGATGCGACGATCGCCCATATGGCCCGGCATCTTCTTGTTCTTGAAGGTCTTGCCGGGGTCCTGACGACCACCGGTAGAACCGATCGAGCGGTGCGAAACCGACACGCCGTGCGTTGCACGCAGGCCGCCGAAGTTCCAGCGCTTCATGCCGCCGGCAAAGCCCTTGCCGATCGAAGTGCCGGTGACATCCACCAGCTGGCCTTCGAGGAAATGGTCAGCCTGAAGCTGCGCGCCGACCTCGATGAGGTTGGCTTCATCGACGCGGAATTCCGCGACGTGGCGCTTCGGCTCGACCTTGGCAACGGCGAACTGGCCGCGCTCGGCCTTGGTCGTGTTCTTCGCCTTGGCCTGGCCAGCGCCAAGCTGCAGGGCGACGTAGCCATCCTTGTCAGCGGTCCGCTGGCCCACCACCTGGCAGTTCTGCAGGCCCAGCACCGTCACCGGGACGTGCGAGCCGTCCTCGGCGAAAATGCGGGTCATGCCCAGCTTCTGTGCGATCAATCCAGAACGCATCGGTTATTACCTTCTCTCTTGGCGCTGTACCGGGTCATGGTTTCAGAGGACCCTTTGTTTGATACGCGCGGAAAACTCGTTAGCTCAGAGCTTGATTTCGACGTCGACGCCGGCGGCAAGATCGAGCTTCATCAGTGCGTCGACCGTCTGGGGAGTCGGGTCCACAATGTCGAGGAGACGCTTGTGAGTCCGGATCTCGAACTGCTCGCGCGACTTCTTGTCGATATGGGGCGAGCGGTTGACGGTAAACTTGTCGATTCGCGTCGGCAGCGGGATCGGGCCGCGAACCTGCGCGCCCGTACGCTTGGCCGTCGACACGATCTCGCGCGTCGAAGCGTCGAGAACGCGATGGTCAAACGCCTTGAGGCGGATGCGAATATTCTGACCGTTCATCTTTGTAAATCCTGGCGAAAATGGATCGCGGCGCGCCGTTTCGCGCGCCGCGAATGTCTCAGTAAGGCTTACTTCAGGATCGTCGCGACGACGCCCGAACCGACGGTACGGCCACCTTCACGGATAGCGAAGCGGAGCTTCTCTTCCATGGCGATCGGCACGATGAGCTGAACGTTGATGTTCAGGTTGTCGCCCGGCATGACCATTTCGGTGCCTTCCGGCAGCGTCACGATGCCCGTCACGTCCGTCGTGCGGAAGTAGAACTGGGGACGATAGTTGCCGAAGAACGGGGTGTGGCGACCGCCTTCTTCCTTGGTCAGGATATAGACTTCAGCGGTGAAGTCGGTGTGCGGGGTCACGGAGCCGGGCTTGCAGAGAACCTGGCCGCGCTCAACCTGCGTGCGGTCGATACCACGGATCAGCGCGCCGATATTGTCGCCGGCCTGGCCCGAGTCGAGCAGCTTGCGGAACATTTCGACACCGGTAACGGTGGTCTTCTGGGTCGCCTTGATGCCGACGATTTCGACTTCTTCGCCAACCTTGACGATACCGCGTTCGACACGGCCGGTGACCACGGTGCCGCGGCCCGAGATCGAGAACACGTCTTCGATCGGGAGCAGGAACGGCTGGTCAACCGGGCGTTCCGGCTGCGGGATGTACGAGTCGACGGCAGCCATCAGCTCGAGAACGGCGTCATGGCCGAGCTTCTTGTCCGAATCTTCGAGAGCGGCGAGAGCCGAGCCCTTGATGATCGGAACGTCGTCGCCCGGGAATTCGTAGGAGCTCAGCAGTTCACGGACTTCCAGCTCGACGAGTTCGAGCAGTTCCGGATCGTCGACCATGTCGCACTTGTTCAGGAACACGACCAGCGCCGGCACGCCAACCTGGCGGGCGAGCAGGATGTGCTCACGGGTCTGGGGCATCGGGCCGTCGGCAGCCGACACGACCAGGATCGCGCCGTCCATCTGGGCAGCGCCGGTGATCATGTTCTTCACATAGTCGGCGTGGCCGGGGCAGTCGACGTGTGCGTAGTGACGGTTGGCCGTCTCATACTCGACATGCGAGGTGTTGATGGTGATGCCGCGTGCCTTCTCTTCCGGCGCGCTGTCGATCGACGCATAGTCCTTGAACTGAGCGCCGCCGGCTTCAGCCAGGACCTTGGTGATCGCTGCGGTCAGCGAGGTCTTGCCATGGTCGACGTGACCGATGGTACCGATGTTGCAGTGAGGCTTAGAGCGGGAAAACTTTTCCTTACCCATCGTTTCTCTCCGTATTCGTTAGCCTGAGGCCAACCTTGCGTTTCAGTTTATTGTTTAGGCGTACTTGGCCTGGACTTCGTCGGCGACCGCCTGCGGCACCTGCTCGTAGTGATCGAACGTCATCGAATACTGTGCACGGCCCTGGCTCATCGAGCGCAGGCTGTTCACGTAGCCGAACATGTTCGCGAGCGGCACATAGGCATTCACGACCTGGAGGACACCACGACCTTCGGTGCCGTGAATCTGACCACGACGCGAGTTCAGGTCGCCGATGACGTCGCCCATGTAATCTTCGGGCGTGACAACTTCAACCTTCATGATCGGCTCGAGGATCTTCGGAGCCGCCTTGCGCAGAGCTTCGTTGAAGCCCGCACGACCGGCGATTTCGAAGGCCAGAACCGAAGAGTCCACGTCATGGTAGGCGCCTTCGGTCAGCGTCACCTTGACGTCCACGATCGGGAACCCGATCAGCGGACCGGCCGACATGACCGACTTCACGCCCTTTTCGACGCCGGGGATATATTCCTTCGGCACCGAGCCGCCAACGACGGCATTGACGAATTCAAGACCCTTGCCGACTTCCGACGGCTCCACGGTCAGCTTGACGCGGGCGAACTGGCCCGAACCGCCCGACTGCTTCTTGTGGGTATAGTCCACATTGGCCGACTTGGTGATGGTTTCGCGATACGCCACCTGCGGCTGGCCGATATTGGCCTCGACCTTGAACTCGCGACGCATGCGGTCGACGAGGATGTCGAGGTGAAGCTCGCCCATGCCCGAAATAATGGTCTGGCCGGATTCTTCGTCGGTCTTGACGCGGAACGTCGGATCTTCGGCGGCCAGGCGGTTGAGCGCGAGGCCCATCTTTTCCTGGTCGGCCTTGGACTTGGGTTCCACCGAGATGTCGATAACCGGCTCGGGGAAGATCATGCGTTCAAGGATGACCTGGGCATTCTGCGGGCACAGGGTATCACCGGTGGTGGTATCCTTGAGGCCCACGATAGCCACGATGTCGCCGGCAAAGGCTTCCGTGATCTGCTCGCGGCTGTTGGAGTGCATCTGGAACAGACGACCCACGCGTTCGCGCTTTTCCTTGACGGTGTTCTCGAGCATCATGCCCTGCTCGAGCTTGCCCGAGTAGATGCGGCAGAAGGTCAGCGTGCCCATATGCGGGTCGTTGGCGATCTTGAAGGCCAGCATGGCCAGCGGCTCGTTGTCGTCGGCATGACGCTCGATCGGCTCTTCCGTACGGGCATCGATGCCCTGGATTGCCGGAACGTCGCCGGGCGACGGCAGGAAGTCGATAACGCCGTTGAGCAGGGGCTGCACGCCCTTGTTCTTGAAGGCCGAGCCGGCGAACACCAGGAAGAACTTGGTGTCGATCGTGCCGCGGCGCAGCAGGCGACGGATGGTGTCGTTGTTCGGCATGTCGCCGTTCAGATACGCTTCCATCGCATCGTCATCGAGTTCGACGGCAGCCTCGATCATCTGCTCGCGATACTTCGCGGCCTTGTCCTTGAGGTCTTCCGGAATTTCGACAACGTCCCACTGGGCGCCCAGTTCTTCATTGCGCCAGACCAGGGCATTCATCTCGATCAGGTCGACGACGCCCTTGAACTCGCTCTCGGCACCGATCGGCAACTGGACGGGAACGGCCTTGGCGCCGAGGCGCGTACCGATCATCTCGACGCAGCGATAGAAATCGGCGCCGATCTTGTCCATCTTGTTGACGAAGATGAGACGGGGAACTTCGTACTTGTCGGCCTGGCGCCAGACGGTTTCGGTCTGGGGCTCGACACCGGCATTGGCGTCCAGCAGGGCAACCGCACCGTCGAGCACGCGCAGCGAACGTTCGACTTCGATGGTGAAGTCGACGTGGCCGGGGGTGTCGATGATGTTGAAGCGGTGCATGGTGCCATTGCGATCCTTCCAGAAGGTCGTAGTGGCAGCGGACGTGATGGTGATGCCGCGTTCCTGTTCCTGCTCCATCCAGTCCATGGTCGCGGCGCCGTCATGGACTTCGCCGATCTTGTGGGACTTGCCGGTGTAGTAGAGGATGCGTTCGGTCGTGGTCGTCTTGCCAGCATCGATGTGAGCCATGATGCCGAAGTTGCGATAGAGATTGATCGGATATTCGCGTGCCATGGGGCGCTCCTACTACCAGCGGTAGTGCGAGAAGGCACGGTTGGCGTCAGCCATACGGTGCGTGTCTTCGCGTTTCTTGACGGCCTGGCCACGGCCATTGAGCGCATCCATGAGCTCGCCGGAAAGGCGCTCGCGCATGGTGTTCTCGCCGCGCTTGCGGGCGGATTCGATCAGCCAGCGAATGGCCAGGGCCTGCTGACGATCGGCACGGACTTCAACCGGAACCTGATACGTGGCACCGCCAACGCGGCGCGAACGCACTTCGACCGACGGGCGGATGTTTTCCAGGGCCGTGTGGAACACCTCGACGGGGTTCTGCTTGACCTTGGCCTCGACGATATCGAAGGCACCATAGACGATGCTTTCGGCGGCCGACTTCTTGCCGTCCTTCATCAGGGAGTTCATGAACTTGGTAAGGACGAGATCGCCGAACTTTGCGTCCGGGATAACGTCACGCTTCTCTGCGCGGTGGCGACGGGACATGACTCTATCTCCTTACTTCGGACGCTTCGCGCCGTACTTCGACCGGCGCTGCTTGCGGTCCTTGACGCTCTGCGTGTCGAGAACGCCGCGGAGCACGTGGTAGCGAACGCCCGGAAGGTCGCGAACGCGGCCGCCACGGATCAGGACCACGGAGTGCTCCTGCAGGTTGYGGCCTTCACCCGGAATATACGAAATGACTTCGCGCTGATTGGTCAGGCGAACCTTGGCAACCTTGCGCAGCGCCGAGTTCGGCTTCTTCGGGGTCGTCGTATAAACACGTGAGCAAACGCCGCGCTTCTGCGGATTTGCTTCCATTGCCGGAACCTTGTTCCGCTTTGGCTTGCTGGCGCGTGGTTTGCGGATCAGCTGATTAATGGTGGGCATTGCGCTCTTTCCATCGTCCAAAATTTCGGTGCCGCCGATAAGCGGCCCCTAAGTTCTTGTTAGTCGCCCTTCCGAAGCCGGAAGCGCTCCTGCGCGGTCTAGAAAAGCAAACCAAAACGGCGCTCGCCCGACCCGACTAGGGGAACGGCGGCGCCTTAATTGCAGCGGACCACCCATGAACCGGGCAGTCATGCGCACAAGGATTTGCTTCGTCTAGTTACCCGACAGTGTGTTTGAGTGTCCTGGATGCCCGCGCAAGATGGCAGGAACCCGGTGTGACATTCACGACCGACCGCTTAGGTAGGCGCTGTTTAGAGCCGACTCTCCCTCCCGTCAAGGATTCTTTCGTGAAAAAACCGCGCGGGAGCCATGCACGGACTTGCAATGCTTTTGCAGTGGTGCATGGGAAAAGCGGCACCCTTCCCCGCCCAATATCGATCCTGAACGTGCCGCTTCTCCCCAGCGGCGAATTGTGTAGGATCGAGGCATCACGATGCTCGGGGTTCCAGGGGAGAATACGATGAAGCTCAGTTCCATGATTGCCGGCAGCGCCATCGCGCTCATGCTGACCTCCTCCGGTTTCGCCCAGCCCCTGCTGACCGGCGCCGATACCAGCGAAATCCTCAATGCCGCGCGCGGCTATGGCGCCGCGACGCTGACCACCCAGAGCAACGGCGATCCCCAGATCACCGGCAAGATCGAGGGCATCACCTACCAGATCTATTTCCGCAACTGCACCAACAATGCCGATTGCGAGGATCTTAATTTCTATCTCGGCTTCCTCGATCTCAAGCCGACGCTGGAAGTGATCAACGACTGGAACTACAACAAGCGCTTCAGCCGCGCCTATATCGACCAGGACGACGACGCCTGCGTCGAAATGGACCTCGACCTGGTCAAGGGCGTGACCGCCGAATACCTCGATTCCCAGTTCGGCCTCTGGGCCATGGTCGTCGGTCAGTTCGCCGAGCATGTCGGCTATAACTAGGTTTCCTGGCCCATCTCACCCGGTCTCAACCGTCATTACCCGGCCTGTCCGGGCAATCCATGCCCCCGCGCTGAGAAATGGATCACCCGGAGAAGCCGGGTGATGACGATGGCGGGGCCGGCATTCTCCTCAATCGCCACGATGTCATTCCCGCGAAAGCGGGAACTCCGAAGTAATCGCCATCGATGCCTTCTATAACCGGCTGGCCAGGATTGCGCTGGGATGGAGCGAGGAGCAGGCGTTGGCGGCAGACGTGAACGCCATTCTAGTGGGCTTCTCTGGCAAGCAGGACATGTGGCAGGCGGTGTTCGGTGGCGGGAAGAAAGACGATCCGAGAACCTGCAACAGGCAGGGCCGGGGATGCTCTAGCTCTCGCGAGCTAAAGCCCGACAGCCTTCTTGAGCGCTTCGTCAATTCTAGACTGCCAGCCAGGCCCATCAGCCTTGAACCGTTCCACCACTTCTGGGGTGAGGCGTATCGAGATAGGCACTTTTTTAGGTGCAGCCTGTGGGCCGCGCGTTCGAGGGAATGCCTTCAAAATGTCGGCGGGTAGCGAACTGGCGGGTTTTGCTCGTTTGAAATCAGCCTCGGTCCACTCCGGGTTGTCATGGTCGAAGGCTTCCGGCTCCTGTGCGGCGCGGATTTCCTTGTCACTGATCCTGCGGGGCATAGCGATCCATCTCCTTTCTGTGAGCTCGGCGAAGGCTGATAGCGCGGACAGCGCCATTGCGATGGGTAAAAGCGAGGCAATAACTCTTGCCATCGATCAGGCCCCAAGCGCGGTAGCGAACTTCGCCGTACTCGTTGCGATCATCTTCGATGAACGCGAGGATTTCGAGATCGGCAGCGCGGGAAAGCGATACGCCATGCTTGGCGATGTTCACTGCGTCCTTGGCGGGGTCGAATTCGATTTCCATAATCGTATATACAATTTTCAGAGCAAAGCGTCAAGAAAATTGTATATACAGAAAGAAATCCTTTCAGGCCCACCTAAGCGGGCCTTTTCTATTGGAGTTGGCTGATCAGCGGGAACCTCCGTTTCCTCGCCACATCGCCAACCGAGCCCCCTTTCGCGGGAATGACTCCCTAAAAATCATCACTTCTTGCCCGCCCGCAGCATCTCCATCGCCTTGTCGACCCGCCTCTGCCGTGTCTCCGGCGTCTTGGCGTCGGTGATCGACAGCACATGGCGCAGCTTGTTGCTGTAGGACAGCGTCTCGAAAAACGCCTTGGCCACGGCATCCCCGGCCATTGCGGCGTCGAGGTCCTCCGGCACGACCACTTCGCGCGGCGTGGTGTCGAGCGTTAGCTCCACTTCGACCGCATCGCCGCCCTTGATGCCGGATTCGGCACGGCGCTCGGCGCTGAGCGGAATCAGGAACTTGCCGCCCATCACCGCAATCGACGAGCGATAGCTGTAGCTGCCGACGGTCACCGCCACCGCCGGCTTCTTGCCGCCGCCCAGCCCCTCGACCACCTCGGGCGGAACCTCGATGCCGGTATTGTTGCCCGTCTGCAGGATCGTTGTCTTGAATTTCATGGCGCATGCTCCTCGTGCTCATTCGTAAGTGACGACGAGCGAGCCTGCAAGAAAACGACCGCCAGCAAGCGGGCAAAAGAAAAGGGGCCCGAAGGCCCCTTCCCCATTCACATGACTGACGACACTTACTCGGCGGCGGGCGCCGGGATCTGCACGGTCGACGCCTGGCGGCGGCGTTCGTCCAGGATCAGGTCGTCGCGCTTGGACGCGATCAGCTTGGCCGAGGAAATGCCGGCGCCGGTACCCGCCGGGATCAAGCGGCCGACGATGACGTTTTCCTTGAGGCCTTCGAGCAGGTCGGCCTTGCCGGAAACCGCCGCTTCCGTAAGGACGCGGGTGGTTTCCTGGAACGAGGCAGCCGAGATGAACGACCGCGTCTGCAGCGACGCCTTGGTGATGCCGAGCAGCACCGGATTGGCGGTCGCCGGCTTCTTGCCATCGGCAACGAGGCTGTCGTTGAGCTCGTCGAAGTCCAGCTTGTCGAGCTGCTCGTCCTTGAGCAGGCCGGTATCGCCTGGATCCACGATCTCGACCTTCTGCAGCATCTGGCGAACGATCACCTCGATATGCTTGTCGTTGATCAGCACGCCCTGCAGGCGATAGACCTCCTGGATTTCATTGACGAGGTAGCGCGCAAGCTCCTCCACGCCCTTGATGGCCAGGATGTCATGCGGTGCCGGGTTGCCGTCGAGGATGTACTCACCCTTCTCGATGGCGTCGCCTTCCTGCAGGTGGAACGGCTTGCCCTTCGGGATCAGGTACTCGACCGGATCGCCACCGTCCTCGGTCGGCTCGATGATGACGCGACGCTTGTTCTTGTAGTCGCGGCCGAAGCGGATGGTGCCATCGATCTCGGCGATGATGGCGTGATCCTTCGGACGACGGGCTTCGAACAGCTCGGCCACCCGCGGCAGACCGCCGGTGATGTCCTTGGTCTTGGCGCTTTCCAGCGGAATACGGGCCAGCACGTCGCCCGGCGATACCTTCTCGCCCGGCTCGACCGCGATGACCGCGTCAACCGAGAGCAGGTAACGGGCGTCGCCGCCACGGTCCACCTTCTGCACCACGCCGCCACGCGCAATGGCAAGTGCGGGCTTGAGCCCTTCGCCACGCTGGTTGCCGCGCCAGTCGATGACCACGCGCTTGGTGAAGCCGGTCGCCTCGTCGGTGTTTTCCGCAACGGAAGCACCGTCGACCATATCCTCGAACACGACCTCGCCCTCGACTTCGGCGAGAACCGGACGGGTATAGGGGTCCCATTCGGCCAGGCGCTGGCCACGACGAACCTCATCGCCTTCCTTGACCAGGAGCTTGGAACCATAGGTCACCTTGTGGGTGGCCCGTTCCTTGCCGTCGGCATCGAGAATGGCGAGCGACACGTTACGAGCCATGACCACCAGCTTGCCGCCCTCGACCTTGGCCAGGTTCGGATTGCGGATGGCGATCTTGCCTTCCGCGCCGGCTTCCAGGAACGAGCTGTCGACCACCTGCGCCGTGCCACCGATATGGAACGTACGCATGGTGAGCTGGGTACCGGGTTCACCGATCGACTGCGCGGCAATGACGCCGACAGCTTCACCCATGTTCACCGGGGTACCGCGAGCAAGGTCACGGCCATAGCAGGCCGCGCAGGTGCCCTGGCGCATGTCGCAGGTCAGCGGCGAACGGATGCGGATCGACTGGATCCGGGCGTCCTCGATGATGTCGACATGCTTTTCTTCCAGCAGCGTGCCCTTGGCGGCGATCAGATCGCCGGTCAACGGGTGGAAGATGTCGTCGGCAGCCGTACGGCCCAGCACGCGCTGGCCGATGGAGGCCACGATCTGGCCGGCATCGACGATCGGCTCCATGGTCAGGCCGCGATCGGTGCCGCAATCGGTCGAGACGATGATCGCGTCCTGCGCCACATCGACGAGACGACGCGTCAGGTAACCCGAGTTCGCGGTCTTCAACGCCGTATCCGCCAGACCCTTGCGGGCGCCGTGGGTGGAGTTGAAGTATTCGAGAACGTTGAGGCCTTCCTTGAAGTTGGCCGTGATCGGGGTCTCGATGATCGAGCCGTCAGGGCGGGCCATCAGGCCGCGCATGCCGGCAAGCTGCTTCATCTGCGCCGGCGAACCGCGGGCGCCCGAGTGGCTCATCATGTAGACGGAGTTGATCGGCTTTTGACGGCCGGTCTCCTTGTCGATCTGCACCGTGCGGATCGCGTCCATCATCTCTTCGGCGACCTTGTCACCGCACTTGGCCCAGGCGTCGACCACCTTGTTGTACTTTTCGCCCTGGGTGATCAGGCCGTCATTGTACTGCTGCTCGAACTCTTCGACCTGCTTACGCGCGGCTTCCACGATCGTATACTTGGAGGCCGGGATAACCATGTCGTCCTTGCCGAACGAGATGCCGGCGTCGCAGGCATTCTTGAAGCCGAGCTGCATGACGCGGTCACAGAAAATGACAGTCTCCTTCTGGCCGCAACCGCGATACACGGTGTCGATCATCTTGGAGATCATCTTCTTGGTCATCAGCTGGTTTGCCGTCGCATACGGCACCGCCGGATGCTTGGGCAGGATCTGGCCGATCAGCATGCGGCCTGGCGTGGTTTCCACGATTTCCGTGGTTTCCTTGCCGTTCTCGTCAAACGAGGTTACGCGGCCTTTGATCTTGGTGTGCAGCGTCACGACCTTGTTGTCGAGCGCATGCTCGAGCTCGGCGATCGAGCTGAAAGCCATGCCTTCGCCCGGCTCCTTCTCGTTCATCAACGAGAGGTAGTAGAGACCCAGCACGATATCCTGGCTCGGCACGATGATCGGCTGGCCGTTGGCAGGGTGCAGGATGTTGTTGGTCGACATCATCAGCACGCGCGCTTCCAGCTGCGCTTCGAGCGACAGCGGAACGTGCACGGCCATCTGGTCACCGTCGAAGTCGGCGTTGAAGGCCGAGCAGACGAGCGGGTGCAGACGGATGGCCTTGCCTTCGATCAGGATCGGCTCGAAGGCCTGGATGCCCAGGCGGTGAAGCGTCGGCGCGCGGTTCAGCAGAACCGGATGCTCGCGGATCACCTCGTCGAGGATATCCCAGACCTCGGGCTTCTCCTTCTCGACCAGCTTCTTGGCCTGCTTGACGGTCGACGAGAAACCCTTGGCTTCGAGGCGCGAGTAGATGAACGGCTTGAACAGCTCAAGTGCCATCTTCTTGGGCAGGCCGCACTGATGCAGCTTGAGGTTCGGGCCCACGGTGATGACCGAACGGCCCGAATAGTCCACGCGCTTGCCGAGCAGGTTCTGGCGGAACCGGCCCTGCTTGCCCTTGAGCATGTCGCTGAGCGACTTCAGCGGACGCTTGTTGGCACCGGTAATGGTGCGACCACGGCGGCCGTTGTCGAACAGCGCGTCCACGGCTTCCTGCAGCATGCGCTTTTCGTTGCGGATGATGATGTCCGGGGCACGCAGCTCGATCAGGCGCTTCAACCGGTTGTTGCGGTTGATCACGCGGCGATAGAGATCGTTCAGATCGGACGTGGCAAAGCGGCCGCCATCCAGCGGCACCAGCGGGCGCAGCTCGGGCGGAATGACCGGAATGACGGTCATGATCATCCATTCGGGCTTGTTGCCCGAAACGATGAACTGCTCGACGATCTTCAACCGCTTCGCGAGCTTCTTGGGCTTAAGTTCCGTGGTGGACTCAGCAATTTCCACGCGCAGGTCGGCCGCGATCTTTTCCAGATCGAGCGCAAGCAGGATGTCGCGAATGGCTTCGGCGCCGATCTTGGCGGTGAAGCTGTCGGCGCCATACTCGTCCTGGGCATCGAGATACTGCTCTTCGGTCAGCAACTCATGCTGGGTGAAGGGCGTCAGGCCCGCATCGAGCACGACATAGTTCTCGAAATACAGGATACGCTCGATGTCCTTCAGCGTCATATCGAGCAGCAGCGCGATACGGGACGGCAGGGACTTCAGGAACCAGATGTGCGCAACCGGTGCGGCCAGCTCGATATGGCCCATGCGCTCGCGGCGAACGCGGCTCAGCGTGACTTCCACACCGCACTTTTCGCAGATGACGCCCTTGAACTTCATGCGCTTGTACTTGCCGCACAGGCACTCATAGTCCTTCACGGGGCCAAAGATGCGCGCGCAGAACAGGCCGTCGCGTTCGGGCTTGAACGTACGGTAGTTGATGGTCTCGGGCTTCTTGATCTCGCCGTACGACCAGCTCAGGATTTTCTCCGGGCTCGCGATGGAGATCTTCATCTGGTCGAAGGTCTGCACCGGAACGGCCGGGTTGAACGGGTCCATGACGTGGGAATGATGATTCATCAATTCTCTCCTCTTTCCATCCGGAGGGGCCATCGGGCCCGCTCCTTCAGGAAGTGAATGGGGGTAGAAAGTGCCGGATTATTCCGCCGCTTCCTGAGGAGGTGCGAGCTCCGCTTCGGCCTTTTCGGAGCCGTCCTCGATCTCGCGCATGTCGAGTTCGACATTGAGACCGAGCGAACGGATTTCCTTGACCAGAACGTTGAAGCTCTCGGGGATGCCCGCTTCGAACGTGTCGTCGCCGCGCACGATGGCTTCATAGACCTTGGTACGGCCGGCCACGTCGTCCGACTTGATGGTGAGCATTTCCTGGAGCGTATAAGCCGCGCCATAGGCTTCGAGAGCCCACACTTCCATCTCGCCGAAGCGCTGACCGCCGAACTGGGCCTTGCCGCCGAGCGGCTGCTGGGTGACCAGCGAATACGGACCGATCGAACGGGCGTGGATCTTGTTGTCCACCAGGTGGTCGAGCTTGAGCATATAGATATACCCAACCGTCACCTGCCGGTCGAACTGCTCGCCCGAACGGCCGTCATAGACGGTCGACTGGCCAGAGCCCTTGAGACCCGCGCGTTCCAGCATCTCGACGATATCGGCTTCCTTGGCGCCGTCGAACACCGGGGTCGCGATCGACACGCCCTTGGAGAGGTGTTCGCCGAGGCGGATCAGGCCATCGTCGTCCAGATCGCTGACGGTGTCGTCACCCTCGAACAGCTCGCCGATCTCCTTGCGGAGCGGCTTGAGGTCGCCCTTCTGCTGATAGATGCGGACCATCTCGTCGATCTTCTTGCCCATGCCGGCGCAAGCCCAGCCCAGGTGCGTCTCGAGGATCTGGCCCACATTCATGCGCGAAGGCACGCCCAGCGGGTTCAGCACGATATCGACCGACGTACCGTCTTCCAGATACGGCATGTCTTCGACGGGCACGATGCGCGACACCACGCCCTTGTTGCCGTGACGGCCGGCCATCTTGTCGCCCGGCTGGATCTTGCGCTTGGTGGCGATGAAGACCTTGACCATCTTCATCACGCCCGGCGGAAGTTCGTCGCCGCGCTGCAGCTTGTCCACCTTGTCGATGAAGCGCTGCTCGAGCAGACGGCGGCTCTCTTCATACTGGGCATGAAGCGCTTCCATCTCGGTCATGACCTTGTCGTCATCGACCGCGAACTGCCACCACTTCGAACGAGGCTGCGCCTCGAACATCTGGTCGTTGAGCTTGGTGCCCACGACATAGCCCTTCGGGCCAGCCGTAGCGGCCTTGCCGAACAGCATCTCCTTGAGACGCGCATAGACGTTACGGTCGAGGATCGACTGTTCGTCGTCACGGTCCTTGGCGAGGCGCTCGATTTCCTCGCGCTCGATGGCCATGGCGCGCTCGTCCTTGTCGATACCGTGGCGGTTGAACACGCGCACTTCAACGACGGTACCGGCATCGCCCGGCGGCACGCGCAGGGAGGTGTCACGAACGTCAGAGGCCTTCTCGCCGAAGATGGCGCGGAGGAGCTTTTCTTCCGGCGTCATCGGCGATTCCCCCTTGGGGGTGATCTTGCCGACCAGGATATCGCCCGGCATCACTTCGGCGCCGATATGCACGATACCGGCTTCGTCGAGGTTCTTCAGCGCTTCTTCCGAAACGTTCGGAATGTCGCGGGTGATTTCCTCGGGGCCGAGCTTGGTGTCGCGGGCCATCACTTCATATTCCTCGATATGGATCGAGGTGAAGACGTCCTGCATGGCGATCTTCTCGCTGAGCAGGATGGAGTCTTCGAAGTTGTAGCCGTTCCACGGCATGAACGCGACGAGCACGTTGCGGCCCAGAGCCAGATCGCCCAGCTCGGTCGACGGACCGTCGGCGATGATGTCCCCGGCATTGACGTGATCGCCCACCACGACCAGCGGACGCTGGTTGATGCAGGTCGACTGGTTGGAACGCTGGAACTTCATCAGGTTGTAGATATCCACGCCCGACTTCGACGCATCGGTTTCTTCCGTTGCGCGAATGACGATACGGGTGGCGTCCACCTGGTCCACGATGCCCTTGCGCTTGGCGACAATGGCGGCGCCGGAGTCACGAGCCACCACGGCTTCCATGCCGGTGCCGACAAACGGGGCATGCGCACGCAGCAGCGGCACAGCCTGCTTCTGCATGTTGGAGCCCATCAGCGCGCGGTTGGCGTCGTCATTCTCGAGGAACGGGATCAGCGATGCGGCAACCGACACCATCTGCTTGGGCGAAACGTCCATCAGATCGACGTTTTCCTTGGGCGTCAGGCCGTTATCGCCGGCATGGCGCGCCACCACCAGATCGTCCTGCAGCGTGCCGTCCTTGTTGAACCGCGCATCGGCCTGGGCGACGTAGTGCTTGGCCTCTTCCATGGCGGAGAGATAGACCACGTCATTGGTCAGCACGCCGTCCACGATCTTGCGATACGGGGTCTCGATGAAGCCGTACTTGTTGACGCGGGCATAGGTGGCCAGGTTGTTGATCAGGCCGATATTGGGGCCTTCCGGCGTCTCGATCGGGCAGATGCGGCCATAGTGGGTCGGATGCACGTCGCGGACTTCAAAACCCGCGCGCTCACGGGTGAGACCACCCGGCCCCAGCGCCGACAGGCGACGCTTGTGGGTGATTTCCGACAGCGGATTGGTCTGGTCCATGAACTGGCTGAGCTGGCTGGAACCGAAGAACTCACGCACAGCGGCGGCCGCCGGCTTGGCGTTGATCAGGTCCTGCGGCATCACCGTGTCGATCTCGACCGAGCTCATGCGCTCCTTGATGGCGCGTTCCATGCGGAGCAGGCCAAGGCGATAGGAATTCTCCATCAGTTCGCCCACCGACCGGACGCGACGGTTGCCGAGATTGTCGATGTCGTCGATCTCGCCGCGCCCATCGCGCAGGTCGACCAGCGTGCGGACGACTTCCACGATATCTTCCTTGCGCAGCGTGCGCATGGTGTCGGGCGCGTCGAGTTCGAGGCGCATGTTCATCTTGACGCGGCCCACGGCGCTGAGGTCATAGCGCTCGCTGTCGAAGAACAGCGACTGGAACATGGCTTCGGCGGTATCGACGGTCGGCGGCTCGCCGGGGCGCATAACGCGATAGATGTCGAACAGCGCGTCTTCACGCGTCTCGTTCTTGTCCACGGCCAGGGTGTTGCGCAGATAGGCGCCGATGGTGATGTGGTCGATATCGAGGATCGGCAGTTCGTCGAAGCCGAGATCGAGCATCTTGGTCAGGGTCTTCTCGTCGAACTCGTCGCCTGCCTCCATGTAGACCTCGCCGGTCTTCATGTTGATCAGGTCCTCGGCGACATACATGCCATAGAGGTCTTCATTGACCGCCAGCAGGTGCGTCAGGCCGTTTTCGCTGAGCTTCTTGGCCTGGCGGGCCGAAAGCTTCTTGCCGCCTTCATGCACGACGTCGCCGGTCTTGGCGTCGATAAGGTCATGGGACGGCTTGGCGCCCTTCCACTTCTCGGCGTCGTAGGGAACGCGCCAGCCCTTGTCGGTCTTTTCGTACTGCAGGGTGTTGTAATACGTGCTCAGGATTTCCTCGGCATCCATGCCAAGCGCCTTGAGCAGGCTGGTGACCGGAATCTTGCGGCGACGATCGATACGGGCAAACACCACGTCCTTGGCGTCGAACTCGATATCGAGCCACGACCCGCGGTACGGAATGATGCGGCCGGCAAACAGCAGCTTGCCCGACGAATGGGTCTTGCCCTTGTCGTGGTCGAAGAACACGCCCGGCGAGCGGTGCATCTGCGAAACGATGACGCGCTCGGTGCCGTTGACGATGAAGGTGCCGTTCGACGTCATGAAGGGCATGTCGCCCATATAGACGTCCTGCTCCTTGATATCCTTGACCGAGCGGGCGCCGGTTTCCTCGTCCACCTCGAACACGATCAGCCGCAGCGTCACCTTGAGCGGGGCAGCGAACGTGATGTCGCGCGCACGGCACTCGTCGATGTCGTATTTGGGCTGCTCGAATTCGTACTTCACGAATTCGAGAGATGCCGTGTTCGAAAAGTCGGTGATCGGGAAAACCGAACGGAAGACGGACTGTAGCCCTTCGTCGGGACGGCCACCCTTGGGCTCGTCCACGAGGAGGAACTGATCATAGGAGGCCTTCTGGACCTCGATCAGGTTGGGCAACTCCGTGACTTCGCGAATGGAACCGAAGGACTTGCGAACCTTGCGGCGGCCGTTGAACGTGGTAGCCATGAGGGCTCCTCTATCTAGCGATTTGTCTCGGAGGCAGATATCCAAAGATCCGACTATCAGCCGTCGGGTCTCGGGATATATGCCCTTGATAGGCAGTTGTTTCGGGCTCAGCGACGCCTGTAAATCTTCCCAAGCCAAGGGAAGGACGGCAGAAAACGCCAAACACCCCATGGTCGAAGAACCATAGGGCAACGTGGACGTCAGCGTGCCTCAGACATCGAAATCGTCATATATTCCGCAAATTGGCGCCAGGGACCCATCCAATCGGTCCGGCGAATCATCCCGTGAAAACGAGAATGCGAAATGGCACATAGAGCGCCATTTCGCAGATTTCAAGGCAAAAGTCGAAATTACTTGAATTCGACCTTGGCGCCGGCGTCTTCCAGCTTCTTCTTGATGTCTTCGGCTTCAGCCTTGTTGACACCTTCCTTGACGGCCTTCGGAGCGGCCTCGACCAGAGCCTTGGCTTCGCCCAGACCCAGGCCGGTGATGGCGCGGACTTCCTTGATGACGTTGATCTTGTTGTCGCCGAACGAGGCGAGGATCACGTCGAATTCGGTCTTTTCTTCAGCGGCAGCGGCCGGGGCAGCGCCACCAGCGGCGGCAACGGCAACCGGAGCGGCGGCGGAAACGCCCCACTTTTCTTCCAGCATCTTCGACAGTTCGGAGGCTTCCAGAACGGTCAGGGCAGACAGGTCGTCAACAATTTTGGCGAGATCGGCCATTTGATAAATCTCTCTTTCAGGTGTTCAGTTCAAACCAGTCCCACATTCCATAAAGAACCGGGACCATGGGGTTACGCTGCTTTGTTGCTCTGTTCCGCATGAGCGGCCAACACGCGCGCGATACCACCAGCCGGCGCCACGATGACCGACGCGATACGGGTCGCGGGCTGCTTGAGCATCCCGGCGAGCGTTGCGCGCAGTTCGTTGAGCGACGGCATGGTCGCCAGCGCCTTGACGTTATTCGCGTCAAGAGCGGTCTTGCCCATCACGCCACCAAGAACGACGTATTTCGCGTTCTTTTCAGCAAACTTCGCCGCAATCTTCGGCGCAGTCATGGGGTCTTCCGCATAAGCGATGACGATCGGGCCGGTGAACAGGCCCGAAATGTCGGCGTGGTCGGTGTCTTTCAGAGCAAGCTTGGCAAGACGGTTCTTCGCGATCTTCACATAGCCACCGGCACCCTTCACCTCACGGCGAAGCGATTCCAGATTGGCCACGGTCAGACCGGTGTTCTGCGCGAGGACGATCGATCCAGCGCCCGAGAGGGCTGACTGAAGCGATGCGACAAGCTCACGCTTTTCCGCTCTTTCCACTGCTAGTCTCCACATTGAGCCCGGCGATAGTCGGCCGGGCCATTGCCAATTGCTGCCCCCTACCCTCCGGAGAAAGGAGAGGAGCAACGGTTACATGCCTGTCAACCGTGCTGCCCGAGGGCAACTGGCCTGGTTCGAACCGCTCTTATCTGCCCTTCCGGACAGGAAAATCCCGGTCTTCACCCCATCTATGCTGGCGTCGGTGGACATTAAGCTGACCCAGATCGATCAGCACCGGCAGTCTCGGACAGGACTTGTGCCGCCCTTGCGGGAGGCAATCCGGGCGGCTTGCGGCCGCCCGAAATTCTTTACAGAGCCGAAGCCGGCTCCACATGCACGCCCGGGCCCATGGTGGACGACACGGCAACCTTCTTGACGTAGGTGCCCTTGGCGCCCGCGGGCTTGGACTTCTGCACGGCGTCGGTGAACGCCTTGATGTTCTGCAGCAGGGCTTCTTCCGAGAAGGAAACCTTGCCGACGCCGGCATGCAGGATACCGGCCTTCTCGACGCGATATTCCACGGCGCCGCCCTTGGCAGCCTTGACGGCGCCGGCGACATCGGGGGTAACCGTGCCGACCTTGGGGTTCGGCATCAGGTTGCGCGGGCCCAGGATCTTACCGAGGCGACCGACCAGCGGCATCATGTCCGGGGTGGCGATGCAGCGATCGAAATCGATCTTGCCGCCCTGGATGGCTTCCATCAGGTCTTCGGCGCCAACGATATCGGCGCCGGCCTTGCGAGCCTCGTCTGCCTTGGCATCCTTGGCGAACACGGCCACGCGCACGGTCTTGCCGGTGCCGTTGGGCAGGTTCACCACGCCACGGACCATCTGGTCGGCGTGACGGGGATCAACGCCGAGATTGATGGCGATTTCGATGGTTTCGTCGAACTTGGCCGAGGCGCGCGACTTCACCATCTTGATGGCTTCGTCGAGCTTGTACAGCTTGTTGCGATCGATGCCCTCGCGGGCCTTGGTGATCTTCTTACCGATATGTGCCATCTGATCAGCCCTCGACCTGAATGCCCATGGAACGGGCAGAGCCGGCGATCATCGACACGGCAGCGTCGATATTGTCGGCGTTGAGATCCTTCATCTTCTTGGCGGCGATGTCACGGAGCTGGGCAACCGTGATCGTGCCGGCCGACTCCTTGCCCGGCAGCTTGCTGCCCGACTTGAGGTTGACGGCCTTCTTGATGAAGTAGGTGACCGGCGGCTGCTTCATCTCGAAGGTGAAGCTCTTGTCGGCATAGGCGGTGATCACGACCGGAATGGGCGAACCCTTTTCCATTTCCTGCGTGGCGGCGTTGAAGGCCTTGCAGAATTCCATGATGTTCAGGCCGCGCTGGCCGAGAGCCGGCCCGATCGGCGGGGACGGCGTCGCGGAGCCCGCGGGCACCTGCAGCTTTACGTAGCCAACGATTTTCTTTGCCAATTTTGTCTCCTTGGCCACAATCGGCCGGTTAGGCGCCAGCTAGTTAAAGCTGGCTAGACACCGTGGTCTGAGGTGTAGCTGGCGCTGGCAGTGCGCCATCCTCTTCCACAGTCCTTCACCCGGTTCCCCGGATGTTTGGTCAGACCTTTTCGACCTGACCGTATTCGAGCTCGACCGGAGTCGGCCGCCCGAAAATCGAAACTTCCACCTTGAGGCGGGCGCGTTCCTCGTCGACCTCTTCCACCACGCCGTTGAAGCTGGCGAAGGGACCGTCCGACACACGCACATTCTCGCCCACTTCGAACGAGACGGAAGGCTTGGGATGCTCCACGCCTTCCTGCACCTGCTGCAGGATGGCCTGGGCTTCCTTTTCGGAAATCGGCATCGGCTTGTTGTCCGAGCCGAGGAAACCGGTGACCTTGGGCGTGTTCTTGATCAGATGGAACGCCTCGTCGGTCATGTCCATCTTCACCAGCACATAGCCCGGGAAGAATTTGCGTTCGGCGTCGACCTTGCGGCCGCGACGGATCTCCACGACCTTCTCGGTCGGCACGATCACGTCCTCAAACAGGTGCTCGAGCTTCTTCTGCGCAACCTTCTGGCGGATATCCTCCGCCACCTTGCGCTCGAAGTTGCTGTAAGCCTGAACGATGTACCAGCGCTTGGCCATAAAGCGTCGCCGCTCCTAGAATATAGTGTTCGTTACCCGCTTAGGCGCGGATCGAAAGCATCAGCCCGACAGCCCAGGAAATGACCTGGTCGGCCAGCAGGAAGAACAGGCTCGCCAGGATAACCAGCACGAGGACCATGACCGTCGAGATCAGGACTTCGTTGCGGCCCGGCCAGGTGACCTTGGCGGTTTCCTGCCGGACTTGCTGCAGGAACTGGATCGGGTTCGGGCGGGCCATAGGCGAATCTACTCTTGGGTTTTTGGTGCAAAACCAAAGGCCGCGCAGGAATCCCGCACGGCTGGAATGTGGCTATCTAGAGAAACTTGGCCCCAATTGCAACAGGCCCCGCCAACAATGATCGGGGCCGGCGACTCGTCGCCCGATCACATTTATTAACGATTAGTGAAGAAGCCCCTGAATCCGGCTTGCGCACCCGCTCGCAATGGCATTTGATCCAATTGTGACGAGAAAGCGGCTGAGGGAGGCTGTGGCATGTCTTCTGATAGTTCAAGTTTCGAGGTCAAGGGCTGCGAAGTCCGCTATTTCGGCCCGCACCAGACCATTTCCGGGCGCGTCACCGGCGTCGTGCGCGTGCTGATCGAAGAGCGCTTCATGGGCAACGTCTCGCGCTATCCCCTCGACCTCAAGGTCAAGGCCGATGTCGGCAGCGTTTCCACCAGCGAAGTCCGCACGGCCCTGCTCACCCACGCCGCCCACCAGGTCAACCGCCTCAAGGCCCGCCACACCGACAAGCTGCCGGTCGCCGCCGAGTAGCCTGTTCGCCGCGCGCGCTGTTTGCTAGCCTCCTCCCCGAGGAGAGCCAAATGAAAATCGTCATCACCGGAGCCGGGGGCAACCTCGGTGGCAAGCTGACCCGCCATCTGCAGGCCGCGGCCTGGTGCTCCGCCATAACGGGCATCGACCCCAAGCCCATGGCCGACGAGGGCAAGTTCCGCGCCGTGGCCGGCGACCTGCGCGATCCGCATGACCGGCTCTGGATCGAGCCGGTGGAAGCCGCCGATGCAGTTGTCCATTTCGCCGCGCAGAACGCCCAGCCCGATTCCGGCTGGCAGGAGGCGGCGCAAAGCGTCGACATGACCTTCAACCTGCTCCAGCATGTCGGCCACGCCCCCTGCCGCTTCGTCTTCGCCTCCTCCAACCACGTCATGGGCGGCTACAAGGACAGCCCCCTGCCGCCAGGCGAAACCCTGCGCGCCACAACGCCACCCAGCCCCGGCACCCGCTACTTCGACGGCGAGGCCTTCCATCGCCCCACCGCCTATGGCAGTTCCAAGCTGCTGAGCGAACGTGCCGTCATGGCCCGTTCCGCCAATGCGCTCCTGACCGGCGTCAACATCCGCATCGGCTGGGTACAGCCGGGCGAAAACCGGCCGGAAACCGTCAACCCGCATGGTGGCGGCCGCCGCATCGGCCCCGCGGAGGCTGACGCGGCCGAACTGGCCCGCGCCACCACCTGGTATCGCGGCATGTGGCTGTCCAACCGCGATTTCCTGCAGGTCGTGGAAAAGGCCCTCACCGCGCCGTCCGACCCCTGGCCGGCCCGCGCCATCGTGGTCAGCGGCGTCAGCAACAATGCCGGCACGGCATGGAACCTCGACGAAGCCCGCCGCTGGCTCGGCTACGCGCCGGCGGACGATATCCGGGCGGCACTGGGCTGAGGGCCCCACCGACGATAGAACCGGCAATGTCAATGATTGTGCCTGGCAGGGGCTGGGGGACTCGAACCCACGACCCTCGGTTTTGGAGACCGATGCTCTACCAACTGAGCTAAACCCCTTCAGGCGAGGGTGTGTCTAATGGCAATAGGCGCGTTTCGCAAGACCCTTTGGCATACTAGCCCCAGAGATGGGGCAGCAGCGGAATCGCCAGCAAAAGATTGCCGAGCAGGCTGGCGAGGAAGCTCAGCGAGCGCCACGGCACCAGGCCCTTCATGTAACAATAGGCATGCAGCATGCGCGCCACGAAATAGATCGCCCCGCCCGCCAGCGATAGCCAGCCCTGCTCGCCCAGCACGATGGAGAGCACCGCCAGCACAAGGAAGATAGGCAGCGTCTCCTGCAGGTTGCCCAGCGCCCGGCGCGACCGCGCCAGGTCGCGGCTGGGCTTGGGCAGGTCGTCGCGCGGCCCCATCTGGCCGGCGCTCCCCACCTGGGCGGTAAGGTAGCGGCCCGGTAGCGCCACCTGCACCAGCAACAGCAGGAGAACGAGAAAAATGATCAGCAACACAATGAAATTCCTTTGTCCATCAATCCAACACCCGCCACGTCAATCCAACACCCGCAACGTCATTCCAACACCCGCAACCTCATTCCCGCGCAGGCGGGAATCCATTCTTGCCCAACCATCTCCAGAGTGGATTCCCGCCTGCGCGAGAGTGGAGTACCCCTCTAACGCACGCGAGTACCGATAGGATCACCATTTACAACGGCCCGCGGCTCGGCCCATAAATACCTTGCGAGTTTACGGAAGTTTCGGCGGGCGCCACACGATCACTCAGGGGCGAGGCACCCCGGAAGGATGACGATGCGTCTTTTGCTGGCCCTGGCCATTCTGGCCCTTTCCCCAACCATCGCCTTCGCCCATACCGGCATCGGCGATACGGCCGGATTCCTGCACGGTTTCGAGCATCCCATCGGCGGCATCGACCACATCCTGGCCATGGTCGCCGTGGGCGTCTTCGCCGTCGTGCTGGGCGGGCGGGCCCTGTGGCTGGTGCCGCTCAGCTTCGTCGGCATGATGGTGGCCGGTTTCGCGCTGGACATCGCCCAACTCGGCCTGCCCTTCGTTGAACTCGGCATTGCCCTTTCGAGCGTCGTCATCGGCGCCGCTGCCGCCCTCGGCCGCCCAATGCCGGTGGCGCTGGCCATGGCCCTTGTGGGTGTCTTCGCCGTGTTCCACGGCCATGCCCATGGCGCCGAAATGCCCGAAACCGCCGCAGGATTGACCTATGCGTTGGGTTTCGTTGCCGCCACCGCCCTGCTCCACCTCTCCGGCATCTTCGCGGCATCGGGCATGGCACGGATCGTCGGTCGCTTCGGCAAGACAGCCGCGCAGCTCGCAGGCGGCCTGTTCGCCCTCGGCGGCATCGGCATTCTGGCCGGCTGGCTGTAGCACAACTCCTATTCTTCTCCCCTCGGGGAGACGATGGCGCGCAGCGCTGGATGGGGGCGGCCGCGGTTGGTCTCCCCGCCCATCACCGGGTCATTCCCGCAAATACGGCCCCTAAGCCGTGAACCAGTCCGAATGGGCCGCCGCGACCTTGGGCAGCGAGGTCAGGATTTCGCTCAGGTGCTGGCGAATGCCGGCTTCAGCGGCATTCGCGTCGTGCCGGCGAATGCTGTCGGCAATGACGGCATGCTGCTCGATTAGCGTTTCGAGCGGCGTGGCGTCCGCCAGTGACAGGTAGCGCACCCGGTCCATCTGCGCCTTGAGATTTTCCAGCAGGCGCCAGGCCCGTTCGCAGTCGGCCGCCTGGGCGATGGCCTGGTGGAAGGCTTCGTCGAGCCGCAGGAACTCGGCCAGGTCGCCTGCCCGGTTGGCCAGGCGCTGCCGTTCAATCAGCCCGTCGAGCATGCCGTGATGGCTCGAATCAGCCACCTCCGCCGCCCTGCGTGCCACTGCCACCTCGATGGCCTCGCGGATGAAGCGGGCATTTTCCACCTCGCGCCGGGAGATCATCACCACCGAGGTTCCGCGCTGCGGCCGGATTTCGACCAGCCCCACCTCCGCCAGCTTGATGAAGGCTTCGCGCACTGGCTGCCGCGACACGCCGAACTGGCGCGCCATCTCGGCTTCCGACAGCGGATCGCCCGGCCGCAACTGCAACTGGATGATCGCCTGGCGCATGGCCTCGAACACCTTGTTGCCCACGGTAGCGGGCCGCGCGAGCGGACTGATGCTGTCAGACAGTGGCGAAATCATCGTCATATTGACTCCCGTATACTACCATACTACCATTTCTCCATAGCCGTTGCATAGATGCCCGGCTCGTAGCGGCCCCGGCCGCAAGGGAGGAACCACATGAAATTCACACCGCTCGCCGCGGCTTTTGCTGCTGGCCTGATCATCTCTTACGCCGCCCCGGCTCTGTCGGCTGACTATACCCTGAGCGTCAATACCGCGCTCGCCACCTCGGACCCGCTCTACAAGGGCCTCGAAGCCTTCCGCGACAATGTCGCCACGGCATCCAACGGCGCCATCGAAGTCAAGCTGTTCCCCAATTCCCAGCTCGGCCCCGATGAGGACGTGCTGGAGCAGGCCCGCGCCGGTGCGCCGGTCGCCGTGGTGGTTGATGGCGGGCGTCTCGCTGCCTTCGTCAACGAGTTCGGCGTGCTCGGCGCACCTTATCTGGCTTCGGGCTATGACGGCATCCGCAAGGTCGTGGTGTCCGACAAGTTCGAGGAATGGGTGAAGAAGCTGCATGACACCTCGGGCCATCAGGTCCTGTCGTTCAACTGGTGGCAGGGTGAGCGTCACCTCTGGACCAAGATGCCGGTTCACACCCCGGCCGACCTTGCCGGCGTGCGCATGCGCACCCCCGGCGCCCCGGTCTGGACCGAAACGGTGTCCGCCATGGGTGCCGTGCCGACCCCGATGGCCTTCGCCGAAGTCTATTCGGCCCTGGAACAGAACGTCATCGACGCCGTGGAAGCCCAGCTTCCCGCCGGCCAGGGCGCCAACCTCGATGAAGTGACCTCGGTGCTGACCAAGACCGGCCACATCAACCTGATCACCGGCCTGGTTACCTCCGGTCCCTGGTTCGACAGCCTGCCTGCCGAGCTGCAGAAAGTGCTGCGCGACGAAGCGCTCAAGGCCGGCGACATCGCCTCCTACGGCACCCAGGACGCCCTGGCCCAGATCGAGGCCGACCTGGTCGCGGCGGGCATGACCGTCAACGAGATCGACGTCACGCCCTTCAAGGAAGCCACGGCCGGCGTCTACGACAAACTCGGCTACGGCGCTTTGCGCGATGAGCTCCAGGCGATCGCCAACGCCCCCTGATACATCTCCAGCGGGCTCCCACGGGAGCCCGCAACCTCTCACCCATCGGAATGAATCATGCTCAAGCGCTTGGCTCAACTCGAGCTGGCGATCTGCTTCGCCCTGCTCGCCGGCATCACCGGCCTGGTTTTCACCGCCGCCGTCCTGCGGTTTTTCGGCCATCCGCTGATCTGGTCGGTGGACATGGCGCAACTGCTCTTCATCTGGCTGTGCTTCTTCGGCTCCAACAAGGCCATGCGCGAAAAATCGCATCTGGGCATGGAAGTGCTGGTGTCCCGCCTCGGCTACCAGCGCCGTTTCTGGCTCGAATTCGTCTGCTCTCTCGTCATTCTCGCCTTCCTCGCCGTATTGACCGTGGAAGGCTGGAAGCTGACCCTGCTCAACCACGAGCGCACCTTCGGCGACAGCAGCCTGTCCTATGCCTGGGTTACCGTCGCCGTGCCGGTGGGCTGCGTGCTGATCGGCGCCACGCTGGTCTACAACATGATCCGCGCCTTCCGTGGCCGCCAGCAGGAACTGCTCATCTATAACCGCACGCAGGCCGAGATCGAAGCCAGCGCACCCACGCTGGAGCTTTAGCCATGGCCCTGATCGGTATCGCCTTCGTTATTCTCATGATCCTCGGCATGCCCGTCGCCTTTGCGACCGGCATTTCCGGCTTCATCTTCTTCATGACCACCCAGGGCATGCCCATGTCCATCGGGGTGCAGAAGATCGCCTCGATGAGCCAGAGCTTCCCGCTCCTGGCCGTGCCCTTCTTCGTGCTCGCCGGCCACCTGATGAATGAAAGCGGCATCACCGCGCGCCTGCTCAAGGTGGCGCTGATTTCGGTGGGCTGGATGTCGGGCGGGCTGGCGCAGGTCGCCATCGTGCTCTCCACCCTCATGGGCGGCGTTTCCGGCTCGGCCGTGGCCGATGCCGCCATGGAAGCCCGTATCCTCGGGCCGACCATGATCGCCAAGGGTTATGGCAAGGGCTTCGCGGCCGCCACCATCGCCGTCGGCTCGCTCATCACCGCCACCATCCCGCCCTCCATCGGCCTCATCCTCTATGGCTTTGTCGGCAATGTCTCGATCGGCCGGCTGTTCCTGGCGGGCATCATTCCCGGCGTCCTGATGATGCTGGTGCTCATGCTGACCACCTATGTCATCGCCAAGCGCCGCAAATACGTGGTCGCCGACAGCGAGCGCCCCACCTTCAAGGCGCTCGCTGTCGCCTGCTGGGATGCCAAATGGGCCCTGCTCTTCCCGGTGGCGTTGGTGCTGGCCATTCGCGGCGGCCTGTTCACCCCCTCCGAAGTCGGCGCGGCCGCGGTGGTCTATGCCCTGGCCATCGGTTTTTTCGCCCATCGCGAGTTGACGCTGGAAAAGGTGTGGCAGAGCTTCGGCCAGGCCACCTCCGATGTCGGCCTCATCATGCTCATCATCCTGATGAGCGGCATGGTGGGCTATGCCACCATCTACATGCAGGTGCCCCAGGAACTGGCGGGCTGGATGCTGGCCGGCATCACCGATCCCAACATGATCGTGCTGGTCATCCTGCTCTTCCTGCTGGTGGCGGGCCTCGCGCTGGACAGCACCGTCATGGTGCTGCTGCTCACGCCGATCTTCGTGCCGATCATCACCCAGATCGGCATGGACCCGGTGCATTTCGGCATCCTGATGATGTCCATCGTCACCCTGGGCGGCATGACCTGGCCCAGCGGCTCGGCCATGTTCGCGGTCTGCTCGCTGATGAATGTGTCGATCGAGGAATATTCCATCGAATCGATCCCCTTCATCGCCGCCGTCGTCGCGCTAATCGCCGTGCTGCTGTTCGTGCCTGATCTGGTGCTGTGGCTGCCGCGCCTGGCATTCGGAAGCTGATCTCCCACTGTGGGTCGCGTTCTTCCCGGCGCGACCCGCTTTTTCTCTTTCCGGAGTCTACCATGAGACAGACCTGGCGCTGGTTCGGCCCGCAGGATCTCACCAGCATCGACGACATTATCCAGAGCGGCGCCGAAGGCGTGGTTTCGGCGCTGCATCACGTCCCCAACGGGGCGGTGTGGACGCCCGATGAAATCGCCCGCCGCCAGCACCAGATCGCCACCGGCAAGGACGGCTCGCCCTCGGGCCTCAACTGGGACGTGGTCGAAAGCCTGCCGATCTCGGAAGACATCAAGAAGCAGACCGGCGACTGGCGCACCCATATCGCCAATTATCGCACCAGCATGGAGCATGTCGCCGCCGCCGGAATCGAGGTGATCTGCTACAATTTCATGCCGGTGCTCGACTGGACCCGCACCGCCCTGCGCTGGCGCCTGCCCCATGGCGGCACCTGCATGCGCTTCGATATCAACGACTTCGCCGCCTTCGACATCCACATCCTGGCCCGCTCAGGCGCCGCCGCCGACTATACCGATGCCATCGTCGATGAAGCTGCCGGCCGCTTCGCCCTGCTCGACGACGCCGGCAAGGCCATCCTGGCGCGCAGCGTCACCATGGGCCTGCCCGGCTCCACCGATTCCATGTCGCTCGATGACATGCGCGCCCATCTCGACCAGTATGGCGCCATCTCCGCCGACCGCTTGCGCCGGCACTTCATCGACTTCCTCGAACAGGTGGTGCCGCTGGCCGAAGATCTCGGCCTGCGCCTCTGCTGCCACCCCGACGATCCCCCGTTCGCCCTGCTCGGCCTCCCCCGCATCATGTCGACCCGCGCCGATTTCAGGACCATCCTCGACGCCGTCGACAGTCCGGCCAATGGCATGACCCTGTGCTCGGGCTCGCTCGGCGCCCGCCCCGACAACGACCTGCCTGCCATCATGGCCGAGCTGGGCCACCGCGTGCATTTCCTGCACCTGCGCAACGTCAAGCGCGAGAGCGCCGCCCTCAAGGGCTCGTTCCACGAAGCCGAGCATCTCGAAGGCGATACCGACATGGTATCGCTGATCGCGGTCATCCTGGCCGAGGAACGCCGCCGCAAGGCCACCGGCCGCGCCGACTGGCAGATTCCCATGCGCCCCGATCACGGCCAGGACATCCTCGACGATCTCGGCCGCACCACCGCGCAGCCCGGCTATCCCACCATCGGCCGCATGAAGGGCCTCGCCGAACTGCGCGGTATCACCCGCACGCTCGATCACGCCGGGGTCCGCTACGACGCCTGACCGCCCCGCCGGCGTTCCCATCCATCGCCATTGCCCGGCTTGTCCGGGCAATCCACCTCTCCGGCCCCGCCGACGCATGGGCCACCTGCCATTTCCGTCATCACAGGCCTTGTCAGCCACGGCCATGCCGGGCTATTGGCTAGCGCGTCGGTCACCGACCTTGCGGGTATAGCTCAGTGGTAGAGCAGCAGCCTTCCAAGCTGAATATGCGGGTTCGATTCCCGCTACCCGCTCCAAAATCCCCCAGTCCTCAGCCGTTATGTTCCGCAGGGAACGCGGTTTTGCCCGCCCGTTCACCACAACCGCGCCGCCTCGCCGGTTTTTTGCGGGGCTTTGCCAAACGGGTGTTGACACACTGTCATCGGACCACCATAAACCGCCCGACGATGCGCCCCGGCGCTTCGTTTTCCTACCCAGGCGACGTTGTTGTGGAGGGGTGGGAGAGTGGTTAAATCCATCAGACTGTAAATCTGACCGCTTAGCGTACACTGGTTCGAATCCAGTCCCCTCCACCATCGCCCTCCCCGCAGCATTGCCCATCAGCGGTGACGCCAACGATGGTTTGCAGCATCTTGACCGCCCGGCCCGGCCCACTGTTCACTGCGAAGTCAAACAGCGCCAGGTCGAGCCCGGATGGCAGATCATCGCCGCGCACAGCGTCCCAATAGTTGGCCCGATAGATCTTCGCCGCCTCCGGCCGCTGCAATTCCATCACCGCGCTTTTGGGCAGCTTCCACCACGGCGAGACCATGCGCCAGCGCGCCAGCGTCTTGTGCGTGATCCCCATATTGGTCGCCCCGCCCGGATCGGCGGGATGGTCGACATAGCCGCCCTCCTGCTTGAGGACAGCCGAAAGCGCCCGCGCGAAATTGCGGTCCATGGTGGTCTCCTATCGATATTGGGGTGTCGAGGTATTCGACTGGTCAAAGCCTGGGAGGTGGTGCGATATTCCGCGTATGTCGATAAATCAGAACAAGTGGGAGTCCATCCAAGCCCTGCGCGGCGCTGCCGCAGGAATGGTCGTTATCGGCCACTTGCTTCTATCGGGCGGACCAAAGCCCGACTGGATGGCGTTCATAATTGAGAGGGTAACCACGCCTTCGGCTCATGCAGGCGTGGATCTTTTCTTCTGCATATCTGGTGCCGTGATGTACCTAGTGACGCGCCACGCCCAAGGCGGGCGACAGGCCGCTTCCGCCTTTTTGATCAGGCGCGCTCTTCGAATCTACCCGGTATTTTGGATTGCCCTCCTGGCGATGATGGCAATTAACGATAGCCAGTTTTACTCGGTTCAGACTGCACTGGCACAGATCACGCTTTACGACTTTCCGCCCATCCTTTCGGTCGCATGGACCCTGACAATGGAGATTCGTTTCTATCTCATCGTTGGGGCTGTGCTCTGGCTTTCGCTGCCAGGAACCAGCGCGCGGCGCTTTCCATTGATCGCACTGATAATCTGCTCCATCGTGATATTCGGCCAACTGGACATGATCCCGAAAGACATGGCCACAAACTTGACGATGCTTGAGTTTCTGGGAGGGGCGGCGGTGGCTGCCTTGGTGACGCGAACGGATCGCTTTGCTCTCACTGCCATCCTCACCGGGTTGCTCGGGTTTTCGGCCGCAGTAGTTTTGGTTTGGCCTGGCGGTCGTTGGGTAGAGGACGTTTCGCCCTATCGTGTGCTCATATTCGGAATGCCATCGGCGCTAGTTCTCTATGGCAGCATGGCCCTTGAGCGCTCCCGTCGAGCGACGCCCCCCAAATGGTTGGTTAGGATGGGAGATGCCAGCTACAGCATCTACATCTGGCACCTTCCCGTGATCGTTCTGGTGTGGACGCAATGGCCAAAAGACCATTTCGACCTCTATGCATATTTCGCGGTGGTGCTGGCCACGGTTGGCGCCGTGGCTACGGTGAGCTGGCATCTGATTGAAAGGCCGGCGCAGCGCCTGGCGGCGCCACGGCCTTTGATCAGGTCAGGGCCTTCTTCATCAGAAAACACGGCGGCTTCCTGCCAGTAGCATCGGCGGCGGAAGCCTCCGCCCTGAAGATCGACGCGAAATACGGCTACAATTTTATGGCGTTAAGTCCAGCCAGCGCCATGTTGCCCTCATAGACTAGGAGTCTGCGGTCATCACACCTCGTGTCTCGCACCACCTGTTCCCGATGCTTTAGCGGCCGACCGCCAGGATCGCCCGTGCCCGCGCGATGACCGGGGCGTCGACCATATTTCCATCCACCGAGAATGCCCCCGCCCCGCCGGCGGCCGCTGCCACCACACGCTCCGCCCAGGCGCGGTCCTCGGCGCTGGGCGCAAATCCCGCATTGAGCAGCGGCACCAGCGCCGGATGCACGCAGGATGCGCCGTCGAAGCCGTGTTCCCGCGCCTCGCGCGCCGCTGCGGCGATGGCGTCGCTGTCGGCATAGTCGGCGGTCGAGCGCAGCAGCCCGAATGACAGCACGCCCTCGGCCTTGGCGGCATAATGCACCAGCAGCTTGGGCAGGCGCAGCACATCCGGGGTCGGAGTGCCGCCCAGCGCCAGCGCCAGGTCCTCGCCGCCGGTGGTCAGCGCCAGGACGCGCGGCGCCCGCGCGATCAGCCTGGCATCGAGCACCGCGCCGGGGTCTTCCAGCACCGGCACGAAAGCCATAGGTTCACGCCGCAGCGGCACTTCCAGTTCGTGCAGCAGCGTCGCCAGTTCCGCCAGCGTCCCTGCATCGCGCACCTTGGGCACATAGAGCCCTTCGGCACCCGCCCGGCAGGCCGCCGCCGCATCGGCGCGGGCCATCTCGCCGGCATTGATCCGCACGAACACCCTTGCACCATTGCGCCCCACCGCCGGCACGCTCTCGGCCAGCCGCTCGCGCGCCGCCAGCTTGTGCTCGGGCGGCACGGCATCCTCCAGGTCGAGTATGATCGCATCGGCACCGCGCTCATGCGCCCTGGCCAGAAACCGCTCGGAATGGCCGGGCACATAGAGCAGCGAGCGGATCATGGCGCCACCGCCGCGGCAATGGCGTCCGCATCGAGCCCGGCTTCCCGCAACACCGCTTCGCTATGCTGCCCCAGCTCCGGCGCCGGCAGCCGCCAGACGCCCGGCGTAGCCGACATTTTCGGTACGATATCGTGCATCGGCAACGTGCCGAACGTGTCGTCTTCCGCCGCGACGATAATCTCGCGTTGTTCAAAATGCGGATCGGCCATGGCATCGGCAATATCAAAGATCGGCCCCACCGTCGCGCCGGCCTGCCGCATGGTTTCCAATGCCTCCGCGCTGTCGCGCGTCGCAAACCAGCCGCCAATCGCCTCGTCCACCAGCGCCCGGTGCCTGACCCGGTCCGAATTGGTGGCAAAGCGCGGATCGTCATTCATGTCGGGTCGCCCGATAATCTCGAATATCCGCCGCGCCACCGCCGGCGTCGAGCCCGACAGCGCCAGATATTTGCCATCGGCACATTTATAAACATTGCGCGGCGAGGCTGTGTTCGACGCGCTGCCCGCCCGCTGTTTCACCTTGCCGGTGACGGCATGGATCGCTGCTTCCGGCCCCAGCACCGAGAACATCGGCTCCAGCAGGCTCAGGTCGATCACCTGCCCCCGCGCCGTCCCCGCCTGCCGCGCATAAAGCGCCATCATCGTCGCCGAGGCGCCATAGATGCCGGCCACCATGTCGGCCAGCGCCAGCGGCGGCAGCACCGGTTCGCGGTCGGGAAAACCGGTGCGGTCGGCAAAGCCGCTCATCGCCTCGATCAGCGTGCCGAAGCCGGGATATTGCGCATAGGGCCCGGTCTGCCCGAAGCCGGAAATCCTGACCACGATGAGGTCGGGATTGCGCGTCAGCAGCTTGTCGGGCGCCAGCCCCATCTTTTCCAGCGTCCCCGGCCGATAATTCTCGATGAACACATCCGCCGTCTCGACCAGCGTCCACAAAGCCGCCATGGCCGGCGCCTGCCGCAGGTTCAGCGCCACCGACCGCTTGTTGCGCCCATAGGTCTTCCAGAACAGCGAGTGCCCGTCATCCCGCCAATCCCGCAGCGGATCGCCCTCGGGCGGTTCCACCTTGACCACATCGGCCCCGAAATCCGCCAGTTGCAGGCTGAGCATATTCCCGGCCATCAGCCGGGAAAGGTCGAGCACGCGAATGCCGGCCAGCGGGCCGGTCGCGGTGGGGTCGAAGGATTTACGGGTGAAGGTCATTGCGCTCGACGCACCGGTTCTTGCGCCTCCCTCCCCCTTGAGGGGAGGGACCGAGGGTGGGGGTCCCTCAGGGAATCACAAAACCACCCCCCACCCCAACCCTCCCCCTCAAGGGGGGAGGGAGCACGAACCTGAGGCATCGCAGATACCATCACCGCAGCCTCAACCCCGTCGCCTTGTCAAAAATGAAGAGCTTGCCCGGATCGATCACCAGGTGAACCACCTCGTCCGGGCTCAGCAGCGCATGATCCCGCACCACCACCGAAATATCCTCGTCGCCCACCCGCGCCAGCACCTCCTGCGCGTCCCCGGTCGGCTCCACCACCAGCACCTTGGCCGGAACCCCCTCGGCTCCCAGCGTGATCTGCTGCGGCCGCACGCCATAGACGATGTCGGTGCCTGCCTCAACGTCGAGCGGCGTCCCGAGCGGCATGGTCTGCCCGCCCCTGATGGTGATCGAATTCCCGCCCTCGTAACGCGCCTCGAACAGGTTGATCTCCGGCGAACCGATAAACCCAGCGACGAACAGGTTCGCCGGATTGTTGTAGAGCTCCAGCGGCGCCCCCGCCTGCTCGATATGCCCGCCATTCAGCACCACGATCTTGTCGGCCATGGTCATGGCCTCGGTCTGGTCATGGGTCACATAGACCATGGTCTTGCCCAGCCGTTGATGCAGCCGCTTGATCTCGCCGCGCATCTTCACGCGCAGCTTGGCATCGAGGTTTGACAAAGGCTCGTCGAACAAAAACGCCCGAGGATTGCGCACGATGGCCCTTCCCATGGCCACGCGCTGCCTTTGCCCGCCCGATAGCTCGCGCGGCAACCGGTCGAGCAGGTTTTCGAGGCCCAGGATTTCCGCCGCCTCACCCACCCGCTGCCGGATTTCCGCCTTGGACGTTCCCGCCAGTCGCAGCGAAAAGCTCATATTGTCGGCCACTTTCATATGCGGATAGAGCGCGTAGCTCTGAAACACCATGGCGATGTCCCGCTCCTTGGCCGGCATGTTGTTGACCACCTTGCCGCCAATGGTGATCTGGCCGGCCGAGATATCCTCCAGCCCCGCGATCATCCGCAGCAGCGTCGATTTCCCGCAGCCGGAAGGCCCGACCAGCACGACGAATTCGCCATCCGCCATTTCGAGCGAAATGTCGCTGAGCACCGTCACATCGCCATAGCGTTTGCCGACCTGCTTGAGTTCGATTTCCGACATGCTGTTCTCCTTTCTTACCTCTCCCCTCCGGGGACAGGGCCTGCCCTCGGGCTTGACCCGAGGGTCGATGCGAAGCATCGGGTGAGGGGGCCTTCCCCTCAGCTTTCGACGATCTCGATCCGTCCAACGCTCATCCGCCCGGCCGAAGCCAGCCGGACACCCACCATGCCATAGTCGTAGGCGTCATCGCCGGCGGCAATGAGTTCCTTGCCGTCCACCGCAAAGCTGAGCCTGTCACCCTGCACAGCAAACGCGAACTGGTAGCTTTTCCCCGTCTCCGCCCTGAACGGCGCGCGCGCCAGCACGGTCGAGCCGAAATCCTCCTTGAGGATCACCACCTCGTCGCCCTCGAAGCCGGCCGCATAGAACCGCCCGGTGCCCTGCACCCGCGCCGTCACCAGTTGCGACACGCCCGACAGCCGTCGGATATCGGCCTTCACCACCACGTCCCGCGCATAATAATGCCCGGTCCACATATCGGCATCGCCGGACGTATGCCCATGGATGCGGTCATTCTGTTTCGTCCAGTGCCCGCGATTATAGGTGAAGCGCGAAATCGCGCCCCATTCCTGCACCTCGGCCTCCGGCTCGATCACTGTGTGGCCCGCGCCCTCAACCTTGAAATCGGCCAGGAACAGCCGCCCCAGAAATTTGAGCCGCCCGAAATATTCGATGGAAATGCCGATCTCGTCGATCGCTTCCACGCCCTCGGGCACCACGAAACTATAGTCCTGCCACCCCTCGGCCGAGGGCACATCCCACGCCCCCGTCTCCTCGATGGCCCCGCTCATGGTCCGCCGCACATAGGGCGCCACGCGCAGATTGCCATCGCCATTCCAAGGATCGAGCCACAGCTTGAAGCTCACAGTCTGTCCCGCATCCACCACCGGGGTAAACATCGGTCGATAACGCTCGTCGTCAAAGTCGGTCCGTCGATAGAACGGCTTCCAGAACACCCGCCCCCCCTGCCCGCGCTCCAGCCGGTCGAGCTGGATTTCCAGCGACCCGCGCGAGCCCTCGACATGCCGCTCGGTCGAAGCGCGCAGCGAAATCTGGTTGAAGCCCTCGGTGCGGAAGCCATGCGTCGAACCCGGCAGGTCGAAATCGAACCGCAACCCGCGCCGGGTAAAATCCTCCAGCCACAACTTGGGCACCTCGCGCCCCGCCAGTTGCAGCGCCAGCACCGTCAGTTCCCGCGCAAAGCTCGGGATATCGACGATATTGATCGACCCGACGATGCCCGAAGCCACGAGGAAATCGTTGATCGGCTGGCGATACTTGTCCCAGCCTTCATGCAGCCCCTGGAAGGTGGCGACGATGGCCGCGGCATTGCCGGCATTGCAGTCGGTGTCCCAGCCCGCCATGGTGGCGATTTCCGCCGTGCGCGGCAGGTCGCCCTTGCCATAGAGGATCGCCATGATGGTCACCCCGGCATTGGGGATGATGTGGCAAACGCCCGGATAGCGGTCATAGCCCCAGTCCGCCGTGAGCATGTCCCGGCAGGCCCGCCAGTCATCCGGCTTGGCCTTGAAAAAATCGATCACCGCCCGGCACACCCGCGCATAGGTCGAGGCCGGATCGACCGTCCCCAGCGCCGTCTCGACGATCTCGTCAATCGACTTCGCCTCGAACGCCGCCGCAATCGCCGCCGCGCAGAACCGCGCCCCATTCAGCCCGTCGCCATCATGCGCCACGCTCGCCGCCATGGCCGACATCTCTGCCGCCCGCTGCGGATTGCCCGGGTTCACCCAGCCCCAGCTATCGATGAAGATTTGACCGCCGATCTGCTCGGCCACCGTGCTGCCATTCTGCGCGATCGAGCCCGATTGCGGCGCTTCAATCCCCGCCCGCAGGTTGCGATAGGCCGTATGCTCGGTCGAAACCCCGAACCCGCCCCACCAATACATGCCATGCTCCTCGGCGGCATAGTTGAGCCAGGTCCGGCCCACATCGGCCGCCGTCGCCTTCAGCCCATAATCGCGCAACGCCCGGATGAAATAGACCGGCCCATTGGTATCGTCGTCAGCCGCGAAATTCTTGAAATCGCGCAGATATTGCGTCACCTCGCCATAGGTCTTCTGGATGCGCTCATAGCTCCAGATGGTCGGCTCCACCGGGGCGCCCAGGCGCACGCCGATGGCCTTGCCGATAAAGCCGGCATAGATCTTTTCGAGGATTTGCAGTTCCGAGAGCATAGGGCGTCTTTCAGGTTTCGTCGTTTCAGGCAATGCCGAGCGCGCCGAGCGCGGTTCGGCGGGCATCGGCCGCCGCGCGGTCGGCGGCAAGAATATCGGTGGCAGTGGCCGCAAAGGCATCGGCCGATCCCACCAGGTCGAGTCGGTTGGCGCTGTCGAGCAGGGCCTGGTCCTCCGCCGCGATGACCGCCTCGCCATGCAGCGCTCCCAGGATCGCCCCGGCCATCACCCCGATGGAATCCGTATCGCGCCCCGAATTGATCCCGTCCTCGATCGAGGCGCGGAACGCGCCCCCGTTGAAGACGCAGAAGCCCAGCGCCAGCGGCAATTCCTCGATGGCCTGCAACCGGCTCGGCCGATACGCATCGGTCTGCCGCCCGACCTTTTCGGGCATGTGGTTCACATCGTCGCCCATCACGGAATAGCGCGCGATGGCAGCATGAAACGCTGCGCAGACCGCTTCATGGTCCGCGCCCGTACCGCGCAATTGCCGCGCGATCCCGGCAATATCGGCGATGGCGTTGCGTGTGCCGTCCTTGGCCAGCCCGAGCACGGTGTCGACAATGGTCTCGATATCGGTTCCCGGCACGAAGGCCGCCGCCACAGCCGCCGCCATCACGCCCGCCGCCTCCAGCCCATAACTCTCCTGATGCCCCGAGGCGAAAGCCACCGCCTCGTCATAGGCCGCCTTCGGATTGGCCGCATTCACCACGCCGATAGGCGCGATATACATGGCCGCCCCGCAATTCACCATATTGCCGATGCCGCCCTGGCGCGGGTCGCAATTGGCCAGCTGGTGCCGCTGGAAAATCCATTTCTCCGGATAGAACAGCCGGTCGATCAGCATCGCCTCGCGCTGCAATTCGGGCACCCAGCGCGGCGTCCACGCGATTTCGCGCACCATGCCATCGGCCATGTCCCAGGCGTCGAGATGCCGCTTGGTGTCACCATAGATATCCATCAGTGCCAGCGTCATCAGCGTATCGTCGGTCACGATGCCATTGCCGCGCACCCGCCCGTTCCGCGCCGCCGCGTCGAGGTTCATCTTGTGCCATTCCGTATCGAGCGAGGTCACCCGCCCATAGCGCCGGCGGATATCGGCAGCCGACAGCTTCTCCACCGGCGCACCCAGCGCATCGCCCAGGGCAATGCCATGCAGCATGGCGCGGACTCGGGATCGCAGGGATTGGGTCATGTTGCTCTCATCATTCGTTACACACCATGCCGGTGCATTCTCCGCCGAAACCCGCGGCTCTGGCCCACCCTCCCCCTTGAGGGGAGGGTAGCGTCGCTCGGCCCGCAGGGCCGTAGCAGAGCTGGGGAGGGGGTAGTTCCGTGTTCCACAGAAGGACCCCCTCCCTCATTCCCTCCCCTCAAGGGGGAGGGAGGCGATGGAGCCGGCACGTCATCAGCAGCGGCTCACGTCGTCCTTACTTCAGCACCGTCGCCGCATATTCGGCCATGCGCGAACCGCCAGCAGCGTTGTACTCGCTGACGAACTGGTCCCACTGGTCGAAGCTGGCTTCCCCGGTGATGAACTTGGCCACCCACGAGCGATAGACCTGCTCGGTGGCGTCCACGTCAGCGGCATAGTCGGCCGGCCACACAAAGGCATTGTCCGGCGTGAAGTCGCTCTTGAGATTGTCCAGCGCCTGCTGGGCGGTCGGGCTCAGCAGCGGGGTCGGCGAGGTCCAGTTGGCGGCGTTGAAGAAGCGGGCATACCAGGTCGAGATTTGGTCGGTATAGGTCACCGCCCCGCTGGCATCGGTGTTGTGATGCACGCCTTCAAAGCCCATGCGGTCGATATCCTGGCCCTCCTTGGAGGCCATGAAATCGAGCACGGCAAAGGCCGCTTCCTTGTTTTCCGACAGCGAGGAGATGGCCCAGCCGCGCGATTCCTTGGAAACGTCCACCGCGGCCAGCCCCTGTCCGCCCGGACCCGAAGGCGCCGGCAGCAGGGCAAGATCGATCTCTTCGCCCGGATGGGCCTGGCGCATCTTGCCGGTATAGATGTCGATGACTTCCGGCGAGGAGCCGAAGATCACCCCGGCCTTGCCGGTGTAGAACTTGTCTTCCTTGACGTCCCAGGTATTGGTCACGAATTCCTTGTCGAACAGGTCCTTGGCGGCCAGTCCTGCATAGAATTCGATCTTGGCCTTTTCCGCGTCGGTGACGCGCGAATTGACCCAGGCGCCGTCGGCATTCTTCATCCAGGTGCCGGTCACCCCGAAAGCCTGGTTGAAGACGGAATCGAGTTCGGCCGTGGTGCCATAGCCGGTCAGGCCCAGCGTATTGCCCGCAGTGCCGTCGCCGTCGAGATCGCCGTCGTGGATGGCCTGGAACAGGGCCTCATAGCCTTCCACCGTGGTCGGCGGCTCCATGCCCAGCTTGTCCAGCCAGTCCTGCCGGATCACCGGCTGCGGCGCACGCGGCGGGTAGACGTAGAGCAGGTAAGGATAGTTGGCGAGACGGTCCACATTGTGCGGCCACAGCGCATCCTTGATGTGGGCCGACTTCTCGATCCACGGATTGAGGTCTTCCAGGATTCCCTGTTCGGCCATTTTCTGGTCGCCGCCCTGGAAATACATGATGTCGGGAATATCGCCCGACAGCAGCATCACGCCCAGCGCATCGGCATAGCTCGAACCGGGCAGGTCGACGATCTGGATATCGACATCGGTGCCCTGCGCCTTGAGCGCTGCCTCGATGGCCTCGATTTCCTTGACGTCATCGGGGTTGGTGGTCAGCAGGTCCTTGCTGACCAGCCGCAGCGTGGTCTGCGCCATGGCGGGGGCAGCAATAGTGCCGAGCAATGCAAAGGCGGTTGTCGCCATAAGCAGTCTTTTCAAAGTCATTGGTAGTCTCCTCCTAGTTATTGGTTTGGTCGTCACCGCTTGCGCGGAATTGGTTGAATCTGTCGGCTCCTGCGGCCCTCCCCCTTGAGGGGCTACGGGCCGGCCGCAGGCAAAATCGCTCCGGTGGAGCGATTTTAGGATCGGAGGCCATGAGAGCTATGCTCGAATGGCTGGTAGCGCCGCTCGGCCCGAAGGGCCGTAGCAGAGCTGGGGAGGGGGTAATTCGGTGGACCACCAATGGCCCCCCCCTCGATCCCTCCCCTCAAGGGGGAGGGAGGCGAAAGCTCCTGGATGTTGTGTTCCATCCTCATCCCTTCAGCGCTCCCGACATCGTCCCCTTGGTGAAGAACTTCAGGATCAGCGGGTAGATCGCCAGGATCGGCAGGATGGTGATGAGGATCATCCCGGCCTTGAGCGCGCGGATGTTGATCTGCGCCAGGCCCAGATTGTTGTTGACGTTGTTGGCGCCCACGATGGCGATCTTGTCGCCCTCGATGACGAACTGGCGCAGCACCACCTGCAGCGGCCATTTGCTCTGGTCGTTGAGGTAGATCATCGCCCGGAAGAACTCGTTCCAGTGCAGCACCAGGTAGAACAGGGCAATGGTGGCCAGAGCCGGCTTGGCCAGCGGCAGCACCACCATGAAGAAGGTCTGGAACGGGTTGGCCCCGTCCAGCTCCGCCGCTTCCAGCAGCTCCTTGGGAATTTCCTCGAAGAAGCGGATGAGGATGATCAGGTACCAGGCGCTGACCGCCTTATACATGATGACCGACCAGGGCGTGTTGAGCAGGCCCATGCGCTTCATCAGGAAATAGTCCGGAATGATGCCCGGCTCGAAGACAATGGTCACCAGCACCAGGATGAAGATGAGCCGCCGGCCCGGCAGGCCCGGCCGCGACATGCCCCAGGCCATCAGCGCCGTGCCGAACACCCCGATGCAGACGCTGGTCGCCGTCATCCAGACCGAATTGAAAATGCCCCGCTGCACATTGGGATGCTGCAGCAGCAACAGCCACACATCGGGCGAGAACCCGTCCGGGAAGATCGACAGGCCCGAAAATCCTGCCACCTTGCTGGGGTCCGACAGCGACAGGGCGAGCAGGTTCAGCAACGGTTGCAGCGTGAACACCACCAGCAGCAGCAGCGTCGAGACGATCAGCACATATTCGACCCGCTCCAGCGGGGTGCGGCGCGATTGGCTGGCCATCACCACACCCCCTTGCCGGTCAGCCTTTTGCTGACGAAATGCGACACCAGCACCAGCGCCATGCCGATCACCGCCTTGAACAGGCCGGCCGCCGTGGCCAGCGCATATTCGCCGGTCGAAAGCCCCATGCGGTAGACATAGGTGTCGATGATATCGATGGTCGACGCATTGACCGCGTTCTGCATGTTGATGATCTGGTTGAGGTCGGCGCTGAGGAACATCCCCATATTGAGGATGAACAGCGTGGCGATGGTCGGCACGATGCCCGGAATGGTGACGTGCCAGATTTTCTGCCAGCGATTGGCGCCGTCCATTTCCGCGGCCTCATAAAGCTGCGGATCGATGGCGAAGATGGCGGCGAGATAGAGCAGGCTGTCCCAGCCCGCCGAACGCCAGATTTCCGACACCACCAGCACCCAGCGGATCGTGCCGGTATTGGTCATGTAGTTGACCGGCTCGAACCCCATCGCCGTCTGGATTTGGTTGACCGCACCGTCGGTGGGCGACAGCAGCGCGATGAACACGCCCGCGATCACCACCCAGGAGAGGAAATGCGGCAGGTAGATCGCCGATTGCACCGCCCCGCGCAGCTTGCCGCTGCGCACTTCGTTGAGCAGCAAAGCCACCATGATCGGCACCGGGAACACGAAGAGGATTTTCATGCCCGAAATGATCAGCGTATTGGCCAGCACCTGGTAGAAGATCGGCGAGGCGAACAGCACCTGGAAGTTCTTCCACCCCACCCAGATATTGGGCGGGATGATGCGCACATTCTCGAAGGCCATCTTGGCCTCCCAGATCGGCACATAGTGCCAGATGAAGAAAAACAGCAGCCCTGGCGCCATCATCGCGTAATAGGGCCACCACTGCCGCACCTTTTCACGCATGCCCGTTCTCGATGCTAACAGTGTGTTAGCCAATTCGCCCTCGATGCGAACCGTTTCAGCGCCCGGCGCGGATTCCCGTGCGGGAACGTTCCCATCTGCAAGGGCAACACCGGTCCGTTGCTTGTTCCTGGCAACCATGGTCAGACCCTCCCTGCCCCGGCTACGCGCTGGGGAGCATGTGCCGACAGGTCGGCGAGTGAGCCTCGCTCTATCAGGCGGCACGGCAAGTAGATTCGCCGGTGTTCCGGCTGGTGTTCAATCTCGCTGAACAGGCCCTCGACGGCACGGGCGCCCATCTCGCGGCCCGGCTTGGCCACCGTCGTCAGCCCCGGCCAGGCGAATTCGCCCGACGGAATGCCGTCGAAGCCGATGACCGAAATGTCTTCGGGGCAGCGCAGGCCCGCTTCGCGCACCGCCATGATGGCGCCGATGGCCATCATGTCATTGGCTGCGAAGACACACACATGCCCCACATGGTCGCGCGCCAGCAGCCGGCGCATCGCCTGTTTGCCGCCTTCGACCGTATACTCGCCCTCCTCCATCGCCAGGATCGCCGGGTCGATATCCCGCTCGATGCAGTGTTGATGCACCGCGCGCAGGAAGCGCACTCGCGCCAGTCGGTTCTTGGGACCGACGATCAGGCTGGGGGCGCCATGCCCCTTGGAAACCAGGTGATCCATGCCCAGCCGCACGCCCTGCGTGATGTCCGAGCCCACGCTGGACGTCTCGACGAAGCGCTCGGCGCTGGAGCCGATCAGCACGAAAGGCAGCCCGAACCGGTCGAGATCGTCGAAATTGTCGGCCACCGGATTGATGATCGCGCCATCGACCCGCGCCTGGCGCAGGGCCCGCAGATGCGCGGCTTCCTTCGCCACATCCCAGTCGGACGAAAAGACCAGCAGCGAAGAGCCGGCCTCGGCCGCCTGGTCCTGCGCCCCGCGCGCCACCTCGGCCCAGAACGGATTGGTGATATCGGGAATGACCAGCCCCAGCATGCCAGAACGCCCGGACCGCATGCCCACCGCCAGGTGGTTGCGCTCATAGCCCACGGCCGCGGCGGCCTTGACCACCTTCTCGCGCGTCTCTTCGGTAATGTTGGACGAGCCCGTCAGCGCCCGCGCCGCGGTGCTCTTGGACACCCCGGCGCGCTCAGCGACATCGATGATGGTCGGCCGGCGATTGCGTCTCTTGCTCATGACCCATCCCTGCGACGCCGCCTTCTATCGGACAGTACGTCATGGGAACGTTACCGCGCCAGCACGAATTGTCAACACCAATCCCACCTTGCCCCACCGCCGCAAAGGCGCTACGCCTCCGCCATGAGCTTCAACAAATTCCCGCCCAAGCCGAAATACGATCCCGATTCCGGGCCGGTCTACCTTTACGGCCTGCACACGGTTCGCGCCGCGCTGGACAATAAAAACCGCATCAAGAAAGTGCTGCTGGCCACGCCTAACGCCCTGATGCGGCTCAAGGAAACCGGCGAGATCGGCAAGGTCACCGTCAAGGAGACCACCCCCAGGGAGCTCGACCGCCTGCTCGGCGACGACGCCGTCCACCAGGGCGCCGCACTCGAAGTCGACCCGGTGAGCCGCTTCGGCCTCGACGACATCAAGCCACTCAAACTCGTCGTGGTCCTGGACCAGATCACCGACCCGCACAATGTCGGCGCCATCCTGCGCACCGCCTGCGCCTTTGGCGCCGACGCGGTCATCACCACCGCCCGCCACTCGCCGCGCGAGACCGGCGTCATGGCCAAATCGGCCTCTGGCGCGCTCGACCTGGTGCCGATGATCGAGGTTCGCAACCTGGGTGACGCGCTGGAAAAACTCAAGCAGCGCGGCATGTTAGTGCTTGGCTTTGATTCTGAATCGGAACATCGGCTCAAGCCCCGTACCGACGATCAGCCGCTGGCCATCGTCATGGGCGCCGAGGGCAAAGGCTTGCGCCAGCGCACCCGCGAACTCTGCGACGAGATGGTCAAGCTCGACATGCCCGGCCCGATCAAATCGCTCAACGTCTCCAACGCCGCCGCCATCGCGCTTTTCGCGGCCACTGCCGGGCGGACCCCATGAGCCAGTTCGCCCCCTTCGCCATGGCCCTGCGCCTTTCCGGCGTTACCATCGACCAATATACGCTCGACGCGGCGCTGAAGCAGCTCTCCAGCCGCTACGAGCCGGAAGACGCAGAGGCGAGCTTTTACGCCCAGGTCGACGTGCCTGCCAGCAATCCGGTGCGGGCCCTTTTGGAACTGGCGGAGCGTTCCGGCCCGGCCATCTCGGCCATGCTGGAAGACCGTCGCATTGGCAAGGCGGTGCTCGACCTCGCCTTCGACTATCCCGAGCAAGGCGAAGCCATGTCCGCCCGCCTCCCCGCCCATGTGGCCGCGGCCATTGCCGACCACGGCATCGATATCGAAATTTCGGTCTACCTGACCGATGTCGAGGAAGACGAAGAAGGCTGAGGGTTTCCGCTCGCTCCTACAGCGTTCCCCGCAGCAGCGGCGCATCGGCCGTGATCAGGTCGCGACCGAAGACGCTGTTATCCTTGGGCACCAGCCGCACCACCGAATAACCGCGTTCCTCGAGCTGCGCCAGGAACAATGGCAGCGTCTCGACTGTGCGCTGGTGAATGTCGTGGAACAGGATGATCCCGCTGCCGCGCGCCTCAAGCCGCTCCATCGTGCGGGCGGCGACCACTTCGGGCGTGTCCTTGTAATAGTCCTTGCTGTCGATATCGACGTCGAGGATCACCATGCTGCCCTGCATCAGGTTGGTGCGCAGGAATCCCGTTTGCGACAGGTAGGGAAAGCGGAAGAACGGCGACAGATCCTGCCCGCCTCCGGCCAAAGCCAGTTGCACCGCCCGCTCGCCCTTGGCGATCTCGTCCAGCGCGGCCTGCCGGCTGAGCTTGCCCAGATCGACATGATCGAAGGTATGGCTGCCTACCGTATGCCCGCTGGCCGCCACCTGCTGCGCCAGCCCCGGATGGGCCTGCGCCGCCGAACCCAGCATCAGGAATGTCGCCTTGACGCCAAAATCGTTCAGTGTGGCGAGGATTTCGGTGGTCTTGCCTGGCCGCGGACCATCATCGAATGTCAGGATGACCTCGCCGGGACGCAGGATGATGTCGGCGGTGGACGCCACGGCAAGCGTGCGCCCGCCGAGATTGCCGCTGGCAAAGATGCGCTCGGGCATCGGCTGTTGCGTGATGGGCTGTGAGGCCGGCAGGATGCTGTTGGTAATCAGCGCTGCATTGTTCCCGGCCCGCGCCGATATGACGTGCGGATTGGGCGGCTTGGCACAGCCCCCAAGCGCCAAGCCCGCAACCACAAGACCCATAACAAAACGCGAAAGCGACACGGCCTGAACTCAGCACGATCAAAACTGAGCTCACTTTTCGCGATTATGGTTAACATTCCCCTCGCGAAATCTTAAGAACTACTTACCTGCCAATGATTTAGCCTTGCGTCCCAGCGTATCGAGCGCGCTGAGAAACGCCGACCGGTCGGCCGGGCGGAAGCCGGTATTATAGCCCTTGCTTTCCCCCGTCTCGCGCAGATGCTGCTTGAGATCGCGCATGGCCAGCGCCATGCCGATGGAGGCCGGGGTGAACGGCTTGCCGGTAAAGCCCAGCACGTGGCAGCCCTTGTCGATGGCCCGGCTGGCCAGCGGAATATCGGCGGTGAGCACGATGTCGTTGGGCTGCGCGGCATCGACGATCCAGTCATCGGCTGCGTCGGCGCCGGCCGGCACGACCACGACGCGGATCATCGGATCGCGCGACGGCCGCACCCCGCCATTGCTGACCAGCGTAACCACCAGCCCCAGCCGCTCGGCCACGCGCATGGCCTCGTCCTTGACCGGACAGGCGTCGGCATCGACGAAAATGGTCGGTTCAGGCATGAGCGATGACGCCTTTCACGAAAGCCAGCCGCTCGGCAACCGGCGCCTTAGGCAGCTCCACCACGCGATAGCCCAGTTCGGTATAGACGTCACGCATTGGCCCATAGATACGCTGGGCATGCTCCCAGCCTTCGATGCGTTCCGCATCGGTGGCGAATATCTCGCGCCAGGGCGGCGCGAAGAATACTGTCGGATTATAGCGGTAGAGCGCGGCAGCGCGACCAAAATGCGCACCATCATTCAGCTTGAGCATTTGGGCATAGGCAACGAGATCGGGGATACCGCGGTCGCACAGCACCGATCCGGCACTGTCCCGCAGGGCCTGCCAACTCTGAATGTCCCGATCCAGCATGAGCTCGGCGAACATGGCCGGGTCGCGCCATTGCACGGCGGGGCCATCAATGGCCGCCTGGGACTGGATGATGGCACGCGCTGCTTCCTGCCCGACGCGCAGGCCATCGGCCGAGGCGGCCGCGAGCAAAGTGGTCTTGCCCGCGCCGGGCGCGCCAGTGACGATGAAGAGATTGTCGGCGTGATGAGTCATGATGCGTCCTCGTGACATGACGAAGGAGAAAAAGCGATGCGGGGAAAGGTGATCGACAAGGCCGCGTGGGCGGATGCCACGGCGGGCATCGGCAACTGGCGGGGAGAGTTCGAGGGCGGCGCCCATGGCGCCGGCATCAGCGTGATCTTCGTCTTCACCGAAAAGATCGGCGGAGGGCCGCGCCTGCATCAACACCCCTACCCCGAAACCTTCATCATCCGCAACGGCAACGTACGGTTCACCGTCGGGAACGAGACAATCGAAGCGTCGGCCGGCCAGATCGTCGTCTGCCCAGCCAACGTGCCGCATAAATTCGAAAACCTGGGGCCCGAACCATTGGAGCAGATCGACATTCACGAGGCCGGGGCTTTTGAAACTGTGTGGCTGGAATAGAGGCTTATTTGGCCGGCGGATGCAGCCTGGTATCCAGCGCAAAGCCTTCCTGGGACCGCAAGGCATAGCGACCGGCGGCCACGGCGGCGACGAAGACCAAGTTCCAGCTATTGGGCGACACGACGCTGGGCACCAGCACGAATTTATGCGCGCGCAACAGCGCATCGCCAAACGCCTGCTGCCCCGCACTCGGCAGGCCCGAGCGCAACCAGTTCGGATTGGGCAGGGCCGATGCCGCGACGACATGCACATCGTCAGGGTCGGTAATATGCAGCGATGTCAGGATATGGGGGATCGTGTCCATTCGCTTGAAGCCGCGATGCACGGCGACTTCCAGGATTGTCGTTGAGGCGTCGAGCGCACAATAGACCGCGCGAACGCCGGCGCTGCTCCACCGCCCGCCAAACCTGTAGGCGCCCTCCCCGCTATCCCAGGTCGCGGCAAATTGGCTGGCGTCCAGGCGCCAGCCAACCAGCTCGGTTCCGCCGAGGGCCCCGGGCAGCGGTGCCGTCACACATAAACCCCATATTCGATCCGGCCGAGAAAGGTCTCGACCAGTTCCGCACCCGCCGACGTGGTCAGCAGGTCGAGGGGCTTGTGGCCATTGAGCCCGATTGCCGGCTCATTCAGCCATTCCTCGGCATCGCGCTGGCTGCCCATGACCTCGCTGGCCTTGGCCAGTATTTCAGCAAATTTCCACACCCGCCCGCTCTGCTCGACGCTGAGCGGCTGGCCCGGATCGGCACGGCGGCGCTGCAACGTGCGCAGGCTCATGCCGATTGCCTTTTCAAAGGCCATGGCATCGAGCACGGTCAACTGCCCCTCGAGATAGCGCAACGCCTCACCGGGTAGCCCGGCCGCGATAAGCTGATGGGCATCGAGTCCGTCATGCACCACTTGCTTGAGCAGCCGCTTGCCGCCCAGCAGGCTGGAGGCCCGCGCCGGCTCATTCACAAAGGGCATTTGGGCAGCTTCGGCCAGACCGTGCATAACAACCTCCGTCATGTGTCGCAATAATTACGCCGCATGTCGCAAAATGTCAATCAGTACACCACCACGCTTCTGATGCTCTCGCCGGAATGCATCATCTCAAAGCCCTTGTTGATGTCTTCGAGCCGCAGCGTATGGGTGATCATCGGGTCGATCTCGATCTTGCCGTCGAGGTACCAGTCGACGATCTTGGGCACGTCGGTACGGCCCTTGGCGCCGCCGAAGGCGGTGCCCATCCAGGTCCGGCCGGTGACAAGCTGGAACGGCCGGGTGGAGATTTCCTTGCCGGCGCCTGCTACCCCGATCACCACCGACTTGCCCCAGCCGCGATGGCTACATTCCAGCGCTTGACGCATAACCGCGGTGTTACCGGTGCAGTCGAAGGTATAGTCGGCCCCGCCGATCAGGTCGCCGCGCCTTTTGGTCAGATTGACCAGGTAGGGCACCACGTCCTCCCCGATTTCCTTCGGATTGACGAAATGCGTCATCCCGAACCGCTCGCCCCAGGCCTTCTTGTCATTGTTGATGTCGACGCCGATGATCAAGTCGGCGCCGGCCAGCCGCAGGCCCTGGATCACATTGAGCCCGATGCCACCCAGCCCGAACACCACTGCCGTAGCGCCGATCTCCACCTTGGCGGTGTTGATCACCGCGCCGATGCCGGTGGTGACGCCGCAGCCGACATAGCAGACCTTGTCGAAGGCCGCCGAGGCATCGATTTTCGCCACGGCAATCTCGGGCAGCACGGTGAAGTTCGAGAAGGTGGAGCAGCCCATATAGTGATGGATCGGCTTACCCTCGAACGAAAAACGCGAAGTGCCGTCCGGCATCAGACCCTGCCCCTGCGTCGCGCGGATGGCGGTGCAGAGATTGGTCTTGCCCGAGCGGCAGGAATAGCATTCGCGGCATTCCGGCGTGTAGAGCGGGATGACATGATCGCCTTTCTTGACGCTGGTCACGCCCGGCCCCACATCCACCACCACCCCGGCGCCTTCATGTCCCAGAATGGCCGGGAACAGCCCCTCGGGATCGGCGCCCGACAAGGTGAAGTCATCGGTGTGGCAGATACCCGTCGCCTTGATCTCGATCATCACCTCGCCGGCCTTGGGGCCATCGAGGTCGACCTCCACGATTTCGAGCGGCTTGCCGGATTGGAAGGCAACGGCGGCGCGGGTCTTCATGGGGATTCTCCTGTTCGGTTCCCCATGACTTGGCACAGGCCTGCCTTGCGGGCAACCGAGCCCTACTGTCCTCCGCCCAGCGTCAGCGCCACATTCACCGTGGCTGCCAGGATCACAGTATTGAAGAAGAAGGCAAACGTGCTGTGGGCAATGACGCGCCGCCGCATGCTGTTCGACGTCACCTTGATATCGGAGGTCGCAACGGCCGCGCCCAGCACATAGGAAAAATAGAGGAACGCCACGCCATCAGGCTCTTCGTCGCCGGGAAAGCTCAGGCCTCCGGCAACCTCGGTATCGCCAGCCGCCTCTTCGGGCGCCTCGTAATATTCGTAGGCGTAATGCAGCGCTGCCATGGTGTGGAAGGCAAACCATCCCAGCAGCACAGAGGCCACCGAGATCACCACCTCGCCGATATCGGGATAGTCACCGCCATTGAGGGCGAGGAACAGGGAAACCACGCAAACCACCACCACACCCACGGCAATGAAGAAAATGCCGCCGACCGGGGCATCTTCTTCACGCGCATGCCTGGTGAGAAATTCCGGCGTCAGCTTCGGCAGCTTCCTCGCCACCATGCCAAGGTAACACAGGAAAAACGCATTGCCGGAAATGCCGACCGCATAGGCCGGCACCAGCCAGATCGTCAGCAAAAAGGCCGCGAGCCCCACGCCACACGCCTGATAGAACAGCCTGTGCCTGTGTGACATGCGGCGCAACAACACGGAGAAGCGGTTCTTGGGCATTTGAGACTACCAGGAGACGACAGCGTAGTGTGCGCCGCCGGCCCGATAGCGTCAAACCAGCCCGTTCTGCGCGCCCGGCCCCGGCGTCGCACCCGGCGGCACCTTGCCCAGGATGATCATGCCCAGCACTTCGTCCTTGGTCACATCCCCGGTGCGGGCGCTGCCCACCACCTGGCCGTTCTTCATCACCACCACCCGATCCGCCAGGTCGAAGACGTCGTGGATATCGTGGCTGATGAGGAAAATGCCGATACCGTCGGATTTGAGCTGCTTGATGAGATCGCCCACCTGCGCCGTTTCCTGCGGCCCGAGCGCCGCGGTGGGCTCGTCCATGATCAGGATGCGGGCGTTGAACAGGATGGCGCGGGCAATGGCCACGGACTGGCGCTGGCCGCCAGAAAGCGCCTTCACCGGCTCCTTGAAGCGGCGGAAATTTGGGTTGAGCCGCCCCATCACTTCGCGGGCCTTGGATTCCATCGCCGCATCATCGAGCGTACCGATCGGCGTGGTGATCTCACGCCCCAGGAACAGGTTGGCGGCGGCATCGACATTGTCGGCCACGGCAAGCTGCTGGTAGATGGTCTCGATGCCATAGGCCTTGGCATCGCGTGGATTGTTGATCGTGGCATCCTCGCCATTGATGCGGATCGAGCCGGCATCGCGTCTGTAGGCGCCCGAGAGGATCTTGATCAGCGTCGACTTGCCGGCGCCGTTATGCCCGAGCAGGCCCACGACTTCACCCGGGAACAGGTCGATCGAGGCACGGTCCACGGCCCGGATGCCGCCGAAGGCAATGGAAATGTCGTTCATCTCGACGAGAGGTGTTCTGGCGTCCAGCATGGCAAGGACTCCCTAGTGTTTATTGCGGCGGTAGAGCGTGTCGAGCCACACCGCGAAGACGAGGACCGCACCGACGACGATGGATTGCAGCGGGCTGTCGAGCCCCATCAGCACCATGCCCGATTGCAGTGACTGCATGACCAGCGCACCCAGCAGCGCCCCGGCAATCGTGCCGACGCCCCCGGCCAGTGACGTGCCGCCGATCACCGCCGCGGCGATGACATAGAGTTCGTCCAGCGTGCCCAGCGCATTGGTCGCCGCGTTGAGACGGGCCGACGAGATAGCTGCCGCGATGGCGCAAAGCGCCCCCATCAGCATGAATATCTTGACCGTGACCCAGCGCGTATTGATGCCGGCCAGCTCCGCCGCCTCGGGATTGCCGCCCATGGCGAACACATAGCGGCCGAACCGGGTGCGGGTGGCGATGAAGGTCATCACGACGCCGACGCCGAGGGCGATCAGCACCGGAATGGCGATGCCATGAGAAATGAATAAGCCGGTTTCGGGCACCGCAATGCCGTTGGCCTCGGCATATCTTTCGGCAATGCGCACCGGCCAGGGATAGGCATTGGCCACGAGGACCGCGCCAATGACCAGCCCGCATCCGATGACGGCCAGCGCGGCCTCGGCCCAGATCGGCCGCAGCGGGAAGTTGAAGCGCAGGCGCTGCCGCCGACCCCAGTAGAGGCCAATGAGAATGGCGGCACATGCGATAACGGCGACAATCCAGCTCCACAGCGCCCCGACCGAACCATCCGGGCCACCGCCCATGAGCTGGAAGGTCGGATCCATCGGCGCCACGGTACGGCCCATCGTGACCCACCAGGCCGCGCCGCGCCACACAAGGTAGCCACCCAGCGTGACGATGAAGGCCGGCACCCGCAGATAGGCGATGATGGCGCCTTGCAGCGCCCCGATACCGACACCCACCACCAGGCCCGCCGCCAGCGACAACACCCAGATCATCGGATGCCCGAGGCCCAGGCCGAGCTGGCTGGGCAGGATACTGGTCTGCATCACGCCCATCACCATGCCGAGAACGCCCAGGATCGAGCCGACCGACAGGTCGATATTGCGGGTGACGATGATCAGCACCATCCCGGTGACCATGACCGCCACCGAGGCCGTCTGCACAGACAGGTTCCACAGGTTGCGGGGCGTCAGGAACAGGCCGCCCGAGAAGATGTTGAAACCGATCCAGATGATCGCCAGAGCCCCGATCATGCCCAGCAGGCGCGTATCGAGTTCGGTTGCCATCAGGAAGCGCTGCAGCGGATTCTGCACGAACCGGCTCGGATGGATATTGGTTGGAATGGCGTGTTGTTCTGCCAAGGTGCGTCTCCCCCGCTGGGCTGCCCCGCCATCCGGCGGTGCTGTCCTGTCACGACGATGCCGCAGCGCGAACGCCGCGGCACCGTACTTCGTCAGGATATTACGTTTGTGCCTCAGTTACACGCGGCAACCGAACCGGCGGCCACGCCGGCGCAGACCACGTCCTTGGACACCCAGCCGGCGTCGATGACGACGTTCAGGTTGTCCTTGGTGATGGCGACGGGGGCAATGAAGAACGCGTTCATGGCAACGCCCTTCGGCCCGCCATTGAACGGCACGACGCCGGTGACGGCGTCGAGCGCGGTGCCGCCGGCCAGCTCGAGGGCCACTTCAGCAGCCTTCTTGCCCAGCTCGCGAGCGTCTTTCCAGACCGAGACGGTCTGGGTGCCGAGCGCGATGCGATTGAGGGCGGCATGGTCGCCGTCCTGGCCCGAAACCGGCACCGAGCCGGCCAGACCCTGCGCAGCCAGCGCCGCGATGGCGCCGCCGGCCGTGCCGTCGTTCGAAGCGACGACGGCGTCGACTTCGTTGTTATTGGCGGTCAGGAACTGTTCCATGTTCGCCTGGGCGACTTCCGGGTTCCAGTTGTCGGTATAGGCTTCGCCGACATTCTTGATCGCGCCGGAATCGATGCCGGCCTGCAGCACTTCCATCTGGCCTTCGAACAGGAAGTCCGCGTTGGGATCGGCCGAGTTGCCCTTGATGAAGACGTAGTTGCCTTCCGGCTGGACGGCGGCGACGCCGGCAGCCTGCAGACGACCCACTTCCTTGTTGTCGAAGGTCAGGTAGAAGGCGTCCGGGTTTTCGATCAGGCGGTCGTAGCCGACCACCGGAATGCCTTCGGCAACGGCCGCGGCAACGGCGGGGCCAACAGCTTCGCTGTCCTGGGCCAGCACGATGATCGCGTCAGCGCCTTGGGCGATGAGGCTTTCGATATCCGTCAGCTGCTTGGAAGCCGACGACTGCGCGTCAGCCGAGATATAGGTTGCGCCGGCGGCATCGAGCACCGCCTTGATAGCGGCTTCGTCGGTCTTCCAGCGTTCTTCCTGGAAGTTGTTCCAGCTCACGCCGACGACAACATCGTCCTGAGCATAGCTGGCCACGCCGGCCACACCCGAAATGACGGTCGTGCACAGCAAGACCGCGAGAAACTTGTTCATGTCTGTCCTCCCTCGCGGGCAGCTCCCTGCCCGCATACGTGCCGGTGGCTTCGCCCCAGCGGGCACTCTCCACCAGCGCCCTGAGCATTAATTTCACTGCTCGAAAAAACATGTGGCATGCCGGCCTCAGGTGAGTCAACTTCAATTTCGAAACCCGAAATAAATAGAGATTGCGATATCGGCGGAGGAATGGTGTGTTGCGTCGGTGTGAGGAGTAAAGTGGTTGGCGCGGAACGTCAGCGATAGCGACAGCGTCCGGCGTCAGAACCGGGGCCTGGTGCTCGGTGCCCTGCGTATACAGGGAGCCATGTCGCGCACCGCGCTGGCGGCGAGCACCGGACTGAGCCACGCCAGCATCACCGCCATCACGCATGATCTCATCGATCAGCAAGTCATCGCCGAGCTGGAGCCCGCGGAAAAATCCGATAGCCGCGGCCGCGGCCGTCCGGCCACCCTGGTCGGCTTCAACCGCCATATCGGCGCCGCCGCCCTCTTCGAGGTCGACGTCAATCGCGCCCGCCTGTCACTGGTCGACTATGGCGGCGTGCTGGTCGACCGTATCGAATCCCCGGTCACGCCTACCACCTTCGCCAATGCGCCGCCTGCCGTCTTCCTCGCCGAGCGACTGCGCCAGCTCCAGGCTCGCAACCCGGTCGAAGCCGCGGGGCTCCGTCGTGTGGCGATCTCGGTGCAGGGCATCCTCGATCGTGACGGCGACGGGCTCAAATGGTCGCCGATCGCCCACCTGGCCAACCGGCCCTTCGCCCATGAACTGGCATCGGCCTTTGCCGTGCCAGTGGCGCTGCACAAGCGCGGACGGCTGCTTGCCGAGGGTGCGCGCTGGCTCGATCCGGCCTTGCATGATGCCAGTGTCGCCACTGTCTTCGTCGGCTCGACTGTCGCCATGGGCATGACCTTTCGCGGCCAGATCATGGGTCGCGGCGATGAAGGCGCCACTGAATTCGGCCACATGAACCACCTGCCCAATGGCGCGCTGTGCCGCTGTGGCATGCGGGGCTGTATCGAGGCCTACGCTTCCGACTACGGCGTGCTGCGCACCGCCTATTCCGTGCCCGAAACCGCCACCCCGGCTCCCGCCGTGCCAAGCCACGAATATGACGGCCTGATCGCCCGCGCCGAAGCCGGGGATCGTGCCGCCACCCATGCCTTCAATATTGCCGGACGCGCCGTCGGCTTCGGGCTCAGCCGCATGATGGCGGTCTTCGACCCCTCCCATGTGCTCATTGTCGGACCCGGCGCCCGCGCCTTCGGCCTGATGCAGGCCGAGATCAACGCCGCACTCGCCAGCGCCCTGGTCTGCCGGGTCAACGGCCCGCCCCAGGTCGTCGCCCATCGCGACGAGAAGGAGCCGGTGTTCAAGGGCCTGCTGATGAAAACCCTGAACGAGATAGACCAGTCCGATATCGCCGCGCTCGCCTGACGCATGGCAGCCAAACGGAAGGCGGATATATTGTATCGTCGTATTAATCCTATTGTATTGCCGTATGAATCGGCCCGCGGCGCGGTTAACCACCGATGGACATTCAGTCAACAAATTTGGCCATACATAGTATCGAATGGCCTCGCGCCTGCATGTCGTCTCTCAACCAGCTAGGGCAAAGCCGCTATGACTAACTTGATCGTTCCCGTGATTCTTGCCGGCGGCCAGGGAACCAGGCTGTGGCCCATATCGCGGGCCGCCCGGCCCAAGCAATTCCTGCCGCTGACGGGACCCAGGAGCCTGTTCCAGAATGCGCTGGAACGCGTCGGCGACAGCACTCGCTATACCCCTGCAGTGGTCATCACCAATTCCGACTATCGCTTCATCGTGGCCGAGCAGGCAGCCGAGCTCGGCATGGCGCTGGCCGGCATCCTGCTAGAGCCGGTGGCGCGGAACACGGCCATTGCCATCGCCGCCGCCGCCGTTTTCGCCAGTGACCAGTTTGGCGCCGATGCCGTCCTGCATGTCCTGCCCTCCGATCATGACGTTGCCGTGGACGACGGTTACCGCGTCGCCGTAGCCGAAGCCGCCAGGGCAGCCGCCACCGGCCATCTGGTGACGTTCGGAATCATGCCGACCCATCCCGAAACCGGCTTCGGCTATATCAAGGCCGGCGCCACGGTCGGCGGCGGGGCGCATCCTGTCGACCGATTCGTTGAAAAGCCGGATGCCGAACGGGCCGGGCAGATGCTGGGCGAAGGCGGCTATTTCTGGAATTCCGGCATGTTCATGATCGGCGCCGGCAGCTTCCTGCAGGAATGCGAAGCGCTGGCCCATGACACTCTGACCGCGGCGCGCGGCGCGGTATCCAACGCCAGGACCGACCTCGATTTCATTCGCCTCGACGAAGCCGCCTTTGCCGCCGCGCCCAATATCTCGGTGGACTATGCCATCTTCGAAAAGACCGGCAAGGCGGCCGTCGTCGCTGTCGACTTCGGCTGGTCGGACCTCGGCAGCTGGGACGCCGTGTGGAAGAATGCCAAGCGGGACGCGGCCCAGAACCTGACTCAGGGCGCGGTGACGCTCGATGGCGTCAGCAATTCCCTCGTGGTCAGCGACCACCCCCATGTCGCCGTCAGCGGTCTCGACGATATCGCCGTCATCGCCACCAACGATGCCGTCTATGTCGGCCGCCTCTCCGAGGCGCAGAGGGTTGGCGGCATGGTCAAGACGCTCCGGGCGGGCAAGGATACGATTGGCCTGACCGAAATCCACAAGACGGCCTATCGCCCCTGGGGCGGCTACTCTTCCGTGCTCAACGGCGAGCGCTTCCAGGTGAAGCGCCTGTTCGTCAAGCCCGGCAAGAAGCTCAGCCTGCAGAAGCACCATCACCGCGCCGAACACTGGATCGTGGTTCGCGGCACGGCCGAGGTCACTATCGACGGCGCCATCACCGTGCTCAGCGAGAACGAATCCATCTACCTGCCGCTGGGCTGCGTCCACCGGCTCGCCAATCCCGGCAAGATAGAGCTGGAGCTGATCGAAGTGCAGACCGGCTCCTATCTCGGCGAGGACGACATCATCCGCATCGAGGACGAATTCGGCCGCGCCTAAAGCATGTCTCCCGAAAGTGGCCCCCAGTTTCGAGAAAGAGCTAAAGCGCAAAGAGCGAATCTGAACGATCGCGACGCGCTTTAGCGCCGAATGATCTTAGAGTTTGAGCCAGTCGTGCAACGCGTCGGCCAGCGTCACCGGTTCCTGCTCGCCGCCATGCAGCACCAGTTCCGGCGCCTGGGGCGGCTCGAAGGGCGAGTCGATGCCAGTGAAATTCTTGATCTCGCCGGCCCGCGCCCGCTTGTAGAGGCCCTTGGGGTCGCGCGCCTCGCACACGGCGAGCGGGGTATCGACATAGACTTCGGTGAAGTCGATGTCGCCCGCAATTTCCCGCGCCAGCCGTCGTTCCTTCTCGAACGGAGAGATGAACGACACCAGCACGATCAGCCCCGCATCGGCCATCAGCCGCGCCACTTCGGCAACGCGGCGGATATTCTCGACGCGCGCCGCCTCGGTGAAGCCGAGATCCTTGTTGAGGCCATGCCGCACATTGTCGCCATCGAGAATATAGGCGTGGCGCCCTTCGGCGGTGAGGCGCTTTTCGAGCAGGTTGGCGATGGACGACTTGCCCGAACCGGACAGGCCCGTGAACCAGACGATCCGGGCCGCCTGCCCCTTCATCCGCGCGCGAACGTCGCGATTCACGTCGAAGGATTGATAGGTCAGGTTCTGCGCCCGGCGCAGGCCGAACTCGATGGTCCCGGCCCCCAGCGTCGCATTGGACAACCGGTCGACCAGGATGAAACCGCCGGTCAGCGCATTGGCCGCGTAGGGATCGAAGGCAATCGGCTTGTCGGTGGCGATGGTGACCGTCGCGACCTCGTTGAGATCGATCTTGGTGGCGGCCGTGTGCTCCAGCGTATTCACATTGGTCCGGAACTTGAGATCGGTGATCGTGGCCGGCACCAGTTGCGAGCCCACCTTGAGCAGGTAGGATCGCCCCGGAAACGCCGATTCCTCATTCATCCAGATCAGCCGCGCCTGGAACTGGTTGGAAAATTCCGGCGTCTCGCCCGGCCGTGACAGCACATCCCCGCGCGAGATATCCACTTCGCGGTCGACCACCAGCGTTACCGCCTGCCCGGCCACGGCGCGGTCCAGGTCGCCGTCCATGGTGACGATGCGCCTGACGGCCGCCGGCTGGCGCGACGAGGCGATCAACACGTCGTCACCCACCGCAATGCTGCCCGAGGCAACCGTACCGGAGAAACCCCGGAAATCGAGGTCGGGCCGGTTGACCCACTGCACCGGAAAGCGGAATTTTTCCGCCGTGCGATCCTCGCTGACGTCGATGCTTTCGAGATAGGGCACCAGCGCCGTGCCGTCATACCAGGGCGTATGGACGCTCGGCGCCAGAATGTTGTCGCCGCGCAAAGCCGACACCGGAACCGCGGCCAGTGTCTTGAAACCGAGTGGCTCGGCAAAGGCGCGGTATTCGGCGACAATGCGGTCGAATACCGCCTGGTCGTAGTCCACCAGGTCGATCTTGTTGACCACCAGCACCACATGTTTCACCCCGATCAGCGACAGGATGAAACTATGGCGGCGCGTCTGCGTGAGGACGCCCTTGCGGGCGTCGATCAGCACCAGCGCCAGGTCGGCATTGGAGGCGCCGGTCGCCATGTTGCGGGTATACTGCTCGTGGCCCGGCGTATCGGCGACGATGAACTTGCGCTTGTCGGTCGAAAAGAACCGGTAGGCCACATCGATGGTAATGCCCTGCTCGCGCTCGGCCGTGAGCCCATCCACCAGCAGCGAAAAGTCGATCCCCTCATCGCCCGTGATCCGATTGTGGCTTTCCTTGCGCAGGCTGGCCAGCTGGTCGTCGAGAATGAGTTGGCTGTCATAAAGCAGCCGCCCGATCAGTGTGGACTTGCCGTCGTCGACGCTCCCGCAGGTCAGGAAACGCAGCAGCGACTTATCGGTCTGCTGCTTGAGCCACAGGTCGATGTCGGTATCGGGGGTCGCCATCGGCAGGCTCATCAGAAATACCCTTCCTGCTTCTTCTTCTCCATGGAGCCGACGCTGTCGCTGTCGATCAGCCGCCCTTCCCGCTCCGAGGTGCGGCTGGCCTGCATTTCCATGATGATTTCCGGCAGCGTCGCCGCCGTCGAGCGGATCGCCCCGGTGAGCGGATAGTCACCCAGGGTACGGAAACGCACGACTTCCTGGCGCGGCACCTCGCCCGGTTCGAACCGGAAGCGGTCGTCGTCGACCATGATCAGCGTGCCCGAGCGATCGACCACCGGGCGCGACTTGGCATAATAGAGCGAAGGCAGCTCGATGCCCTCCGAATAGATGTAGGTCCACACATCGAGCTCGGTCCAGTTGCTGATGGGGAACACCCGCATGCTCTCGCCCGGATTGAGCCGCGTATTGAACACGCGCCACAGCTCGGGCCGCTGGTTCTTGGGGTCCCAGGCGTGGTTGGCATTGCGATGGGAGAAGACGCGCTCCTTGGCGCGCGATTTTTCCTCGTCGCGCCGGGCGCCACCGATGGCCGCGTCGTAGCGGCCCGCATTGAGCGCCTGCCGCAGGGCCTGGGTCTTCATGATATCGGTGAACCGCGACGAGCCCTGGTCGAACGGATTGATATTGTCGCGCAGCCCGTCGGGATTGGTGTGGCTGATCAGGTCGAACCCGTATTTCTCCGCCATGCTGTCGCGAAAGGCGATCATTTCGCGAAACTTCCAGGTCGTATTCACATGCAGCAGCGGGAACGGAATCCGGCTCGGAAAGAACGCCTTGCGCGCCAGATGCAGCAGGACGCTGGAATCCTTGCCGATGGAATACATCATCACCGGCCGCTCGAAACTTGCCGCCACCTCGCGCAGGATTTCGATGCTCTCGGCTTCAAGGCTTTGCAGATGCGTCAGGGCGCCGGTGGTCACTGTGTCCATGCTCCAGGCGGGTACAAATTCAGGCCCGTTGGTAGGGCCGGAGCCCGCCCCGCATCAAGCCCAAAACCGCCCGAAGCCGCGCCGCCGAAGGGCCTTTGGCATAAATATCTGTCAATCCAGCCGACGCGAACATGTCTCACCCGACACCGCGCCGGGCAGCGGCGTAAAATGCGCGACGCCGGCCCACCAAAGAAAAAAAGTTCCGCCGCACCGGGGTCGGATACCTGGAAAACATCAACCGGCAGCGCCTTGTCGCGCCCCATGGGCGATGCTACACGCAGGGCGCGCCGGTATAGCTCAGTTGGTAGAGCACCTGATTTGTAATCAGGGGGTCGCGGGTTCGAACCCTGCTGCCGGCACCAATTCCTCCAAGGCGAACGCGGACCGGTGCAACCACCTTGTGGCTTCGCCCATTCCCGCCTTGACCACATTGTGAATGTCCGCCCCTCGAACATATACGCTCAGGACACTAGGGATAGCGGGCGGAGCGCCGGAGATGGTGCGGTTGCAGGCAAAATCCTTCGCTGTGGCCATCGGTTAGTCATATTTGCAGTAATGTGCTCAGCAAGGCCCGTCCCCACTCGAAGCAAGTAAACTTTAATGGCACTAAGTCACAATCATCGCGCCGCACGAGGAAAGCCGGGCCATGGCTAGTCAGATAAACCGTTCCGCGATTTTTGCCCTCAGCCTGGGTCTGGCCATGCTCGGCGGATGGGCCGCCTATCTGGAGGCCTCGGTCTATTTCGCGCCGGGCACCACCAGCATCAGCCGTTTGCTGGCGCTTCCGGCAACCAGCAACGCCCCCGGCCTCGCCCCCTCCACCCAGACAAGCACGCTGGCCGACTGCAATCGCGCCATGCAGCACACCAATGCCTTCGAGATGCGCGCCCTGTCGCCCGAAGGCAAGGCGGCGCTGCAACAGCATTGCCGCGATATCGTCGCGGCGGCCGTGGCGGAGCGTCCGACCGACGCCTATGCCTGGGTGACTGGCGCGGTCGTCGCGGCGGCCCAGCAGAATTGGGACGAGTTCAACACCTTCCTGCGCACGGCGCAGGCAGTGGCGCCTAGCGAGCAATGGGTCGCCGAACATCGCGTCGACCTGGCCGAGACCCACTACGACCGGTTGGAGCCGGCAACGCGCAGCGGCAACGACGCCGACCTCGCCATGCTGGTGCTGAGCGATCGGGGCATTTTCTCGATCGCCCAGCGCTATCTCGACCAGGAGAGCTTCCGCGAACGCGTGACGGCGATCGTGGAACAATTACCCGTCGAACGGCAGCAAAAGTTCGTCAATTCGCTCAATCGTCGGATTACCCTCAGACAAAGCAAGTCCGCCTCATGACCCAGATAGAGATTTCCAGGGCCGGCATCGGCGAGCCCCGTGGTTCGACCGTGGGCACCGGCCAGGCCGGCGTCAATACCGTCATGTTCTGGTACCTGCTGACCATCCTGGCCGTTGCGCCGCTCCCACTCGGCAGCAATCGACCGTTCTTCTGGGGGCTGTGGGCCGTGGCGATCGGCCTGGGCGGCGTTGTCTATACGCTGATCCTGCGCCGCAAGCGCGAGCAGTTCCGCGTGCGCATGTCCGCCCTGGGGCTGCCAGTGGCGTTGTTTGTGGCTGTCTGCGCCTTTCTCTTCGTGCAGACCCTGCCCATCGCCCAGTTTCTTGGCCTGGGCGAGATCACGACCAATGGCGTGACGGTCCCGTCGAAAACCATCAGCCTGGCACCCACCGCCACCATCCTGATGCTGATCCGCCAGTTGACCTTCGGCCTGCTGTTCTTTCTGGTGCTGCAGATCAGCGTCAACGACCAGCGCCGGTCCCTGCTGCTCAAGAGCCTGCTGATCGTCGCGCTGGGCTATGCGGCCTATGGCCTCTACAACCTGACGACCGCCGACACCATTCTGGGCATGCCAAAATGGGGCTACCAGCATGTGGCGACCGGCACATTCGTCAACCGCAACAGCTTCGCCACCTATCTGGGCCTGGGCGCCGTCATCGCCCTGACGCAGATCGGTCGCATCCTGGTGCGGCAGGCCGAGCGCCACGAGGACGATGGCCGCATCCAGGGCAACGGCTCCTGGATCGTGCTCTACCTCATTGCCTATATCACCCTCCTGGCCACGCTGATGGCTACCGGATCCCGCATGGGTCTGGCGGCCACGCTGGCGGGGTCCGTGGTGGTCGCCCTGCTCACCGCCTGGGGCATGCGGCGGCTCAAGGCCGTACTCTATGCGGTGCCCGCCATCGCCGTGGTGCTGGCCGCCGGCTTCGTCACCTATGGCAACCGGCTGGTCGATCGCCTCGGCGCGGTCGATTCCGATGTCGAGATTCGTGGCGCCCTTTATGCCCAGGTCATCGACCTGATCAGCCTGCGGCCACTGACCGGCTTCGGCGGCGGGGCGTTCGAGCAGGCCTTCCCGCTGGTTCATCAGGCGCCGGTCAGCTTCGATCTCGTCTGGCAGAAGGCCCACAGCACCTACCTTTCGCTCTGGGCGGAGCTGGGCCTGGTCGTCGGCTCGCTTCCGCTTCTCGCCGTGGCGCTGCTGGCCTGGCGCATGCTGGCCTCGCTCCGCGCCGGACGCGGCTCCTGGTCCAGCCAGACGGTTGCACTGGCCGCCATCACCGTCTGCGGCGTTCACTCCCTGCTCGATTTCAGTCTCGAGATCGAAGCTGTAGCCTTTACCTTCGTGGCATTGCTGGCTGCCGGCACGGCAACCGTCCGGCCGAAAGGGTCGAGGGAGGCTGGCACCATCTGATGCTGTTCAATCCCTTCAGGCGCCCTGCCCCCCGGAGCGCCCGCAGCCATCTCAGCGCCGCCGATTGGCCCGAGGTGGTCTACGCGATCGGCGACGTGCATGGCTGCCTTGACGAATTGCGCAACCTGGAACGCAATATCGCCACCGACGCCGCCGGCATCGCCGGAGAGAAATGGATCGTGATGCTGGGGGATTATGTCGACCGCGGCAACCACTCCGCCGGTGTGCTCGACCGCCTCACCACGACCCCGCCCACGGGATTCAGGCGCATCTGCCTCGCCGGCAACCACGAAACGATGATGCTGCGCTTTCTCGAAACACCTGCTCCCAATGATGACTGGCTGAAGTTCGGGGGCTTGGAGACGCTTTCTTCCTATGGCATTTCCATGTCCGCAGTTACCCGCGCCGGACGCAAGGAACTCAAAGCAATCGTCGATAGCCATATCCCGCAGGAGCACGTTGCTTTTTTGCAGGATTTGCCGCTAACACTGTCATTGCCTGGTGTGGTGTTTGTTCATGCCGGGCTGCGGCCCGGCATTGACTCGGTTGAACGCCAAAGTGAGGATGACCTGCTCTGGATACGAGACGAATTCTTCAACGCGCCACCGGTCCAGGATCGCATGGTTGTCCACGGCCATACACCCGCAGCGGAGGCAGTCTGTCTGCCTGGGCGCATCTGTGTCGATACCGGCGCCTTTGCCACTGGCAGGCTGACCGCGGCGCGGCTTCGTCCGCAAGAGCCCGTCCTGCTTCTCACCAATTGACACGCCGCCCGAGGCATCGCCACCCTGCCGGCTCGCCACAGCCGGCCCGTTACCAGCACGTCTAGCCCAGGATTCGCCACATGGACGAGAACGAACTTAATCTCCGGGCAATCTTCGGACTGCTGCGCCGCCAGTTCCGGCTGATTGTCGTGACCGTGGTCGCTGTCGTCGCGCTGGCCACGCTGGTCGCCTTCACGCTGACGCCGACCTTCACCTCTTCGGCGCTGATTCTGGTCGATCCAAGCAACAAGAATCTGCTCGCGCCCGAAGCGCAGATGAACAGTTCCGCCGCCGACAGTGCCCGTATCGACAGCGAGGTCGAACTTGCCCGCTCGGACAATGTGCTGCTCCGCGCCATTCGCGACGAGAACCTGGTCACCGATCCGGAATTCGGCGTATCGATCGGCCTGTGGCCGCGCGTCCTGACCTTCCTGCGCCTCAGTACGCCCGCGCCGCCTTCGGGCGAGCAGGCGGTGAACCAGGCCCTGTCCCAGCTGCGCTCCGCCGTCAGCGTGCAGCGCCGCGGACTCACCTATCTCATCTCCGTGCAGGTGCGATCCGAGCAGGCCGAAAAGGCCGCCAGGATCACCAATGCCATCGCCGAGTCCTACATCGCCGACCAACTGGCCTCCAAGGTGGACAGCGTCCTGGCTTCCTACAACGTCCTGCAGGCCCGCATCGGGCAGGCCCGCGAGGCTATCGTCAGTTCGGAAGGCCAGTTCGATAGCTTCGTATCCGACAACATGCAGCGCATCATAGAGGACAGCGGCCGTACCGACCTGGCACAGATGCAGCAGCAGATGTCGCAGCTCCAGGCGGCGCGCGATCAGTCGCAGCGCTCGGCCGAGGCCGTAACGACCTATCTGGCGAACGAGGACTGGAGTTCCATCGTCTCGACCCTCCAATCCTCCGCGCTCGACGAGTTGGATCGGCAGCGCCAGGATCTGGCCGACCAATTGAGCCAGGCTGGCTCCGACACGCCGACCGCCGTGAACCTGCGCGACGAACTGGCGGCCATCGAGAACCGGCTGCGCGAGACGGCCACCAGCGAGGTCAGCGATCTGCGCGAGTCGGTCACCCAGAACCAGACCCAGGAAGACACGCTGCGGCAGCGCCTGCGCCAGGAGGTGCTGGGCAGCTCCCTGTCGGCCGATGTTCTCACCCGCCTCTACGAGTTGCAGCAGGGCGCGGAACTGGCCCGCACCCAATACCAGACGCTGCTGGCGCGCTCCCAGGATCTCGAAGCCCAGGCCGACCTGCAGCTCGCCGACAGCCGCATCGTCTCCCCGGCCCTGCCGCCGGAACGCCCGTCCTTCCCCAATAAACCGCTCATCGTCATGCTGGCCGCCTTGGCCGGCCTGGGCCTCGGCGGCGGGCTTGCCTTCCTGCGCGAAAACCTGATCGGCGGTTTCACCACCGAAGAACAGGTGGAATCGGTATTGCACCAGCAGGTGGCGGCATCGGTCCCGCGCGAACGGGCCAAGTCCGAACGCGAAAGCCTCGCCAATATGATGGTGACCGCACCTTTGTCGCTCTTTGCCGAGTCGATCCGGCGCATCCGCGCCGTTCTGGATCAGGATTTGTACGGGCCCGACGAGGAGAATACCGGCAGCCGCGTCATCCTGGTGACGTCGACCGCGCCCAACGAAGGCAAGACCACTGCGGCCCTGGCCCTGGCACGATCCTATTCGCTGGCCGGCTACAGCACCTTGCTGATCGACTGCGACCTGCGCAAGCCGAGCATCCACCGCCACCTCAATCTCGAATCCTCCCAGGGCCTGCTCGACTTTCTCACCGACGAGGCCATGCGCGATGTCGGTGTGCAGAACATCGTCAGCAAGGACAATCTGACCGAGATGACGCTCATCGTCGGCTCGCGTCGCAGCGACCTGCCCACCGACCAGTTGCTGGCGGGCCCGGCCTTTGGCCGGCTGATTGCCGCCGCCCGCAATTCCTTCGCCGTCATCGTGCTCGATAGCCCGCCCCTCGCCCCGGTGGTCGACGGGCGCTATATCGCGCGTTTCGCCGACGCGGTCGTGTTCGTGCTGCGCTGGGCCACCACCGCACAGACCGACGCGCGCCGCGCGCTCGCCAATCTCGACGAAGCCACGCGCAAGCAAGCCAAGACGGTGGTCGTGCTCAATCAGGTCGACATTTCGCGCAGCGGCTACGAGCGCAAATATGGCGGCTACTACGCCCAGGACAACTGAAGGTTCTAGCCCTGTCCGCCCGGCTCGGGCGCATCTGCCGCTTGCCCGGCGGCTTGTTCGGCCTCATCGAGCTTGCCGAGGATGTCGTCGAACACCGCCACCGAGCGGGCGATTTCGCGCACGCGCAACTCGGCCGCTGCCGCTTCCTTGGACGCGGCACTGATCTCGCTCTCATCCTCGGGAGAACGCGTGCCGTATTCTCCCGACGTGTCCATGATGGCGACGGCCCGATCATACCATTCGGCGATGCGCAGGCGCAGCCCCTCGCGCTCCCGTTCCGCCGAGTTCCGCGCCGCCAGCACCGCGTCGCGGACGCTTTGCATGCGCGCCCGGTCGCCCTGCTGGTCTCGTTGCTGCGCGCGGGTCCGAAACCTGATTCCCAAGACCATGACGGCTCCATCGGCTGATTCCCGCCGAATATCGGCCATGCGCCCCCGGCGGGCAACCGCCAATCGCGTGGCGGCACTGGCGCCCGTTGACTGTGTCCGCGTTTAGTCCGACCTTCTCTGGGAAGATGCTCCGGAGGACGGCACCATGCGCGCATTACTACCTATCCTGGCCGCCATTGCTTGCTGTGCCGGTCCGGCGCTGGCGCAATCGCCCGCCGAGCAGGCCCTGGCTGCGGCGGCAACACCGGGGGAGCGCGCCACCCTGCTGGCGGAAATCTTCGCCGACGACCCGAACAGCTTCGTTCATGTCCTGCAAGGCGAGCTGCGCCAGCGCGGGTTTCGCTCCGCCGCGCCCAATGGCCAATTCACCATCGCCACCATTCGCGAGCTGAACGCCTTCTGCGCCGAAGCCGGCATTGCCAAAATCTGCGCACTCGGGCCGCTGACCCCTACCGGCGTCGCAGCCCTTGCCGAGGCCCTTTATGCGAGCATGCCGGCGGTCGCCGAACCCGCGCCGCCGCCCCCTGCCCCGCGGCCCGAACCACCAGCCGACGATGACGACGGCAGCGAGCCCGGCTTCGCCTTCGGTCCGGTCGCCGTAGAGGCCGACCGCTCGGTATGGACATGGAACGGCATGGAACTCGCCGGCTCGCCCGCCATCGCCACCAGCCCGGTCGATCTGCGCCGCACTGGCATCTACGATCCGGTCGCCTTGCAATGGCTGCTGGGCCCGGCCAACTACGCGCCCGAGGCCGACGGCACCTATAGCCTCGATTTCACCACCCCGGTTGCCGGTGGCCCGGTCCGCCTTTATCCTCTCCGCGGCCGCGACAATCGGCGCTGGCTCTATACCGTGGTCGAAGGCCTCGAGGCGGGCGCCGACTACACCGTCCATTGGCATGTCGCCATCGACGGAGATGCCTATACGGTCACCGACCTGACCGTCGTCGCGCGCTGACGGCCCACTTATCCCCCCGCTTTTGCCCCGATGTTACGCTGATGCGTGAACATAAGGGGGATACCAATGACCGATAGATACCAAGGCCACGCCACCAGCATCCAGGGACCGGCCGCCCACGGCTTCGCCATCGTGCCGAGCGACGCCGCCGACCTTGCCGAGGTGACACGGGCCATCTATGTCGGTGGCGCCGGCGATGTGGCGGCACGATTGCTGAGCGGCGCCGACGTTACCTTCACCGCCGTTCCGGCCGGCAGCGTCCTGCCGATCCGCGCCATCCGCATCGGCACCGCCAGCACCGCCACCAATCTGGTGGGGCTGAGCTGATGCCGATGACCGGATCGGGCCTCGGCCTCGACATCACCCTGGGCTCCCGCCCGGCCTATGAGCCGGAAGCCCTGGCCCTTTTCGCCCGCATGGCTGCCCCGCCCGACGCCCGCCGCAAGGGCCTGATCAACACGCTGATCGCCGGCCTCAAGCAGGCCGGCGTCTGGTCGCGGCTCGACGCCTTCTACATGCTGGCCGCCCACACCGCCCAGGCGGCACGCCTCAACTGGGTGGCCGATGCCTACAATCTGACGCCGGTCAACGGCCCCGCCTTCGAAGTGGACCGCGGCTATACCGGCAACGGCTTCAACGCCTATCTCGATACCGGCTTCAATCCCGCCACCGCCGGCGGCAAGTTCACCCTCAACGACGCCCACCTCGGCGTCTGGTGCCTCACCAACGTTGCCGAAGACAAAAACGACATCGGCAACCTCAACGCCCGCATCTTCGCCCGCACCGCCGCAAGCGCCATATCGGGCCGAATGAACGACGGCATTGCCCCCACCATTTTGCCAGCGGCCGCAACGTCGGTTGGACACACAATTTTCGCGCGCAACAGTGCTGTCAGCTATCGCATCCATAAGGACGGCATAAACCAAGCCACCCCTCCGAACGGTTCAGCAACGGTAGCGTCGTCAAACTTCTGGGTGGCAGGCGCCAACGGCGGCAACCACTGCACAAAACAGATAGCAGCTTCTCACTTTGGGTCGTGCCTCGACGGTGCGAATGTGGTTCAAACTACGTCAGCCCTTCGGTCATATCTGACTTCGGTGGGCGCTCCGTGATCGCACGAGGTACAAATGTTCCGTTGGTTTCGCGCCCCCCTTATAGACAGTATGGATCCTAAGCGAGACATAGTCGGGATACAGTATCTTAGAGGCATCGCTGCTACTGCGGTAGTAGTTAATCACGTAGCTGCAATTGCCGCCTTGGATAAATATTTCGCAAAAGAAATACTTGGAGGATACCTATACAGCGGGTCAGTCGGAGTGGATCTGTTTTTTGTTATTAGCGGATTTATTATTTCCGTAATCAGTTTGAATAAAAGCAATGCTCCGAAGATTTCGATGGGAGCTTTTTTTCAAAAGAGATTTGCTCGCATAATTCCTTTGCTTTGGGTTGCGATCCTGGCATATGCGGCACTCAAGCTGCTGGGCCGGGGGGATTTCGATCCACTTCCCATGCTGCGAGCGCTCACACTTTTCCCCATTGGTGAACTCGAGCCCAACGTGGTGTGGACCTTGCGCCATGAGGCGCTCTTTTACACCTTGTTCGCTGTGACATTTTTAGGGTCGAGACGCAGGGCTTGGATAATCGTGGCTTGGATAGTTGCACCCATTGTCGCGTGGCCCTTGGTAGGCGAAGTAGGCCGGGGGAACGAAGCTTGGGGCATGAGTCTGGTCAACTTCATAACCCATCCCGTCAACATACTGTTTGGGATGGGGCTGGCCCTCGGCTTGTTTTGGAATTTCCGTCCATCCGGTCAAATCAAGCTACAGGGTGGTGTGCTTTTCGCGATTTTGTTAGGCGGATTTGCCATTCTGACGCTGGCCGTCTACTTCTGGCAACTGAGTTTCAACTCAGTACCGGGCGTCTTGGTGACCGGCTCGATCAGCGTAATTCTGATGTTCTGCTCAATAAAATCAAAAATTGAGGTTGGAACAGTAAGCCGTGTGGGCATGCTTCTTGGGAGCGCGTCCTACTCCATATACCTTTTTCACCTGCATTTTGTTTCGGCAATACTGGGCATTTGGGCGTCATTATTCCCTGAAAGTCCGATGTGGATAGTGATCCTGATGACCTCGCTGGCTGCTGTGCTTCTTTGCATCGCGGTACATCTCGTCGTGGAAAAGCCACTGGTAGCGATGGCACAGCACACCCTGGCCCGGAGGGCTAAACCGGCCTAGCGTTTGCTGGTCTATTTTGTCTTGCCTCTCGAACGGTCCGGCGACGCTGGGTTCTCAAAGCGAGGGACACAAGCAAAAATGCGAGCAAGGCGGAAATCTCTGGCCAGCGCATTGCGCTTCGCAGAGGGTATTGCGTCGTCAGCAGCACGCCGTAATAGAGCAAGACATTCGCTAGACCGGCAAGCAGAGGCGTAAGCTGCCCAGCACGCCGGAACATGTCGACTTTGTCATTCCATCGCACGGTAACAACCATCAACAGAACAAACAAAATATACCAACCAACACCCATCCAATAGAGTTCAGAAAAGACGTTGAATGGGCCGTATATGTTGATCCACTGCGTGTACTGACGCCAGTCGTCAAATCCATCGATTGATGACGGCAATGGAGAAAATGACAAAACGTTAAAATTAAGCGGAAAAGTTACGTCGACCTTTCCTTGCGCTTCAGAAACATTCAATCCAGCGCCAAATATATTGCCGATCGAGTCGACGATAAAGCCTGAGTTTACAGATGTTCCATCGAACATCGAGGACACCAGCGCGTCGACACCGAGCACGTTGTCTTCCCGCACCACGCGCAGCGAGCCATAAAGGGGCACCATGGACAGGATTATCAACGCCAGCAGCGGCCAGCGGAAACGTGTCCTGAATGCGAGTATGACAGCCGGAATGGCAAGCTGGAGGATGAGCCAGCGGGAGATGCTCGCGGCCTGAAATGCCACGATATAGAAATACGGAAACAGTGCCATGAATGCCGTATAAAGCGACTTCCGCCCGGAGGTAGCAATGATCACGCCCAATAGAATTCCCACGGCGCCCATATTGCCGTGAAAAAATGCGACAAGATCATTGGTGATATTCAAGTTCGCGGGGTCACGAAACTGCAGATATATCGTGTATTCGCCGAGAAACGCTAGATTTGTCGTTATCGCGTGAAAGATCGTCAGGATAAAACAAGCCAGAACAAAAATCAGCACGGGCTGGTTTGCGCTCATGGAGGGTTGCCCCCCGGCGCCATCAAGCTGTTTCGGCCTATCGACTGCACCCAGGATATACGGTGCGCAAATGGCAACCAGCAGTCCCCCCACCGTCAGCAGAAACGGATACTCATCCCCCAGGTAAATTCTCTTATACTTATAGCTGTGCTCGATGTGGATCAGGTCGGCCAGTTGGAGGAACTGGATCAGGTAGAATGACAGGATATTGACCGCCAGAATCGAGGCAACCACGATTCCGGGCAACAGCCGGCGCTGGCGCAGGACGGCTGCGAGCCAGATCAGCAGAATGACAACGGCCAGCACATAGTTCATCTGGGCTCTCGGGCTCTTTTACCGGAACGGCTGGTCTAGCACAGGATAGCCACCGTTTGGTTTACGCGTCGCCGCCGCGCCGGCGCACTAGCATCACATATCCGGTAAGCGCCAGGCAAAGCACGAATTCGGCCGCGACATTGGCCTGCGCCAGCACTTCCCCGCCATGCTGCACGGCCCAGAGCGCGAGCCCCACATAGACGATGGCGGCGCCGGCGATGATAGCCGAGAAGGCACGCTCCATGCCCAGGGGAATCATCCACTGCGTACCCACGCTGAATTGGTACATGTTGAGCGGCGCCACCCAGATCAGCAGTGCCAGCACGGGCGCCGCCGCCTCATAGCCATCCCCCAGGATGATCGCGACGATGAGTTCGCTGTTGAACGTGACCACGATGGCCGCGACCGTCATCATCGCCACCGACAAGCACGTGATTGTCAGGAACATCCGGCGAGCGGCCGCGCGGTCGGTTTCCACCAATTGGGACAGCCGCGGGAAAAAGGCGATCGTGAACGACGTGGCCAGGTTGATGCCCGCGCGCACCAGCCGGTCGGACGAGGCATATTGCGCCAGAACGGCCGGCGTTGCGAGAATACCCACCACCGTTACGCCGCCCAGGCTGTAGACCATCTTGGAAATCTTGAACGCGAAAATGCCGCCGCCCTCGCGCAGCGTTTCGAATCCGGCGCGCATATCCAGCGGCAGGTGCCGTATGCTGGGCAGGATGATCCACAGGCACCAGACCAGTGGAATGAGGCTGCCCAGCGCATAGCCGAACATGATCCCCTCGCCGCTGCGGGTGAAGATCGCCGCCAGGACCGAAACCACGGCCCCCGCCGCCCTGCCCAATATGGAAACCGTGGTGAACCCGGCCAATTCCTCACGCGCATAGAAATACCAGCGTGGCGTATAGCCCGCCATGGCCCCATAGGCCCAGGCCAGCAGCAGGATCAGCGGCGACTGTGCAAACCCTTCCACCAGAAACAGGAAGGCCAGGGAGCCCACGAGGCACAGCAGCACCAGCACATTCTGCCCGAACAGTGTGTCCCGGACGATGAGCTTCCAGCCGTCCTCCGACCAGTCGGCCCGTGCGAGGCGCCGCGTGGCGCTGAAATCATAGCCGAACTCGACGACCTGGACGATCCACAGGCCCAGCGCCTGCGCCAGCAGCGTCAGGCCGAACGTGGCCGGGTCCAGCACGCGGGCGAAGATCGGCACCATGGCCAGCGGTATGATGATATTGACCATCCGCGCCAGATAGATGGCCAGCAGGTTGCCGGCCAGCCTGCTTCCGGCCATGCGCCTTATCCTGGTCAGCATGTTCATCCTATCGGCAGCGCCGGTAGGTCGGGCGGCGTCCGCATCGACTCGGTTGTGCGCCACGCCGTGGCGAAAGCGGCCGGATCGTCGATCCACGTACCAACACGCCCCGCCGCGCGCTGCACGAAGTCGTCAGCGTCGGGAACGACGAGATCCCGGTCGGCGATCTGCTCACAGATGCACCCCCGATCGCTGGCGATCACCAGGGTTCCGGCGCGCGCGGCTTCAAAGATCACCAGCGGCTCGGCCTCGTTCTTGTAGCGCGTCGGAAACAGCAGCACATCGACCTGTTCGAAGAACTTCGCCTTGTCCGCCCCATAGACCGGCCCGAGATATTGCCGGTTCTTCGTATTCTTTGCCACGAACTGCTCGACCAGCCCCCGCACCGCTTCACTGGCGGCGGGGCCGGCGATCAGAACCTTGAGATCGGGATAGCGATCGGCCAGTTGCTCGGCGGTCGCCAGGAACGTGTCGATGCCCTTGTCGGTCGTGATGTTGCTCAGGTAGCCGATCGTTCGCAGCGCCAGGCGTTCGGGGCGGCTGGCAGCGGCACCCACCAGTGCGGCGTTGGACTGCACCACCACCTCGAACCCGCCGCCATAGCGGCTCTGCATCAGCTCGCCCATGCGCCCGCACAGCACGATGTGCCGCACACCATGCCGCGCGATCCGGAAGAACAGCCGGCTGACCAGGGACGTTTCGTTGAGATAGCTGAACACGTGATGGTGCATGACTACTTGCCGGCCCATGATGCGCAGCATCGCCAGCATGATCAGGCTGCCGATCAGCCCATTCCCGGAATCGGGCGTCATGTAGACATAGTCCCCGTTGCGGGCCCGCAGGGCGGCCTGCATTGCGCCGGCAATCAGCCGGACATGCTTGGTCGCCGACCAGCGGCGATTTGATATCCCCTCCGGCCGATTGATGCGGTACCCGACGACCGGATATTTCTCGGCCAGACGTATGGCCATTGCGGCGGAAACATTGGTCATGCCGGTGACTGGCGGCGGCGTGACGCAGACGAAATGGATCGCCGGCGATCGGGTCATCAGCTCAACTTGTCCTTCAGCCACGCCACCTCATCCATCCGCTCCTGTTCCAGCCAGTCCATGTCGAGCCTGACCGGCCGCGCGCGAATATCCGTCGCGCCGACGCGCGCAAACAGCGCCTGGCGAGGCGACGGGGTAAACAGCATGGCCTCGCGACCATAGGCCAACGCCGCCACGCAGGCATGAACGCGGTCGGCCAGCACGAATTCGGAATTGGCGTAGATGTTGAAATAGGTCCAGGGCTCGTCCGAGGCGACGGCGTTGGGATGCTGGTAAATCTTGCGAGTCATATGCGGATTGACCCGGTGCTCGGGCCGCATGACCATCAGTCCATCCACCTCGGTCGGCAGCTTGCGCCGGTCGAGCAGGTGCCCCAGATAGGCCACAGCCTTGCCCTTGTGCGAGAGATAGTCCTGCAGCTTGGGAACGTGCAGGTTCCACCACTTGCCGCGATGCTCGAATGCATGCGTCGCCGCCGTGTCGCGCGTCGACGCCAGCTTGATATCGGGTTCGGGGAAGCGGTCGAAATTGAGCGCCAGGTAGCGGTCGACGGCAAAGTCGAATGGCTTATACGCCTTGGGCACGAAAAAGGCGCTGTCCATGCCGTCATAGAGCGGAATATCGGTCTCCCAGCTCTTGAGCACTTCGTAGGAACGGCTGTCGCGTGTGCTGATAACGGCAGGCTTGAACTCGGCCAGGAATGCCTTGACCGCCGTAAACTCGGCCTCGGTATATTTGAAGAAGGCGGCGCCGAGCAGAATGATCTTGGTGCCGCGCGCGGTGAGAGCTTCCAGCGTCGGCCGCCACAGCTTTTCCAGCGACACCGTCATCAGCGGGCCCTGCATGACGATGTAGTCGACATCGAGGAAGCGCAGCAGCTCGATGTCGTTGTGTGGATTGCCGGTTTCCTGCTTGTGGAAGGTGCGGTAGCCGGGCTGGTCCTGGATGAAGGCGACATTATCCTCGCCGAAGATTTGGCGCAAAATCCAGTGGCCGCCGACATTGAAAAAGGCGTTGCCGATATTCTGGCCCCAGAAGCCGGACACGAGCGCGACGCGCGGTGCAGAAGACATATGTATGAATACCCTCGATAGTGGCAGGTCGCTGCCGGATCAGGCGGAAGAGCGGGCGCCGATCGGCGCAACAGGTTGCGGTGATGGCTGGTTCAGCGGCTGCCCCATGGCCTCTTCGATAATGGTAACGAACCGCTCGCCAATGGCGGTGACGTCGAATTCGGCTTCGGCATAACGGCGGCCATTGGCCCCCATGCGCTGGCGCAGTTGGGCATCGGCCAGCAGCGTGCGGGCATCGGCCAGCAGCGCCTCGACATCGTCGGGCGAGGATACCAGGCCCGCCTCGGCCCGGGCAATCTTGCGGCTGGAAAGGTTCTCCGCCGGAATGGACGCCAGGATCGGCCGGCCCGCCGCCAGATACGACAACACCTTGGAGGGCACCGAGAATGCCCCCGCCTCGCGCTCGATCACGGCGTAGAGGATATCGGCACCCGCCAGCATGCCGGGCAGGTCATCCACCGGCACCCAGCCCTGGACGAACACATTGTCGAGCCCCTGCTCCGCCGCGCTCCGCCGCACATAGTCCGCGTTGACGCCCTCGGAGAACAGGTGGACATCCACGTCGAGGTTCCGCGCCAGATGCAGCAGCATGTCCGGATTGTGCTTGCGAGCCATGGTGCCCGAATAGACGATGCGGGTGCGGTCGGCGCGCATGTGGCGCAAGGCCCAGTCGTTGTCGCGCGGCAATACCGGTATGTCTTCCAGCGGCGCCCAGTTCTCGACCACCGTCATGCGCGCAGCGTCCAGCCCCCAGCCGCCCAGCATATCCCTGAACGCTTCGGAGATGACGATGACGCCGTCGCTCTGCCGTAGCAGCCGGCGCTCGAGCATCCGGTAATAGGAACCGGCCAAGCGGCCCAGCAGGGCATTCTTGCGCCCGAGGATTTGCCCGATGGCCTCGCTATGGATGTCCTGCACCCAGAACACGAACTTGGCGCCGATGGTGCGGCAGGCCCGCATCAGGTGCTGCTGCACTTCGAGCGGCGAATTGGACGAGAAGACGACATCCGGCTTTTGCTCAAGCACCTTGGCCGCCGCGACGCGGGCATATTCGATCTGCTGCTGCCGCCGGCGGATCAGGTTTTCCTTGTCGAAGGGTGCCGAAATGCTCAACTGCTCGGCGCTGAACAATTCCGGATCGCCGCCTCGCCCGTCCACCTTGCCCTTCGGCGTAGCGAAGCTGCCAAACGACATGTAATGCGTCCGCACGCCGCGCCGCGCCATTTCACGGGCGATATGCGCGGTAAAGGCATGCCCGCCATAGTCGTGGAAAACGATCTTGAAGGTGGCGTCGAAAGTCTGTGTCATCGGAAACCGTTCGTTTCGTTCCAGCGCCGCAGCGCCTCGGTCAGCGGCAACTCGAAGCGCCATTGGCGCTCGACCAGCTCCTTGGGATAGATATTGGTGGACTGGACAAGCTTGCGGACGCGCGCCCGGTTGATTGACGTGCGCAACCCCAGTCTACCCAGAATTTCAAAACCGAACGCTGCCGTATAGATGAGCCATCCCGGCACCACGATGCCAGGCAGTCGGTAGCCCGCCGCGTCGTGGAAGGCCTTGTTGATATCCTCGGTTGTCGTCCGTTCCGGATAGGCGAAGATAAACCGGATGACCGGTTCGTCGAAGCTGGCCATATAGGCCAGGCATCGCGGCATTTCCTCGACCGGCGCGCAGGCCTTGATCGTGTCCTTGCGAACCGGATAGACGAAGCGCCCCTTGCGCAGGAGGCCGGCCAGGCGCTCGAAATTGCCCCTTTCCCCTTCCCCGAAGGTCACTGCGGGCCGCATCACCACCAGCCGCCGCTGCGGATCGCGCGCCTGCCAGTCTTCATGAATCTTCTCGGCCAGCAGCTTGGATTTGCCATAGGCCGTCACCGGCAGCGGCGGCGTGTCCTCATCGACACGGTCTTCCTGCGGCCCGTAAATGCCCATCGTCGAGGTGAAGAATAGCCGCGTGGTTCCGACCCGGTCCGCGAAACGGCAGACCTCGATCGCGCCCCGCACATTGGTCCAGTAATATTCCCAGTCTTCATGGCCGGGCGTGGTATGCACGGCGGCGAAATTGTAAATGACCACCTCGCCCGCAACCGCGATGTCGATGGGCCCGCGCACGTCGCAATGCACGAAGTCGACCTTGGCATGGGCAAAGCGCGGCTCGCGCATATCCGCCAGCACGATGCGCTCCACCGCAGGGTCTTCAGCCAGTTGCCGGGCGAGATGGGTGCCGAAAAAGCCGGACCCGCCAAAGATGACTGCCGTATGGCTCATTGCCAACGCTCCTGATTGGCGAGGAACCAGTTGTAGGTCTCCACAATTCCGTCCCGCAGGGAAATCCGCGGCGCCCAGCCCAATTCACGCAGGCGGGCATTGCTCATCAGTTTCCGGGGCGTTCCGTCCTTTTTGGTAAGATCGTGGACGATCTCTCCCTCGAAGCCGACGACCTCGCAGACCAGCCGGGTAAGGTCCAGGATGCTGATATCGTCGCCGAAGCCGACATTGACATGGTCCGCCGCCGAATATTGCTGCAGCAGGAAGACCAGGGCATCGGCGCAATCGTCCGCATGCAGGAATTCCCGCCGCGGCGTACCGGTGCCCCATACCGTGATCGAACTGGCACCCGCCTGCTTGGCCTCATGCGCCTTGCGGATCAGCGCCGGCATGACATGGCTGGACTGGAGGTCGAAATTGTCGCCCGGACCGTAGAGATTGGTGGGCATTGCCGAAATGTAGTCGCGTCCATACTGCGCGCGATAGGCCTGGCACAGCTTGATGCCGGCGATCTTGGCCACCGCATACCATTCATTGGTGGGCTCGAGCGGCCCCGTCAGCAAGGCATCCTCGGTCAGTGGCTGCGCCGCGAATTTCGGATAGATGCACGACGACCCCAGAAACAGCAGGCGATCCACGCCCGCCCGATGGGCCGCCTCGATGATATTGGCTTCGATCATGAGGTTGTCGTAGAGGAATTCGGCCGGCTGGGTCTCGTTGGCGAGGATTCCACCGACCTTGGCCGCCGCCACGACCACGGCATCGATCCTGGCATCGCCGACAAAGGCCTCCACATCCGCCTGGCGCTTGAGGTCCACCATATTGCGATCCGCCGAAACGATCTCGCAACCCTCAGAGGCCAGCCGCCGCGCCACGGCGCTGCCAACCATGCCCCGGTGTCCGGCCACCCAGACCCTTCGTCCCTCAAGCCGATACATCAGGCTTCCTTCATGACCGGCGAGGTCTGCATAACCTTGAGGTCTTCCCGCACCATTTCGGCCGCCAGCTCGCGAACCGAAGTCTGGTGTTCCCATCCCAGTTGCTGGCGCGCCTTGCTCGGATCGCCCAGCAGCAGTTCGACTTCGGTCGGTCGGAAATAGCGCGCGTCGACTTCGACCAGGCACCGGCCGGTGTCCATATCATAGCCCTTCTCGTCGACGCCTTCGCCGCGCCACTCGATATCGATTCCGACATCCTCGAAGGCCCAGCCGACAAAATCGCGCACCCGCGTCGTGACGCCCGTCGCCAGCACATAGTCGTCGGGCTTGTCCTGCTGCAGCATCAGCCACATGCCGCGAACATATTCGCGCGCGTGGCCCCAGTCCCGCTGCGCATCCAGATTGCCCAGATAGAGGCGTTCCTGCCGGCCTAGCTTGATGGCCGCAACCGCCCTGGTAATCTTGCGGGTCACGAAGGTTTCGCCGCGAAGCGGGCTTTCATGGTTGAACAGAATGCCGTTGCTGGCATGCATCCCATAGGCCTCGCGGTAGTTCACCACGATCCAGTAGGCGTAGAGCTTGGCCGCCGCATAGGGCGAGCGCGGATAGAAAGGCGTGGTTTCGCTCTGCGGCACCGCCTGCACCAGGCCATACAGCTCGGATGTGGACGCCTGGTAGAAGCGCGTCTTGTTCTGCAGACCCAGTATTCGAATGGCCTCCAGCAGCCGCAGCGTGCCGATGCCGTCGGAATTGGCAGTATATTCAGGCGTTTCGAACGAAACCTGCACATGGCTTTGCGCCGCGAGATTGTAAATCTCGTCCGGCTGGCATTCCTGCACGATACGGATGAGATTGGTCGCGTCCGTCAGATCGCCATAGTGCAGAATGAGCCGCGGGTCGGGATCGTGCGGATCCTGATAGATGTGCTCGATGCGCCCGGTATTGAACGAAGACGAGCGGCGCTTGACCCCATGCACCACATATCCTTCGTCGAGCAGCAACTGAGCCAGATAGGCCCCGTCCTGCCCGGTAATACCCGTTACCAACGCAACTTTACGCATTCAGCTACTCCAATACCGTGCTGCTTCGCAGCGACGCCGCTCTGTCACTGGATGCCATTTCAGCAGGCACGCCATGACGTTTTCCTGACACTATCGAGACAAGGTTCCTATTTGGTGACTGCTCACACTGGTCTTCTGCACATGCCAAAGAAACGTCCCGACAACCTTCCGGCACACACTGTATTGAAGGCAAATTGATACTTCCCGACACTGTTCCGGCCGCATGCAAAGGGGTGACCGGCCCCTTCGCCTTGTCCAGCATCCTTGGGGATATGCGATGGTTACAGGTGAAGCAGTCGACCTTATTCGCCCGACCCGCCGATGAACTCGTGGCGAACCGTGTCGATCAGGGTCCTTACATCGAGCCAGAGCGAAAAATTCTGGATATAGGCGATGTCGTGATCGATGCGGCTGATGGCGAGCCGCGCATCGGCGGTCGAGCCGCGCAGCCCGTTCGCCTGGGCCCAGCCGGTAATGCCGGGGCGCATGGCCAGCCTGGCGTCGTAGTAGGGCACCAGCTCACGATAGGGCCTGCCGCCCGCTTCCATGCCGCGCACATGGGGGCGCGGCCCGACCAGCGACATGTCGCCCACAACCACATTGAGCAATTGCGGCAGCTCGTCGATGCTGGTCCGGCGCAGGAACCGGCCGATCGAGCTGACCCGCGGGTCATCTTTCCGCGTCTGCGTGACGCCGGTATCGTCGCAGTCTTCGAGCTTCATCGAGCGGAATTTCAGCGTCGTGAACAGCGCGCCCCCCCGGCCTTCCCGCAACTGGCGGAAAAAGACCGGCCCGCGGCTGGTCGCCTTGATGGCGATGCCGACCACGACGAAGAGCGGCAGCAGCAGCAGCAGTGCCAGCGAGGCGCCGACAATATCGAACAGCCGCTTGCCCACCAGTTGCGCATTGCGCATCGTCGACACCGGCGCCGCTTCGGGTGCGCCATGCGACCATGATAAAGTCAGTCCGCTCTGAGTAGAGCCCAGCGCGCGCTTTGACGCCCAGTTGAAATCGAGCTCGCCGAGCGACGTGCCGTCAGTGATCACGGCTTCGCCGAGTGAAGCAGAAGGGGTTTGACTTTCGGAGTGCGCAAAACTGTTCACTGCAATACTCACAAATCTGGACAGCCACTCACTGTCTAAAGTTCAAACGCCGCAAAACTAGGTTACCAAACTTTAAACTTTTTCCAAGCCCCGCCCAATGACATCGCGTGTCATCATTAATGACACTCAGAAAATACTTCCAGAATCACGACAAAAGGGTGGCACTCGGAACGAAAGAGCCACGATTTCTCAAAAAAATATGCCAATCCGAAGCTATGCGCCTGCCTCATGGCAGACCCCCCGGAGGCAGCAGCGCCGCAAAAGCCGGCCCGGCACAAACAAAAAGAGGCGCGACTTGCATCGCGCCTCTTTTAAAAACCGTATTGCAATCAGGTCGGGCTGGCGGGAGTGCCGCTGCCATCATTGGCCGGAGGCGTGTCGCCCGGAGGCGGCGCAACCGAACCGGATTCGGGCAGCAATTCTTCGAACAGCGCCTCGATGGCGTCACCACCACCAGCGGCAGTCACTTCTGCGCGCAGTTCGGTGAAGGAAGCCAAGGCCACCGTGGGCGCCACGCCGGCGGCGATGAGCGCAGCCGAGTAGGCGTTGATTGCCGCTTCGCAGGCAGCCGGGTTGGCCGCCACGCCGCCCGTGGGCGTGCAGGCCGCGAACGCCGCCTGGTACAGAGCCTCGAAACCCGGCACCGGGGCCGCATTGGCGGCCGACAAGGCTGACACGCTGAGCACACCAGCCGTCGCGAAAGTCATGATCAGCTTACGCATGTTAATCTTCCTCAAATCCCTGGCCGCAAAGCCATTTTTAGCTTGTCGCGAGCCCTGTAGTCAACGATTGTTTAAGCTTCGTTTACCGGCCCGGCAACAGCGGAGCGCCATCAAGGTAAACAGCAACCCTGCGACCGTTCGTCAACTCAACTCTATGACGCTAAACAATTTTCCTGGAAAACAGTTCCGAAAAAGGTTTTCGGGGCATGCTTGCCACGCATGGAAAGGTTAGCTGTCATGCGTTTCTTGCAGGCCATTGGGGCCGAAATAAGATTGCCCCCGGAAGTAATCCGGGGGCAATCGCCAGGACGCAATGGTCAGCCGGCAGTCCAGCGGGTCGGGTTGGGCGAGGACATCGTGCGAATATTGTAGCCCGAGGCCCGCAATGTCTTGATCGAGTTCGTCAGGTTGTCGAGCACATAGTCGCCCTGGCTGGTTCGCACCACCAGCACCGCGTGGGGTTCGCCACGGCGGGTATGGGTATAGGCGATGCGCAGGGCGCCGGCCGACACGCCCTGGCGGATCAGCGCGCTGCGCTTGGACAATACATAATCCTCGCAGTCGCCGCTGGTCGGGTTCAGTTCCCAGACATCGGCCGTATCGCGTTCCGGCGTGATGGCGCGGTTCACGTGACCGTTGATCTGCTTCAGCACCGCCATGAGATTGGGGGACATGGTGACCTGCCCGCGGCCGCCTCCCGCGCATTCGCTCTTGTTCTGGGCGCAGAAGAACTGCAGCGACAGCGGCGTGATGGCGGCGGTCCGGGTCACGAGGTCGAAGCTGGAGACCTTGCTGGGCGTGTAGGCGGCGGCGGCGCCGATGGAGGACAGGCTGACTGCCATTGCAAGGCCAGTCACGACTGCCGTGAGCTTGAGGTTCATTTTAGGCCATCCCTGATGAGTTGATGTCACCAGGATGCGCGCGCCAAATTGCTGTCGAATTCGAAAATTCGATACAATTTTATTCAATTGCCGGGATTCCGGTCCCGACTGGCTCAGCCTGATAGGCCAGGGCACCGACCGGCGGGTTGAAACCGGCGTCGCAATTCGGCTCAAGCTCGTGTCAAACTTGAATCAAATGCCGCAGGCCCGGCGGCCCTGGCCCGCCGGCTGGCGGCTGGCCCCGTTGCGCGCCGCATGATAGGCAGGCGCGATACCCCGAGCGGAGCGCATCCTTGTCCAGCCAGCCCACTGATCGCATCTGTTTCGTGACCAACGGCACCTCCGATGCCGATGCCGCCGCCGCCCGCCTCAGAGCGCGCTATGGCGACCATCCCATCGACGCGGCCGATGTCGTGGTGGCGCTGGGCGGGGACGGGTTGATGCTGCAGACGCTGCATCGCGTCATGCGATCGGATATTCCGGTCTATGGCATGAATTTCGGCTCGGTCGGCTTCATGATGAATACCTTTTCCGAGGATGGCCTCGATAGCCGCCTCGCCGCCGTGCAGCGCACGCGCATCTATCCCCTGTCGATGCAGGTGCTCGATGCTTCGGGGCACACCCAGGAGGCGCTGGCCCTCAACGAGGTCTCGCTCTTCCGCTCGACTTACCAGGCGGCCAAGATCCAGATCATCGTCGATGGAGAGACCCGGCTCGACGAGCTGGTCTGCGATGGCGTGCTGATATCGACCCCTGCCGGCTCCACCGCCTACAACCTGTCGGCCCACGGCCCCATCCTGCCGATCGAGGCGCAACTGCTGGCATTGACCCCCATATCGCCCTTCCGCCCGCGCCGCTGGCGCGGGGCCATCCTCTCCAACCGGGCCGAGGTCAAGTTCATCACCCGCGAGGCCGCCAAGCGCCCGGTCAGCGCCGTGGCCGACAATGTCGAGTTCCAGAACATTCTCGAAGTCACCGTCCGGGAAGACCGCAGCCACGCCGTCACCCTGCTCTTCGACCCCGGCACTAGCCTGGAAGAGCGCGTACTGAGCGAACAGTTCAGGTTTTAGTCCGGATATCGCCCCACCCACCGGCGAAGCATGAGGCCGCCATTAGGCCGCCGGCAGCGCCAGCCGCGGCTCCATTCCAGGCAGCGCCATCGCTCCGCTGGCCTCTCCGGCAAATGCCGCCATCACGCCCCGCGCCGCCTTGCGGGCCAGCAGGATGTTCTGTTCGCTGAGATAGGCGAAGGCCTCTTCCAGATCCTCGGGGATGACCCCGCCATGCTCGGCGATCAGTTCCTCGGTCAGCGCGGTCACCACATAGTGGCGCGCCGCTGCGTCGTCGGCCAGGTCGCTGGTCCGCGCATGCAAGACCAGCCGGGCGAGCAGGTTGCGCACCCCCTCCCCCAGTCCGCAACGCACCAGCAGGGCGTTGAGCGCCGCCCGGCTGCCATTTTCCAGCAGGCCGAAAACCTTGTCGCGCGGCGCCTGTGCCAGCTCGGCAAGGCAGGCGGCGAAGAACATCACATGCCCCGTCACCACCGCATGCAGCAATATCCTGGTATTGACCCGGTCGGTCCCGATCAGCTCGGACACATAGCCGGCGCCGGCCGTCCGCAGCGCCTCGCGCTCGCCGATGGCCGACAGGGCCGTGTCGCCACAATCGCGCAGGATGCGGTTCAGGCGGTCCTCGGCCACCGCGCCCTTGACGATCCGTGCGCCGCGCAGCACCTCGCCCACCTTGTGCACCAGCAGCAGCCGCGCCGCCGCCGGCAGGTCGGTTCGCGCCAGCAGCGCGCCGCGTATCTCGGCATGGTCCGCCCGCGTGGCGGCGAGGTCGCTCAGCAGCGCATCGCCCAAGGCGATGTCCCGCCGGCGAAGCAGGCGCAGCGTGACCGCGTCATGACCGCGCGCCATGATGGCCGCCGCCAGCCGCGGGCTCATTGTCGTGCGCTGGGCCACCGCCACCAGCATCGGCAGGTCGAGCGTCTTGACGAGGCCGATGAGATCGGCATCGATCAACACCGGAGAATATTGCAATACGGCGCGGGCGATCACCGCGCTGTCATGCAGCAGCGCCAGCATGATCGGGCGCGGTGCTTCGCTCGAATGCAGCAGGCCATAGGCCAGCGCCGCGCGAACCTTGACCGAGGGATCGTCGAGAAACCCGATCAGCGCCGCATAAAGCGCGGCCTGCTCGTCCGCCGGCCCCACATGGTTGAGATAGGCAATTGCCGAAAGGTGAGCCGCGCTGCCACGTTCCTCGCTGTCGAGCGATCGGGACAGTGACACGAACTCCTGATACGCAACCATTCCACTCTCCGCACATCGGCGAAGTCCACCCTAGGAGGGAAGGCTTAAGGAACGGTTCACCATAACCGGCCGCAGACGGCCGGCGCGGTCAGACCGAGGAAAGCAGCACCAGGAAAAGCTGGTTCATGCCCGCGGCCAGGGCCACGAACAGCGCCCAGCTCGAAAGTGCCATGCCCAGGATGATCCAGCCACGCGGCAGCAGCAGGTGCTCGGCGCTCACAACGGCAACGGTCCGGTTCATCTCCGCCTCCTTGGCGTCGGCTACAGGCTTTCTACCCTACGCCCCCAGTTACGCGATCTATTTGTTAAGGTTCTATCTATGCGCCTGTATTGCTTTGTATCGACTTGCCCTTTGCCCCATCCCTTCTTTGAGAATGGCTACAAATAGGTAAACGCCTGCGCCACGCCATCGTTGCTAACGCGCATAGAGCTGCGTGAAGAACGCCCCTCCCTCGCCGCCCGTGCCGGTGGCCGGCAAATCCTCGATTTCGTTCTTGAACAACCCGGTAAACGACATGTTTTCCGGCGAAAACCGTGAAGGAACCAGCGGCGCTTCGGGCACCACGGGCTGGCCGGCCATCTGCTGGGCCACGAAGGGCGCGCTGGCCTCCCCGCCTTCATGCCTGGACACCAGGGCGCGATAGACCTCGCGGATCGTCCTGGCATGGCCATCGGCATAAAAGATCGACCGGTTGGCCGCGGCCTGCTTGGGAAAGAGATCGGCGGCAACCTGGTCCGGGTCCTGCAGCCCGGCGGTAAACATCCGCTCGGCGCCCTGCGCGCCCAGGAAATGGGCGATATAGAGCTCGCCTGCGCTGGGCATCCGCCCGAAACGCTGGCTCAGGTAGTCGCCATTGCTCTTGGTGAAGGCCGCCGCCAGGTCCGAGGCGATCTGCGGGTCTTCCCGCAGCTTGAGGATTTCCGCCCTCTTGGCGGGGTCGCGCACGAAATAGTCCCCGTCCGACGAGCGCTCGATATTATCGGCGATATCGCCATAGCCCAGGCGCGGGCCTTCCTCCTTCATCACCTGCATCCAGGTGCCTTCGAGGAACTGGAACAGGCCCACCGCCGATGAGGTCTGCGCCTTGGCCTGCGGATCGAGGCTGCTCTCGCGCATCGCGGTCTGCAGCAGGTAGTCGAAATCCACGCCGTTCCGGTCGCCGGCCGCCGTCAGCACATAGGCCAGGCTCTGGGGAACGGAAATTGGCTGGACGCCCATGAATTGGTGGCTCGACTCACAGATGGATTGATCTGCGAGTAGAGCGCGGCAAACGCTAACAGTCTGTTAACCAATGCGACCGAAGCGTTAATACCTGTTCACAACCGGCTGACGATGTCGGCCAGCGCCGGCCGCGGCCGGTCCTCGATGACGGCCGTCGGCGTGCCGATATGCACGAAGCCCACGAAACGCTCGCCTTCGCGCGCGCCCAGCATAGCCGCGGCTTCCGCGTCGAACGCATACCACCGTGTCACCCAGGAGGCCGCAAAGCCCAGCGCATGGGCCGCATGGACCAGGTTGAACGCCACGTTCCCCGCCGACAGCAACTGCTCGAATTCGGGCACCTTGGGATGCGACTTGGGCGAAAAGATCACCCCGATGGTCAAGGGCGACGGCAGGAAGCGCTGCCGCTCGATCTCCAGCCCCGCCGCATCCAGATCCGGATTGTTCCGCGCCGCAATCTCGGCCAGTTTCTCGCCCGCCCGCTGCCTTGCCTCGCCTTCGATGACGATCAGCCGCCACGGCGTGATCTTGCCATGGTCGGGCACTCGCGTCCCGATGGTCAGGATTTGTTCGAGTTCCGCCGGCGTCGGTCCCGGTTCTTTCAGAAAGGCAATGCCGACCGAGCGGCGGGTCAGCAGATAGTCACGCAGGGCGGCATTGGCAGGCATGGGCAGACTCTCCATTGGCTGGCCCGACAAGTACCCAGAAGCCGGAGCAAAATCCACCGCCGCCGCCATCGGGTGTTTTCTTCGCGTGTTGTCTGTGACACAGCTTTTCCCCAATCGCGTCCTAAGAGGGCGCAAATTGATTCAGCCAGCCTGGCGGAGACCCGATGCGCTTGCGACCACTACTCGCCCTCCTGCTTGTGCTGGCCATCGCGGCGCCTGCCTCCCAATCGGTCCCCGCTGTTGCCTTCGCGCAGGATGCGGCGGCCGAAATGCCGCCCATGCCGCGCCCGCGCCCCGACCCCGATAGCCTGCCGCCCGCCCAGCCCCCCGCGGTCGAGCCCGGCGCCGCCACGCCGGCCACCGACGCCATCGCGGCCCTGACCTCCGTGCCGCAGCCGGTCACCCTCACCGCCCGCATCACCCCCGATGGCGCGCCCATTCCCGATGGCGTGGTCTGGCGCATCTTTGATACCAAGCCCGATGCCAGCGGCGAGCTCGCCCTGGTCGCCAAGTCCGACCTGGGCGCTCCCACCGTCGATCTGCCGCCCGGCGAATATGTGGTCCACCTCGCCTATGGCCGGGCCCAGACCAGCGAGGCGCTGTCGGTCGTTCCCGGCGCCAACGAGAAGACCTTCGTTCTCGATGCCGGTGCGCTACGGCTCAATTCCGCCGTCACCGGCGATATCGCCATTCCCGTCGGCCTGCTGAAATTCGACGTCTTTACCGCCGGCGAGGAGACCGATCGCGCCCTGGTGGCCGAAGGGCTCAAGCCCAACGACATCATCACCCTCAATGCCGGCACCTACCACATCGTATCGTATTTCGGCACGACCAATGCGGTGGTCCGCGCCGATCTGCGGGTCGAGGCCGGCCAGTTGACCGACGCCACCCTCTACCACCATGCCAGCCAGATCGCCTTCAAGCTGGTCTCCGAACCGGGCGGCGAGGCCATCGCCGACGTCGAATGGACGGTCAAGACCGCCGACGGCGCCACGGTATTTTCCGAACTCGGCGCCTTCCCCTCCACCGTTCTGGCCGAAGGTGAATACCTTGTGCTGGCAAAGCAGGGCGGGCAGGTCTTCAACCGCGAATTCCAAGTCCAGGCCGGGTCCGCCCGCGAAATCGAAGTCCTCACGACGGTCTATTGAGGCTGGCCCATCCCGCTCGCCCACAATGCGGGTTTCCTCCCGGTATCCCAACCATCGTCATCACCCGGCCCGTCCGGGTGATCCATCTTCCAGCGTATGTGGAGCAATGGATTGCCCGGACAAGCCGGGCAATGACGAAGAAGGGACGCGGCAGAGTTTCTGAAACCGGAATCTCAGTTCGAGAGCTTGCTCGTCGCCTTGCCGCTCAGCGGCACCACGCGGAAGCTGCCCGGCCAATTCCCGTAGGCCCCCGACGAGACCCCGTTGCGCTCGGCCCCGGCATAGGCCGCCTGCCCCGCCAGGATTTCCACCCCGACCAGCCCGGTCTGCCCCGGCTGCAACAGCCCGGCATGCACCGCCGCCGCCGCCAGCCGGGAATCATCGGTATAGACCCCGTCGCCCCATACGGCGCCGGACGCCTCGCCCGTCACCTCGAATGTCAGCACCACCCCGTTCTGGCCGCGAAAGCCCGACAGGTCACCCGGATCGGGCAGCGCCACCGTGGCGTTGATCGCGGCCACGCCGATAAACCGATAGGCCACGTTCCAGCGGCCATAGGATAGGCTGGTCACCCCATTGCGCTCGGCGCCTTCATAGGCGTCCAGCCCCTCGACCATTTCGACCGACACGATACCGCTCTCGCCCGGCGCCAGCAGCCCGGCATGCACCGCCGCCGCCGCCAGCACGGAATCGCTGGTATAGACGCCATCACCCCACACGCTGCCCGTCCTGCTGCCCACCACCGAAAATTGGCGCACCTGCCCAATGGCGTCGGAAAAGGCGAACAGCGTTCCCGGATCGGGCTGGGCTCGGGCGGGCGCCGCGACAGCCGGCGAGCCCAGCTTCGCCGAACTCTGCCCATTGCCCTGCGCCAGGGCGGCTTGCCCCAGCAACAGCGTCATGGCCACGACCGGCAGAACCCTGGCAACGGAAACGAACCACACGGTATCATGCTCATGGCTGGAAACGATGACGCGCAATATTGCCCGGAGCGCCGCCGCTGACAAGCGCGTTTGCCTATTGAAGCGGCGCGGCCGATGCCCCAGATTGCAGCCACGAGAAAGCGGGAGAAACACCATGACGCCGTTCAGCACCAAATCCCGGCAGCGCCTGGGCATTCTTGCCACAGCCTGCCTCTTGAGCGTCGCCTTGCCGGCCGGCGGTGCCTTGGCCCAGAAAGTCAAGAACAAGGGCACCCCGCCCGCGCAAACCGAGGTCGCCGGCGCAACCCACGAGGTCAGCGTCGACATTCCCACCATCGACGCCGTCGATTCCAATGTCGATGAAGCAACCCTGCGCGCCATCTTCAGCGGCAATCTGGTCGACAATGCCGATGCACTCGCCGGCCTCACTGCCGACAGCATCACCATCCCCGAGATCACCCTCTCCGCCACCACCACTATCGACGGCGAGGCCAGCGAGGCGACGGTGACCTTCTCCGATCTGGTCCTGTCCAAGATTACCGATGGCACGGCCGCCTCGGTCAGCCTCTCCGGCATGAGCATCCAGGCCGGCGACAATGGCAGCGCCGAATTCGGCACGCTCGCCGCCTCCAGCTTCAATATCGCCGGCGTGCTCGGCATGTACGGCCTGGTCGATGCCGCCGGCCGCACGGACCTCCAGACCATCTATACCGATTTCAGCTTCGCGGGCGGCACCCTCCAATCTCCCGAAGCCAGCTGCACCATCGGCGCGATGAGCGCCGCCGAATTCAAGGCGCGGCCGCTGAACTATTCCTTCGGCGAGATCATGACCCTGGTCGAATCCCTCGAAACCTCCGGCGATGATCCTTCTCCCGAGCAGGTCGGGACTCTCCTGCATTTGTATGCGGACATGTTCACCGCCTTCGAGTCGTCCCCTGCCGAATTCGGCGGCTTCGACTGCTCCGGCATCGACGATGAAGGCCAGGCGATCGACTTCAGCATTGCCGGCATGACCATGGGCGGCATGCAACCCGGCGTCTATCCCGCCATTTCGCTGGACGGCCTGAATGTCGATGTCCAGGGCGACGGTTCGGTGCAGGTGGGCAACATTACCTTCAAGGAAATGGACCTCTCCTCCCCGATCGCCGCCATCCAGGCGGCGCCCGCCGCGATTGACGAGGACTGGCTCGAAGCCAATGCCCGCGCGCTCATTCCCGCCTTCGCCGGCTTCTCGTTCAGCGATGTCGCTGTCGACGTGCCCGATCCCGACGCCGACGGCGAACGCATCCAGGCCAGCATCGGCAGCTTCGACCTGTCGCTCGCCGATTATCTCAACGGCATTCCCACCGATATCCTGACCACGGCGAGCAACATCCTCGTCCAACTGCCCGAAACCACCGATGACGAGCAGTTGCAGCAGCTGATCGATCTGGGCGTCACCAGCATCGATGCCGGTTTCACCATCGACGCCGCCTGGAACGAGGCCGACGACACCATCGCCATCGACGACATCTCCGTCACCGGCGCCGACCTCGCCACCGTCAAGCTGGCCGGCACCATTACCAATGCCACCGAGGCCTTGTTCGGTGTCGACACGAACCAGGCCTTGATGGCCGCCATGGGCGTCGCCATCAGCAACCTCAAGCTCGACGTGACCGATAGCGGCCTCTCCGACATCATCCTGGCGCGCGCTGCCGCCGACCAAGGGTCCGACCCGGCCACCATGCGCCCGGTCTTCGCCGGGCTCGCCGAAGGCACCGTGATCGGCCTGCTGGCCGGCGCTGCGGAAGCCCAGAAGGTCGGCGCCGCGCTCAATGCCTTCGTCAGCGGCAAGGCCAAATACCTGACCATCGAGATGACCGCCAAGCAGCCGCCGGGCCTCGGCCTGATGGACTTCATGGCCGCCGAGGACGACCCCGCGGTCCTCATCGGCAAAGTCACCATCGACGCCAGCGCGAAATAAACGAAAGGGCCGCTTCGCAGCGGCCCTTTCCATTCCCGCCCCGCGACGGGTAGATCACGTCCAGGACGTCCCAATCCCGCTGTCCCCGGCCTGCGCCATCAGCAGGGCGGATGGGCGTCCTGGCCCGAGCCTCCTTCTGTCGTCATCACCCGGCTACGCCACCTCCCGCGCCGCCACCGCCATGCCCCAGGCCAGCAGTTCCCGCGCCACCGCCTCGCTGCTTCCCTCGACATAGCACCGCAATTCCGGCGCATTGCCCGACGCCCGGAAATGCACCATGTCGCCCGCATCGGTGCGGAATTGCAGCCCGTCGATCTGCGACAGCCCCGCGATCCCATGCGGCGCGAACAGCCGCATTGCATAATCCTTGTCCGCCGCCAGCCGCGCGAGGAACGCCGAGCTGCGATCGCTCGGCACGTCCTGCAGCCGGTCGGCCAGCGCGTGCTGCAACGGCAAATCCGCCACCACCTCGGCCACGCTCCGGCCCTTGGCCGCCGCCAGCCCCAGCGCGCAGAGCAGTGGCAGCACCGCATCGCGCGTCGCCAGCGGCGGCAATGCCGCCCCCGCCGCCTTGACATTGTTGCCCACGAAGGTCCCGCCATTGGCCTCGAACCCGATGACCGAGCCCGGCGCGGCCGCCATGGCTTCGACCACATAGGGCGAGCCGACGCGGGTCCGGACGACCCGCGAAAACGCCCCGGTCCGCTCGATCCCCGAATTGGAGGTCACTGGCGTCACCACGCTCTGCGCGCCCAGATAGCGCGCCGCGATCAGCCCCAGCACGTCGCCGCGTACGAAGTCGCCCTGCCCGTCCATCAGCAGCGGCCGGTCGCCATCGCCATCGGCCGACACGATGGCGTCCAGCCTGTGCTCCGCCACCCAGCCAGCCAGCGGCGCGAATACCCCGTCGCCAAAGGCTTCCGTATCGACCGCGACAAACGCCTCGCTTCGGCCCAGGCCGACCGTGTCGGCGCCGAAACCGCGCAGGATGCGGCTCAACAGATCGCGCGCCACCGTGGAATGCTCGAACACCCCGATCCGCAACCCCGCCAGAGCGCCCTCCGGCAGCAATCCGGCAAAGCGCGCGACATAGCGCTCCTCTGCCGCCGCGGCTTCGTCCGCCACGCCGCCTGCCAGGTCCGGGATGGTCTCGTCCCGCAGCGCCGCCATGATGCCCTCCTCGTCCGCCTTGCTGATTTCGCCATCGGGCAGATAGAATTTGAGCCCATTGCGATCCGCCGGAATATGGCTGCCGGTGACCATGACCGAAGCACAACCGGCCGCCATGGCATGTAGCGCCAGCGCCGGCGTCGGGATCGTGCCGCAATCCACCGGCTCCATGCCCGCCGCCGCAATGGCCGCCGCGCAATCCCTGGCAATGGCCGGGCTCGACGCCCGGAAATCCCGCCCGATAAACACCCGCCGCCCCGCGCCTTGACCACGCGCCGCCAGATGCCGCAGGAACGCCGCCACATAGCGCCGCGTCGCCTGCCCTCCCAGCTCCATTGCCAGCCCGCGCAATCCACTCGTCCCGAATTTGAGGCTGCTACCCGGCATCACGCACTCCACGATAATCCCTGAACCACTCGACAAACCGCCTCACGCCGACCGGCACCGGCGTTTCCGGCAATTGCCCGATCAGCGCCTGCAACAGCGCCGTGTCCGATTGCGTTGCCACCACGTCCCCCGGCTGCATCGGCAGCAGGTTGAGCTGCGCCTTCCGCCCCAGCGCCGCCTCGATGGCCGCGATGAAATCCATCAACTCGGTCTGCTTGCCCCCGGCAATATTGACCACCCGGAACGGCGCCACCGCCGAGAGGCTGTCATGCGCCACCGGCCTGCCCAGTTCCGGCACACTGTCCTTCAGCCTGTCGATAGCGGCCACCAGGTCGTCGATATAGGTGAAATCCCGCTGCATCCGCCCGTGGCCATAGACATCGATGGGCCGCCCCTCGAGGATCGCCGTGGCGAACTTGATCGGCGCCATGTCGGGCCGGCCCCACGGCCCATAGACCGTGAAAAACCGCAGGCAGGTCGATGGGATGCCGAACAGATGGGCATAGGAATGCACCATCGCCTCCCCCGCCTTCTTGGTCGCGGCATAAAGCGACACCGGCCCGTCGGCCCGGTCCGTCTCGGCAAAAGGCAGTTTGGTATTCCCGCCATAGACCGAACTGGTCGAGGCAAACAGGAAATGCTTCGGTGGCGCAGCCCGCATGGCCTCCAGCAGATTGCCCGTGCCCACCACATTGGATTGCACATAGCTCTGCGGCGCTTCGAGGCTGTATCGCACCCCCGCCTGCGCCGCGAGATGCACCACGATCTCCGCCTCGCTCCGCGCCAGGGCCGCGCCCAGTCCCGCCGCATCCTCCAGCATGCCCTCGACCGCAACGAATCCGTCCTCCCGCGCCAGCAGGGCTAGCCGCGCCCGTTTCAGCGCCGGGTCGTAATAATCGGTAACCCCGTCGTAACCGGTCACCTTATGTCCAGCAGCCAGCAGGTGCCGCGCCAGGTGAAACCCGATGAACCCGGCCGTCCCGGTAACGAATATCTTCACGTCATGCTCTCATTCCGCCGCATCGGCCAGCCCGCCGCCATCGCCCGCACCCACCGGCCGCCCGATGCTCGTATAGGCAAAGCCATGCCGCGCCACCTCGTCATGCCGATACACATTGCGCAGGTCCACCAGAACGGGCGCCGCCATGGCCGCCTTGAGCCGCGCCAGGTCGAGCGAACGGAATTCGTTCCACTCCGTGACCAGCACCAGCGCATCCGCCCCCTCGGCCACATCATAGGCGCTCTCGCCGCACTCCAGCCCCTCTATCAGCGCCCGCGCCGCCGCCATCCCTTGCGGGTCATAGGCCACCACGCGCGCGCCCTTGTCGAGCAACCCCCTGACAATATCGATCGACGGCGCCTCGCGCATATCGTCGGTATTCGGCTTGAAGGTCAGCCCCAGCACGCCGATGGTCTTGCCACGCACCTCCCCGCCACAAGCCGCGATCACCCGCCGCGCCATGGCCCGCTTGCGCTGCTCGTTGATGGCGATGGTGGTCTCGACCAGCCGCATCGGACTGCCGAAATCCTCGCCGATCCGCACCAGCGCCTGCGTATCCTTGGGAAAGCACGACCCGCCAAAGCCCGGCCCCGCATGCAGGAATTTGCCCCCGATCCGGTTGTCCAGCCCCATGCCCCGCGCCACCTGCTGCACATCGGCGCCCGCGGCCTCGCAGAGGTCGGCCATCTCGTTGATGAAGGTGATCTTCATGGCCAGGAACGCATTGGCGGCATATTTGATCATCTCCGCCGTGCGCCGCCCGGTAAATACCAGCGGCGCCTGGTTGAGATAAAGCGGCCGATAGACCTCGGTCATCACGGCCCGCGCCCGCTCGTCCTCGACCCCCACCACGATCCGGTCGGGCCGCTTGAAATCCTCGATCGCCGCGCCCTCGCGCAGAAATTCCGGGTTGGACACCACGGCCACGTCGGCCTCAGGATTGGCCGCCGCGATGATCCGCGCCACCTCGTCCCCCGTCCCCACTGGCACGGTCGATTTGGTGGCGACCACGGTAAAGCCGCTGACGCTCGCCGCCACCTCGCGCGCCACCGCATGCACATAGCTCAGGTCGGCATGGCCATCGCCACGCCGCGAAGGCGTCCCGACAGCGATGAACACCACCTCGGCGCCCGCCACCGCCCCCGCCAGCTCGCTGGTAAACGACAGTCGCCCCGCGCCCAGATTGGTCCCGACCAGGCCGGCCAGGTCAGGCTCGAATATCGGAATTTCCCCGCGCCGCAGCGCCGCGATCCGGCCCGCGTCCTTGTCGATACACACCACATCATGACCGAAATCGGCGAGGCATGCCCCGGTCACCAGCCCCACATAACCGGCGCCAGCAATGGCGATCTTCATCGCTGTGACCTCCTGCAACTACACCGCCATGATAGCGGCGGCCCGCGTCCCTGTCGCTACTGCGTGTCGGATGGATTGCCGCGCAGCTTCTTGACCTCCGAGCGGATCGACTTGCCCTCGAGCCGCCGCCTTTTACTGGCCAGCGTCGGCCGCGTCGCCACCCGCGCCTTGGGCACATGCGACCCCGCCACCAGCAGACCCACCAGCCGCTCCAGCGCATCGGCCCGGTTCATCGGCTGGTCGCGATGCGAATTGGCCGTGATGACGATCACCCCATCCTTGGTCAGCCGCTTCCCCGCCAGCACCGCCACCCGCCGCTTCATCCCCTCGGGAATATTGGGCGAATTGTTGAGATCGAACCGCAACTGCACCGCGCTCGACACCTTGTTGACATTCTGCCCGCCCGGCCCCGCCGCCCGCACGAACGTCTCCTCGATCTCGGAGGGATCGATGGCGATGGATCGGGTGATGACAATGGGATCAGGCATCAGGCAACGAGTCCTCAGTAGACCTCATGGTGAGCCCGTCGAACCACGAGGTCGTGGCACAATCGAACCCAATCCCCGATCTGTTCCTCCCCCTTCAGGGGAGCCTAGGAGGGGGTATCCAACAAAGACTCTTCCGGCCGCTAGTTCCGATACCTTCCGGCGAAAATAATCTCGCCTTCATGCACCGTCAGCCCCTTGATGGTCGCCCGATACTTTCCCGGCAACCCCTCGGCCTCCACCACCCAGCCCTTCTTCAGCATGCCGGCAAACACCTTCTCGCCGATATCCTTGAAGTCGCCCGGCCCCAACGCATTCTCTTCGCCGAGATGCGTCAGGGCCTTGATTTCGCGATTGGACGGCCGCTGCGGCATCAGGCTGCCTTTGCCGCCTTGAGGTCGGGCGCGGTGGCTTCCGCCATCAGCGCCACCAGCGCATCCATGAACGGCTCCACCTTCTGGCCCTCGGTGCCGAGCCGGCGCACGGAAACGGTACCCTCCTCGGCCTCGCGCTTGCCCACCACGAACAGCAGCGGCACCTTGCCGACCGAATGTTCGCGCACCTTGTAGTTGATCTTCTCGTTGCGAATGTCGAGTTCGGCACGAATGCCCGCCGCCTTGAGCTGGCTCACCAGCTTTTCGGCATAGCCATCCGCCTCCGACACGATGGTCGCCACGACGACCTGAGTCGGCGCCAGCCACATCGGCATCCTGCCGGCATAGTTCTCGATCATCATGCCGATGAACCGCTCCAGCGATCCCAAAATCGCCCGATGCAGCATCACGGCATATTTGCGCGAACCATCCTCGGCCACATAGGTCGCGTCGAGCCGCTCCGGCAGCACATAGTCGAGCTGCAGCGTCCCCACCTGCCACGAGCGCCCGATGGCGTCCTTGAGGTGGAATTCCAGCTTGGGCGCATAGAAAGCCCCCTCGCCCTCGGCGATCTCGAAATCATAGCCGGTCGCCCGCAGCGCATCGCCCAGCGCCTTTTCCGCCGCATCCCACCGCTCGATGGTGCCGCCGAACTTTTCCGGCCGCGTGGCGAGTTTGATGACGACATTGTCGAAGCCCATATGGCCATAGACCGAATAGAGCAGATGCACGAAATGCTCGGTCTCGCTCTGGATCTGGTCTTCGCGGCAGAAGATATGCGCGTCGTCCTGCGTCATCTGCCGCACGCGCATCAGCCCATGCAGCGCGCCATGCGCCTCATTGCGATGGCAGCAACCGAATTCCGCCATGCGCAAAGGCAGATCGCGATAACTCTTGATGCCCTGGTTGAAGATCTGGATATGGGCCGGGCAGTTCATCGGCTTGAGCGCCATCAGCTCGCCCGTGCCACTCAGAACCGGCCCTTCCTCTTCCGTCCCGGGCACTTCATCGGGCACCACGAACATGTTCTCGCGATACTTGCCCCAGTGGCCCGAAGCCTCCCAGAACTTGGAGCTCATCAGCTGCGGGGTCTTCACCTCCACATAGCCCGACGAATTCAACCGGCGGCGGATATAGGCCTCCATCTGGTTATAGAGCACATAGCCCTTCGGGTGCCAGAACACCGACCCCTGCGCTTCCGGCTGGAAGTGATAGAGGTCCATTTCCTGCCCGATCTTGCGATGGTCGCGCTTCTCGGCCTCCTCCACCATATGCAGATAGGCATCCAGCTCGTCCCTGGTCGCAAAGGCCGTGCCATAGATGCGGCTCAGCACCGGATTGTTGCTGTCGCCGCGCCAATAGGCGCCCGCCACCTTGGTCAGCTTGAATGCCGGCCCGACATCCTTGACGCTCCGCATATGCGGCCCGCGGCACAGGTCGATCCACTGGCCTTGCTTATACATCTTGAGGCTCTGGTCGGCCGGAATGGCATCCACCAGTTCCACCTTGAACGCCTCACCCCGCGCCCGGAAAAATTCCTTGGCCTGGTCGCGCGTCCACACTTCCTTGGTAAAGGCCGCCCCCCGGTCGATGATCTCGGCCATCTTCTTCTCGATGGCCGGAAAATCCTCTTCCGAAAACGGCTCGTCCCGCTTGAAGTCGTAATAGAAGCCGTTCTCGATCACCGGCCCGATCGTCACCTGCGTTGCCGGCCACAGCTCCTGCACGGCTTCCGCCAGCACATGCGCCGCATCATGCCGGATTAGTTCCAGCACGTCCTTGGACCCGCTGTCCCGCGTCACGAATTCAATGCGGCCGTCTTCTTCCAGCGCATCCGACAGGTCGGACAAAACGCCGTTCCAGCGCATCGCCACCGTCTTCTTGGCCAGGCTCTTGGAGATGGATTCGACCACGGTGGTCCCGGTCGTGCCACGCGCATAGTCGCGAGCTGCACCGTCGGGGAACGTCACCTTGATCGTCATTTTTCATACTCCAGAGCGCCACAATTGGCGGGTGATATCGGATTATGTGTCGGCTCAATCCGATAAGGCGGCCTGTCTAGCACGGTTTCCGCGCAATTCCAGCCGCAAAGCCACGCCCTCGTGGTTCGAGGGTCGCTCCGCTCCCGCCTCACCATGAGGGCTACTGTTAGCGCTGAGTTCAAAGTAGCCCTCATGGTGAGGTGCGAGCTCTTCGCGAGCCTCGAACCACAAGGGCGTGGCACCATTACCGCCACCGCCCATACCCCCACGGCGCGTACCACCGCCCCTGCTCCGGCACCGCTTCCGGCACCGGATCATAGCCATGCGTCCCCCCCGGCCGGCACCGCCAGAACCGCGCCAGCCCCATCCAGCCTCCCGGCCAGAAGCCGAATTGCCAGATCGCGTCGCGCGTATATTCCGAGCAGGTCGGCAAATGCCGGCAGGTCCGCCCCATGAAAGCCGAGAACGTATAGCGATAAAGGCTGATCAGCAGCACGGCGGCAAATTTGAACGGCAGGTCCACCACGCGCCAGAACCCGGCGATGACTCGATCCATCAGCTTGCCGCCGCAACCGATTCAATCGACTCGGCTTTTTCGATTGCCTCAACCACCGCATCAAACACCAGCAGCGTCGACATATGCCGCGCCGAATAGTCCCGCACCGGTTCGAGATAGCGCAGATCGTCCCATTTGCCCGTGGGTGGCGCGCCATTTTCCTTGAGCATGGCGTGCATTTTCTCGCGGATTTCCCGGAATTCGCCTACCGGTGTCCCGACAATTTCCCGCGCCACCACCGCCGCCGAGGTCTGCCCCAGCGCGCAGGCCGAAATCTCGTGCCCATAGCCGGTGATCACGCCGTCCCGCACCTGCACATCCACCTCGATCATCGAGCCGCAGACCCGGCTCACCTTGCGCGCGCTGGCATCGGGCTGCGCCAGCCGCCCAGGCTGCGGCGCATTGCCCGCAAGGTCGAGGATCTTCTGGGAATAGAGATCGCTAAGTTCCATCAAACGCACAATTCTGTTTCTTGTCGCTCTGGCGCCTACCCCTTATATAGGGGCTCCGAAGCGGGCCGCCACGCAAAGTATGTGCCCTTTGGGAACCAATCCACGCTTGGCGCATCCAATGCGCATCGAAGCGAAAAGGAACCGCCGATGGACGCCCGCGTCAACCCGCTGCACAGCCTGCCCGCCGATGCCCGGCGCCCCGCCCGCCCGACGCAGGAAGAGGCCGAGGCCGCCGTCCGCACCCTGCTGGCCTGGGCCGGCGACGATCCGACGCGCGAAGGCCTGCTCGAAACCCCCGGTCGCGTCACCCGCGCCTATGGCGAATTCTTCGCCGGCTATGAGCAGGATGCCAAGACCATCCTCTCCAAGACCTTCAAGGAAGTCGGCGGCTACGACGATATTGTCCTGGTAAAGGATATCCCCTTCAGCTCCCATTGCGAACACCACATGGTGCCCTTCGTGGGCAAGGCGCATATCGCCTACCTGCCGCATGACGGCGTTGTCGGCCTCTCCAAGCTCGCCCGGCTCGTGGAAGTTTTCGCCCGGCGCCTGCAGACCCAGGAAAACCTGACGGCGCAGATCATCGACGCCATCAACGAACATCTCGGCCCCCGCGGCGCCGCCGTCATGCTCGAAGCCGAGCATATGTGCATGTCCATGCGCGGCGTTCACGCCCACGGCGCCGCCACCGTCACCCACCGCTTCACCGGCGTCTTCGCCGAAGACCGCGTCGAGCAGGACCGCTTCTTCGCCATGATCGGCAAGCGCTGACTAGTGCCACACCCACCGCACGTCACCCTCGGGCTTGAGTGCCTTCCGTCTGGATCAATCCGTCCCGCAGCGGTATGAAGCCCCATGGCCCTGACCCTCACCGACCCCGCCCCCCTCTCCCACGCCGAGCTTGAAGAAGGCACCGCCTTCGCCCCCCGCTTCGACACGGGCGGGCTCGTCACCGTCGTCACCATCGAAGCAGGCAGCAATGACGTGCTGATGCTGGCCCACATGAATGCCGAAGCCCTGTCGCTGACGCTCGAAACCGGCATCGCCCATTACTGGTCGCGCTCGCGCGGAAAGCTCTGGAAAAAGGGCGAAACCTCCGGCGAACTCCAGCAGGTGGTGGAACTGCGCACCGATTGCGACCAGGATGCCATCGTGCTCGTGGTCAACCAGACCGGACGCGGCGCCGCCTGCCACACCGGCCGCAAGAGCTGCTTCTACCGGCGGATAGTGGTCAGCGACGGAACGGTTGCGCTGGAAGATACCGGCCGACCCAGGCTGTTCGATCCCAGGGATGTGTACGGCCATTGAGGCACGCCCTCGTGGTTCGAGGCTCGCGAAGGGCTCGCACCTCGAACCACCCTCATCCTGAGTCGAACCACCCTCATCCCGAGCCTGTCGAAGGAGGGCGTGGCACGATCCTCCTACCCCGCCTTCCGCTCGAACAGCCCCACCATCAATATCCCGGCAAAAAACCCGCCCAGATGCGCCTGCCAGGCAACTGCCATCTGCATGCCCGTAACCAGCGGCAGCAGCGGCACCGCCGCGTTCAGCACCACCCAGATCAGGATGAAAAACCGCGCCCGGTTGTCGCGCCACAGGTCGCCGAAGCTCGCCAGCCGTCGCCCCACGATCACCCGCTCCCCCGTCTCGGGATGCTGCGCCACGATCACCGGCTGGAAGATGAACCGGCAGGCCGCGCCTGTCAGCCCCGCCACTCCGCCCGACGCCCCGATGAGGTATGAGCCCGAATAGAGCGTCGTCGCCGCGAACAGCGCCGCGCCCGCCGCCGCCGAGACGAAAAAGATCGCCAGCATCGGCCCTGCCCCGTAGCGCCGCGACACCGGCGTCGCGAAAATCGCCAGCCAGGCCGCATTGACCAGCAGGTGTTCCCAGCCCGCATGCAGCAGCGCATGGGTGAATGGCGTCCAGATCAGCGGCACGGCCAGCGAAATATCGTCCAGTCCCGCAATGATACGCAGCGGTTGAAAGGCGAACCAGAATATCAGTTGCAACTGCCCCGCCTGGTTAAGCACCAGGGTTGATGCCAGGTGAATGGCCACCAACACCCCGATGACCGCCGTAACGTCGCCCGGCAGCAGGAAGACCGGTTCCCGCCCCGGCTGACGGGGATTTACCGGCGCCTGACCTTGTTCACTCATCACTTCGCTCCGACTCGCTGGCGCCCTGCGCCTTACGCTGTTCTTTTCCACATTGGCCCGCGGCCGTTAACCTTAACTGTTCTTTAAGAGCGCTTTTGCCCCGCGCTTTTGCCAAAGTCGGGTTGTGGCGGCTGCGTTCCAAGGGGGGAGCGCCCCGCCCTACTTGGCGGGTCGAGAAAAAACCATGCAAAAGACGAGCACCAGGACGCTTTACGACTACTGGAATTCCATCCGTGGTGCGCGCAGCGCCCCCGACCGCAAGGATATCGACCCCACGCGCATCCGCGATGCCCTGGCCAATACCTTCATTCTCGAGCTCGATGAGAGCGAGAAATTCTCCTTCCGCCTTGCCGGTTCGCACCTCTGCACCGCCTATTGCCGCGAGCTCAAGGGCCGCTCCTTCTCGGCATTGTGGCACGAGCGCGATCACGACGCGATGGAAACCCTGATCCGCGCCGTCACCGAGGATCACGCGGTGGCGCTGGTGACCTTTCAGGGCACCACCGCGCTCCACACCAAGGTCAGCTTCGAGACCATCCTGATGCCGCTGCGTCACAACGGCTCGACCCATACCCGCCTGCTCGGCGCCATGACGGCGCTGGACGAGCCCTACTGGCTCGGCGTCCAGCCCATTCTCGAACAGCGCATCACCGGCCTGCGCCTGATCTGGCCGGACGATATGGGGATGGAAGATTCGGTGCGTGAAGTGGCGACCAACGTGGTCAACGACGTGGGCTTCGCCGGCAGCGCCGCCCCCATAGCCATGCCCGCCGTGGTCTATGGCCGCACCGCCCGCCGCTACGCCCACCTGGCTGTCATCGACGGCGGCCGACAGTAAGTATTTCCTCTACCCGATCTCTTCAATTTGCGCGGTGTCCAACTGCGCAAATACCCGCATCACAATACTTTGCGTTAACCAAACCCCGTTAGCTTGCTGTGGAAACACAAGCGTCAGTGGTCCGGCGAATGCTCAGCGACGACCTCCCTTCCAGCCAGTACATCGCCCCGGTCCGCACCCGCGCGGAACCGGGCAAGTTCCAGCGTGTGAAGGTATCCGTCCTCGGCCGCTACATGCTGGCCGACCGCCGCGAATTCCCCTGCCAGATCCTCGAAATGTCCCCAGGCGATGCCGTGGTGATCGCCCCGGTCGCCGGCGTGGCCGGTGAAAAGGTCATCGCCTATGTCGATCATGTCGGCCGCATCGAGGGCACCATCCTCAACCAGATGGAAGGCGGCTTCCTGATGGACATCGCCGCCTCGCCGCGCAAGCGCGACAAGATGGCGGCCCAGCTCACCTGGCTGGCCAACAAGGATGTGCTGAACCTGCCCGAGGATCGCCGCCACGAGCGCGTCGTCCCCGATATCCGCCATTCCACCGTCGTCCTCGACGATGGCCGCCGCTACAACTGCAAGATCATCGACATTTCCCTCTCCGGCGCCGCCATCGAGCTCGATGTGCGTCCGGCCATGGGCACGCCGGTCACGCTCGGCCGCATGCGCGCCCGCGTCGTCCGCCATTTCCAGAATGGCGTTGCCGTCGAATTCGCCTCGGCCCAGGAAATGCTGACCGTCATCCAGCAGAACCTGCGCATGAACTGAGGGGACTGCACGGCCCTTGTTGGCTTTCCCAAATGCATTGGGTGTGGCCCACCCCCTTCCCACCCTTGAGGGGCAGGGCTATCGCATATGATTGGCACCATTCCGCCACCACCACCGGGCGGCACCTCCCCCTTGACGGGGGAGGCTGGGAGGGGGTGTTGGGAGCCACGATATAAATCGGGGCTAAACATCCCCCACCCTTGATCCCTCCCCGCAAGGGGGAGGGTGTCGACTGAGAGAGTCGTGGTCTCTCAATTTCCAAAATGCGATGGAGGAGGGAATGAGGATGGGGGGACGGGAGCCACCGAAGTTCGGGCAGGCCCCCATGGTTAACCCCATCCAAATCCAATCGATAAAACACGCTTAAAAACTGCGTGGCACTTTTCCGATCGCCCTAAGTTGCGCTGCCTAACGTGGTCTCCATCAGGGAGATCACACAATGCGTTTCAACAGGAAAGGACTGGGAGCCGCGCTCATGAGTGTCCTTATGACACTCGCCATCGGCAATCCGGCCCAGGCCTTCGACACCACCAATGTTGCTTTCGTGCAGACCGTTGGCGGCACCACCTCAATTCCGGTGGGCCATGCCGAATTCTGCCGGAGCCGCCCCGACGAGTGCCGCGCCAATGCCAACCCCGTCGCGGCCGTACCGCTGACCGAGGGCCTGTGGCAGCAATTGCTCTCCGTCAATGCCGGCATCAACCAGGCCATCGTCCCGGTCACCGACCAGGAACTCTACCAGGTCGCCGAATTCTGGACCTACCCCAACGGCTACGGCGATTGCGAAGACTATGCGCTGGCCAAGCGCCGCGAACTCATCAATGCCGGCTGGCCCGCCTCGACGCTGCTGATGGCCGTGGTCAAGCAGGCCAATGGCGAAGGCCATGCCGTGCTGATGGTCCGCACCGATCGCGGCGATCTCGTGCTCGACAATCAGGTCGGCTCGATCGATCTGTGGAGCCAGACCCCCTACAAGTTCATCAAGCGCCAGTCCCAGGCCAATGCCGGCCAGTGGGTCGACATGATCGACACCCGCGAGATCGTCGTCGCCACGGCGGCGATCGACTGAGCACAACAAGAACAAGCGGGAAGCGCAACTCCCGCCGCCTTCCGGACCCCGCCCAAAGCCTATCCCTGATAGGGGTCTGATGAATGAGGCCGGCTTCGCAACCCGAAGCCGGCCTCATTGTTTGTATCCCTGGGTAGCAGCGGCGCTAAAACCGCACCGCCACATAAATCCCCATGAACAGCAGCCCGGTGACAAACGCCCAGCCGAACGCCACCACCGCCGAAACCAGCGCCGAGGTCATCGAAATCGTGCCGTCCTCCTCATGCTGCCAGCCCATTTGCAGCATGATGTAAGGCCCGCAGACAAAGCTGACCGCCAGGTTGCCCATGGCGGTGACGAAGCTCTTGCCGTCATAGCGCAGCATGGCCTGCTGCCGGGCAAGCCACTGGTAGAGATGCGTTCCGGCCCCCGCTATGCACAAGCCGACGCCAATCAAGAAGGCCGCGAGCAGCAATTCCTTGGTCATGCCCAGTCCGTCCCCGCGCCATCTATTAACCCCTCATTAAGCATATTGCCCGCCTGATGGCCTGTCACCTCCCCTCGGCTGAACTGGTTAACGCTGGACATGAGTTTGCAATCGGCTCCGGCCGGCCGCCATTCCGGCCCTGCCTCGCTGGCCTACAATCTTGCCGGCATTGCCGTCCTGGTGCTGCTGCTCGCCGTGGGCATGGCCTATCTCATCGATGAACTGGGCCGATCGAGCCGCGTCCCGCAGCCATCGCTCGATGACGCCGATACCATCTCGCAGACGATTTCAGGACGCGAGCTGGCGATCCCCACATCCTGGTTCCGCTATGGCGAGCAGATCCGCGACGGCTTCACCAGCCAGATCGACCTGCGCATCCTCTACGCCCCCGAAGGCGTCGAGACCCCCTTGCCGGTCGGCGTCACCCTGTTGCCACGCAGCCGCGCCCGCGCCAGCAGCAGCCTGCTCGACCGCGTCTACCTGCATCAGTTTGCCGATGAAACCCTGGGCGGCGTGCCGGGCCTGGTGGGCAAGCCGATGCTGGCCAGCAACGGCTATGCCGGCGAAAGCGTCTGGTACGACGCGCTCTCGCCCAATCCCTTCGTCGCCAAATGCGTGGCCCCGGTGGCCACCGACGGGGTCGCCCAATGCGTCCGCACCGTCTACCTGCCCAGCGGCATCGCCGCCGTCTACACCTTCGACGCCACCGTCCTGCAATCCTGGCGCCAGTTCGACGGGGAAATGCAACGCTGGCTCACCGCCATCGGCGCGTGGTGAGAGATCGGCTTATGAGGGTAGAGATCCCCAAAAAGAAATCCCCGCTCTCGCGGGGACACTTTCAGACCTCATCCAGGTCGATGTCCAAAATCGACATGTTGAAGATATACGACTTGTCGCCGTCTTCGTCGTCCACGTGAATGAGCCCGATCGATTCATCGCCAATGAACACCTCGACGGAATCGTTGAGCTTCGCGCGCGGCCGCACGTCGATGTTCTTGTTGTTGAACTTCAGTTGCAGGAACTTCTGCAGCTTGATGATCTCGGGATGGTTCACTGTCGGTGTCCTGCTGATTTGCGTTGAGCCGGCAATCTAGTCACCCTGACAACGCATACAACCCCTGACCGGTGCCATTTTAGCGGGAACAAGCTGCTTGGCTGCCTTGCTACTCAGTTGGCGAAGCCAGATCGTGAACCAGCACCATCTGGTCCATGACCAGCGCCGGCTGCGCGCAGCCGGCTTCGCCGATCACCCTGGCTGGCACGCCCGCCACGGTCACGCGCGGCGGCACGTCCTTGAGCACCACCGAGCCCGCTCCGATGCGCGAGCAGTCGCCGATCACGATATTGCCCAGCACCTTGGCCCCCGCCCCGATCAACACGCCATTGCCGATCTTGGGGTGGCGGTCCTGGTCGGACTTGCCGGTGCCGCCCAACGTCACATTCTGCAGCATCGACACATTGTCGCCCACCACCGCCGTCTCGCCGATCACCAGGCCCGTCCCATGATCGAGCATGATGCCCTTGCCCATCGGCACCGCCGGATTGATATCGACCTGGAACACCTGGCTGGCCCGGCTTTGTAGATAGAGCGCGAAGTCCCGCCGCCCCGCCCTGAACATGGCATGGGCAAAGCGGTGCGTCTGGATCGCCTGGTAGCCCTTGAAGAACAGCAGCGGCTCGATCGCCCGGTGGCAGGCCGGATCGCGCTCCAGCGTCGCCGCCAGGTCCACCCGCGCCTTGATCGCAATCTCGGGTGCATCGATGAGCGTCTCGGCAAAAGCCTGGCGGATCAGATCGGCCGATACATCGTCATGGTCCAGCCGCGCCGCCAGCCGATGGGCCAGCGCCTGCTCGAACGAGTCGTGATTGAGAATCGCGGAAATCGCCATATTGGCCAGCGACGGCTCGGCCGCTACGATCTGCTGCGCCCCGGCGCGCACGGCCTCCCAGACGGGATCGACCGCTTTGATCTCTGCAGGCTTACGGGCGCTGCTGGACATGGCGCATTCTCCGCTTCATCGAGAAATACCGATATAAGCCATTCGATGCTCCGGGACAAAGCCCGGACGCACGGTTTGGTTCACATTTACCTGTCCGAGACGAAATTCCTGCCCAGGAAGCCCAGCCCCGCCTGCTTGAACGCCTTGTCGCCTGTCGCCCGCATATGATCGCGCTTGGGGATAACAAAGGCCTCCGCCTGCGGCAGCAATTCGGCCAGCGGACCGGGCGGCCCGGCCATTTCGTCGGTCTCGCCCACAGCCACCAGCACAGGCACGTTGATCCGCCGCACATCCGCCCGCGCCATCGGCTGGCGCGACGTCTCCATGCACGCCGCCAGCGCCTCCCGGTCCGATTTGGTGTGGTCGGCGAAAATGCGGAACTGCCGCGCCGTCTTGTGGGTCAGTTCGCCCAGCGTCGGCGCCCGCAATCCGGCAATGATGTCATTGCCATCGCTGAGCCCGTTGACCAGGTTCATCCCCATGCCGCCGAAAATGGCGCAGGCCACCCGCTCGGGATGTTCGAACGCCAGGAAGGCACTTATCCGCGCGCCCATGGAATAGCCCAGAATGGCGGCGCGCTCGATGCCGAGATGGTCGAGCAGCGCCACGCCGTCGCGCGACATATCCCCCGGATAGTATCGCTCGGGGTCATGCGGCTTGTCCGAATTCCCGTGCCCCCGGTTGTCCAGCACGATGGCGCGATAGCCGGCCCCGGTCAGCGTCTCCACCCATCCGGTGTCGATCCAGTTAACCTTGCCGCTCGAGGCAAAGCCATGAATGCAGAGCACGGGAAGCCCCGAACCAAAGGACTCGTAGGCCAGTGTCAGGCCCTCGGATTGAAAACTCGCCATGCGCAGGTTCCGCTCGTCGATGCTAACAGTGTGTTAGCATTAAGCCGCCAGATGCGGTGTTGTGTGGACTGGCTCGGAGAGTGTCTCCGGGGCCTTTCCTTGCCCCCGTCCTTGGCATATGGTCCGGCCAAATCAAACAGGTTTTTCTCGCCATGGCCCACGGCACCACGCCCCATTTCCACAATACCGAAGGCCTTCGCCAGATCGAGGTCGGCTCCAGGGAATTCCAGTGCGTCGGCGCCCTGCCGCCCTTCGATCACCCCCATATCTATATCGACATGGGCAAGGACAATGAGGCGATTTGCTCTTATTGTTCAACGCATTACGTGTTCAATTCGCGCCTGGCTCCCGGTACCGCCAACCCGCTTTCCGCCATCTTTCACGCCGACGCGGCCTAAAGCATCGGACCGAAAAGTGCGACGCGGTTTTCGGACAAATCCGATGCGAAAACAAAAGGCCAGAGCGCCAGTTCCGATTTCGTCGGAACGGCCGGCGCTCTAAGCCATGCCCGGCACCGGCCGCACCTATTATATCGCCGGTGCGGGAATCACCGGCATGACGCTGGCGCTGGCGCTGGCCAAGTTTGGCGCGTCCGTGGTTATCCTCGAGCGTAGCGCCACCCTTTCCGAATTCGGCGCCGGCCTGCAGGTCAGCCCTAACGCCCGGAAAATCCTCGACAACCTCGGCCTGGACCAGACAATTTCCGCCCGCACCCTCGAACCATCGGGCATCGATATCTACCCCCATTGCGGTTCCGTCCCATTGGTGACGCTGGAGCTTGGCGCCATCATGCGGCAGCGTTTCGGCGCCCCCTATGCCGTCATGCACCGCGCCGATCTCGCCGATGCCCTCTACAAGGCCTGCCGGCGCTTCGCCAATATCGATATCGTCTTCGGCACCCGCAATTGGGACGTGGTCTCCCACGCCCGCGGCGTCACCGTGTCCATCGACGAGGCCAATGGCCAGACCCGCACCAGCCGCGGCCACGCCTTCATCGGCGCCGACGGCGTCCATTCCCGCACCCGCACCGAAATAATCGGCGGCCCACCGGCGCGCTACACATCCAGCGCCGCCTGGCGTACCCTGCTGCAAGCCTCTGCAATCAAAGACAAATTGCCGCTCGACCGGGTTTCGGTTTTCCTCGCGAGAGACGTTCACGCGGTCACTTATCCCCTCCCCCATCGGGGTCAGGTAAACTTGGCCCTGTTCGCCCCGCAGCGAAATCCGTCGGACAAAGGAGAAAGTCCCGCCTTGCCGCCGAGCATCACAAGCTGGCCGCTGCTGTCCTCGATCATCGAGACCGCCAGCGACTGGACATCCTGGCCGCTCTACACCGTCGACGCGCCCCTTTGGCATGCCGGCAATATCGGCCTCGCCGGCGACGCCGCCCACGCCATGGTGCCCTTCCAGGCCCAGGGCGCCGCCATGGGCATCGAGGATGCCGCCGTCCTCGCTCCTCTGCTCATCGCCGAGTCCAATGCCGAAACCGCCTTCGAAAAATACCGCCAGCGCCGCCGCCCTCGCACCGCCCGCACCGCCGGCGTCTCTGCAGTCAATGGCCGCATCTTCCACCTGCCATGGCCATTGAGCATGGCCCGCAACACGGTGATCGCCCTGCAGGGCAGCCGGGGCCACCTGCGCCGGCTGGCCTGGCTCTATGGTTACGAGCCGTAAGCCGCCAGGAAAACCCGCACGGCCTCCTGCGCCACCGCCCGCAATTGCGCATCGTCAGGCAATTCGCCGTCGCCCATCAGCATGGCGCGGTTGACCGGCTCGGCCATGACCAGCCAGTTGAAATTGGTCGCCGCAACCTCCGGTTCGGGGCAGGCCAACAGCCCGCGTGCCTCCAGTCGCTCGAAAATCCCCGCCAGCACCTGCATGGCCCTTTGCGGCCCGCGCTCATAGAGCACCCGCGCCAAGTCGGGAAACCGGCTGACTTCACCGATTACCAGCCGCCGCAATTGCATCAGCCGCGGCGTCATCACCACCGAGAGCTGCCGATAGGCATAGTCGAACAAGAACCGCTCAAGCGCCTCGGCATTGTCGGGCTCGGCCGGCGCCGTGTGCACACGCAGGTCGGCCGCATCGGTCATGGAAGTCACCACCTCGATGAACAGCGCTTCCTTGCTGCCGAAATTCTTGTAGACGGTCTGCTTGGACACCCCGGACATCGCGGCGATCTCATCCATATTGGCCCCGAGATATCCGGATTTGAGAAAAGTTTCCGTCGCTGCCGCCAGCACTGCCTGGCGCTTGCGCGCCGAGCGCCCCGCCCCCGCCGCCATGCCCTCTTCTTCCACAGCCATCCATCGCCTCCAGTCAGGTCCACTTGACAATCATACTAGACAGTCTAGTTTGATGCAATGTTGGAACTGGACCGTTCAGTTCACACTGTCCATGCCAGCCGACCTCACCATCAAGGAGACCCGCTATGGCCAAGGATGAAGCCGAGAAATACTTGATGGAAAACGCCGTCTCGCCCGATCACAAGGTGCGGGTCGACAAGGCGCGGTTCATGGCGATGAAGGATGCGGTGCTCGCCGCGCTGCCGTCAGAGGCACCCGGCATCACCCCGGCCGAGCTGCGCGAGGCGATCAGGCCGATCCTGTCGCAAGAACATTTCCCTGGCGGCGAAAAGGCCGGCTGGTGGATGAAGGGCGTACAACTCGACTTGGAATTCAAAGGCATCATCGCCCGCGGCAGCACCAGGCCGGTGAGGATCTACAAGCTCGCCTAGGCAACGGCACCAGTAGCTCCTGATGAAAACGCGTCGCCGAAATCCTATCTCGCCTCCGCGACCAGCCTGCTCAGCCGCGCCCAAAGATCCTCGATCGTGTCGGCAAATTGCACGGCCCGCTCATAGCCGGGCAGGCCCGGCGACAGCACGTCAGCGGCATAGCCCCGCATCACTTCATAAGCCCGATGCCGATTGAGCATCACCACCGGCGGCGTGCGTCCCTGCGCCCGGGCGGCGGCCCAGCTGCCAAACAGCGTCGAAGCCGAGGCCAGCGAACCGGGCAGCGCCACATAGGCATCGGCCAGTTGCGCCACTCGCGTCAGCCGCTCCTCACGCTCGGGCAGCACTTCCATCGTCACGCCAGCCAGGGCCCTGGGCAGCGCGATGGTCGCATCGGCCACGATCTGCACCAGCCCGCCCGCCGTCCGCGCCGCGGTGATTAGCGGCACCGGGATGACGCCGTTTTCCGCCAGGCACACGATATGGGCGCCGCGCTTGGCAAAATACGTGCCGGCCTGCCCCATGATCGACGCCCGTTCTGGGTCGCCCGGCCCCTTATCCGATGCGAAAACGGCAACGACGGGAGCGGCGATAGCGGGTTCCACCATGCTCATCGGCCGCGCTTCAGGCCGCCGAGAATGCCGCGCACCAGCGCGCTTCCCAGCCGGTTGGCAACCGTGCGCGCCAGCGAATTCATTGCCGCTTCTGCGGGCGTCTGGCGAGTCGAGCTGCGGCGCGGCTTGTCGTCCTGATAGGTCCGTTCGGCCTTGCGCGCCTCGTCGTCCTGCCGCTGGCGTTCCTCCGCCAATTGCCGGTCACGGGCCTTCTTCGCCAGGCTTTCAAAGGCCGAATCCCGGTCGACGACGGTGTCATATAGCCCGGCCACCGGCGAATTGGCGATGATGGCGCGCCGTTCCTCCGGCAAAAGTGGCCCGACCTGCGCCGAAGGGGGCCGGATCAGCGTGCGCCCGACCACCGAGGGAATGCCCTTGGCCTCCAGCACCGACACCAGCGCCTCGCCGATGCCCAGCTGGGTGATGACCTCCTCAGTCGAAAATTCCGGATTGGGCCGGAATGTCTCGGCCGCCACCCGCACAGCCTTCTGTTCGCGCGGCGTATAGGCCCGCAGGGCGTGCTGCACCCGGTTGGACAACTGCGCCAGCACGGTTTCGGGAATATCGACCGGGTTCTGCGTCACGAAATAGACGCCGACGCCCTTGGAACGCACCAGCCGCACCACCTGCTCGACCTTGTCGATCAGCGCCTTGGGTGCATCATCGAACAGCAGATGCGCCTCGTCAAAAAAGAACACCAGCTTGGGCTTGTCAGGGTCGCCCACTTCCGGCAATTCCTCGAACAGCTCGCTCAGCATCCACAACAGGAAGGTCGCGTAAAGCCTTGGCGCGCGCATCAATTCGTCCGCCGCCAGGATCGAGATGAAACCCTTCCCGTCCCGATCCGTCCGCATCAGGTCGGCAATGTCGAGCGCGCGTTCGCCGAAGAAATTCTCCGCCCCCTGCTGTTCCAGCACCAGCAAAGCCCGCTGGATCGCCCCGATCGAGGCGGTGGTGACATTGCCGTAGCGGGTGGAAATTTCCTTGGCCCGCTCCTGGATATCGACCAGCAGCGCCCGCAGGTCCTTGAGGTCGAGCAGCAGCAGCCCTTCATCGTCCGCCAGCTTGAAGGCGATGTTGAGCACGCCTTCCTGCGTGTCGTTGAGCTCGAGCATGCGACTCAGCAGCAGCGCACCCATTTCCGAGATGGTGGCGCGGATCGGATGGCCCTGCCGCCCGAACAGATCCCAGAAGATCACCGGGAATATGTCGTCCTTGAAGTCAGTGAAGCCGATGTCCTGGGCGCGCTGGGTCTGCCAGCCCTGCGCCGCGCCCATCTTGGCCACGCCGCTGAGATCGCCCTTGATGTCGGCCGCGAAGACCGGCACCCCGGCGGCCGAGAATCCCTCGGCCATCACCTGCAAGGTCACGGTCTTGCCGGTGCCGGTCGCCCCGGTCACCAGGCCATGCCGGTTGCCATATTTGAGCGCCAGGTATTCGGGACGCGTGCTGACCCCGAGAAAGATCTTGTCGTCAATAAGCATCGGCGCCGCCATCCTTTGAGTTGGTTTCTTATAGCCGCCCCCATTGCGGCGGGACAACTCGTAACTCTGTTTTCCATTGCTGATGGCGGGATCGGCGCGCGCACGGCACAATGGCTGGATGAAGACAACCATGCTCGCCAATCGCCGCCTTGTCCTGGCCGGGATCGCCAGTCTCGCCGCTCCGCCGGCCGCGCGCGCCCAGTCCGTGCTCGATGCCACGACGCTTGGCGTCGCCGGCGATACCGCCGGAGACCAGGGCCCGTTGCTGCAGGCGGCGCTCGATCAGGCCGCCACGGCGGGCCAGGCACTGCAATTGCCGGCCGGCATCATCCAGGTGAGCGGCCTCGATTTCCCGTCCAATCTGGTGGTCCAGGGCGTTCCGGGCCGCACCGAGCTAACCCTGCTGCCCGATGGCGACAACCTGTCCGTCCACGACCGCGGTTCGCTCGTCCTCCGCGATATCGGCTTCGCATCGGGCACTGCCGGCATCGCCATCGTGGCCAGCGACGACATCACGCTGGAGCGCTGCCGCTTCCGTGGCTCGGAAATCGGCGTCAGCATCGCCGATGCCGGCGTCACCATAAGCGATTGCCATTTCACCGAACTCGGCGATGCCGCCATTCACGCCATGGACAGCCGCGGCCTCTTCATATCGGGCAACAGCATCGACCAGTGCGGCAATGCGGGTATCCGCATCTGGCGCTCGCAGAGCGGTGCGGATGGCTCCATCGTTACCGGCAACCGCATCGCCAATATCGACTGGCGTGGCGGCGGCAACGGACAGAACGGCAATGGCATCAATGTGTTCAAGGCCGACGAGGTCATCGTCGCCAACAACCACATCGCCGATTGCGCCTTCACCGCGATCCGCCTCAACGCCACCAACAATACGCAGGTCAGCGGCAATACCTGCCTGCGCTCGGGCGAGGTGGCGATCTTCTCGGAATTCGAATTCTCCGGCTCGGTCATCGCCAACAATATCGTCGACGGCGCCGCCACCGGCATCTCGATCACCAATCTCGACTCCGGCGGCCAGTTGGCCGTCTGCGCCGGCAACATCGTGCGCAACATCACGCCGAACTCACCGGTCAATCCCGATACGATCCCCATAGGCATTTTCGCCGAGGCGGAAGCGGCCATCACCGGCAACACCGTGCAGAACGTGCCCGGCATCGCCATCGCGGCCGGCTATGGCAGCTTCCTGCGCAACGTGCTGATATCAGGCAACGTGGTCAGCCAGAGCGATATCGGCATCGGGGTGAGCGTGGTGGAGGGGGCCGGGCCGGTTCATCTCGGCAGCAACGCCGTTTCGGCCCGCCAGCACGCCATCGTCGGCCTCGCCTGGACCGAGGTCGTGGAAGCCGACCTCATCGCCAATGCCGGTCGCTACCCGAATGTGAGCGTCCGATAGCGCTCAAACCGTCGTCCGCATCTCGCCCACTTCCGCCCCGCGCACGCTGCTGATCGGCTGGTGCGCCAGCGTTGCCAGCAGCGCCTTCTGTCCGGCATCGGGATCGGCATGTTTCAGCAGCATGCCGGCCAGCATGGCCTGGCTCGCGGCGATATTGCCGTCGTCGCATTTGAGCGCATAGCCCCAGCCCTTGTCGCGGATGGCGCCGCATTGCACACCCTCGGCGCCGATCTTCTGCATCAGCCTGCCCTTGAAGGCCGTCATCAGCAGCGTATCGGCATGGCCGGTGCCGGCCACCAGATGCGGATGGCTGGTCGCCGCGTCGAACAGGCGCCGGGCGGCCGTCGCCAGTTCGGCCGATAGGCCCCTGCCCGTCGCCATGCGGGCAAAGCCATGGGCAAAGGCGCGCAGTGGCGCCGCGAAGGTGGGAATCGAGCAGCCATCGGTGCCGCATTTGCTCTCGGTCAGGCTTTCGCCGATAACCGCCTCGACCGCGGTGCGCACCGCCTGCTGCACCGCATGGTCGCGACCGACATAGCCCGATGTCGGCACGCCCATGGCCAGGGCCACGCTCAGCATGCCGGAATGCTTGCCTGAGCAGTTGTTGTGCAACGGGCTGGGTGGCGCCCCCGCCGCCCGCAGCGCCTCGCGCGCCGCCGCATTGGTCGGCAGATGCGCGCCGCATTCGAGATCGGCCGCCGAAAGCCCCATACGGGTCAGCAGGCCATTGGCTGTCGCGACATGCACGTCCTCGCCGTGATGACTGGCGCAGGCCAGCGCCAGTTCTTCCTCGGAGTGGTGGAACCTGTCTTCGGCATGGCGCGCGAAGATCGGCAGGGCCTGCATGGACTTGATGGCGGAGCGCGGAAACACGGCGCGCTCGATATCGCCGGCCGAAGCAATGATACGGCCGTCGGCATCCACGACGACATAGGCGCCGCGATGGCGGTTTTCGACCCAGTTGCCGCGTATGGTCTCGGCAAGAACGGGATTGGCATCCATCAGAAAAAACTCCGGTCCGGGCTGTTCTCACGAACAGCGCAGGACCGGAAAAGTCAACAGAGCATGGGAAGGAGGTACGCACGAAACACTGGCTCGCATCGGCGAGGGTGGAGACCCGAACGGCCGGCAGTCACGATCTGCGGCGATGAATGAACCGCAGGCTGCCGGGTCTCCGCCATCACCGACGTCCGGCGCTTCGGAAGGAAGCGCGGCCGTGTGGGATCAAAGATCCCAGTCGTAGATGACAGTCAGATAACGGGAATTGACCCAACCCGTCGTGTCGTGCGCATCGACCAGGCACCAGTCCGCGCCGGTCTTGGCTTCGATGCAGCGTTCCACCCACACATGGCTGCCCGGCGTGAAGGCGCCGACCTGCTGGGAGTAGGATGCCGGCCACTTGCGGACATTGAGCTGGTCCCAATGGACCACGCCCGTCACCTGCGCCAGCTGATCGACCTGGTAGCCGGCGGCCATGGCGGGCTGCACGGCGAAGGCGCCGGCGGCGGCAATCACCAGGCCGCAGAGCGTGGCGACCAGAACTTTTTCCTGTTGCTTGTTCATCGTGTCCCCCTGGACAGTTCGGTTGTTGAAAGCACCCTGCCCGATCCCGCTTGAACTGGTCCTGAGACCGATGTTCAGAAACCGTTCATCCTAGCGGGCAGGGTTGCCTGGGCTCAGCGCAGGTTGCGCTGGTGGACGTAGAGGGTGATGCTGTCGCCGCCGCCGAAACGCAGCGAAACGACGTCCTGGCTGTCGTAGCCCTCGGCAGTCAGCGCAGCCATCAGCGTGGCGTTGCGGGCGATGGGCAGGCGCAGCGTGTCCACATTGCCCTGCACGAAAAGCCAGCCATAATCGTCGTTGCGACCGATCAGCCCATCCTCGCAGACGGGAACAAGGTAGACCGGCTGCCCATCGATCGACTGGATATGGGCGCGGGTCACGCGCGGCATGTAGTGCAGCGGATAGGCGCAGTCTTCTTCAGCTTGCATGCCGGGGCCGCCCGGCGGGGGGCCGGCGAGGAACTGGGCCGCGCTGGGCAGCGTGGCGGCAGCACTGGCAAGGCCGACGAGAACGGCCAGAACGGTGGTCTTGAGCATTTGTCGTCTCCTGTGTGAGACCGCCGACAGCGGTCATGTCGATACCTGTCATCGACCGTGCTGCCAGTTCTGCGCCCGGGCGCTTGAACCGCTGCTGAGACGTTCATTCATCACTTGTTTACCCACCGACCGATGCGCGTGCATGTTGGCAGTCGCCCGGTTCCGGCTTAGGCTACGGCTGCTGCGAGAGCAAAAATCATGAGAAAATAGAGGAGGTTCGCATGCCCAAGGTTCTGGTGACTGGTGGTAGCGGCAAGCTCGGGCGCGCCGTGTTGCGCGATCTGGTGGCGCATGGCTACGACGTTCTCAACCTCGACCAGCACGCTTTGCCCGAACCCATCTGTCCCAGCGTGCGGATCGACCTGACCAATTTCGGCGAAGTCGCCGCCGCCATCCTTGGCGGCGTGGACGAACGCAAGGGGCCGTTCGACGCCGTCGTGCATCTGGCCGCCATTCCGGCGCCCGGCCTTGCCGCCAATGCCCGCACCTTCGCCAACAATGTGCCCACGACCTATAATGTGTTCGAGGCCAGCCGCCTCGCCGGCATCAAGAACATCGTCTTTGCCTCCAGCGAAACGGTGCTCGGCCTGCCCTTCGAGACGCCCCCGCCCTATGCGCCGGTCGACGAGGAATACTATCCGCGTCCCGAATCGGCCTATTCGCTGGGCAAGCTGCTGGACGAAACCATGGCCGCCCAGTTCTGCCGCTGGGACCCTGCCTTGCGCATTGTCGGTCTCCGCTTCTCCAACGTCATGAACCCGGAAGACTACGCGGCCTTCCCCAAATTCGACGCCGATCCGCGCAGCCGCAAATGGAACCTGTGGGGCTACATCGACGCCCGCGATGGCGCCCAGGCCGTGCGCCGGTCGATCCAGGCGGATTTCAGTGGCTTCGAGGCTTTCATCATCGCCAATGCCGATACGGTCATGAGCCGGTCCAACATGTCCTTGCTGGCCGAGGTCTTCCCCGACGTGCCCGTCAAGGGCAATCTCACCGCCAATGGCACGCTGCTCTCCATCGAAAAGGCCAAGCGCATGCTGGGCTACTCCCCGCAATACACCTGGCGCAACGAGGTCGCCGCCAAGGGCTAGGCCCAATCCAGCTGCATATGAAATGTGCAAAATCTGCACTTGTGCTTTTTCTGGGCACCGGCATAGCTACAGTCGATGCCCAACCCCGACCTCTCAGTTCTGATCGTCGACGAAAATCGCATCCGCGCGTCCATCATCGAGGATGGGTTGCGTGAGGCCGGGCATACGCGCGTCGCCGTCATCCATGACGTCAACGAGGTGGCGCGAACCATCCAGGCCACCATGCCCGACGTCATCGTCATCGACCTCGAAAATCCCAAGCGCGATACCCTCGAGCATTTCTTCTCGCTGTCCCGCGCCATCCAGCGCCCCATCGCCATGTTCGTCGACCGTTCGGACGGCGCGATGATCGAAAAGGCCGTCGAGGCCGGCGTCTCGGCCTATGTGGTCGACGGGCTCAGGAAGGAGCGCGTCAAGCCGATCCTCGACATGGCCATTTCCCGCTTCAACGCCTTCTCCCGCTTGACGCGGGAACTGGAACAGGCGCGTGGCGAACTCGATGATCGCAAGCTCATCGAGCAGGCCAAGGGCATCCTGATGCGGACGCGCAATCTCAGCGAGGCCGACGCCTATACCCTGCTCCGCTCCACCGCGATGAACCAGAACCGGCGGATGATCGACATCGCCCAGGGCCTTGTGACCGCAGCCGCGCTCATGGCCCCCTAGCCGGCGATGGAACCCTTTGCAGCCGTTCGGCCTTGCGTTGAATGGTCCGCCTGTGTCAACTGCGCGACACGACGAGGCCGGTCAGGATTCACAAGGTTAGCGCCCAAAGTATGCAAGCAGCGACCCGCTCACGCCTGACCCTGGCCTGCATTCTGGTGACCATCCTGCTGGACATGATCGGCGTCGGCATCATCGTGCCGGTGCTGCCCGAACTGCTCGAAGACCTGACCGGCGGCAGTGTCGCCGATGCCGCTGTCATCGGTGGCTATCTGGTCTTTACCTATGCTTTCATGCAGTTCGTTTTCTCTCCGGTCCTGGGCAACCTCTCGGATCGCTTCGGCCGGCGGCCGATTCTGCTGGCCTCCCTGCTGGGGCTGACCTTCGACTATCTCATGATGTCGATCGCCCCCGTCGTCTGGTACCTTTTCATCGGTCGCGTCATTGCCGGCTGCGCGGGCGCCGCGGTGGCAACGGCCACGGCCTATATGGCCGATATTACCCCGCCCCATAAGCGGACCCAGCGCTTCGGCCTCATTGGCGCCGCCTTCGGCCTGGGCTTTATCATCGGCCCGGTGATCGGCGGCGAACTCGGCGAATTCGGCCCGCGCGTCCCCTTCTTCGCCGCAGCCGGGCTGGCCTTCGCCAATTTCCTCTTCGGCCTGTTGGTGCTGCCCGAAAGCCTGCCCAAGCATTCCCGCCGCAAGTTCGACATCCGCCGCGCCAATCCCTTCGGCGCCATCCTTGCCCTCAAGCAATATCCGGTCGTGCTGTGGCTGCTGGCCGTGCTGTTTTCCTTCTCGCTGGCGGCACAGGCGCTGCCCACGGTGTTCAGCTATTTCACCGTGGAAGTGTTCCAGTTCACCTCCTCCAATATCGGCCGCGCCCTCGGCGCCTTCGGCATCGGCTTTGCCATCTGCCAGGCCTTCGTCGTCGGCCCCATGGTCAAGCGCGTCGGCGAACCGCCGGTCGCCATGCTGGGCCTGCTCGCCGCCATCGTCGCCTTTGCCGGTGTCGCCTTCACCGATCAGGTCTTCTACCTCTACGCTTTCATCATGGTGGGCGCCATCAGCGGCCTGGCCGCCCCGGCCATCAATGGCGTGCTGTCGCGGCAGGTGCCGGACAACGCCCAGGGCGAGTTGCAGGGCGCCGTCAATGCCGCCAATTCGCTGGCCACCATCATCGGCCCGCTCGCCGCGACGCAGATTTTTTCCTATTTCACCACGGCCGCGGACTCGCCCGGCTATTTCCCCGGCGCACCGTTCCTCGCGGCAGCGATCTGCGTGACGGCCGCGCTGGTCATCTTCACTGTGGCGGCATGGCGGTTCGAGCTGGGCCATCGCCCCTCCATCGCCAACAAGCCTGTTGTTCCCGACATGGCCCCGCCGGGCCAGATCAGGGTTCCCCCCATCGACGACGATGCCGACGATCCCGATGCAGATTCGCCCCGCCACTGAAGCCGACCACGTCGCCATCCTCGCCATCGTCGCGCCGACGCTGGCAACCGGCGAAACCTATGCTATCGCCCGCGATCTCGATTCGGCGGGGGTTCGCGCCTACTGGTTCGCCCCGTCACACGAGGTTTTCGTCGCCGAGGAGAATGGCGTGATCCTCGGCACCTACTACCTGATGGCCAACCAGGCCGGCGGCGGCGCCCACGTCGCCAATTGCGGCTATATGACCGCCCCGGCGGCCCGGGGCAAAGGCGTGGCCCGCGCCATGTGCGAGCATTCGCTGGTGCGGGCGAAAGAACGCGGCTTCCGCGCCATGCAGTTCAACCACGTCGTCTCCACCAATGCCGGCGCCGTGGCGCTATGGCAAAAGCTGGGCTTCGCCATCGTCGGCACCCTGCCCCAGGCGTTCAACCACCCTGTCCACGGCTACGTGGACAGCTATGTGATGTTCCGAGCGCTCTGAGCCACGCCCTCATGGTGAGGTGCGAGTTCTTCACGAGCCTCGAACCACGAGGGCGTGGCACCAAACCCAAGCAAAAATGGGCCCCGCTTGCGCGGAGCCCCAATCTCGGTTTCACACCAGCCCTACTTCCCCAGCGTCGACGGCCAGGTCCCATGCAGATCGGCCCCCCGGCCCACGATCTCGAACCCATGCGCCCCAAAAAAGTCGCGCTGGCCCTGGATCAGGTTGGCCGTGCCCTGTGCCTGGCGGTAGCTGTCAAAATAGCTCAGCGCCGCCGAGAGGCAGATCATCGGGAATTCGCCGACGGCAGCGGCGGCCACCACCTTGCGCAGGCTCGGATGGCTGTCCTTCATGATCTCAACGAAATCGGGCACCACCAGCAGATTGACATTGCCGCCCTTGGCATAAGCCGAACTCATCTGGTCGAGGAACCGCGAGCGGATGATGCAGCCGGCCCGCCAGATCTTGGCGATGGTCGCCAGCGGCAGGTTCCAGCCATTCTCCTCCGAGGCCTTGGCGATAACCGCGAAACCCTGCGCATAGGAGACGATCTTGCCGGCCAGCAGCGCCTTTTCGAGATCGGCCAGCGTCACATCGGTCCTGGCACGGACCGGCTTTCCGTAGATGGCCTCGGCCGCAACGCGCTCGTCCTTGCGCGCCGAGATCGAGCGGGCCGCCACGGCGCCCTCGATGGCCGTCGCCGGCACGCCCATCTGCTGGGCGGCAATGGCGGACCAGACGCCGGTGCCCTTCTGGCCGGCCTTGTCGAGGATCAGCTCGACCAGCGGCTTGCCGGTCTGCTCATCGACGGCGGCCAGCACATGGCCGGTAATTTCGATCAGGTAGGAATTGAGCGGCCCCTTGTTCCATTCCTTGAACACTTCGGCGCAAGCGGTTGGATTCATGCCCAGACCGTCACGCATCACGCCATAGACTTCGGCGATCATCTGCATGTCGCCATATTCGATGCCGTTATGGATGGTCTTGACGAAATGGCCGGCGCCGCCCTCGCCCAGATAGGCCACGCAGGGTTCGCCGTTGAACTTGGCGGCAATGGCGGTCAGCACCGGCTCGGCATTGTGCCACTGCGCCTTGGAGCCGCCGACCATAATCGAGGGGCCATGGCGCGCGCCCTCTTCACCGCCGGACACGCCGACGCCGAGATAGCCGATGCCCTTGGGCCTGAGATAGTCGAAGCGACGCTGCGTATCGGTGAACAGCGAGTTCCCGCATTCGATGATCGCGTCGCCCTGTTCCAGATGCGGCAGCAGCTGCTCGATCATCTCGTCCACCGGCTTGCCGGCCTTGACCATGATGATGATGGAACGCGGGCGCTTCACCGCCGCAACGAACTCAGCCAGCTCGTACTTGGCGACAGTCTTGCCATCGAGGCCTTCCTTCTTCGCCTCCGCCACGAATTCGTCGATGCGCCCGGAAGACCGGTTGTGGACCGCGATAGTATAGCCTTTTTCAGCAATATTGAGGGCGAGGTTGGAACCCATCACCGCCAGGCCGATCAGGCCGATATCCGCAGTCGACATTACAAGCAGTCCTTCCGAGGTCGTCATCAACTTATGCGCACAACGCATGGCGTGCGGCGGCGAACCTGACCACAAACGAGCCTCCGACGGAAGTCGTATTTACGGATTTTTTGGCCGAATCCGGCTTCATGTATGGAAGATTTCTGCCGCAGCGGCGCCACCGGCCATCCGCCCTTGCAACGGCCCGGCGCCTCCTCTAACAACTGCAATATTCACCTGTGGATCGCCCGCCCCATGACCAGCATTGCCGACCAGTTCAGCCTTGCCGGCAAGCGTGCGCTGGTCACCGGATCCAGTCGCGGCCTGGGCTATGCCATGGCCACCGCGCTGGCCGATGCCGGCGCCGCCATCGTGCTCAATGCGCGGGACAATGTGGCGCTCGGCGCCGCCGCGCAGGACTTGGCCGCCACCGGCGCCGCGGTCAATGCAGTGGCCTTCGATGTCACCAGCCGCGACAGCATCAATGATGCCGTGACCTATATCGAGGACCAGATCGGGCCGATCGATATCCTGGTCAACAATGCCGGCATGCAGTTCCGCTCCAGCCTCGAAGCTTTTCCGCCGGAAAAATTCGATCAGGTCATAGCAACCAACCTGACCTCCGTTTTCAATGTCAGCCAGCCCGTCTCGCGCCACATGATCGCCCGCGGCAGCGGCAAGATCATCAACATTTGCTCGCTGCTGTCGGGCATGTCCCGTCCCTCGGTCGCCCCCTATGCCGCCACCAAGGCCGCGGTCGCCAATATCACCCGCGGCATGGCCGTCGACTGGGCGTGGCACGGCCTCAACGTCAACGGCATCGCGCCGGGCTACTTTGCCACCGAGCTCAACGACGCCCTGCTGAAAGACGAAAAATTCAACGCCTGGGTCGAAACCCGCACGCCCATGGGCCGCTGGGGCCAGCCCGAGGAGTTGGGCGGAGCCGTCGTCTTTCTCGCCTCCGAGGCCGCGCGCTTCGTCAACGGTCACATTCTCTATGTCGATGGCGCCTTCACGGCGACCGTCTAGGATTGCATTCCATGCCGCTTACGCCCTCCCGCATCATCATCGTCATGGGCGTCAGCTCGTCGGGCAAGTCGACCGTCGGCCAATCCATCGCGCGGCGCCTGCATGTGCCGTTTCTGGATGGTGACGGCTACCACCCCGAGGCTAATGTCGAAAAGATGCGTGCCGGCATACCGCTCGATGATGCCGATCGCTGGCCCTGGCTCGAACGCCTCGCCGCCGCGCTGCATGACGCCGCCGACCGCAAAGGCGCCGCCGTCGGCGCCTGCTCGGCGCTCAAGCGCGCCTATCGCACCTTCCTGACCGAAAAGGCGGGCGAGCCCATCACCTTCGTCTATCTCGACGGCTCCCGCGAGGTCATCGGCGAGCGCATGGCGCGGCGGAACCACGAATACATGCCGACCAGCCTGCTCGACAGCCAGTTCGCCACGCTCGAAATCCCCGATCCAGAAACGGAGAACGTCCTTGTTGTGCCCGTCACCGACAGTGTCGACCAGATCACCCGCACAGTGATCAAGTCGCTCGACCATCTCAAGACCTTCAAGCGCTGGCAGTAGCACCAAGCGCCTCCCTACAAGGCCGGCGCCCGGCGGTCAGTCGCCCTGTCGGCGCGCCCATGACCGCATGGCGGTCATGAGATAATCAGCGAAGCCCGGCTCGATGGCCTCGTAGCGCGCCCGGAAATCGGGATGCTCGTAAATGTCGGCCAGCCCGGCATAGGCCGCCGGCCCGCAATCCCTGCCCCATGAACGCGCCACCCAGGCGCGATGCCTCTCGATGGCAGGATCGAGGCTCGCCGCCTGCGGCGGGATGCCCCGACGCAGGCCTTCGGCCAGTCCCTGCTCCACCGCTTCGAGTTCCTGCATCGCGGCTGCCATCTCGTCCTTGCCCATTGCCGACATGGCCTTGCGGCTGCGCGCGATCCGCACCTCCATGTCACTGCCATAGCGCTCGATGAGCCACTGCTCGTATGCCGCCTGTTTTTCGGGCGATACCACGCCCGAATACAAATCCGCGTCCTTCATGGCGCGATCTCCTTTCAGTCTGGCGATCGTGCGGTCGATCGTCTTGACCATTCTGGCGTATCGCTTCGCCTGGCTTTCCAGCCGCGCGCGCTGCCTTTGCAGCGTCTCGACCCTGTCAAAGCCCGGCGCATCGAGAATGGCCCCGATTTCCGCGAGCGGAATATCGAGTTCCCGATGGATGAGGATCTGCTGCAGCCGCAGCAATTCCTCCTCGCCGTAATAGCGATAGCGATTGTCGCCAGTGAACGCGGGCTTCAGCAGGCCTATTTCGTCATAGTGATGCAGCGCCCGCACCGAGATGCCGGCAAGCTGCGCCAATTGATTGACTGTGTAGGTCTTCATCTGTCCACGTCTCCGCAAGACAGCTGAATAGTCCCTCACGCCGCGTCAGGGTCAACACGTCAGCTGCTACTCGCATCCGGAATCGTTTCGGCGCGCGACAGGCTCGCATTCTTGTAGCGCTCGTCCCGGGTAACCTCGGCCCCGACCCAGGCGGGCAGCGGAACGGCCTGATTCTCGTCGGCAAGCTCCACCTCGGCAATAACCAGCCCCAGGTGCCGCCCGGCAAACACGTCCACCTCCCACACCAGCCCTTCATGCGGCACCAGGTGGCGGCGTTTCTCGATCACATGCGGCTCGGCCATATCGAGCAATTCGCGCGCATCCGCGATGGGGATTTCATATTCGTATTCGGCGCGGGAAATGCCCTCCACTATGCCCTTCAGCGTCAGCACCGCCCGGACATCGTCACGGGTCCGCACCCGCACGGTCGCCTTGGCATTGGACGACAGATAGCCCTGGCGCAGCAGCATGCTTCCCGTCGCCTCGGCGCGCCAGTCGTCCGAGGCCACCAGGAATTTGCGTTCGATTTCCCGGCCCATCGTCAAAATCCGAATGTCATCTGCCCGGCAGGCGTACCGACCGATACCCCTTCCAGCTCGAGCATCCTGAGCTTGGATTCCGCCCCGCCCGGCGCCGAAAAGCCGCCCGGTCTGCCATCGCTGGCCAGCACGCGATGGCAGGGAATGACAAGCGGGATGGGATTGGCCCCCATGGCCGCACCCACCGCCCGCGACAACGCCACGTCGCCCAGTTCCCGCGCCAGCGCGCCATAGGTGGTCGTCTCGCCCCAACCGATCCTGAGCAGCAGGTCATAGGCCCGCCGGTTGAAATCCGGCACGCCGCTCAAATCCAGCGGCACCACGGAAAAATCGACGGCCTCGCCCTCGGCATAATCCTCGATCCGGTTGACCAGGTCCTCAATCGCCCGTGTCGGTTCGCCGGCCTCTGCGCCGCCCCGGTTGATCCGCTGCAGCAAAGCCGCCCGGTCCAGCCCCGGCAGTTGCACGCGCGCCAGCCCGGCATCGGTCCAGCCGATACCGAATTCTCCCAGCGCCGTGTCGAACACCATGGTTTCCATGCGGCGACCTTATGACCCCAAAGCCTGCTGTGCCAGAGCCTGAACCGCCGAACGGCCACACTGCTGACAGATCCTGTCGCAGCAGGTCGCCACACCCGCCGTCATTTCACACGCAAGGAGCAAGTCATGGCCCGCATCGTCGGCTATATCGCCACCAGCCTCGACGGCTTCATCGCCACGCCGGACGAAAATCTCGACTGGCTCACCCAGCAACCCGATCTCAACCTCGGCGAGCACGACTATCGCAACTTCATCAAGACCATCAGCACCGTGGTCATGGGCCGCGCCACCTATGACTGGGTGGCGAAGTATCCGGGCGAATGGGAATATGCGGGCAAGCGCGTCATCGTCGTCACCTCGCGCCCCATCAACAATCCGAAGGGTCCGCTCGAAACCCACAGCGATATCGACAGCCTCATCGCCGAGCTTCGTGCCCTCGATGACGGCAATGTCTGGATGCTCGGCGGCGGCAAGCTGCAGATGACCTTCATGGAGCGCGGCGCCCTCGACGAGATCGAGATTTACGTCATCTCCGAAATCATCGGCAGCGGCATTCCGCTCTTCCCGCCAACGGGCCTGCGCGCCTCGCCCAGGCTGATCTCGGCACAGGGCTTCGGCGCCGCCTGCGCCCGCCTCCATTACCGCTTCGCCTAACAAGTGAAGGGGCCGCCCCACCGGGACGGCCCCTTCACGCTATTCAGGCGTATAGCTCAGTGTTTGAGGGCGTCGCGCGCGTGGTCCTTGGCTTCGCCGACCTTCTGCTGGACCTTGCCCACAGCCTTGTCGAGCTTACCTTCGGCCTGCAGGCGCTCATTGCCGGTGAGACCACCCGCAGCATCCTTCACCGCGCCCTTGACCTGCTTGCCGACGCCTTTGACTTCATCCTTGTGCATGAAAACCTCCTGTCGTGTTGGTGTTGCAGGCATAACGAGGCAGCCCCCGCGGACGTTCCGTTAAATTGCTGTCATGTCAGAGAAAACATGCCGCGCCCCGGCGAGCGTTGGTCAAACGCGCCGCCATCTGCTAAACGGCGCCCATGCCCGGACCCATGCCCACCCTGCTCGACTATTTCCCGCCGCTCGACCCCTATCTCAACGTCCTCCATGTCGATGACGATATCCTGGTCGTCGACAAGCAGAGTGGCCTCTTGAGCGTGCCGGGCAAGGATCCCTCGCTCTGGGACTGTATCGAACATCGCGCCCGCCAGACCTGGCCCACGGCCGGCATGTGCCACCGGCTCGACAAGGATACATCCGGCGTTCTCGTGCTGGCGCTCAACAAGCGCGCCCATGGCCGCATCGGCAGCCAGTTCGAGCACCGCAAGACCACCAAGGCCTATATTGCCCGCGTCGCCGGTGTGATCGAGGCTGATAGCGGCCTGATCGACCTGCCGCTGGCGACGGACTGGGAGAACAAGCCCCGCCAGCGCGTGGACTACGAGAACGGCCGCCCCGCCCAGACCGAATGGACCGTATTGGAGCGCGAGGCCAATGCCACCCGCGTTCGTCTCCATCCGCTGACCGGCCGCACGCATCAGCTCAGGGTTCACATGAGAGAAATCGGTCATGTGATTCTGGGCGATGCGTTTTATGCCGATCCAGCCAGCTTCGCCGCCGCCGACCGCCTGCAACTGCACGCTGCCGAACTGGGCCTGACGCACCCCACGACGGGCGAATTCATGACCTTCGTGGCGCCAACGCCCTTTTAGGCTTCACCGAGATAGCTCACCTCGATGCGCTGGAACAGGTGGCCCGGCTTCATCGTGTCGAGCCATTTGCGGAAATCGGCCACATCGGCAAAGCCGGCGCGTTTTGCTTCGGCCTCGCTGACAGCGGCCGGGTCCATATCGGTGATGGCGCCAATCTGCAGCAGGCCAACCTTGGTCTTGAGCGTACCGCCGGGTTTGACACTGGGCCGGCTCCAGCGGCGGAACACCAGGTCGACCTTGCCGGCCTTGATCCGTTCGAGCAGTTCCAGTTTGAGCAACATCAGTCCAGTACCGCCTGTGCCGTGATTTCGATCCTGAGGCCCTTGGCCAGCAATTCCTCGACCACCACCGTAGCCCGCACCGGATAGGGCTGGGTGGTGAAGAATTGCCGATAGACCGCGTTCATGCCGGCCGCATCGGCGCCGTCGACGAGGAAAATCTGCACCATCACCAGATTGGCCAGCGTGCCGCCGGCCGCCTTGACCGCGATGTCCAGATTCTGGATGCAGCGCCGCGCCTGCGCCTCGATGCCACCTTCGACGATCGCACCCGTCACCGGATCCTCGGCAATGGCCACCAGCCACACGTGCCTGCCGGCCCGCACCGCATCGTTGATGGGCGAGGACGATGGCGCAATGCCGGTTTCGACGCGTTCGATCATGCGGCCTCCCATTGTGGTGCGGGCGGCGGGACTTGAACCCGCACGGGGATACCCCCTCCGGATTTTAAGTCCGGTGTGTCTACCATTCCACCACGCCCGCATCGGCTCGCAGGTAGCATGGGGGGACGGGGATGCCAACGCGTTACGCATCGCCGGACAGCCGAAATTGCCGCACGGCTTTCGCGTGCGGTTACACGGGAGATGGGCGGCCGTTGGACCAAAAAATGTCGACATGGAACGGACCAAGGGCCGCCCATCACGAGCCGCTTTTGCGCGAGGTATGGTTCAGGCGGTACCAGTGTTGCAGGCCCGGCTGCCGTATTTCCCCTCACTGGACAGGTGCCCCCGTCCCACGGTCTCCCCGCCCGGCCCTGCGTCGGGGCCGCGTGAATGCGGAAACGGGTGGAAGTATGCGGGAAAGACTTTGGGGGTGGGGATAAGTTTTTTGCGGAAGCGTTGCCAAAGGAGCTCAAACGACCACTTGTTGCACTCTTGCCCGCCTCAACTCTGCAGGCATCTCTTTCCCAACTAACAAATTGTCGGGTACCAAGGAAATCGTTCTTGGGGGGATCTACATTGAAATTAGTGTTGGCCGTCGGTACGGCATGCGCAATCGTTTTTGCGACTCTATTTTTTTCGCTCAGCTGCATCAGTAGCGATCCTTCCACAGCCGATCTCGACGCTGACCTCTCAGAAGTGCAGATAAGCATCAAAGAGGCAGAGAACGAAGCCGCCTTGTACTCCGGCGGCGCAATTTTGGCACTAATACAGATACGCATTGAGACACTGAAAACTACCCAAGCCATGCTGGAGCAAAAACGGAATTCTTTGTTGCGTCGGATCAACCTTAGCTATGTCATCGAAGGTGTGGCTCACATCCCCAACACCGAGATCATAGCAGCGCTTGAAGAAGACATTGCCGGCGCCCAAAAGGAACGCGACAGAAACATGGCGGAAGCGGCACGCTATAGCGGGGGCCTTATTCAGACGATGGCTCTAATGAATGCTGCGACCAGTGAGGTAACTATAGGTCAGCTTCGGTTGTCGCTACTTGCCGAGAAATATGGGTTTGTGTTTGGCGGCACGTCCGCACAAGAGCCGAATGCACCAGTTGGCCAGGTGATTGTTACAGAGGACTCCGAAGCATTATGAGATTGACATCTTGCCTACTGGCTGCGCTCACATTTCTTGGTTGATGACATTTGGCGTTGCGGGCCAGGATGATGACACCGCCCCATTTGGCCTTGCGTGGATGGTTTCTGCGGAAGAAATCACGGAACTAGGTGTCGTCTTGACGCCCGTTGATATGTCGGGGTTCGGCACGTCATACCTTGCCACCAACTTGCCAAAGGCCCTTTCCGATATAGAAACCGTCGTACTCTCTTTCGGCTACACGGACGAACTATGGCGTGTTGCCGCCATCAGTACAGAATTTGAAAATGACTCGTACGGCACCGCAGTCCGATCTAGGTATAGTGAAATTGAGCGGTCGCTTGAAAAATCCTATACCGCCGGACAGAAATATCATCGTCCGTCGACAGACAGTTACTACGGCAAGGCAGAGAATTTTACCTACTCCATCGATCAGAACGAAGCGAACTGGTTTAGCACCTACACCTCGCTATCAGCCGATATCGAGCTATCCATTGGCGCCGCATCAACCCGCGATTCCTTTTGGCGCCTCATCTACAGTCATCGAGCAGGAGAGGCAGCTTTTAAGGCGGGTAAGTCCGATTTGGAGCTGGATGCACTATAGCTTCTCTTGCGTAGCACTAAGAGGGCAATGCTGCCGCAGTGGTACCTCAGTCCGCCCCACCGAGGGACTATGAGCGCGACGACGATTTGTTGACCGGAAAAATAGCCTCCGACACTAGTTTGGACCAGAATCACGCCATGGCCCCCTTTGGTGAAGACAGGTGGCTATCCTTCCTAAGGGCACAGAATGAGCGCCAGACCCTTGCGCGCGAGGCCCTGCGGGTAGAGGTCGCCTCTTCTGCCGTACCCCTACCGCATGAGCTATTGCAGCGCGTCGTTCTTCAATCCGATGCGCCCTCCATCCTGCGTGGCCACCCTGGCTTTGACTTGTGGGAACGGTGCCAATCGTACTTCACCAGTCTCGACGTGTTCAACCTCTGCCTTGATGACCTTTTGGGAGCCATCCATGGCTTCGAAGGGAGGGCGGTAGCCGACAAGCCCGACCTATTCGAACGGCAGCGTGAATCAGAACTCCGCATGATTCAGCAACGCATCCAGAAGGAGCTGTTTGCCAGTGCCAATGCGGCGGCGTCTCTGGTTGACCATTGCCGTCGGATTGATCCGGCAACGATCATTGCCGGATACGATGCGCGTCGCCGGACGGAATTCGGCAGCGACGGTCTCCATGAATTTGTCATCAACCTACGCGTCCTGCTGCACCATCTGCGCATCGTTGATGCGGGATGGAACCTGACTAATTCTGTACGCGACGGCCAGTCGGCGACGTTCAAGCTGAGCAAGGAAAACCTGCTACGGGCAATCGACGATTTTTCGGGTCTAGCCTCAAGGGCAAGCACCTGGGCTTTCGTCAACAGCCATGACAAAGACCTCGACCTCGTAGATGTGTTCCGTGCATATCGTGACAGGGCCTCCCGCTTCCACGGCTGGCTAAGGCAGGAACTATCCTCGCCGGAGCTGGTGGCGCTCCGCGATTATGAACGCTGCCTCTCCGAACGGGCCAAGGCGTTGTCCCGAGTATGGTGGGCTGCCATGCTCGGAAACTTCCTTAACTGGCCGGCGCCGCCCAATCCCCACCACCACCTTCATCGGTATCTGACCCGCTACGAACTCGCCCAAGTGCGACGATTGCCCCGCAATTCACAGGAACAGGTGGATCTTGTTATTCGCTTAGTGGACGACAAGCACGCCGCTACAGATGATCTGCGGCGCAGCGTGAAAATATTGTTTGATCGATCGCCGCGGTACCGCTGGCAGGACGGCCCGCAGTGGCTGTATCGCCGCTCGCGTGCGTGGATCAGAGCAAGGCAGCGGAGGCGCTAGCCGGCTCATCCCAAGTCGGACGCCCGGCCGAGCCTCAGTCCGTCCCGCCGCTGATCGGGGCCACATAGGCCACGTCCAGGTCCCAGGGGAAGAAAATCCAGGTGTCCTGGCTGACTTCGGTGATGAAAGTATCGACCAGTTCGCGCCCCTTGGGCTTGGCATAGACCGTGGCGAAGTGCGCGCCGGGGAGCATTTCGCGGACGACGCGGGCGGTGGAGCCGGTATCCACGAGGTCATCGACGATGAGAATCTTGCCGCCCTTGCCGGCAATATCGAGCACGGGCTGGCTGATCGACTTGAGGACCTGGATGCCGCCCTGGTTCTGGTGGTCGTAGCTCTTGACGGCCACGGTCTCGACCGTGCGGATATTGAGCTCGCGCGCCACGATGGCGGCGGGGACGAGGCCCCCGCGGGCAATGGCGACGACGGCGTCGAACGTGCCCATGCCGGCCAGCCGCCAGGCCAGCGCCCGGCTGTCGCGGTGGAACTGGTCCCAAGTGACGGGGAACGACTTCTGGTTGGGATTGCTCACGGCTCGGGCTCCTGCGCCGGCGCTGCCCAGCGCCGGGATGAATGAGAAGCGTCGTGCTTAGCAAACCACGGCGGTTGCGCCAATCACCCAGCGCGATTATGCCCAGTCAATAGGGTTCGTCCGGCAGGGCGACGCCGGCCTTGCGGTGGGCCTCGGTGACCATGGTGCGCACCTTGCCGGCGGCTTCTTCCAGCCGCACGGGGTCGGCGGAGCGGAGGACCAGTTCGGTCATCACCCGATCCTTGCCCATCTGCGGATAGGAGCCCATTTTCACATCGGGATACTGTTCCTGCAGCGCGCCGAGCGGACCGCCCAAAGTCCCCTCGCCCACGGCCGCCTTGACGGTGACCGACAACACCTTCCTGCCGCCCTTCAGCACCGGCACCAGCGCTTCGAGCATGGCGCGCATGATGACCGGCACGCCGGCCATGACATGCACATTGCCAATGCGGAAGCCGGGGGCGGCGCTGACGGAATTGACGATGAGCATGGCACCTTCGGGAATCCGCGCCATGCGCAGCCGGGCCTCGTTGACCTTGGTGCCGGTCTGCGCCCAGCGCGCTTCCAGCATGGCGCGCGCTTCGGGGTTGATCGGCAGGGCGACGCCGAACGCCTTCGCAATGGCATCGGCGGTGATATCGTCATGCGTCGGGCCGATGCCGCCAGTGGTGAAGACATAGGTGTAGCGGGCGCGCAGGGCATTGACGGCATCGACGATGTCGTCGGTCTCGTCGCTCACCACCCGCACTTCCCTGAGCTCGATGCCGAGATCGGTACAGAAATCGGCGGTGGCGCCGATATTGACGTCCTTGGTCCGGCCCGAAAGGATTTCATCGCCGATGACCAGGAGGGCGGCGGTAACGGTATCTGGGCTGGACATGGGGAGTTTCCGTGGCTTGCTGCCCGCCAGCAATGAACCTTGCGCGATATCGGCGTCAAGCTGGCGCGCCGCCCTTCCAATCGTGGGGGCGAGCGACTAATTTGACAGGAATTCTCCGGAGTCCCGCATGATCACCTTCGTCGATGCTCCCGCCAAAGCCCGCCGTACACCCGGCGTCATTCCGCTGCATGGCAGCGAAGGCTTCGAGGGCATGCGCAGGGCCGGGGCGTTGACGGCGCAGGCGCTGGATATCCTCACCGACTATGTCGAGCCGGGCGTGCCCACCGCCACCATCGACAAGGTCGCCTACGAATTCGCCCGCGACCACGGGGCGGTGCCGGCCACCATTTTCTACAAGGGCTACCGGCATTCGCTCTGCACCTCGATCAACCATGTCGTCTGTCATGGGATTCCCGATGAACGGCCGCTGCGCGACGGCGATATCGTCAATATCGACCTGACGCTGGTGGTGGACGGCTGGCACGGCGATTCCAGCCGCATGTATCCGGTGGGCGAGATTTCGCGGAAGGCCGAAAGGCTCATCGAGATCACCTATGCCGGGCTGGAAGCGGGCATTGCCGCGGCCCGGCCGGGCAATACCACAGGCGATATCGGCGCCGCGATCCAGGCCATTGCCGAAGCCGAGCGGATGAGCGTGGTGCGCGATTTCGTCGGCCATGGCCTCGGCAAGCTGTTCCACGACGAGCCCAATATCATGCATTTCGGCACGCCGGGCACCGGGGTTCCACTCAAGCCGGGCATGATCTTCACCATCGAGCCGATGATCAATCTCGGCCGGCCGCATGTGAAAATCCTCTCCGACGGCTGGACCGCGGTGACGCGCGACCGGACCCTGTCGGCGCAATGCGAGCATTCCATCGGCATCACCGAGAGCGGCTGCGAGGTGTTCACGCTGTCGCCGGGCGGATTGTTCAACCCGATGGCCGTGCGGGCAGCATGAGCAAGGAGCGGCCCGACGCTTTCGCCGAGGCCCCCTTCCCGGCTCCCGAGCCGGACGATCACGCCGGCCACCGGCAACGGGTGCGCGAGCGCTTCCTCAAGGTCGGCGGCGACGCGCTGGAAGACTACGAACTGCTCGAACTGGCGCTGCAGCTGGCCATTCCGCGCAAGGACACCAAGGGCCTCGCCAAGACGCTGTTGCGCGAGTTCGGCTCGTTCTCTGCTGTCTTCAACGCCAGCGAGGCCCGCCTCGCCAAGGTGAAGGGGCTCGGCGAAACGAGTATCGCCCATATCAAGGTCATCCAGGCCGTCGCGGCCCGCTTCGGTCGCGACAGGATCGACAGCGACCAGCCCATATTGTCGTCCTGGTCGCAACTCATCGACTATTGCCGCAGCCAGATGGCCTTCGAATCGGTGGAACAGTTCCGCATCCTGTTCCTCGACAAGAAAAACCGGCTGATATCAGACGAAGTGCAGCAGACCGGCACGGTCGACCATACACCGGTCTATCCGCGCGAAGTCATCAAGCGCACGCTCGAACTGTCGGCTACGGCGCTGATCCTGGTGCACAACCATCCGTCCGGCGACCCATCCCCGTCATCGGCCGATGTGCGGATGACCAGGGAAATCTCGGACATAGCCAAGCCGCTGGGGATCACGCTGCACGATCACCTCATCATCGGCAAATCGGGCCACGCCTCGTTGCGCGGCCTCAAGCTACTCTGATTTTTCGGCAGGGCCTGGCGCTGCGGCCCCGGTCGCGCGATCAAAGAGCTGGCGCAGGCTGCGCACCGCCGCCTTGAGCTGCGGATTGGCCTTGATGGCTGCCCGTGTCTGCTGGAACAGCCGGTGCGCCTTGACGATGACGGCCCCCTGCAGCGTCAGCCCGACATAGTGCTGACGCAGCGGCGCCTGCACATTGCACCAGTGGCGCTTTTCGTCGGTGAAGCCGCTGCCCATGTCGAAGACGCTGATGCCCTCGTCGAACACGGTCTGCATCACCCGCAGCAGGCATTGCTTGCCCGGCGAGCCGTTCTGGATGGCCGGATCGTCGCTCATCGAGGAAATCAGGCAGAACATGCGGTCATTGTGGACGATATTGTAACGCACCGCGACGATGTCGCCGTTGAGCCGCAGCACATGCAGCCGGACATCCACGCCGGACCCGGCCCGCGCCGCGTCATGATAGAAATCGATCAGCCGATCATGGACGAAGGTATCGCGGATGCCCATGGCCTTGAAGCGGGCCGAACGCTGGCGGAACATGACCTCGATGGCACAATCGGTATCGCCGCCGTTGCGCAGCTCCTCGAACCCGACCTCCCCCATGGCGCTGAGCCGGTCGCCCTGCTGCCGGTCATGCTTGCGGCGCGACTTGCTGCGCTGCAGGCGGTCGCATTCTTCCCAGCTCGCATACTGCGAGCGGTAGAGCGTCTCCACGGCGAGCGTGGCGCCCAACTCGTCGAACAGCCCTTCATGCCCACCGACCGTGACGGGGATGGAGCGGAGATAGACCACGTCTGCGCCGCTCAATTGATCCGTCATGGCGGTCCACAGCCGGCAGCGGCCCTCGGAGCCGAGCGCGGCCAGCCGATCGTAGTCGGCGATCGGGGCATAGCAGCCGGCATTGGCGCCGGGGAACCAGGTGAGGACCGGCAGGCCATGCACGCGCTTGCGATGCAGCGGCAGCAACGCCACCGGTTCTCCATCGATGCGGCCGACGACATAAAGCTGCTCGGCCTGCGGCACCTGGCGATTGGCCACCCACAGGCGGATGAAATCATAGCTCTGGCCGGGGGATTCGATGCTCCCTGCCGTGAGGTCGCGCCAGACCGCCTCCACATCCTCGATCCGGCTGGTCACCGTCACGCCGATCTCGCCACGCATGGCGGCGACCCCGGCCGCGGTGCTGCGGGCGCCGGAATCGAGCGTTGCATCGGCTGTGTCGACTGTCAGCATGATCCCCTCGTGTCGAGCCGCACTCTGACCCTCCGGGGTAAACCAGTGCTGAAAATCCACGCTGCAAAATCGTTGCCGGGCAGAAACTTGGCAGAGGGTTAAGCCCGGCTTACCGCTCAGCCGAAGCTGGCAAGCACCGGGAAGGTCTCCAGGAACCAGTAGGACAGCCGGGTGAAGTTGCCGGTGAGGAACAGCACGCCCGTCAGCACCAGCAGCCCGCCCATGACGCGCTCGACGGTGTGCAGATGCTTCTTGAAGCCATGGAAGAACGCGAGGAACGGTCCTATGGCGATACCGGCAAGGAAAAACGGCACGCCCAGCCCCAGCGAATAGATCCCCAGCAGCCCGGCCCCTTCCCACGCCGTCTCCCGGCTGGCGGCGACCGACAGTACCGCGGCCAGCACCGGCCCGATGCAGGGCGTCCAGCCGATGGCAAAGGCCAGGCCCAGCAGGAACCCGCCCAGCGGCCCGCTGGCCACCCCGGGCCCGTTATGCCGCAATTGCCGGTCGAGAATGCCGATGCGGTAGACTCCGAGGAAATGCAGCCCCATGGCGATGATCAGCACGCCGGCAACCGGCGTCAGGATGGGCAGCGCCTGCCGGAAAGCCTGCCCGAAGGCGGTGGCCGTGGCGCCCAGCGTCACGAACACCACGGCAAAACCAAGGATGAAGAACAGCGAGGTGAAGGCCACCCGCCGCTGCAACGCACCGGCCGTACCGTCGGCCTCCGCCCGCAACTGGTCGAAGCTGGCCCCGCTCATGTAGGTGAGATAGGGCGGCACCAGCGGCAGCACGCAGGGGCTGAGGAAACTCAGCACGCCTGCGCCGAACACCAATGGCAGAGAGAATTCCACGAGACCGACGCTCCTGTTGCGCCGTGGTTGTACCCCGTCGCCTTCACAAAGCAACGCGCCCAGTGTCGCATCGCTGGTTTGTGATGGTGGGGAACAGCGGCTATGCTCCGCCCGCACCGTCCGGACATATTGCCGAACCATGGATTCCACCATCAATGCAGCGGCCCAGGCGCTGGCCTCGGGGGATGTGCTCGGCGCCCTTAACCGGGTCGCCCTGCGGAACGATCCACCGGCATTGGCCCTGCACGGCATCGCCATGGCCCAGCTTGGAGATTTCGCCCGCGCCAAGACGTTGCTGAAGACGGCGGCACGCCGCTTCGGCCGCCGTGAACCCGTGGCCCAGGCCCGGTGCGTCGTAGCGGAGGCCGAAATTGCCCTAGTCTCGCGTGATCTCGCCTGGCCTCCCGAAAGGCTGGAGGAATCCGCAAGTATCCTGGCCTTGCGCGGCGATACGCGGAATGCGGCCCATGCCCGCTGCATCGCCGCCCGCCGCAGCCTGTTGCTCGGCCAGCTCGACCTGGCCCAGGCCGGCCTTGCCCGGCTCGATCCCGCCCGGCTGTCCCCCATGCTGCGCGCCAGCTATTTTCTGGTGAGTGCCGGCATCCACATTCGCCGCGCCCATGCCGTGGCCGCCCGACAAGCCCTGGCGCAAGCCCACGCCGCCGCCTTGCACTCAGCCATCCCTGCCCTGATCGCCGAAGTCGAGGCTGCGCAGGTTTCGCTGTCCAGCCCGGTCGCAGTGCTCCATCGCGGTGAACGCGCGGAGCCAATCGGGCTGGACGGCGTGGAACGGCTCCTGGCGTCCGATACCCTGGTGATCGACACGACACGCAATGTACTGCGCCGGCGTGACGACGTCATTGCCCTGTCGAGCCGCCCCATTCTCTTCGCCCTGCTTCGCACCCTGGCGGAAACCTGGCCGAGTGATGCAACCCGCGAAACCTTGCTGCGCCGCGCTTTCAACGCCAGACAGGTCGATGAATCCCATCGCGGCCGGTTGCGGGTGGAAATCGCGCGCCTGCGCCAGGCAATTGCCCCCCTCGCCACCGTCTCGGCGACTCCAAACGGCTTCAGGCTTGCAGTACACAACGCCGAGAATCTGGCCATGCTGGCTTCGCCACTCGACGGCCAGAACGCCGCGGTGATGGCGCTGCTGGCCGACGGCGAATCCTGGTCCAGTTCCGCCCTGGCGCTGGCGCTCGACGTCGGCATTCGCACCGTGCAACGCGCCCTGACGCAATTGCAGGAGCAGCAACAGGTCCAGTCCATCGGCCACGGCCGGACACGGCGCTGGACCATGCTGACCGCGCCCGGATTTCCCCGGACGCTGCTGCTGCCACAGGCACGCTAAAGCGCGCCGCGATCAGGCCCGGCGAACGGTCAGCACCGCTCCACTTTCGCCACTGCCGCAGAAAAAGCGGTCGCCGCCATCGGACTCGAGGCCCGACACACTGATTCCCGGCATGTCCAGCGTAGCGATGGTCTTGCCGCTGGCCGGATCGATACGCGCCAGGCCGCCATCGCCATCATTCGAATAGCCGTGCCAGAGTTCGCCATCGACCCAGGTCACTCCCGTCACGAAGCGATTGGTCTGGATGCTGCGCAGGACGGCACCCGTTTCGGGGTCGATCTGGATGATCTTCTGGTCGCGGTATTGGCCGACCCAGAGCGAGCCATTGGCCCAGGCCAGGCCCGAATCCCGCCCGGCGCCGGGCGCCGGTATGGCGGACAGCACGGCGCCCGTCTGGGGATCGATCTTCTGGATCCTGTCATCCGCGATCTGGAACAGATACTGCCCGTCGAAGGCGGTGCCGGCATGGGCTGCCACATCGATTGCCCGCACTTCCGCGCCAGTCTTGGGGTCGAAGGCCCTTAGCTGATCGCCGGTGGCCGCCCAGATATGGCGGCCATCGAAGCTGACGCCGTTCACCGCGCCATCGCTATTGCCAGTGAACCTGCTGATGATTTCCGCTGAGGCGTTCATGACATCACCTGCTTGCTGGCATCGAGCGCGACCCTTGCCCGGCCGATCCGATAGCGGGGGGACACAACGCGGTCGGCCTTGCCGCCAAGCGTGACCCGTTCGTCGACGAACACCCCTATGCCGTCCCGGACCGTACCGACATCATAAAGCTGCCGATCGTCAAAACCGTGCAGTATCCGTGTCGTTTGGCGCTTGAGCAGCCAGAGTCGGTATCTGTTGAACAGCGACGTAAGCATGATGGTCTCCTTCATTGCCTGTTGCCAGGTCTTTCGATGACCAAAACCTAGCAGGCGCCCTCGCACGAGTGAGAGTTACATCTGCGTCGTCTTTCCGCCCGGACGTGGTGTGCCCGACAGAGGCGCTTGTACCTTTCGGACAAAGCCGACTACTCTGCTGCCTCCTACGGCACGGAGCGGTTGTGATGGTCAAACCATTGGCAGCGATCCTGATGGCGCTGATGCTCTTCACGGGCCCGGCGGCGTTCGCCCAGCCGGTTTCGCACCTCGAGCCGACGGATCCATTGCCCGGCAAGGCTGGCGGGAGCTATGCCGACCTCATCGCGTTTGTCGCGCCGGGAATCGTCCTCGATGGCAGCGCCTATTCGGGCGGCCAGTCGCTCGACATCAGGCACCTGGCCGGTTGGGACGATCCGGGCGTAACACTTGCGGCCACCGGCCAGCTGCATATCTCCGCTCTTCCCGCCGGTCCCCGATTGGCCGTGCTGCTGGATTTCGGCACTGCGGCCAATGAGGTCACCAACCTCGCCATCCTCGCGCTCTTCGATCTCACGGAGACCCCGCGGCTGCTCGATGCCGTCAATGCCAGCCTCGACGGCAGTACCTCTTTCATTGCCCCATATCTTGTCGCGCTTGGCGACGGGGCCGACCTGCTGCTAACCCAGAGCACGCACCACAATTCCAGCCAGGGCTACGCGATGACGGCGCTGACTCTGCTGCGGGATGACCGGTTCGAACTGATCGATACCGTCGCCACATTCAGAGAAAACAACTGCAGCTATGAGCGCAGCCAGTCCCTCGACGTGACATCGGCCCCGGCAACGCCCTTCGCCGATATCGTGGCCATCGTGACCGAACGGACCACGATCCCAACCGGGCCCTGCACCGATCTCGCACCTCCGGGGCCGGGCACCCGCACCATCACCGTAACCTATAGCTGGGACTCCGCCACCGCACGCTACACTCCTGATTCTGACGCCTTTGACGCCCTGGCGCGCGAAAACGAAACGCGCTTCTGAGAGACTACCGGCATCGCCAACCCTTGCCCCCTGCCCGCTCCGGCCCTATAGCAGCCTCGTTCCCATACGCGGCTGAGGTGCCCTCCCCATGACCACCCGTCCCATCCGCATTGCTCCCTCCATTCTCTCGGCCGATTTTTCCAGGCTTGGCGAGGAGATTGCGTCGATCGACGCTGGTGGCGCGGACTATATCCATGTCGATGTGATGGACGGCCATTTCGTGCCCAATATCAGCTTCGGGCCGCTGGTCATGGCCTCGGTGCGCAAGTTCACCGCCAAGCCCTTCGACGTGCATCTGATGATCGCCCCGGTCGATGCCTACATTGCCGCCTTCGCCAAAGCGGGCGCCGATATCATCACCGTCCATGCCGAGGCCGGACCGCATCTGCACCGGACGCTGCAGGCCATTCGCGCCGAGGGCAAGAAGGCCGGCGTGGCGCTCAATCCGGCGACGCCGGTTTCGGCGCTGGAAAACGTCATCGGCGACATCGACCTGCTGCTCGTCATGTCGGTCAATCCCGGCTTCGGCGGCCAGAGCTTCATTCCGCAGAGCCTGAGCAAGATCAGGCAGGCGGCGGCCCTGATCGGCAATCGCCCGATCGACCTCGAAGTCGATGGCGGCGTCACATCAGACAATGCCCGCGATATCGCCACTGCGGGCGCCAATGTGTTCGTTGCCGGCTCGTCGGTCTATGGCGGCAATGACCCCGCCACCTATGCGCCGCGCATAGCGGCCATCCGCAATGCCGCTTCGACTCGCCTTGCCTGAATCACCTTCTGAACCGGAAAGCCCAAGCCCATGATTCCGCGCTACTCCCGCCCTGAAATGGTCGATATCTGGTCATCGGAGACCCGCTTCGCCATCTGGTTCGAGATCGAGGCGCACGCCACTACAAAACTGGCCGAGCTGGGCGTGGTGCCGAAGGAATCGGCGCAGAACATCTGGGACGTGATGAATGCCCGCAAGGCCGAGAAGGGTGACTATGGCTTTGACGTGGCCCGCATCGACGAAATCGAGCGCACCACCAAGCATGACGTCATCGCCTTCCTGACCCATCTCAGCGAAATCGTCGGCCCCGATGCCCGTTTCGTGCATCAGGGGATGACCTCTTCGGACATTCTCGACACCACCCTGTCGGTGCAGATGGCCCGCGCCGCCGACCTTCTCATCGCCGATGTCGATGCGCTGCTGGCCGCGCTCAAGCGCCGCGCCTTCGAGCACAAGAACACCATCACCATCGGCCGCAGCCATGGCATCCATGCCGAGCCGACCACCTTCGGCGTCAAGCTGGCCGAGGCCTATGCCGAATTCACCCGCAACCGCGCCCGTCTCGTCGCCGCCCGCGCCGAAATCGCCACCGCTGCCATCTCCGGCGCCATCGGCAGCTTCGCCAATATCGATCCGCAGGTCGAAGAATACGTGGCGGAAAAGCTGGGGCTGAGCGTCGAACCGGTCTCGACCCAGGTCATCCCGCGCGACCGCCATGCCATGTTCTTCGCCACGCTGGGCGTCGTCGCCAGTTCCATCGAGCGCGTCGCGGTGGAAATCCGCCATCTGCAGCGAACCGAAGTTCTGGAGGCCGAGGAATTCTTCTCCCCCGGCCAGAAGGGCAGCTCGGCCATGCCGCACAAGCGCAATCCGGTGCTCACGGAAAACCTCACCGGCCTCGCCCGCCTGGTGCGCGGCATGGTGACCCCGGCGCTGGAAAACGTTGCCCTGTGGCACGAGCGCGATATTTCGCACTCCTCGGTCGAACGCATGATCGGCCCCGACGCCACCGTGACTCTCGATTTCGCCCTGGCCCGCCTCACCGGCGTCATCGACAAGCTGGTGGTCTATCCCGAGAATATGCGGAAAAACCTCGATCTGCTCGGCGGGCTGCACAATTCCCAGCGCATGCTGCTGGCGCTGACCCAGGCCGGCTACTCCAGAGAAGACAGCTATGCCGCTGTGCAGCGCAACGCCATGAAGGTGTGGGAAATGCGCGGCGATCGCGCCGGCCAGTTCGCCCGAAACCTCAAGGATGACCCGCAAGTGACTCTTGATGATGCGCAAATCGACGCCATGTTCGACGATGCCTATCACCTCAAGCATGTCGATACGATCTTCCGACGGGTCTTCGGCGAGGCGTAATGGCGATCATCTGCACCCAGGAAACCGGCCTTACCGTCGAGGACTATGTCAGCGTTGTCGGCCGGACGATCATGCGCGACCGGCGGCCGCTGGCCAATACGGCGCGCATCCAGGCCATGCTCGACGGTGCCAATTTTGTCGTCACTGCTCGCGATGACGATGGCACACTGGTCGGCCTCGCCCGCTGCATCACCGATCATGCCTGGATCTGCTACTGCGCCGAATTGGCGGTGCGCGACAGCCACCAAGGTCGTGGCATCGGCCGGGCGATTCTCGACAAGGCAGCGGAGCTGCTCGGGCCGCGCATCGGCATCGCCCTGATGGCCGACCAGGAAGCCGTCGGTTTCTACCGGAATATCGGCATGGAGCCGGCCAACGGGTTCTGGCGACCGAGGACCGACCGCTCATGAAAATCTCGGAATGCGACATCCTCGTCCTGCCGGGCCTCGGTGGCTCCAAGCCCGGTCACTGGCAGATGCGCTGGGCGGAACGCATGGCCAATGCAGCCGTGGTGGAGCAGGCCGACTGGTTCGAGCCCGACCTTGACGATTGGGTCGCCACCATCGACCAGGCGGCGCGGCTGACCTTGCGGCCGGTGGTTTTGGTTGCCCATTCGCTGGCGGTTACCGCCGTCGCCCACGCGGCGCCGCTGCTGCCCGAAAATGTCCGCGGCGCCTTTCTCGTCGCGCCGACCGATGTGGAACTGAGCCCTGCCGCGCCGGAGGAAACCCACATCTTCCGCCCGATCCCGCGCGATCCGCTGCCCTTCCCCTCCATGGTGGTGGCGTCGAGCAACGACCCCTATGTCTCGCTCGACCGCGCGGTCGAGTTTGCCACCTGCTGGGGCTCGGACTTCCACCAGGCGGGCGAAGCCGGCCATATCAACATCGATTCCGGCCATGGCCCCTGGCCCGAGGGTCTGCTGATGTTCACCCGCCTGATGCAGAGGCTGAGATGAGCGATTACGAGTTGATATCAGGCACGCCCAGCGTCAAGGACTATCGCCGCCTGCGCAGGGTGGCGGGACTGAGCGAGAAATCCCTGGCGGCAGCCGAGGCCGGCCTGCCCAACACCTGGTATGCCGTGACCATCCGGCATGAGGGAAAGACGATCGGCATGGGCCGCGTCATCGGCGATGGCGGCACCGCATTCCAGATCGTTGATATCGCGCTCGAACCGAACCACCAGGGCCGCGGGCTCGGCAAACGCATCGTCGCCGCCCTGGTCGATCACCTGCGCGCCCATGCCCCGGCCAGCGCCTATGTCAGCCTCATCGCCGACGGCGATGCGCAATATCTCTATGCCAAATATGGCTTCGCGCCCGTTATGCCCGAATCCATCGGCATGGGCATGCGGGTCGGCTGATCGCCACCTCTCTGCCGCAAAGGCGCCCACCTGCCCCAAATCTTGGCAGAATTGGCCGCCATCGGGATTAAATCTTCTTAACTTGAGCACCTGTCGCGGCGCGCCTAAACCACCTCTCGCCGGTTTGGAGACGCCGGCGGGATCACCAGAATCCCGCGACGCGACGCCCCCCGAAAATCGGCCAACAAAGGGCCGCGCACGGCCCGATCCGTCTCATGGAGACTATCATCATGCGCAAACTCATCGTTCCCGCCATCATCGCCCTGCTCGCCGTCGCACCCGGCGCCGCCTTCGCGGCAACCAGCGTGCCGACGCCGGCCGGGGAACAGACCATCGCCGGCACGGTCAAATTCTTCAACAGCTCGGCGCATTCGCTCGAGCTGGCCGACGGCTCCTGGTACTACCTGCCGCCGACCTTCAAGGCGCCGGACCTCAAGACGGGCGACAAGGTGACGGTGCACTGGAAAATGGATGGCAGCGCCCACGACGTGACCGCCATCGACATCGGCTGAGCGCAGCCAGCAAAAAGGGGAACCGGCGAAGCCGGCTCCCCTTGTGCATACATGGCGGATGGATCAGCCTTCGGCGGCGATCTGCTCGTTGGCGACCTGCACCAGTTGCGCCATCTTCTGGCGAATCACGTCGTCGCCGACGCTGAGGCCCTTGGCCTTGAGATCGGCGGAAACCTTGCGGAATACGTCCTCGTCGCCGGCTTCCTCGAAATCGGCAGCCACGACATCGGCGGCATAGGCCTTGGCGTCATCGCCAGTGAGGCTCATCAGCTCGGCGGCCCAGATGCCCACCAGCTTGTTGCGGCGGGCTTCCGCCTTGAACTTCTTTTCGGCGTCGAAGGCGAACTTGGCTTCCTGGCCCTTCTGCCGATCCTCGAACTGGCTCATGCAACTCTCCCGCTGGCTTGACTCTTGCCGCCTGTCCGGCGCTTTCCCATCGACATAGGCGGTTCGGCACGCCAAATCAACGGCATCGGGGGCGCTGCGACCTTATGCACGGCGTCGTGGGCGGCCATCCAGGTCCGTCATGCAAAAGAGCTTGCCTTTTTGCTCACTTCTGGCGCATGAAGCGGCCAAATTCTCCCTCTTCCAACGGTCCCGGATTCCCAATGAACCGTCGTCGCAAAATCTACGAGGGCAAGGCCAAGATCCTGTTCGAAGGTCCTGAGCCGGGCACTCTGGTTCAGTATTTCAAGGACGATACAACCGCCGGGGACGGCGCGCGCCACGAAATCATCGATGGCAAGGGCGTGCTCAACAACCGGATTTCCGAGTTCGTCTTCACCAAGCTCAACGGCCTGGGCATCCCGACTCACTTCCTCCGCCGCATCAACATGCGCGAGCAGCTCATCAAGGAAGTCGAGATCATCCCGCTCGAGATCATCGTGCGCAACTATGCCGCCGGCTCGCTGGTCAAGCGCCTCGGCCTCGAGCCGGGCACCCAGCTTCCGCGCTCGATCATCGAATTCTGCTACAAGGATGATGCCCTGCATGACCCCATGGTCAGCGAAGAGCACATCACCGCCTTCGGCTGGGCCACGCCGGCCGAGCTCGACGACATCATGAGCCTGGCCATCCGCGTCAACGACTTCCTGACCGGCCTGTTCATGGGCGTCGGCATCCAGCTCGTCGATTTCAAGATCGAATGCGGCCGCCTCTACGAGGGCGACCTGATGCGCATCGTGCTGGCCGACGAGATCAGCCCCGATAGCTGCCGTCTGTGGGACATCAAGACCCGCAACAAGATGGACAAGGACCGCTTCCGCGAAAACCTCGGCGGTCTCATCGAGAACTATCGCGAAGTCGCCCAGCGCCTGGGCATCCTGGTCGAAACCGACAATGCGCTGACCACCGGTCCGCGTCTCGTGCAGTAGGGTATGGCCATGAAAGCGCGCGTCACCGTCACCCTCAAGGCCGGCGTGCTTGACCCCCAGGGTCAGGCCATCGAAGGTTCGCTTCGCAGCCTTGCCTTTGCCGGTGTTGCATCCGTGCGACAGGGCAAGGTCTTCGACCTGGTCCTCGACGGAACCGACATCGAGGCGGCGCGTTCTCAACTCAACAGCATGTGTGAAAAGCTGCTGGCCAATACCGTGATCGAAAACTACGCGGTCGAAATCTCAAATTAACGCCTCTGGGCGATAACTTATGTCGCGCCATGCCCCGGCGCAGGACCCTTCTGCCATGCTCAAAACCATCTCGCTCTCGGTCATGTTCTTCGCTACCCTCGGCCTGCTTTTCGCGGCCTATGCCTCGGTTCCCGTCTAAGGGCCATCATGTCGCTTCTGCGACGGTCAAAATGACTTTTTGTTAAGCCGTTGCGGGCTAGATTTCCGAGGAAGAACAATCCTTTCTCGAATCGGCCCGGCGGTTTTTCTTGCTTTCATTTGCGCGATACCTGCTGACCGCCGGCGCTGCGACCTGCCTCGATATCGCGCTGGTCCAGTTTTTGCTGTCGCTCGACCTGCTACATCAGCCGGTTTTCTTTGCCGCGACCATCGCCCTGGGCGCCTTCGCCGGCATGTGCGTCAATTTCGGGCTCTCCCGCCGCTTCGTCTTTACCGTCGATGAGCGCCCAGCCCACCAGCAATTCACCAGCTTCGTACTGGTTTCCCTGACGACGCTCGCGCTGCGCCTGGCCGTGGCCTACGCGCTGGTCGCATTGTTCGCCCTGCCTGCTTTGGCCAACTGGCTCGGCATGCTGCCCGTCGGCGCAGCGGCCGAGCGGCTTGCCCATCTGGGTGCCATCGGCATCGTCACCATCTATTCGTTCCTCGCCCACAAGCATGTTTCCTTCGCGGGGGGCCTTTTCAACTGGCTTGCCAGCCGCAGAACGGTGGTCCCCTGATGCATGTCGAAACCCTCATCATCGGCGCGGGTCCGGCAGGGCTGACCGCAGCCTATGAGCTGACCAAAGCGGGCCGCAGCGTCGCGATCGTCGAGCGCGACCCGGTCTATGTCGGCGGCATTTCGCGGACCGTGAGCTACAAGGGCTATCGCTTCGATATCGGCGGGCACCGCTTCTTCTCGAAAAGCGCCGAGGTCGAGGCCTGGTGGACCGAAGTGATGGGCGACGAGATGCTGCAGCGCCCGCGGTCCAGCCGCATCTACTATAACGGCAAGCTATTCGACTATCCGCTGCGCGCCGGCGATGCGCTCAGCAAGCTCGGCCCTGTCGAAGCACTGCGCTGCGTCATGTCCTACGCCTGGGCGAAAGCCCGACCCTACCCCCAGGTGGCTAGCTTCGAGCAGTGGGTTGTCAATAATTTCGGCCGCCGGCTGTTCCAGATCTTCTTCAAGACCTACACCGAGAAGGTGTGGGGCATGGATTGCTCCGAGATATCAGCCGATTGGGCCGCCCAGCGCATCAAGGGGCTCAACCTCTACCAGGCGATCATCCAGAGCTTCGGCATCGGCAGCAAGCCCAAGGGCAATGACGCGGTCATCAAGACCCTCATCAATTCCTTCCGCTATCCCCGCCTCGGCCCCGGCCAGATATGGGAGCGCGCCCGCGACCGCATCGTCGAACGCGGCGGCAAGATCATGATGGGCTCCACCATCACCGCCATCAGCCAGCACGAAGGCACCGGCCAGTGGGTCGCCATCGTGACCGATGCAAGCGGCAAGGAGACCAAGGTCACCGCCGACCACCTGGTTTCGACGGCCGCCATCAACGAACTGGTCAAGATGCTGGGCGCCGACAAGGACAAGGCCGTTGCCGCCGCCGCGTCGGGCCTGCGCTATCGCGACTTCCTCATCATCGGGCTGATCACCCGCGGCAAGGAAAGCTTCGGCGACAACTGGATCTATATCCACGATCCCAGCGTCAAGGTCGGCCGCATCCAGAACTTCAAGTCGTGGTCGCCCGACATGGTGCCTGATCCCGACACCGCCTGCTACGGCATGGAATATTTCTGCAATGCAGGTGACGACACCTGGGACATGGCCGATGCCGACCTGATCGCCCGCGCCAGAATGGAAATCGGCAAGCTGGGTCTCGCCCGGCCCGAAGACATCATCGACGGCTCGGTCGTCCGCCAGCCCAAGGCCTATCCGGTCTATGACGACACCTACAAGATGAACGTCGATACCATCACCGAAGGCCTCGAAGGCCAGTTCACCAACCTGCACCTGGCGGGCCGCAACGGCATGCACAAATACAACAACCAGGACCATGCCATGATGACCGGCATGCTGACCGCGAAGAATATCATCGCCGGAACCCGTGTCCACGATGTGTGGACTGTCAACGAGGATGCCGAATACCACGAGGGCGGCGAAGCCGGCGCCGACAAGATCGAGGAACGCCTTGTTCCCCGCCGCATCGCCTGAGTCCCTGACCGCACAGGCCACGGCGTCGACACCACTAGGCAAGAGCCGATTGGCGGTCTTGATTGTTGTTGGGCTTTATTGCGCGCTGCAACTCGTCATGTTTGCCATGCACGATCCATGGATCGACGAGGCTCAGGGCTGGCTGGTGGCCAAATCTCTGTCCAGGTCCCTCGACTTCCTGGTCATCCCGAGCGAGGGCCACCCACCCCTCTGGTTCTGGCTGTTGCGTGCGCTGTCGCTCGTGCTTGATTTCTCGCAGGCGCGCCTGCTGATGCCAATTGTGGCGCTGGTCAACGCCTGGCTGTTGTCGCGCCTTTTCCGGAGCGACGTCGTCCTGCTGACGCTGGTTCTGTTCTCCTTCGTCGTCCTCCAGTTCTGGGGCTATCATTTTCGGCCCTATGGCCTGGTCTTTACGGCCATGCTCTCCGCCCTGCTACTCGATCGCAACGGGCGACCGATTGCGGCGACCTGGTGCCTGGCTATCGCCTGCGGCTTTCATTTCTTTGCTGGCTTCCTGTTTGCTTTCTTCCTGATCTGGCAGTGGCGGAAGGGCACAAAACTGAGCCACCTGATCCCGCCCGCCGTCCTGGCTGCAGCCTTTGGTGTCAGCGCGGTCCTCTCGGGTCTCGGCAATTCCGCAGTCGATCAGCCAGTGGACAATGTCATCGCCGGCACGTTAGGCAATCTGGGTTGGCTGGGTATGTTCGCTGCCCTCCGCGTCCCCCTCACGGCTTTCGTTACCCTGGCTTTGCTGGTCTACGGTTTCTGGGCCAAACCGGGCGTGCTGGCCGCCCTCCTGGCCCTGCTGGTGACCTTCGCGGTAGCGACCTCGCGGGTATACGACCTCTATCCGTGGCACTTCGCCTTTATGACCATGCTGTGCCTGATGGCCTATGTCTGGGCCGGACCGAAGGCTCGGCGCTGGGTCATGCTGGCCATTCTGGCGCCACAAACCGTCGTTGGCGCATGGGCAATCGTTGAACGGCTGAGCCATCCGGTCTGGTTGCAGCCCAATCTCTACGCCGTCGTCAGCGCCGATGCCGGCCCGGATTTCCGACCGGAAGCCCAGTTGGTGGCCTGGCCGGATCTGGTCGGTCTGGCAACGGCCGCCGACGAAGACATCCAATTCATCAGCGGCAATACTGGCGAAACACTCGGCCCGATCAACTGGCGCACCTGGAAAGCACGCACCATTGACAAGCGCGTTCTCGAGGTGCGTCGCCCTTATTGGCTACTCTGCACGGACTGCGAGGTGATCCTCGATCTACTCGAGGAAAACGGCATGCAGGGCACGTTTCTTGCTGCAAAGAGCAATATCGACAATGGCGAGATGGAAGCCTGGCGCATTGAGTGAGCGCCCTTAGCTAAATTCTTACCAGTTAAGCAATTTGCTTAAGCCTGTCGGCAAGTCATTAGCCTCTGGCGCACCTGACGGCAGTATCATGCGCGCCAAATGTCGGGAGCGCGAAATGTCTCAAGCCACCAACCGTCTCGATTGGGTGGATATGGCCAAGGGCCTGTCCATCTTCCTCGTGGTCATGATGTATGCGGCCTCCAGCGTCGGCGAAGACACCGGCGGCGTCGGTGCGCTGCATTGGGCCATCGCCTTTGCCACCCCGTTCCGCATGCCCGAATTCTTCCTGATCTCGGGCCTGTTCCTGTCGCAGGTGATCGGCCGGACCTGGTCCGCCTATGCCGACCGCCGCGTCGTCCACTATCTCTATTTCTACGTGCTCTGGGCGCTGATCCATATCGTCTTCAAGGTCGGCCTCTTGGCCACCGATCCAGTCGGCGCCATAGAGCAGATCGCCTGGGCCGTGATCCAGCCCTATGGCGTGCTGTGGTTCATCTACATGCTGGCCGTGGTCAGCGCCGTCACCAAGCTGCTGGCCGATCTCAGCGCGCCGAAATGGGTGGTCTTCGCCATTGCCGCCATCCTGCAGATGGCCACCATCGAGACTGGCAGCTATCTGGTCGACCAATTCGCCGAATATTTCGTGTTCTTTTATTCCGGCTACGTGCTGGCCCCGCATCTGTTCCGCTTGGCGGGCTGGGCCGGCGACCACGTCGCCTTCGCCCTGGTCGGCCTGCTGGTCTGGGCCGGCCTCAACGCGGCTTTGGTCTTCTCACCCGGCTTTGAAATGCACCCCATCCACCCGGTCATGGGGCTTGCCGGCCTGCCGGGCGCGCATCTTGTGCTGGCGCTGGTGGGCACGGCTGCGCTCTGCGTCCTCGCCGCCCTGCTCACCCGCCTGCCATTCATGGACTGGCTGCGCTGGATGGGGTCGAAGTCGCTGGTGATCTATGTCGCCTTCGTGCTGCCCATGGGCATTTCCCGCACCCTGCTCATCAAGCTGGGCGTGGATGAACCGACCATCCTCAGCCTCGCCATCATGGCGATCTCCATCGTCTCGCCGCTGGTGCTTTACTGGATCGTGCAGCGCATCGGCTTCGGCCGCTTCCTGTTCGAGCGCCCCGACTGGGCCCATCTGCCCGGCACCAGCCGCCCGCGTGTCGTAGCGGCGCCGGCCGAGTAGGCGAAACAGAACACGCTGCGCGGGGCCGGGATATGCAATCCCGGCCCTTGCCTTTTGTCACAAGACTCAGCACAAGGGCCTCGCACCCCCCATAGCGAGGACCAGCCGATGAAATCCGCAGTCATCGTCTTTCCCGGTCTCAATCGCGACCGCGACATGATCGCGGCGCTGACCAAGGTTTCCGGCACCGCCCCCGTATCGGTCTGGCATCAGGATGCCGACCTGCCCGATGTCGATCTCATCGTCATTCCCGGCGGCTTTTCCTACGGCGATTACCTGCGCTGCGGCGCCATCGCCGCGCGCTCGCCCATCATGGACAAGGTGCGTGAGCGGGCCGCCAAAGGCGTCAAGGTGCTCGGGGTCTGCAACGGCTTCCAGATCCTCATCGAAGCCGGTCTCCTGCCCGGCGCGCTGATGCGCAACATGAGCCTCAAATTCGTCTGCCGCGAGGTCAAGCTCGAAGTGGCGAATGCCGCCACCGCTTTCACCCGTGGCTACACGCAGGGCCAGGTGTTCCGCTGCCCTGTCGCCCACCACGATGGCAATTACTTCGCCGATGCCGAAACCATCGCCCGCCTTGAAGGCAATGGCCAGGTCGCCTTCCGCTATGCCGAGGGCACCAATCCGAACGGCTCGATCAACGACATTGCCGGCATCTTCAACGAACAGAAGAACGTGCTCGGCCTGATGCCTCACCCGGAAAACCTGATCGAAGCCGCGCATGGCGGCGACGATGGACGGGCCCTGTTTTCGGGCCTGCTCGGCCAGGCCGCCTGATGAACCTGCGCGCGCCCGTCAATCCACGGACGCTCCTCACCTGGCTGGGCCTGCTGTTCGGCGCTGCCGGCCTCGTGCTGCAATTCACCATTTCGATGCAGGCCATGCTCGGCAGCGGCCGCGACGTCTTTGGCTCGCTCGGCGCCTTCTTTTCCTACTACACCATCCTCACCAATATCATCCTGGTGCTGATCTACCTGTCCGAGCTGCTGCCCGCCGCCGGGCTGGCACTGTTCCGCCACCCCGTCATCCGCGGCATGATGGCCGCCAATATCGCGCTGGTGGCGCTCTATGTCTTTTTCGTCTTGCGCTTCCTCACCGCGCTGAGCGACCTGTTTCTGCTGGCCGATATCATCCTGCACTATCTCTGCCCGGTGCTGTACCTGCTGTGGTGGCTGGTGGCGCAGAAGCATGGCCGCCTGCGCTGGGCCAACCTGCCCCTCATGCTGGCGCCGACGCTGGTCTATTTCCTCTACGCCATGGCGCGTGGCGCCTGGGTGCAGGAATATCCCTACCCCATTCTCAATGCGATCAAGCTGGGCTACCCGCAGGTCGCGCTCAACGCGGTCTACATGACATCAGGCCTCGCCGTGCTCACCCTCGCCGTCATCGCGCTCGACCGCCTGCTGGCCCGCCCATCCCGGACATTCCAATGACCTCCTATCAGAACAACATCGCCATCACGCCCCAGCTCGTCGCCGATCACGGCCTCAAGCCCGACGAGTTCGACAAGATCGTTGCCCTGATCGGCCGCCAGCCGACCTATACCGAGCTGGGCATCTTCTCGGCCATGTGGAACGAGCACTGCTCCTACAAATCATCCAAGAAGTGGCTCAAGACCCTGCCGACGTCAGGTCCGCGCGTCATCCAGGGCCCCGGCGAGAATGCCGGCGTGGTCGATATCGGCGATGGCCAGGCGATCGTCTTCAAGATGGAGTCGCACAACCATCCGAGCTTCATCGAGCCCTATCAGGGCGCCGGCACCGGCATGGGCGGCATCCTGCGCGACGTCTTCACCATGGGTGCCCGCCCCGTCGCGGCCATGAACGCCCTGCGCTTCGGCGCGCCCGGCCATGAAAAGACCCGCCATCTCGTCTCCGGCGTCGTCGCCGGCATCGGCGGCTATGGCAATGCCTTCGGCGTGCCCACAGTGGGCGGCGAAGTCGAATTCGACGAGCGCTATAACGGCAATATCCTGGTCAACGCCTTTGCGGCAGGCCTGGCCGATACCGACAAGATTTTCTACTCCAAGGCCGAAGGCGTGGGCCTGCCGGTGGTCTATCTCGGCGCCAAGACCGGCCGTGACGGCGTCGGTGGCGCCACCATGGCCTCGGCCGAATTCGGCGACGATATCGAGGAAAAGCGCCCGACCGTGCAGGTCGGCGACCCCTTCACCGAAAAGCGGCTGCTTGAAGCCTGCCTCGAACTGATGGCGACCGGCGCCGTCATCGCCATCCAGGACATGGGCGCGGCGGGGCTGACCTGCTCGGCCGTCGAAATGGGCGCCAAGGGCGACCTCGGCATCGAGCTGGACCTCGACAAGGTGCCGGTCCGCGAAGCGCAGATGACGCCCTATGAGATGATGTTGAGCGAAAGCCAGGAGCGCATGCTCATGGTGCTGCATCCCGAAAAGGAAGCCGTGGCCCGCGCTGTGTTCGAAAAGTGGGAACTCGATTTCGCCACCGTCGGCATCACCACCGACGACCTGCGCTTCCGGGTGAAGTGGCAGGGCGAGGAAGTCGCCAACCTACCGATCAAGGAACTGGGCGACGAAGCCCCCGAATATGACCGCCCCTGGACGGAGCCGAAAAAGCCCGTGCCCCTGGCCGCCGACGACGTGCCGCAGATGGATGTGGCCGATGCCCTGCTCAAGCTGATGGGCAGCCACCATGTCGCTTCGCGCCGCTGGGTTTATGAGCAGTATGACACGCTGATCCAGGGCAATTCCCTGCAGCGCCCCGGCGGCGATGCCGGCGTCATCCGCGTCGAGGGCCATGCCAGCAAGGGCTTGGCCTTCTCGTCCGACGTGACGCCGCGCTATTGCGAAGCCGACCCCTATGAGGGCGGCAAGCAGGCCGTGGCCGAATGCTGGCGTAACCTCACCGCCACCGGCGCCGAGCCGCTGGCCGCCACCGACAATCTCAATTTCGGCAATCCCGAACGCCCCGAAATCATGGGCCAGCTCGTCCATGCCATCAAGGGCATCGGCGAAGCCTGCCTGGCACTGGATTTCCCCATCGTTTCGGGCAATGTCAGCCTCTACAACGAAACCAATGGCCGCGGCATCCTGCCGACCCCGACCATTGGTGGTGTCGGCCTGCTGCCCGATTGGGAGCAGATGGCCCGCATCGGCTTTGCCGGGCCCAGCGAATGTATTCTGCTGGTGGGCGCGCCGCCAAGTTGGGGCACGCATCTGGGCCAATCCATCTATCTTCGCGATCTGCATGGCCGGCGCGACGGCGCCGCTCCGCCAGTCGATCTGGCGCATGAACGCCGCGTCGGCGATTTCGTTCGCCGCCTGATCCGTTCTGGCGTGGCCACGTCCTGCCATGACGTTTCAGACGGCGGTATTGCCGTTGCGCTGGCGGAAATGGCGATTGCTTCCGGCATTGGCGCCAGCGTGAACCAGGTCGACGACCAGGACCCGATCGTCACCTTCTTCGGCGAGGATCAAGGGCGCTACCTGGTGACCATCCGCGAGGCGGATCTCGACACTCTGCTTGCCGAAGCAGGGGCCCTGGGCATCTACGCGCCCTGGTTTGGCAATACCGGCGGCGACACCTTGCAACTGGGCGCAGCCCGGCCGCTGGCGGTTGCCGCGCTCAAGGCCGCCCATGAAGGCTGGTTCCCCAGCTACATGGATGGAGAGGCTGCATAATCCCTGCATCTGCCTTATGATCGCCGCTCTTTGGAGTGTTGTGACGCTCCGAGGGCGGCGTCATTTTGTGGAGACTACGATGAGATTTGCACCGGCTATTGGCGGCCTTCTGGCCCTGTCCCTCAGCCTCGCGCCGGTGGCTGCTTTTGCCCAGACTGCAGGCATCAGCGGCTCTCCCCTGCCTGACCAGCCCTATACGCTGATCTACCCTGACGTGATGGTGACGAGCGGCGAGCCCGGCGGCCCGCTGACCATCAATCATCCCGGCCTGCCGCTGCAATGTGTGCTGACTGTCGTCCCCGTCGAAGACACCGGCTGGACCGCCGAAGGCGCGCTCGGCGCGCTCGATCCGGCAACGGTCGCCGCCGGCTGGAGCGAAACCTTCCCCGGCTTCACCCTCGGCGCCAGCCTCATTACCAACTACCAGAGCAATCCGGCACTGCAGTATGAGGGCACCAGCACCGGGGCGGAACAGGGTCCAATCACCCTGGTTCATACCGAAACGGTGGCTGCCGGGAACGGCTACACGCTGGATTGTTTCTATGCGACAGAAATGGCCGCCGAGGCGCGGCCGGTGGTCGATGCCATTATCGCCAACTTCTCTACAAGACAGGACGCGCAGCCCGTCGTTACCCCCTGATCGACACCTGCGATATTGAAGGCGCTGGACCCCCATGCCATATCATGGGCATGGTCCGGCATGGTGCCGGCGATAGCGAGGAGTCGAGCCATGGCCATGGATGCCAGCGAAATAGAGCGCCGGATCAAGGCGGCCCTCCCCGATGCCGATATCGACATACGCGATCTCGCCGGCGACGGCGACCACTGGGCGGCGACGGTGAAGTCCGAGCAGTTCCGCGGCAAGACGCGCGTGCAGCAGCACAAGCTGGTCTATGATTCCCTGCAAGGCGACATGGGCGGCGCCCTGCATGCTCTCGCGCTCCAGACCGTCGTGCCGGACTGATCGATGTCGCTGCGCGATTCGCTCGACCTGATCCGGACCGTGAAGCCCGATGCCGGCACCTCGGCCCTCGAATATGAGGTCATGGCCGAGCGCGCTGCTTCGCTGGGCGCCGCCGAGCAGCGCGTCGTCGCATCCATTGCCGCCCTGGCAGCGCCCGGCGATGATCGGGACGCCCGCCTCTCCGAGGCCCGTCGAACCGTCTGGGAATATTTCGTTCAGCGCGAACTGGTCGGCTTTCGCAAGCACAATGACGTGATTCAGGAGCTGAACATTCCCCGCGAAGTCATTGCCGGACTTGGCGCAATGCCGGCGGGGAAGCAACGGTGACGTCGGCGGCCGGCTGCCGTTTCTGCCTCGACAATCGTCTGCTGGCCGACGCACCCTTGTTTGCCAACGACACCTGCTATTTCCTCGAAAGCATCGATCCGGTCCTCACCCATGCGGGCATGATCGTCCCCTTTCGCCATAGCGACTCGCCCTTCGACCTGACAGCCGACGAGTGGCGTGACGCCTTCGAGCTGTTGCACCGGGCCAGGGTCCACCTGTCGCCCGCCGCCCCGGACGGATACACCATCGGCTGGAACGTGGGCGCCGCGGCCGGTCAGACCGTGGCGCATACGCACCTGCATATCGTGGCCCGCTTTGGCGACGAACCCTTGGCCGGGCTGGGCCTGCGCCATCATCTCAAGCAGCCGTCCAATCGGCGCCCACAGCGTGACCGAGAGTAACCCGTGACCCGCGCCGTCTTTTTCGATGTCGATGGGGTGCTGGTGCATGGCATGCATGCTCGCCCCGAGCTTTCCCGCCGCTGGGACACATCGCTGCATGCCGACATGGGTGTAGATCCCGAGCGATTTACTAAGGAGTTCATCTTTGACGTCTTCGTCAAGAAGGTGAGCGTCGGCAAAATGTCGGTGATCGAGGCGCTCGAGCGGCATCTTCCGTCGCTGGGCTATCGTGGCTCACCGATGACTTTCCATCACTATTGGCTGACGCAGGACAGCGTGCTCAATGCACCACTGCTGGATGCAATTCGGGTGTTGAAGGCTCGGACCGACATCCGACTTTATATCGCCACCAACCAGGAACATCTCCGTGCAACGTGGCTATGGAGCCATTTGGGCCTGAGCGAGCTGTTCGAGGACATCTTCTATTCGGCCCGCGCCGGCGTCAGGAAACCCGAAAAAGGCTTCTTCGACTTCATCGAGCAGCGCATCGGCCCGCAATCGGAGCCGCCGCTCTTCTTCGACGACACCCCCAAGGTCATCCAGGGCGCCCGCACGCATGGTTGGGAAGCCGTGCTGTTCGAGACGAACGAAGACTGCACTAGCCACCCCTGGATCGCCGCGCGGCTCTAGGTGCGTAGCCATGCGCTCACAATCATCGTCCCCTGCCGATGGTGATCTCGACAGCGCCCAAGTCCTGTCCTATTTAAGGGCAACAGCAAGCGGCCCTTGACCCCGCCCTTTCGAAAGGTTTTCGCCATGACCGACATCAACGCCTTCATCGACGACAAGGTGAAGAATAACGACGTGTTTCTGTTCATGAAGGGGTCGCCGGACTTTCCGCAATGCGGCTTTTCCGGCCAGGTCGTGCAGATCCTGAGCTATCTCGGCGTCGAGTATGACAGCGCCAATGTGCTGGAAAGCGCCGAATTGCGTGACGGCATAAAGGCTTACACCAACTGGCCGACTATCCCCCAGCTGTATGTGAAGGGTGAATTCGTCGGCGGCGCCGATATCGTGCGCGAGATGTTCCAGGCCGGCGAACTGCAGTCGCACCTGACCAATGCCGGTATTGCCGTCAAGCAAACCGCCTGATTTCCTGCGGTTTTCCTGCTCAAAGCCCGGTCCTCGACCGGGCTTTTCTGCATCATCACTGCAATTGATGGGCCCCATTCGGCAATATCACTTTGCGCGATCGCCGGCCGGGCGTAGATAGAACATCCACTTTCCGGATGCTCCCCATGACCACGTCCACGCTTCGCCCCGCAGTGCCGCTGCTTGTGCTGATCATCGCCGGCTGCATCATCGCCGCCATCGGCAATGGCGTCCGCACCAGCTTCGGCCTGTTCACCCTGCCGATGACATCCGATCTCGGGTTGACGCGCGAGGGCTGGGGCATGGCCATGGCGATCCAGAACCTGGCCTGGGGCATCGCCCAGCCCTTCGCCGGCGCCTTTGCCGATCGCGTCGGCACCGGCCGCACCATCGCGGCCGGCGCCGCGGTCTATGCGCTCGGCGTCCTCGGCATGGCGTTTTCGCCCGATGCCAGCATCATGGCGCTGACCGCCGGCGTCGTCACCGGCGTCGGCATCGCCATCTGCTCCTTCTCGGTGGTCATGGCCGCCTTCGGCCGCTCGGTCCCGATGGAAAAGCGCTCGCTGATCTTCGGCGTCGCCACCGCCGCCTCGTCCTTCGGCCAGTTCGCCTTCGCGCCGATCAGCCAGGGCTTCATCAATGCCTTCGGCTGGCAATCGGCCCTGCTCTATCTCGGCATGGCGCTGCTGCTGATCATTCCGCTGAGCTATGCCTTGCGCGGCCGCACCGAGAGCAGCACCGGCCAGGCCGACCTGCCCTTCATGGAGGCACTGGCCAAGGCCTGGGGCCATGGCTCCTATCGCCTGCTGGTGATCGGCTTCTTCGTCTGCGGCTTCCACCTGGCCTTCATCAACGTCCACATGCCGGCCTATCTGGTGCAATGCGGCCTGTCGCCGGAAGTCGGCTCCTGGACCATCGCCGTCATCGGCCTGTTCAACATTGCCGGCTCGCTGCTGTCGGGCTATCTCGGCGGCCGCCTGCCCAAGCAGTTGCTGCTGGCGACCATCTACTTCCTGCGTGCCCTGGCCATTGGCCTCTTCCTGCTGATTCCGGTCAGCGAGGTCACCGCCTATGCCTTCGCCGCCGCCATGGGCCTGCTCTGGCTCTCGACCGTTCCCCTGACGGCGGGGCTGGTGAGCCTGTTCTTCGGCGCCCGCTACATGGGCATGCTCTATGGCGTCGCCTTCCTCAGCCACCAGATCGGCTCCTTCGTCGGCGTCTGGCTGGGCGGCTACGTTTATGACCATACCGGCTCCTACAGCCTGGTCTGGTACCTCGGGATCGTGCTGGGCCTCGCCTCGGCCGCGGTACACATCCCGATCAACGAACGCAGCGCCCCCAGCTTCGCGCTCAAGCCAGCCTGATCCACGCGATCGGCGGGAACCATCGGTTCCTGCCGATACAGTCTTGCAAATGTCGCCTTGCGGGTACATGGTCCGCGCCTATTTCCCCGCGCCCGTTTCTCGCGGCGACCACCATTCCAGGTTCCTTTGATGTCCGATCATTTCACGCGGGTTCTCTCGCGCCCCGAATTCATTGCCCTCATGGCTGCCCTGATGGCGCTCAATGCGCTGGCCATCGATGTCATGCTGCCGGCTTTGCCCTATATGGGCGAGGCTCTTGGCGTGACGAGCGAGAACGAGCGGCAATATGTGATTGCCGCCTATATGCTGGGCATGGGCATTGCCGTGCTCGGCTTCGGCCCGCTCACCGACCGTTTCGGCCGGCGCGCGCCGCTGCTGGTGGGTATGGGCATCTATGTCGTGGCCGCCATTGCCGCCGTCTTCGCGCCGAGTTTTGCCGTGCTGCTGGTGCTGCGCTTCATCCAGGGCATGGGCGCCGCCAGCGTGCGCGTCATTGCCACGGCCGTCGTGCGTGACCGCTATTCGGGCCGTGAAATGGCCGAAGTCATGTCGCTGACCTTCATGGTCTTCATGGCCATCCCCATCGTCGCGCCGGGCATCGGCCAGGTGCTGCTGCTGACCGGGCCCTGGCAGGCCATCTTCATCTTCATGGGCGTGCTGGCCGCCGTGTTCTGGCTGTGGACCTATATTCGCCTGCCCGAGACCCTGCCGGTGGCCGCCCGCCGCCCGCTGAGCCTCAAGGCGGTGTTCGCCGGCTTCGTCATTGTCTTCACCAACCGCGTGGCCTTTTCCTACGGCCTGGCCGGCATGTTCCTGTTCGGCGCCCTCTTCGGCTTCATCAGCTCGGCCCAGCAGATTTACGTCGATATCTATGGGCTCGGCGTCTACTTCCCCGTCGCCTTCGCGGCCATGGCGGGGTTGATGGCGATTTCCTCCTTCACTAATTCGCGCATCGTGCGCCGGCTGGGCATGCGGCGGCTGTCGCATGGCGCCATCCTGTCCTTCACCGGCTTCAGCGCCATCTGGCTGGCCTTTGCCATGAGCGGCTTCCTGCCGCTCTGGCTGTTCTTCGCGCTGCTCGCCATCGTCATGTTCAGCTTCGGCTGGGCCGCCTCGAACATGAACTCGCTCTCCATGGAGCCGCTCGGCGCCGTGGCCGGCACGGCATCGGCCGTGTTCGGCTTCATCCAGACCGTGGGTGGCGCGCTGATCGGCAGCTATACCGGCCAGCATTTCAACGGCACCACCATTCCCGCGGCGACGGGCTATTTCCTCATGGGTGCGCTGGCGCTGATCTGCATTCTGGTCGCCGAAAAAGGCCGGCTGTTCGGCGTCGGCGAGCAATATGCCCATGGCGAGGTAGCGCCTGTGGGCGAGCACTGATCCCCTCGCCTCCCCCTTGGGGGAGAGGGTCACTTCGGACGCTTCACTCATGCACCGGGAGCCCCGGCTCGTTCGCCTCCTTCCCCCTTGAGGGGAGGGACCGAGGGAGGGGGTCCATCAGTGGACCACAAAGCCACCCCCTCCCCAGCTCTGCTACGGCCCTTTGGGCCGAGCGGCGCTACCCTCCCCTCAAGGGGGAGGGTCAGCAACCTGCTGCTCGTCACCCCTCCGCCGCCGGGCCTTCGATCTGGCTGCGATCGCTATACACATGATCGACCAGGCCCCAGTCGCGGGCCTGTTCGGGCGTCATGAAATTGTCCCGCTCCAGCGCGGCTTCGACCTCTTCATAGGTCCGGCCACAATGCCTGGCATAGAGATTGTGCATGCGGCGCTTGAGCCGCTGGCTCTCCTCGGCATGCAGCATGATATCGGTCACCTTGCCCTGATAGCCGCCTGATGGCTGGTGCAGCATGATCGAGGCATTGGGCAGGCAGATGCGCGTGCCCGGTTCGCCCGCCATCAGCAGGAACGAGCCGGCCGACATGGCCATGCCCATGCACAGCGTGCCCACCGGCGCCTTGATGAACTGCATCGTGTCATACATCGCCATGGCCGAGGTCACGACGCCGCCCGGCGAGTTGATATAGAGGTAGATTTCCTTCTTGGGATTTTCCGCCTCAAGGAACAGCAGTTGGGCGCAGACCAGGCTGGCCATGTTGTCCTCCACCTCGCCATTGACGAAGATGATCCGCTCCCGCAGCAGACGGGAATAGATATCGAAGCTCCGCTCTCCGCGTGTGGTCTGTTCGACGACCATAGGGACGAGTTGCATCATGTCGCGCATTGGCGATTTCTCCTGTTGAATGATTTGAATCCAAGTCCGGCAGGTCTTTCGCCTCCCTCCCCCTTGAGGGGAGGGATTGAGGGAGGGGGTCTATCAGTAGTCCACAGAACTACCCCCTCCCCAGCTTTGCCGGGCCCTGCGGGCCAGGCGCCGCTACCCTCCCCTCAAGGGGGAGGGGTGGGCAGAGCCGAGGCTAAGCAGCCAGCATGACCGGCCCGACAAGATTGCTGTTGGCCGCCACCAGCACGGTCATCGGTGCGTGGGTCAGCCGGAACCAGGTGCCGCCATCGCTGGTGGGCGTCAGCTCGAAGGTGACGAGACTATCCTCCATCCCCATGACGGCACCCTCCCCGGCTTCCCGCCAGCGATAGGTGAGGCTTTTGTTCTCTTCTGATGTGACCACCGCCAGGTCGATTTCCTGCGCGGGCCTGAGCCAGCGTTCGAGATATTGCGGAATGGTGAGCGCCCGCCAGACCTTTTCGGGCGGCGCATCGAGCGCACATTCGAACACCAGCGCGTCCGTCTCGGTCATTGGTCCATCTCCTTGAGCAGGTCCTTGAGCCCGTCGATCCGGCTCGGCCAGAAGGCGCGATAGCGCGCCAGCCATTCATGCAGCGGCGCCATACCGCCCGCTTCGACGCGGTAATTGACATAGCGCCCGTCGCGGCGCTCGCTGATCAGCCCGGCCCCGCGCAATACTGCGAGATGCTGGCTCATGGCGGGCTGCGAAATGGCAAAGCCCTCGCGCAACTCGGTGGCCGTCATCTCGGCCCCCGCCAGCCGCTCCAGCATGGCGCGGCGGGTCGGATCGGCCAGAACTTTGAAAATATCGGCATCGCTCATGCGCAACACATAAGCACAGACTTATGAGTCGTGGCAAGGGGGACGTTTGCCTCGGCGCCTCCCTGTCACCAGCCATCTGCGCAGTTGGAAGTAGAGGTATCCCCTAGAAAACAAACACTTCCCGGCGCAGCTCGGCCCAGGCGTCACGGTTGATCGCCACCAGCAGCCCGCCATCGACATGGCTGGGCAGATACGGCCCGCCATCCAGCCGCGCGGCATAGGCGCCCGCTTCCTGGCTGATGAGAACGCCCGCCAGATGGTCCCACGGCATCAGCTTGTTGTAGCAGAGGAACTGGGAATGGCCGGAAGCAAAGGTGCGATATTCGTGACCGGCGCAGCGGAAATTGGCTACCATGCGCACCTTGTCGAAATTGGACAGCACCTGCGGGCGCGACGCAGCCGGCATGAAGGCCACCGACGACGTGCCCACCATTTGCGCCAGCGGCAACGGCGCTGCCACATTGAGCCGAACCGCCTCGCCAGCGGGACGCCGCAGCCAGGCGCCGCCACCCTTTTCGGCCATCACCCAGTCATCGCCCATCGGATCGTAGATGATGCCGGCCACGGTTTCGCCCTTCGACACCACCGAAGCCATGGTGGCGAACAGCGGCAGGCCGGCGGCATAATTGGCGGTGCCGTCGATGGGATCGACGACAACCGCCAGATCGGCCGTCGCCAGCTTCGGCAGCAGGGCCGGATCGGCGGCAACCGATTCTTCGCCGACGAACAAGGCGTCGGGCATCCATTGGGCAATGCGCGCCTTGATGACGTTTTCGGTGGCGATATCGGCCTCGGTCACCAGGTCGATGGCCTCGGTCTTGACCTTCACCATGCTGGTATCGAGCCGACGGAAGCGCGGCAGGGCCTCGGCCCGGGCGGCGTCGCGCAGGATATTGGCAAGCGCCATGATGTCTGATGTCACAAGGCAGTCCTTTTGTCGAAGAGGCCGGCAAAGTCGAAGAGTTTGGTATCCAGCATATGGCTGGCATTGATATTGCCCAGGGCGCGGATCATCACATCCTTGCGGCCCGGCATGCGCTTCTCGATATCGCTCAGCATGGCCTTCATGGCATTGCGTTCCAGCCCATCCTGGCTGCCGCAGAGGTCGCAGGGGATGATCGGGAAGGCCATGGCGTCGGAGAAGCGTTGCAGGTCGTCCTCGGCGCAATAGATCAGCGGGCGCAGCACTTCGATATCGCCCTCATCATTGAGCAGGCGCGGCGGCATGGCGGCGAGGCGGCCGCCATGGAACATGTTCATGAAGAAGGTTTCGAGACTATCGTCGCGATGGTGCCCCAGCACCAGCGCCGTACAGCCCTCCTCCCGCGCGATGCGGTAGAGATTGCCCCGGCGCAGCCGCGAACAGAGCGAGCAATAGGTCGCGCCGGCGGGCAGCTTGTCGGTGACGATGGAATAGGTGTCCTTGTATTCGATGCGATGATCGATCCCCAACCCGGTCAGGAATTCGGGCAGGATATGCTTGGGAAAGTTCGGCTGGCCCTGGTCGAGATTGCAGGCCAGCAGCTCCACCGGCAGCATGCCGCGCCATTTGAGGTCGAGCAGCAGCGCCAGCAGGCCATAGCTGTCCTTGCCGCCGCTGAGGGCGACCAGCCACTTCTCGCCCGGCCGCACCATGGCGAACTTGTCCAGCGCCTCGCGCATATTGCGGATCAGCCGCTTGCGCAGCTTGTTGAATTCGCCGCTGCGCGGCGCATGGGCGTAGATCGGGTGCCCCCCGGCCTCGTCGTCGGCAACGGGCGCGGCGTCCATGACGTCACTCATGGCGAAACTCTCTTTCTGTCAGTGCCGTAGCTGATAGCGCCCTATCGCCGGCAGGGGAAGGAAAACCGGATGGTGCAAACCTTACCGAAGATTAATTTCCGTTCCTTGCTTTACGCCAAAAGCGACAGTTAGATGACGCCATCCCCTCGGCACCCAGGAGTCTCGCGGTGTTTCGATCTTTCTTTCCCGTTCCCAAGATTTTCTTCAGCTCGGCCGCACTCTGGCTGCTGGCGGCGGTGCTGCTGTGGTTCGCCATCGGTGAGCCGCTGCGCTCGGTCATCAGTATCGACCGCTTCACCCACCCTGCCATTTCCGCACCCGTCGAAGACGAGGTGGCTGTGGCCGCCCAGCAGTCCACTGGCGACCCGGTACTCGGCGATGAGCAGGCCAATCCGAATGCGCCAGCGACGACGGCGAGCGAGGCACCTGCCGGTCCGAACCCCACGGCAGCTGCCGAAGCGGGATCGCAGTTGAACTTCCTGACGGCTGAACGGGTATGGCTATACCAGTATGTGCTGATGACGGCGCTGATCTTCTGCGTCTTCTGGTACTTCTATAAGCGCAATGAATGGTACTGGTGGTCGGTGGTCTCCTCCACCGTCATCCTGCTGATCATCTATTTCCAGGTGCAGGTCTCGGCCTTCGTGAACGAATGGTCCGGCTCGTTCTTCAACACGATCCAACTGGCACTCACGCAACCTGGCTCCGTGTCACCGGAGCAGCTTTACGGGCTGACCTGGACCATCGTGCTTGTCACCATTCCCAGCATCCTCGTATCGGTGGCGCTGGCCTTCTACACCTCGCACTATGTATTCCGCTGGCGCAAGGCGATGAACTTCTACTACATGGCCTACTGGCCGCAAATCCGGACTACCGAGGGCGCCGCGCAGCGCGTGCAGGAAGATACGATGCGGTTCGCCCAGATCATGGAAGATCTGGGAACAGCCTTCTTCGACTCGCTGATTACCCTCGTCGTGTTCCTGCCCCTGCTCTGGCAACTCTCGGCCAATATCAGTGAGTTGCCGATTTTCGGCGCGACACCCGGCGGGCTTGTCTGGGTTGCGCTGGTGGGTGCAGCCGCCGGCACGGCCCTGCTGGCCGTGGTCGGCATCAAGCTGCCCGGCCTCAACTTCGCCAACCAAAGGGTCGAAGCCGCCTACCGCAAGGAACTGGTGTTCGGTGAAGAACACGCCGACCGGGCCGATCCGCCGACGATCCGCGAGCTGTTTGCCGGCGTTCAGAAGAACTATTTCCGGCTCTATTTCCACTACACCTATTTCAACCTCGCCCGCTACGGCTACACCAACATGGTGGGCTATGTGCCGCTGCTGATCATGGCGCCGTCCATCCTGGCGGGCACCCTGACCATGGGTCTCTACCAGCAGATCCAGATCGCCTTCGGCCAGGTGTTCGGCTCGTTCCAGTTCTTCGCCCGCGCCTGGACGGTCATCGTCGAGCTGCAGTCGGTGGTGATGCGCCTGCGCACTTTCGAAAGCTTCATCCCCAAGGATCAGGAGCCGATCAAGGAAAGCGTCAGCGACGCAACGCCGGCGCAATAGCGCCGGTGTCCATTCCCGCAAAACAAAAAGGGCCGCTCCGAGGAGCGGCCCTTCCAATTCTGATTTCGACTTCGCTTAGCGCGAGTAGAATTCGACGACCAGGTTCGGTTCCATCTGGACCGGGTACGGCACGTCCGACAGCGCCGGAACGCGGGCGAAGGTGGCGGTCATCTTGTTGTGGTCGACCTCGACATAGTCGGGAACGTCACGCTCGGCGAGCTGGGTGGCTTCGATCAGCACGGTGAGCTGCTTGGAGCGCTCGCGCACTTCGACCTTGTCGCCGACCTTGACCTGATAGGACGGGATGTTGACGCGCTTGCCGTTGACCAGGATGTGGCCGTGCGACACGAACTGGCGCGCGGCGAACACGGTAGCAACGAACTTGGCGCGGTACACCACGGCGTCCAGGCGGCTCTCGAGCAGGCCGATCAGGTTCTCGCCGGTGTCGCCCTTGACGCGGGCAGCTTCGGTGTAGAGCTTCTTGAAAGCCTTTTCAGTGACCGAGCCGTAATAGCCCTTGAGCTTCTGCTTGGCGCGGAGCTGCAGACCATAGTCCGACAGCTTGCCCTTGCGGCGCTGGCCATGCTGGCCGGGGCCATAGGCACGGGCGTTGAGCGGGGACTTCGGACGACCCCAGATATTTTCGCCAAGACGGCGATCGATCTTGTACTTGGCTGAATGACGCTTCGACATCGCGTATCCTTTTCTCGACGCACGGCCCCGAAAAGTTGCAGACTTTTCGGACAAGGCCATGCGTCTGGTTGACGAATGGATCGCGCCCTCCTCTGCTCTCCTTGCGGAGAGCCGACAGACTCCAGATATTTGAGGAATCCCGGGTGCGCCTATGGGCCGACGGCCCGGATAGGTGGGCGCCTGATAGAGCGGAAAGCCGCGGGAGTCAAGCAGATGAGGGTCTATAGCCCATCCTGGCCCTCGACCACGACAATGTCGGCGATGGCCGCGCCGGCCCGCAGCGGAATGATCGCCTGATAGGCGGGGGAGCGATAGCAGGCAAGCGCCAGCTCGTAGCTGTCGAACTCGATGATGATGGCGCGCTGGCGCGTGGCGCCTTCGACGGCTTCGCGGCGCCCACCCCGCACCAGGAACCGGCCGCCAAACGGCGCCAGCGTCGCATCGATGGCCGCGCTATATTCATTATAGCGGCCCATGTCCTCGACATCGACCTGCGCGATCCAATAACCCTTGGCCATCCCTGCCCTCCTACGCCATTTTCTTGTCGAGGCCGCGCTGCTCGCGCAAGGCGGGGAAAATACGGCTCCAGATGATGGCGATGCCGATGGCGCCGACGCCCCCGATGGCCACCGCGGCGACCGGCCCGACGAAATGGGCCACCGTGCCGGCGCGGAATTCGCCCAGCTCATTGGACGCCCCGATGAATACCGAATTGACCGCGTTGACCCGCCCGCGCACCTCTTCGGGCGTCCAGAGCTGCATGATGGTCTCGCGAATGGTGACGCTGACCATGTCGGCGGCGCCGACCAGCGCCAGCGCGGGAATGGAGACCCAGACCGTGGTCGAAAGCCCGAAGACCAGCGTGAACAGACCGAAAAGCCCGACGAACAGGAACAGCAGCTTGCCGGCATGGTCGCGAATGGGAAAGCGCGTCAACCACAGCGCCATCATGATGGCGCCGATGCCCGGCGCAGCGCGCAACAGGCCGAGTTCCTGCGGCCCGGCATGCAGGATATCCTTGGCATAGACCGGCAGCAGCGCCACCGCGCCGCCCATCAGCACCGCGAACATGTCGAGCGAAATGGCGCCAAGCACCACCTTGTTGGAGAAAATATAGCGGAAGCCGCCGAAAATGGTCTCGATGCTGGTGGCCTGGTGCGACTCGCGCTGTGCCGGGCGCGGAATCAGCAGCACGCAGACCACCGCAAGCAGCAGCAGCGTCGCGCCGGTGCCGAAGGCGACGGTGGGGGCAATGCCGTAGAGCAGCCCGCCGGCGGCCGGCCCCATGATCGAGGCGGCCTGCCAGGCAGAGGCATTGACGGTGATGGCGTTGCTGAGCGCTTCAGGCGGCACCAGGTTGGGCGCCAGCGATTGCGCCGCCGGTCCCCAGAAGGCGCGGGCCGTGCCCAGCACGACCAGGATACCGAAAATGGGCCAGACCTCGTGCGCCTCGGCATTGACGAAGGCAAGAAAGCCCAGCGCACACAGCAGCTCGACCGACAGGCAGATTGCCATGATCAGCCGGCGATTGAAGCGGTCGGCCGTCAGGCCGGTGACCAGGATAAGCAGCAGCGCCGGCAGGAACAGGCTGAGGCCGACCAGCCCGAGCAGGAACACATTGCCGGTGACGTCATAGATCTGCCAGGCGATGGAGACCGACATGATCTGTACGGCAAAGCTGACCAGCAAGGTGGTCAGCCAGAAAAATCGGAAACCGGTATAGCTGAAGGCAAGGCGGGACGGCTCGGCGGGATTGGCGGTGCTCATGGCTTGGGAGTGCCACGGCGTTTTGTCGCAGTCAAAGGCTTCTTCACCTTCCCTTTGGGGGAGTAAAGGCCCCCACACCCGGCGCTGCGCGCCGATCTCTCCCCCAAAGGGAGAGGCAACGGTGTCAGCCCTGCTCCTCCGACTTCTTCTGCCTGTTGGGATTGGGCCGCTGGTGGCGGCGGTCGATGGAGGAGATGACGCCGCGCAGGGTGCGGATTTCCTGGCTGGTGAACTTGCCGCGCTCGAGCATGGTGCGCAGGTTGTTGATGACCGTGGGACGCTTGTCGGGCGCGGTAAAAAAGCCCGATCCGTCCAGCGTGCTTTCGAGATGACCGAAGAGGCCGATCAGTTCTTCGCGTGGCGCCACCTCGGCCATGGCATCGGTGAATGGCAGCGTGGTGCCGAGATCGCTGTGCCGCCGCCACTCATAGGCCATCAGCAGCACTGCCTGGGCAATATTGAGCGAAGCGAAAGCCGGTTCGACCGGCAGGGTGACGATGGTGTCGGCCAACGCCACTTCCTCGTTGAGCAGGCCCCATTTTTCGCGACCGAACAGCAGGCCGACACCCTTGCCGATGCCGATCTGGGCCGCCATGCGCTGCGCGGCCTCATCAGGGCCGATGACTTCCTTCTGCATGTCGCGCGAGCGCGCGGTGGTGGCGAGAACCAGCGTCAGGTCGGCAATGGCCTCTTCCAGCGTCTCGAAGACGCGGACGCGTTCGATGACATGGTCGGCGCGGGAGGCCGCGGCAACGGCCCGCTCGTTGGGCCAGCCGTCGCGGGGCCGCACCAGGCGCAGGTCCCAAAGGCCGAAATTGGCCATGGCCCGCGCCGCCGTGCCGATATTCTCGCCCAGTTGCGGCTCGCACAGGATCACCGCCGGCGACGCCCGCAGCTCGATTTTGAGGGATGTGTCGGTTCCGGCCATATCACCCAATCCAGAAAGATCAGGCGCTCATAGCCCCTTTCGCCGGCCCAAGGCAATTCAGGCGACGCGATTGCGTACCGGCAAGTCCTTGACCTTGGTCGATCGCTGCCATTCGCGGTCGAGAATTGCGAAATGCAATTCCTCGTCCCATTCGCCCTGGAACAGGGCGTGTTCGCGGTAGTGCGCCTCGAGCCGCATGCCCAGTTGCTGCATCAGCTTGATGGAATGATGGTTGCGCCCGTCGCTGCGGGCAAAGACCCGGTGAATGCGGAAATGATCGAAGGCCAGATCGAACAGAGCGCCCAGCGCTTCGCCAGCATAGCCCTGGCCCGCATGGACGGGATTGACGACGAAACGCACTTCACCCTGCCCCGCGGTGGCATCGGACCAATGCAAGGCCACATGCCCGATCAGCGCCTGGTCGCCCCTGCGCACCGCGGCCAGCGTCAGGGTATCGCCGGGACGCTGCAGACTCACATGCCCACGCATGACGTTGAGCGCGTCTGGGACCTCCGAGCGGTCACGCGTACGGCTGAAGACGTAGCGCTGCACCGAGGGCAGCGCATGATAGGCCATGAGGCCTTCAATGTCGCTGCGTTCGAAGGTTCGCAGGGTCAGACGGTCGGTTTGAATGGGCAAAATCAGTGACGTCATGATAGCTGCGATCCCTCCGCATGGTCGTTGCAAGCCCAAAGCCCCCAACGCCGCCAAAGTCGCGGAAGTTCCTGCCACTGCTGGAAAAGAATACTAATGGACGGCGATCACGGACCGGCACGCAAAGGGGCGGAAAACGAGCTCTCCCGACCCAGCCACTCGCGGCGCAGCATGGCATAGATATACTCTTCGTCCCACGCCCCCTTGAACAGGGCGTGCTCGCGGAAATGCGCCTCGCGCCGCATCCCGAGCCGCTCCATGAGCCGCCAGGAGGCATCGTTGCGCGTGTCGCAGCGGGCGGCGACACGGTGGATGTCACCGGCGCCGAATGCCAGATCGAGTATGGCGGTGGCCGCCTCGGTGGCGTAGCCCTGTCCCTGGTATTCCGGATCGAAAATCCAGCCGACCTCGGCCTGCCGCGCATCGGCGCTGCGCAGGATCAGGGAGACCTCGCCGACAACGCTGCCGGTCTTGGTGAGGTCCACGGCCAGGATGATCTTGTCGCCATCGCCTTCGAGCGCCACCTGGCCGATGCGCTGCTGCACCGCCAGGGCGCATTCCTCCCGGCTCAGGGCGACATCGAAGAGATAGCGCGCCACGTCCTCGCGGCGCCGGTAGGCGTAGACGGCATCGACGTCCCCCCGTGTGAAGGGCCGCAGCGTCAACCGGTCGGTGGCGATCGGGTAGTCGGGATAGAGCGGCATGCCTCCCCTCGCTGGCGCAATACTGTCGCCACTGCGGCGCACAAAGGCAAGACCAACCCCTTGCCGGTGTGGAAACCGCGTGCCAGCCTCAGCCCATGAGCAGCAGCGAACGCCCCCTTGTCGATCTCACCGCCAGATGCGCCTGCGGCAGCGTGGGCCTATCGGTCCGCGGGCCGGTGGTCTCGATGCTGATGTGCTCCTGCCTCGATTGCCAGCGGGCCACCGGATCGGGCCATGCGACGGTGGCGCTGGTGCCGGCGGCGGCGTTGCAACTTGATGGCGTAGCGAAATCCTTCGATCGGCCAAGCAACTCCGGCGCGACCTTCACGCGATACTTCTGCCCCGACTGCGGCACGCCACTCTATGGCCAATCCTCGCGTGCGCCCGACATGCGGATGATCCCGGTGGGGTTCTTCGCCGGGCAGAATGACTGGTTCGAGCCCAACCAACTGATCTTCGCCCGCAGCCGGCAGGCCTGGGACCTCATTGCCGACCACCTGCCCCGACATGAAACCTACCGGCAGGGCGCGGCAAGATGAGTCTCGCCTCCGAGGAACTGTCCGACCGCATCCGCGAGCATCTCGGGCTGCATCCGGCCGTCGCCGAGCAGCGGATGTTCGGGGGCCGCTGCTTCATGCTCAATGGCAACATGCTGGTCTGCCCGATGAAGGATGGCGGCATGCTGGTGCGGGTGGGCAAGGACGGCCATGCGGACGCCCTCGCCCGGCCCGGCGCCCGACCCATGACCATGGGCGGCAGGACCATGTCGGGCTTCATCGAAGTGACCGGCGACGTGCTGGAGGAGGATGACGTGCTGCGCGACTGGATCGTGCTGGCCCGCAGCTTCGTCGATACCCTGCCGGCAAAATAGCGGTCAGGCCGGCGCCTTGCCGAAGACCAGAGCCGCATTGACACCACCGAAGCCGAACGAATTCGACAATGCGTAGTCGATGGGCTTGGGCTTGGCGACATTGGGCACCAGGTCGAAAATATCGGCTTCTTCCACCGGGTCATCGAGATTGATGGTGGGCGGCAGCAGGCCTTCGCGCAGTGCCTTGACCGAAATGATGGCTTCGAGCGCGCCGGCGGCCCCCAGCAGGTGGCCGGTGGCCGACTTGGTGGAGGAAACCGCCAGATCCTTGCCCCGGCCGGGAAAGACGGCGGCGATGCCGGCGATTTCGGCGGTGTCGCCGACGGCTGTGGACGTGGCGTGGGCGTTGACATAGCCGACCTGGCGCTGATCGACGCCGGCCATGGCCAGCGCATTGCGCATGGCGACCTGCGCCCCGGCGCCATCGGGTGAACCGGCCGTCAGGTGATAGGCATCTGCCGAGGTGCCGTAGCCGGCCACCACGGCCAGCGGTTTCGCCCCGCGCGCCAAAGCGTGGCTGAGCTTTTCGATAACCAGCACGGCGGCGCCTTCGGCCAGCACGAAGCCGTCATGGCCCTTGTCGAAGGGGCGTGAGGCCTTGTGCGGTTCGCCGGCATGGCTGGGGCTCAAGGCGCGCGAGGCGCCGAAGCCGCCGATGGAAATGGGATCGACCGAGCCTTCGGCGCCGCCGACCACGGCGACTTCGGCCTCGCCGGTCATGATCAGGCGCATGCCGTCGCCGATAGCCTGGGCCGAGGCGGCACAGGCGGTGACCGGCGTGCCGATGGGGCCGCGGAAGCTATGGAGGATGGACAGCCAGCCGGCCGCCAGGTTGGCGAGGAACGAGGGCACGGTGAACGGCGACAGCCGGCGCGGTCCCTTGGTCTGGATGATTTCCACCGCGCGGGCCATGACCGGCGAACCCCCGACGCCGGAGCCGATGATGGTGGCGGTGGCCAACTGATCCTCGAGCGCGGTGGGGTGCCAGCCGGCCTGGTCCAGCGCCTCGCTGGCAGCGCCGATGGCATATTGGATGAACAGGTCCATCTTCTTGATCTCCTTGCCGTCGATGAAGTCGGCGGGATCAAAGCCATTGGGATCGGCCGGCTTGGCGGGCACCAGCCCGGCAATGTGGGCGACGAACTCACCGGTATCGAAGCGATCGTTGTGGACAATACCGCTGCGCCCGCTGACGAGGCCCTGCCACAGCGCCTCGACGCCGACGCCCAGCGGGCTGACGGCGCCCATGCCGGTGACAACGATGGGATCGGCGGGATCGGGCTTCAGCATGGGTTTCTCCAGTGTGTTCGGGCACGGCGGCGGTTGCGCCGAGAACGGGGCTAGACGCGGGACAGTTGCCGGAGACCGGCGATCATGGTGTCGAAATCGGGATCGGACAGCAGGCTGCGCAATTCCGCCTGCGCCTTGCGCCATTCTGGCAGCAGGTCATCAATGACCTTGCGGCCCGCCTCCGTGACGGCGCCGATACGGCCATTGCCATGGGCGGCGGGCGTGGCGGAAACGAGGCGCTTGCGTTCGAGCAAAGCAAGATTGCGCGACAGCGTCGTGCGATCCATGGCGATGGCCTCCGCCATCTCCGTTACCGAGCGGCCTGGATGGTTGCGGAGCGAACCCAGAATGGTGAACTGGGCGCCGGTGACGCCGTAGGGGCGCAGCTTGTGATCGACCCGCCGCGTGACGGCTCGTGCCGCCATGCGGGTGTTCAGCACCATGCAGAGATCGAAGTCATCCTTCATGCTTGCTCAGGTAAGCGTGTATATGCACGATGTCAACGGCATGCCCCCTTGCCCTTTGCCCGCTTTGCGCTGCCGCGCGCCGATGCTATAGGGCTCGCCGAAGGCCAGACGGCCATATGTGGAATTCAGGGAGATGTTTCCGATGAGCAAGATCAAAGTCGCCAATCCGGTCGTCGATCTCGACGGCGACGAGATGACAAGGATCATCTGGCAGGCGATCAAGGACAAGCTCATCCATCCCTATCTCGACCTGCCGATCGAATATTATGACCTGAGCGTGGAAAGCCGCGACGCCACCAACGACCAGATCACCATCGACAGCGCCAATGCCATCAAGAAGTACGGCGTCGGCATCAAATGCGCCACCATCACCCCCGATGAGCAGCGCGTCGAGGAATTCGGCCTCAAGAAGATGTGGAAGTCGCCCAACGGCACCATCCGCAACATTTTGGGCGGCGTGATCTTCCGCGAACCCATCATCTGCAAGAACGTGCCGCGCCTGGTGCCCGGCTGGACCCAGCCGATCATCGTCGGCCGCCATGCCTTCGGCGACCAGTACCGCGCCACCGACTTCACCTTCCCCGGCAAGGGCACGCTGACCATCAAGTTCACCGGCGAAGACGGCAAGGTCATCGAGCACGAAGTGTTCCAGGCGCCCGGCGCCGGCGTGGCCATGGCCATGTACAACCTGGACGACTCGATCCGCGACTTTGCCTATTCGAGCTTCAACTACGGCCTCGCCCGCGGCGTGCCGGTGTATCTCAGCACCAAGAACACCATCCTCAAGGCCTATGACGGGCGCTTCAAGGATATCTTCCAGGAAATCTACGAGGCCGAATTCAAGGAAAAGTTCGAAGCCAAGAAGATCTGGTACGAGCACCGCCTGATCGACGACATGGTCGCCTCGGCCCTCAAGTGGTCCGGCGGTTACGTCTGGGCCTGCAAGAACTATGACGGCGACGTGCAGTCCGACATCGTGGCGCAGGGCTTCGGCTCGCTCGGCCTGATGACTTCGGTCCTGGCCACGCCCGACGGCAAGATCGTCGAAGCCGAAGCCGCCCACGGAACGGTGACCCGTCACTACCGCCAGCACCAGCAGGGCAAGGAAACCTCCACGAACTCGACTGCCTCGATCTTCGCCTGGACCCGCGGCCTGGCCCACCGCGCCAAGCTCGACGACAACGAGGCGCTGGCCAAGTTCGCCGCGACGCTGGAAAAGGTCACCGTCGACACGATCGAGGAAGGCAAGATGACCAAGGACCTGAGCCTGCTGGTCGGTCCCGACCAGCCGTGGCTCTCGACCCTGGGCTTCCTCGACGCCATCGACCAGAACCTGCAGAAGGCCATGGCGTAAGCCATTCCGCCACATGTGAATTTGAAAGGCCGGGTTTTGCGACCCGGCCTTTTTCATTTTCGCCATAGGCACATGAATGTGCCTTGCAACCCCAGGCAGACTATATTTTCACGATCCCTTGAGTGCCCGGCGGGTGCTCCCATATTGAGCCCACAACACGGGAGCAACATCATGCGCACTGCCATCACTCTGGCGCTGGGGACCATCCTGGGGCTGACGCTGGCCGGGACGGCCCATGCCGAGAGCCGCAGCTTCGAGCTCAGCGGCTTCGACAAGGTCGATATCGCCGCCGGCCTCGACGCCGTGATCCGTCAGGGCGACTTCGCCGTCAGCGCGACCTCCAACAATCTCGACGCCCTCGACAACCTGCAATTGAGCGTCGTCGACGGCGTGCTGCGCGCCCGGCTGGATGAGAGCTTTCTCGATTTCATCTTCAGCGGCGGCCTGGTGGGCATGCTGATCAACGACAACACCCTGACCATAGACATCACCCTGCCCGCGCTCACCGGGCTGGAGGCCAGCGCCGGCGCCGATGTCAGGGCAGAGGGCATCACCAGCGACCAACTGGATGTCACCGCCTCGAGCGGCGCCAATATCTCGCTGCCCGATGCCAGGCTCGGCACCGTCCGCGCCGGCTCCTCCAGCGGCGCGGACCTCACCCTGTCGGGCACGGCCGACTCCATCAGTGCCGAAGCCTCCAGCGGTGCCGATCTGGATGCCGCAGACCTGGTTGCAGCCACGGCAAAGGCGGAAGCCTCCAGCGGCGCCGATGTTTCCGTCCATGCCACGGCCCGCCTCGCGGTCAACGCGTCCAGCGGCGGCGACGTCAACGTCCATGGCAATCCCGCGGAGCGCGATGTGGACACATCGAGCGGCGGCGACGTCCATTTCGAGGACTGAGCCAGACAAAAAGGGCGCCCACCGGACGCCCTTTTCACCTATGGGGATCGACTACTTGGTCTTGCCGGCGGCGGCCTCGACGGTCAGTTCGAAGCGCTCGCCGCCCTTGATGGTAACCGGCGTCTCGGTGACGGCATCGCCGATCGTGGTGGCGACGACATAGTCGCCGGCCGGCAACGCCGCCTGCAGGTCCGGCCCATAGCCGTAGTGGAAGGACTTGCGGTTGCCGTCGATGCTCCTGGCCGCGCCGAACACTTCGACATAATTGTCGCCCGGCGTGGTGACGGAGAGAATGCCGGCATCGAGCACGATGGGCACTTCGCTCAGCTCCGCCGTCCTGACCGAGAACGGCACCTCGCCTTCGGCGCCGCCGAGGCGATAGGCAGCCACATAATCGCCCTGCGGCAGCTCGAAGCTGAGATCGCCGCCATACTGATAGGCAACGGACTTGCGGCTGCCATCGATCGCTTTTGCCGCTTCGAAGACCTCGACGAAAATATCGGTCTCGACCGGCATGCCCTGGACATAGAGCGAGGTGAGCCTGGCAACACCAACGCCGACGATGACGTCTTCGTCGATGGTCTCGCCCGCCGCCACGTCATAGCTGCGGGCGACGGTGGCCTCGCCGATGGAGACATCGACCTCCAGGGCACCGGCCGGAACCACCAGGTTGGTGTCGCCATAATTGGTGGTGACATATTCGCCGGCACTGCGGATTTCGATGGAAGCGTTGTCGTCGACCTCGGCACCCTCGCTGGGCCGCGGGTGCAGCTTGAGGATGGCGCCGTTGAGGATGAAATGCGGCGCGGCGACCTTGCCGGCCGCGATGGTGACGGGCTGCTCCGCGCTGGCATAGCCCATGGTGGCGGTCATGATGTAGTCGCCGGGTTCCAGCGAGCCTTCGAAGTCCGAATTGTAGTCGGTGCCGATATAGTCGCCCCGGCTGCCGTCGGCCGCCACCTTGTACCATTCCCAGACCAGGTCGGCATTCTCGCTGGCGAGATCGGGGCCACCCTCGGAGAGGGAGGCGGTGGGCTTGTAGTTGAAATCGGCGACAGGCTCGGGTTCCGGCTCCGGGGCGGGTTCGGGTTCGGCCTGCGCGATCTGCGCCACTGTGGTCGTCAGCGCCTCGACCAGGGCATCGCCGTCATTGGCCGAGAGATACTTGCCGCCGGTATTCTCGGCGAGGCAGGCCACCTGCTGACCCTCATCGTCGGAGAGGCCGAAGCCAAGGACATGCGTGGTGAAATCGATACCCCGGCTCTCGAGATCGGCCGCCAGGGCACAGGGATCGACCTCGCAGGTTTCAAGACCATCGGTGATGAGAATCACGGTGGCCTTCTGTTCGGTGAACTGCAAATCCTCGGCGGCGAGGCGCACCGCATCGGAAATCGGCGTCATGCCCTTGGGGTTGATGCCATCGGCGGCCGCCGCGATGGCGGCGCCGGTGCCGGCGGCCGGATCGACCAGCATTTCGATATCGGCGCAATTGCCCTTCTCGCGATGACCGTAGGTCATGAAGCCGAGCTCGAGATCGCCAGGCAGCGTCGCCAGCACTTCGTGCAGCGTCTCGCGGGCAATGGTGATACGCGCCTTGCCGTCGATCTGCGCCCACATCGAGCCCGAGCCGTCCAGCACGATAATGGCGCGTTCGGCAGCAACAGCCGGTAGCGCCAGGCCGAGCGCCGCGACCGCCGCCAGCAAGAAGTTTCGAACAATCCGCATGGGTAGCCCTCCAGCAGTGGCGACCTCGACTATCGAACGCCGCACAATAGGGCGCAATTGAAATCATGCGCCAGATGACGCCGGAATGAATGCTTCGTTCAGACAGTAGGGTAACCTGCTGCAACTATTCGCCACCCGTTTTGCGCCAGCGCAGCAGGCCGACGAAAAACAGCCCGCCGATAATGCCGGTCAGCACGCCGATCGGCATATCCTGCGGCGGCATGAGGATGCGGGCGGCGATATCGGCCAGCACGAGGAAGATGGCCCCGACCAGCGCGGAGAGCGGCAGCACCCGCCGATAGTCGCCGCCAACGCCCATTCGAACGATATGGGGAACCATAAGCCCGACAAAAGCGATGACGCCGGAAAAGGCCACCGCCGAGCCGGTGAGCAGCGCGCAGACGACGAAGACCGTGAGCCGGAAGCGGCCGGCGGGAATGCCCAGCGTCGTGGCGCTTTCGTCGCCCAGGGTCATGGCGTTGAGGGCGCGCGCCCGCGCGACGAGATAGGAGCCGCAAAGCACCAGGGCCGCCAATGGAAACGGCAATTGCGGCCATTGCGCCAGGCCCAGCCCGCCCAGCATCCAGAACACCACCGTATGGGCCGCCCGGGGATCGCCGAGGAAGATGAAGAGGTTCCCCGCCGCAGTGATGATGAAGCTGACGGCGACGCCCGCCAGCACCAGCCTTCCGGCGCTCTGCGACCTTGTGAGATTGGAAACCGCCAGCACCAGCCCGGTCGCGAACAGCGCCCCGAAGAAGGCAAAAAGCGGCACTGTGACGAGACCGAGGAACATGCCGGTATGCAGCAGCACCAGGATGGCCCCGAAAGCCGCGCCAGACGAGATGCCGAGCAGGTGCGGATCGGCCAGCGGATTGCGGGTGACCGATTGCAGAGCGGCACCGACGACGGCGAGGCTGGCCCCGACAATGGCCCCGAGCACGATGCGCGGCAGGCGTACCTCCCAGACAATGGCCTCGCGCCCAGCAGACCAGTCCACGACGACGCTGCCGGGCATGAGCCTGGACGCGACGATGCGCCAGACCGTTTCGACGGGGATGGGCACCGCCCCTGCCCCCACCGCCACCGACATGGTGACGGCGAGCAGGATGATCAGCCCTACGATAAGGGCCGGCAGCCAGTGGGCCGCGGCATGGCGGCGGCCGGTGGCGAGGTGGCGGTGCGACACAGACCTACTCCCGGAAGGCGGCGGCGAGTCGCGTGACCGCTTCGATATTGCGCGGGCCCGGCGTCGCCTCGACATATTCGAGCACCACGAAGCGATCATTGGCCACGGCCGGAATGGAGGCGAAGGCCGGGTTGGACCTCATGAAGTCGATCTTCTGCTCGGCGGTCACGTCGCCGTAGTTGACGATGACGATGACCTCGGGATTGCGCTCGATCACCGGCTCCCAGCCGATCTCGACCCAACTCGACTGCACATCGTCCATGATGTTGGAGCCGCCCGCCGCCTCGATTAGCGCCGTAGGAATGGCAAAGCGCCCGGCGGTAAACGGCTTGTCCTCGCCGGAGTCATAGACGAAGACCGGCACCGGCGCTTCGAGGGTTGGCAGGGTGGCCTGGAAATCGGCGAGGTCGGCCATGTAGCCGTCAACCAGCGCCGTAGCGCGGTCGGAGACGTCGAAGATGGCGCCGAGATTGAGCAGGTCGTTGTAGAGATCGTCCATGGAGGCCTTGGGCTTGTCCATGATGTGGATGCAGCTCTCGGTAAGCTCGTAGACGGCGATGTCGAATGCGGCCAGCGTCTCTGGCGTGACCTCGCCGCCGACGCGCATGCCGTAGTTCCAGCCGGCAAAGTAGAAATCGGCATCGGCGCCGAGCAGCACTTCCTTGCTCGGATATTCCGGTGACAGTTCGGGCAGTTCTGCGACGCCTTCACGGAGCTTTTCATCCAGCGTCTTCCAGCTCGAAACGCCGGTATAGCCGGCCATGTGGTCCGACAGGCCAAGGGCAAGCATCATCTCGGTGAGATTGACGTCGTTGGAGACGGCGCGCTGCGGGGCGGAATCGAAGGTCACGTCGCGGTTACAGCTCTGGACTGTAACCGGATAGCCGGCGGCGAGCGCCGAAGAACTGACTGCGGCAAGGGCAGCGAGTGCGAAAACAAAGCGCATGAAAATCACTCCTGGTTCTGGTTGGGGAGATAGAAGCTGAGACGCGGCCGGCCCGTGGCCGGATGAGCGTCGAGCAGGGTTTCGACGGCAAAAGCCGCGCGAATACTGGATCGGGTGAGCGCTTCTGCCGGCGCGCCGATGGCGGCGACACGGCCCCCATCGAGCAGCAGCACGCGATCGGCATGGGCCGAGGCCAATGCCAGGTCGTGCAGGGAGACGATGACCGTGCAGCGCAACCGGACCAGCAGGTCGAGCACTTCGAGCTGGTGGCGGATGTCGAGGTGATTGGTCGGCTCGTCCAGAATCAGAAGATCAGGTTTTTGCAGCAAGGCACGGGCGATCATCACCCTTTGCCGCTCGCCACCCGACAAAGTAGCGAGATCACGCGGCGCCAGGTGGCTCAGTTCCATGAGGGTGAGGACAGCCTCGACCGCCTCATGGTCCGCGCGATCAGCGCCCCAGCCGCCACGATGTGGCGTCAGGCCCAGCTCGACGATCTCGGCAACGCTGAGGCCGAAATCGCTCGCCTGCTCCTGCAAAACGGTGGCGACGCGGCGGGCAACGGCCTTGCCCTGCAGCGACCAGATATCCTCGCCATCGAGGCGGACCTGGCCCGTGATGGGCCGGTGATAGCGATAGAGGCAACGCAACAGGCTCGACTTGCCGGCCCCATTGGGACCGACCAGCGCCAGCATTTCGCCCGGCTGGATAGCGAGCGAAATCGGGCCGATAATGGGATTTCCGGGCTGGGCACCCCAGCTCAGATCGTCGATATCGAGACGCGCCGGACGATCGCCGGTGAACCGGTCAGCCGAATTGTCGCCTTGTGCCATGGGCAACCTCCGCCACAAGGCAGGAGGGCACGGGCGATCCGAGCAGTGGACAAGCAGCGATGTCGCGGCAACTGGTCATCATCGTCTCCCGCGGCACACCCCGGCCGGGTTGAAAGGAAATGATGACGGCAGGTCTCCTGGCTCGCGGGTCGCTGCGGCGCCGGACCTTCCCAGCCTTACGGCCAGTGGCATGTCCCGGTGTCGCTATCCGCTCACAGTTGCGGGGGCAGCCACGGTCTTGCGCCCTGATGGGTACGTCGCACCGTGTTCCCTTTTAATCCAGCCGCCTAAGCAAGGTAGCCGGAACCATCGCCCCACTGATGGGGGATTCGCGACGCGGTGACAAGCCGCCTCATTTCAACCCCAATGGCTGCCAAAGTGGCATCTGGGCCTGAGGGGGAATCATGATGCGTTGGTTGCGGCGAATTCTGCTGGCACTGCTGGTGCTGGCGGCCGGTATCTATATGTTCAACGCCAGTTGGCGCGTCGCCCCACCGGCCGATCCGCAGGTGGCGCTGATCGCCCATCGCGGCGTGCACCAGACCTTCACCCCCGAGGGGCTGGAAAACGATACCTGCACCGCCACGCGTATCTACCCGCCCGAACACGCCTATATCGAGAATACCATCGCCTCGATGCAGGCCGCCTTTGCCGCCGGAGCCGACATCGTCGAGCTCGACGTGCATCCGACCACCGATGGCCAGTTCGCCGTGCTGCATGACTGGACCCTCGATTGCCGCACCCAAGGCACCGGCGAGACCCGCAGCCACGACATGGCCTATCTCAAGACGCTCGACATCGGCTACGGCTACACCGCCGACGGCGGCGCCACCTTCCCGTTGCGCGGCACCGGCGTCGGGCAGATGCCCGAACTCAAGGAAGTGCTCTCGGCCATGCCGGACCGTCAGTTCCTCATCAACTTCAAGAGCCGCGAGGCGCGCGAAGGCGACATGCTGGCGGCACTGGCGGACGATCACCCCGAATGGCGGCACGCCATCTGGGGCGCCTATGGCGGCGACGAGCCGACATTTCGCGCAGCGGACCTCATGGATGGCCTGGCCGTATGGTCGCGGCGCGGGCTGGTCGACTGCCTGCTGCAATATGAGGGGCTGGGCTGGACCGGCTACATGCCGGAAGCCTGCCGCGGCACCAAGGTCATGCTGCCCATCAACGTGGCGCCCTTCGTGTGGGGCTGGCCCAACCTGTTCCTCGAGCGCATCCGCAATGCCGGCAGCCAAGTCATCCTGATGGGCCCCTATGAGGCCGGGGATTCCGGCACCGCCGGCATCGATACGCTGGAGCAGCTCGCGCTGGTGCCCGACAGTTTCGAGGGCTTTGTGTGGACCAACAAGATCGAACTCATCGGACCAACCATGGCCGGGCGATAGCGCCGCACCCGCACGAATCCCATCGACGGAACGGGCGGCTCGCTCTAGGGTCGCCGCATTGCTCTGAGCCCTCGTTTTCCTGGAAAATATCATGCCGGTCGGCGTGCTTTACGCGGTTGTCGCCTACTCGGTCTATTCCGGCGGCGACGCCATCATCAAGGGCTTCGGCCAGAGCCTGTCTGTCTTCGAGATCGGCTTCTTCATCGCCATTTTCGGGCTGATCCCCGCCGCCTTCGCCAAGCCGAAAGGCGAGCGCTGGCGCGACAGCTTCCGCCTCAAGCATCCGGCCTTGGTCCACCTGCGCTCGTTCACCGGCGTCAGTTCGTCCATCCTGGTCACGGTGTCCTTCACCACCATTCCCTTCGCCGAGACCTACTCGCTGGTCTTCATGATGCCCCTGTTCATCACGGTGATGTCGGTCTTCATCCTCAAGGAGCGCGTCGACTTCTTGCGCTGGTCCATGCTCGCTTTGGGCTTTGTCGGCGTGATGCTGGTGGTGCGCCCCGGCTTCCGCGAGCTGGAATTCGGCCACCTGACGGCGCTGCTCTGCGCCGTCTTCGGCGCGTCGACCACCACCATATTGCGTATCATCGCACCCACCGAGAAGCGGGTGAGCCTCATCGCGCTGCCGGCGTTCTACCTGATCGTGGTCAATGCCATCCTGATGGCGCCGACCTTCGTCATGCCGACGCCCCAGCAATTCGGCCTGCTGGCCGCATCGGGGAGTCTCGTCGGCATGGGGCACATCCTGCTGATCGCTGCCACACGCAATGCGCCCGCCAGCCAGGTGGCGCCCATCCAGTATGTGCAGATCGTCTGGGCCATCGGGCTGGGCGCCTTCTTCTATTTCGAATATCCCGACCTGCTGGTCTATATCGGGCTCGCGGTCGTGGTGCTGTCGGGCCTGGTCAATGTGTTCGTGGATGGCGCCCGAGCACGGGTCGCCGGCCGCTTTGCCGAATATCGCGGCCGCCCGGACAATCCGGCCGGGAACATCACCGAGATACGCGGCCCCGAAATATAGTTCGGCCGCAGGGCCGGTTCCGTCGACGGCCGGCCGCTTGGCTTGTATGGTAGCGCCTGCATTTTCGAGTCTTCCCTGTTTCGGATACTTCGATGCCGGTCGGCGTCCTTTTTGCATTTCTGGCCTATGCCAGCTTTTCCGTCGCCGACGCCCTGATCAAGGCCACCGGCCCCGCCATGTCGGTATTCGAGATCGCGTTTTTTACAACGACGCTGTCGATCATTCCCATCATGCTGACCAAGCGTGGCGAGCGCTGGCGCGACCTCTACAAGCTGCAGCATCCGCGACTGGTGCATCTACGCTGCACGACGGCAATATTGGGCACGGCATGCGTGATGTTCGCCTTCACCCACATTCCCTTCGCCGATGTCTATGCCATCGGCTTCCTGACGCCGATCGTGGTGACCCTGCTGGGCGTATTGGTGCTCAAGGAGCATGTTGCCCTGCACCGCTGGCTGCTGCTGATCATCAGCTTCCTGGGCGTGGTGCTGGTCATCCGTCCCGGCGTGCGCGACCTGCAACTGGGCCACCTCGCCATTTTCTGCAGCGTCTTTTTGGGCGGCACGACCACCATCATCCTGCGCCATGTGGCGCCAAGGGAACGGCGCATCAGTCTGGTCGGCTTGCAGGTGCTCTATTCGGCCATCGTCAATGGCCTGCTGATGATCCCGTTCTTCGTGGTGCCCTCGCTGGAGCAGATGGCGGTTTTCCTCGGCATTGGCCTCCTGGGCGGCACCGGCGGCCTGTTGCTGATCGCGGCAGCGCGGCGCTCGCCTGCCAATCTGGTGGCACCGGTGCAGTATAGCCAGCTGATCTGGGCCATCGTGTTCGGCGCAATGTTCTTCGGCGAATACCCCGACTATGTCGCCGTTATCGGCCTCGTCATCGTGCTGGCGGCGGGCCTGGCCAATGTGCTGACCGAAAAGCTGAAAATCGTCTGGAAGCCGCGGATTTTCTTCTGGCGCACGGGGCTGTGAGGCACTGGGTGTCAACACCCGCGGTCCCCCCTCGGACTTGATCCGAGGGCCACTCTCCAACACGGCGCAAGCGGGGAATGGCCCTCGGATCAAGTCCGAGGGCAGTCCTGTGGGTGGACTTGCGCCGGCGTCAGAGCGCCGCGCGCACGGCCGCTATGGCTTCGGCACCCTTGCCGCCATCGGGGCCACCGCCCTGCGCCATGTCGGGCCTGCCGCCACCGCCCTGCCCGCCAAGCGCGGCCGTGGCCAGCTTGATCAGGTTGCCGGCAGCATAGCGTGCGGTGAGGTCGTCGGTGACGCCGATGGCCACCGTGCCCTTGCCGTCGTCGCCCTTGAGGACGACGGTGACGACACCCGAACCGATACGCTTCTTTTCGGCATCGACCAGGCCCTTCACGTCCCGTGCAGGAATACCTTCCACGGTACGGCCGACATAGGTGACCCCGTTGACGCTTTCGTCGACCGCTGCGGAGGCGCCTGATCCGGCGCCGCCGCCCAGAGCCAGCTTCTTGCGGGCATCGGTCAGTTCGCGCTCGGTCTTCTTGATATTGTCCTGCAGGGCCGCAATGCGGTCGAGCACTTCATGGCTGCCCGAGCGCAGCAGGCCGGCGGCGGCATCGACGATGGCGACATTGGTATTGCCCCGATGTCGCGCCGCCTTGCCGGTCAGCGCCTCGATGCGGCGCACGCCGGCGCCGACGGCGCTTTCGGCGACGATGGAGACCAGCCCGATATCGCCGGTGCGGCGGACATGGGTACCGCCGCAGAGCTCGACGGACCAGCCCAGGCCATTGCCGGTCGGCTCGCCCATGGCGACCACGCGGACTTCATCGCCATATTTTTCGCCGAACAGGGCGCGCGCACCCGATTCCTTGGCTTCCTCGACGCCCATCAGGCGGGTTTCGACCGGGGTATTCTGCAGCACGATGGTATTGGCGATGTCCTCCACCTCGGCCATTTCCTGTCCGGTCATCGGCTTGGTGTGGACGAAATCGAAACGCAGGCGATCGGCCGAAACCATCGAACCCTTCTGGGCGACATGATCGCCGAGCACGAGGCGCAAAGCCTCGTGCAGCAGGTGGGTGGCCGAATGGTTGGCGCGGATCGACGAGCGGCGCTCATGATCGACCAGCAGCGTCACCGGCTGGCCGACCTTGATCGTGCCTTCGGTGACCTTCACTCTATGGGCGAAGACGCCATGGTGTTTCTGCGTGTCGGTGACGGTGGCGGCCAGGCCTTCGCCCTTGAGCAGGCCGATATCGCCGACCTGGCCGCCGCTTTCCCCGTAAAACGGCGTCTGGTTGAGGACAACCACACCCTCTTCGCCATAGGCCAGCGCGGCGACTTCGGCGCCATCCTTGAGCAGCGCCTTGATCTCGCCCTCGGCCGTTTCGGTTTCGTAGCCGAGGAATTCGGTGGGGCCGAGCTTGTCGGCAAGGCCGTACCAGACCGTGTCGGTGGCCGCCTCGCCCGAGCCGGACCAGCTCTTGCGGGCCTCGGCCTTCTGGGCGGCCATGGCGGCGTCGAAGCCGGCCTGGTCGACGGTGATGCCGCGCATGCGCAGGGCATCCTCGGTCAGGTCGAGCGGGAAGCCATAAGTGTCGTAGAGCTTGAAGGCGCTGGCGCCATTGAGCACCGCGCCTTCGCCCATGTCCCTGGTCTCTTCGGACAGCAGTTGCAGGCCCCGGCCGAGCGTCTTGAGGAAGCGCCCCTCCTCCAGCAGCACCGTCTCGGAAATCAGCGCCTCGCCGCGACTGAGTTCGGGATAGGCCTGGCCCATCTCGCGCACCAGCGTCGGCACCAGCTTGTAGATCACCGGCTCATTGGCGCCGAGCAGGGTGGCATGGCGCATGGCGCGGCGCATGATGCGGCGCAGCACATAGCCGCGGCCCTCATTGGAGGGCAGCACGCCCTCGGCGATGAGGAAGCTCATCGAGCGCAGGTGATCGGCAATGACGCGCAGGCTGCGATTGCCCTCGCCACTGACATCGACGCCGGTGGCGGCGGCCGCGGCACCGATCAGCGACTTGAAGAGATCGATATCGTAATTGTCATGCACGCCCTGCATGACGGCGGCGATGCGCTCGAGGCCCATGCCGGTATCGATAGAGGGGCGCGGCAGGCCGTTGCGCGAACCGTCGCCATGCTGCTCATACTGCATGAAGACGAGGTTCCAGATCTCGATCCAGCGATCGCCGTCTTCCTCGGGCGAGCCCGGCGGACCACCCCAGATATGCTCGCCATGATCGTAGAAGATTTCCGAGCAGGGGCCGCAGGGACCGGTATCGCCCATCTGCCAGAAGTTCGACTTGGCGCCGAGGCGCACGATACGATCCTCGCCCAGGCCGGCAATTTTCTTCCACAGGTCCATCGCCTGGTCATCGTCCTGATAGACGGTGACCATCAGCTTGTCCTTGGGCAGGCCCCAATCCTTCGTAAGAAGATTCCAGGCCAGCTCGATGGCGTGGTCCTTGAAATAATCGCCGAACGAGAAATTGCCCAGCATCTCGAAGAAGGTGTGGTGGCGGGCGGTGAAGCCCACATTGTCGAGATCGTTATGCTTGCCGCCGGCGCGCACGCATTTCTGCGCCGTGGTGGCGCGTGAATAGGGGCGCTTCTCCACACCGGTAAAGGTGTTCTTGAACTGCACCATGCCTGAATTGGTGAACATCAGCGTCGGATCGTTCCGCGGCACCAGCGGGCTCGATGCCACAGCGTGGTGACCATTGCGGGCAAAGTAGTCGACAAAGCTCGAACGGAGATCGTTTACGCTGGTCATCTAGGGGCTTTCATTGCGGAAATCTGGCGCAAGGGCGCCGCGGACGAGTTCGGCTGGCTTTCTATCGTGCAGCTTGCCGCCCTGTCCAGCATTGCGGCTGCCTTGCGGCGGATCGGCAAAGAAAAGAGGCACCGCTTGCGCGATGCCTCGAATATCCCTGCATGGGAAAGGAGCTCAGTCGTCGTCGCCGGAGCTGTCGTCGTCACCGCCGGCCACCAGCAGCACTTCGCCGAGCAGGCCCGAGCTTTCGCGCACGCCCTGCTCGATCGTGGCGGCAATGGAAGGATTGTCCTTGAGGAACTGGCGGGCATTCTCACGCCCCTGCCCCAGCCGCTGGCTGTCCCAGGAGAACCAGGCGCCGGACTTCTCGACGATACCGGACTTGACGCCAAGGTCGAGCAATTCGCCGGTCTTGGAAATGCCTTCGCCATACATGATGTCGAACTCGACCTGCCGGAACGGCGGGGCCAGCTTGTTCTTGACCACCTTCACACGGGTCTGGTTGCCGACGATCTCCTCGCGATCCTTGAGGGCGCCGATGCGGCGGATATCGAGGCGCACCGAGGCGTAGAACTTGAGCGCATTGCCGCCGGTGGTCGTCTCCGGCGAGCCATACATGACGCCGATCTTCATGCGGATCTGGTTGATGAAGATGACGAGGCACTTGGACTTGGAAATGGATGAGGTCAGCTTGCGCATGGCCTGGCTCATCAGCCGGGCCTGCAGGCCCGGCAGGGAATCGCCCATCTCGCCTTCGAGTTCGGCGCGCGGCGTCAGGGCTGCCACCGAATCGACCACCAGCACATCGATGGCGCCGGAGCGGACCAGGGTATCGGTAATTTCGAGCGCCTGCTCGCCGGCATCGGGCTGGGAAATCAGCAGGTCATCGACATTGACGCCCAGCTTGCGGGCATAGACCGGGTCCAGTGCATGCTCGGCATCGACGAAGGCGCAGATGCCGCCGGACTTCTGGGCCTCGGCGATGACATGCAAAGCCAGCGTGGTCTTGCCCGAACTTTCCGGCCCGAAAATCTCGACAATACGGCCCTTTGGCAGGCCGCCAATGCCCAAAGCGATGTCGAGGCCGAGCGAGCCAGTGGAGATCGATTCGACCTCGATGGCAGCCGCTTCGCCCAGGCGCATGATCGAACCCTTGCCGAAATTCCGCTCGATCTGGCCGAGCGCGGCGGCAAGAGCCTTATCCTTATCCATCGATCCACCTTCAACAATACGAAGCGGCGCACTAGCCATCTGATCTCTCCTTATTCCATGCTCTGGGAGGCTGCGCAACGCGCTGACACCGCCGGTGGTCATGCCCTGAATGTCCTTTATTTGTTCTCATATTGTTCCAGCCCCGTCAAGGGACAAAATGAGAACATTGGCATTCGCACATGGCCTGAATTCGCTAGCAGACTGTTAGCATCGACGCGCGCGATGCGGGAAAGAGCGGGGCCTTCAATAAGTATGATTTTTGACTTGCCACCTTGTGCCCGGTTGCGCTTTATGCCGACAGAGAGTTGAGGAGCCCGCCATGAACCTGATCCAGTTTTTCGATGCCAATGGCGAGCGCGCGGTCGGCGCCGTCGACAATGGCGTCGCCCGCATCGTCAATGAAGCCACCAGCGTCCACGAGCTGGCGCTGAACGCGCTGTCGCGGCATGGCGGCCTTGGCGCGCTGATCGCCGAAAAGGGGCTCGGCGCCGAAGTCGACCGGGCGGCGCTGCTCGCCGAGGGTCGCATGCTGGCGCCGATCGACCATCCCGACCCGGCCCATCTCTATGTCACTGGCACGGGCCTGACCCATCTCGGCTCTGCCGCCACGCGCGACGCCATGCACAAGTCCAACGGCACCAAGACCGAGGAGGGCCTGACCGACTCGATGAAGATGTTTCGCATGGGGCTGGAAGGCGGCAAGCCGGCCGATGGGCTCAAGGGCGTGCAGCCGGAATGGTTCTACAAGGGCAATGGCTATTCGGTGGTCAATCCCGGCCATCCCATCCCCTCGCCCGGCTTTGCTCTGGATGCGGGCGAGGAGCCCGAAATTGCCGGCATCTATGTGATCGACCAGAACGGCCAGCCGCGCCGGCTGGGCTTTGCGCTGGCCAATGAATTTTCCGACCACGTGACCGAGCGGGTAAACTATCTCTACCTGGCCCATTCGAAGCTCCGTGCCTGCGCTTTCGGGCCGGAGCTGCGCGTGGGCGACCTGCCGGGGCACATCGAGGGCCAGTCGCGCATCTGGCGCGATGGCAAGCTGTTGTGGGAAAAGCCGTTTCTGTCGGGTGAGGACAATATGAGCCACACTATCGCCAATCTCGAATATCACCACTTCAAGTATGACCTGTTCCGCAATCCGGGCGACGTGCATGTGCATATGTTCGGCACGGCGACGCTGAGCTTTGCCGATGGCATCAAGACCCAGCCGGACGATATCTTCGAAATCGAGGAAGCCCAGTTCGGCATGGCCCTGCGCAACCCGGTGCGGGTAGAAACCGAGCATCCGGTGATCGTCGGCAACGTCTATTGAGCTTGAAGCCAGCCAACTAACATGTCAGTTATCCCACCGCCTGCTGGAGGGATGACATGACTGCTCGCGAGTTCGAAAAGCGCCGCATCGGCCGCACCGATCTTGAGGTGACGACGCTGGGGCTGGGCTGCGCTTCGCTGGCCGGCATTTTCTCCGCCGTTCCGGCCGAGCAGGCCCGCGCCACGGTGGGCCATGCGCTCGATATGGGCATCAACTATGTCGATACCGCTCCGCAATATGGGCTGGGCCGCTCCGAGCATCTGGTGGGCGACGCGCTGCGCGAGCGGCGCGATGGCGTGGTGCTGTCGAGCAAGGTGGGCAGGCTGCTGAAGCCGATCAGCGCCGCCGAGCAGGACATGGGCAACTGGATCGATCCCCTGCCCTTCAACCAGGCTTATGATTATTCCTATGACGGGATCATGCGATCCTACGAAGACAGCCGGCAGCGGCTGGGCATCCACCGCATCGACATTCTCTATGTGCATGACATCGGCGTGGCGACGCATGGCGTCGAAGGCAACAAGCCGCTCTGGGCGCAATTGGCCAATGGTGGTTACAAGGCCTTGCGCGAATTGCGCGACGGCGGCGCGGTCAAGGCGATCGGGCTGGGCGTCAATGAATGGCAGGTGCTGATGGACGCCTTTGCGCTGGGCGACTGGGACGTGTTCCTGCTGGCCGGGCGCTATACGCTGCTGGAGCAGACCTCGCTCACCCCCTTCATGACCACCTGTATCGAGCGCGGCGCCTCGGTGGTCATCGGCGGCCCGTTCAATTCCGGCATTCTGGTGGGCGGCGAAACGTTCAACTATGCCAAGGCGCCGGACGAAATCGTCAGCAAGGTCAGGGCCATCGAAGCGGTCTGCCGCGAATTCGACGTGCCCCTGCCCGCCGCCGCCTTGCAATTTCCGCTGACCCATCCGGCCGTCTGCAACGTGCTGCCGGGGCCGCGATCCCCGGCCGAACTGGACGGTATTCTCGGCTGGTGGGACATCAAGGTGCCCGGCGAGCTGTGGACCACTTTGGCGGACAGGGGCCTGCTGGCACCGGGCACGCCCATTCCCAGCGGCGTGGCTTGACGGCTGCGCGACAAGCGAGCAATATAACCGGACGGTTCTAGAACCTGAAAGTTATTCCCATGCCGACGCCTGCTGCTCTCGATGCCACCTTCCAGGCGCTTGCCGATCCGACCCGGCGGGCCATCCTGGCGCGCCTGGCACAAGGTGAAGCCTCGGTGATGGAGCTCGCCGAACCTTTTGCCATGAGCCAGCCGGCCATTTCCAAGCACCTGAAGGTGCTGGAGAATGCCGGACTGATCTCGCGTGGCCGCGACGCCCAGCGCCGGCCCTGCAAGCTGGAGGCTGCGCCACTGGCCGAGGCCACGGGCTGGCTGATCGAATACCGCAAATTCTGGGAAAAGCAGTTCGGCCAGCTCGACGACCTGCTCGATGAGTTGAAGCGGCTTGAAGCCATGGCGGGCAAGAACAATTGAGGAGATGGCGATGGGTTTTGGCGGACCGCTTGTTGTAACCACGCCTGAAGACACGCAGATCGTGATCACAAGGCAGTTCGATGCGCCGCGGCATCTGGTTTTTGCCTGTTACACCCAGCCGGCACTGATCCGTCGCTGGCTCAACGGCGCCGACGGCTGGGTCATGACGGTCTGCGAATTCGACGCCAAAGTGGGCGGAAAATACCGTTACGAATGGAAGGCGCCCAGCGGCTATGTGATGGGCATGGGCGGCGTGGTCAGGGAAATCGAGCCGGTCGAACGGCTGGTGAGCGCCGAAGTGTTCGACGATGACTGGACCGGTGGCGAAGCCGTTTCGTCGCTGGAATTCACCGAGGAAGGCGAGCGGACGACGCTGGTCAACACCATCACCTATTCGTCGAAAGAAGCCCGCGACGGAGCGTTGGCGACGCCGATGGCTGAGGGCATGGAGTTTGGGTTCTCCAAGATGGATGAGGTGCTGGCGGAGATGGGAGAAGGCGCATGAACGATCCCCGTATTTCGGCAATCATCTGCGCCGCGGTCGCTGCCTGGCTGGGTTATACGATCTTCTTTTCCACCGAGGCGCCCAGCACGTTTCTGGTTGTCCTGCAGTGGACCTTCTTCACCGTGGCGCTCGCCGGGCTGGGCGTGGCGCTGGCGCGGCTGATGCGGGGGTAAGGTTCGGTGTTCTTGAATGCATGAGGCCGGCTAACCTCTCCCCTTTGGGAGAGGGTGGAAATCCGCGTCCAGCGGATTTCCGGGTGAGGGGGGCTGCGCTCGCCCATACTTCAATATTCGCGGATCGCTTGGTGCCCCCTCATCCGCCCTTCGGGCACCTTCTCCCACGAGGGGAGAAGGGGAAGAGTCCAGGCCCCCAAGAAGGGTTGCCTAGGCCCCCGGGCACGACGTTTGCGGATGCTCCGACACCCCCTCCCCAGCCCTGTTACGGCCCTGCGGGCCAAGCGACGCTACCAGCCATTCGAGCATAGCTCTCATGGCCTTCTCACCTAAGTTTGCTCCACTGGAGCAAACTTGCCTTCGGCCGGGTCGAAGCCCCTCAAGGGGGAGGGTGGGCAAGAACCGATATCTCAGGTCACTCTCAGTTCAAATCCAGCGCATGGGCCTTCAATGGGTCCAGCGGGATGAGGCCCAGATGGACGTTCAATTGAGGTCGCTCTTGCCCACCATCTGCAGCACTTCCTTGACCTTGGTGTTGATCTGGTCGAGCGAATACGGCTTGGGCAGGAATTCGACGCTCTGGTCGTCCTCGATATCGCGGCGCACGCTTTCCTCGGCATAGCCGGAGACGAAGATGACCTTGAGATCGGGCATGCGCTCCCGAATATGTTTCAGCAGCGTCGGGCCGTCCATTTCGGGCATGGCCACGTCCGATATCATCAGGTCGATGTTGAACTCTTCATCCTCAAGGATTTCAAGGGCCTCCTCGCCGCCATCGGCCTCGAAAACCTCATATCCGGTGGCACGCAAGGCGCGGGCCGAAAAGGCACGCACGCTCTCTTCGTCATCAACCAGCAATATCCGTTCGTGGCCGGTCAGATCGCGCACCGGCGCGGCGGCCGCCGCAACCTTGGCGGCCTGCTCGGCAGCGCTGGCGACATGGCGTGGCAGGAAAATCTTGAACGTGGTGCCGACGCCCACCACCGAGACCGGGTAGATATAGCCCTCGGTCTGCTTGACGATGCCGTAGACGGTGGAGAGACCGAGGCCGGTGCCCTTGCCCAGTTCCTTGGTGGTGAAGAAGGGCTCGAAAATCTTCTGCAGCACTTCGGCGCTCATGCCAGTGCCGGTATCCTGCACGTCGATCAGCACATAATCGGCCGGTACCATACCCTCGAAGCTCAGGCGCTCGGCCTCGGACTTTTCGATATTGCTGGTGCGGATGGTGATGGAGCCGCCATTTTCCATGGCATCGCGGGCATTGACGACCAGGTTGATGATGACCTGTTCGAGCTGCACCACGTCGGCGCGCACCGGCCAGATATTGCGGCCATGCTCGACGCCGAGCGTGTTCTTCTCGCCGATCATGCGTTTGAGCAGCACGGTGAGGTCATCGACGATCAGCGGCAGTTCCAGCACCTGCGGGCGCAGGGTCTGCCGGCGCGAAAAGGCCAGCAGTTGGCGGGTGAGGCCGGCGGCACGATTGGCATTCTGCTTGATCTGCATCAATTCGCTGAAGCTGGGATCGCCCGGCTTGTGCTTGAGCAGCAGCAGGTCGGAAAAGCCGATAATGGCGGTAAGAAGATTGTTGAAATCATGCGCCACGCCGCCGGCAAGCTGGCCGACGGCCTGCATCTTCTGGCTCTGGGCGAACTGGGCCTCCAGCTTGCGCTGGTCGGTCATGTCGAGGGCATAGACATTGACCTGCTCGGGCGAGCCGGCGCTCATTTCCGAGGAGGAGAGATAAAGCCGCACGGCATGGTCGCCCTCGGCGCTGAGCAGCGCATCGACCGGCTCGACTTCGGAGCGGTGGGCGGCGGCATCGGCAATGGCGCGGGCGAATTTCTCGCGGCTGCCTTCGCCGATCAGGTCGCTCAACGGCTGCATTTCGAGGCTTTTTTCCTCGCCCGACCATTTGAAGATGCGCCCGAACGGGGCGTTGGTCCGGATGATGCGCCCCTCGGCATCAAGCGTGGCGATGGCAAAGGGGGTGTCGTTGAAGAAGCGCGAGAAGCGCACCTCGGCGGCGCGCAGCGCCTCCTCGGTGTCGGGCGCCTTGGACTTGTCGAGAACCAGGGTGCGCGTCTCGCCCAGTTCGCCATCGGCCAGGCGGGCGGCGCGATGCAGCAGGCGCACCGGGAAACTGGTGCCGTTGCGACGCACCAGGTCGATATCGATGATCTCGGTGCCGATCTCGCCGTCGCCGCGGCCGCGCATGAGCAGGGTCGCGCCGTCGCCGCGCACCAGGTCGGAAAGGCCCAGATGGCCGGAATTGAACTCGGCCAGGTCATAGCCGAGCCAGTCGGTCAGGGTCGAATTGAGATACTGGATGCGGCCATGCGCATCGGCGGAGAAGAAGCCGGCCGGCGAATGATCGAGATAGTCGATAGCGCGCTGCAGGTCGCGGAAGGCGCTTTCGTTATTGTCGCGGTCGCGTGTGATATCCTCCACGGACCAGATGGCCAGAGGCCTGCTGGTCTCGTCGGATTCGGGGAGCGGCCGCACGCCGACGCGATACCAGAACGGCTTGGCGCTGTCGCCCAGCGAGCCGCCCAGCCCGCCGACAATGCGGATATCCTCCACTGCGGCGCGCCCGTCCTTGGCGGCGCGCGACAGCCGGTAGATGGCCTCGCTGGCGTCGGACTGGCCGGCAAACAGCCGCGGGATGCCGACCGGCACGCCATTGGTCACCGCGCCCGAAAAGCTGCCGTAATGCGCGTTGACATAGGAAATCTTGCCATCGCGATCCGACACCACGGCGCCGAAGGGCAGGCTGTCGACCACGGCGTTGGAAACGGTGCGCCGCTCCTCGCCATTGGCGAAGCGGAACAGGCCGGCGGCGAGACCGAAGAGGCAGAAAACACCCACCACGGCCAGCACGCCGACAAAGGTCATGATCAGATCGGCCGGCACACGGTCGCTGAACAGGGCAAAGCCCACCGCTATGGCGATCAGCACCAGGCCAAGCACGACCACGCGCCACAGACCGGCCCCGCCCCGGCCCGCCGTCACGAGCGGATCTGGATAACTGTCCTCGCCGAGCGGCGTCGATGCCATGGGTCAGGATGCTCCGTAACCGGTGAGTCGGGCCGAATCAGGCACGTTGCTATGGTCTAGCAAATGGTCCGGGCCTGCGGGAGGGCGATCACGGTTTTCAACACGGGATCGCGGCGAAGGGATTGAGAATGGACATCAAACAAAACTCGATCGTCACCCTCGGGCTTGACCCGAGGGCTCTATACTTGCGGCGCGTTCGGCAAGTGCAACGCCCTCGGGTCAAGCCCGAGGGTGACGGCCGGTGGGTGGGGCGGCGACTTGGCGCGCATCGCCGACGGTAGGAGCCGAACCATCAATTCGCCTTCCACCCTGCCCCGCGCTTGAGGCGCATGACGAAGCCGACGACTTCGGCGACGGCCTTGAAATGTTCGTTGGGGATGGCGTCGTCGACATCGACGCTGGCGAACAAAGCGCGGGCCAGCGGCGGGTTTTCGACGATGGGCACGTCGTGCTCCTTGGCCAGCTCGCGGATGCGGAAAGCCACCGCGTCGGCGCCCTTGGCCACGCATTTGGGGGCCTTCATCCCCTTGTCGTATTTGAGCGCGACGGCGAAGTGGGTCGGGTTGGTGATGACCACGGTTGCATCAGGCACGGCCGCCATCATGCGCCGGCGCGAACGCTCCTGACGCAGTTGGCGCAGCTTGCCCTTGATATGGGGATCGCCCTCCATCTGCTTGTATTCGTCGCGCGTCTCCTGGACCGTCATCATCAGCTTCTTCCACCATTTCTGGCGGACATAGAGATAGTCGGCGAAGGCGATGACCGTGACGATGGCCAGCACCGCCACGAATATCTTGATCCCGATTTCCTGGAAATCGGCGAGGATCATCAGCGGATCGGCCGTCATCATCGTGTCGAGCCGGTCGCGCTCGGGCCACACCACCATGATGACCACCGTGCCCACGATGCCGATCTTGAGCAGCCCCTTGCCGAAATTGACCAGCGACTCGATGGAAAAGAGCCTTTTGGCCCCGGCCAGGGGCGAAATCTTGGAGAGCTTGGGCGTGATCGGCTCGACCGACAGCAACGGCCGATGCTGGATGAGGTTGGCGAGCACGGCGCAGGTCGAGAGTACGACGAGCGGGATGAGCACGGTGCCGATCAGCGCCAGCGCCAGGCCATTGAAGAAGGCCGCAAAGCCTGCCCCGCCCAGTTCGAACTGATCGGCATTCATGATGATGAGCTTGAGCGATTCCGACAGGTTGGCGGCCGTGGCCGGCGCCATCATGGCGAAGATGGCAGCCGAGCCGAGCAGCATGAACCAGGTAACCACTTCCTGGCTCTTGGCGACATCGCCCTTCTTGTGGGCGTCCTCGAGCTTCTTTTGGGAAGGGTCTTCTGTTTTGGCGTCTTGTTCGGGGGCCTCACTGGACATCAGGATACCCCGCTATCCACGTGATGACGGCCTGACGTGGATTCCGGGGCATCCTCTAACCCCTCCACATCGCCAGGTGCGCTTCGAAATGGCTGAGATACCAGCCCATCATCATCATCAGGAGCATGGCGAACAGTACCAGCCCGATCATGATATTGGCCGGCATCAACAGGAAGAACACCTGCAAAGCCGGCATGAGCCGGGCGAGGATGCCCGCACCGAGGTTGAAGACCAGCCCGAAGACGATGAACGGCGCTGCCATCTGGATGCCGACGCTGAATGCCCCCGAGACGGTGCGGATCGCCAGCTGCGCCGCATCATCGAACATCAGGGGCATATCGAGCGGAAACACCACGTAGCTGTCATAGGTCGCGGCCAAAGCCACATGATGCAGGTCGGTGGCGAAGATCAGCACCATGCCCAGGAAGCTGAGAAAGCTGCCGAAAATGGCGCCCTGCACGCCGACCTGGGTCGGATCGGCCGCCATGGCGCTGGAGAGGCCCGTCTGGAAGGCAATGATCGCCCCGGCCACCTGCGTCGCCATCACCGTGATGCGGACGATGGCGCCCAGCATGATGCCGATGGCCAGCTCGTGAAAGATGAGACCGACAATGTTCATGACGTCGGGGGGCATGGCAGGCAGGCTGGCCGACAGCAGGGGATAAACCACCAGCGTAAAGGCCAGCGCGAAGCTGAGGCGCATCCGCATCGGGATCATGTCCTCGCCCAGCGCCGGCATCAGCATGAGGATGGCGCCGATGCGCGTGAACAGCAGCAGGTAGAGGAAGGCCGTATTGGGCAGCCAGTCGAGCCCGACGGTCACCGTCAGCCACCCACGATGATCATGTCGACCACGCGGTTCATGTAGCCGCCCATGGTGGCGCCGAGAAACGGCAGGGTCAGCAGCATGGTGACGAAGATGGCGATGATCTTGGGCACGAAGACCAGGGTCTGTTCCTGAATCTGGGTCAGCGCCTGGAACAGCGCGATGATGACACCGACAACCAGGCCAACCAGCATCATCGGCGCCGACACGATGATCAGCGTCCAGATGCCGTCGCTGGCTATGTCGAGAACTTCGGCGCCGGTCATGCTGTTTCCTGCCAGGCGAATCGACGCCGTGGTGCAGTTTATCCTATTATCGTGCCACGCCCTCGTGGTTCGAGGCTCGCGAAGAGCTCACACCTCACCATGGGGGCTACTGGGAACTCGCTGTGACATCAGCCCTCATGGTGAGGTGCGCTTCTTCAACGCCTCGAACCACGAGGGCGTGGCACTGGGCTAGATCGGCATCCGCATGATTTCTTCATAGGCCGAGATGACGCGGTCGCGGACCGTCACCATGCTTTCGATGGCCATTTCGGTCTCGCTGAGGGCCGTCACCATGTCGACGACATTGGCCTTGCCATTGACCATGTCGATGGCCATTTGGTCGCTGGTCGCGCCGGCATCGACGACGCCCTGCACCTGCTGGGCCAGCATGTCGGCGAAATTGGTGCCGTTGCCGCCCGAGTTCATGGCGGTGAGATCGGTCTGCGGGCGCGCGGCCTGGTTGATCAGCCGGCTGGCATTGCCATAGGCAGCGGTGGCGGCGTTGAATGGGGTGTTGATGGCCATCTATGGCTCCTCTGAAACGCGTCAGCCGCGCAGGATGTCGAGCGTGCGCCCAAGCATCTGCCGCGTGACGGTGACGACGTTGAGATTGGCCTCATAGGTGCGCTGGGCCTCGCGCATGTCCATCGCCTCGATCAGCGGATTGACGTTGGGATACTGCACATAGCCGCTGGCATCGGCCGCCGGATGGCCGGGCTCGTAGCGCGAGGTGAAATCGCTCATGTCATAGGCCAGGTTCCCCACCTCGACGATCTTGCCGCCCACATCGGGATCGAAGCTCGCCTCGAAGGTCGGGATGCGGCGGCGATAAGGCTCCTCCCCCGGCGCCTTGCCGGCAGAATCGGCATTGGCGAGGTTCTCGGCGATGACGCGCATGCGGGCTGTCTGTGCGTGCAGGCCGGTAGCGGCAATGCGGAGCGACGAATTGAAGTCCATGCGCTTGTCCTAACGATCAGGCCTGGCGGCCCAAGGCGGTTTTGAGGATTTTGATCGATTTCTGGTAGAGGCTGGTCGCGGCCTGATAATCCATCAGGTTGGTCGTGACCTTCATCATCTCGTCTTCGAGCGTCACCCCATTGCCTTCCGGCGTAATCTCGAAATTGGCCATGCGCTGCGCGCCAAAGGCACTGTTTTCGCTGCTGGACACGGAAAAGTGCATGGGCTGGGTCGCCGAGGTGGTGACCGTGGCAGACGAAAACCCGGATGCGCGATCGGCAAAGTCGTACTGGGCCAGATCGCGGCCGCGATAGCCGGGGGTCTCGGCATTGGCTACGTTTTCGGCCAGGAGCCCTTGACGGGTCTGATGCCAGCGCATCTTGTCTGTGAGCGCCGAAAAGACCGGCATGTTCATGAGGCCCATTGGCCGAAGTCCCCCGCGAGTCTCTAAACCGTGGCGTGATGGGCAAATCTTGCCGACCCATGGTTAATCAAGCGTTAACTTGGGCCGTTTAGGGCAGTTTCGGCCTCGCATTCTGCACTTTTGCCTTATGTGATAGGCAATATATGCCGCCCGGATTCGGGCGAGACGCGATTTGGAGCCGACATGCAATTCATCACCAGCCTGTTCAGTGGCTCAGGCAACAGTTTCCTCACGGCGATCTTCGCCCTTGGCGCGGTCATCGTGGCCATCCTGCTGGTGCTGTGGCTGCTCAAGCTGCTGTTCCGCGCATCGGGCAATGTCGCCCGTGGCCGCAACCGGCGGCTGGCCGTAGTGGATTCGCTGGCGCTCGACCCCAAGCGGCAATTGCTGATCGTCAGGCGAGACAATGTGGAACACCTGATCCTCACCGGTGGGCCGCAGGATGTGGTGGTGGAAACCGGTATTGCGGTGGAAGACGCTCCGGCGGCGCTGCCGACCCGGCGCCCCATACCCATGGTGGCAACCCGCAAGCCGGCGCCGGCCAAGGCCGTGCCGGCCGCCCCTGCGCCAGCCGTGGTCGTTCCGCCCGCCGAGCCGGCACCCCCGGCGCCCGGCACCGCCATCGAGCGCCTGCGCGATCTGGGGCAGCCCACCAACAAGCGGGCCCACCTCTCGCTGCGCCATACCGGCCTGCTCCGCCCGGTCAGCGAAATGGAAATGCCGGTTTCCCCCGAAAACTCGTCCACTCCAGTCGTGCCCGCCGCCGACTCAGCTAAAGAGGACAATGCGCGGCGTGACGTAGAAGGCACCGACCTTGTCGAGGACAACAGCGAGGCAAACCGGAACTGAGGCACGCCCGGCGCGCCTGCTGCGGTTTGCACCCTATGCCGGCCTCGTCGCCTTTGCGCTCGCGGCCCTGATCCCGACCATTGCCTTCGGGCAGGATGTGTCGATCGATTTCGGCGACGACACCACGATTACCGAACGCGCCGTCCAGATCATCGGCCTCATCACGCTGCTGTCGCTGGCGCCGTCCATCCTGGTGATGGTCACCAGCTTCACCCGCATCGTGGTGGTGCTGTCGCTGCTGCGCACGGCTATCGGCCTGCAGACCGCTCCGCCCAATTCGGTGATGGTGTCGCTGGCTTTGTTCCTGACCATCTTCGTCATGCAGCCGACTTTGCAGCAGACCTATGACCAGGGCATCGCGCCGTTGCTGGCCGGTGATATCGAGATTGCCGAAGCGTTCGAACTGGGCAGCGCCCCCCTGCATGAATTCATGCGCGCCAATGTGCGCGAGCAGGACCTGACCCTGTTCTTCGACCTGACCGATGCGCCGGTGCCCGAGGAACCCGAGGCGATCCCGCTGCAGCTGCTGATCCCGGCCTTCATGATCTCCGAATTGCGGCGCGCCTTCGAGATCGGATTCCTGCTGTTCCTGCCCTTCGTCGTCATCGACATGGTCGTGGCCTCGGTGCTGATGAGCATGGGCATGATGATGCTGCCGCCGGTGGTCATATCGCTGCCGTTCAAGCTGATCTTCTTCGTGCTGGTCGACGGCTGGTACCTTGTGGCGGGCTCGCTGGTGCGCAGTTTCGTGAGCGGGTAGCGGGCGTGTACCGCCTCAAGCCGGGGATCAAGCAGAACCATATGCGCCGGTGGGCCCTGCCCGACCGGGTATTCTTCGGCCATGGCGCCTGCCACATCCTGGCCGGCGTCTATCTGGCCGACGCACCGCTTTCGGGGTTCCATGCCGAGCGCATCATCCCGCGGGGCGACGTCCCCGGCGGCCATATGTATGTGACCGATGGCGTAATTGCCTTCGACTATCACGGCTACAGCCTGCGCGGGCGATTGCTCGACCATCATCGCCGCAGCTGGTCGGCCGATTATCCGGGGTGGGATTGCGACATCGAGCGCGTGGATTTTCCCATTCTGGGCGCCAATGCCCTGAATGCACGAAAGATGCTGGGGCCGGACCAGTATTTGCACGATGCCGTTCCAAGGGCCCGAGCCTTCGTGGCGCAAAGGGAGCATGTTGTTCAGTCTACCCGAGCGCGCCGGCTGCGATAAATGAGGCCAAAGTCACGATGTCACCCCGGCCTTGAGCCGAGGCCCATCCTGAAATCGCGCTGCGAACACATCTCAGGATGGATCCCGGCTCAAGGCCGGGATGACATCGCGTTTGTGGATACATGAAGCCCTGTCAAAGGCTCGCCAGGCCTGCGCTTGGCTCGGCGGCGTTGAGCGGGGCCAGGGCGCCTTCGCCGGCATAGGTGTCGCGATAGGAGGCGAGGAAGGCGTTGATGCCGCCGACATCGGCGACCTGGCTGGCCACGGCCTTGAATTCGAGACTGGTGACGGCGACCTGCCCGGTGACCAGATCGAACATCGGCCATTCCGGCGTGACGACCATGGCATCGCCGAACTTGGCGCGCAGGCGCGACAGCCCGAAGGCATCGCCCGACAGGGCAAAGCCGACAGCGGCCTTGATCAGTCCGAGCCGTACCGGCTGGCCCAGCGGCACGCCGGCGGGCTGCTCGGCATAGAGGGCTTCCAGCATCTCGCCGGCCCGGTCGTAGCGCTTGGCCTTCCAATGCGCGTCGATGCGCAGCAGGGTCGCGTCCCGGCCATCCATGTCGCGCAGCAGGTCGAGCGCCAACTGGTCGCGACCACCATCGATCATGGCGCGGGCTTCGAGGATGCGGCGCTGGCGCTGCAGCGATTCGGGCAGGTCCGGCAGGCGCGTGTCGTTGAGCACGCGCAAGGCCTCCTGCGGCCGGCGATCGGCCAGGTAGATGACGGCCAGGTCGGCCGCGATCTGGGTGCGGGCAACGCCGCGCAGGCGGTTTTCGAGCTGATATTCGAGCAGTTCGGCGGCCTGCGCCAACAGATCGACGCGCACCAGCCGGCGGGCCAGGTTGCGGATCATTTCGTCGCCGCGGGCACCCGGCGGCGTCAACTGGCGGAAATCGTAGTAGAGGCTGAGCGCATCGACCGGCCCCAGCGAGTCGGCGACGCCGTTGAGGAACAGCTCGCTGAACATCTGCTGCGCCTTGTCGCGCAGGGCATTGACCGGCGGGCTCTCCGGATAGTTGGCAACGGCCTGCCGCACGGTTTCAAAGCCGCGCCGATAGTCGCCATCGCGGAAGTAGAAATCCGCCAGCATGGTCTGCATGTCCGCTTCCAGCGGATTGCCCCGCCACAGGAGCGACTCCGCCGACAGCGTATCGGTGGCCTTGGCCAGGTCGAGCGTACCCTGTTCGTCGAGCAGGCGCAGGGTGCGGTAGATGGCCTCCGCGCGCGTCGGACGGATATCGGCGGCAATCACCTGGCCATAGGTGTCGATCGCTTCCGAAATCCGGTCGCGCCCCTCGTCGATGCGGCCCGACATCAGGTGGTAGAGGCTGGAATCCTCGGGATCGAGGCTGGCAAAGTCGATCTCGTTGAGGAAGCGCTCGGCCAATGTCATGTCGTCGGTCTCGACGGCGGCGCGCAGCGCGGCGAAGTAGAACTTGTTGCGGACCCAGAGCGGGTAATTCTCGACGATGCTGTTGGCTTCGATAGCGTCGAAGCGCGCGCCCTTGAAGTCGTAGGACTCGACGCGGGCCATGGTGCGCCACAGCAGCGCGTCGAGCTCCTGCCCGACGCCGGTGGAATTGAGGATGCTGAGCGCGTCGGCCGGGCGGTTGGCCAATGTATCGGCAATGGCTCGCGTAATGCGCAGCTTGCGCGTCAGGTCTTCGGCCTTGAGTTCGGATTCCAGTACGTCGAGCACGCCGAGCGCCTCATGGGCGAAGCGGTTGGCGACGTAATACTGCGCCAGGTCCAGCCGGGCGATGTCGCGGTCCCGGCCCTCGCCATCGGCAGCCGCGGCCAGCAGGGACTCGACGTGATCGTTGAGGGCGCCGAAGTCCTTTTCTTCCAGGGCCCCCAAATCCACGAAACTGCCACGCAGGCTTTCGGTGATGCCATTGCCTATGGTGCGTGGCGCATCGACCGCCGAAACGGTGAGCCCGCCGGATGTGGACAGCACCGCCAGATCGCTCTCAATGGCCAGATCCAGTTCGGGGTTTTTCGGCTTGATGACGAGGCCGTGTACGCTGCGCAGGGCGGAGAATTCGACATAGTCCAGCGTGCGCGTCACGCCACGCGCCGGCGGATAGGCGGTGACCACCTTGAGCATGTCGCCGACCAGCGGGTCGCGGAAATCGTGGATGCGGGCCGGGCGCGCCACATCGGCCACGACCTCGAAATTACCCTCGATATCGCGGCGGCGGCTGAGTTCGATCGGTTCGGTCGGCGTCAGCATGATATCGCCCAGTGACAACACCCAGGCCATGCCTTCCGAGCCCAGCGTCGCCAGCCGATCCTGCGACAGCTCGACCCGCACCACCTGGGTATCGCCTGACGCCACCACGGCAAATTCGCTGGCCAGCGCGTCCAGTTCATCGGAATGGCTCGGCGGCAGGATGCCCGAGACGGTATCGAACATCATCCACACCGTGTCGCCACGGCGGAATACGGCGGCCGGCGTATCCTGCTCGAACGGAAACACGACGCGAACGGTCGAGCCCAGCACGCTGACGAAAGGTGTCACGGTGCGCGCCGCGCTTTCCGGAAAGAGCTTGTCGACCTGGGCCTGCTCGGGCCCGCCGGGCATCTGGGCCTCCGGCTCGGCTTCCTGCGCCACGCTATCGGCCAGGCTGGCCGCGGTAAAGCTGGGCAGGCTGACCCCGGCAATGTCGATATCGAGAACGAACTGGCGCGAGGAATTTTCGTAGAAACGCGGCGTGATATCCTTGGCCAGGGTCAGCGACACCACGGCCCCATCGGGACTGACCGCGCTTTCCACCGAGGCGATTTCGGGGGGCAGGTCGACGGCCAGGTCGCGCAGGTCGATGCCGACCGGCCATTCGAAGGCGATATGGCTGACTTCGCCTTCCTGCACATATTCGGCCGTGGTCGGCACGGTCCAGTCGAACTGGATGCGCATGAAAGTGGGATTGCGGCCGACCCGAACGCTGGCCCTGGGGTCGAGCGCCACCACATCGGCGGCCTTGCGCTCGCGCTCGGCACGGATGGCGGCGAGACGGGCCCGCTCGGCCAGCTCGTCGATGATTTCCTGCGGCAAAGCGGGCGGCATGCCCTGCCAGGTGGTCGGCAACAGATCGATGAAGAGCTTTTCACCGGCCTCGATGCGGTTGAAGGTGAAGGCCGAGCGCAGGCCGAGGCGGAGGCCCATCCCGTCCGGATCGACGCGCGCGACCGACAGATACTGCCCCATCGTCGTGCCGACATCGGGCAGGATGACCGACACCTTCTCGTCGAATTCGAGCGACAGCACACCATTCTCGATGCGCATCGTATAGTCGGGAAGGTCGTCGCGGCCGGGAAAGCTGAGGATCAGGCGGCCATAGCCGTCTTCCTGCGTGGCAAAGAGCTGGCCCTGTTCCTGTGCGGAGGCAGGCGCGACCGAACCCAGCGCCGCGACAGCGACGCCAACCATGACGGCCCGCCTCGCGAACCGCAAACCAGCCATGATCGCGGTCTTCACCGGCTTCTGCCCGCCCCGACGCACTCTGCGCGTCTCATGGCGAAGCCTTCGGCTCCGGGATCACAAAACGCATGGGTTACACATACTCTGTGCCGACCCTAGCGCCCCGTGCTTAACGTCGCCTTACGCCGAACGATAAAGCAACCAGGCATTTTCTCGGTGTTCTACTGACCCACGATCTGCGGCAAGGCGGCCAGATCGTCCGGGGTCATTTCGGTTGCCGGCTTGTCGGCCAGGGCAGCCATCCGCACCGTCAGCTCCTGCGCCCGCGCCGGCGACATCTCCGCCAGGATCGGCGCCATCTTGCGCGGACTCATGGTCTTGGCGACGCGCAGCAGCACCTCCATGTCGAGCTCGTTGAAGATGTTGGCGGCATCCTTGGGCCGCATGGCCTCGTACATCGCCACGATCCCGGCAAACTGGCCGGTTTCCATCTCGGTGCGCTGATCGACCAGGGTCGATATCTGCGCCTCCAGGGCCTCGAGCGTCGAGGCCCGTTCCGCGATGCGCTTTTCGGCGGCGTCGACGATCGAGGCCCGCAACGCCAGATCGCTCTCATATTGCTGCAGTTCGGTCCGGCGGGCGGCCAGCCGCTCGAGCAACTGCTGTTCGGTCACCGACACGCCATCGGCACCAACCAACGGCACGACTTCGCCCCCGGTGGTGATTTCCATGGGGACAACATCGCCGGAGGGCAGGCAATCGGCCGCCATCTGGGCCGCGAAGCTGCCTTCGGGCACGGGTGCCGGCTCTCCGCCCGCCTCCGCTTGCCCGCCGCCGGCGAGCTCGGTGGACACACCCTCCAGCACCACGTCCCCGCCCGCAGTAATGGTGGCATCGGAGTCGACGCAATAGGTGCTGGATGCCGCACCGGCAACGGGGATGGCAGGGAGGGTGGCATCGCCGGCCGGCACGACCGCTTCTGCCGCCGGGGTCTCGGTGTCAGCTGGTTCTGCATCGGCGGCAGGCTCACCATGCCCGCCACTCGCCCCTGCCGGCTGCCCGCCGATCGTCGGAGCGGAATCGGCGAGCGTGGGGCTGCTGTCCTCCATGGTCGGCTCACCAGCCGGCGTCACCGTCAGATCGGCCTCGGTTGTTCCCTCCGCACTGGCGCCTGCGGCCTGCGCCACGCTGACGCCGCCCAGCACATAGCTGCCATTGGTAACCAGACCCAGGGTCTTGAGCACCAGCAGGGCGGCAATGGCCATGACGACGACAGGGAGCAGGCGAATCCTGGTCACGCGGCAACTCCGCGGGTCCGCACGCGGGCTGAAAGCTGCTCAAGGGCCGATTGCACCTTGTTGGGCTGCTCGACCGGCTCGATGGCCTGGCTGTGGCGGGCGACGCTGGTGATCTTGGCGATGCGCTCCATCAGCACGGTGCCGGCAGTAACATGGTTGGCCAGCTCGATGCCGAAGCGTTCGGCCTCCTCAAGCCGCGAATTGAGCGACAGGTCGGCCTCGACGGCCGTCTGCTTGAGTTCCTTGATCGCCTGATTGGCGAGGTTGGTGGCCCCGACCAGGTCGGCGACCATCTGGCGCATCACGTCCTTGTCGGCATGCAGCCGCTTGAGGCGCTGGTTGAGCACGATGCAATATCCGATTGTCAGCGCGAGCAGAATGGCAACAGCACTTTCCACAAGCAGCCCCAGAGGCAAGCCGAACATCATCGTTGTTGTTCCATTTTCTCGTCGATCGCCTCGAAGGCCGCCATGGTGACCTTGGGCGGGTTAAGCGGGCGCGACACCCGCACGGATACGTGGTTGCCGATATGGCCCATAATGGCCTCGGTAAGATCGACATCGCCGCAGCGCAGCCGCACCGGGTCGCTCGGCGAGCGCTCGAACATCACGGTATCGCCCGGCTTCATCGCCAGCATGCGCGAGAGCGGCAAATCCTGCTCATGCAGCACCGCTTCGATCTCGACATCGGCGGCGTAGATCTCGGTGGCGAGGTGGCCCTCCCAGATCGGGTCGCGACCGAATTTTTCACCCATGAACATCTGCAGGAGCTGTTCGCGAATGGGCTCGATAGTGGCGTAGGGCAGCAGAATCTCGATCTTGCCGCCGCGATCGTCCATCTCGATGCGCAGCTCGATCAGGATGGCGGCATTGCCCGGCCGCGAAATAGCGGCGAAGCGCGGATTGGTCTCCATGCGCTCAAGCTTGAAATTGACCTGCGTCACCGGCTCGAAGGCGCGATGGGTATCCTCCAGGATGATCTCGATCATCTTGCGGGCCAGCGCCATTTCGATGGTGGTATAGGGCCGGCCCTCGACGCGGATATTGCCGCCGATGCGGCGGCCACCCAAGAGCACGTCGATCATCGAGTAAATCAGGCTGGAATCGACGGTGAGCAGGCCGTAATTCTCCCATTCCTCGGCCTTGATGACCGAGAGGATGGCCGGCAGCGGAATGGAATTGAGGTAGTCGCCGAACCGCACCGACGAAATCGAGTCCATGGTGACTTCGACATTGTCTGAGGTGAAGTTGCGCAGGCTCGTCGTCGCCAGCCGCACCAGGCGGTCGAAGACGATTTCGAGCATCGGCAGGCGCTCGTAGCTGACCAGCGCCGAATTGATGAGAGCCTGGACGCCGGTCAGCTCGACATTGCTGCCCACGCTGGCGTCGAAGCCGAGCAGGCTGTCGATTTCGTCCTGGTTGAGCACACGGTCGGGACCACCCTCGCCGTCGCCATTGTCGCCCTCCAGCATCGCCGCCCATTCAGCGGCGGCGGCGGCGGCGCGTTCCTCGTCGGTCATGTCGTCGTCACTGGCGGCGCCGGCCATGCTCTCGCCCTGGGGGGACGCATCATCGAGCCCCCAGTCGTCGGCGAGTTTGTCCTGTTCGGTGGGGCCCGCCATTACTGCACCAGGATTTCCTTGAACAACACGGATTCGACGCGGCTCGGATAGATCGCGACATTGACCCGGCGCAGCAGCTCTTCCTTGAGGCGGTAGACCCCCGCGGACCCCTCGAGATCCGAGCGGCGCAGTTCGCGCAGGTAAATCTGGAAGGCGTCGACAACCTTGGCCATGCGCGGCTGAATCTCGAGCATCATTTCCTGATTGGCGACTTCGAGCGCGATGCTGAGCTTCATGAACGCGCCGCTCTGACCGTTCTCGTCATGAAGGTTCACGATCATCGGGGGCAGGTTGAAGATGAAGGTATGCCCCGCCGCTGCAGCCGCAGCATGCGCATCAGCAGTTGCGCCGTGCTCGGCATCTTCGGCCGGCGCCGACGACGATGACAGGAAGAAATAGAGCCCGGCCCCGCCCAGCAGCACGACGAGGGCCGCCGCACCGATGATGATGAAGAGTTTCGGGATCCCCTTCCTGGCTGGGGCGCCGTCTTCGAGATCTGCTTCAGCGGCCATGCCAACCTGCCAAATACGGGGGCTTTCCGGACGATTCCGGCTGTTCGTCCAGCTAAGCGCCCGATGGTTAACGATTGGTTACAAACTGCCCCGAAGCGGCAAAATTTGCCGGGCAGCTTTTGCCGAGACCGGAGAGAGTAGCCCAGTAAGGCTAACCCAGCCTATTCGCTATCTATCTGATTTTATTCAATTTCGCCGCCTGGCATGGTTTCTGCAATGTGAACGGCGAGGCGATCCGCTTGGGGAAGTGGGCAGTCTCGGGGACGTTAACATTCCGGGGATCAGCAATGATCGAGAATGCGCAACTGATCAGCCTCTCCAGGCAGATCGCGCTGCAGCGGCAGATGGATGTGGTGGCCAACAACATGGCCAACATCAACACGACCGGCTTCAAGGCCGAGAACATCCTGTTCGAGGAATATGTGATGCCGGTCGCCCGCGACCAGGATTTCCCGCGCCTCGACCAGCCGCTCTCCTATGTGCAGGACTGGGCGACGATCCACGATCTGGCCGGCGGCGCCATGGTGCAGACCGGCAACGCCCTCGATGTCGCCCTCAATGGCGACGGCTTCTTCGCCATCCAGACCCCGGGTGGCGAGCGCTGGAGCAAATCCGGCGCCTTCCAGCTCAGCGCCAACGGCACCCTGGTCGACGTCAACGGCAATCCGGTGCTCGGCGAAGCCGGCCCGATCCAGTTCGGTCCCGAGGAAAACGGCATCCTGATCGCCGCCGACGGTTCGGTCAGCTCCAGCGCCGGCCCCAAGGGACGCCTCCGTCTCGTCGAATTCGCCAATCCGCAGGAACTGACCCGCGAGGGCACCAACCTGTTTGCCGGCGGCACGCCGGTCGCGGCCACCAATACCAGGGCCATGCAGGGCTTTGTCGAGCGCTCCAACGTCTCGGGCGTTTCCGAGATGGCCGAAATGATCCGCGTGACCCGCGCCTATGAATCGGCCGCCAACCTTGCCCAGAAGCAGGATGAGCTGCGCCGCAGCGCCATCCAGCGCCTTGGCGACGCCAATAGCTAACCCTGAGGATATGCCATGAAAGCCCTCTATATCGCATCGACCGGCATGAGCGCCCAGGAACGCAACGTCGAAGTCATTTCCAACAATATCGCCAACATGCGGACCACCGGCTACAAGCGCCAGCGCGCCGAATTCGAGGATCTGCTCTACCAGCAGGTCACCCGCGCCGGCTCGCCGACTTCGGACCAGGGCACCCTGATCCCCGCCGGCCTCGAAATCGGCTCCGGCGTGCGCACCGTCTCCACCCCGCGCGTCATGAGCCAGGGCACGGTCAACATCACCGAGCGCGAGCTCGACGTCGCGGTGCGCGGCGAAGGTTTCTTCATGGTGCAACTGCCCGATGGCCGCACCGGCTATACCCGCGACGGCTCGTTCGAACGCTCCCCCGAGGGCGAAATCGTGACCTCGACGGGTTATCCCATCGATCCGGGCATCACCATTCCCGGCACCGCCGATGGCGTCGCCATCTCGCCCGACGGCATGGTCAGCGCCTATCTCGACAATGACACCACGCCCACCCAGCTCGGCCAGCTCCAGCTCGCCCGGTTCGTCAACAAATCCGGCCTCGAATCGATGGGCGACAACCTGTTCCTCGAAACCGCCGCCAGCGGTCCGGCGCAGGTCAGCGTGCCCAATACGGACGGCACCGGCGATCTGCTGCAGGGCTATCTCGAAATGGCCAACGTCAACTCCGTCACTGAAATCGCCGACCTCATCGCTGCCCAGCGCGCCTACGAGATGAACGCCCGCGTCATCTCCGGCGCCGACCAGATGATGCAGGCGACGAGCCAGCTGCGTTGATGGGGGCGGTGAAGATGATCCTGCGTTCCGCTATCGCCATGACGGCCAGCCTGCTGCTCGCTGGCGCCGCCTGGGCCACCCCGGTCCTCCGGTCCGATATCGTCGTCAGCGCCGCCATCGTTACGGTCGGCGACATGTTCGAAGATGCCGGCCCCGCCGCCGAACAGGCGCTGTTCCGTGCGCCCTTGCCCGGCACCAGCGGCCTCGTCGGCCTGTCCGACATCGACGCCGCACTGGCCCGCATCGGCATCGAGGCATTCGAAGCGCGCGGCCTCGACGGCGTGCGCGTCTCCCGCGCCGCAACCGTCATCGATGAAGCCGCGCTGTCCGACCTCATCGCCGCCGACCTGGCCGCCCGTGGCATCGTCGGCAGCGGCATGAGCGTCGATACGCTGTTTTCGATGCCGGTCCAGCCGCTCAATGCCGAGGCGGTGGCAGAACCGGCCAGCATCATCAGCCTGCGCTACCTGCCCGGCAGCGGCGCGTTCACCGCCCGCTTCGCCATCGCCGGCATGGCCCAGCCGCTGGACGTGTCGGGGACGATCGAACTGATGATCGAGGCGCCGCATATCAATGCCAGCCTGCCTGCCGGCACGCTGCTGACAGCCGGCAATATCGAGATGCGCCCGGTGCCGCTGAAATTCGTCGAAAGCACCGGCGTCGCCCGGCTGGAAGACGTGGTGGGCAAGGCGCTGGCGCGGCAAAGCCGTGACGGCATGCTGCTCAAGCCCGCCGATGTCACCGTGCCGCTGCTGATCAGCAAGAACGATCCCGTCACCATCTATTTCCGCCAGGGCCCGATGACGCTGACCGTCAAAGGTCAGGCGGTCACCGGCGCCGCTTCGGGCGGGCCGGTACAGGTGCTCAACCTCATGTCCAAGCGCGTCATCAGCGCCACCGCAATCTCTGCCGGTGCCGTCGAAGTCAGCGCCGACCCGCTCGCCGTAGCGGGACTCTAAGCCTCAGGAGACCAGACCAATGAACCTCTTCAAACTCGCCGCCCTCCTGATGCTTGCGGCCAGCCTCGGGGCTTGCAGCACCATGGACCAGCTTGCCAGCGTCGGACAGGCGCCGCCGCTGACCGCCATCGCCGACCCCACCACCACGGCGGGCTACCAGCCGGTGCATATGCCGATGCCCGAGGCGATCGCCGATACTTATCAGCCCAATTCGCTCTATCGCACCTCGGCCAAGGGCTTCTTCAAGGATGAACGCGCCCACCGCATCGGCGACATCCTGACGGTGATGGTGACCATCGACGACAGCGCCCAGATCGCCAACACCACCCAGTCGAACCGCACCTCGACCAATTCGGCCGGCATGGGCGGCCTCTTCGGCGCCGCCGTCGACAATCTGAGTGGCGGGGCTATCGACCCGTCTGCCGCCATTGACTTCGAATCCGGCCTCACCAATCGCGGCAACGGCTCGGTCAACCGCTCGGAAAGCCTCGAAACCTCGGTCGCCGCCGTGGTAACCCAGGTGCTGCCCAACGGCAATCTGGTCATCGAAGGGCGCCAGGAGGTGCGGGTGAACTTCGAAGTCCGCGACCTGATCGTCGCAGGCATCGTGCGGCCTTCCGATATCCAGGCCAACAATACGATCCTCTCGTCCAAGATCGCCGAAGCCCGCATCTCCTACGGCGGTCGCGGCCAGATCACCAACATGCAGCAACCGCGCTACGGGCAGCAGGCCATGGACGCCATCCTGCCCTTCTAACGACCCCGGTTTCTCCTGCCGTCGCATTCCCCCAATGGCGCGGCAGGATCCCCGGTCGGCTCCAGAACAGACCCGGCCTTTCCAGAGGCGCAGTCCCCCGGCTGCGCCTCTTCCCCTTTTTGGGAACGCATCGGGCCTGTAGTGGTTGACCAACAACGAACAAGGAGATTGCCATGTCCATGGGTACAGGGATTGCCATTGGCGTCGCGATCGGCGTCGCCATCGGTGTAGCAATGGACAATGTCGCGATGGGGATCGGCATCGGCATTGCGATCGGCATCGCCATGGGCGGCACCTGGCAGGCGTTCGGCAGGAACAAGCCGAAGGAGTGAGGCCGCCGGCGGCTTGATCGAATTTGCGCTCTATGAAAGAGCTTGGGCAACAAACGGAGTTGCCCGCATGTCCTTCCAGAAACTCGACACAATCGGCCGCAAGCTCGAAGCGCTGGAGCATGCCTTGTCCATATTGGGCGCCGACGAGGCCACTCATATGGCGGTCGGCGGGGGCGAGAAGCGGGCCGAGGCCATGTCGAACCTGGCCGGCATGTATCATGCCCAGGCCACGGCGCCGGAGATCGCCGACTGGATCGAGGCGGCCAAGCCCGAAAGCGAGGACCAGAAGCTCGCTTTGGCCGAATTCAAGCGGCAATATATCAACGCCACCTGCCTGCCGACCGAATTCGTCGAGCGCCGTACAGCAGCCACGATGCGGTCCGAACAGCTTTGGCGCGACCTGCGCGCCAAGGGCGACTGGGACAGTTTTTTGCCGGCGCTGGAAGGTGTCGTCGCGCTGGTCCGCGAGGAGGCACAGCTTCGCTCCGAGGCGCTGAAGCTGGCGCCCTATGATGCGCTGATGGACCAGTATGATCCAGGCAACCGCACAGCCGAATTGGACGGGGTGTTCGGCGACCTCAAGAGCTTCCTCAAGGGCTTCGTCCCCGAAGCACTCGATGCGCAGGAGCGCCGGCTGGCCAAGCGGCCGCGCAAGAGCCTCAACGGCCCCTACCCGATCGAAAAGCAGCGCGAGCTGGGCCTGGCGGCGATGCGGGCAGTCGGCTTCGATTTCACCCATGGCTCGCTTTCCGTGTCGCACCATCCGTTCTGCGGGGGGGTACCCAGCGATGTGCGGATGACCACGCGCTATCGCACCGACGAATTCCTGAGCTCGCTGATGGGTGTGCTGCACGAAACCGGCCACGCGCTTTATGAGCAAGGCCTGCCCGAGGACTGGTCGCACTGGCCGCTGGGCAAGGCGCGCGGCATGGGCATCCACGAAAGCCAGAGCCTGTTCGTGGAAATGCAGCTGGCGCGCAGCCCCGAATTCTGGGAGTTCGCGCTGCCGCTGGTGCATCTGCATCTGGGCGAGGACGCCATTCCGGGCTGGGACATCACCGATATCCTCAACGAGGTGAATTTCGTCGAGCGCGGCTATATCCGCGTCGATGCCGACGAGGTGACCTATCCGCTCCATGTCATCCTGCGCTACGAACTGGAGCAGGACCTGGTCAATGGCAAACTGGAAGCCAGCCAGATCCCCGAGGCCTGGGACGCCAGGATGACCGAATATCTCGGCATCTCGACCCTGGCCGACCCCAAGGACGGCCCGATGCAGGACGTGCATTGGCCGGGCGGCGCCTTCGGCTATTTCCCCAGCTACACGCTCGGCGCCATGATCGCGGCGCAGCAATGGGCGGCGCTGGAAAAGGCCCAGCCGGGCGTGCGCGAGGATATTCGCAAGGGCGAATTCGGTGGCGTCAACCAATGGCGCAGCGACAATATCTGGAGCCAGGGCTCGCGTTGGTCGACGCCGGAGCTGATCACCCGCGCCACCGGCGAACCCCTCAACGCCGATTTCTTCAAGGCGCATCTGAAGGAGCGATATCTGGCCTAGGCCTTCTTCACCTCCCCTTTGGGGGAGAGGTCGACCCGCCTTCGGGTCGGGTGAGGGGCCTTCCTGCCTCAGCGCATGGAAAGGCCCCCTCACCCGGCGCTACGCGCCGACCTCTCCCCCAAAGGGAGAGGGGAAGAGCCCAAAACTTGACATCCCCGCCCCCATCCCTATTTTCACGCCATCCGCAGCACTGACCGGACGGTACCCATGGATTCCACGCTGAACGACTGCCTCGCTTGCATCGCTCACCTGGAATCCGTCCATGCCCGCCTCCGTTTCACTGCACCAGCTTTCCTATTCGACCTCAGATAACCAGCCGCTCTTTACCGGTCTCGACCTTGCGTTCGGCAATGAACGAACGGGGCTGATCGGCCGGAACGGCACGGGCAAATCCAGCCTGCTCCGCATCATCACCGGACAACTGCGGCCGGGCGCCGGATCGGTGTCGGTCCAGGGCAGCATCGGCATGCTCGACCAGTCGGTCCAGGTCACGCCGGGCGCCACCGTGGCAGATCAGCTCGGCGCGGCCGAGGCGCTGGCGCGGCTCGACCGGCTCGAACAGGGGCTGGGCAGCGTCGATGATGCCGGCGAGGCGGACTGGGCCCTGCCTGGACGGATCGAGACCGCCCTTGCCGATGTGGGCCTGCCGGCCTATGCGCCGGACAGGCCGCTATCCACGCTGAGTGGCGGGCAGCGCACGCGGCTGGCCTTGGCGCGGCTGATCCTTGCGGCGCCCGACATCATCCTGCTTGACGAGCCCACCAACAATCTGGATGCCGACGGCCGGCAGGCGGTGGTCGACCTGCTGCATGGCTGGCGCGGCGCGGCCATCGTGGTCAGCCATGACCGGGCGCTGCTGCGCGAAATGGACGCCATTATCGAGCTGACAACACTCGGGGCCAGGACCTATGGCGGCAATTGGGACCACTATGCCGAGCGCAAGGCCCTGGAACTGGCGGCGGCCGAACACGAGTTGAACACGGCCGAACGCAAGGTCGCCGAGATCGACCGCAAGATTCAGGCCGTGGCCGAGAAGAAGGCGCGTAAGGATGGAGCCGGCAAGCGCAAGGCGGCCAAGGGCGACATTCCCAAGATCATGCTGGGCGGCATGAAGGAGAATTCCGAAAACACCAGCGGCGAAGGCGCGCGTCTGGCCAACCGCCTGCGTGGCGACGCAGCGGAAGCGGCCAGCGACGCGCGCGCCAAGGTCGAAATCCTCACCCCGCTATCAGTAGTCCTGATGCCCACCGGCCTGCCGGCGGGTCGCACGGTATTGCAGATCGACAGCCTGACCGGCGGCCCGGATGAGACAACGCCGATTATTGGCGACCTGTCGCTGCAACTGACCGGGCCGGAACGCGTCGCCATCACCGGCCCCAATGGCTCGGGCAAGACGACGCTGTTGCGCCTGCTGACCGGCGCCCTGCCCGCGTTGTCCGGAACAGCCCGCATCCTCGTGCCCTTCGCCATGCTCGACCAGACCGTGAGCCTGCTCGATCCGGCGCTGAGCATTCGCGACAATTTCCGCATCCTCAATCCCGATGCGGACGAGAAAACCTGCCGGTCGGCGCTGGCCCGCTTCATGTTCCGCGCCGATGCCGCCCTGCAGCAGGTGGGAACGCTGAGCGGCGGCGAAATGCTGCGGGCCGGCCTCGCCTGCACCATCGGCGGCAACCACCCGCCGCAATTGCTTATTCTGGACGAGCCGACCAATCACCTCGATATCCACGCCATAGAGCAGGTTGAGGCAGGCCTGCGGGGCTATGACGGAGCCCTGCTGGTGGTAAGCCACGATGCCGATTTTCTCGCCGCCATCGGCATTGCCACGCACATCCAACTGGCCGGCCCCGAAGCTGCCACGCCGATGAATGGAGTCTGAATTCCTCGCTCAGGACCGGTTCCAAATCACCGGACTAATCCTCGTGTCATCGGCAAGAAGCGCTCGGAGGGAGCGCAGCCCAGACAGGAGAGACCAAATGATCGCCAAGTTCTTCATCACCGCAGTCGCCGCCGTCGCCATCGCTGCCTCGGCTGCCCCCACCATGGCCAACGACGTCTTCGTCAATCAGTTCGGCTTCGGCAATGCCGCCGGCGGCAGCCAGCTCGGCTGGAACAACCTGCTCGGCGTCGACCAGACCGGCAACTGGAACACCGCCACCGGCCACCAGAATGGCGGCAACAATGTCGGCGCCATCGGCCAGCAGGGCAACAACAACTATGCCGACACCTGGCAGGACGGCTGGAACAATGCCGCCGGCGTCGGCCAGTTCGGTGACAACCACACCGCCATCCTGACCCAGGACGGCAACGGCAATGTTGCCGCCGGCGTGCAGGTCGGCAATGGCTGCAATGCCAACATCCACCAGGCCGGCGCGGGCAATGTGACTGCTTTCGTGCAGGCCTGCCCGTAATCGGTCCTGACGTGACCTGCGCATAGCCGGAAGGGAGTTCCCCTTCCGGCTCGTCTGCCACCCGAAATCAGGAGGAAGCCATGACCATTCCATCCCGGCGCATCGGCGCCATCGCCCTCGGCCTCGCTGTCGCCGCCCTGGCGGCCAATGCGGGCCTGGCCAATTCCGCATCCAGCGACACGCTATGCGGCATCGCCACCAACTCGGAACGCGGCATGCTGGTGCTGGAGGGCATCATCGTCAGTCCGGCGGCGCTCAGCGGCGAATACCGCTTCGCCGTCCAGAGCTCGGGCAATGGCGGCTCGACCAATATCAGCCAAGGCGGCCATTTTGCCGCCAATGCCAACGAAGATACGATCCTGGGCAAGGTGCTGGTCAATGCCGGCTCCAGCTATGACATTGCCTTCGACGTTACGGTTGGCGGCCAGAAAATCGATTGCGACCAGGATATTGCGAGCCTGCGTTGACACACATCATCAGGGACGACTGAAGGGCTCCGGGATGCCGGGGCCTTTTTGTTTCAGGCCAGTTCGAGCGTCGGGATGGTCGAGACGTCCACCGCGCGCTCGGCATGCCAGGTGTCATAGGCGGCCTGCATCCTGACCCAGACACCCGGACCATCACCGAACAGCTTGCCCAGACGAACGGCGACCTCGGGAGACACCGGCTTGCGCTCGGCCATGATGTCATACAGGTGCTGGCGGGAAATACCGAGCAAGCGGGCGATTTCGGTCTTGGTCTTGCCCGTGTCGGGCAGGATGTCATCGAGCAGTGCGCCCGGATGACTGGGGCAAATATCTGGCGATCGCTTGGCGGGATAGAGGGTCATATTGGCCTCCTTCTCAATGGTATTGCTCGAAATCGACTGCAAGAATGTCATTGCCGTCGAACTCGAATGTGACGCACCACGGCCCATTGATATGCACCGTGTAGCGGGCCGGGTCGAAGCCCCTCAACGGATGAAAATCGAAGCCGGGAAGATTCAACTCATCAAGGGAAACCAGAGCATCGAGGCGAGACAGACGGACCATGAGCCGCTTGTGCATGCGGGCATCGATCTTGCCCGACTTTCCGGTATTCCAAAGCTCTGCCAGCGACTTGCTTTTGAAGCTCTTGATCATGAATGCAAACTAATAGCTTACATCGAAGATGTCAACTATTAGCTGACAACGCTGAACCCATTCTGAACATCCCGCTCCGAACCGGTTCAGTCGCCCTCCCATAGTTTCGGGTCATCGGCTGGAACACCCAGCAAACACTGCCACACCCTCAGGGAGAGATGCCATGACCACCAAGTTCACCAAGACCTTCGTCGCCGCCCTTGCCGCTGCCGTCATCGGCACCGCGACCCTTGCTGCTCCTGCCATGGCCGCCGGCCAGGTCTCGATCAGCTTCACCCCCACCGACCCCGACCAGCAGCAGGCGCTGGGCATGGGCCTGCAGATGTTTTCGCTGATGCAGGGCCTGTCAGCCACGGGCGCCAATGCCAGCCAGAACGGCAATTTCAACGCCGCCGGTTTCAACCAGAACGGCTCGGGCAATCACGGCCTGATCGTGCAGGAGGGCAATGGCCACGAGGGCACCATCGAGCAGAACGGCAACAACAACAATTGTGGCCTGTTCCAGTTCGGCGAAAACACCAACGGCCAGTGCGTCCAAAATGGCAATGGCCAGTCGAGCATCACCACCGTCTTCGGTTTCTGAGCCCGTTCAGCACGCAGTTTGCGGGCCCTTCGGGGCCCGTTTCTGTTGCTAGTTGAGGAACACCGTCACCGTATCCGCCCTGCCCTCGGCATCGACCACCGAGAGGGTCACGAAGCCAGGACCGTCGGGTTCCCACAGGCTCTGGCGGGCGAATTCGGGGCGGCCGAAGGGGGCGCCATTGGCGAAGAAGGTGAAGGGCGGCACGCCGTTGCGCACCTTGACCATCAGGGGGGAAATGTCGCCCGCGGCCAGCCCCAGATCGACATCGACGCCATCGCCGGGAAAGGCGATTTCCGGAGCGGCGACGCGCGCGACCATGTCCTCGTCCGGATGGCGGAAACGGCGCAGCGGCGTGGGCAACTCGCTGTTGGAGGCCAGGACGGCCCCCTGCGGCGCACGTGGCAATGGCGCCTTGCGATTGCCGAGGCGGTCGAAGGCCTCGAACAGGATCGGCGCGGCGCCGGTGATGCCGGCCAGCCCCGGCACCGGAGCGCCATCGGGCCGGCCAACCCAGACGCCGATGACAGTCTTGCCATCGAAGCCTATGGCCCAGCCATCGCGATAGCCGTAGGAGGTGCCGGTCTTGTAGGCGATGCGACCGGGCGAACCGTTCAACGGCGGCGGTACGTCGGCGAGAATGTCGGAGACATACCAGGCGGCTATCGGATCGAGCACCGGGGGCGCGATTTCGGCTGCAGGAGCCGGCCTTGTGCCGTCACGAAGCTGGATCGGCATGCCGCCATTGCCGATGGCGGCGTAGACCGAGACAAGATCGCGCAGGGTGATGCCGACCCCGCCAAGACCCACGGCAAGACTGGGCGCGGTATCGACCGGCAGGCGCGGCTCGGCATGGGCGCGGCGCAGGCGGGAGACGAGGCGCGCCGGACCGACGGCATCGAGCACCACCACTGCCGGGATGTTGAGCGACTCGGTCAGCGCATCGTGAATGGTGACCGTACCGCGGTTGAAGCCGTCGAAATTGACCGGCACATAGCCGCCAAAGGCGGTAGGCCTATCCTCGATCATGCTTTGCGGATGGGCGAGGCCCAGCTCGAACGCGAGGCCATAGATCAACGGCTTGAGGGTCGAGCCGGGCGAGCGGATGGCGTTGGTCATGTCGACGAAGCCGGCGCTTTCGGTGTCCAGCAGGCCGGCCGAGCCCACCGAGGCCAGCACCTCTCCGCTGGCGATGTCGGCGGCGACGATGGCGACCGACACTTTCGGGTCGATGCGGCGCGCCCGGCCGGCGGCGAGATGTTCCAGTGCATCCTGCAGGCGCTTGTCGATGGTGAGGGTCACCGAGCGCGCCGTCGGTTGTGCCCGGACTGCCTGCTCGGCCATGTGCGCCGCCAGCATCGGGAAATCGCGGCGCGCCGATGGCACCGGCTCGCGCTTGGCGGCGATGGCATCTTCTTCGAGCAAGGCGCCCATGGCCACTAGCCGGTCGAGCACCATGTCGCGGCTGCGCTGGGCGGCCACCGGGTCGCGATCGGGCCGGCGAGCTTCGGGCGATTGCGGCAGGGCCACCAGCAAGGCGGCCTCGGCGGTGGTGAGGCGCGTTGGCTCCTTGCCGAAATAGGCCAGGGTGGCGGCGCGAATACCCTCGATATTGCCGCCATAGGGCGCCAGCGTCAGGTAGAGATCGATGATCTCGTCCTTGCTGAGATCGTGCTCCAGCCGGTCGGCATGCACCATCTGGCGCAGCTTGCCCCAGATGTTGCGCGTCGGCTCGCCTTCGATCAGCCGCGCCACCTGCATGGTGAGCGTCGAGCCGCCCGAGACAACGCGGCCACCCGCGCCGACGAACTGGCCGGCAGCGCGCAGCATGGAGGACCAGGCGATGCCGTCATGCTCGGCAAAGCCGCGGTCCTCATAGGCGATGAGCATGGCGATGAAGCGCGGATCGACCGCGGTCCGGTCGACCGGCAGGCGCCAGCGGCCATCGCCGGTGGTGAAGGGCCGCAGCAGCAGGCCATCGCGGTCGGTGACCGCGACGGAAACCGGGAGCGTGGCGATGTCGGGCGTCGGCGGCAGCGTGGCGGCGATGCCGACAATCATGGAATTGAGCTGGATGGCGCCGGCACAGGCGATGACGAAGAAGGTGAAGCCGGCGAGGGTGAGCCGGCGGGCCCAGGGGTGGGATTTGGCTGGGCGGGTATCACTCATCGTACCGACCACCGAGCGTCACCCTCGGGCTAGACCCGAGGGCCCTGCACTTGCCGCCCGCTCGGCAAGCGTAACGCCCTCGGGTCAAGCCCGAGGGTGACGGCTGGTGAAAGGGAGAGACAGTGCCCTCCATCCCGCCCTGATATGTCGTCACCCCGCTCATGGCCCGGTTGGCGTGACCTCGATGGCGCCGGCAGCCGTGTTCGCCCGGAATTCTGGGCGATACATGTCCTCCACCGTGGCGCCCGGCAGCACGAAGCTGCCCGGTGAAACCGCCCGCACCAGATAGGCGGTGGTGAAGCTGCCGGTTTCGTCGAAGTAGCGGAAGGCCGCGACATACTGGTCGGTGCGGGATTCCACATGGGTCGCGCTGTCGAGATCGAGCCAGTTGAAATCGGTGACGCCTCCACCGGCCGACAGGTCCGGATTTTCGATCTCGAAACCGGCCGGCAGTGGATCGGACACCACATACTGGCCCGAACCGAGGCTCTGTGGCCGCACGCGCAGCACTACGATCAGGCGTTCATTCTGCGCGATGGGCGCGGCCTGCGGGTCGATGGGCGTGCCATCAGGCAGGAAATATTCCCGCGTGATGGTGAAGCCGCTGCTGGTGGCCGGCGGCGGCGTGAGCGGATAGCCGGTCACGGTCACCTTGGCTTCGGTATCTGCGGTGCCGGTATTGGCGATCTCGACCGCTTCGAAGCCCTGCTGGTCGTAGCGACGATAGACCTGGCCGGTCAGGGCCTCACCATCGAGCATTATCGAGCCATCGGTGCTGGATGCACCGAGTGCAGCGGCGGCGAGCAATGTCCAACTGTCTTCCTGTGTGGACGTATAGGTGGCGCGGTCCCGCAGCTTGGCGAGCTGGTTGGCCAGGGCCGTCAGGTCCACCCCAGGGGGCTTGAACTCGGCGGCCAGGGCCAGCACGCCGGCGAGATCGCGCAAGCGGGTGCCGTAGTCGCCGCGATAGCGGCGGATATTGTCGGGCGCGTCGAGCCCGGCCAAAGCTGCCTCGAAGGCGGAATTGGCGCGCGTCGGATCGCCATAGAGCGCCAGTGCCGCCCCGAGCTGCGCCTGGGCCAGCGGCGAACCGAAGGCGTTGAGGCGCGCCTCGTGATAGTAGCGCAGATCGCCCATCGACACCCGACCGGCTCGCGCCAGGTCGTAGAGCGCATAGGCGATGTCTTCGCCGCCCTTGTCGAAATCGGCAGCATAGGACAGCTGGTTGGCCAGATTGTCGAAGGCCATGGTCATGGACTGCTCGGGCACATCGTAGCCGGCAGCCACGGCGCGCTGCAGGAAGTCGGTGACAAAGCCGTCGAGCCACAGGTCACCGCCATCGAATGGCCCCCACAGGCCGAAGCCGCCGCTGGAACTCTGCTTGGACAACAGGTTGGCGATGGCGTCGATGACGGTCTGGTTGAGTTTATCGTCGGTGGCGGTGCCCAGCAGCTTGGCCACGTCGTTCAGATAAAGCAGCGGCAAAGCGCGGCTCGAAAGCTGCTCGGCGCAGCCATAGGGGTAGCGATCGAGCGCCAGCAGCAGGCCGGGCACGTCGAGGCGCGCAATCGGCCCGATGGCCAGGGTCATCGCCCCGGTATTGGCCATGTAGCTGTCGAAATAGTCCGGCCCGACCGTAACGCTTTCCCCGGCCTTGACCGGCAGCACGCGGCTGGTGGTGATCGGCGCGCTGGTCGGCCGCACGCCGAGCAGCAGTTCCTTGGTCTGCGTCGTGCCATCGGGCGCGGTGATGGTCAGGACCACCGGCCAATCGCCGATCTGCATGCCGTTGAGCGTGAGATCGAGCGCGGTTCGGTCGCCTTCGGCCAGTTCGACCTCGCTGTCCCCAGCCGGGGTGGCAATGCCTTCACCCGTCGAGAGCGCGACACCATAAGTGCCCGTGGCGCCACTGAGATTGTTGATCTCGACCAGCAGCCGCGACTCGTCACCGACACGCAGGAAGCGCGGCGGGCTGAGGGTGACGACCACAGGATCGCGCACGATCACATCGGCGGAAGCATGGCCGACCGCCGTGTCGGTCCAGGCCATGGCCATGACGCGCACCGTGCCGGAAAAGTCGGGCATGTCGAACGTAACGGTCGCCTTGCCTTCGGCATCGACCTCCACGATGCCCGAATGGAGGGCGACGAGGACCGAGGTTGCCGGTGGCGTCCCGGTGCGCGAGGAGCCGCCGTCACCGCCCGAGCGCATAGCACCGGCCAGGCCCTGGGTCGGATCGATCAGCGAGCCGTAGAGATCGCGGATATCCATACCGAGCTGGCGCTGGCCGAAATACCAGCCATCGGGGTCCGGCACCTTGAAATTGGTGAGGTTGAGAATACCCAAATCCACCGCCGCGACAGCCACATAGGCCTGCTGGCCGGCGGCAAGGTTGCCCAGTTCGACCGTGGTGGTGAAGCTCTGGCGCGGCAGGGTGACTTCGGGCGTATCGAGCGTCACGTCGAGCTTGCGGTCACCGGGCTCGACATCGGCAAAGGCAAGACCGAGCGCGCGGGACGGCATGCGCTTCTCGGCGGCGTCGGAGGGACGGTAGAGGATCGCCGTAACATAGGCGCCGGGGCCCCATTCCTCGGTGACTTCGAGCGGTATGGTGGTGCCGCCTTCAGGCACGTCCACCGCCTGCATGGCAATGACGCGATTATCCACCACCATGACCAGCGCGGTGCCGGCAAACTGCGGATCGAGCTTGAGATTGGCGGTTTCGCCGACCCGATAGGCGGGCTTGTCGAGGGCAACCTGCAAAGTGTCGGGCGTGTCGCTGCCCGCGTCGGCGTAGTAGTAGCCGGCATAGAACTCGTAGCTGGACGAGGTGGCGCCCTCGCCGGTGCTTTGCACCTCGACGCGATAGCGGCCCCAATCGACATTGGCGCCAATGGTCACCGGGCCGCCCTCAGGCGTCTCGGCAGTGCCGCTGGCGACTTCGCGCGAGGTGGTGATGGCCTCCCACTGCCAGGTGCTGCCATTGCGATACCACTGATAGTTGGTTTCGATGCGGGCGATGGTCCAGTTGAGGCCCGTCTTGGCGATGGCCTCCCCTTCGGGCGAGACCGCGACGATATCGAAGCTGGCTTCGCTGCCTTCGGCGAGGCCGGACGCATCGCTGAAGACGGGCTTGATGCCGATGCGATCGACAGTGGCCAGCACCGGCCGGCTGATGCTGCGCTCGATGCTGCGGCCATTGCTGTCCACCAGGCGCAGCAGCAACTGTGCCGTGAGCGGGCGCGTGGTTACCTGCGGCTCGGGCAGCACGATTTCGGCGACGGCATTGCCCGATTCATCGGTGGTGCCGACCACGCCCAGCGGTTCGCGGGTGGTTTCGATCGTGTCGTCGAGGCGGCCGAAAACATAGCCGGGAAAGCCGTCCAGCGTGCTTCGCGGACTGACGATGACATCGGCCTCGACGGCCAGATCGGGCGCCGTGGCGCCATAGAGGTACTTGGCGGCAATATCGACCTCGGTGACCTCGCCGGCGACGAAGGGCGCATCGGCGGCGCTGACCTCGAAGGCCAGACGCTCAGGCTCGAAATCTTCCACTAGAAAGCTGGTGCTGGACAGCGCTTGCGCGTCGGGATCGGCATAGAGCCGTGCCGTCCACGAGCCACGCATCGCTTCGGCCACCATGGGCAGCGCCACGAAATAGCCGCCCGCGCCCTGATCGTCGAGCAATTGGGTGCTGGCGACGACGCCGTCCGGGCGCTCGACCTCGAGCGTCAGCGGCAGGCCGGTCACCGCGACCGCCCGTTCATCGCGCAGCAGCGCGGTGAGATAGACGGTTTCGCCGGGGCGATAGACACCCCGCTCGGTAGTCGCGAACAGGTCGAGCGGACCCGGAGAGGGCCGGCCCTCGACGCCACGATCGGTCAGGTCGAAAGCCGGGCGGCTGAGGTCGAGGAAGGCATAGTCACCATCATCGGTTTCGGCGACCAGCAATTGCGGCGCCCTGCCCCCTTCACCGCGCGCCAGGCCCGGCGCAAAGATCGCCTGGCCATCGGCATCGGTGGTGGCTTCACCCAGGATTTCGTTGTTGACGGCCACCAGGCGCACAGTGGCGCCTTCGATCGGCTGGGCATCGTCGAGCCCGCGCACGAAGGCATGCACGCCATCATCGCCGGAAATGGTGGTGAGGCCGAGGTCGGTAACGATGAACCACTGCGTGGCTACGCTGTCCCAATATTCAGTATATTCGTCCTTGATCTTGGCGGTGATGACATAGGCGCCCGCCTCCATCTGGCCGAGCGTCTCGGCCACCGGAATGGCGGTGGTGGTCAATTCATTGGGCTTGCCGCGTGCGAGATCGACTTCGCCCTGCCAGACCTGCTCGCCAACCCGGCCGGCAATGTCCTCGGCATCGTATTCGGTGAGGCTGCCCTGGAAGATGCCGTCACGCACCGCAGTTGCAATGGAGCGGTCGCCCACGCGATAGATCATCACCTGCGCCACATCGGCATTGACCGAGGTGATCGGCAATCCGCCGCCGAGGCCAGCGGGCATGACGTAGGCATTGTTGGCAAAACCGACGAAGGGCGAGCGATCGGGCACGTAGACATCGAGCACGACATCCTTGAGCAATTCCTCGCCATCGACCGACGGCAGGCCGGCGCGCAGGCGGATGGCATAGCGCCCGCCATGCTGCACGCCCTCGATGCAGATCTGGTCCTGCTCGGCCTCGACGGCAGCCTGCGGCGTGTCGGTCACGACCACATAGGCCGACAGGTCGGTCGAGCTATAGGGGAGCGGGCTGGAGAAGACGGCACAGATGCGTGGCGCGGCCCCCTCGGCATCAACGACGTGATCGACCACGCGGAAGCCGTGCTGGGCGACGACATCGTCGAGATGGGCCGCGACGCCGTCATTGGCTGCCAGGCTGAGGCTCACGCGATAGGTGGCGATGACCTCGCGCCACATTTCGCGATATTCCATGCCATTGGCCAGGGTCGCCAGGGCATTGGCGCGATCCAGCGGGGCGCTGGAACGCAGGAAGGCATTCATGGCGGCGGCAGTGGCAACCCGCGCCAGATCGGCGCTGTTGTCGCCCTCGGACTGGCCGGCCACCATTTCGGCCTGCGTCAGCGCGGCCTGGGCCAAAGCCTGCCACACCGCGCGGTCATTGGCATTGATGGCCAGCGCCTGCCGATAGGCGACGATGGCCGCGGCCGGATTGCCCGCAGCGGCGGCTTCATCGCCGGACTGGACGAGGCTGGCATAGGTCACCTTGGGCGGCGGCGCATCGGTCTGCGGCAGGTTGTTGGCGAAACTGCGGGCGTCGCCGATGATGCCCTGGGCCGGGAATGGCAGTTCGGCCTGGCGGACGGCCTCTACTACCGCCGGGGAAGGCGCGCGGCTGACGCGGCCGGACGTGGCGCCGGCAAATTCGGTCGGCTCGCCCACCGTGCCCTTGAGGAAGCACCAGTTCGACTGCGCGTTGAAGGTGAAGGCCCGGCAGATATTGTCGTCGGCACAGGCCGCGCTGCAGGCGTCCAGATCGGTATTGCGGATGATGGCGTAGTCGGAACCCGGCAGATCGGTGTCCTGCAGCAGCGTGATCTTGGTGTCCGCCGCCATTGCCGCTGCTGGCAGGCCCAGGGCAAGAACAACCGCCAGTCCCAGCGCGCGCATCTTCGAGACGATCTGCAGCATCGTTGCCCTCCCAAGCTCAACGCCACCATATGGACGTGAAGCTGAGGCGGAAACAAGGCCGCAAAGAGTATTGGATTGTCAGTAGTTTGATGTCGCTCGGCCATAAAAAGAAAGGCCCGCAACTGTTGCGGACCTTCCTGAACAGTGCCGGACTTCCTATTCGTCCCGATAGACCTTTTCGCGGCGCTCGTGCATTTCCTGGGCTTCCAGGCTCAGCGTGGCGATGGGGCGGGCATCGAGCCGGGCAATGCCGATCGGATCGCCGGTTTCCTCACAATAGCCGTAGGTGCCGTCGTCGATGCGCTTGAGCGCCGCATCGATCTTGGAGATCAGCTTGCGCTGCCGGTCGCGCGTGCGCAATTCGAGGGAGCGATCACTCTCGGAACTGGCGCGGTCGGCCATGTCCGGGTGGTTCTGGCTTTCTTCCTGCAGGTTCTCAAGGGTCTCGCGGCTCTCACGGAGGATATCATCCTTCCACGTGTTGAGCTTGGCGCGGAAATACTCCCGCTGCCGCGGATTCATGAACGGCTCGTTGTCACTGGGCCGGTATTCAATCACTTCTGCAACCGAAGACATCAGCAGACTCAACTCCCATGCGCCCCCACGGCGGCCTATATATGCGCCTCGACCCCACCGGGCAAGCGCACAAAAGCGGCGGTGCTTAACACAGGAAAGCCCCGGCGCGTCAGGCGCATAGCGCGATATTGACAACATTTTGATGACCAAGGGTCAGGCGGACGGGAAACGCCCGAACTTGGCCAGTTCCACGCGCACCCGCAGATCGATGTCATCGAGCACCGCGTCGAGTCCGGGCAGCGACCGTTCCCGCGCCTCCGCCAGCTTGGCGACCATATCGTCCAGGCGTTCGCCGCTGATCCGCCCGATCAGCAGGTCCGCCTTGATGTCGTCGAGCAGGTCGAGCAGCGACGCGCCGCGGCGAACCGCCTTCTTCTTGCCGGACAGTGGCTCGCCCACCGCCTGCAGCGCCAGGATCGCATCGATCCCCGCAGCAGCCTGCATGGGGGCGTTGCCGGCCACGCGGGCCGGCGCATTGCCGCCCACCGGCACGAAATCGCCACCCGCGCCGGAGCGGCCGGCGGCACTGCCGCGGCCGACGCCCGTCGTTCGGTTGGTGGTGTCGATGCGCAAGGCTGGACTCAAATCGGTTGGTGCCGTCATCGGCAAAATCTGCCGCCAGCCGTTAACAAGACCTTAACATGCCCGGCAAGAATTGCTCACCGGACCCTTCCGCCGATCCCGAGCAGCCCTTACCTGCCAGAAATCCCATTTGATATTAATGGACTAGCCGCTCGGACGCCAATTGGCACGGTTTTCGCAATGTGATCGGCGAGTGCTGCGCCATGGGGATGGCAGGCCGGAATACGGGGATGCCGAATGACCAAATCACTGCTGCACAGGCTGATCGCGGGGGCGCTCACCATTACAATGGTGCTGCTGCCAACGCTCGAAGCCCAGGCCGCGGCCGCTCGCATCAAGGATATCGTCGACTTTGAGGGCGTGCGCGAGAACCAGTTGGTCGGCTATGGCCTGGTCGTCGGCCTCAACGGCACTGGCGACAGCCTCAACAATTCCCCCTTCACCAAGCAGTCGCTGCAATCCATGCTGGAACGGCTGGGCGTCAACACCGCCGGCGAAAATGTCCGCACCGCCAATGTGGCGGCCGTGATGGTCACCGCCAACCTGCCGCCTTTCGCCACCCAGGGCTCGCGCATGGATGTTTCGGTCGCCGCGCTGGGCGATAGCGACAGCCTGCAGGGCGGCACGCTGCTGGTGACGCCGCTGCTCGGCGCCGACGGCGAAGTCTATGCCATCGCCCAGGGCCCGGTTTCCATCAATGGCTTCAAGGCCGAGGGCGACGCCGCCACCATCATTTCCGGCGTTCCCACCACCGGCCGCATTTCCTCGGGCGCGCTGATCGAGCGCGAGATCGATTTCCATCTCGGCAGCCAGACCTCGCTGCGCCTGGCCTTGCGCAACCCGGACCTGACGACCGCGCGTCGCATTGCCCTGGCCGTTAACGATTTCATCGGCGCCCCGACGGCAACGCCGGAAGACCCAGCCACGGTGAGGGTCACCCTGCCCTATGGCTTCAACGGCAATATCGTCGACCTGTTGACCGATATCGAGCAGTTGATGGTCGAGACCGACCAGATCGCCAAGATCGTCATCGACGAGAATTCCGGCATCATCGTCATGGGCAAGGATGTTCGCGTGTCGAGCGTGGCGGTGGCGCAGTCCAACCTCACCGTCACCATCGCCGAGAACCCCAATGTGGTGCAGCCCAATCCGCTGAGCCTGGGCGTGACGGCCGTCGAACCCAATACCGACCTCAACGCCAACCTGTCCGAGACCGCGCTGTCGGTCGTCAACGAATCCGTATCGCTGCAGGAACTGGTCGATGGGCTCAACGCCCTGGGCATATCCCCGCGCGACCTGATCGCCATCCTCCAGGCCATCAAGGCGACCGGCGCGCTGCAAGCCGAAATCGAGGTGCTGTGATGCTCGATCCCGTCAAGCGGACCGGCTCCACGCTCACCCCCGACCAGATCGCCAAGGTGCGCCAGCAGGCCGAGGAATTCGAAGGCGTCTTCCTCAATACCCTGACCAAGGAACTCTTCTCGTCCATCAAGACCGACGCGAGCGTCATGGGCGGCGGCTTCGGGGAAGAAACCTGGCGCTCCATGCAGTCCGAACAGCTCGCCGCCAACATGGCGCAGAATGGCGGGCTGGGCATTGCCGAACAACTCCTGCCCGACCTGCTCGCCATGCAGGAAGCGGCCAATAACCAGAACACCTTGCCGGGAGCCTACAAATGACCGCAGCCGCACGCCTCGCCGCCCTCGACAGCCTGCCGGCCGATGAGCTCTGCCGCATGGCCGAGATCGCCCTTGCCGCCCTTGTCGACGTCATGAACCAGGAAACCACCCTGCTTCGTGCCGGCCATATGCGGCAGGCCGGCACACTGACGCCCGAAAAGACGCGGCTGGCGCAGGATTATGTGAGCTTCGCCCGCTCGGTGCAGCGCCAGAGTGCGCGCCTCAAGGCGCAGGCGCCCGACGCCGTGGAACGTCTGCGCCTGGGCCACGAGCGCCTCGCGACACAGATGGCCGAGAATCTGCGCGTGCTGGCCACGGCGCGAATGGTCACCGAAGACCTGCTGACAGATGTCGCCAAGATCGTCGGGCAGCAGAACAAGGCAAAGACCTATGGACGGGGTGGCGCCATTGCAGCAGACCCCGCAGCATCGGCGCGTGGCATAGCAGTCAACCGGGCGCTTTGACTTGGACTCAATTTTAACCAATTGTAACGGATTGAAGTAACGGCGCCGCAAGAGCGGAGTATATACGATGACGACTGGCATTCGTGAATGCACGGGACAGCGTCATGATCACTGCAGTTGCGGCAGATCCAATCATCAGTAGCAGCGGCCTCGCTGGCTATCGCACGCGCCCCAGCCTTGGGGAGCGCAGCCTGTTGCCCGATAGCCCGCCGCCGGCACCGAAGAATTCAAGCACCAGCGACAACGGCAACTTTCCACAACATGACACGCCGGCGGAACCGATGCCGAAGCAGGACGCGGAACGCTTTGGCGCTGCCTCGATGTTCGCCGCCGCGGTGATTGCCGGCAAGATGCCCCCGGTTCCCACCACGATTGAAGAACTGATCATGCGCATCGGGTCCATTCCACTACCGCCGGAATCCGAGGCCCGGATCAAGGATCTGCTGGCCTAGGTTAACACAAGCTAACGCACCGCACGACAGGACCAGACCCAAAGCCCCGGAAATCCGGGGCTTTTTGTTTTGACCGTCAGGTATCGCGCGCAATTTGCCCAAATATTCATCGCCCGCTTAATCCTTCTTTAGAGCCTGCCGGATGAGGATCGCCTTGCCTCAGGAAGAGGCGCTTTAGTTTGCGTAATCCTAGAAAAGGACTATACGAATGGCCGATATCTCTCTCTCGAAAGCCGTCCGCTCGAACCTGCTCTCGCTGAAGAGCACCGCGGACATGATGGCGTCGACGCAGAACCGTCTCGCCACCGGCAACAAGGTGAACTCCGCTCTCGACAATCCGTCCAGCTGGTTCACTGCCCAGGGCCTCAACAACCGCGCCAGCGACCTCGGCGCCCTGCTCGACAACATGGCTAACGGCGTCCAGACGCTGGAAGCTGCCGACAATGGCCTGACCGCCATGACCAAGACCCTGGAATCGATGCAGTCGACCCTGCGCCAGGCCCGTCAGGACAAGTCCTTCCAGACCTCGTCCTTCGAACTGACCAAGGTTGATGCCAATGCCGAAGACCTCGGCCAGCTCAGCTTCTCGGGTGGTTCGGTCACCAACGTGGTTGGTGTCGATCTGATCAAGACCGGCTCGGGCGCGATCTCCGCTACCGCTGCCAAGTATGAAGCTCCGGCCGCTGCCGGCAAGGCCCAGGTCGTCGGCGACGCTGCTGCCTTCGACGACACCGCCGCTCAGGGCGCAATCGACCTGACCTTCACTTTCGGTGGCAAAACTGCGACGATCGCCGTCGCGGCTGATGCGGGCAACACTCGCACCACCACCGAACTTGCGACCGAAATTCAGTCGCAGATCGATGACTCCGACCTGGCCGGCAAGGTCACCTTCACGGAAGTTGCGACCGGCAAGTTCACCCTTGCCACAGTCGACAACGTCGACGGCGACATCACCCTTGGTGGTACCAGCGTTGATGCTGTATTCGGTACCGCTCCGGCGGACCCGGACGTTCCGGTCGCCGGCGAACGCGTTGCGTCCACCGGTTCGGACGGTAAGCACGAGTTCACGATCAACGGCAAGAAGGTCACGCTCACCGACGCCGACGCCACCGCAGAGGATGCCGTCGCAACCATCAATACTGCCCTTGGCGCCGACAAGAAGTTCGAGGCCTTCAAGGACACCGGTGGCAAGATCGGCCTTCGCGCCATTGCCGACGACGCCGGTGCCCTGGTGATCGATGGCACCGACAAGGCCCTGTTCGCCGCGCCGACGCAGAGCACCACGCTGAAGTTCGCTCGTTCGGTCGACGAATTGGTGACGGCCATCAACGACAGCGCGCTGCTGGATGGCAAGATCCGCGCCTCCAACGACAACGGCAAGCTCCGCATCGAGAACCAGTCGACCAAGGAACTCGAAGTCGAAGGCCTGTCGACCGACGGCAAGATCACCGGCGGTGCTGGCAAGTCCGACATCGACGGCAACTCGGTTCGCTCCGGCCTGGCCGATCAGTTCAACGAACTGCGCGACCAGCTCGACAAGCTCGCCGATGACGCTGCCTTCAACGGTATCAACCTGCTGCGTGGCGACAAGCTGTCGATCACCTTCAATGAAACCGGCACGTCTTCGATCGATATCCAGACCAAGGACAACAAGACGATCAACTCGGCCAACCTGGGCGTGTCGACCACTCTTGAAGCCTCCGATCTGGACAACGATACCTCGATCGACGCTGAACTGAGCAAGTTGAAGTCTGCCCTGAACGACGTTCGTGCCCAGGCTTCGTCCTTCGGCTCGAATCTCTCGATCGTGCAGAATCGCCAGACCTTCACCAACTCGATGATCGACACCCTCCAGAGCGGTGCCGGTAACCTGACCCTGGCCGACATGAACGAAGAAGCCGCCAATCTTCTGGCGCTGCAGACCCGCCAGTCGCTCTCGCAGAACTCGCTGTCGCTGGCCAGCCAGGCCGACCAGTCGGTTCTCCAGCTGATCCGCTAAGTCCAGGCTACATCGACATAAATTGGAGGGGCGGGCCGCAAGGTCCGCCCTTTCTCTTTGCCCCTGCCAATCGGTCATGGTTTATGCCGCATGAATTTTCATGGTTAACGCCGCTTTAACGAAAGGCTGCCTAAATGGTTACCAACGGGGCCAGAACCGGCCCGAAGGACCAATAGGGCAAGGATCACATTAGATGTCCGACATTTCTCTTTCGAAAGCAGTTCGCTCCAACCTGCTCTCGCTGCAGGGCACTGCGGACATGATGGCGCGCACCCAGGATCGCCTGGCCACCGGCAACAAGGTGAACTCTGCCCTGGACAATCCGAGCAACTGGTTCACCGCCCAGGGCCTCAACAATCGCGCCAGCGATCTCGGCGCCCTGCTCGACTCGATGGCCAACGGCGTCCAGACCCTGGAAGCCGCCGACAATGGCCTCACCGCCATGACCAAGACGCTGGAATCGATGCAGTCGACCCTGCGCCAGGCGCGCCAAGACAAGTCGTTCCAGACCGAATCCTTCGTGATGGCCGATATCGACGCCAATGATCCGCTGCTCGGTCAGATCAGCTTCTCCGGCGGCTCGGTGACCAATACGGTTGGCGTCGACCTCATCAAGACCGGCACTGGTTTTTCGGCGGCCATGACCGGCGCCTACGCCGCGCCCACTGCCCCGGTCAAGGCTTCCATCGAGCCTGGCACCGGCGTTACTGCCATCGACGACGCGGCCGCGCAGGCGGTTATCGACCTCGAATTCAGCTTTGACGACGGCCCGGTGCTCGACCTGGGCGTGGCTGTTGACGCAGGCGCGACGCGTACGCCGGCCGAACTGGCCGACATGATGCAGGACCTGATCGATGCCTCGCCCGCCTATGCCGGCAAGGTCACCATCAGCCAGGCCGCCGGCGTGTTCAGGCTGGAGACCGTTGGCAACGTCGATGGCGAATTCACCATCGGCGGCACTGACGGCAACGCCTTCTTCGGCGATCCGGCCAGTGCGACGGCAACCGAGAATCCCGTTTCGGTCACGGGCTCCAACGGCACGCACGATTTCACCATCAACGGCAAGAAGATCACGCTGACGCCCACGACCGGCCTTGATCTCGACACCGCCATCGCCTCGATCAACACCCAACTCGGCGCCGACGCCAAGTTCGAGGCCTACGATGCCCTGGGCGGCAAGATCGGCATTCGCGCGATCAAGGACAATGCCGGCCCCCTGACGATCGGCGGACCCGACGCGGACTTCTTCGGCACGCCGGCAGGCGGCGTCGTGGCCGGCACCTCCGGCACCCTGAAATTTGCCCGCACCACCGACGAAATGGTGGCCGCGATCAACGCCAATACGGCATTGAAGGGCAATATCCGCGCCTCCAACGACAACGGCAAGCTGCGTATCGAAAACCAGTCGACCCAGGAACTGACCGTCGAGGGCAAGGACGCTGACGGGGCCATCAATGGCGGCACCGGCACCTCCACGATCGAGGGCAATTCGGTCCGCACCGGCCTGGCCGACCAGTTCAACGAACTGCGCGACCAGCTCGACAAGCTCGCCGACGACGCCTCGTTCAACGGTATCAACCTGCTGCGCGGCGACAAGCTGACCATCACCTTCAACGAGACGGGCACGTCGTCCATCGACATCCAGACCAAGGGCGGCGATACCATCAACGCCAGCAATCTGGGCGTGCCGACCTCGCTGCTGCCCGAACAGCTCGACAGCGACCTGTCGATCGATGCCCTGCTGACCGACGTCAAGGCGGCGCTCGATCAGGTGCGTTCGCAGGCATCGACCTTCGGCTCGAACCTCTCGATCGTGGAAAACCGCCAGACCTTCACCAACTCGATGGTGGACACGCTGCAGACCGGCGCCGGCAACCTGACCTTGGCCGACATGAACGAGGAAGCCGCCAACCTGCTGGCCCTGCAGACGCGCCAGCAGCTTTCGCAGAACTCGCTGTCGCTGGCCAGCCAGGCCGACCAGTCGATCCTGCAACTGCTGCGGTAAATCGGTTACCATAGATCAACCGGAAGGCGGGCCCAGGCCCGCCTTCATTGTTTTCGCCACAGTGTCAGGCTAGATCAGACGGGCAATTGCGTGGAGGCTGGCTAAATGGCGCTCAAGGTCGAACTGAAACCTGGCGAAAAGCTGCTGGTGGGCAACTGCATCATCACCAATTCGGACCAGCGCACCCGCCTGTTCATCGACGGCCGGGCGCCCATTCTTCGCGAAAAGGACATCCTGACCTCGGAGACGGCCACAACGCCGGCCAAGCGCATCTACCTGGCCATCCAGTTGATGTATATTGACGAGGACCTCGATGCTGCCAAGTCATCTTACACGAGCCTGTCGAAAGACTTCCTCGAGGCCGTCCCCTCGGCAATTGAAATCATTAACCAAATCAATAACGAGATATTAACTGGCGCCCTGTACAAAGCTCTGAAAGCTGCCCAACGGCTTACCGAGTACGAACAGGAACTCCTCAATCATGCATCAGCAAGGCGCCCTGGCCTATCAGCAGACGACGAAAGTCGTTGAATCGCCCCGTGAACGCGAATCTGCCCTGCTGATGAAAGCGGCCGCCGGCCTGCAACGCGTGAAGGACGAGTGGGATATCGGCACCCAGCAGGAGCTCAAGTCGGCCTTGGCCTTCAACCGCAAGCTCTGGACCATCTTCATGGCCTCGGTGACCAAGGAAGACAATCCCCTGCCCCAGGACGTGCGCCAGAACATCGCCAATCTGGGCATGTTCATCATGAACCAGACCCGCGACATCCTGCTCGAAGTCAATCCGCAGCCCAATCAGCTCGACGTGCTGGTGCGTCTCAATCGCCAGATCGCCGCCGGCCTGCGCGGCAGCTAACCGAACATCCTCCCCAGCAAAAAACCCTCGGCTTGTGCCGAGGGTTTTTTGCTGGCCGTGATGCAATGGCTAGATGAATTTCACGAGGCTGAGCTGGCTGATCATCGAGGTCGCCTGGTAGCTGGCCTGCAGGCGCGTCTGCAGCGCCAGGATTTCCATCGCCACGTCTTCCTTGCTCACTGTCTCGACATCGCTCAGCAGGTTGTCGAGTTGCGCCTTGTAGTTGGTGTGACGCTCGGCGGCATTGTTGATGCCGATCTGAGCCACGGCCAGTTCCATGGTCAGAACCTCGATGGAGCCACGCTCGGAATTATGCGACTCCGACAGTTCCGACTGCTGCCGCCGCGCCATGGCATCGAAACGTCCCATCGCGTTGGTATCGGCATCCGGATAGGTCTCGACCGACATGGCGCCGAGCGTACGCACCATGCGCAACAGGCCGGATTCATTGGCCTCAAGGCCGTAGCTGACGCGCGTCGCATCATCGACCTGGGCGGTAACGCTCTGGCGCGGATTGCCTTCGGCAAGCATCGCCGTCTCGGTAAGGGCCTGCTCAAGCCCCTTGCTGAAATTCTCGGCGTTTTCGTCGGCCGTGGTACCGATGCTGAACTGGCCCGCTATCGCCTTGCCGACCACCGCGGTCAATTCGACCGTGCGCGTCGTGCCGTTGGGCTCTTTGAGGGTAACGCTGACTTTCTCGCCAGGGGTCAGCGTCGCCGTGAACGCGATGGCCACGCTGCTGGGATCAGCACCGGGAGGGGTGGTAGCGATATTGGTCGTATCGGGCGAGATCCCGGTGATCTGGAAGCCGTGCGCCGCCGAAACCGGCGACTTTTCCTGCAATGTCACGACGCCGGCGCTCGTCTTTATGCCCAACCGGCCCAGCCCCTCTGCCGCCACGGCGGGAGACTGGCCGCGATACCAGAGCACAGTATCAGCATCGGTCGCCACCTTGAGCGCCGTCGCCGTAGCCGGATCGCCATCGACCCGCAAGGCCGGTTCGCCGGGACCGTTGAAGAACATTTCCGCGGCGGCGAAAGTCGAAGCCGCTTCCAACTCGGACCCGGCGGCTGTTTCGAGGCTGGCCTGCAGCGCCGCCTTGAAATTGGTGGCGGTAATGGCCGGATCGGCAGGAATGGCGGGCGGGCCGGCGGTGCCGGGATCGACCACGAACTGTCCCTTGCCCGGAGGCGCATCCTCCGGGGCGATCGCGGTGAGCGTGATCTGGGTGTCCCGGCCGTCGGGCAGTTGCAGGCCCAGTGTTATGGTCTGGCCCGGCAGCATCTGTTCGGCGGGCGGCGCTTCGAAGGTGACGGTATTGGTGTTGCCGAGCTGCGGCACCGCGACGGGGGAGGCGGCGACCGCCCCCACATTCACCGATGCCGCCGGCGCCGTGCTGGTCACGCGCAGCAGTTTGAAACCGAACGGGTGGATGCCGTCCTCGGTCAGGCTGACGGAATTTGTCGTCGGCTGGTCGATCACGAGGCGCCCCAGTCCGTCGGTGCCGGCATCGGCAGCCTTGCGCTCGCCCACCACGCTCTTGAAGCCATCCTTGCCGCCGATGCCTTCGAGCAGGCTGGTCGTATCGGGCAACGGCGCGCTGTCGGTATTGGAACCGCCGAACAGGTAGCGCCCGGCCACATCGGCATTGAGCAGGGTGACCATTTCGTCGAACCGCGCCTTGGACAGGCCCGGCAGCGTGGCCATGTTGATATTGTTGGTGCCGTATTGCCCCTGCACCGCCGAATTGCGGGTTTCGCTCTCGATGGCATCGAGGCGGGTCATGGTCTTGTCCAGAAAGGTCAGGCGCAGGTTGACCGTGTCGATATTGGCCGAGAATCCCTCGATCTTGCTGAGGCGCGAGCGCACCGACAGCGACATGGGCAGGTCGCGTCCCATTTCCGAGAGCTTGGATGCGCGTTCGCCGGTGCCCAGTTGCATCTGCAGCGTGGCAAAGCGGCTTTGCATCTTCGAGATGACGCCGAACCCGGTTTGAAGCGGAAACATCGACTTGTTGACGATCATCTTACTCTACTCCCTCACATCCCGCCGCTGCCGTCATGTCGAAGCCAGCAGCGCGTCGAGCAGTTCCTTGACGACGGAAACCACGCGCGCATTGGCGGCATAGGCATTCTGCAACTCCATCAGCCGCGCCATTTCCTCATCGACATTGACGCCGTAGTCGGATTCCATCTGGTCAACGATGGTGTCCAGCGTCAGTTGGCGGTCGTCATTCTTGGTGATGGCCGCATTGATGGTCGACCCCTGGAAGCCGACCACCTGCGAGATCAGCTCGCTGAGATTGCCGCTCAACTGGAAACGCCCCGTATTGGCGGCAGGATTGCCCCCGGACACGAACTGCATCTTGCTGAGTTGGTCGATCACGTAGTCGGCGCGATCGGCATCGCCCAAGGTGCCGCCGACCTCGTATTGCACCAGCAGGCGATTGTCGGCGAGGATCGCCGGATTGATCGAGATACGCGCCGCGAAGCCCTGCTTCTGGGGCGGATCGGTATCGAGATTGTTGGTGAAAGCCGAATTGCCCTGGTCGACGAACAGGTTGAGCCCCAGCCCCGAACCCTGAAGGCTCGTCGAGCTGGAGCCGGCGACAGCGGTACGCACGTCGGTTTTGCCAGCAGCGCCATCGTCGAGGATGCGCAGGTTGTTGGCGCCGGTGCTGCTGATGTCGAGGTTCGGCAGCTTGGCATCGAGCGCAGCGGCAACGGCGCTCGCGCCGGCCGAGAAATCCACCCCGATGACCCGCTGGCCGGAGGCATCGACATAGTCCTGCGCCTGGCTGGTATTGACGACGCGGACCCGCTTTTCCACGCCATTCTCGGCATAGGTGAGCAGGACATCGTTGCCCGGCGCCATGTTGGAGATGTCGACATCAAGGCCTTCGGCGCCAAGGCCGTCGGCGGCAGCCACGCCGGCCGTCTTGTTGGTCGAGAAGGCCTGCGCCAGACCCGCGGCGATTTCATCGAGCTGGTCCTGCGCCTCGACCAGGGTCTTGTCGCGCAAGGTGACCAGGCCGCCAAGTTCGCCACCCTGCAGGACGCCCTGCGTCACCAGGTCGATGGTGAGGCCGGACGGCGTGGTCAGCGTCATCTTGCCGACCTTGGTCTTGGCCGGATCGACGTCGAACACCGAATTCGGCGACAGGTTGCCGGCGCTCTCGAATTTGAAGGTGGAGACGCCATTGTCGATCAGGCCGACACCTGAACGCGTCATCAGCGCCACGGTGCCGTCGGGGCGGTAATCGGCCCGCACGTCGATCATCTCGGCGACCGAACCGATCAGGCGGTCGCGCTGGTCGAGCAGCGCAGCACGGGACGTCTCGGTCATGCCCAGGTCGAGCATGCGGTTATTGACCTCGGCAAGCGAGTTCAGCATGCCATTCAGATTGTGGACATTCGAGGCAATCTGCCCCTCCGTCTCCTGACGCATGCCCTGGATGGTGGTGGAAAGCCGGTTGAGCGTTTCCACCATGCTTTGTGCCGAGGCAACGGCCTGGGCCCGTGAATTGTAGTCGTCGGGGCTGGTAGCAATGCCCTGGAGGGCATTCTGCAAATCGCCGAATACCGTATCGAGCGAGCCGGCCGTGCCGGGCTTGCCCATGAAGCCCTGGAGGCGATCGAGATAGCCTGCCTGGATGCCGGAATTGGCGGTGTCGGAAACCTGGCGGTTGTAATAGGCCTGCAGGCTGGAATTGAAGGCGCGATGCGTGCCCACCGAGCGGGCGTAGCTGCTGTCCTGCGAATTGTAGTCGACAATGTTGAGCGACTGCCGGTGGTAGCCCGGCGTGCCAGAATTGGCGATGTTGCGGCTCAGGATGTCGAGAGAATCCTGATTGACCCGCAGACCGGACACAGCGTTGGTGAGGGATGCCGTCAAACCCATTCACGAGGACTCCACACTGGGAAAACCGGCCCGGAACCAGGTCCCGAGCCGTCTACTGGCTTGCTCCGCGTCAGCGGATCATGTTGAGCGCTTCCTGGAGCATGTCGTCGGCCGCGCTGACGATGCGCGTGCCGGCCGCATAGGCCTGCTGGGTCACGATCAGCTTGGTGAACTCGTCGGAAATATCGGTATTGGAGGCTTCGAGTGCCCCGCCGATGACGCCCGAGCCGGAAAGATCGAGAATGGCCTCGCCCGATTCCGAGGTGCTGGCGAACACGCCGCCATCGAGCCGCTTGAGCTTGTTGATGGCGTTGAATTCGGCCGTCACCACCTGCGCCATATCGATGCGCTCGCCGTTGGAATAGGTCGCCACGACGCGGCCGCTGTCATTGATGGCCACCGAGACGAACTCGCCGGCGCCATACCCGTTCTGGTTCAGCGTCGAGACATTGACCGTGCCGTTGACATCGGCGAACTGGGACACGCCATTGGTGTCGTGCTTGAGTTCCACATCGCCCAGCGCCACGCCATTGACCACGAGATCATTGATCATCGCCGTGGGAACGCCGGGAGGCACCAGCGAACCATCGCCGCGGAAGGTGTAGTCCTGATCCACGCGCGTCCACATCGGCGATGTACCCGTCGCCGCGCTGTTGGACATGTAATAGAGGTTCCACGTATCGGCGCCGCCCGCGGCAGCGCTGTCCACCTTGGCCCAGCGCATCTGGACGTTGGCCGGAGCGCCGTTCTCGGCATAGACCGTTATGGCGCCGCCAGCGACCGAATTGGCCTTGAACTCGGCATCGAGGTCCGCCGCGATCGTCTCCACGTCCGGGCGCGTCGGCGCGGTGGATGCGCCATCCGTCAGGCCCAGGGCCGTCATGGCGGCGGCGTCGCCGGTCACCAAGAAGGAGGCGTGGTAGTCGGAGCCCAGCGTGATCTCGAGATTGTCGGCGCCATTGATGCCGATGGTGGCTGTCGCCGCAGCCGGGCCGCCCGCCGAGATCAACCCCGCCTGCATCGCCGCGAGAGCAGCGTTAATCGACACGGGCGGAACAGTGGTGGCCGATACGTCAATGCCGACATTGGTGCCGCTATAAGTCTCCCCGGGCGGAAGAAGATCGCTGTCGTAAAAGTCGAATTTGACCGCAGTGCCGTTCACCGTGACGGTGATGGATTCGCCTGGCGTCATCACCGTAGCCGCATTGAGCGTACCATCGGTCAAGAGGCCACCGGCGCCGGCCTTGGTCGCCGTGGTGGAGCCAGCCAGGTAGTCGTTGGCCTCCATCAGCTCGCTATTGTAGATGGTGGGGTTGTAGCCGGTGTTCTTGGGCAGCTGCGGCAGGTTGGCCTGATAGTTGACGCGGGTCGTCGCCTGGGCCGGCAGGAAGTTGTTGGAGAGGTGGATCACCTCGGGCACCGAGCCCGAAATGTTGCCGGTCAGCGTATCGATCGGCAGGCCCTTGAGGTAGTAGCCGGCGCCGTTGACCAGCAGGCCATCCTTGTCGATCTCGAAATCGCCACGGCGGGTGTAGAAATTGGTGCCGGCAAACACGGCATTGCCGTCCGACTGGCCGATCTTGGGCTCGACCACGAAGAAGCCGTTGGAATTGAGGGCGATGAAGGTTTCGTCCGAAACCGTCTTGATGTCGCCCTGCACATTGTTGGTGCCGCGCGACTGGGCCAGCACGGCGCCGGGCACCTGGCGGGTGATCGGAGCATCGGGGATCAGGTCGAGGAAATCGGTCTCGATCCGCTTGTAGCCCGTCGTCTGCGAGTTCGCGATATTGCCCGAAATGTTTTCCAAGGCATGCGCCTGAGCCCGCAGACCCGTCACCGCACTGGAAAGAGCGCCATAAATGCCCATGTGAAACTCCGTAAAAACCCGTTTGCGTCGCCGGACGCGTTCGCCAAGGACAAAGCAAGCACGATGCCAACTAGCTTCGATATTGATTTTACTAGCTTATTTGTCGGGAGACGGCCGAAATGTGGCGACATCCCGGCAATTGAGTCCGAGCCGGCGGCAGAAATTGCCGCCCGCTTGTGAAGGCGCGATCCTTCGACTACACGATCAAGCCAACCCACAGGGTCATTCCCGCGAAAACGGGAACCTCTGTTTGCGGCACGAATAAAAGGAAACGGAGGTTCCCGCTTTCGCGGGAATGACACCGAGAGGGGCGACGGCAGTCGTTATCCAGGATGCTGTTCAGTAGTGCCGATGAGTTCGTGAAAGCCCCGCGCCGCGCCGTGACGGTGTTCGGCATGGCCGGGGTCGGCAAGACGCGGCTGTCCAACATGCTGCGCGCCAGCAAGTGGTTCCACTACTCGGCCGACTACCGCATCGGCACGCGCTATATGGGCGAATATATCGTCGACAACTTCAAGCTCGAGGCGATGAAGGTGCCGTTCCTGGCTGAGCTGCTACGCTCGGACTCGATCTATATCTCGTCCAACATCACCTTCGACAATCTCGATCCGCTGTCGACCTATCTCGGCACGCCCGGCAATCCCGACAAGGGCGGCCTGCCGCTGGCCGAATACCAGCGCCGCCAGGAGCAGCACAGGATCGCAGAAGTCGATGCGCTCAAGGACGTGCCGCATTTCATCGAGCGCGCCAAGGCGCTCTATGGCTATGACGACTTCATCGCCGATACCGGCGGCTCGCTGATCGAGGTGATCGATCCCACCGATCCGCAAGACCCGGTGGTGAAGACTTTGGCCGCCTCGACCGCCCTGCTCTATATCCGCGGCACGGAAAAGGACGCGACCGAACTGGTGCGCCGCTTCCGGCAATCGCCCAAGCCCATGTATTACCGCCCGCCCTTCCTCATCGAGAAATGGGCCGAATACAAGCTGATCAACGGCATCGTGGAAGATTGCGACGTCGATCCGTTGGGTTTCGGCGCCTGGGGCTTCGAGGCCCTGCTGCATGACCGGCTGCCGCGCTACCAGGCGCTGGCCGACAATTTCGGCTATGTGGTCGAAGCATCGGACCTGGCCACGGTCCGCGACGGTGACGAATTCATCGATCTCATGGCCGCCGCGATCGAGCAGCGAATGCGTTAGCGCGGGCTCCACTGGAGACGCGCCACGCCTGCATCGCTTTTCGATCAAACTCGTTCAAGAGGCTGATATGCCTATCCGAATCCCCGACAACCTGCCTGCCCGCAAGACCCTCGAAGACGAGGGCGTCAACGTGATGGATTCCGCCCGCGCCGCGCGGCAGGACATCCGTCCGCTCGAAATCGGCCTGCTCAACCTGATGCCCAACAAGGAGCGCACCGAAACCCAGTTCACCCGCCTGATCGGCTCGACGCCGCTGCAGGTGGACCTGACACTGGTGCGGGTGACCGAGCACCAGTCCAAGAATACGTCCGAGGATTATCTCAAGGCCTTCTACAAGACCTGGGACGAGGTGCGGGAAAAGAAGTTCGACGGCTTCATCGTCACCGGTGCGCCCATCGCCAACATTCCCTTCGAGGAGGTCCGCTACTGGCCCGAAATGCTCGAAATCATGGATTGGACGCAGACCAATGTGCACCACACGATGTTTATCTGCTGGGGGGCCCAGGCGGCTTTGGACCACTTCCATGGCGCCAAGCGCTACCGCATGCCGGAAAAGGCCTTCGGCGTGTTCCGTCACCAGGTGATCAACCCGCGCTCGCCCTTCCTGCGTGGCTTCTCGGACAGCCCGATGATCCCGGTATCGCGCTATAACGACATCGACCGGGCGACCTTCGGACCGGACCTCGAAGTGCTGATCGATAACCCGGATATCGGCGTCTGCATGCTGGGCGACCAGAAGCACCGGGCGGTGCATTTCCTCAATCACCTGGAATATGACAACCGCTCGCTGGCCGATGAATATGAGCGCGACCAGAAGGCAGGGCTCGATACGGCGCCGCCGCTCAACCTCTTTCCCAATGGCGACACGTCAGCCACGCCGGAAAACCGCTGGCGCAGCCACGCCCATCTGCTGTTCCAGAACTGGATCAACGAGATCTACCAGACGACGCCATACGAGATGGACAGGATCGGGACCACGTAAGGCTGACCGCCAGAACGAACCCGATCTATCCCACCCACAATCGCTTCCCCCGGACTTGATCCGGGGGTCTTTCGCCGCACACACCGCGCTGATAGCGACCCGCGGGTCAAGCCCGCGGGAGGCGGCGGTGGGTGGGGGATGCTCGGCGTGCATGCTTGAACACGCTGGACAAATCCCTATCTTGCGCAGGGACAAGTGAGACATAAGCGTGCCCCAGCCACCCACGACCATCGTCGACGAACTGGGCATTGCCCTGTCCAACCTGGCCGACGCCGCCACGGGCGCCTTTACCCCGACATTGCGGCTGGGCGTGACCGGCCTGAGCCGGGCCGGCAAGACCATTTTCATCACTGCACTGGTGCATAACCTGCTGACCGGCGGCCGCCTGCCCGGCTTTGCGCCGCTCGCCGAGGGGCGCTTCATCGGCGCACGACTGGCCGAATATCCCGACGCCACCATTCCGCGCTTCGCCTATGAGCAGCATCTGGACGCGCTGACCGGCAAGGTGCCGACCTGGCCGGAAAGCACACGGCGGATTTCCCAGCTTCGCGTGGTGCTGAAATTCCAGTCGAAGAACTGGTATTCCGGCATGACCGGGCCTTCGACCGTCAATCTCGACATTGTGGACTATCCCGGCGAATGGCTGCTCGACCTGCCTTTGCTGGGGCTGAGCTTTGCCGAGTGGAGCGCCGAGGCGCTGGACCGCGCCGACCGGCCGGGTTCGAGCAAGGAGGCAGGGCCGTTCCTCGACCTGCTCGAAAGCACCGACCCGCTCAAGGAAGCCAACGATCCCGACGCCGAGAAGCTGGCGACAGCTTTCACCGACTATCTGCGCAAGAGCCGCGAACATCAGGCGCTCTCCACTCTGCCGCCCGGCCGCTTCCTGCTGCCGGGGGACCTGGAAGGCTCGCCTGCACTGACCTTCGCGCCCCTGCCGCCGCAGCGGCAAGCCATCCGCGGCAACAGCCTCTATGCCATGCTGGAGCACCGCTACGAGGCCTATAAGGACCGCATCGTACGTCCCTTCTTCCGCGACCACTTCGCCCGGCTGGACCGGCAGATCGTGCTGGTGGATGCTTTGCGGGCACTCAATACCGGCCCGGCCGCCGTGGCGGACCTCGAGACGGCGTTGACATCAGTGCTGGCCTGCTTCCGCCAGGGCGAGACCAATCCGCTGCTCCGCCCCTTCGTGCGCAAGATCGACCGGATATTGTTCGCGGCCACCAAGGCCGACCATGTGCATCACACCAGCCATGACCGGCTGGAGGCCATTCTCAACCGCCTTGTCGCCAATGCCGGCAAGCGCGCCCGCTTTGCTGGGGCCGAGGTCAAATCCATCGCCATGGCCGGCATTCGCGCCACGCGCGAGGGCACGATATCGGAGGGTGGCGAGACGTTGCCCACCATTGTCGGCACGCCGATGCAGGGCGAGACGCTGGATGGCGTGACCTATGACGGTAAGACGGAAATCGCCTTGTTTCCCGGTGACTTACCGGAGCGGCCGGATTCACTGTTCGAGGACGGCACGCCCGTCGCGCTCAACTTCCTGCGCTTCACCCCGCCGCAAAAGCTCGACCGCAACGCCAATGGCGACGTGGTGCTGCCCCATATCCGCTTCGACCGCGCGCTGGACTATCTGCTGGGAGACTGGCTCGCATGAAACGCCCCATCGCCCGCCCCACCATACCGGCTGACGACGCCCCCGAGCCCTTCCGCACGCCAAGGGCCTTCGCGCCGGCCAAGGTGGAAATCATCGAGCCGGAATTCGATGCTGCTACCGACGAAACGCTGATCGCGCCGGCGCCGCGCCGCATGGGCTGGGTTGGGCGGCTGGCCTGGGCCGCCGGCGGCATTCTGGTCTCGGCCGGGTTGGGCCTCGCCGCCGACCGGCTGATCCGCGACCTCTTTGCCGCCAATGAGTGGCTGGGCTGGCTGGGGCTTGGCGTGCTGGGGGTCTTCCTCATCGCCGTGCTGGCGCTGGCGGCCCGCGAAGTCTTCGCCCTGCGCCGCCTGCGCGTGCTCGATGCCTTGCGGCGCGACGCGGCAGCGGCAGTCGCCGAGAATGACGGACACAAGGCAAAGCACGTCGTCAGCAGCCTTGAGGGCATCTATGCCGGCCGGCCCGATCTGGCGCGGGCGCGGCAGGGTGTGGCCGACAACCTGCCCCATATGTTCGACGGGCACGAAATGATCGCGCTGGCCGAACGCAGCCTGATGGCGCCGCTCGATGCACGCGCGAAAGTGCTGACGGCCGCCTCGGCGCGCCGCGTGGCGCTGGTGACGACCGTGTCGCCGCGCGCATTGGTTGATATTGCCTTCGTCATCTATGAGAGCTTCCGCCTGTCCGGGGCTATTGCACGGCTTTACGGAGCCCGTCCGGGCTTCTTCGGCTCTTGGCGGCTGCTTGGCGCCATCCTGACCCATCTGGCCGTCACCGGCGGCCTGGTGCTGACCGATGGGGTGGTGGAACAACTGGTGGGTCAGGGGTTGGCGGCCAAGCTCTCGGCCCGGCTGGGCGAGGGCGTGGTCAATGGCTTGATGACGGTGCGCGTGGGGATTGCTGCCATGCGCGTCGTCCGGCCCCTGCCCTTCGAGACGCAGAAACAGCCTATGGTGCGGGACTTCATTCCCGAGCTGACCAACCTGGCCGGCGATGTGGCCAAATAGGCTCAGTCCTTGGCAGCGCTCGGTGCCAGCGTCAGCTTGAGGCCGTCGATCGCGTCGCTGCACAGGATCTGGCAGCAGAGCCGGGAGTTGGAGCGGACATCGCCGACGCTGTCGAGCATGTCCTCTTCCTCGTCGCTGGGTGCGCCGACAACGTCAAGCCAGTCTTTGTCGACATAGACATGGCAGGTGGCGCAGCTCATGGCGCCACCGCATTCGGCCTTGATATTGAGGCCCCAGTCGCGGATGACCTCCATGACGCGCCAGCCCTCGAGCCCTTCGAGCTCGTGGTTTTCGCCGGCCTGGTCGGTGACATGGATGATCATGGTCAGGCGACGCCCAGCTTCTTCTGCAGCTTGGTGGAACTGGTGGTATACTGGAATACCACGCGCTCGTCCGGCGAAACGATCTTCTTGGCAGCCTGGGCCATCAGCGCCGCTTCATGGAAGCCGGACAGGATGAGCTTGAGCTTGCCGGGATAGGAATTGATGTCGCCGATGGCGAAGATGCCCGGCACCGAGGTTTCGAACTTCTCGGTATCGACGACGATGGTGTTGTCGTTGAGCTCCAGCCCCCAATCGGCCACCGGGCCCAGCTTCATGGTCAACCCGAAGAAAGGCAGCAAACGCGTTGCTGGCACTGACAGATCGCCCGCGTCGGTCGTCAGGTGTACGTGGTTGATCTGGCCATCCTCGCCGTCGAGCTTGGCGATCTGGCCGGTGAGGAAATTGATCTTCCCCTCGCCCACCAGCTCCTGCATCTTGTTGACCGAGGCCGGGGCCGCCTTGAATACGGCGCGGCGATGGACCAGCGTCAGCGAGCGGACAATGGGCTGGAGATTGAGGGTCCAGTCGAGGGCGGAATCGCCGCCGCCGACGATGACCACGTCCTGGCCACGGAAATCGTCCATCTTGCGGACGGAATAGAAAACCGACGTATTTTCAAAGGCTTCGATGCCGTCCACCGGCGGCCGCTTGGGCTGGAACGAGCCGCCCCCGGCTGCGATGACCACGACCTTGGCGTGAAACACCTCGTCGGCGTCGGTCGACAGCCTGAATGAGCCGTCCGGCTGCTTTTCGATCGTGTTGATCATGCGGTTGAAGTGGAATTCGGGCGCGAAGGGCGCGATCTGCGCCATCAGGTTGTCGGTGAGCTGCTGGCCGGTGACGACAGGGAAACCGGGGATATCGTAGATGGGCTTCTCGGGATAAAGCTCGGCGCACTGGCCGCCGGGACGGTCGAGAATGTCAATGAAATGACATTTGAGATCGAGCAATCCGAGTTCGAAGGCCGCGAACAGCCCGCAGGGGCCCGCGCCGACGACGACGACATCGGTGGTGATTTCAGTGGTCATTCCAGACTCTTCCAAAGGCCCGAAGGCCGTAATTTGCAGGGGTCATCCCCGCGCAGGCAGGGATCCATTCTTCACTGACGAGAGTGGATTCCCGCCTGCGCGGGAATGACGTCGTTGACAGATAGGATTGAATAATCCTGACTAGTACGCTCCACTTACCCTAGGAAACGCGGCGAAGGAAGGGGCGCGTGCCGACGGGGATTTCTGCCGTGCCGACCGGCTGATAAAACAGCGCCACCTCGGGCAGACGGTCCTCGATCAGCGCCTGGCGGGTCGGCTCGTGGGTAACCACGAAGGCGGTGAAGCCGCAGCGCCGCATCAGTGGAATCTGGTCCTGCAATACGTCACCAATGGCCCTGATTTCGTTAGCGTACTGGTAACGTTGAGACAGCAGACGTGCGGTTGAATAGCCACGGCCATCGGTGAAGCCGGGGAACTTGATGGCGATTGAGGCAAAGCGCCCGACATCGGCTTCCACGGCCTCGATGCCCTCGCCCGGCGATACCAGCAGACCCAGCGGATGCGGGTTGGCGAGGAAGGCCGCCCTGTTAGCGAGAAACACCGCCAGCGGAACATGGGTGTAGCTGGCCGTGGCCGGATCGCTCGCCTCGGTCCAGTCGTGGAACGGGTCGGCAATGAAGGCACCGTCCTTCCACAGCGTATGGCGGGTCGCGGCAGTCATCGGCGAGGCAATCGCTCCGTTGAAATCGAAATGGATGCCGCACTCTTTCTTGTTGAGGCCGCGCCACCGTCCCGCGCGCGGATCCTCGCCTTCGGCAACGACCGAGGTGCAAGGCGCGCAGCCAATGGACTTGTAGCCCTTAGCGAACAGCGGATGCTCGGGCAAGCCATGCTCGATCTTATACTGGTTGACGTCGGTGTCGGAGAAGTAGGCCAAAGGGTTGACCTTGATGCGGTTGTCGCTGGTCAATTCGAAATGCGGCAGCACCCCGCGTTCCTTGGTCTGGAAACGCTTGCGCCCGGTGACCCAGCCGCCGAATTGCTCGGTGATCGGCTCCAGCGGTTCGGTCTTGCGGATATGGCAGCAGGAATCGGGATCGGTCTCCCACAGGTCTCCCTTGGGATCGAAGCGCTTCACGTCATCGGAACTGGGGTGGATGGCGTGGACATTGATGAGGCCGAGATGCTTCTTGAGCGTCTCGACATAATCGAGCGTCTCGCTGAAATGCTTGCCGGTTTCGAGGAAATAGACCGGCATGGACGGATCGACCTGCGCCACCAGATGCAGCAGCACGGCGGAATCGGCGCCGAAGGAGCTGACGATGGCGAGATCGCCCGGCAACACGTCGCTGACGGCATAGCGAAGCACGCCCAGCGCGTCCATTTCGTCGAACATGCCGTTGAGGGCGAGGATGCCCAGCGCGCGCAGCTTGTCATGCGCGGGCTGAACGGGGGCAAGCTTAGGCAGCGCCATGAGTGGTCTCCGCTTTCATTGGCGCGGCAGCGCCACCTCTCCCTTGGGGGAGAGGTCGAGCCTCTTGGGTCGGGTGAGGAGGCCTTCCCCACGCACCGAGCCGAGAAAAGGCCCCCTCACCCGGCGCTTCGCGCCGACCTCTCCCCCAAAGGGAGAGGTGAAGAACGCTATGCAGCGCCATACAACGCCTCCTTGAAGGGAGCTTCGCCCAGGCGGCGATAGGCCTGGATGAAGGTTTCGTCGGCGCTGGTGCGGCGGGCGATATAGGTGTCGACCAGCGTCTCGATGGCACCAGGCACGCTTTCGGCCTCAAAGCCCGGCCCGATGATCTTGCCCACCGAAGCGTTCTCGGTGGCGTCGCCGCCCAGGGTGATCTGGTAGAGTTCGCCGCCCTTCTTCTCCACGCCGAGAATGCCGATATGGCCGACATGGTGGTGGCCGCAGGCATTGATGCAGCCGGAAATCTTGATCTTGAGATCGCCGATTTCGGCCTGGCGCCTGGGTTCGGCGAATTTGCGCGAGATTTCCTGCGCGATCGGGATCGAGCGGGCATTGGCCAGGGCGCAGAAATCGAGGCCCGGGCAGCAGATCATGTCGGTGATGAGCCCGGTATTGCCTTCGGCCAGATCGGCGGCGACCAAGGCGTCATAGACCGCGCGCAGGTCGGCAATGGCGACATGGGGCAGGACCAAGTTCTGCTCGTGCGTGACGCGCAATTCGTCGAAGGAATAGCGTTCCGCCAAGTCGGCCACGACATCCATCTGGGCATCGGTCGCATCGCCCGGTGCGCCGCCGACCGGCTTGAGCGAAATGGTGACCGAGGCATAACCTGGCTGGCGGTGGGAATTGATATTGTTGTCGAGCCAGCGGCCATAGGCTGGATCGATGATGGACTCATAGGCCACATCGATCTTCGTGGCCGTCTGGACCTTGAAATCCGGCGCCGCGAAATAGGTGGTGATGCGGTCGACTTCCTCGGCCGGCAGGGTCAGCACACCCCCACGCACCTGGGCAAACTCGTTTTCCACCTGGCCCTTGATGGTCTCCAGACCCTCTTCGTGGACCAGGATCTTGATGCGCGCCTTGAACTTGTTGTCGCGGCGACCATAGCGGTTGTAAACGCGCATGATGGATTCGAGATAGGCGAGCAGATGCTCGTTGGGCACGAAGCTGTTGATCAGCTTGGCGACGATGGGGGTGCGCCCCAGCCCGCCACCGACCCAGACCTCCCAGCCGATATCGCCGGCGGCATTGGCCGCGGCCTGCAGGCCGATATCGTGGAAGCGGATGGCCGCCCGATCATTGGGCGAACCGCTCATGCCGATCTTGAACTTGCGCGGCAGATAGCTGAATTCGGGGTGCAGGCTCGACCATTGCCGGATGATCTCGGCCACGGGACGCGGATCGATGATCTCATCGGCGGCGGCACCGGCGAACTGGTCGGTCGTGGTGTTGCGGATGCAATTGCCCGAAGTCTGGATCGAGTGCATCTCCACCGAACCCAGCTCGCGCAGGATTGCCGGCACATCCTTGAGCTTGGGCCAGTTGAACTGGATGTTCTGCCGCGTGGTGAAGTGGCCATAGCCGCGATCATAGGTGCGCGCGATATGGGCCAGCTTGCGCAACTGGCGCGACGACAGCGTGCCATAGGGCACGGCGATGCGCAGCATATAGGCATGCAGTTGCAGATAGAGCCCGTTCATCAGGCGCAGGGGGCGGAACTGGTCTTCCGACAGCTCGCCCGAAATGCGGCGGTTCACCTGGTCGGTGAATTGTGCGGTGCGGCCGGAAACGAAGGCCGCGTCGAATTCGTCATATCGATACATGACCGTCCTCACCCAGAGGCTGGCGCTCATAGACCCGGCCGTTCAAGGTCAGCGGCGCGGTGGGCCCCGCCGCCCTGATGCGTTCGCGGAGGCGCTTGGGCACGATGCCGGTGCCATCATGGGAGACATCCTCGACCTCGACCCCGACAATGCGGCCACTGGCCCTGGTGGCGGCCATCGCCGCATCGCGCGCCTCGGCCTCGTCCTTGGAAAAGAGGCGAGCGGCCTGCAGGTCCTCGACCCAGCGATTGGTGGCATCGAGATAGACCGTGCCGCCCGATATCAGTTCGTTGCCTGTCAGAATTTCCATGTCGTCACGCTACCTTGAAGCCCGACGCGGCCAATTGGACAGCCTCTGCCCAATCACCGGCCGCAACGGCTTCGCCTACGAAAATGATGGCCGGACCGTCGCTGAACGCGATCCTGTTGGCCGCGAGGGCACCCAGCGTACCCGCATAGGTGGATTTGTCGGCCCGGCCGGCATTGACCACGATGCCCACCGGCAGCATGGCCGCCGCACCATGGGCAATGAGCCTTGCCGCCACATCCGACGCGATGGACTTGCCCATATAGAGCGCGAGCGTGAGGCCCGACTGCGCCAGCGCTGCCCAATGGGCGAGGTCGCTATCGTCGGCGCCATGCGCCGTCGCCGTGACGAAGCCGCTGGAGACCTTGCGCAGGGTGACCGGTGTCGCCGTATCAGCCGCCGCCGCCAGGGCGGAGGAAATGCCGGGAACGACCTGGTAGGCGACGCCCGCCTGGCGCAGGGCGGCGATTTCCTCGCCTGCCCGGCCGAACACCATCGGATCGCCGGACTTGAGGCGGGCGACGCGCTTGCCCTGGCGGGCCAGTCGCACGATCAGCGTATTGATCTGCGCCTGCGAAAAGCTGTGATGCCCCTTGGCCTTGCCGACATCGATACGCTCGGCGTCGCGGCGGCCCATGTCGATGACGACGGCGGGCACGAGTTGATCATGCACGATAACATCGGCTTCTTGCAGCAGCCGCTGGGCGCGCAGGGTGAGCAGGTCTTCCGAACCGGGGCCGGCCCCGATCAGCCAGACGACACCCTGGGTCCGGCCATTGGCGTGATGCGCCAGCAGGGCCTCGGCGGCAGTGAGCCCCTGCCCCTTGCTTTCGGCAGCTTCGATTTCGGGCGAGGTCACCAGCGCCTCGTAGAAGCGGCGGCGGGCGGCGCCATCGTGGATCAGGCTCTCGGCCGCCTTGCGCAAGCGTCCGGCGAGGCCAGCGATTTTGCCGATCCGTGGCGACAGCATGGCCTCGATGCGGGCGCGCACCAGGCGAGCCAGCACCGGCGCATCACCCTCGGTGGAAATGGCGACGGTAAGCGGCGCGCGGTCGACGATGGAGGGCGTGTAGAAATCGCATTCGGCCGGCACATCGACCACATTGAGCGGAATGCCGCGAGCCCGCGCCTCGACCTTCGCCAGCTCGGCATCGAGGCCTTCCTCGGCGACGAAGAGCAAGGCGGCATTGTCGAGATCGGACGGGGCAAAGGCCCGCTCGATCACCGCGACGGGAAAGGCGCTGAAGTCAGCTTCGATGTGGCGGGATATAATGACTACTGAAGCAGTCGTCTTAGTGACCAACCGGACCTTGTTGAGGGCTTCTTCTGCACCGCCGAGGACGACGATGCGCTGACCCTGAACTTTGTAGCTCAACGGAAATGTGTTGAGTTGACCCATTGGAACCCTGAATTGAATGGCAGGAAAATAATCCAAACCAGCCCATCGCGGCAAGACATTGAAATTCAATAGCTTTTATATTTCCCTGTGAAGGGCCGCCGTGGAATGCCACCTATGGCTTTGGCGCATAGAAGCTAAATGAATCTGCGCACGGGGGACCGAGAGAAATTTTTGCGCGCCGGGCCCGGTTCGGAAATGCGGCAGTGCCGGGACGGCAGGAAGGAAAGGCATGAAATGATGGCGAAGCACCTGGCGCTTGCAGTGGTCGCGCTGGCCCTGGCCACATCGGGCGTTTCGGCGCTGACACCGTTTCCAAAGCCTGAACCAACGGACGACGTCGCCAATGCCAATGCCCACGCCTTTGCCGGTTCATGGGCCATCCGAAATCCGACCATGACGATGGGCGAACCCGATCACAGTCTCGCCATCTGCAGTTTGCCCATACGCATCGAGGCGACGGGCGACAAAACGATGATCTACTACCAGCCGGGCGAGACCCGGTCCGGAACCATACTGACATTGCGGGCCATCGAAGGTGGCACGCTATGGACACCCGATGACGACAGCGACAGCGACTTCGCCTTCTGGGTCAGCCGGGATGCGTTCTATTTCTACGACGACGTTCCAACCCAGGATGCAGAATGGGGGCACCCCTATATATTCACGCGCTGTGACTAGCCCTGCCGGCTGGGGACATGCACGACGAGGCCATCCAGTTCGTCCTTGACCTTGATCTGGCAGGACAGGCGGCTCTGGGCTTTCACGTCGAAGGCGAAATCGAGCATGTCTTCTTCCATGTTCGACGGGCCGCCGACCGTTTCGGTCCAGGCGTCATCCACATAGACATGGCAGGTGGCGCAGGTGCAGGCGCCGCCGCATTCGGCGACAATGCCGGGAATTCCGTTCATGATGGCGGTTTCCATCACCGTGGCGCCGTTTTCGCCCTCGGTCTCGATGCGTTCGCCGTCCTGCTGGACGAATGTGATCTTGGTCATGGTCTCGGGGATTTGGTTGATTACATCGCATATAGGCGATGGCGGGGGGTTTAGGAAGGCGGGGCTTTCACCTCTCCCTTGGGGGAGAGGTCGACCCTCTTGGGTCGGGTGAGGGGGCCTTCCTCACGCACCGAGCCAGGAAAAGGCCCCCTCACCCGGCGCTACGCGCCGACCTCTCCCCCAAAGGGAGAGGTGAGGAGGACTCCGAGCCCGAGCAAGCCTTCGAGATAATGCCGTTCCACCCCGAACAGCGCCTTGGTCTCGGCAATCTGCCTGAGCACGGCATCGCGGTCTCGCCCTGCCCGTCCATCCTTTTCGGCCACGATCAGGTTGTTCTTGGGCGTATGGGCGTCGGAGACGAATTCGAAGACCTTGACGCGATAGCCGCTGAGTTCGAGCAGCAAGGCGCGAAGAGTATCGGTGACCATTTCGGCCTGGCGCTCGAGGAAGATGCCGTGACGCAGCAGGACGCCAAGTTCGGTCGCCGGCTTGCCGGCTTCCATCTGGCGGCGGATCTGCTTGTGGCAGCAGGGGGCGACGGCAATCAGCGCTGCGCCGGCCTTGATGCCCTGATAGATGGCGTCGTCGGTGGCGGTGTCACAGGCATGGAGCGCGATGACGGCGTCGACGCCAGCGGCGTCATAGTCGAGGATGGTGCCGGGGACGAAGCTGAGGCCGGCAAAGCCCGAAACGGCGGCGGTGGCGTTGCCATCGGCGACCAGCTTGTCGCGCAGCTCGACGCCGATGATTTCGGCGTTGCCGTCGAGGTAGTCGTAGAGGGCGAAATCGAGATAGCCCTTGCCGGCACCCATATCGACGATGCGGGGTTTTTCGGCCTTGATCGCTTGAATCAATGGCGCGAAAATCTCGACCATCTTGTTGATTTGCCTGAACTTGTCCTGCGCGTCATTGCGGACCTGGCCATCCTTGCCGGTGATGCCGAGGGCATGGAGATACGGCTTGTCGGTAACGGTCAGCGGACGGTTCTTGGCGCGATCATGCCCGGTCGACGGCGCGGCGCGACCGGCAATTTCGTTGCGCTTGAGGCGCACCTTGTCGCCATTGCGCTCGTAGGTGAGATCGAATTCGGTGGTGGCGAGGCGGGCGCTGCGGAATTCGTCGCGCAGGGCGGCGCGCAACAGGCCTAGCGCCTCGGGCTGGATGTGGTTCTTGATGATGTCGCGCGTCTTGTAGTGGAAGGTGAAGCTGAACTTCTCGGTCCCCTTGGCGACGATTTTCTTGACGTCGATAGTCTTGAGGTCGGGCTCGGCGCCGTGATAACCGCCCAGCTTGAGCCCGACCAGCGTATTGCCGGCAAAGGCCGACTTCACCGTGCCCAGGAACTCCTCGATGCGCTCGGTGCTCAATGCCGTTCCTTCGTGGTGAGGAAGGCGATTTTTGGAAAATCCTGCTTGGCGCGATCGGCCCACCAGGCGTTCTGCGCCAGGAACACCGGCGCGCCGGTGCGGTCCTCGGCGATATTCATCTTCTGGGCAGCGATAAAGCGGTCGAGCTCCCTGGGATCGTCGCTCTCGATCCAGCGGGCGACTTCGTAGTTGAGGCTCTCGAAGGTGATCGGTACGCCATATTCCTTGGCGACGCGGCTGGACAGCACTTCGAGCTGGAGCTGGCCGACCACGCCCACGATCCAGTCGGCGCCGACGACGCGGCGGAACACCTGCGTCACGCCCTCCTCGGCGAGGTCGCTGAGGGCCTTGGCCATCTGCTTGGTCTTCATATGATCGGTGAGGCGGACGCGGCGGATAATTTCCGGGGCGAAGTTCGGAATGCCTGTGACGTTGATCGTGGCGCCTTCGGTCAGCGTATCGCCGACCGACAGGGTGCCGTGATTGGGGATGCCGACGATGTCGCCGGCCACCGCCTGCTCGGCCAGTTCCCGGTCATTGCCGAAGAAGAACATGGGGTTGGAAACCGCCATGTCCTTGCCGGAGCGGACATTCTTGAGGCGCATGCCGCGGGTGAAGGTGCCGGAACACAGGCGCACGAAGGCGATGCGGTCGCGGTGATTGGCGTCCATATTCGCCTGCACCTTGAACACGAAGCCGGTGACCTTCTTTTCGCTCGGGGCGATGGGGGCCGGAATGGCCGGCTGCGGGCGCGGTTCGGGCCCCCACTCGCCCAGGGTGCGCAGCAATTCGGCAACGCCGATGCCCTTGAGGGCAGAGCCGAAGAGCACCGGGCTCAGATGGCCGGCATGGAAGGTGTCGAGATCGAATGGGGGCAGCATGGCCGTGGCCATTTCGAGAGTTTCCAGCGCCACCATGAAAACCGGATCGTCGACCAGCTTTTCGTTGTCGAGCAAGTCCTCGATAGCGTCATATTCGGCCATCGGCCTGCCCTGGGGCGAGAGGACCCGCTTTTCCAGCAGGTCGAGATAGCCATGGAAATCCACGCCCTGCCCGATAGGCCAGAGGACCGGGGTGAGATCGAGCGCCAGCTTGCCCTGGATTTCGTCGATCAGGTCGAGCGGGCTAAGGCCTTCGCGGTCCACCTTGTTGATGAAGGTGATGATGGGAATGTCGCGCAGGCGGCAGACTTCGAAGAGCTTGAGCGTCTGGCTCTCGATGCCCTTGGCGGCATCGATGACCATGATGGCCGCGTCGACGGCCGTCAGCGTGCGATAGGTGTCTTCGGAGAAGTCGGAGTGGCCGGGGGTATCGAGCAGGTTGAGGGTCAGTCCGTCATATTCGAAGGTCATCACCGACGAGGTGATGGAAATGCCGCGCTGCTGCTCCATCTCCATCCAGTCCGACCGGGTCGAGCGGACACCGGCCTTGCCGCGCACGGCACCGGCCGACTGAATGGCGCCGGCGGCGGCCAGCAGCCGTTCGGTGAGCGTCGTCTTGCCGGCGTCCGGGTGCGAAATGATCGCAAAGGTACGGCGGGTGCGGAACGGCTCGGCAGTGGACCGGGGCGCGGCCTCGGCGGCAGATGATAAGGTCATGGGAACGTGTCGGGTCATGGGCCGCGGCAAGGGGCGGCGCGTCAGCTATTGGCCGCTGTATAGGGGCAGACAAGTGGAGGGTCAAATGACGGTTGGCGTTGCCCGCTGCAATTGGCGACCCATCGCGCGACCAGGCCGCCACACGATGGAAAACTTAACAAGAGATTTCTCCCAACTTGACTGCCAAACACAAGACCGAATAACTGCAGCCATTGGGGGGGAGCCAATGCCCAGCTCTGTGTTCGCGTGTCGCGCTCAAATATTCGCGCCGATAGCCGTCGCTGTCGTGCTTGCCGGGACCATTCCGGCCTGGGCGCAGACCTGGGACGGCAGCGACAGCACAGACATGTCGGATGGCAACAACTGGGTCGGCGGCGTTGCGCCCGCGCCCGGCGCCAATATCGTCATCACCGGGCCGGCAGTGCAAATGCCGACCATCGACGGCGATACCGTCACCGCCAATATTCTCTATGTCGGGCATGACGCCATCGATGGCGGCGCGACGCTCGACCTGATCAATGGCGCGAGCCTGACCACGGCGTCGGCATCCGTCGGCGAGGCCGGCAACAACAATGCCGGCAACCTGCTGGAAGAAGACGGGGGCCTCGTCGCCCTGTCCGGCGCCTCGGACTGGAGCACGGACTGGCTGAATATCGGTGCCTATGGCGACGGCTCCGTATTCGTGACAGATGGCAGCACACTCACGGCGGCAACCTCGCTTCAGCTGGGCACGCATTACAATGCGACCACGCTGAACCAGGGCATGGGCACACTGGAAATTTTCGGCGCTGGCTCAAAGGTGACCAGCCAGGGAGTCACTGTTGTCGGCGCTTCCGGCAATGGCGGCATTTCGGTGTCCGACGAAGCGTCGCTGGTGACCGGCGCGACGACACTCGGGCAGAACTTCGAGGCCTACGGCGTTCTCGACATTGCCGGCGAAGGCAGCCGCTGGGATGTCACGTCGGGCACGACCGTTATCGGCGGCGATGGCCTGGGCGGCGTGCTCATTTCCGACGGCGCCACCGCCTCGACTGTGGCCTTGGGCGGCGCCGGACGCATCAATATCGGCCAGGGCTACGACGGCCAGGGCGTGCTGTTCGTGACCGGGACCGGCAGCCAGATCGATGCCGGCCAGATATGGGCCGGCATGAGCGGGCTGGGCGGCGTGCAGGTCGATGACGGCGGCGTGGTCAATGCCACCCACCTGCTGCTCGGCACGACGACCGATGGCCTGGGCCTTGCTACCATCAATGGCGCCGGCAGCCTGCTCGACGCCAGCACTTATGCGATGATTGGCTATCTGGGCTACGGCCAGGCCGTGGTCAGCAATGGCGGCACCCTGCGCGGGACAGTACGCATTGCCTACGGCGCAGGCAGCTTCGGCGTGCTGACGGTAGGCGGCGCGTCAACGCCGGAGGCGCCGGGCACCATCGACGCCCCGAGCATCACCTTCGGCGACGGCGACGGCCTGCTGGGCTTCAACCACACCGGCGCCGATCTCGATTTTGCGCCCGACCTTGTCGGCGACGGCGGCCTGTTCCAACTCGCCGGAACCACCATCCTGTCAGGCGACGGTTCCCTGTTCACGGGCGAAACGGTCGTCCAGGGCGGCACGCTGCGGGTCATGCAGACGCTGGGCGGCACGGTCGACGTTTTTGGCGGCGGCATGCTCGGAGGCAGTGGCACGGTCGGCACGACGGTCGTCGATGCACTGGGCAGCATAGCGCCGGATGGCCTACTGTCGGTAGACGGCGACCTGACCTTCGAGAATGGTTCCTTCTATCTGGTCGATGCGGTGCCGGGCGCGCATGATTCCATCGCCGCCACCGGAACGGTGACGCTCAATGGCGGCACCGTGCAGCACCAGGCGGCGGCCGACACATTCGACTGGCAGGAATCGGTCCGCATCCTGAGCAGCGAAACGGGCCTGAGCGGCACCTTCGCCGATGTCACCAGCGCGCTGGCCTTCCTGGACCCCACGCTCGACTATGACACCCCCAACGAGGTGTGGCTGACCCTGTCGCGCAACGATGTCGCCTTCGAGGATGTGGGCAGCACGGGCAACCAGGGCCAGGTAGGCCAGGCCCTGTCCGGCCTGCCGGGCAGCAACCCGCTGGTCCAGGCCATGCTGGGGCTGACGCCCGACCAGGCGCGCGATGCGCTGAACCAGCTTGCCGGCGACACGCATGGCACGCTGCAGGACGCCAATATGGCGCTGGCCCAGCAGGTGCAGAATTTCGCGGCCGCCCGGGTGCGCCAGACCTTCGCCGCCGTGAGCCAGGCCAACCCCGTTTCGGCCTATGCCGGCCAGGGTGTCGTCGAGGCGGACGATCGCTTGCCGGTCGGGGTCTGGCTGCAGGGGTTGGGCGACTATGTGCGCGTCGAGCCCAATGGCGGCGCGGGCGGGCTGACCGCGGGCGCCGGCGGCGTGCTGGGCGGTGCCGACGTGCTGCTGCCGAGCAATTGGCGCCTGGGCGTACTGGCCGGCTATACTGGATCGGGCTTTGCCGCCATCGACCGGCCGGCCACCGGCACCGCGCAGAACCTGCATGCCGGCATCTACGCCAGCGCGGCGCTCGATGCCATCAGGCTGCAGGGCAATGCCATGCTGACCTGGCATGGCCTGAGCACGCGGCGCGATGTGAGCTTCGGCGGGCTGACCGACACGCTGACGGCCAGCTATGGCGCCCGGACCGCGCAGGTGTTCGGCGAAGCCGGCTATGTGTTCGACATGGGTTCGTTCGAACTCGAGCCCTTCGGCTCGCTAAGCTATGCGCTGACCCATACGGACGCCTTCGCCGAAACCGGTGGGCCGGCAGCGCTGAGCAGCGCCGCAGCGAGCAACAATTCCACCACGACGCTGCTCGGCGCCCGCATGGCGGCGCCCTTTGCGGTGAATGACATGCTGGTTGCCGCGCGCGGCATGCTGGGCTGGCAACACCAGAACGGCACGGCGCCCTCGTCGCAGATGGCCCTGGCCGGCAGCGGCCCCTTCACGGTGAGCGGCGCCAGCTTTGCAGGCGATGCGCTGGCCTATGAGGCCGGGCTCAACATCGACGTGAATGCGGGCCTCAATATCGACGTGGTCTATGGCGGCCAGGTCTCCGCCGGAGATTTCACCCAGAGCATCAAGGGCATCGTGGGCGGGCGCTTCTAGGCCGGCTCGTTGCTCAGCATGCGGTCGATGAAGGTGCGGACTTCCTCGATGGCCATGCCCAGATCGGCAATGCGCTCGGTGGTCAGCGGCCGGCCGGCCTGCATTTCGACTTCGGCGGCCTTGGCCAGGTCGGCGATGGTCCAGGCGCCGACACCGCCGGCCGCACCCTTGATGGAATGAAGGTTGATCGCCAGGTCATCATAGCTGGCGGCCAGTTCGAGGCGGCCGAAATAGGTTTTGACCGTGGTATCGAACAGGCGAAGGATCTCGTATTCGAGATGTTCGTCGCCCAGGCACTGCTTGGCCAGATGGACCAGATCGATGGGCCGCATCGGCCGGACATGGACACCCTGGTCGAGCTTTTCGACTGCTGCTGATCGCTGCGCCATCCTGGCGGCTCCCTGACTGGTGCGGCGACGCGCCCGCGGAAACGGACAATGCCACACCCCAGCAGCCTAGAACGGGCGAATGAACAGGGGATTAAGCCACATCTTCGCCTTTGTTTGGCGGTTGTGATGACCCGGTTTCATCCCCAGAAAATTAACCTTTGGGTAAGAAACCGTTCGGTTTGGTTCAAATTGAATGTATTAATGGGCTTTGAACCAGCGCGCGGCGGCGACGGTTGGGGGACGATGCGGGGCATTTGCATCGAATTGCTTCCTTTTGACGATGCGACCGGAAACGGCTGCGGAGTCATGACAACTCCCGTGGTCCGCCTTGTTGCTGTGAAGCCGACGCGAGAGTTGTAAAGAGTATGGCGAAGAATCCGACACCCCAAAACGATCCGGCCGCGCTGGCCTTTTCGGCCGTCGAAGACGCTCTCAAGGACTCGGTATTCAGCCTCGATAGCCCTGCCCAGCAGCCTGCGGACAAGAAGCCGGCGGACAGCGCACGCTCCGAGCGTCTGCGCGCCGCCGACAAGATTGCCCAGCAGGCCGGCAGCGTCGCCAACGACGACCGCTTCCCCACATCGAAAATCCTCTACAACCTGCAGAACCGCTCCTCGTCGACCCCCACCTGGATCGCGCTGGTCCTGTCCATCGTCTGGCTGGCGGTCGCCGGAACCGTCGCCTGGCTGCGCTATGGCCCGCAACTGGCCAATTTCGGCCAGTTCGTCGGCACCATCGATTTCATCGGCGTGCTGGCCATCATGATCCTGCCGGTGCTCGGCTTCTTCGCCGTGGCCACCCTGTTCCGCCGCGCGCAGGACCTGCGCAACGCCGCCTCCTCGATCACCCAGGCCGCCATTCGCCTGGCCGAGCCCGAAGTCACCGCCGCCGACAAGGTCGCCTCGGTGGGCCAGGCGGTGCGCCGCGAGGTCAACGCGCTGGGCGATGGGCTCGAACGCGCGCTGAGCCGGGCCGGCGAGCTCGAAGTGATGATCCACAACGAGGTCACCGCGCTCGAACGCACCTATTCGGACAATGAATCGCGCATGCGCGCGCTGATCGCCGAACTGGCCAGCCAGCGCGAAAGCGTGCTGACCAATACCGAGCGGGTGCGCGAAGCCATCACCGAAAGCCATACCGGCCTGGTCTTCGACCTCGACATGATCAGCCAGCGCATCGCCGGCACCATCGTCGAAAGCGGCGGCAACCTGACCCGCGCCCTCGAAACCGCCGGCAATACGCTGACCAACTCCTTCGGCGAACGCACCGACAGCTTCGTGTCGCTGGTCGATAACCGCACCACCGACTTCATTACCTCGCTCGACAACAGCGCCAACCGCCTGTCGCTGACCTTCGAGGACCAGACCGGCGCCATGGCCCGCTCGCTCGACGAGCGCGCCGCCGAGCTCAATGCCGGCGTCGAAAGCCGCATCGCCTCGCTGACCGGGGCGCTCGATGCCCATTCGGCCTCCATTGCCGACGCCATCGACTCGCGGACCCAGCAGATCGAGCAGCGGACGGCCACGCTGACCGGCTCGTTCGAGGAGCGTACGCAGACCATTGCCGGGCTGATCGAAGCCCGCACGGGCGAACTGGCTTCGGCCCTCGACGACCGCACGCTGACCCTGTCCACCCTGCTGACCGACGGCGGCGCCTCGCTGCTCGAACAGTTGCGCGAACGCGGCCATGAGGTGACCGGCGGGCTGGACATGATCGGCCAGCGCATTGCCGAGGATATCTCCTCCCGCTCGCGCGAAGCCGAAGTGCTGCTCAACGCGCTGACCCGCCAGCTCGATGAATCGGTATCCATCCAGCTCAACGCCATGGACAGCCGCCTGCAATCGGCGGTCATCGAGATCAACGGCGCGCTGGACGACACGTCCGAGCGCGCCCGCATCACCCTGGCCACCGCCGGGCAGGATTCGCTCAGCCAGTTCGACGTTCGCCTCAACGAAATCGCCGCCATCCTCGATACGCGCCTGCATACGCTGGACAATGTCATCGGCGACAAGGGCGACAGCCTCATTGCCCGGCTCGAGGAGCAGGGCACCAGCTTTGCCGCCCGCGCCAATGTGCTGGAACTGGCGCTCAACGAGGAATCGGGGCGCTTCGATGACGCGGTGGCCGAACGCACCCGCGAACTGGGCGAAGTGCTCGGCGCGCGCACCAAGGCCATCACCGAAAGCCTGACCAACCGCACCCGCGAAATCTCGGATTCGCTGGAAGGCCATGCCGGGATCATCGCCGAGGCCCTCGACGGCCGCACCAGGGCCGTGGACGAGCTGCTCGCCGCCCGCACCACCGAAATGAGCGAAGCCATCCGCGCCCGCAGCGAAGAACTGGGCGAGACGCTGACCGGCAGCACCAGCGCCTTCGACCAGGCGATTGCCGGCCGCACCCAGCGCCTGGCCGACACGCTGACCGAAAAGACCACCGCCCTGTCGCTCGAACTCGACAGCCGCACCGGCACGCTGGCCAGCCAGCTCGACGACCGCACCACCGCGCTGGTGGCCCAGATCGGGGAGCGCACCACCACGCTGACCGGGGAACTCGACAGCCGCGCCGACGAGTTGCGCAGCGCGCTCGACGGCGGCACCCAGCAACTGGCGCAAGCTGTCGGCACCCGCACCCAGCAGCTCTCCGAAGCCCTGGGCAGCCGCACCCAGGCGCTCAGCGATACCCTGGCGACCCACACCGCCTCGATCGGGGAAACCATCGGCCTGCGCACGTCCGAGCTGGCCGACACCATCGCCCAGCAGGGCGAGGAAGCCCGCGCCAAGATCGACGGCTCGCTGCGCACCGCCACCGACGCCATGGGCGAGCGCGTAACCACCATGTCGTCGCTGATCACCGACAAGGTGGCCGAACTCAACAGCAATCTCGGCACCGGCCTCGACAGTGCCATCGCGCGCATTTCCGACGCCGAGCACGGCGTCGCTGCCCGCATCGATGCGGCCAGCGCCACGGTCAGCGAAAGCGCCCGCCAGGCCGCCGACCTCATCGAGACCGGCGTCACCTCGGCGCGCCAGGCCATCAGCGACATGGTCGACCAGCGCCTGGGCACCCTGCCCGAGGCGATCACCGCCCGCGCCGACATCACCGCCGAGCGCCTGGCCGCGCTCAACGCCTCGATCAACACGTCGATCACCCAGTCCATGGCCGATCTCGAAGCCGGCGCCGACCGCATCGAGGAGACCATCGCCACCCGCATCACCGCGGCAACGCAGAATATTTCGACCGACATCAGCAACACCGCCAACCGGATGGACAGCGCCGTGCGCACCGCACTGGAGCAAATCCGCGTCGCTGCCGGCGATATCGACCAGTTGCTGACGGTCAAGGCCGTGGGCGCGGTCGACACGATCGAAACCCGCCTCAGCGACATCAACCGCTCGGTGGAACACCATACCAGCGCCTTTGCCGCATTGGTCAGCGAGAAATCCGAGCAGTTGCAGGGGGCGCTCAACAGCCACGGCAACCTGCTGCGCGACGCGCTGGGCGACAATGCCCGCGAAGCCGAGGCCATCATGGCGGTCTCGACCTCGCGCATCCTCACCGACGTCACCGCGGCTCTGGGCAAGCTCAACGATTCCAACCTGCTGCTGCAGCGCGTGCTGGATGCCTCCACGGCCAACCTGGCGAACCTGGAAACCAGCGTCGCCCAACAGACCTCGACCTATTCGACCACGGTGCGCGAGGCCATCGGCCAGACCGAACAGGCCGGCGCCATGGTCAGCCAGCATGTCTCGGCCCTCCAGACCACCATTCGCGGCATGGTCGACGAGTTCTCGACCGTGCTGGGGCGGCTCGATTCGGAAGCGGCCAACATGTCCCAGGCCTCCAATGCGCTGGCCCTGACCAGCGACGAGGCCCTGCAGACGCTCGAAGACCGCCGCACCGCCATGGACTCGCTGGCCCAGAGCTTCGCCTCGCGCGCCGACGATATCGACGGTCGCATGCGGCTCTTTGCGCAGTCGATCGCGGATACGGTCAACGACACGGAACGCCGCCTGATCGGCGCCCGCCGCGCCATGGACGAAGCGCTGACCGCCACGACCGGCAGCATTGCCGAGACCATCAAGTCCTCCACCGACAGCGTCACTGACGCGCTTTATGCGACCAATGAGCGCTTCACCACGACCCTGTCGACCAATGCCAGCCAGGTCGACAGCGCCGTGCAGCGCGCCGCCGACGCCGCCGCCGCGGCGCTCAGCCAGACCGCATCCTCGGTCCGGATGGCGCTCAACGACCAGACCGCGCAGGTCAACAACGCGCTCGAAGACAATGCTAACAAGGTCAGCGACGTGCTGGCCGCCACGGCCAGCAATGTCACCGATGTTCTCACCACCACCACCAGCACGCTGGCCGACACCATCAGCGACAGCTCGGTATCGGTGCGCAATGCCATTGCGTCCAATGCCGGCCAGCTGCGCAACGCCATCGACCAGACCACCGGCACCTTCCGCCAGGCGCTGGACGAAACCTCCGGCGAAGTCACCAGCCGCCTGGGCGAATTCCGCGGCGCCGCCGATGCCGAAGGTCGCCGCGCCAATGCGGCCCTGCAACAGGCGCAGCAGATGATGGTGGGCGAGATGCAGCGCGCCATCGAGGAAGCCACGCTGCGCTTCAACGACACCGCCCGCGCCATGCGCGAGACGGCCCGCGAAGTGGGGACCGAACTCGAAGCCACCCGCGCCGAGCTGGCGCGCGGCGTCAACGAACTGCCCGAGGAAACCCGCGCCAGCGCCGCCGCCATGCGCCGGGTCGTGGCCGAACAGATCGAGGCGCTGAGCGAGCTCAACGCCATCGTACGCAGCCAGCCAGCCACGCATGACCTCAACGACCGCCGCCCGTCGCGCCCTGTCCCGCGCGCCGAAACCCGCCAGGAGCCCCCGGCCTATCAGGCGCCGCGCGACACCTATCGCGAGGAACCGGCCCGTCAGACCACGACGCTGATCGACCCGATCCGCACCGCCGAGCCGGCCCGCCACGCCGAACCTTTACGCCAGCCCGAGCCGCAGCCCGAAGTCGAACCGGCCGAAGCGCCGGCAGCCACCGACAATGGCGGCTGGCTGCGCGACGTGCTGCGCAATGCCACGGCCAAGCAGCAGGGCACGCAGCCCCAGCAGGTCGGCCTTTCCGGCCTGACCGACGAAATCGCCCGCTCCATCGACGATGGCGCGCTGGCCGATGCCTGGGCCCGCTACCAGGCCGGCGAATCCAACGTGTTCTCCCGCCGGATCTACACGCTCAGCGGCCAGGGCACCTATGACGAAGTGCGCAAGAAGCTGCAGCGCGAACCTGAATTCGCCCGCACCGCGCAGGCATATATGAGCGAATTCGAGCAGCTGCTGAAGCGCGCCGCCGCCGGCGCCCACCCGGCCGCCGAAACGCGCGAATACCTGCTGAGCGACCGCGGCAAGGTCTATACGACCCTGGCCCATGCCAGCGGGCGGCTGAACTGAGGCCCGGCAGGGAATTGCAGCGGCCCCAGGGAAACCGGGGCCGTTTTGTTTGGGGGCACAATGCCACGCCCTCGTGGTTCGAGGGTCGCTACGCTCCCGCCTCACCATGAGGGCTACTGATACGCCGGACCAAGAGTAGCCCTCATGGTGAGGTGCGAGCCCTTCGCGAGCCTCGAACCACGAGGGCTACTTCGACCTGCCGCGCGTCAGTCGCGCGATACAGACAGCCCCGCGAGCAGCGGACCATAGGCGGCGAGCCTGCGGGATACGAACTCCGTGAAGAGCCGCACGCGCTTCGTCTTGCGTGTCTCCCCCTGCGTGAGAAGCCAGAGCGTTCCATGGGCTGGCAGGTCGGTGCCCGGAACCCTCACCAGCAGAGGGTCGGCATCACCGACGAAGCACGGCAGTTTCGTCATCCCGATCCCTTGCTGCGCCGCTGCGATCTGCGTCTCGGCATCCGGGGTTCTGAAGGGAACGCCCGTGGTGTGAACATCTCCCTCGCGCGCCCAGCCCGGAATTCCATGACTGTCAATGACGATCCACCGGATGGGATCAGGCGCGCCCGCACGCCACGCGGCCAGTCGATGGCGAGACATATAGATGCCGCTGAGCAGTTCCGGTCCCTTCAGGCCGTGAAGATTGAGCGGCAGGGTCTTGCGGTCGGCAACAATGCGGATTGCAACGTCGGCCTCTCGATTGGTCAGATTTGCCAATTCGCCGGACGACAGGATTTCCATCTCGATATCCGGATGCAGCCGGGCGAAATCGGCGAGATCCGGCATGAGCAGGTGTGTGGCGAGGAACGGCGGAAGCGTCACCCGCAAAAGCCCCCGCGCGCCCTGGTCCCGCCCGAAGATTCGCGCCTCCAGCAAATGCGACGACGCCTCCATCTGCTCCGCGAACTCGAGAACCTCCTCGCCCGCAGTCGTCAGACGGTAGCCTGAAGGCAGTTTCTCGAACATATGCGCCCCAAGACGCTCCTCGAGCTGCGCGATGCGTCGCAGCACGGTCGCGTGATTCACCTTGAGGCGCCCGGCGGCGGCCCGCACCGAGCCTCCCCGCGCGACGGCAAGAAAGTAGCGGACGTCATCCCAGTCGATCATGGTGCAATCCCGCACCGCGCGGTGCGCCTCCCAAGCCCGTATCTAGCATATCGAGCAGCAGTATGGGTGGCCATCGGCGAGCACCAATCGTCCGGCCGGATCGATTTCGCACCACCGATATGCGCGCTTCCGCACTCAACGCCCAGCTTCGCCGGACCCATGTTGAGGCGGCTGGACAGCACAACGGATAACCCGGAGAAGCATTATGAGCTACGCGATTATAGGATTCGGCAGGATAGGCCAGGCGCTTGCGCAAGCCTTTGCCCGCAAAAACATGAACGTGACCGTCGCCAGCCGGCGGCCGGCCGAGGCACTGGCGCCGCAGGCTCGGGCGATTGGCCCGACAGTCGTCGCCAGATCGCTGCAGGAGGCACTCGAAGCCGACACAATCATCCTGGCGATCCCGTTCGGGGAACATGGCCAAGTTGCGAAGGCCCTGCCGAGCTGGCAAGGCAAGACGGTCATCGACGCGACAAACGCGCTGGTTTCCCTGGAGGACCTGGAAGGCCTGCCGTCCTCCGCCTTCCTCGCCAGGGCGTTCACCGGCGCCAGGCTCGTCAAGGGGTTCAATCACCTGATCGCAGCCATCCTGGCCGCCGATCCGGTCGTCGATGGCGGCCACCGCGTGGTCTTCCTGTCGAGCGACGACGAGGCCGCGATCGCCCCCGTGGCGGATTTGGCCAGGCAACTGGGCTTCGCACCAGTCGACCTGGGAAAGCTCGACGAGGGTGGCGCGCTGGTACATGCGCGCGACCGCGTCTGGGGCAAGCTCATCTTCCAGGATGTGTTCAAGAAGGAGCAGTAATCGATCCGCGACCGGTGATCGACGCCGAGAACCGGTCGCGCCTACTGCCTGCGACCACGATCAGATATCGGCGTCCCTGTGGCGGGAGATGGGCCGGTATCGCACCCGAACTGTCGATGCGGTGTCGCTGTTCTCGGCGAGCGGCGTGAGGCGGATCGGGGTGCCATCCGGCTTGCTGTAAAGCCGGATGCCGTCACCGAGCAGAACGGGCGCGATGTGCAGGTCGATCTCGTCGATGAGCCCGAGTCCGAGAAGCTGGGCGCCGATATTCGGGGAGAACACCATGATGTCCTTGCCAGCCGCGGCGGCAAGCGCCAGTTGCACCACCTCGGCGGGTTCGCGATGCAGGAACGTCACATTCTCAGCGGGCTCAGCATCTTCGGGATGGTGCGTGAGAACGAAGATCGGACCGCGCCATGCCCCACCCCAGGGACTATGGCCCCCTGGAGAGTCCCAGCCGTCGCGTCCTGCGATGATCGCGCCGGTTCGTTCGATATATCCCCGGATCACCCCCGGCTCCGCGCGATATCCACCGGTCCACATCCAGCCCATGTCATGGTTGGGCCCTGCGACAAACCCATCCAGCGACATCATGAAGCTCCACAGCACTCTGCCGTGCCGTTCGTCACTCTGCCCGATAGCCATGCCAGTTTCCTACCAATGGTAATCTGCGACTGGCTGCACCATACGCCAACCACCCGCTGGAGTCTTACCCCACCAGCGACTTTGGCGGGCGGAGCCGCAGGGACAGCAGTACGCAGCCGACGGCCAGCAGCGAGGTGACCGTGGAGTAGAAGAAGGCATAGGCCCCGAAAAACTCCACCAGCACGCCGAAGATGACCAGCGCCAGCATGGCCATGGCCATGTTGAGCATGTTGGCGAAACCCTGCGCCTCGGCGGCATTGGCCTCGTTGGTCCAGTTGGCGATGAAGTGCACGACCCCGAAATAGCCCATGCCGAAGCTGAAAGCGTGCAGGAGCTGGGTGAAGAACAGCACTTCCGCCGGCGGATTGAAAGCCATGATGGTGAAGCGCACGAAGCCCGCCACCGCCGCCACCAGGATCATGTTGCGCGCCGTGACCCGCCCGCCGAAGCGCCGCCAGGCGAACATCAGGATGGCCTCGCCCACCGCCGCAATGCCTAGCAGCGGCCCGAGGAAATAGCTCGGAATTCCGTTTTCGTGCCACAGCAGCGCGCCGAAGCTGCCGATCACCGAATTGCTCGAATTGACCAGCGCAAACGCCAGCAGCGGCAGCACGAACCAAGGTTGCAGGGAATCCCTGAGCCGGCTGGGCTGGGCGACCAGCGCCGGATCGCTGTTGGCCAGCGTCGGCTGGGGCGCGGGCGCGCGGAAGCGCGGCAGCAGGAAGGCGAGCGCGGCCCGCACCACCACCGTCGCCACATAGAGGGCGACAAAGGCACCCGACCCCAGCACATTGAGAAAGAGGCCAAGCCCGCCGGCCGCGAAGACATAGCCCACGGTGGCCCAGGCCCGGACCGTGCCGAAATCGGTGCCGTTGCGGCGCGTCATCCGCACGGTGGCCGCGTCGATGACCGGGGCGACCAGGCCGTTGGAGGTGGCGCAGAGCGCCCAGATCAGCAATATGCCCCAGAATTCGGAGACGAAGAACAGCGGCAGCGGCGCCAATGCCGAGGCGAGCGAGATGACGATCAGCGCCGTGCGCCAGTCATCGGCCTTGTCGGCAATGCGGCCCACAAGGATGTTGAGCAGCAGCAGGCACAAAGTGGGCAGCGCATTGATGATGCCGATCTGGTCGGCGGGAATACCGTGTTCGCTGAGCCAGATGCCCAGGAAGACCGAAGCCACGCCACCGGGGATATAGACGGTGAACTGAAACACGGACGCGCGCAGCTCGGGACTGGCCGGGCGCGAAAATGCCGAAAGCATGGAAATGAACTCCGGGCAAATCAGCGCCCGGAACCCTTGGTGCCTCGCATTGCCCGGCAAGGCAAGGGGTGTTGTTGCCGCTTTACTGTTATCCGGCGGGCGCCCCCTCACCCGGCCTTCGGCCGACCTCTCCAGGGAGAGGTGAGGGGCGGCTTACCCGGCGGCTCGACGCAGGCGGAACCTGCGGGGTTCACCGGCGACCATTTCGGTCCATTTGACCAGCTCGAAGGCGCCGTCGGCATTTTCGACGATGGCGGTGCAGCTTTCCACCCAGTCACCGGTATTGATGTAGTGGATGCCCAACCGATCGTGCATGTCGGCGAAGTGGATATGGCCGCAGATGACGCCGTCGACGCCGGACTCTTTCGCCTCATGCACCAGCGCTTCCTCGAAGCGGCCGATCACGGAGACGGCGTTCTTGACCTTCTGCTTGGCCCAGGCGCTCAGCGACCAGTATTGCAGGCCCAGCCGGCGCCGCACCCAGTTGATGGCGATGTTGACGCGCAGGGCGGCGTTGTAGGCCCAGTCGCCGACATGGGCGAGCCACTTGGCGTTCATCACCACCACATCGAACTGATCGCCGTGGATGACGAGGTAGGTTTTGCCCGAGGCCGAGGTGTGGACGGTGCGGTCGACGAATTCGACCTCACCGAAATAGGTGCCCAGATATTCGCGCAGGAACTCGTCGTGATTGCCCGGCAGGTAGACGACACGGGTGCCGGCATTGGCCTTGTCGAGCAGGATCTGCACCAGCACGTTGTATTCGGCCGGCCAATGCCAGGACTTGGCCAGACGCCAGCCATCGAGGATATCGCCGACGAGATAGATGGTCTCGGCATCATGGGCGCGCAGGAATTCGATGAGCTGTCCGACCCGGATCGGCTTCATGCCCAGATGGACGTCCGAAATGAACATCGCCCGGACCTGTCGGACTTCGCGATCATCCGTCATCAAGCAACGACTCCTGCCTCGTGGGGGCGCACTTTATCTGGCGATGGATGCGGAGGGAACCGCTGCTGGCGAGAAGGTGGGGAAAGCGGGGGCAGAGCTTACTCAGCTATCTTACCTATATCCACCACCACTGAGCGTCACCCTCGGGCTTGACCCGAGGGCTCTTCACTTGCAGAGCGTCCGGTAAGTACAGAGCCCTCGGGTCAAGCCCGAGGGTGACGATCGAGTTTTGGGCGGACTCAGCGAATTCGTGCCTTGAGCTGCACGATCCGCTCGTAGCTTTCCTCGATCCGTGCGGCGAAGGCCGGGTCGGCCTGGGCTTCGGCGAGCAGGATGTCGAGGATTTCCTGGCCCAGGCTGGCGCGGTATCTGGCCGTGTTGGAGAACAGCAGCACGTCCATGCCGGCGCGGACAGCCTCGGTGACGGTCTGTTCCAGGGTGAAATGGTCGCGGATGGCGCCCATTTCGAGATCGTCGCTGATGACCACGCCATCATAGCCCAACTCACCGCGCAGCACGCCGTCTATCCATTGCGGGGAGAGCGACGCGGGGGTCTTGGCGCCGGCATCGGAATAATCGGCGTGATAGAGATGGCCGACCATGACCATGTCGACCAGGCCATCGGCGATCAGCGCGCGATAGGGATCGAGTTCGGCCGGCTGCCAGGTCTGGGTGATATCCACGAACCCTTCATGGCTGTCGGCGGTGGATGAGCCATGCCCGGGAAAATGCTTGAGTGCCGTAAGAAGGCCCGCCTGGTGATGGGCCGCGATGAAGGCCGCGTCATAGCGGGCGACGACCGCCGGATCGACGCTGAAGGCGCGGCCATATTTGGCAATGATCTGGTTGTCGGGATTGATATTGACGTCGGCCACCGGCCCGAAATTGACGGTGAAACCGTATTGCGCGATGGACGCGGCCATTTCGGCATAGATCGCCTCGGCCTGCTCGGGAGAGTTCTCGGCAGCAATGGTGGCGGCGTTGGGGATTTCCTTGAAGCCGACATCCCTGGTCAGCCGCTCGACCGCGCCGCCCTCCTGATCGAGCGTGAGGAACGGCGGCAGGTCTGGGGACGCCGCGCGGAAGGCGGCATTCATTTCGGCCACGGCGTCGAGGCTCTTGACGTTGAGCTTGAGCAGCATGACGCCACCAAGCCGGCCGGCCGCCAGGTCGTCGCGCAGCCCGGCCACGGCGGCATCGTCCACATCGTCGCCCTGGAAGCCGACCACAATCATCTGCCCCGCCATCTGCTCCAGCGTCGCGCCATGGGCGGTAACGGGCAGGAACAGCAGCGCCAGGGCGGCAATGAGGCAGGCATGACGGGTCACGGGATGGTCCAGGCAGGAATCACTGGTCCGACGATGACCGGCAAATCCGGCCGAAACAATGGCTGGGCGCACAAGTTCATTGTCCCATCACCCCCATTTGGGGGATGCGGGACGCCGCCCGGCCATGCCAGTTTGGCCGCGGTGACTTGGAGCATGGGCCGTTTTCAACCTTCAGCCCGTGAGGCCGTTGCCTTTGATCGGGCGGGGATCTTGGGGTCCCCGCCCGTGACTTTTCCGGGCTAACGGTTCTGCCGGTTCTCGATCAGGTCGTTGACCACGGCCGGATCGGCCAGCGTGGACGTATCGCCCAGCGAGCCGAAGTCGTTCTCGGCCACCTTGCGCAGGATGCGGCGCATGATCTTGCCGGAGCGGGTCTTGGGCAGGCCCGGCGCCCACTGGATGAGATCGGGCGTGGCGATGGGACCGATTTCCTTGCGGACCCAGCTCTTAAGCTCGGCCTTGAGCGCGTCGTCGCTGGTTTCGCCGGCCATCAGGGTGACGTAGCAATAGATGCCCTGCCCCTTGACGTCGTGCGGATAGCCGACGACAGCGGCCTCGGAGACCTTGGGGTGGCTGACCAGCGCGCTTTCGACCTCGGCGGTGCCCAGGCGATGGCCCGAGACGTTGAGCACGTCGTCGACACGGCCGGTGATCCAGTAATAGCCGTCCTCGTCGCGACGGCAGCCATCGCCGGTGAAGTAATAGCCCTTGTACTGGGTGAAGTAGGTTTCCACGAACCTTTTGTGGTCGCCATAGACGGTGCGCATCTGGCCCGGCCAGCTATCCTTGATGGCCAGCACGCCCTCGGCCTTGGTCTCGCTCTGGACCACGCCTTCGGGTGACAGCACAACCGGCTGCACGCCGAAGAAGGGCTTGGTGGCCGAACCGGGCTTGGTGGGAATGGCGCCGGGGAAAGGCGCGATCATATGGCCGCCCGTCTCGGTCTGCCACCAGGCATCGACGATCTCGCAGCGGCCCTTGCCGACATGCTTGTGATACCAGAGCCAGGCTTCCGGGTTGATCGGCTCGCCCACCGTGCCCAGCAGGCGCAGGGTCGGCATTTCGTATTTGTCGGCGAATTCGGACCCGGCGCCCATCAGCGCGCGGATGGCGGTCGGCGCGGTATGGAACACGTTGACCTTGTGCTTTTCCACCACCTGCCAGAAGCGCGAGGCATCCGGATAGCTCGGAATGCCCTCGAACATCAGCGTCGTGGCGCCATTGGCCAGCGGACCGTAGACGATATAGGTGTGCCCGGTGACCCAGCCCACATCGGCCGTGCACCAGAACACCTCGCCATCCTGATAATCGAAGCTCAGCTCATGGGTGAGCGAGCCCCATAGCAGGTAGCCGCCGGTGGTGTGCAGCACCCCCTTGGGCTTGCCGGTGGAGCCGGACGTATAGAGCACGAAGAGCGGGTCTTCGGCATTCATCGGCTCGGGCGGGCAATCGGCGTCGACGAGGGAAACCGCGTCGTCGTACCAGATGTCGCGACCCTCGACCATGTTCACCGGATTGCCGGTCACCTTGACCACGATGACCGTCTCGACGCCCGAAACCTTGCCCAGCGCCTCGTCGACATTCTTCTTGAGCGGCACGGTCTTGCCGCCGCGGCGGCCTTCATCGGCCGTCAGGATGATCTTGCTGCCGCAGTCGCTGACCCGGCCGGCGATCGAATCCGGCGAGAAGCCGCCGAAGATCACCGAATGCACGGCACCGATGCGTGAGCAGGCCAGCATGGCCACCGCCGTATCGATGATCATCGGCATGTAGATGGTGACGCGGTCGCCCTTCTTGACGCCATTGGCCTTGAGCACGTTGGCAAAGCGGCAGACCCGGTCATGCAGCTCGCGATAGGTCACCTTGCTGTCGGTACCCGGCGTATCGCCTTCCCAGAGAATTGCGGTCTGGTCGCCACGCGTCGCCAGATGCCGATCGAGGCAATTGTAGGAGACGTTGAGGATCCCGTCCTCGAACCATTTGATCGAGACATCGGGATAGGCATAGGTGGTGTTCTTGATCTTGCTGGGGAATTTCACCCAATCGAGGCGCTTGGCCTGCTCCGCCCAGAAGCCATCCGGATCGCTGATCGAGCGCGCATACATCTCGTCATACTGGGCTTTGGTGACGTGGGTGCGTGCGATCGCAGCCGCACTTGGCTGGAATACGAGCTGCTCGCTCATACTATCCTCCCTTATCTCTCCCGCTCCCGTTCTACTGACCCACCCCGCGCCGGGCAAGGCCTTGACGCTGCGACTTAATGGGTACGGCACCAAGTACCGCCCATTAACTGCGCTGGCCTAGGATGCTTCGGGCGCGGGCCGGTGTTTGGTACTGTCGGCGCATTGAGGGAGCCGCATCATGGCCGAGATGACCATTCGGGCCGCCACGCCGGCCGATATCGAGCTGATCCACCGCGAGCTGATGGATGTGATTGCCACGTCCGAATATTACAGCGACCGCTTCAAGGCCCACGAAATGGGCCGGCTCAACAAGAATTTCCTGCGCACCCTGCTGGCGCTCGACCCCTGGCACATCATGATCATGTGCGCCGATGGCATACCGGGCGGCGCCATGGTGTCGGGCCCCGAATGCGGCTCGGTGTTCCGCTATTGGAGCTGGGTCTTCCCCAGCCACCGCCAGACCAAGCTGGGCATGTTCGGCATGCGCGCCTTCGACGAGCATTGGGACAATACCCGCTTCCACAAGGCCTATACCTTCGTGCGGCCCGAGAACGCCGTAGCCCGCATGCTGCTCAAACGCTACGGCTACAAGGAGACGTGCCTGCTGGAAAAGCACATTTTTGGGCAGGATTACCTGTTGATCGAGAAGCCCTATACCAAAGTGACCGAGGACTATGACAGCGGCGCCAATATCGGCCGGCTGGGCCTGCTGAAGCGGCGGCTGGGCCTGGCGGCCTGATCTATTCCGCCGCCACCGCGGCGGCGCGGCGGCTGCGGAACCATTGCAGGATCGAGACGTCGAGCTTGGCGGTGCGCAAGGCTACCCACCACAGCCCCACCGACCAGATCGAAATGGCGATGATGGCCGAGAGGGCGGCGCCCATCAGCCCGAAATTGGGCACCAGCAGCCAGTTGCCCAGCACCAGCGTCACGACACCCAGCCCCACCGAGGGCAGACTGGCATAGGGACGGTCGTGGATGGAGAGCACCAGCGAGGCCGGGCCCATAACCGAGCGCACCACCAGCGCCAGGCACAGCACGGCCAGCGGTGCGGCGCCCGCCGAAAAGCTCGGGCCGAACAGCATCAGCGCAAACGGGCCGGCAACGGCGATACCGCCGAACAGCACGACAGAAATGACGCTGGCGACGAAATTGGCATCGCCCACCTTGCGCTTGAACGACTCGCGGTCGGCATTGGCCTCGCTTTCGAACATGTCGGGCAAGGTGACGGCGTAGACGGCGGCGACGGCAAAGGAAATCAGCGAGAAGATGCGGGTGCAGATGCCGAAAACGGCCAGTTCCTCGCGGCTGAGCGCATGGCTGAGCAGCAGGAGGTCGATGTCGAAGAAGAAATCGGTGGCCAGCGAGATTAACACCCAGGGCAAGGCAAAGCGCCACCAGCGGGCCGCCTCGGACGGGCGCCGCGGCGCGGTATCGGGAATGCGGTTCAGCGAGCTGACGACGAAGCCGAAATGCACCAGCGCGATCACCACATAGCCCGCCGCCACGATCCACAGCATCATCGAAAAGCCCTCTGCGGGCACGGCAAAGCTCATGGTGGCGAGGAACGCCGCGATGACGATGATCGGGCGGAACATGGTATCGGCGAAGAAGCCGGCAAATGGGCGCTTGAGCCCGACCAGCAGCGCCCCGTTGACATAGACCATGGCCGTCGCGAAGGCGAGTAAGGCTACCGGGATAAAATGGTCGGCAAGGACACTGTCCCCCTGCCCCAGCAGGCCCAGCACCGGCTGGCCCAGCAGCAGCAACAGCACCAGCGCACCCACGACATGGCCATAGGCACGGGTGATGAAGGTAATGAAATGCCGGCGCTCGCCGCGGGCCCGGTATTCGGCGGCGAAATAGGTGCCGACCGTATGAAAGCCCAGCGGCATGACCACCGCGACCAGGTTCACCGTGGCAATGACGATCATGTATTCGCCCAGCAGATCGGCGCCCCAGATGCGGGCGATCAGCGCCTGCACCAGGAAGATCAGCCCGGCGCCGGCCAGCCGTGCGCCGAAAATGATCGTCGACTGCGAGGCCAGGCGCCGATGCACGTTCATTCGGCGGCCTCCTCGCCGGCGTGCCTGGTCTGGGTCGCCCTGGTCCTGGGATTGCGCCAGCCGTCGACGGCCCGGCGCAGCGCATAGAGCGCATCGCGTGCGGCAAAGGCCCCTGTGCCCAGCAGCAGGGCCAGGGGGCGGCTGGCATAATTGGCCACCGGCGGCACCGGGCGGATGACGCCGGCCTCGCCGACCATGCCCTTCTTGAACTGATGCAGCCCCTGAAACCCGTCAGTGCCGCCGAGGTCGTACCAGGTGGCGGTTGTATTGTCGCGCAGCCAGCGGATGACGTGCCAGTGCATGAAATAGCCGGCGCGCAGCGGCAGCGCCTTGTCATTGGTGGCGCCATAGAGATAGACGGCCCGGTCGCCGGCCTTGAAGATCAGCGCCCCGGCCACCAGTTCGCCCGCGTGGCGCACGAAGAACAGTTCGGGCCGCAGTTCCGGCACATCGATCTGCATGAGCGCAGGCACGGTTTCATAGGCCGAATGGTCGGAAAACTGCTTGCGGTCGGTCATCGCGGCATAGAGCGTCTCGAAATCGGCGATCCTGTCCGGGCCGGCATGCTCGAAGCTGAGGCCGGCCTTTTCCGATTTGTTGAGCTGGCGCCGCCAGGTCTGCTGGAAGCTCTTGCGCTGCGCCTCGTCGGTGAGGCGCAGGTTGACGATATAGCGATTGGGAAAGCCCAGCTCGGACCCGCGCCTGAAGCCGCGCGCCCTGAGGCGCTCATATTCGCGATTGACCGGGTTGATCGAGGCGCGCGGCAGCACCGACAGCATCTGGCCCCGGCCATTGGCATATTCGGCCATCATGGCCTCGACCATGCCGGCATGAATGGCTTCGGCATCGGGGCGCGACACGTCCTTGAGCATCGGCGCCCATTTGGACACCGCGATCCGCGCCAACCCGAGCGGCAGTGATTGCACCATGACCAGGGCGCCGCCGACAATCTCGCCATCGAGCAGGAACAGCATCGGTTCCTGCTTGACCGATGGCCAGCGGGTAACGGCAAAGGCGTACATCTGCTCCTGGCAGACCTCGTCGAAGCCGGCAATGGTCCGGTCCCACTCCGCGCCATCGATAATGCGGGTCTGCAAGCGGTCCACGGCCAGACCCGCGCGCTCGGCCGGATGGCCGGCCGGCTCGGTCTCGACCAGTCGATCAGCGATAAGGGACATCGAAATTGCTTCCCGCTCGTATCAGTTGAGCGGGAAACTAGACCTGCGAGGTGAGTAAATCCCTATTGCGGCACGGCAAATGCCGCAAAGTTCGGGCCGTGGTTACCAAAGGCTAATGGGCAGCCGCAGCGGCCCCGGCCACGGCATGGGGCGTATAGACGAAGGGGATTTCCGGGATGGCGACGAACGCACCCAGGCCCTCGAGTGCCATGCGCACGGCCACGAACAGGATGATCAGCAGGCCCACCCAGGCGATCCAGCGATGCTTGTGCAGCAGGCCGGCGATGAAGGTGGCGGCAACGCCCATCATCACCACCGAAAGGCCGAGGCCGATGATCAGCGCCTCGAAATGGTGCTGCGCCGCGCCGGCCACGGCCAGCACGTTATCGAGAGACATGGACACGTCGGCGATGATGATCTGGATGACGGCCTGGCGCAGCGTCTTGCGCGGCGCCTTGCCGGCAACGGTGCCATCAGCATTCTTGTCGCTGTCTTCGAGCGCTTCCTGCGCCTCGTGCTCTTCGGCCTGCGAGACGGTGAGCTCGCGGAACATCTTCCAGCACACATAGAGCAGCAGCACGCCGCCGGCGATGAGCAGGCCGCCGCCGAGCGCCAGCAATTGGGTGGTGATGAGCGCGAAGAAGATGCGCAGCACCGTCGCGGCAATGATACCGATGAGGATGGCCTTGCGGCGGATATCTGAGGAAAGGCCCGCTGCGGCGAGGCCGATAACCACGGCATTGTCGCCGGCGAGAACCAGATCAATGAGGATCACTTGAACAAGCGAGCTAAAGAAACTCGGGTCGAAACCGAACATGCAACTGATCCTCGTCTGGGCAACTAATGGTCCGCCCTATAACGGGCCGGTCGACCGCTGGGAAGCGGAACTCGTCCAAAATAAACGAAAGTCTGAGGATCGATGCCGGTTCGGCGTCATTCTGACAGCTTGGTGACAGGCTCACCGCCCCGAGGCGCCCGGCCGCTTGAAGATTTCGGTCAGCGCCACCAGGGCGACGAGATGGGCATTCTGCGGGGTAACCGGATCCTTGAGGCAGCGCACATGGCTGGCGACGGTAAAGCGCATGCCATCACGCAGGCCGCTGGCGGTAAAATGCAGTCGGTGCGCCGCAGCGTCATAACTATAGGCGGTAACTTCGAACTGCATCGGAACGCGCCAACCCCGGAGGCCTCAATTGCACGTTTTCAGGGCACAACGCGCCCGCCCCCGCTATCGAAACTGGCAAGATAATCGATGATGGCGTCGATCTCGGCGCGATCCGTCATGCCGGCGAACGACATGCTGGTGCCCACGACAAGGTGCTTGGGACGCTTGAGGAATTGCGTCAGCGTCTGGCGGGTCCATTCGAGGCCATCGACCTGGGCCGCCAGCATGGCCGCCGAATAGGAATAACCATAGGCGTCAGCGGCCGGCCGGCCGACGACGCCATTCAGCTCCGGCCCGAGTTTGTTGGTCGCGCCCTCGCCAATCGCATGACAGGGCAGACACCTCTTGAACGCCGGGGGCATATCCTGCGCCGCAACCGGCACGACGACGAGGCCCAAAGCCAAAACCAGCAGGAACCGCATTGCCGTCCTCCAGTCCACAAAGCACCAGTTTGCCGCAAGCGGCAGGCAATTGCGACAGAAAACCGGGGGCTTTGGTGGGCGAGCACGGATTCGAACCGTGGACCCGACGATTAAGAGTCGTCTGCTCTACCAGCTGAGCTACTCGCCCCAATGCCGGAGCTTCCAAAGTGGCGCCTCTCTATCAAAGGGATTCCGCCCTGTCTAGCGCCCCACGCCACTTTCCTCACATGGGAGGTTTTGCCAGCGCAAAAACGCAGGCAGACGCTTGAGGGGTGACGCCGGCGGATGCCCGCCAGCGTCGGAATGATCAGTCGAAATTGACCCGGCTCTCACGGAAGGCAGCGAAATCGAGGACATTGCTGGCCCTGGACGCCGGCTCCTGCCGCGTCTCATCCATGAGGGTGATGGTCCGTTCGATAATGTAGCGCAGCTGGCGCGAGCGACTGTCCACACCCTGCAGGATCGTCGCGGCGCGCTGCAGGTGATCTCGGGCGAGAACGTAGGTGGGCGGCATGGCACGAGGCTCCTTGATAGAGAATCTGTTTTTGGGAGCGCCAGGGAGGTGTGACGCGGGACAGAGGGTGCGCGTGCATGCCTTCCTCAACCTTGCCGGAACTCCTGGCCTTTGATTCAAAAGCGACCGGTTTGCATGACCGGCCGGAGAGGCCTTGTTTCCGTGGCCACGCCGCCCGACTGGCGCCGCGGCTGCCCTGTGTAAAAGCCTGCCGCAATTTCGTCAGGATTGGCAAACCCGCTGGAAAGCGGCAGAATCAGGGCAAAAATTGCCTACCGGAAGAATCACGCCGGCGCCTGAATCGCTTCCCGGCAGGCGGCGCGCCCGTCTAGGATGACGTGATCAAAGAACAGCGAGTCGTCGTCCCGTGCCCCGCCCTTCCCTCTCCCCCGTTGCCGCCACCCTCGACGAGACCGTGCCCTTTGTCGGGCCGGAAGCCATTGCCCGGCACAGCGGCGTGCCGTTGCGGGCGCGGATCGGCGCCAATGAGAGCCCGTTCGGCCCGGCGCCGTCCGTACTGGCCGCCATGGCGGCAGCGGCGCATGAAAGCTGGCACTATGGCGATCCGGAAAACCATGACCTGCGCGAAGCCATCGCCGCCCATCTCGGCATTCCCTTCGCCAATGTGATGCCCGGCGAAGGCGTGGATGCGATCCTGGGCATGGCGGTACGGCTCTATGCGGCGCCGGGCAGCACCGTGGTCACATCGCTGGGCGGCTACCCGACCTTCAACTACCATATCCACGGCTACGGCGCGCAGATGCACACTGTCCCCTATATCGGGGACCGCGAGGATATCGATGCGCTGGCTGCCGCCGCACGCCAGACCAAAGCGGCCATGGTCTATCTGGCCAATCCCGACAACCCCATGGGAAGCTGGTGGGACGCGGCCTCGGTGGAGCGCTTCATCGCCGCCGTGCCCGAAACGACGATGATTATCCTCGACGAGGCCTATGGCGAATTCGCCCCGCCCGGCACGCTGCCGCCGCTGGACGTCAGCCGGCCGAACCTGCTGCGTATGCGCACGTTTTCCAAGGCCTACGGCCTGGCCGGCGCCCGCGTCGGCTATGTGTTCGGCGAGGAACGCAGCATTTCCGCCTTCAACCGCATCCGCAACCATTTCGGCATCAGCAATGTGGCGCAGGCCGCCGGCATCGCAGCTTTGGCCGATGGCGCCTACCTGGCGCAGGCGGTGGCGACAGTGCAGCACGCGCTGGAGGACACCGCCGCTATTGTGCGTCGGCACGGGCTGACGCCCCTGCCGACGGCGACCAATTTCGTGGCGGTCGATTGCGGCCGCGACGGGCCGCATGCACAGGCCATCCTCGATGGGCTGGCGAGCCGCGGCATCTTCGTGCGCAAGCCGGCGGTGACGGGCCTCAACCGCTGCATCCGCATCAGCGCCGGCACAAAAGCCGATCGGGCCTTGCTGGACGCGGCGCTGGGCGAAGTGTTGACGGCGCTGCCGCGCTAGAACAGATCAACAGTCGCCAGCAGCCCGAGATGGTTTGAGCCGAAGGCCTCGGGCGTCGAGGCGATATTGCGGATCAGGGCGGGACCGCGGGTAAACATGTTGTCGATGGGAACACCAAACGGCGCGATCTTGACCGGCCAGGTGGCGGGATAGCCCGGCGGCGGGATCAGGCCCAGTTGATCGGCCAGCGCGGCAATCTGGTTGGACCACGCCGCGGCATTGAAATCGCCCGCCAGCAGCACCGGCCCCTCGATGGCGCCGATCACCTCGCGGGCCTGCCGCAGTTCCAGCTCGGCATTGTTATCGAAATAGGGCTTGGTCAGGTGCAGCGCCACGATGGTTACGGCCTGGCCGCCGATAATGGTCTTCGCCGTAAACAGCCGGGTGCGAAACAGGCCGTTCAACCGCTGCATCTGTGTATCGGCCAGCGGCGTCCGCGAAAAGATCGCCAGGTCGCAGACCCTCGGGCTTTCGCAGCCCAGCCGATAGGGATAGTGCGCAGCAATGGCCTCCAATCCCGCTGGACCGACGCCCCTGGCCTCCATGAGCACCACCACATCCGCTCCGCTATCGATGACGAAGGCCGCCGCATCCGCGCCGCGCGGATTGCTGTTGAGCACGTTGAAGCCGAGCATGCGGAAACTAGCGTGGGCTACCCCGCTTTCCAGGGCCGCGCGCCGCTGCTGCTGTGCGAAAATCGTCGTCGCACCCTGCGCCAGGCTGAGCCCAATCAGCCCCGACAAGACCAGCGCCCGCAGCCGCGCCCCTGTCAGCGCCAGCGCCAGCGGCAGCAGCAGCATGGCCACCCCGATATGGAAGCGCAGCGTGCTCAGCAATTCCTGGCCGGGCACGCCCAGATTGACGCTCACGGCAAACAGCAGCGCCACCCCGACGACAGCCAGTCCGCTCAGCACGCCTCTGGTTTCGGAAAGAATCGACAAACCGGCCCCGTGAATTCGCCTGCCCGCCAATGGTGGCCCGGCCCGGCGATATATTGCAAGGGGTGGTGGCCGTCTTGCTCCCGCGGGCCGGGAGCAAGACGCGGTTGTCAGCCCGCCATCGCGCCTTGTGCCGCAGCACCGCGTTCGATCAGCAGGCGATTATAGGCGTTGAGATAGGCGCGGGCCGAGGCCACCAGCGTATCGGGCTCCGCCGCGTTGCCGGAGACGATGCGGCCGTTCATTTCGAGGCGCACATGGGCGCTGGCCTGGGCGTCGGTGCCGCCGGTAACGCCATCCACGGCATAGAGCACCAGATGCGGCTCCTGACCGACACTCGCCTTGATGGCGTTGAAGATGGCATCCACCGAGCCGGTGCCCTCATAGGTGACGCGGGATTCCTCGCCATCAATCGAGAGGGTCATGGTGCATTTATGCGTACCGCCGGTCTTGGAGACGACTTCCATATCGACCAGCTTGATGCGGTCGCCCACCGAGCCGACTTCGTCATCGACCAAAGCGACAATATCGGCGTCGTAGACATGCTTCTTGCGATCGGCCAAATCCTTGAAGCGCACGAAAGCCTCCTGGAAGGCATTGTCGCCCAGCTCGTAGCCCAGCTCGCGCAGCTTGTCCTTGAAGGCGGCGCGGCCGGAATGCTTGCCCATGACCAGGGTGGTTTCCTTGATGCCGACACTGGCCGGCGTCATGATCTCGTAGGTCTCGGCATTCTTGAGCATGCCATCCTGATGGATGCCGCTTTCATGGGCGAAGGCATTCTTGCCGACGATGGCCTTGTTGTACTGCACCGGGAAATTGGCGGCCGCCGAGACGACCTTGCTGGCGCGCGCCAGGTGCGTGGTCTCGATCTCGGTGTGGTAGGGCATGGCGTCGGCGCGGGTGCGCAGGGCCATGACGACCTCTTCGAGCGCCGCATTGCCGGCGCGTTCGCCCAGCCCGTTGATGGTGCATTCCACCTGTCGCGCCCCGCCGCGCACGGCGGCCAGCGAATTGGCGACGGCCAGACCCAGGTCATTGTGGCAATGGGCCGAGAAGATCGCCTTGTCGGCGCCGGGGACCTGCGTGATGATATCGCGGAACATCTTCTCATGCTCGTCGGGCACGGCATAGCCGACCGTATCGGGCAGGTTGATCGTGGTGGCGCCGGCCTTGATGGCGGTTTCGACGCAGCGCTTGAGGAATTCCAGCGGCGTGCGGGTGGCGTCCATCGCCGACCATTCCACATCGTCGATCAGGTTGCGCGCCTGCGCCACGGTGCGGGCGATGATCTCGATGACCTCGTCCTCGGTCTTTTTCATCTGGTGGGCCAGATGGATCGGCGAGGTGGAAACGAACGTATGGATGCGGCCGCGCCTTGCATGGCGCACGGCCTCCCCTGCCCGGTCGATATCGGCCGGTATGGCGCGGGCGAGGCCGGCGACGGTGGAGCGCTTGACCTGCTTGGCGACGGCGACGACGGCCTCGAAGTCACCATTGGAGGCGATGGGAAACCCGGCCTCGATGATATCGACGCCCATCTCGTCGAGCGCTTCGGCGACCTGCAGCTTTTCTTCCAGCGTCATGGTGGCGCCGGGGGATTGCTCGCCATCCCGCAGGGTGGTGTCGAAGATGAAAACGCGGTCTTTGTTGGTATCGGCGGCAGCGGACATTCTCGAATTCCTATCGGTCGGCCCAGAGTCGCAGCTCTGCAGGCCGGACATTTACTGTTCGGCTTATGGCACTATCCCCTGACGACCCGCTCGTTCGAGCTGCCGGTGATCAGGGGCTGATAAGAAGGAGAAGAAGCGCAGCAGGCAGCAAAAGCAGGCCAGCGGCAATCGTCAGGACGCGAGCGCGTTCCTGGCGTTGGGCGACGGCGATGGCAATTGCGCGCTTGCGCTGCATGGGTTCAGTTCCGATTTACCGGCAAGAATGCGCGAAACCGCATCGCCGTGCAAGCCCAAGCTGCGGGCAATGTTGATTTTTCGCTGTTGGACTTGCGTCTAATTGAATGCAAACACAGCCGAAAGCACGGTCGCGGCCAGGGCCAGGCCCGCAACCTGCCCGGCGATGCCTGCCCTGCGCCCCGCCTCGGCATCGCCGCCATGCGCCTTCCTGAGGTTGATGCCACCGACAATCGTGGCACCCAGCAGCACCAGCACCAAAGCCATCTTGATGCCGAACCAGGTCATGCTGGGCGCCGAGAAATCCCACTTGAGCCAGAACAGCAGAATGCCGGTGATGATGAGTCCGCCCAAGGCGCCGCGAGCGGCACGGGAAATGCGGGTGACAATATCGAACAGCACCTCGCGTGTCGGGCCTTCGGCTGTAACGAGCTTGCTGCCGATAATCGGCATCGCCACCGCACTCGCCCCGCCGCCGACCAGCGCCAGCAGATGAATCCAGAACAGAAGGTTGACCAGAATATCCATGCTGCCGCCCTCAACGCAGTTGCGTCGGGGACAATAGCAGTTTCGTCGTGGGAATAAAGCGCTTGCGGACCACCCGCCTAGTCGTCCAAGTCGAGCAGCCCTTCAGCCACGATAACGGCATGGCCCCCGATGCCGCCATGGATCAGCACGTCGTTTTCCTTGCGCAACTGGATGGTGATGCGGCATGGGCGGCCCATTTCCTGGCCCTGGCGCAGGGTGAAGTCGGCCTGCCCTGTCGCCAGATTGGCATGTTCTGCGAGCAGGCCGATCAGCGCCGCGGCAGCCGAGCCGGTGCCGGGATCCTCGCCGACATCCATGCCGAACATGCGGGCGGCCAGATCGTTATCGGGCTCGTCCGGCGTCAGGGTGAACACATAGGCCGAGTTGTGGTCGTGGCTGAAGACGCTGTTCCAGATGGCCTGGTTGACCTTGATCCTACGCAGCACCTTGGCATTGCGCACCGGCACCAGGTGGAAGGTGACACCGGCCGAGAACACTGCCGGCTCATAGACGTCGCAGCCGATATCTTCCACCTCGATGCCCAAAGCCTGGGCCATGCCCAGCCTGTCGGTGAGCGGCGCGATACGCGCGGGCAGGCGCGGCAGAGCAAACCGGGCTTCGCCCGAACGTTTGTCGGTCTTTTCGAACAGGGCCGTGATAAGCCCCACCTTCTCCTCGAGCCGGACGGCGCTGACCTTGTTCTGCAGCCCTAGCACCACGGCGGCGCCTACGGTGGGGTGGCCGGCGAAGGGCAGTTCGGCATAGGGCGTGAAAATGCGGATGGCGGCGGTATTGCGCTCTGTCTTGGGCTTGAGGATGAACACCGTCTCGCTGAGATTGAACTCGCGGGCAATGGCCTGCATCTCGCCATCGAGCAGCCCATCGGCCTTGGTGACCACGGCAAGCTGATTGCCCATGAGCCGCTCGCGGGTGAAGACATCCAGCAGCAGATAGTTGAGCTTCATGGCGGCCCTATTCCGCCGGCAGGGCGTAGACGGCCCGGTCGAGCCCCAGGTGATCGCACAAGGCGGCGACGGCCACGCCGTGGTCGCTGCGGCCGGGCAGGCCTGAAATGGTGAGGCACCCGATAATGCCGGCGCCCTTGACGCGGATGGGAAAGCCACCGCCGGCAATGACATAGTCGGCCGGATCGGCGCCCGATTGCGGACTGAACGGCGCTTCGCCCCGCTCGAGCACCAGCCGGTAGCTGGCGCGCTGGAAGCGGCGGACGGAATTGATCTTGCGGCGCACCCATTCGGCATTGTCGGCACTGGTGCCCGCCGTGGCGGCAAAGAACATCTGCCGGTCCCAGGTGCGGATATCGACCACCAGCGACAGACCCTCGGCCAGCGCCCGATCGCGAATGGCGCTGCCCAGCTTGAAGGCGACGGTCTCGTCGAATGCCGGCAGAACGAGTTCCTGCTCCTGCTTCTTGACGAGGGCGATATCTTCAGCAGCGGCCATGGTCAGGTGTCCTTGTGGGTAAAGCGGGTCCAGGCGTCGAACAGCGGCTGGCGGTCGACGGCGCCCTTGGGAAAATTGGTCTGGCGCGGATCGATGGCGGCCCAGATATTGCCGACGGGCGCGGCCCAATCCATGTCGTCGAGCGTCCCCGCCCGCACCACCTTGATGCCGGGCTGGGGTGGATCGTTCCACAGCCAGCCGTGGCAATGGGCGCAAAAGTTCATCACGATGACATTGCCGCTCTCGGCGATGCGGCGATATTGGGCGATCTCGCCGGACAACAGCTCGAAATCGTCGTCCCGGACGATCATCGACATGGACCAGCCCGCGCCGGAATAGCGCTGGCAGTCCTTGCAATGGCAATTGTAGACCGCGAGCGGACTCGCCTTGAGCCGATAACGCACCGCCCCGCACTGGCACCCGCCCTCGACCGGGAATTCCGGCAACCCCATTGCACCCTCCGACTCTGCGCCCGCGTCAGGTTCTAGACCAAGTTGGGCCAGGGCAGAAGCGCGCATCTAATCCCTTACGCATCCGGCCAAGGCCAAATGGCAGCACTCAATTTATCGGTGGCAGCGCCACGGTGGTACTAGACCCAACAGGCGTGGTGATTACCATGTGGCCAAGAAGGAGTTTTTGAGGTGCAACAACGAATTGCCGCCTTAGCGAGAGACGCCATTCGAAGAGTCCTGATGAAACATTGGGACCCAATCGGCGTGGAAGATGAGCCCGAAGCACAGGACGAGTACGACGACTATATTCCGGTGATCTGGAAACTTCTCATCAACCGAGAATCTACTCGGGTGATAGCGGCAACCCTCCAGGCCATCGAGGTCGAGCAAATGGGCCTGCCGGCCAACCAGCCAAGAGCACTAAGTGCGGCCAAGAAGTTGCATCTCATCGACATCCAGCTATAGACAGCGAGCCTCCGACAATTTCCCCCAGCAGGACCGGCTGGAGCGGCTGCGCGAGCTTCGGGCGCTCCTTGCCGATTTCGCCAGCGGCCGCTATTCCGAGGCGGAATTGATGGCGTTCGGGCGGGGCACGAATGCGCGCGTTTATCCACGACCCTCCAGGGCTTTCTTCACGGAAGCCCTGCCCATTCTCGACCGCTACATCGCCAAGGGCGGCGCACCCCGGCGATGGGGTGAAGAAGAATAAGAAAAAACGGGGGCCGAAGCCCCCGTCCCGTAGCTTAGTTCTTCGCCTTGTCGACCAGCGCGCCGGCCTTGATCCAGGGCATCATGTCGCGCAGCTTGGCGCCGACCTCCTCGATCTGGTGCTCGTCATGCAGACGACGGGTCGCCTTGAAGCGCGAACCGCCGGCCTTGATTTCCTGCATCCACTCGGCGGTGAACTTGCCGGTCTGGATGTCGGTCAGGATACGCTTCATCTCGGCCTTGGTGTCCGAGGTGATGACGCGCGGGCCCGAAACATATTCGCCCCACTCGGCAGTGTTGGAGATCGAGTAGTTCATGTTGGCGATGCCGCCCTGGTAGATCAGGTCGACGATCAGCTTCACTTCGTGCAGGCACTCGAAATAGGCCATTTCCGGCGCGTAGCCGGCTTCCACCAGCGTTTCGAAGCCGGCGCGGATCAGTTCCACGAGACCACCGCACAGCACGGCCTGCTCGCCGAACAGGTCGGTCTCGCACTCTTCGCGGAAATTGGTCTCGATGACGCCCGAACGGCCGCCGCCAACGCCCGAGGCATAAGCCAGCGCGATATCATGGGCATTGCCCGAAGCGTCCTGATGCACGGCGATCAGGCACGGCACGCCGCCACCCTTCTGGTACTCGCCGCGCACGGTGTGGCCCGGACCCTTGGGCGCGATCATGATCACGTCGACGGTCGACTTGGGCTCGATCAGGTTGAAATGCACGTTGAGGCCATGCGCGAAAGCCAGCGCGGCGCCGTCACGGATGTTGGGCTCGATATGCTGCTTGTAGATATCGGCCTGCAGCTCATCGGGGGTCAGCATCATGATGACGTCGGCCCACTTGGCGGCGTCGGCGACGCTCATCACCTTGAGGCCTTCACCCTCGGCCTTCTTGGCCGATGCGGAACCGGGGCGCAGGGCCACGACGACATCCTTCACGCCGCTGTCGCGCAGATTCAGCGTATGGGCATGGCCCTGCGAACCGTAGCCGACAATGGCGACCTTCTTCGACTTGATGATGTTGAGATCGGCATCCCGATCGTAATAGACGCGCATGGGTTTCTCCCTGAAATGCAGTGTTATGGATTGTTGGCTTTCGCCCCGTAGAGGGCGAAGAACTGGTCGGTGGCGGCCTTCACATCGGCTTCGATATTGGCCACGACATTGGTCTGAGTCAGCGCCTTGTCGCCCAGCAGCAGCCGGATCTGCACGTCGCGGACCACGAGGCCGAAAAAGGTGCGATAGGCATCCTCGCTGGAATCGAAGCGCAACAGGCGCGCATCGCGCCCCGCTTCAAGAATGGGCTTGAGCCGGCGGCGAATGGCCAGCGGACCATTTTCCAGCACGATAATGCCCAGGCTGTCTTTTTCCTGCGCCGCATGGGTAACGGCCGTGCGGTTGAGGGTGATGGAGACTTCGCCGGTGATGACGGTCAGCAGGTCCCGCGCGAACTGCTCGATGCTGAGGCGCAGCGCCTTGGCATTGAGATGGGACCGATCGACCACCGGCATGCGCACCTTGGCGGCCTGCCACTGCACGGTGGCGGTCAGCAGCCCATCGCGGTCGCCGAACCACTTGTAGAGCGTTTCCTTGGAGCATGAGGCGCGGCGCGCCACGGCCGTCATGGTCAGGCCATCGCCATTTTCGACGAGCAAATCCAGTGCCGCCGTCAGCACTGCCTGCTGGCGCGGTGTGAACGTCTCTTCGTTGACCTTGATGGTCAATGCCACGACCTGTCCCCGGTTATGGGCCGAACGGTTTCGGCCAATTCCGTCCGCAGGCGTACCGTACGGTACGGTTCGTTGCAAGTGCTATTTGTAACGAGGCGTGGAAATCGTCAGCCGGTCCGGCCGACAAGATGCGTGGCGAAGAACGCCAACATGGCGTCCCGCATGCGAGGCGTTTCGCGATGACCGATGCCGGGTTCGCTGACCAGTTCCAGCCGGTCGCGCCTATCGGCATAGGCGGGCTCCAGTTCGGCCCAGGCGCGGGCGACGGCGGCCGGTGGCGTCAGGCTGTCGGCCTCGCCGATACAGACCAGTTGCGGACGCGGCGCGATGAGCGCGGCAATACTGCCGCCATCGGCCTCGGCCAGCAGGCCCGGCACGGTGAGATAGATGCCGTGGCCATCGTGGGCGCCAAGCTCGATCATGGTGCGGAAATCGGCAAAGCAGCAGAGATGCGCGACGGCGGCAATGCGCTCGTCCATGGCGGCCAGCCAGTAGCTGAGCACGCAGCCCATGGAGATGCCGAAGGCGCCGATGCGGGCCGCATCGACATCGTCGCGGCCGGCCAGGTAGCTCAGCGCGGCGGAATGGTCCGACAGCATCTGCCCGAACAGCGACTTGCCTTGCCACAGCAGCGCCTTGGCGGCAGAACCTTCGCTGACCGTGGCGCGCTCGCCGAAGACCGGCATGTCGATGCAGAGCGTCACATAGCCGGCGCGGGCGAAGGCCGGTCCGAGCGGATCGAGCAGATATTCGCGGCCATCCAGCAATTCGCTGGCGCCAATGGCATAGCCGCCGCCATGCGAATGGCCATAAAGGATGGCCGGCAGGCGCGCGGCATTGTCGGTCGGTCGGGTGAGAATACCGCGCACCTCGGTATCGCCGAGTCGCAGCCGCAGATGTTCCACCACATAGCCGTCGGCGGCTTCAGCCCGCCTTGCGATAGGGCTGACCACAGGCTCTTCAAGCCCAATAAGGTCGCGGAAACGGGCACGGGTGATGGACATCTTCTATTGGCCTATGGTGGGCGAAACGTTCGCGCGGACCCTAACCTGCGCCGAGACAACGGGAAAGACGGCCGCAAGACCCTTGCCGTGCATGCGCCGGCCGCATCGCTGCACTCGTCCATCGGCACTTGCCGATGGAGCTTGAACAGGGCATTTATGCGCCGCCACTCACCGGCAAGACCAACCAAGAGCCTTCGATGTCCAAGCTGTTCTCCCCCGCCACGTTGCGCGGCCTTACCCTGCGCAACCGTACGGTCGTTGCCCCCATGTGCCAGTATTCGGCGCAGGACGGCTTCGCCAATGACTGGCACCTCGTCCATCTCGGGCGCTTCGCGATCGGCGGCTTCGGCCTGGTGATGCAGGAGGCAACCGCCATCGTCCCCGAGGGCCGGATCAGCTATGGCGACCTCGGCCTGTGGAAGGACGAGCAGATCGCCCCGCTCAAGCGCATCGTCACCTTCCTGCACGGCCAGGGCGCTGCCGCCGGCATCCAGCTCGCCCATGCCGGGCGCAAGGCCTCGACGCCGGTGCCATGGCGCAAGGGGTTCGACGAGACCGAGGCGGAAAAGCGCGCGCTGCATTTCGAAAGCTGGACCCCGGTGGCGCCCAGCGCATTGATCCATGCCGAGAACAAGGATTTCACCCAGCCCGAAGCGCTGGATGAGGCGGGCATCCGCAATATCATCGATTCGTTCGTCGCTGCGGCAAAGCGGGCTGACCGGGCCGGCTTCGACACCGTGGAAATCCACGCAGCGCATGGTTATTTGCTCAACCAGTTCCTCTCCCCGCTCGCCAACAAGCGCACCGACCGCTATGGCGGCTCCTTCGAAAACCGCACGCGCCTGCTGCTGGAAGTGACCGAAGCCGTTCGCGCCGTCTGGCCGGCCGACAAGCCGTTGCTGGTGCGGCTGTCGGTCAGCGACTGGCATCCCGATGGCTGGCAGGTGAAGGACAGTGTCGCGCTGACCCGCGAACTCAAGGCGCGCGGCGTCGACGCCATCGACGCCTCGAGCGGCGGCTTCGAAGGCGCGGTCATTCCCGCCGCCGCCGACTACCAGGTGCCTTTCGCCACCGCGATCCGCAACGAGGGCGGCCTGCCCTGCATGGCGGTGGGCCTGCTGGGCGATGCCCACCGCGCCGAGGAGATCATCGCCAATGGCGAGGCCGATTTCATCGCCCTGGCCCGTGGCGCTCTCGACGATCCCAACTGGCCTGTACATGTCCGCCACGAGCTGGGCAATCACGACTACGACCTTTGGCCCAAGCCGACCAACCGGGTGCGCGAGCGCGACCGCTCGCTCGGCCAGCGCGGCTTCGCCGCCTCCTGACGGCAGGATAATTCCGCCAAACAACCTTCGCGGCAACGCAAATTTGCCGCGATTGGCCGCGCACTCTTGTCCATCGTTGGCATCGTCACCAGATCAACGGTGAACAGGGAGCAGTGCAATGGATACCAAGGCCGCAATCATCGCCCTCATGAGCGTCTGGGGCGTTGGCACTTGTGCCACCCTCCCCGCCAGCGCCCAGGACGCCGACGACGCGACCGAGGACGCCACCGACACCATCGGCGAGAGCGAGAACCCGCTGCTCAACAAGGTCTGGGTCCGCACCGACGCCGACCCGTCCCTGCCCGGCCCCATGCAGATCTTCCTCGGCGACGGTACGCTGGTGAGCGACAGTTGCTGGGAAACCTACCGCCTGTCAAAATGGCAGCAGGTCTCCGACAGCGCCATCAGTTGGGACGAGGACGGCATGACCATCAATGCCGACATTGCCAGCATCAGCGACAGCGAACTGGTGCTCAATCTCAAGCTGGGCGAAGAGGTACAGGAACAGCGCTTCGTCACGGCGACCGTGCCCTATGTGTGCCCGGACATGGTGAAGTAAATCGCCACGCCCTCGTGGTTCGAGGGTCGCTGCGCTCCCACCTCACCATGAGGGCTACTGGGACCTCGGTGGAACAACAGCCCTCATGGTGAGGTGCGCTTCTTCAGCGCCTCGAACCACGAGGGCGTGGCACTGCATCCAGCCTACAGCACCACCTGCGTACCGATCTCCACCACGCGGCCGGTCGGGATGTGGAAATATTCCGTCGCATCGCTGGCATTGCGCGCCAGCCGGGTGAACAGCCGGTCCTGCCAATAGCGCAGCAGGTTGCCCGATTTCGGGCCAGGCTTCAGCGAGCGGCGGGACAGGAAGAACGAGGTCGACATGATATCGAACTTCCAGCCCAGCTTGCGGCCGAGCGCCAGCGCCTTGGGGATATTGGGGCTTTCCATATAGCCGAAGGTCACCACCACGCGGCTGAACAGCTCGTTATAGGCGTCGATGGTCACCTTCTCGTCGTCGGGCACGCGCGGCGATGGCGAGGTGCGCACGGTCAGGATTACATTCTGCTCATGCAGCACCTTGTAATGCTTGAGGCTGTGCAGCAGCGCCGTGGGGGCGCCTTCGATATCGCTGGTGAGGAATACGGCCGTGCCCGGCACCAGCGTCGGTTTCTTCTTTTGCAGGTTATCGACCAGGAACTGCAGGGGCACCTCGTCGCGCCGGGTTTTTTCCGACAGGCGCCGGCGACCGGCCATCCAGCTCCACATGACCAGCGCGACCATGCCCGCCACCACTGCCGGCACCCAGCCACCCTGGAACAGCTTGGCGGCATTGGCGGCAAAGAAGCCGCCATCGATGAACAGGAAAACCAGCCCAAAGCCGATCACCGCGAGCGGATGCCACTTCCAGTTCCGCCACATCACCACCACCAGCAGCGACAGCGTGACCACCATGACGCCGGATACGGCGATGCCATAGGCGTTTGACAGGGCTTCGGAACTGCCAAAGGCCACCACCAGCAGCAGCACGCCGACCATCAGCATCGAATTGATCTGCGGCATGTAGACCTGGCCGCTCTGCGTCGCGGACGTATGCAGCACCTGCATGCGCGGCATCATGTTGAGCGCGATGGCCTGCTGCGTGAGGCTGTAGGTGCCTGAAATGACCGCCTGGCTGGCAATGATGGTCGCCATCGTGGCAAGGCCGACAAAGGGCAGCAACGCCCATTCAGGCTGCATTTCGAAGAATGGACTCTGCACATTGTGCACGCCCACCTGCAGCACGAAGGCGCCCTGCCCGAAATAATTGAGCAGCAGGCAGGGAAAGACCAGGCCGAACCAGGCCAGCACGATCGGCTTGCGACCGAAATGGCCGAGGTCGACATAGAGTGCCTCGGCACCGGTGACGGCCAGGAAGATGGCGCCGACCACGACAAAGGCGATGCCAAAATGCGTCGCCAGAAATTGCAGGCCCAGCCACGGATTGAGTGCCCAGAGCACCGCGGGATATTCAATGATATGCACCAGGCCCGAAAAGCCGAGCACGAGGAACCAGATAGCCGTGATCGGGCCGAAGACGATCGAGACCCTGGCCGTGCCGAAGCGCTGCACGAAAAACACGCCGAGGATGATGACCAGCGTAATCGGCACCACCCAGCGCGCCATGCCCGGCGTCACCAGTTGCACGCCTTCTACCGCCGAAAGCACTGAAATGGCGGGGGTAATGATGGCGTCGCCAAAGAACATGGCCGCGCCCATCACCCCCAGCACCGTGATCCAGACCGGCGGGTTGGTGAAGGTCTTGCGCGCCAGCGCCATCAGCGACAGCGTCCCGCCTTCGCCATTGTTGTCGGCGCGCGTGACGAAGAACACGTACTTGACCGCGACGGTCAAGGTCAGCGCCCAGACGATGAGCGAGAGCAGCCCCAGAACCTCACCGGTGCTTTCGGCGGCACCCGGCCGCACCTGCATCGCCTGCCGGAAGGCATAAATGGGGCTCGTGCCGATGTCGCCATAGACGACACCGACCGCGCCCATGACGAGCAGGGGTAGGTCTTTTCTGGAATGTGAGTGGCTGGTGTGGTCGCTCGCATCGACGTCGGCAATGGTATCGCCGGCCGGATTCGTCTGCGTCATGAACCTTGTGCTCTCTTGGTCAAAGGCGGGCGCCGCTATACACCGCCCCACCGTCACACACAACACCGCTCGCCCACAATGGTTCAAACCAGCAGGGCCGCCCCTTTCGGAGCGGCCCTGCCGGTAAACGAAGATTTGGAGGTCTTCGTAGGGTTATTCGGCGGCCTGGGCCACGGCCTCGTCTTCACGGGCGGCCTTGGTGGCCTGGCCCCACCAGACGAGCTGGTCGAGCATGTCCTTGGCCGAGTTGCCGATTGCGGGCTCGATGTCGGTCAGGGTCTTGGTGCCGCCGAAACCGGGATGCACGGCCATGAAGTCGGCGCCGGCAATGTGGACGGCCGAACGGGTCGAAACCATCTGCAGCTCGACACCGATCGTGCGCAGGTTTTCGATGGCGCGGGCGCCGCCAACCGAGCCGTAGCCGACCGCGCCGAACACCTTCTTGTTCCAGTTGGTATAGGCCTGGTCGATGGCATTCTTCAGGGCGCCGGTGATGGCACGGTTATATTCGGCGGTGACGAAGATGTAGCCGTCGAATTCGCTGATCTTGTTCTGCCACTTGACGGCGTTCTGGTTGGCCGACGGCATCCAGGCGTTGGAAGCCATCTCGTCGAAGAACGGCAGGTCGAAGTCGCGGATATCGACGATCTCGGCTTCGATCTCGGGACGTTCATTGGCCTTTTCGAGGATCCACTGCGCCGGCAGGTCGCCAAAGCGAGTCGGGCGGGTGGACGAGATGATGACGGCAATCTTGAGTTTGGACATTGGAAGCCCTCCTTAGTAACAAATCGTAACTGAGGCGATATATGTGCCTATCAACAATCCTCGCAAGGAGGCACCTTGCTGTGGCGCGGGGACATCCGCCTGCCTAGGGAACATTCGTGTAAGTATCGGGAATGGCTGAGAATTTTCCGGATTTTTCCGACAGCTGACCGCCAGAACCTGCTTTCGGCTCCTGCCGCTGACGGAGCGTTCGACAGGAGGCAACAATCCACATGTCCCCTGCATCACCCCCCATGAATCCGGGTTGGCGGCGGCCGGTGCGAGCGCTTAGCTAGCCTCGGGGCACAGACACATGAGGGACATCATGACCAGATTTTCGGCAGCGCTGTTGGCATTGGCCATTTCGGCGCTTGGCGTCGGCGACGCGTTTGCCATCGACCGCCGCGTTCGCATCAACAACTACACATCCTACGACATCGTCGAGTTCTATGCGTCCAACAAGGGTTCGCGCTCGTGGGAAGAAGACATTCTGGGCCGCAACATCCTGCCGGCCGGCAACAGCGTCGTCATCAACATCGACGACGGCAGCGGCTATTGCAAATACGACTTCCTGGCGGTCTTCGAGGACGGCGAAGAGCTGGTGAAGTACAACAACAATGTCTGCGAACTGGCCCAGTTCAACTATACGGACTGAGCCATCCCTCCGCCGTCATTGCCCGGACAAGCCGGGTGATGACGGTCGAGGGGATGGGCTTCGGTGGCGGCGCCGGCGTTAGCCTAGCTCCCCAGCACCGCCCGATACTGCCGGACGGCCTCGGCAAATCCCAGCAGCAACGCATCGGCGGTGATGCCGTGGCCGATGGACACTTCATCCACATGCGGCACGGCCGACTGGAAGGCCGGCAGGTTGGCCAGCGTCAGGTCATGCCCGGCATTGACCCCGAGGCCGGCCAGGTGGGCAGCCTGGGCCGTATGGGCCAGCGCCGCCAATTCGCGCACCGCGCGGTCCCGGTCATCGTGGCAGCCACCATAGGGGCCGGTATAAAGCTCGATGCGGTCGGCGCCGGTCGCCCGCGCCGCGGCGACTCCATCGACACCGGCATCGGGATCGCAGAACAGCGAAATGCGCCGGTCCGGCGCCTTGAGCCGCTGCACGACATCGGTGAGGAAATTGCCCTTGCCGCGAAAATCCCAGCCATGGTCGGAGGTGGCCTGCGCCGGATCGTCGGGCACCAGCGTCACCTGCTGCGGGTTCACCTTGTCGATCAGGGCGAAGAAATCCTCGCTCGGATAGCCCTCGATATTGAACTCGGCCGTCGGGTATTCGTAGCGCAACAGGTCCGCCAGATCGTACACATCGCTGCGCCGTATATGCCGCTCATCCGGCCGCGGATGCACCGTCACCCCGCTGGCGCCGGCATCGAGCACCACGCGCGCCAGGCCGACCACGCTCGGCCAGGGTAGGTCGCGCCGGTTGCGGAGTTGGGCGACGGCATTGAGATTGACGGAGAGAAGGGTCATGGCAGGGACTCGCGAATAGCGGCCCCTGCTCTATACCAGACCGGGCCAGCCGCCCAATCGAACCTTTTGATAGCTGCGATCACATGCCCTGCGGCCCGCGCGAAATGGCCGCCAGGCCGGTGCGCACCACCTCGACCAGCCCGAGCGGCGTCATCAGCGTGATGAAACTGTCGATCTTGGACGGCTTGCCGGTGACCTCGAAGACGAAGCTTTCCACCGTGGCATCGACGATCTGCGCCCGGAAGGCATCGGCCAGCCGCAGCGTCTCGGCGCGATGGTCGCCCGAGCCGGCCACCTTGATCAGCGCCAGTTCCCGTTCCAGCGAAGCGCCTTCCGAAGTCAGGTCATGCACCTTGTGCACCGGCACCAGCCGTTCCAGCTGCAGCTTGATCTGCACCAGCGTCCTGGGCGTGGCGGTGACGACCACGGTGATGCGACTAAGTCGCCGCCCGTGTTCGGTCTCGCTGACGGTGAGGCTTTCGATATTATAGCCGCGCGCCGAGAACAGGCCGACGACGCGGGCGAGAATGCCCGGCTCGTTGTCCACCAGCACCGAGAGGGTGTGCCGCTCGATCTCCTGGGTTTCCTTGGTGATGAAATAGGCCGAGCCGGTCGGCTGCAGATGTGCGTTCATTTTTGTGTCCTCCGCAGCGCCTAAACCAGCGCCCGCCCCTTTTCGTCGATGATGTCCCCGATATTGGCGGTGTCGGGCAGGATGATCTCGTTATGCGGCTTGCCCGACGGGATCATCGGCAGGCAGTTCTCGTCCTTTTCCACGATCACGTCGAACAGCACCGGGCCGTCATAGTCGAGCATTTCGGCAATGGCGGCATCGAGCTCGGCCGGGTTCTCGCACCGAATCCCCTTGCCGCCATAGGCCTCGGCCAGCTTGACGAAATCGGGCAGCGATTCCGAATAGGAATGGGCGTAGCGCGATCCATGCAGCAGGTCCTGCCACTGCCGGACCATGCCCATGCGCTCATTGTTGAGGATGAAGATCTTGACCGGCAGGCGATACTGCACCGCCGTCGACAATTCCTGCATCGTCATCTGCACGCTGGCTTCGCCGGCAATGTCGATCACCAGCGCCTCCGGATGCGCCACCTGCACGCCGACCGCGGCCGGCAGGCCATAGCCCATCGTGCCCAGCCCGCCGGAGGTCATCCAGTGGTTCGGCTTGTCAAAGTGGAAATGCTGGGCCGCCCACATCTGGTGCTGGCCGACTTCGGTGGTGATGAACACCTCCTTGCCCTGCTTCTGCGTCGCCTGGTAGAGGCGCTCGATGGCATATTGCGGCTTGATCACCGTCTCCGAGTTCTTGTAGCCGAGCGAGTCCACCGCCCGCCACTTGTCGATCTGCTTCCACCACGGCGCGATGGCCTCGGTGCGCGGCTGGTTGGTCTTGCTGCGCCACACGCGGACCATCTCGGCCAGCACCCGCTCGCAATCGCCGATGACGGGCACGTCGACATGCACCACCTTGTTGATCGAACTCGGATCGATATCGACATGGATCTTGCGGCTGTTGGGCGAGAAGGCGTCGACGCGGCCGGTGATGCGATCATCGAACCTCGCGCCGATATTGATCATGACGTCGCAATCGTGCATCGCCAGGTTGGCCTCGTAGGTGCCGTGCATGCCCAGCATGCCCATCCATTGCGGATTGGACGCCGGGAAGGCGCCCAGCCCCATCAGGGTGGAGGTCACCGGGAAACCGGTCAGCTCGGCCAGTTCGCGCAGATGTTCGGAGGCCTGCGGGCCGGCATTGATAACGCCGCCGCCGGTATAGAAGATCGGCCGCTCCGCCTTGAGCATCAGGTCCACCGCGGCTTCGATTGCCGCCGCATCGCCATCCACCTGCGGGCGATAGCTCTGGTGGCGCAGCGTCTCGAGATCGGGCTTGTAATAGTCGCCCAGCGCGAACTGGATGTCCTTGGGAATGTCGACGACAACCGGACCGGGACGCCCCGTGGTCGCGATGAGGAAGGCCTCGTGCATGATGCGCGGCAGGTCTTCCACGCGCTTCACCAGATAGTTGTATTTGGTGCAGGAGCGGGTGATGCCGACCGTATCGCATTCCTGGAAACCATCCGTGCCGATCAGCGTCGTCGGCACCTGGGCGGTGATGCAGACCATCGGGATGGAATCCATCAGCGCATCGGTCAGGCCGGTGACTGCATTGGTGGCGCCGGGACCGGAGGTGACGAGAACGACGCCCGGTTTGCCGGTCGACCGGGCATAGCCCTCGGCCATGTGGGTCGCGCCCTGCTCGTGCCGCACCAGGATGTGCTGAACCGCGTCCTGTTGGAACAGTGCATCGTAGATCGGCAAGGCCGCTCCGCCGGGATAGCCGAATATGTGTTCGACTCCCTGGTCGGCGAGCGCCTGGATCACCATTTCCGCGCCGGTCATTCTTTCGGCCATCGTCAATTCCCTTCTTAATCCACCTGGCCCAGTCTCGTAGCGGCGAAAACCGGGCAATAAAAAAGGCCCCGTTCGGGACCTGTCTTCGGCGCACCAGCTTACGCGCGGGGTTTTACCCCACGTTGCCGATGCGCCTGCCTACTACGAGAATGAGTGCCCGCACAGGACCTCTCCATGAAATTACGGGCGCATTGATAGGGGCATTGCCGCGGAAGTGTCAAGGGCGCGCTGTATTGCCCTGGCGATCGCCATCCGCCGTCCGCGTGAAAACCGTGGAGGACTGGCCCGTCCACACGCAAAAGAGGTGGCCATTGCATCAGACAATGCTATTGCCGCGAGAGCTGCGTTTATGACGGTTTTGATGACACATGGCCAAGAGCGTCCTCGACAAGGATCTGCAACGGGTTTCCGGCCTGGAACATGCCACCCATGACCTGGCGCGCGCCCTGGCGGCGCCGGGCATAGCCCTGGTCTTCCTGCTGCTGGCGGCCGTGTGGGCCAGCTTTGTCGTGGCCGATGGTCCGATGAGCTATCTTGTGGTTATCGCCGCCGCCATTGCCGGCTACATGGCCCTCAATGTCGGCGCCAACGACGTCGCCAACAACATGGGTCCCGCCGTCGGCTCAAGGGCCCTGACCATGGGCGGCGCGCTGGTCATCGCCGCCATATTCGAGGCCGGCGGCGCCCTGCTGGCCGGCGGCGACGTGGTCAGCACCGTGGCTCGGGACCTGCTGATCGGGACCACAATTCCATCGGACCAGTTCGTGCTACTGATGATGGCGGCGCTGCTGGCCTCCGCACTCTGGGTCAATCTCGCCACCTATATCGGCGCGCCTGTGTCCACCACTCACGCCGTGGTGGGTGGCGTCGTCGGGGCCGGCGTCGCGGCTGCCGGATTTGGAAGCGTGGCCTGGCCTGTCATTGGCACCATCGCCGTCAGCTGGGTCATCTCGCCGGTGCTGGGCGGCATCGCGGCGGCGCTGCTGTTGTCGCTGATCAAGCACACCATCACCGACCGCATCGACAAAGTCTCGGCAGCGCGCATCTGGGTGCCGGTCATCGTAGCCGGCATGACCGGCATCTTCGCCATGTATATCGCTACCAAGGGCCTGAGCCGGGTCTGGTCGCCGGGCCTGGCCGTGGTGCTGGCGCTTGGCGTCGGCTTTGCCACCCTGGGCTGGATCGGCGCCATGCCGCTGGTTCGCTTCCAGTCGGTCGGCCTCGAAAACCGCAAGAAGCATGTGTCGTCCCTGTTCCGCCTGCCCCTGGTCGTCGCGGCGGCGCTGCTGTCCTTCGCGCATGGCGCCAACGACGTCGCCAATGCCATCGGCCCCTTCGCCGCGATCGTCACCACCCTGCAATCGGGGCATATGGAGGCCTCGGACCTGGCTCTGCCCTTCTGGGTGCTGGCCATCGGCGCCATCGGCATCTCGCTCGGCCTGGCGCTGTTCGGTCCGCGGCTGATCCGCACCGTGGGCGAGCAGATCACCAAGCTCAACGAGATCCGCGCCTATTGCGTGGCCCTCTCGGCCGCCGTCACTGTGCTCGTCGCCTCGGCGCTGGGCCTGCCGGTATCCTCGACCCATATAGCGGTGGGCGGCGTCTTCGGCGTCGGCTTCCTGCGCGAGTATTATTCGCGCCGCGATCTCGATTTCGCCGCCGTGCCGGTGCATGCCAAACATGTCGACCCAGCCGCGCTCAATGCCACGCCGGAAGATGCGCTGTCGCGGGAGCGCAAGAGCGAGCGGCGCAAGCTGGTGCGTCGCCAGCACGTCACCAGCATTGCGGCGGCCTGGATCATCACCGTTCCCGCCTCGGCTGTGGTCGCGGCCGTGCTGTTCTGGATTCTCGACTGGCTGATCGGCTAGGCGCGGCGCAACTGTGCCTGCAGCTTCACCGCCAGCCGCGACAGCGCGCCGTCATTGAGCAGACGCCGCGCTTCGGGCAGCACCGCCCAGTGGCGCAGGCGCTGGTCCATTTCCTTCCACACATCGAGCTGGGTTTCCACGCGTAGCGGATAGAGATCGACATCGACCAGGCTGGACCCGTCGACGCTGGCGCTCGAGCGATAGCTGCCGACCGGCTCGGTGCCGATCTGGCCACTGACACCGGCCTCTTCGAGAGCCTCCAGCGCGGCGCTCTCCCATGGCGTCATGCCGGGCTCGATATCACCTTTGGGGAAAATCCAGCGGCCGGTGCGCCGCGACGTGATGAGCAGGAAAACCACCCGGCCCTCGACGATCGAATAGGGCAGCGCGCCGGATTGGCGCAGGCCGGGCGTGGTTTCCACCCTCGGGCTCCAGTTGCTCAGGAACTCGCGCAGCATGACACTCTCCATCGGATCGACGGGCCGGACATTCGCATAATGGACGCCTGGCTGTCGATGCGACGACCTGTGCAAAAGGCCAACAAAAAGGGCCCCGTGGGGCCCTTCGAAATCACGTCGCTGCGCTTACGGCAGCAGGGTCAGGTTGGTCGCCGAGACCTTGCCGTCGCGGCCGGTTTCGAGCTCGTAGGTCACCTTGTCGCCTTCATAGAGCCCCTGCAGGCCCGAACGCTGCACGGCGGAAATGTGGACAAACGCGTCCTTTTCGCCGTTCTCGGGCGAAATGAAGCCGAAGCCCTTGGTGGTATTGAAGAATTTTACGGTACCAGTGATGGCAGCCATGGAATGTGGTCCTCGCAAGTGGTCGCCGCCGGGGCGGCTAAGGGTTGAAAACGGGCCAATCGGCCCGGCCTGAACGATTCACAGATCAGGAGGTAGCCAGGTTCCCGGCCTTCTGCCGGTCGATCGGATAGCGCCGCAAGATGTGTCGTCATCGCAAAATATGTCGGCTGTCTGTGGGAATTTCAAGGCGATTCACTGGTCGATGAAAAGCCCTCGATCCAGGAGGGACTCCGGATCGAGGGCCATGGCGCCCCTAAGGGCGCATGCAGCATGGGGCGATGCTGCAACTTCTTAGTATGCCGGGCAGGTGTCGCGGTAGCGGCTGCCATTGGCGCGTTCGTAGATACAGATGTTGCTGGTGCCGGCCGCACGGCCGAGCACATTGCCTGCCGCCGCGCCAACCACGGTACCGATACCTGCGCCAACCGCGGTGCCGACAACATTGCCGGTCGCCGCTGCGCCGATAACCGCGCCGCCGACGCCGCCAACGACCGCGCCCTGCTGGGTGGTCGTGCAGGCCGCCAGCGAAAGTGCCGTCGCGGCAATGATCAGGATTTTATGCATGGGAAACCCTCCAGATACTATCGAGGGCAAGAATGCGGCACGCCGGCATTTGGTTCCGGCGGCCATTAACTAAAATTGGATCGGGACCCCGGCAGCAGCGCCGCGACGACGATCGCCAGCCAGCCGCCGATCATGCCGATACCGCCCAGCGGCGCGGCACCGGGAAGCATCCCCTGCCCCAGCCACTGGCGCAGGAACAGGTCGCCTACGAAGATGATGGTACCGACTGCCAGGAGTGCCGCCGCGATGGCGAGCACTCGCCCCCGCCCGGCCAAAGCCAGCGCCAGCAAGGCCGGACCATGCGCCAGCCCGATGGCGGCGATGGCGCCAAAATTCCGCGCTTCGCCGCCATGCGACGCCGCCGCAGCAGCCATGACACCGGCCCCGCCGATCAGGCCGGCCGCCGCCAGTGTCAGTCGCCGCATCATGTCATTGGGTCCGCTCATGCCTGTGCCTCCGCCCCGTGTCTCCGCCCTTGCCCCTTCCGCTAACGGGCGGTTTCCTCTAGAGCAATCCCCCGCGAGTAGGACATTGCCATGAACGAGCCCGTCACGGTTGCGCCCGGCGCCGCCGACATCAGCCATTCCCCCGCCGATAGCTGGGGCGCTGAATTGCGCGCCACCTTCGCGCTGGCCTGGCCGCTCGTCATCGCCCAACTGGCGCAGACGGCCCTCACTACCACCGATGTCATCATGATGGGCTGGCTGGGGCCGCAGGCGCTCGCCGCCGGCACGCTGGCAACGACGTTCCTCATGCCCTTCCTGCTGCTGGGCATCGGCATCGTCGGCGCCGTTGCCCCGCTGGTGGCGCAGGCGCGTGGCGCGCGCGACATCAAGGCCATCCGCCGCATCGCCCGCCAGGGTTTCTGGGTCGCCATCCTGCTCGCCGTAGTGCTGATCCCGATCATCCTGCAGATCCGACCTGTCTTCACCCTGCTCGGCCAGGATCCGGCGGCCACCATCCGGGCCGAGGAATATATCCAGGTCGCCGTCTGGATGCTGTTCCCGGCGCTGGCCATCATCGTGCCGCGGTCGCTGCTCTCGGCATTCGAAGCCACGCGCATCATCCTTTTCATCACCGTCGGCGGCGTCGTGCTCAACGCCATCGGCAATTATCTGCTGATGTTTGGCACGCTCGGCCTGCCCCGGCTGGAACTGCGCGGCGCGGCGCTGTCGACGCTGCTGACCAATATCGCGATGTTCGTGCTGATGCTGGTCTATGTGCTGCGGCATCGCCGTTTCAAGCGCTTCCACCTGCTGCTCCGTTTCTGGAAGCCGGACTGGTCGCGTTTCCGCGAAATTTTCCGCATCGGCACGCCCATCGGCCTGACGGTGCTGGCCGAGGTGGGCCTGTTCACCGCTGCAGCATTGCTGATGGGCCGCATCGGCACCGACGAGGTCGCGGCCCACGCCATTGCCCTGCAATGCGCCTCGATGGCCTTCATGGTGCCGCTCGGCCTCGGCATCGCCGCCACCGTGCGCGTGGGCAATGCCTATGGCGGCAGCGACACCGAAGGCATCCGCAAGGCCGGCTGGACCGCCTTCGCGCTGGGCGTCGGCTTCATGGCAGTAGCCAGCATCGTGTTTCTGACCCTGGGCCAGGTGATCGTGACCTGGTTCCTCGATCCAAAGGTCATCGAGAACGCCAATGCCCTGGCCTTGGCGGCAGCCTTCCTCGCCGTCGCCGGCATATTCCAACTGGTCGATGGCGCCCAGGTGGTTGCAGCGCACGCCTTGCGCGGCCTCAGCGACACCAAGATACCGATGCTGTTGGCTATCCTCGGCTATTGGGGCGTCGGCCTGCCGACCTCCTACATTCTCGGCTTCGTTGTCGGCTGGAATGGCGTCGGCATCTGGATCGGCCTGGCGGCGGGCCTCGCCTTCGTTGCCGTGGTGCTGGTCACGCGCTTTGCGCTGCGCGAGCGGCTGGGCCTGCTGCGTCCGCGCTAAGCGCCGGCCAGCCCCCGTCGCGGCCAGTCGCCGAAACGGTTGCGAAACCAGGTGCGCTGCCGCTTGGCATATTGATGGGTGGCGATGGTGGCGAGCGCAATCGCCTCGTCGCGCCCCGTCACCCCATCGAGCCAGTCGCCGATTTCGCGCACGCCGATGGCCTTCATGACCGGCAGCGACGGATCGAGATCGAGCGCGCGCAGCGCCTTCACCTCCTCCACCGCCCCGCCCGCGAACATGGCCTCGAAGCGCCATGCGATGCGGTCGCGGAGCAGATTGCGGTCAGGATCGAGCACCAGGCGGTCAACCCGCGAGAAGTCGGCAAGCATGCCTGCGGAAATTTCGTCCTGAAAGGCGGAGAGCCTGCGGCCCGTTGCCCGCTTTACCGCCAGCGCCCGGACCAGCCGCTGCGGGTCGGCAACCTTGAGCCGCGCCGCCGTCACCGGGTCTTCGCGACGCAGCAAAGCCAGGCGCTCCGCACCATCCAGCGCTTGAATCTCTTGTTGAACTTGAAGCGTCACCGCGACCGGCACTTGGGGAATATCGGCGAATCCGTTTAGCAGCGCATCGAAGTAAAGCCCTGTTCCACCAACGAAAATCAGCACCCGCGCCGGATCGGCATCAGCGACGATCACGCGCACAGCCGCTAGCCACTGCCCCGTCGAAAACCGCGTCGCCGCCGGCACCGTGCCATAGAGCCGATGCTCGGCCAGGGCCATTTCCCCGCCGCTCGGACGGGCCGTAACCACCTGCAGCGTATCGTAAATCTGCATGGCATCCGCATTGACCACGATGCCATTCTCTCGCTGCGCCATGGCGAGCGCCAGCGCCGACTTGCCGCTGGCAGTCGGACCCGCTATCAGAACGGCGCGTCTGCGGCCTGTCACGCATTCCTCCAAGAAGTAGACCTCATGCCAGTCCTCTGCCTTATCGCCAACCCCGCCGATTCCGACCTCGACCCGGCACTGGCCGCCGCCGTGGTGAAGGCGACAGGTGGCGAACTCAACTGGCTCAACCACGCCATTGCCTGCGAGATCATCGAGCCGAAGTCAACCGACGCGCTGGCCCGGGCGCGCGAGATCATCGGTAATCGCCGGGTCGATGCGGCATTGGTGCCGACGGAAGACCGCCGCAAACAGATCCTCGTCGCCGACATGGACTCCACCATGATCAACGAGGAGTGCATCGACGAACTCGCCGCCGCCCTCGGCATCAAGGACCAGGTGGCCGAGATCACCGATCGCGCCATGCGCGGCGAACTCGATTTCGGCCAGGCGCTCGATACCCGCGTCGCCCTGCTCAAGGGGCTGGAGCGCAAGGTCATCGAGGAAATCCGCCGCGAGCAGATTACGCTGGCCCCCGGCGGACGCGCGCTGATCCAGACCATGAAGGAATATGGCGCCTATACCGCGCTGGTCTCGGGTGGCTTCACCTTTTTCGCCGACTATTTCGGCAAGCGCATCGGCTTCCACGAGGCCATCGCCAACGTGCTCGAATTCGACGGCGACGCGCTGACCGGCACGGTGGCAAAGCCCATCGTCGACAAGAACACCAAGCGCGAGCGCCTGACGGCATTGGCCGCCGAACGCAACCTGCCGCTGAGCCAGACCATCGCGGTAGGGGACGGCGCCAACGACCTCGACATGATCCGCATCGCCGGCTTCGGCGTGGCGTTGCATGCCAAGCCGGCCGTGGCGGCGGAAGCGGGCATCCGCATCGACCATGGCGACCTCACCGCCTTGCTCTATCTGCAGGGCTACAGCGACGAAGAGATCGTCCGCTAATATCTTCACCTCCCCTGGGAGAGGCCGCAACAAAAAAGGCCGGCGCATCGCTGCGCCGGCCTTTGCGTCAGCCGGGAGCGCTTACTGCGCTGCCGGAGCCGCCGGTTCCTCGGCTGGCGCCGGAACCTCGGTGCCCACCGTCGGCGCCAGTTCCGAACCGTCTTCCAGCGTAATGCTGGGGACGGTGGTTTCCTCGATGCCGAGCCCATCGAGCGCCGGCTCGTCGGTCAGCGCCGGCGTGATCGGTGCTGCCGAAGGCTGGATCGGGGGCGCCAGGTTGGTATTGGCCGGCGGGATCGAGCCGCCCGAACCGAAGTAGCGGAAGAACTCGCTGTCGGGCGACAGGACCATGGTCGTGCCGGTGCTGGTCAGCGCTTTGCGATAGGCCTCCATCGAGCGGTAGAATTCGAAGAATTCCGCATCCTGACCATAGGCAGCCGCGAACAGCCGGCTGCGCTCGGCATCACCGGTACCACGGATGATTTCCGAGTCGCGGGTGGCGGCTGCCACGATTTCCACGGCCTGGCGGTCGGCGATGGCGCGTAGGCTCTGTGCCTGTTCCTGGCCGCGAGCCCGCAGCAGGGCCGCTTCGGCAAGGCGTTCGGCCCGCATGCGCTCATAGGTGCGCTCGAACACATCGGCAGCCAGGTCGGTGCGCAGAATACGCACGTCGATGACCTCGATGCCGAGCTGTTCGACGTCCGGACGGATGAGGTCACGGGCTTCCAGCATCATCTGCGGGCGCTGCTCGGAGAGAGCCGCGTTGAATTCGCGCAGGCCGTAGACCTGGCGCAGCACGGCGGCAAAGCGGGTGGCGATACGATCTTCCACCACCGCCAGCTGACCCTGGGCGCGTTCGCGGAACAGGCGCGGATCAGTGATGCGATAGGTCAGGAACGCGTCGACTTCATAGAAGGCGCCGCCCGAAACCTGCACGCGCAAATCCTGGATGTCCTGGCGCAGCAGGCGATCCTCGATGATCTGCACGCTGTCCACGATATCGGTCGGGATCTTGAAATAGATGCCCGGCTCGGTGCGAACATCGGTGATCTGTCCGAACCGGGTAACGATGGCCTGGTCGCGCTCGTTGACCACATAAATCGACGAAAAGAAGACGTAGAGCGCGGCGAGCAGAACGACGCCGATGATGATCAGACGATTGTTCATGGCTTAATTCCCCGTCGTCGTGTTGGTCGTGGCGCCGGGGCGCAATTCGGGCAGCGGCAGGTAGGGAATGACACCCTGTCCGTTGGCGCCGCTCTCGATCAGCACTTTCTCGGAACCGCCCAGCACTTCTTCCATCGTTTCGAGGAACAGGCGCTTGCGGGTCACTTCGGGGGCGTTGACATATTCGGCATAGATGGCGTTGAAGCGCTCGGCCTCACCGGTCGCTTCCTGCACCACGCGGTTGGTGTAGGCGGCGGCGTCTTCGCGCAAAGCTGCCGCACGGCCGCGGGCATCGCCCAGCAGCGTATTGGCGTAGGAGCGGGCTTCTTCCTGCACGCGGTCCTCGTCCTGCTCGGCACGCTGCACTTCGTTGAAGGCATCGGCCACTTCGGCCGGCGGCGCCGCGCCTTCGATGGAAATCTGGCTGACGGCAACGCCGAGGCCATAGGAGTCTAGAATGGTCTGGGTGATGTCCTGGACCTGGGATTCGATCCCCGCCTGGTCGTCACGGAACACGTCATTGGCCGGGCGGCGGCCGACGACTTCGCGCATGGCGCTTTCGGCCGCGTTGCGCACCATGTCCTCGGGATCACGCACGTTGAACAGGTATTCGACCGGATTGGCCACGGCCCAGAACACCGAGAACCGGACATCGACGATGTTCTGGTCGCCCGACAACATCAGCCCGTCATCGCCATTGCTGCGGGAGCCGGCAGCGGCGGGGGAACCGATGGTGGTCTGGTTGACAGTGACGGTGACGCGTTCGACGGTCTCGATGGGCCAGAGATGGAAATGCAGGCCCGGCATGGACAATTCCGGCTTGGGTGCGCCAAAGCGCAGCTCGACGCCGACTTCCTGCGGATCGACCGTATAGATCGAGTTGAGCGCCCAGAATGCCACGATGGCCAGGGCTCCGCCGATCAGCGCCCAGCGGCCGCCCGGAATGCCGCCACGGAACTGGTCGCGGCCCCGGTTGAGAATATCTTCGAGATTGGGCGTATTGCCGCCGCCCGGACGCCGCGGGCCACCGCCGCCGGGCGCCTGACCCCAGGGGCCGCCATTACTATTGCGGCCACCTCCGCCTCCGTTATTCTCCCACGGCATCGCGTCCCTTTCGGATAATTTTCGTTTCGTTACGGACTTATATAGGCAAGGCCTTCATGCGATCAATGCGCGGCGGGCAGACGGCGCTCGTACACTTTGACGCGGTAGCTTGCTTCATCCCTGGGCGAGGGCGTTACTTCGGGCAGGTCGACCACCGCCCATTGCGCCGGCTCTATCGCGGGAAACCGCACATCTCCGGCGGGACTGAGGTCGATATGGGTGATGTAGAGCCGGTCTGCCCGGTCGATGAGCTGCGCATAAAGCTCGCCGCCACCGATGACCATGATTTCGTCAACGCCGTCCGCGAGGGCGATGGAACGCGCCTTGGCGAGCGCGGCGTCGATGTCGTGGAACACCAGCACACCCTCGGGCCGGTAGCCCTGCCGGCGGGTAATGACGATATTGGTCCGCCCCGGCAGCGGCTTGCCGACGGTCTCATATTGCTTGCGGCCCATGACGATGGGCTTGCCCATGGTGGTCTGCTTGAAAAAGGCCATGTCGGATGGCACGCGCCAGGGAATGGCCTGGTCGCTGCCAATGACGCCGTTTTCCGCCACGCCGGCGATCATGGCGATCCGCACGGTCATGTCGCCCCCAATTTCAGCAGCGCCTCGCCATCGACCCGCACCTTGGTCCATTCGTCCTGCATCACGCCGCCCTGCGCCTTGTAAAAGTCGATGCTCGGGGCGTTCCAGTCCAGCACCCACCATTCGAAGCGTCCCAGGCCTTCGGCCACGCAGCGCCGCGCCAGATTGACCAGCAGCGCCTTGCCGATCCCCTTGCCGCGCAGGGACGGATCGACGAACAAATCTTCCAGCCAGATGCCATGCCGCCCCTGGAAGGTGGAATAGGTATAGAACCACAGCGCGAAACCGACCGGCTTGCCGTCCCACTCGGCGATCTCGCAGAACACCTTCGGCTCGGCTCCGAACAGGTCGCGCAGGATATCGGCCTCGCTCGCCTTGACCTCGTGGCTCAGCTTTTCATAGGCCGCCAGGGCCTCGATGAAGCCGATGATGGTTGCGGCATCGGCAGGAGTCGCGGAGCGGATGGTGAGGGAAGTGTTCAACTGTTGCTCAATCTTCTCGTTTTCACGGTGTCATTCCCGCGCAGGCGGGAATCCATTCTTCCTGTAGGCGCCGCGAGAATGAAGAGTGGATTCCCGCCTGCGCGGGAATGACACCGAGTTTTTTAGCTAATTGCTCGCCGGCTGCCGCTCGAGGATCAGGATATTCAGCTCCTCCTGCGGCCAAAAATCCTCCTTGACCATCTCGAACGTGGTCGGGCCGATCTTCTTGACGCCCTCGCCGCAGAACGAGACGAGATTGTCGGCGCTGCCCTTGTCGACCACGAGACGGAACTTGCCGATGGCGCCACCGCTCCAATTGCCGCCGGTGGTCAGGATGTAGGAAATCCAGCTTTCGAAGAAAGGCGCCGACCAGGGCTCGTCCGGATTGGTCAGCGTCTTGCGGACTGCCGCCAGGAAGCCCTCGTCAGTGCAGTACTTGGTCCTGTATTCGGCGGCCGGGTCATAGCCCTCGTAGGGTTCGCTGAGGAAGCTGACCCCCACCGTGCCGCCGACACTCGGCTTGTAGCGATGTTCCACGGTCACCGTTTCCCCGGCGGGAAAAATTCCCTCCCAAGTATAGGTCGCCTTGTAGGTCCAGGCCGGCCAGTAATGTTTTTCCCAGCCCTCGCCCGCATCGAACTCGTCCGGCGCCACCAGGCCCAGATGCAGCAGCCGCTCGATGGTCTGGTTGTCGAGCGCATCGGTCGCCTCGCTGGCCGCGCTGGTGATCGGCACCAGCGGCAGGCCAAGCTGCTTGATCGTCTTGGTGCGGTCCACCCCGAAGGCATAGGCATATTCGTGCAATTCCGTCTCGACATGCTGGCCGTTGAGCGTGGTCTCGAACTGGAAAAGATTGTCGTCAGGCCCCATTGGAAAGGCCACCGGCGACCAGAAATTGGGCACGATATCGGGCATGGGGAAAGCCACGAGGATGTTCTGGTCTTCGGCCCCGGTATTGTTGAACTGGTAGACGACCCGGATTTCATCCTTCGAGATGAACAGCTCCTCGCTCTCCATCACGATATCCTGGTTGGTGATGAATTCGAGCCCGCCCGTCGTCAGCACCGCGGATGTGTCATTGGCCCAGGCAGGCGCGGCAGCCAGCAACAGGCCGGCAGCAATCAGAGATCGCATCCCAATCCTCCCGATCAGACACCTTGAGATACCACGCCGCCCGAGGCGGAACCTAGACCGAAACCTCGGCCTTGATATGGGGATGGGGGTCATAGCCCTCGAAGGCGAAGTCCTCGAACGCGAAATCTTCGATGCGGGTCACCGCCGGATTGACCTTCAGCACCGGCAGCGCCCGCGGCTCGCGTGTCAGTTGCAGCCGGGCCTGCTCGAAATGGTTCGAATAGAGGTGCACGTCGCCAAAGGTATGGACGAAGTCGCCCACGCCGAGCCCCGCTACCTGAGCCACCATATGGGTCAGCAGCGCATAGGAGGCGATATTGAACGGCACGCCGAGGAATGTATCGGCCGAGCGCTGGTAGAGCTGGCAGCTCAGCTTGCCATTGGCGACATAGAACTGGAACAGGCAGTGACAGGGCGGCAGCGCCATTTCGTCCACCTCGGCCGGGTTCCAGGCCGAAACGATGTGCCGGCGCGAATCCGGCCTGGTGCGGATGCTCTCGATCACATTGGCGAGCTGGTCGATCTTGCGCCCATCCGGCGCCGGCCAGCTTCGCCATTGCGAGCCATAGACCGGCCCGAGATCGCCACTCTCGTCGGCCCATTCGTCCCAGATCTTGACGCCGCGCTCCTGCAGCCAGCGCACGTTGGTCTCGCCACGGATGAACCACAGCAACTCGTATATGATGGATTTGAGATGCAGTTTCTTGGTGGTCAGCAGCGGAAAGCCCGCATTGAGGTCGAACCGCATCTGATAGCCGAACAGTGACCGCGTGCCGGTGCCGGTCCGGTCGGCCTTGTCGGTGCCGTGTTCGAGAATGTCGGAAAGGAGTTTGAGATAGGGCTGCATGCCCACAGTCTAGTTCGATTCGCGCGCTGCTGCTCGCACCGGCTCGATCGCTATCCACGGCGTTGGCATGCAGGTAGTAGAATACCGCAGACTCCCCTGACGCACGATGTCAGGATAGCTGCGCTATTCCTGTCGCTGACCCAAAGGAGAACGACCATGCCCGTTGAACACGTCAATCCCGATGGAGTGTATAAAAGCCCGGTTTTCTCGCAGGGCATCATCCTGCCGGCGGGCGCCCGTATCCTGCTGATCGGTGGCCAGAATGGGGTCAACGAAAAGGGTGAGATCGTCGGCAAGGGTGACGTCGCCGCACAGACGAAGCAAGCACTGGACAATCTGCAAAAGGTGCTCGCCGCCGCCGGCGGGCGCCTGGAGGATCTGGTCAAGACGACCATCATCATGCAGCAGGATATCGACCTCGGCGCTGCCTTTGGCGTCTGGATGAGCGTCTGGGGCCAGCGGCCCAATCCGCCGACCGTGACGGGCTTCCGTGTTGCCGGTCTCGCCAATCCCGATTTCCTCATCGAGATCGAGGCACAGGCGGCACTCCCATGAGCCCGGTACTGCGTCCGTTGCGTCAGCGCGAGGACATGCCAGACTTCGTCCGCGAGGCGCTGGAAGAACGCGGATTGCGCGACAAATACGACGCCCGCCCCGCCTACCAGCGCAACGACTACCTGCTCTGGATCAACAAGGTGAAGCGCGATGACACCAAACGGAAGCATTTGGCCCAGATGCTCGATGAGCTGGAGGCCGGCAGCGCATATATGGGCATGAAATGGAACGGTTGATTTGCATCGGAACCCGACCGCGCCTATATAGAACCTGCTCGCAAGAGCTATGGCGATAAACGGTCATCGTAATAAACCTTTCGGACCCGGGGGCAGTACCCGGCGCCTCCACCATCTACCCCCCGCAGGGGCAGCCAATGGGGGCGAAACAGGATCGACGAGGGCGTAAAGGGTGTGCTTTTGCTCGGTGAGGTACCACCGTTATCGGTCCAAAACTTATAGTTGCAAATGACAACCATAAGGCTCCGGTCGCTCTCGCCGCGTAAGCGGTGCTAGCACTGGGAATTTAAGTCCTCCACCCCTAGCCGGGTGACAGGCGGGGTTCGCAGGCACCTGGCAACAGAAGCCTGCACTTCCCATTGTCGGACCGCGCGCCTTTGTTCTTGAATTCTCATGGAACGTGAGGCTGATATGGGCCATCAGGGATTCTATCCCAGAAGACTGGAAGGTAGCCGATGGCCGAAGACCACATGCGATACGACATCCTCGCCCAGGAAGCCCTGCGCGGCGTCGTGCGCAAGGTATTGGCCGAGGTCGCCAAGACCGGCCTGCCCGGCGAGCATCACTTCTTCATTTCCTTCATCACCCGCGCCCCCGGCGTGCGCCTGAGCGAAAAACTGCTCGGCCAGTACGACAAGGAAATGACCATCGTCATCCAGAACCAGTATTGGGACCTCAAGGTCAACGAGACCGGCTTCGAGGTCGGCCTCAGCTTTGACGGCATTCCCGAAACGCTGGTGATCCCGTTCTCGGCGGTCAAGGGCTTCTTCGACCCCTCGGTCCAGTTTGGCCTGCAGTTCGATCCGGCAACGGCGCCGGGCGCCGCCGCCGTCGAGGCCAAGGCCGACGCCGATGTCGAAGCGGCCGCCGAGACCGATGCCACCGATGGCGAAGAACAACCCGGCGAAAAGGTTGTCAGCCTCGACGCCTTCCGCAAGAAACCCTGACAAGCCCCTGATGGACAAGCGCTCCCTGTCCATCGCAGGTCATCGCACCTCCATTGCGCTGGAACCCGAATTCTGGGCGGCGCTGGAGTTCATGGCCGCGGAAAAATCCCAGACCATGGCTGGCCTGATCCGCGACATCGACGAAAACCGCGAGACGGCCAACCTGTCGTCGGCCGCGCGGCTGGCCGTGCTGCGCTGGTATCAGAGCAGGGCCGCAGCGCTTTAGGCATGCCCAACCCTGGAGCCGCCTAGAACAGCGACTGGTTCACGCCCGGGCCGATGGGCTGGTTGACCCTGGGCGGCAGGCCCAGATCCAGCGGCCCTTCGATCGGCTGGGTCGGCAGCGTCGTGATCGATGGACTGGTCTGGGGCGCCTGTTGCTGCTGCAGCCGAAGCGCTTCTTCCTCCGCGGCCTGCCGTGCTGCTTCTTCAGCGGCGAGGCGGGCCGCTTCCTCGGCGGCGCGGCGGCGTTGTTCGGCGATCAGCCGATTGCGCTCCTCGGCGGCCGCCCGTTGGCGTTCGGCATCCTCCGCGCGCAGGATTTCAAGCCGGTCCACTTCCATTTCATTGGCGCGCACCATCACGGCCGCGACCATCTCGCCCAGGTCCAGCGTCACCTCAGGCGCCAGCAGCGTGCCAGCCAACCGGGTGATGACGCGCGACGTATCGGGGCCGACAAGACCGCTGCTATCGGCGAAATCCCGCGGCGTCATCACGAAGCCGCCACCAAGACCCAGGTTCGGCAGCGTCAGGTGGATGTCGCCAGCCAGGCTGGCACCCATGCCATCGACAATGAAATTGGCCAGCCGCACCACGCCCCCGGCTACGGAAAATGCACCGGTCGCCGTGGGCGCGGTGAACGGCCCTTGCCCCAGCGCCAATCCCATGATGGCGCCCATCGCGTCGGGGTCCATGTCGAGCACGTCCTCAAGCCCGGCCACGGTGGGGTAAATCTGGGGCGACATACCGTCGATCGTCAGCCCGGTCAGGGTGAAATTGCCCTCGCCCGCCATGACGCTCATCGCTTCGGCCAGGCTGGCGCCGGTGGCCTCGAACCGCAACCCGCCATCGATCAAGCCGTCCAGCATAGCGGCGATGGCGGGGGGCGCGACCATCCCGATCGGCACCGCCGTCAGGCTCAGGCGCCCGCTCACCGTCTTGTCGGTCAGCGGGCCGGCACAGCAGACCGCGACATCGAGCCCCAGCGTGCCGAGATCGGCTACCGCCTCGAAACGGGCCAGCCGTGTCCGCGTCTCGTCCCAGCTCAATTCGAAACTGGTCTTGCCCAGCCGTTCGACACCGCCGGCCGCCAGCGCATTGGCGGTCACCGCAACGGTGCCGCGCGTCTGCCGGACCTCGCCGCCGAGCGAAATCGGCCCCTCGGGCCAGGTCTGGCTGCCGCCGACCAGTGCCGCCGGGCCGAACAGCGTCACCGCCAACCCCTCGGCCGACACCAGGTCCACCGCGATATCGCCGGAAACGGCGGCCGTACTGCCGGTACGCGACAGCGACAGCTCGCCGGCAAAGCCGGTTTCCCCGGACGTTCCGCTGATTTCGGTCAGCCGCGCCAGCCGTTCGCCCTCGAAATGGATTTGCGCGCTGCCCGTGGCCATCGGCAGGGTCAGGCCGCGCGCACCGACGATGCGCCCCAGTCCGCCGGCATCGGCCAGTGCAACGTCCAGCCGACCCGTCCCCTGGATTTCGCCATTGTCCAGCGACAGCAGGTTGCCGGAATAGCTGATGCTTTCATCGCCCAGGCTTGCCGTAACGGCGCTGTCGAGGCTGTTACTCGGCGAGCCCTGCAGGCTGAGGCTCACCAGCATGGAGCCCTCGCCGGCGAATAGCGGAATGTCGCCGAGCCCGACCTGCTGTGTCAGACCGGCAATGTCGGTGGATTCGAGCCCCATCGTGACCCGCAACGGCGCCGTGGCCAGTGCCCCGATGCCATCGCTGAAGTCGGCGCGTAGATTGAGCTTGCCCACGCCCAGCGCGCCCGCCACCGTCACCGTCTGCCCGCCATCGACCGGCTTGCCGAGGTCGATCAGCAGATCGGCCGGCGCCGACAGGGCCAGGGCGTCGCGCCAGCTTTGCGGCACATCGAGCAGGCCGTAGAATCGCGCCAGCGCCGGGGCGTCGCCGGCATCGACCCTCACCATGCCCGAGCCGAAAACATTGGGCGCCGCTATAGTACCTCCGGCCGTCAAGGTCGCGTCGAAGCCGACGCCACCCCAGTCGTCGGCGGAAAGCCGCGAAAAGCTCACCTCGCCATTGCCCCATTGCCCCTCGGCCACCAGGCCCGTGCCATCGAGCCCGAGCACGCGGCCACCCTTGCCAGTCAGCGAGAAACTGCCATAGGGGAAACTGATGCCAAAGGCCGGTTCGGCCGCGATATCGGGCAGCAGCGCCGCGACCACGGCGCTCCCCCTGGCGCCCAGCTCGTCGAAATGCGCCACCAGGTCAAGCCGCTTTTCCTCGCCGAAACCGAGGCGGATTTCGACGCCATGCGGGCGCTCGTCGAGGGTCAGTACGCCATTGACCAGACCGAAGGCATCGCCTGCCAGCATGACGCGCCCGCTAAGCGAGCCGGGTTCGTTGAACAGCGGATTATCCTCATCCGGCTTGCGCCACAGCGCCGCCAGGCCATCCAGACGGGCGCTTGCCAGCGAAACGTCGCCACTGAAAGCCGGGCGGCCGTTTTCGCTGGCCAATTGCCCGTTGATCCGCAACTCGGTATCGCCGGGCAGTTGGGCGATGAATTGCTCGATCTGCCATGCCGAACCATCGGTCCGTGCATCCATGCGGACATTGCGCAGCGCGAAGCCGCGCAGGCCCACTTCGGCCAGGTCGATCCCCACCCGCCCCGCCATGGACGGAATGATCGGCGCCGGCAGTTCCGACAGCAGCCGCACCGCCTCATAGGGCAAGGTCGTCGCGTCCTCCTTGGCGTCGCGCGGCGACAGCGAGAACACCCCGCCCGAAATCACCGCATCGAAACTTCTGACATCGCCGAGCTGGATGCTGGCGGCGCCGGTGAGGCGCGTGCCGGCCCGGTTTTCGTCCGGCCGCAAGGTATAGCCCGACAGCACGATGCGGTCGGTCGAGCCGGTGATTTTGCTCTCCAGCACCAGGTCGCCGCGAATGTCGGTCGCGACATCGGTGGCGGGGGGTGTCTGGCGATAGACCATGTCGCCCTCGAATTTCGGCGCCATGCCGGGCTGCAGCAGCCCCTCCAGCGACAGCGAGAACGCATTCGACAGTGGCTGCAGGAACAGCGACGCGCGCGTCTTGCCGGCCTCGTCGACCAGGCCCGAATTGAAGCGCAGGCCATAGGGCTCGTTGCGATAGCTGCCATTGCCCTGGAACGAGAACGGGCCGCTGAAGCTGGCCAGGCGCAGCTCGCCGCTGACCGCGCTGGCAACGAAATTTTCGCCCGACCGCCGGTCCATCAGCCGCACGGTGGCATCGATGACCGTCGTCTGCCCCAGGCCGACCCCGCCGGTTCCCGAGGCCAGCGCCACCCCGCTGCCGAAAAGGCCGCTTTCATCGATGGTGAAATCGACCACCGGCTGGCGCAGCACCAGGCGCGTGACATTGTAGTTGTCGCGCAGGAAATCCATCAGCGAGAACTCGGCTTCGACGCTGTCCACCGTCGCCGCCGGCTCCTCGGGCGACCCCACCAGCACGTCGGAGAACCGCAGGCGCGGCTGCGGCAGCAGGGTGAAGTCGATCTCGCCCCGCACGGTGACCGGCGTGCCGAGCACATTGGTCGCCAGCTCTTCCATCCGCCCGCGATAATCGCTCCAGCGAATGAAATGCGGCGCGATGAAAGCGCCGGCCAGCACGATGATCGCCAGCAAGCCGACGACGATGTAGATGCGGTTCAGCACTGCGCGTGGTCACCCGGTTTCCCGCCGCAGAGTGTAGGCATGCGCACCGCTGGCGCAACCCCGCCATTGCCTTGAATCGACGTATGGATTCATCGCGCGCAAAACGAAGCGGCCGGACCTCCCGGTCCGGCCGCTCATATTTGGCCTTGCAACGCTTCAGAGCGCGCCGATGGACCAGAAGAAGGTCTCGCCCGAGCTGTCGTCGACGCCGTCATTGTCGGTGATCACAAAGCCGTTGCCATCAGCGTCGACGGCGAAGCTTTCGACCTTGTCGACCACATAGCCGTTATTGGCGGCGAGATCGGGCACCAGATCCCGCACCAGTTCCTTGCTGACGGTCGGCAGTTCGCCGCCCAGTTCGGCCGGAACCAGCTCGCTGACCGGCACGCGGTAGATCGCCTTGAGCGTGGCCTTGCCGGCGATCTGGTTGTCGCGCTCGATGATATAGGCATAGTCACCGTGGACAGTGATTTCCGAGAGGCCGACCCAGCCGCCTTCCGGGGCCTTTTCGAGCGGGTAGCGCACCGCGCCCCACTCTTCGGAGTCGGTGTTGTAGGAGACGAGCTTCACGAAGCCCTTCTCGTCGTCCTTCCATTCGCGCTGGATGGCGATCCACAGCGTATCGCCGATCTTGGCCACGCCTTCCGAACCCGAGCGGGTTTCGCCGGCCAGCAGGGCCGCCGGATAGGCGATCTCGTCTTCGATCTCGCCATCGGCATTGACATGGTAGAGCGCATGCGGCGTCAGCTTGGCGGTATCGCCTTCCGAAGCCAGCCAGAAGCCGCCTTCCCCGTCCAGCGTGATGCCTTCGAGGTCGAGCTTCTGCGCCGGAACGCCATTGCGGGTCACGATCGTCTTCTTGACGATGCGGGCCGGCTTGGCCGTGGCGTCGATGGTGTAGATCGCGGCTTCCGTAAAGGCGCTGTCGCTGACGGCATAGAGCATGCCCGGCTTTTCGGCATCGCCCACGGCGCCCGACAGCGCGGCCCAGCCGATCGGCTTGCCGGCGGCGTCGAGGTCCGACATGATCTGTGGGTAGGCCGGCTCGCTGTCACTGAGCTCGAAAATCATCACATGCGAACCGGCCAGCCCGTCGGGGCTGAGGTCGGTCTCGTTGGCGGTGACATAGAGATTGCGCGACGGAATGGCCAGCGCACCTTCCGGACCGATACCCGAGGGCACCGACTGCCAGTATTCCGGCACATCGCCAGTGTCCTTGTAGATGGCAACGAGCGAGGAGCGCTCCTGGTTGACGAAGATAAACTTCGTCTCGCCGAACGTGCCGACTTCCATGCCTTCGGGCTCGACGCCCTTGGCGTCCGAACGGCCCTCCGGGTAATGGCCGAGCTGGGCGGCGATATACTCCATCGACGGGCCGCTCTCATAAAGCTCGGTGCCGTCCTTGTGGAAGATGGTAAAGCCGCGCGAGCCGCCTTCATAGTCGCCTTCGTTGGCGATCACGATGCGGTTCTCGTCCAGCCACTGTATAGCGTCGGGCTCGCGCTTGCGGCCCTCCTGGCTCTCGGTGAAGCTCAGAATGCCGTCCTCGGTGGCGTCGATCCCTTCAAGATCGACCGTACCAGCGCTGAAATTACTGATGATTTCGCCCGTCTCGCCGTTGAGAATGACGATGTGGTTGTTTTCCTGCAGCGTCACGGCCAGTTCGTTGAGGCTGTTGAAATCGGTATATTCCGGCTCGGCATCCTCGGCGGCAAAGTCGGCCACGCCGGCCAGTTCGGTGACGCGCATCGTGCCGCAGTCGACACTGCCATCGGCCACATCGAAAAAGGTGATGTTGCCGCTGGGCAGCTGCGGGATCACGCCGTCATTGAAGTCTTCATTGCGCTGGTTTTCCATCGAGATGGCGACCAGCGAGGCGTCGGCATTCTTGGCAATCGCGTCGGGCTGGCCGCCCAGGTCGCAGGTGGTCTCGATGGTCTTGCTTGCAATATCGATGATCGACAGGTAGCCGGTGGGTGCGGTGAAGTCTTCCGTCGTGTCCGAGGTCACCAGCGCCTTGCCGCCAATCACGGCGACCGAAGTCGGGCCGCCATCGAGCGCCACGAAGCCGGCCGGTTTGGGCGCTGTCGGGTCGGTGATATCGACAAAGCCGATGCCGCCCAGCAAGGCATTGGAATAGACCAGCGTCATGCCGTCTTCGGTGGCGGTGATGATTTCGGCCGAATTCTCGACGCCGGCTTCGGCATCGGGATTGTTCAGCGCCACCGGGAAGCTGGCAATGCGGTTGAAATATTCGGCGGCATGGGCCGAAGCAGTGGTCGCGAGCAGCGCGACAGTCAGCCCGGTGAGCAATTTTGACGTATGCATGAAGGAGCCCCCTGTAAGGATACGGGGCTCCGATTAGTGCCGCTGCAAGACCGCTGGATGACGGGGGCATGACGGATCGGTGACAGGCCGGCGTTCTATACACAGGACGCCCCGCAGCCTATATTGCCAAACGAGAACAAAATAAGATTCGTCAATCCCCGCGCTGCGTCTGCCGGCCCCGGCACGCGGCGATGGAAAGGCCCCCAATGCCCGGTGAAGCCCACCCACTCGCTCGCCCCGCCGCGGGTTCGATTACCAGCCAGTTCAGCCGGAACCAGGCGCCCGACTACCTCAATGGTCTCAACGAGGAACAGCGCGCGGCCGTGCTGACCGTGGATGGCCCGCTGCTGGTGCTGGCCGGCGCCGGTACGGGCAAGACGCGCGTGCTGACCACTCGTATCGCCCATATCCTCACAACCAAGCGCGCCTGGCCGTCGGAAATCCTGTCGGTGACCTTCACCAACAAGGCGGCCCGCGAGATGAAGGAGCGCATTGGCCACCTGGTCGGATCAGGCGTCGAGGGCATGCCGTGGCTTGGCACGTTCCACTCCATCGGCGCCCGCATCCTGCGCCGCCATGCCGAACTGGTGGGGCTGAAGTCGGACTTCACCATTCTCGATACCGACGACCAGATCCGCCTCATCAAGCAGCTTCTCGACGCCGAAAATATCGACGAAAAGCGCTGGCCGGCGCGCCAGTTCGCGGGGATGATGGACACCTGGAAGAACCGGGGACTCTTGCCCAAGGATATTTCGCCGGCCGACAGTGGCAGTTACGCCAATGGCCGGGGTGCCAAGCTCTATGCCGACTATCAGGCCCGGCTCAAAGTGCTCAACGCCGCCGATTTCGGCGACCTGCTGCTGGAAAATATCCGGCTGTTTCGCGAATATCCGGACGTGCTGGCGCACTACCACGAGCGCTTCAAATACATGCTTGTCGATGAATACCAGGACAGCAATACCGCCCAGTATCTCTGGCTGCGGCTTCTCGCGCAGGGAAAACCCGCAAGCGAAGCCAATATCTGCGTCGTGGGCGATGACGACCAATCCATCTATGGCTGGCGCGGCGCCGAGGTCGACAATATCCTGCGCTTCGAGAAGGATTTTCCCGGCGCCAAGGTCATCAAGCTGGAGCGCAACTACCGCTCCACCTCCAATATCCTCAAGGCCGCCTCGACCCTGATCGCCTTCAATGAAGGCCGCTTGGGCAAGACCCTGCAGACCGATGTGGGCGAACAGGGCGAGCCGCTTTCGGTCACCTCGCTATGGGACAGCGAGGAGGAGGCCCGTACGGTTGGCGAGGAAATCGAGAACTATCAGCGCGCCGGCGAAGCCCTCAATTCCATGGCCATCCTCGTCCGCGCCTCCCACCAGATGCGCTCGTTTGAAGAGCGCTTCATCACGCTGGGGCTGAACTACCGCGTCATCGGTGGCCCGCGCTTCTACGAGCGCAAGGAAATCCGCGACGCCATCGCCTATCTGCGCGTGGTCTCCAACCCGTCCGACGGCCTGAGCTTCGAGCGCATCGTCAACGTGCCCAAGCGAGGGTTGGGCGATTCCACCGTGCAGATCATCTACAACGCCTCTCGCGTCGCCGAAGTGTCGCTGCTCGCCGCCACGCGTATGCTGCTGGAAACCGAAGAGCTCAAGCCCAAGCAGCGCAGCACTTTGCGCGAGCTGGTCGGCCAGTTCGATAACTGGTCAGCCCGTCTCAACGCCATGCCGCATTGGGAGCTGGCCGAGCAAATTCTCGACGAAAGCGGCTACACCGCCATGTGGCAGGCCGACAAATCGCCCGACTCCCCCGGCCGTCTCGAAAACCTCAAGGAACTCGTGCGCTCGATGGAAGAGTTCGAGACGCTGGGCGGGTTCCTGGAACATATTTCGCTGGTGATGGATCGCGACACGGCCGAGGCCGAGGACGCCGTGTCCATCATGACCCTGCATTCGGCCAAGGGGCTGGAATTCGACACCGTCTTCCTGCCCGGCTGGGAGGAAGGCCTGTTCCCCAGCCAGCGCACCATGGACGAGAGCGGTCGCGCCGGCCTCGAAGAAGAGCGTCGCCTCGCCTATGTCGGCATCACCCGCGCCCGCAGGCGCGCGCGCCTGTCGGTGGCGCAGAACCGCCGTATCAACGGCCTCTGGCAATCGGCCATTCCAAGCCGCTTCCTCGACGAACTACCGGCCGACGCCGTCGAGGTCAAGGATACCGGCTCGTCCTATGGCGGCTACGGCTATGGCGGCGGGGCCACCAGCCGCTTCAACAAGGCCGACCCGTTCGAAAGCGTCTACGAAACCCCCGGCTGGCAGCGCGCCCGCGCCCAGCAGGGCAACCGCAAGAGTGCCGGCCCCCTGACCATCGAAGGCGACCTCGTCGCCCGCTCGGTCGATCTCGGCAATGACCGCTCCGCCTTCGGGGTGGGCGAGCGGGTGTTTCACCTCAAATTCGGCTATGGCGCCATTATCGATATCGAGGGTAACAAGCTCAGCATCGAGTTCGAGAAGGCCGGTCGCAAGAAGGTTCTGGAGAGCTTTGTGAAGAAGGCTTGAAGGCCCAAATGCCTCAGTCGTCTCCCTCCCCCTCGCGGGGAGGGATCAAGGGTGGGGGATGTTTAGCCCGGATATCCGGGCTCCCAACACCCCCTCCCAACCTCCCCCGTCGAGGGGGAGGAGTCGCGCTGGTGGAGTGGAACCGGAAGAGGTGATCCACCCATCAAGAAAACCGCTTCCCGATCTCCGCCACATAAGCCTTGGCCAGCCGCTCGAACGTCTCCGCGTCCAGCGCGATCTCCTGGCCCACTGCGATGCCCGCCACGGCCTTTTCCGCCTTGTACTTGATCGTCTTGTTCTCCTTCAGCACGCCATCATGCTCCATGATGGAATCGCTCAGCATCCGCACTTCATTGAGCGGGTTGCCGTCCTTGCCTTCGGCGCCGCGCATGCGGTGCATGAAGTGGTGGTCCAGCGCCAGCAGCATGGCATTGAAATAGCCCGGCGCGAAGGCGGCCAGCGCGGCTTCGGCCTTGGCATTGCCCTTCACGGCGGCGGCCAGCGCGGCGTAGGCGGCGAGTTGCTCTTCCACCTTGGCGGCGGTCAGTTGCACATAGACTTCGTTGTAGCTGGTGACGGCGAGCACGGCTGGGCATCCTTTGTCTGCGGCCGGATCATCCGGCTCTCGATCCATGTCGCCCAGCCTGCCCTTGCTTCGACACTTTGGCCAAAGATTTTTTCGCCGCTCTTCCGCATCCGTGCTGGCAAGCCTATTTCTTGGCGTAGCACATCAGGAGAAGCCGCATGATCATCTCGACCACGCCCACGCTCGAAGGCCGCCCCGTTCGCGACTATCTCGGCATTGTCACCGGCGAGGTGATCGTAGGCGCCAATATCTTCAAGGACCTGTTTGCCGGCATCCGCGACATTGTCGGCGGCCGGGCCGGCGCCTATGAGGGCGCACTGCGCGACGCAAGGCGTCAGGCCTATGAAGAGTTGAGCATGGAGGCCGAACGCATGGGCGCCGATGCCGTGGTGGGTGTCGATCTTGACTATGAGGTGGTCGGCCAGGGCGGCTCCATGCTGATGGTTTCGATCTCTGGGACGGCAGTGAAGCTATAGCGCCCGCACTGGTCCCACCGCCATCGTCATCACCCGGCTTGTCCGGGTGATCCATGGTTCAGCGCGAGTGGAAAGGTAGATTGCCCGGACAAGCCGGGCAATGACGCCGTGATACGATATGACGCCCCCGCCGACCCGCTCACAGCCCTATCCCGCCAAGCGGCTCGGTCTCGAAGCGTTCGCCGAAGCCGGTGATGAGCGGCATGGCCTTGGCTATGGTCGCCTTTACCTCGGGAATGGCGAGGGAGGCGGCGTGATTTTCCTTGTTGTCCCAGACCTCGGTGATCCAGATGCCGTTATCGCTGGCGGGATCGCGGGCGATCACATAGCTCAGGCACCCCGCCATCGCCACGCTGCCCTCCAGCATGGTGGCGATGAGTTCGTCGCGCTTGCCCGGCGCCGCCAGCATTTTCCCGATCAATCCATACATAACCCGTCCTCCGCCGAATCTACACCACCCCGCCAATACGGGGATAAGTCAGATTGACCTTGCTCCGCACATGGCGCAACTAGGCGCGGAACAAAGGATTTTTCGCCATGTCCGTCGATCAGCTTTCTTCCGTCCCGCTCACCAAGGAACAGGCCTATGCGCTGGTCGATGCCGTGATGGAGCGGGACGACCTGGCGCTGACCGCCTCGGCGCATGAGAACGAAGAGACCGGCGAATGGGTGTTCGAAGCCACCTGCGACAGCCCGCCCGATATTGAATCGTTTGTTGAACTGGCGCGGCAAACCCTTGGCGGCGCTGTGGAATTTTCCGTCGCGCCGATCGACCCCGAAATCAACTGGGTCGCCAGGTCGCTCGAGGGCCTGGCCCCGGTGATTGCCGGGGGCTTCTATGTCTATGGCAGCCACGAAACCGGACCGATTCCCGGCGGGCTGACGCCGATGAAAATCGACGCGGCGCAAGCCTTCGGCACCGGTCACCACGAAACGACGACCGGGTGCCTTGAAGCCATCGACAAGGTGCTCAAGCGCAAGCGGCCGCGCACCATGATCGATGTGGGCACCGGCACCGGCGTCCTCGCCATCGCTTTGGCCAAGCGCACGCGGACGACGGTGATCGCCAGCGACATCGACCCGGTTTCGGTGACCACCACGATCGACAATGCCGCCCAGAACGGGGTGGGCAAGCACATTATCGCGCTTGAAGCGACCGGCGTAAACCACCCTACCATCACGCAGAATTCGCCTTATGACCTGATCGTCGCCAATATCCTGGCGGGTCCGCTGATGGCCCTGGCGCCTTCAATCGGCCGCATCGCCGGCAAGGGCGCGACGGTGATCCTGTCGGGAATTCTGGAGCATCAGGCGCGCGGCGTCATCAATGCCTATGCCCGTCAGGGCATGGTGCTGAACCAGAAACTGCAGCGCAAGGACTGGACCACGCTGATCCTCGAAATGCGGTAACGCGAGGGTCGAATTGGTTAGCACACTGTTAGCATTGACGAGACGGAAGTGTGAATCGGCCACCTACCACCGCGCGTCACCCTCGGGCCTGACCCGAGGGGTCTGTACTTGCGACGCCATCGGCAGTGCAGAGCCCTCGGGTCGAGCCCGAGGGTGACGATCCGGGGCGGGGCTTACCCGTCGCCAGCCCCCTCCAGAAAAGCAAAATCCCCGAAGCGGGCTCCGGGGATTACTTGGATCGTCAGCAGTAAACTGCAGCGCTTATGGGCGCTTGGTGAATGCGCCGATCAGCTGGTGCTGCATGCGATAGCTGACCTGGCGGCTCGATTCACGGCCGCGGGCGTCGATGACGGATCCCAGGGCCTTGCGGAAATCGTTCTTGCTCTCGGTCATTTCAGTCTCCATGCACGTGTGACGAGGGTCTGTTGCCTTCGTCACGATCTATCTAGGCCGCGCCGCAAGGTTTGGTTAGGCCTTTGCGGTCAGACCAGCCCTGCAAGACTCGCAAGTCCCGTTACCGCTTCGTTAATTTGGTATTCAGCTTGCCGTATTCGCGCTCATAGCGATCGATATAGCGGCGAGCCTCGCGCTCGCGGCCAGCGACCAGCGCATCAAAAGCCCGTGTAAGGAAATTCTTGTCCTGTGCCATCTTCGCTCTCCTTGTTTCTGCAACTAAGTTGGGGAGCGGGCGGCGATTTGCCATAGCCCGATACCACACGCCAGCCATGACCGGAGCGCATTCCGGCCCGAGGAGCCGCCATGACCGCCCAGAGCTTTCCCGCCACCGTTTTCCAGAGCTTCGACGAAAAGTCCGACAGCAGGACCGTGGCGCCGCGTCTCGCTGCCCTTCGGCAAGCCATGGCCAAGGCCGGCGTCGATGGCTTCCTCATCCCGCGCGCCGATGCGCATCGCGGCGAATCGGTACCGGCCAGCGAGGCTCGCCTGGCCTATGTGTCGGGCTTCACCGGTTCAGCCGGACTGGCCGTGGTCGGGCCGAAGAAGGCCGCACTATTCGTCGATAGCCGATACACCCTGCAGGCACCGGCCCAGACCGACACCAAAAGGATCGCGGTGGTCCAGACCGACCGCGGCGGCATGAATGAGGCGGTCACCACCATCGTTCCCAAGGGCGGTCTGCTGGCTTATGACCCATGGCTGCACACCCCGGGCGAAGTGCGCGAAATGACGACCCTGCTGGCCGGCCACGCGACACTGGTGCCCAGCCCCAACCTGGTCGACGCCATCTGGGCCGACCGCCCCGGCGCGCCGGTCTCCACCATCGAGTTCCTCGGCCACAACCGCGCCGGACAGACGGCGCCGGACAAGATCGCTGAAATCCAGCAAGCCATCGCCGCCGACCAGGCCGATGCCGTGGTGCTGACACTGCCCGAATCGATCTGCTGGCTGCTCAACATGCGCGGCCGCGACGTGCCCAACACGCCCTTCGTGCTCGGCTTCGCCATCGTGCCTAAAAAAGGCCAGCCCACGCTTTATCTCGATCCCACCAAGATCACCGATGAATTGAGGACCGCCCTGGCCGGCGTGGCCAAACTGGCCAGCAGCAAGACACTACCGGCCGCACTGACCCGACTGGGCAAGAGCGCCAAGGCAGTGCTGGTCGATCCGGCCAGCGCGCCAGAAGCCATCGTCTCGGCACTCAAGCAGGCGGGGGCCAGGCTGGTGGAAAAACGCGATCCAGTGCTGCTGCCCAAGTCGCGCAAGAACCCGGCCGAACTGTCGGGCATGCGCGAGGCACATTTGCTCGACGGGGTGGCTTTGGCCAAGTTTCTCGCCTGGTTCGATGACGCCGCACCCAAGGGCGGGCTGACCGAAATCGGTATCGTCACGGCGCTCGAAGCCTTCCGCCGCGAAGAGGAAAGCTGTGTCGATGCCAGCTTCGACACCATTTCCGGCGCCGGGCCGAACGGGGCCATCGTGCATTACCGGGTAACCGGCAAGACCGACCGTGCCCTCAATCCCGGCGAATTGATGCTTGTCGATAGCGGCGCGCAATACCTGTCGGGCACGACCGACATCACCCGCACGCTTTCGACCGGCAAGCCCAGCGACGAGGAACGCGACCGCTATACGCGCGTGCTCAAGGGCATGATCGCCATTTCCATGGCGCGCTTTCCCAAGGGCACGACCGGGGCGCAGATCGACGTGCTGGCGCGGCAATTCCTGTGGCAGGCCGGCGTCACCTATAATCACGGCACCGGGCACGGCGTGGGCGCGTATCTGGGCGTACACGAGGGGCCGGTTGGGATTTCGTCGCGCTACACGACGCCGTTCGAGGTGGGCAATGTCATCTCCAACGAGCCGGGCTACTACAAGGCCGACGCCTATGGCATCCGTATCGAGAACCTGATCACCGTGATCGAGAACGCAGATTTCCCGGGCTATCTGGAATTCGAGACGCTGACCCTGGCGCCGATCGACAAGAGGCTGATCCGCAAGTCGCTGCTATCGGAGGCGGAGCGGGAATGGCTGGATGCGTATCATCATCGGGTGTGGAAAGAGATCGGGCCGCGGGTCAAGGGGAAGGTCAGGGACTGGCTGAAGGAGGCGACGGGGGCGCTGTAGGCTCCTCACCTCTCCCTTTGGGGGAGAGGTCGACCCGTCTTCGGGTCGGGTGAGGGGGCCTTCCCCACGCAACTCACCCTGGAAAGGCCCCCTCACCCGGCGCTGCGCGCCGACCTCTCCCCCAAGGGAGAGGTGAAGGGCCCTCAATACCCAGCGGCCGCCTCGGCGAAAATCTCGCTCAGGCGATATTCATTATCCGGATTGGTGGAAACCACATCGTCGATCTTCCAGCCACCGTCCTCCAGCACCAGTTCATAGCTCAGCGCACGGGGCTCACCGAAATTGCGGAAGGTCACATCGACCGCGGCATAGTCGCCGGCAATGCCGGGCGTGCCGATTTCCAGTTCGGTGATGTCGTAATCCTGCCCGTCGATATAGGGGTCGAAGCTGATGGCGCCCATTTCGCCTTCGCCCGCCAGTTCCACGTCATTGTCATAGAGCGCCTGCAGCGCCCGCGAGCGGAACTGGCTCTCGTCCTCGGAGAAGGTGTCGCTGAAATAGGGCTCGTAAAAGGCTTCGAGCAGCGCCTGTGGCGTCTCATAGGGCTGGGCGGCCGCAAGGCCTGTCAGGGCGAGGAACAGGCCGATGGCGAAAGCGGCTAGGCGCATGGAGAACTCCGAAGGTCAGTTGAACCAGAGGGCAAAGCCCGGCCAGTTGTCACCGAATACGCGATTGGCATCGGCAAACGCCTGGGCATCGGCAATCGGGCCGTCCTTGAGATAGGGCAGCGCGCCGAGGCCGGTGAACAGCATGACCAGGTCGGTCTCGGTGGCCGTATCGAAATACGCCTTGAGATCAAAACCCTGCTTGAAGCGCCAATGCGGCAGCAGCAATTCGCCATTGAGGATTTCGTCGAGCCTGTCGAGCGTCGCCAGCCAGGCAGCGACCGTCTCCTGCGTTACCGGCGTATCGGGCACCAGCGAAGTCTGCTGCGGGCCGGGCAACAGTTCCCGGTCATCGTCGGTCTCGGCCAGGATCAGTTCCCAATTCTTGCGCGACAAGGCGGTGATGGACAGCAGGCGCTCGCGCACCCCGGCCAGCCGCGCTGCATCGGTGACCGGAAAATCGGCCGTGTGAATGGCCGCGATGATGTCGGCGATGAAAGTGTCGCTGTCGGGGTCCATGAACAGCGTGCCGCCGCGCGAATAGTCCTGCATCGGCAGATCGGCCTCGGGGAAGACCCGGTGCAGATAGGCATCGTAGAATTCGGAGAAATCATGGGCCAGCAACAGCTCGGCCGGGGTCGAGATAATGGTGCTGTAGCCGGCCAGCCAGATGGCATCGGCATTGTCGAAGCCGATGGTCAGGTCCGGGGCGGACTCGGGACCGGTCTTGCGCTTGCCCGATGGCGGCGGGCCATCGGGGGCGGGAATATCGGTGAATTCACCCAGCGGGCCGAGCAATGACGCCAGCGTTTCGCCCGGCTCGGCCGTGCCATTGCCATCGAGATCGATCCGCACCTTGAGCGGATCGATGGGAATGACGTAGCCGGTGCCCATATCGGCCATTTCGAAATGGCCACGCGCCACGTCGAGCAGGCTGGCGAATTCCTCGAGAATGTCACGCAGGCCCTGATAGGTCAGCGGCTCCGGATCGGGATTGGCCGGGCGGGCCGGGGCGTCGAGCCCCATGCCGAACAGCATGGCCATGGCCGGCGAATTGGGCGCCGTCGCGCCATGGCGATAAAGCGCCTGCGCGGTGCGCTCATAAGCGGTGACCAGATCGAGCATGCCGAGTGCAAAGCAGGCATCGGCATTGTATTCGTCGCAGCGTTGCAGGGCCAGGTCGCCGATTTCGGCGAGCGTGCCATCATAGAGGCGCTGGGCCAACTGGTCGCCGACTTCGCTGGCGGAAGCCGCAGCCGGCAACAGCAGGGCAGCCAGGGCGGCCGCGGAAAAACCCCTCATCACACTCTCCCTCGTGGCGTCGCGCCTATTTGCCGACGCGTACGAACCACTCGTCTTCGCTGATGACCTCGACGCCAAGCGCTTCGGCCGTCTTCAGCTTGGAGCCGGCGCCGGGGCCGGCGATCAGGATATCGGTTTTCGCCGATACCGAACCCGCGACCTTGGCGCCCAGCCGTTCGGCCATAGCCTTGGCTTCCGATCGTGTCATTTTTTCGAGGGAGCCGGTGAAGACCACGGTCTTGCCGGCGACGACACTGTCGGCGGAGACATTGACGATGTAGGGCCTGGGATGGACCTGGGCCAGCAGGGCATCGAGCACATCGTCATTGCGCTGATTGCCGAAGAAGCCGACCAGCGCCTCGATGACCGTGCCGCCAATGCCATCGACCGAGGGGAATACGCTTTTGGGGTCTTCGGCGGCGGCGGTTTCCTTGCCGACCTTGATCAGCTCATCCATCGTGCCGAAGGTGCGCGCCAGGGCGGCGGCGGTGGTTTCCCCGATATGGCGGATGCCCAGCGCGAAGATGAAGCGGTCGAGCTCAGGCTCGCGGCGGGCGTCGATGGCGGCGAAGAGCTTGTCGAGGCCCTCGTAATTGCGGTCTTCGACGGCGCGGACATTCTTGCGCACCTTGCCCGAAGCGGCTTCGCGGGTTTTCGCCTGTTCCTCGCGGCGCTCGGCCAGAGCCTGCTGCACGGCCGGGCGGCGATCCCGGAGGGTGAAGATATCGGCGGCGGTTCGCACCAGGCCCTTACTGAAGAAAAGCTCGATATTTTCCGCACCCAGCCCCTCGATATCGAGAGCGCCGCGCGACACGAAATGGCGCAGCCCTTCCACCGCCTGGGCCGGGCAGATCAGTTCGCCCGTACAGCGGCGGCGGGAATCCTCCTTGCCGGTCTTTTCGTTGAGTTCGCGCGTGGCGGGCGATTTGCAGATCGGGCATTCATGCGGAAACTGATAGGGCACGGCATCGGCGGGGCGCTTTTCCAGCACCACGCGGACGATCTGGGGAATGACATCCCCTGCCCGCTGGATGACCACCGTGTCGTCTATGCGGATATCGATCGGCTCGTCGCCACGGATCGGCAGGCCATTGCTGTCGATGCCGGCAATATAATCCTCGTTGTGCAGGGTGACATTTTCCACCACCACGCCGCCCACCGTGACCGGCTGCAGCCGCGCCACCGGGGCCAGCGTGCCGGTGCGGCCGACCTGGATATCGATGCGCCTGACCGTGGTCGTCGCCTGTTCGGCGGGGAATTTATGGGCCACGGCCCAGCGCGGCTCGCCGGTGACGAAGCCCCAGCGGCGCTGCAATTCGAGCTGGTCGACCTTGTAGACGACCCCGTCGATATCGTAGCCGAGCGAGGAGCGCTGTTCCTCGATCTTGCGATATTGCGCGATGAGTTCGTCCACGGACTTCGCCCGGACCATCAGCGGGCTGATCGGAAAACCCCATTCGGCGAATTTCTGCACCGCATCATACTGGGTCGGCGCCGGGTCCTCTGACGTGGCGCCCCAGGCGTAGGCGAAGAACCTGAGGTTGCGGCTGGCGGTAACCGAGGCGTCCTTCTGACGCAGCGAGCCGGCCGCCGTGTTGCGTGGATTGACGTAATCCTGCCCGCCGGCGGCGGCCGAACGGGCCTTCAGCGCCTGGAATTCGGCATAGGTCATATAGACCTCGCCGCGGATTTCGATGGTCTGCGGCCAGCCCGAGCCGGCGAGCTTTTCGGGAATGTCCTTGATGGTGCGCAGATTGGCGGTGATGTCCTCGCCCACAGCGCCGTCGCCGCGCGTGGCGCCTTGCACGAAGATGCCATTCTCGTAGCGCAGGGAGGCCGAGAGCCCGTCGATCTTGGGCTCGGCGGTGAAGGCGATTTCCAGCCCCTCGTCGCGCTGGAAGAAGCGCTGGCCGCGCGTGATGAAATCAACCACGTCCTCATCGGTATAGGCCTTGGCGAGGCTGAGCATGGGCACGGCATGGCGCACCTTGGCGAAGCCTTCGGCCGGCGGCGCGCCGACCGATAGCGATGGGCTATCCTCGCGCACCAGGTTGGGGAATGCTTCCTCGATGGCGTCATTGCGGCGGCGCATCGCGTCATAGGCCGCGTCGGTGATCTCGGGCGCGTCCTTCTGGTGATAGGCGATATCGGCCTCGGCAATGGAAGCGGCCAGGCGGGCCAGTTCGCTATCGGCTTCGGCTTCGGTGAGATCGTCGACGGGTTTTTGGGACAGGTCGGTCACGATTGATACTCGCTGCGTCATTCAACCACCGGACTCCCCCTCTCCCCCTTGTGGGAGAGGGTGCCAGAAGGGCGGGTGAGGGGTTGCCTCCGCATACACAACGCAGCAGCCCCCTCATCCGGCGCTGCGCGCCACCTTCTCCCACAAGGGGAGAAGGGAAGAAAGGGCGCCCTACCCCACCTCGCTCAGCAATTTGCTCGCCGCGGCCCGCGCCTCGTCGGTTACCTTGGCCCCAGCCAGCATGCGGGCGACTTCCTCCTGCCGTGCATCGGTGCCGAGCGGCTTTACGTGGGTGCGCATGAAGGCGCCTTCGCTGACAGCCTGCTTCTCGATGAGCAGATGCCGCTGCGCCCGTGCGGCCACCTGTGGCGCATGGGTGACGGCGAGAACCTGCACCTTGCCGGCCAGCCGCGCCAGGCGGCGGCCGATGGCGTCGGCGACGGCGCCACCGACGCCGGTGTCGATTTCGTCGAAGATCAGCACCGGGGCGGAGCCGGACGCGGCCAGCACCACCTTGAGGGCGAGCAGGAACCGGCTGAGCTCGCCGCCTGAGGCAACCTTGAGCAAGGGGCCGGCGGCGGTGCCCGGATTGGTCTGTACGTGAAAGGCGATCTGGTCGAAGCCAGCGGCAGAAATTCGGCTCTTATCGATCTGGTGATCGACGATGAACCTGGCCGAGCCCAGCTTGAGGTCGGGCAGTTCCGCGCCGACCGCCTTGCCCAGCGCCGCGGCGGCTTTGGCGCGGCCGGCGCTGAGCGTTTCGGCCAGCTTGCGATAGGTTTCCAAGGCCCTGGCTTCGGCGATCCTGAGGGCGCCGAGACGCGCCTCGCCGCTCTGCAGGGTATCGAGATCGGCGCTGTATCGGGCCAGCACGCCGACCAGTTCGTCGCATGTCGTCTGGTGCTTGCGGGCAGCGCCGCGCAGGGCGAACAGGCGTTCTTCCACTCCCTCCAGTTCGGCCGGATCATAGGCCATTTCGCGCTTGAGATCATCAAGCGCATCGCCGGTCCGGTCCAGCGCCACCAGCGAGGCATCCAGCGTATCGACGAGGGGCTGGAACAGGTCCTGCCCGCCATCGATCTTGCGCATCAGCCGCCGCATCAGGCTCGCCAGGGCCGGCGCCGGCGCAGCGGGGCCATTGAGCATGTCGTCGATCTCGATGACGTCGGAGGCGGAGCGCTCCACTTGCTGGAGATGCTGGCGGCGCCCGGCCAGTTCTTCTTCCTCGCCGGCAACGGGCTTGAGCTTGGACAGCTCGTCCACGGTATGGCGCGCATAGTCCTCGGCGGCCAGCGCCTGGGCTACGAGGGCCTGCTGCGCCACCACGGCATCCTGCGCGTCGCTGAGCTCCTGCCAGGCCGTGCCGACCCTGGCGGCAGCCGTCTCAAGCTCGCCGAAGGCATCGAGCGCGGCGCGATGGGTGGCGACATCGACCAAAGCCCGGTCATCATGCTGGCCATGGATTTCCACGATCTGGCTGCCGACCCGCTGCAGCAGCGAAGCGGAAACCGGCTGGTCGTTGATGAAGGCGCGGGTGCGGCCATCGGCAAACTGCACGCGGCGCAGGATGACATCCTCGTCATCGGGAATGGCATTGTCGCGCAGGACAGCGCGGGCGGGATGGTCAGCGGCCAGTTGCAGCACGGCGACCACCTGCCCGCTCTCCTGCCCGCTGCGCACCAGCGCGGCATCGCCCCGCCCACCCAGCGCCAGGGTCAGCGCATCGAGCAGGATGGATTTGCCGGCACCGGTCTCGCCGGTGAGAACCGTCATGCCGCCATCGAGCGCCAGGTCGAGCTGGTCGATGAGGACGATGTTGCGAACCGAAAGCGCGTTCAGCATGCGCGGACTATTCCCGGACTTCGATCAACCAAGGCGGATGAGCATCCATTTACTACCACTGTGTCATTCCCGCGAAGGCGGGAATGACACGAGGAGATGGATGCCTCCCAAAAACGAACCGGGGCGCATATTAGCACCCCGGAACAAACTAGCAACAAAATCCTTCGGAAGCGTTAGTTCCGCAGGCCGGCCATCCAGCTACCGTCATTGACCACGGGGGCCAGGCCCTGCTTGGCGAGCAGGTCGTAGGCTTCCTTGTACCAGGTGCTGGACGGGTAGTTGTGGCCCAGCACGGCGGCGGCGGTGGCGGCCTCGTTGGTGAGACCGAGCAACAGGTAGCCCTCGGTCAGGCGGAACAGGGCTTCCTCGACATGGGTCGAAGTCTGCCAGCTTTCCACCACGACGCGGAAGCGGTTGATGGCGGCGGTATATTGGCCATTACCGAGATAGTAGCGGCCTACCGACATTTCCTTGCCGGCGAGCTGGTCATAGGCCACCAGCAGCTTTTCGCGCGCATCCTCGGCATATTCGGACCTCGGATAGTTGGCAATCACCAGATTGTAGGCTTCGATCGCATCGGTCGACAGTTGCTGATCGCGGGTGATGTCCTTGATCTGGGCGTAATAGGCATTGCCCTTGAGATAGAGCACATAGGCCGCGTCGGGCTTGTTGGCATAGAGCGCCATGTAGCGGTCGGCCGCGAGAATGGCTTCATCGAGCTTACCGCCGCGATAATTGGCATAGACCTGCATCAGCTTGGATTTTTCCACCAGGGCATCGCGCGGATGCTGGCGGTCGAGCTGTTCCAGGGACTTGATGGCAGTCGCGTAATATTGCCGGTCCATATCGTCCAGCGCCTTCTGATACAGCGTGGCGGCCGGAATGATCGGCTCTTCCTTGAGCTTTTCAGGACCGAACAGGCTGCAGCCGGCGAGAACCGCGGCCAGCAGGGCAACCGTGAGAAACCGGGCGGCCCGGCTGGTGAGACCACCAATAGCGTCAACTGTCACGAACTGCCCCGTCCTTATAACGAAAACCGCTTGCCTGCGGCGTAGTTAGCAAATGGATCAAAACTGTGGCACCGCCCGCCGCCCGACAAGGGATCAGCGCACGGACCGCAGATAGTGATTGACCGCCAACCCCTCGGGCTGGTCTTCGAATGCCTCGAATTCGAGCGGCAGGTCTTCGGCGCCGACTATCTCATAGTTGGCTTCGCTCGAAAAGAGTCCGGTCAACACATGCGCATTGAGCGCGTGCCCGCCCTTGTAGGAGCGGAAGCGGCCCCAGATGGGCAGCCCACCGAGCGAGAGATCGCCGATGGCGTCGAGCAGCTTGTGGCGCACGAATTCGTCTTCGTAGCGCAGCCCGCCCGGATTGAGGATGCGATCCTCGTGCACGGTAATGGAATTGTCGAGGCTGGAGCCGAGCGCATAGCCGGCTTGGCGCAGGATCTTGGCATCGCGCACGAAGCCGAAGGTGCGGGCGCTGGACACGTCCTCGTAGTAGCGGCGCGGGGTCCAGTCGAAAATCATGCGCTGGCGACCGATGACCTTGCTGTCGAAATCGATCTCGAGGTCGAGCGCGCGGCCATTATAGGGCTCGAGCGCCGCAAAGGCGTCATTGTTGCGCACCGTTACGGCGCGCATGACCTTGAGGAAGCGGCGCTGCACCGGCTGGATTTCGAGGCCGACCCGCAGGATGGCCTCGGCAAAGGGGCGTGCGCTGCCATCCAGGATCGGGCATTCGCCGCCATCGAGGGTAATGACGGCATTGTCGACACCCATGCCACTGAGGGCCGACATCACATGCTCGACGGTAGCGACGCTGATGCTGTCGCCCAGATCGAGCGTGGTGCAGAGGGTGGTGCGGGTAACGCGGGAGAAATGCACGGGAACCGGCGCAGTCCTGGTGCCATCGCCCTTTTCGCGGCTGATGGTAATGCCGCTATCGGCAGCACCCGGACTGAGCGTCATGGTCACGGGCTGGGCGCTGTGGACGCCGTATCCGGCGAAAGTGATCGCGGCCGCGAGGGTACGCTGGCGCGTGGACAGTTTTTGCATACTCGAAATAACTCCGACCCCAAGGCCCGGGACGCCCGAGACTGTGTTAGCCAAAAAAAACTCGGCGCGAAAGACGCGCCGAGCAATGTTTCTGGAATTTGCAGGCCGAATGTTAACCGTGCTTGCGCAGGAAGGCTGGGATTTCGAGGCTGTCCTTCTGCGGCGCGGGCGCCGGCTGGCGGCCATGGGCATCGGACAGGCCGCGTGCGCCCTCGACGGCCGGCGCAACGCGCGAAGCCCTTGCCCCACCGGCCTCTATGGCGCTGCGTGCCGCAGCATCATCGGCTGCCGAATAGTTGGTTTGCTCGCCAGCGGCCGGCTGGGACTGGCCCAGATTGAGGCCGACATTGGAGGCCAGCTTCTTGAACAGCGCGCGCGCATTGCGCGGCTCGGCGTCGTGACGTTCCTGCGGTTCCTGTGACCGCCTCGCAACAATCGGCAGTTCCTCGGTGCGCGGCATGCGGCGCTGCCCTTCGGGGCGAGCGGCATGGGACGGCACATAGACACTGGGAACCGGCTCTTCGGCGATCGTGGTCGATTCCTCGGCTTCGTGCATGCTCTCGGCGGCCGGAATATACGGTTCGACGAAAACACCGTCATCCTCGTCATATGACGAGATCGGCGCCGGTGCTGCATTGAACGCTTCGGCGACAGCAGCCGCGAACTGGTGTTCGATGGCCTGCGGCGCGGCCGGCGTGGTAACGGCAGCGCGCTCGGTCTGCGTGCGGGTCGGCTCGACCGGCACATGGCGGCGCACTTCGAGCGGGGTGCGCGAAGCATGCGGCTTGGCCGGCTCCAGCGCCTGAACCATGGTGGCATCGGTGCCGGTGGCGACGACGGACACGCGGATCGTGCCGGTCAGGCTCGGATCGTAGGTGGCGCCCAGGATGATGTTGCAGTCCGGATCGACTTCCTCGCGAATGCGGCTGGCCGCTTCATCGACTTCGTAAAGGGTGAGGTCCGGACCACCGGTGATGGAAATCAACAGGCCACGCGCACCCTGCATCGACACATCGTCGAGCAGCGGATTGGCGATGGCGGCTTCGGCCGCGTGGCGGGCACGATCTTCGCCCGAGGCTTCCCCGGTCCCCATCATCGCCTTGCCCATGCCGCGCATCACGGCGCGCACGTCGGCGAAGTCGAGGTTGATCAGGCCTTCCTTGACCATCAGGTCGGTGATGCAGGCAACGCCCGAAAACAGCACCTGGTCGGCCATGGCAAAGGCGTCGGCGAAGGTGGTCTTCTCGTTGGCGACGCGGAACAGGTTCTGGTTGGGGATGACGATCAGCGTATCGACATGGCGATGCAGCTCGTCGATGCCGTCATCGGCCAGGCGCGTACGGCGATTGCCTTCGAAGTTGAACGGCTTGGTGACGACGCCAACAGTGAGAATGCCCTGCTCGCGTGCAGCGCGAGCCACGACGGGCGCGGCGCCGGTGCCGGTGCCGCCACCCATGCCGCAAGTGATGAACACCATATGCGAGCCGGAAAGGTGATCGTTGATCTCGTCCCAACTCTCTTCGGCAGCCGCGCGACCGACCTCGGGATGCGACCCCGCACCCAGGCCTTCGGTAACGCCCACGCCGAGCTGGATGATCCGCTGGGCCTTGGACAAGGCCAGGGCCTGCGCATCGGTATTGGCAACGACAAAATCCACCCCGTCGAGCCCGGATTCAATCATGTTGTTGACGGCGTTGCCGCCACCACCGCCAACACCGAACACGGTGATGCGGGGCTTGAGTTCCTGGATATCGGGAATGGTGAGGTTGATAGTCATGGAAGGCCCCATAGTGGCTTGGTTGGTAAAGATTTACCCTCCCAAACGTTAACCGGCCCCTAACAATTGCCTCGCCGGTGTTAACGTGAACGCAATTTGCGACACATGGCGGTTACCCATTGACGGCGCGTTAACCACGCCGCGGCCGAACAGAGCCCGTTGACATTCATTATATAACCAAATAGGAATATAACACATTGGTTCTGGACAAGGATCCGGCGCCGCTCATTCGAGGAGAACGACAATGACCAAGATCATGCCCTGCCTGTGGTTCGACAACCGCATCGACGATGCCATCGCGTTCTACACCGAGACCTTCAAGTCGGCGAAGGTCCACGACGTGGTGCGCCAGGATCCCAAGGGCCCGGCCTTCACCGCCGTTATCGAGCTGGAAGGGCAGAAATTCATGCTGCTCAATGGCGGCGCGGACTTCAAATTCACCGAGGCCGTGAGCTTCGTGATCGACTGCGCCGACCAGGCCGAGGTGGATTATTTCTGGAACACCTTCGTCAGCGACGGCGGCGAGGAAAGTATGTGCGGCTGGTGCAAGGACAAGTTCGGGCTGAGCTGGCAGGTGGTGCCCAAGCAGGTTTTCGAAACCGTCTTCGGCCCCGACAAGGCCGGCGCCAACCGCGCCATGCAGGCTATGATGCAGATGCGGAAGCTCGACGTGGCGGGGCTGCAGAAGGCGTATGCGGGGGCGTGAGGGGATACTCGTCGCACCCGATCCCACCTTTCCCAAGCCCACCGCGCGTCACCCTCGGGCTTGTATCGACGAAATCTGATTAAGATGTCCCGGGAGGCGGTCGCACCCGCGCTCCCGGGCAGACATCGACCGTCCTCGGGCAG
>NZ_LMGZ01000017.1 GCF_001427605.1 Devosia sp. Root635 | reverse complement strand
GAAAACCCTTCAAACTCGCCATCAACGCTGCAATGAGAAAGTTCATCACCATCCTCAATGCTATCGTCAAACAATCGACAGTTGCTTGACCCGAGGGCACTGTACTAACCCAATGCTCCGCAAGTGTAGAGCCCTCGGGTCAGGCCCGAGGGTGACGATCGAGTTTGCCAAACCTTCGTGCCATTCGAGCATAGCTCTCATGGCCTTCTCACCTAAAATCGCTCCACTGGAACGATTTTGCCTACGGCCGGTTCGAAGTCTCAAAGAGAATCGATCTGGCTCTGCAAGTCCTTGACGAAGCTGGACAAGTTCAACTGGCGGTCACGTTCCAGGCGGGCTGAAACGAGGATGGAGCGGACGCGGGCGACGGACTTTTCGAGGTCTTCGTTGACGATGACGTAGTCGTATTCGTTGAAGTGCTCCATCTCGCGGCGGGCATTGTGCAGGCGCTTTTCGATGGTGCCGACGCTGTCCTGGGCGCGGCGTTCGAGGCGGGCGCGCAGTTCCTTGATGGTGGGCGGCAGGATGAAGACCGTGACCATGTCCTTGCGGCTGTTCTTGTAGAGCTGCAGCGTGCCCTGGTAGTCGATATCAAAGAGGATATCGTTGCCGCCGGCGAGCTGCTCTTCGACGCGGGCGCGGGGCGTGCCGTAGAAATTGCCGTGGACTTCGGCGGATTCGAGCAATTCGCCATCGGCCTGCATGCGCTTGAAGGTCTCGATGTCGATGAAATAGTAGTGTTTGCCGTCGACCTCGTCGGTGCGGCGGGCGCGGGTGGTGACCGAGACGGACAGCTTGATATTGGGATCGGCGCCGAACAAGGCACGCGAGATGGAAGACTTGCCGGCGCCCGAGGGCGAAGCGATGACCAGCATGACGCCGCGGCGCTGAAATTCCATCAGCTAGATCCTATTCGATGTTCTGCACTTGCTCGCGTAGTTGATCGATCGCCGCCTTGAGGTCAAGGCCGATGGCGGTGAGCTCCACGGCATTGGATTTGCTGCACAGGGTATTGGCCTCGCGGTTGAATTCCTGGGCGAGGAAATCAAGGCGGCGGCCGACGGCACCGCCACCATTTACGAGCTGGCGGGCCGAGGCGATGTGGGCGGTGAGGCGGTCGAGTTCCTCGCGGATATCGGCCTTGGTGGCGAGCAGCAGGGCTTCCTGGGCCAGGCGATCTTCCGGGATGGTGATATCGGCAGCGATATCGGCCACCTGCTGGCGGAGTTTGGCAAGGATGGTGTCGCGGCCGCGGGCGGGATGCGCCTCGGCGCGCTGGACCAGGGTCTCGATCTCGTCGAGGCGGTCGAGCAGGACCACGGCGATCTGTCCACCCTCCTGTCGGCGGGCGAGGATGAGATCGACCAGTGCCTGGGAGGCGCCATCGAGGATGGCGGCTGCGAGGGCTTCCTCGGCGTCGGCGGACATGGGGCGGTCGCGCTGCTCCAGCACGCCCTTGAGGCCGAGAATGCCGTCGAGCGTGGGCGGGGCGGCGGGAATAGTGCCGCTCAACTCGTCGATGGCGGCGAGGACGGTGGCGAGGGCCTGGCGATTGACCAGCAGGTCGCCCCCTGCCCCGTCGCGCTCGACGGATAGATTGAAGGTGAGCGAGCCGCGCGACACCATCTTGCCGATGAGCTGGCGGATGTCGCTTTCGAGCGCATCGAAGCCGGGAGCGAGGCGCAGGCGGATATCGAGGCCGCGGCCGTTGACCGATTTCACCTCGCAGGCAAAGGCGGCACCGGGCACCGCGCCGGCGGCGCGGGCATAGCCGGTCATGCTGGCGAGGGGCTGGCTCACTCGGTGGCCGGAGCCTGGCCGGCCGCTTCAGCTTCCTGGGCTTCGAGCGCCTGGCGGGCGGCTTCGGCATCGGCTTCGGCCTGGGCGGCGGCCTCGGCGGCTATGCGGCGGTATTGCGCGACATTGTCCTGATGCTCGTCATAGGTCTCGGCGAAGACATGGCCTTCGCGCGGGGTGGCGCCCTTGGCGACGAAATAGAGATAGTCGTGGCTATCGGGATTGGCGACGGCCTTTAGCGCGTCGATGCCGGGATTGGCGATGGGCGTCGGCGGCAGGCCATCGATCTGGTAAGTATTGTAGGGCGTGCGGGCCTCGATCTCGGACCGGCGCAACCCGCGGCCGAGCACCGACTGGCCCTTGGTGATGCCGTAGATGATGGTGGGATCGGACTGCAGGCGCATGCCTTCACGCAGGCGGTTGACGAAGACAGCGGCGACCTGCGGGCGCTCGCTGGCGATGCCGGTTTCCTTTTCGACGATGGAAGCCAGCACCAGAAGCTGTTCGGGCGTCTCAAGCGGCAGGTCGGCTTCGCGGGCTTCCCAGACGGCGGCCAGTTGGGTGGTCATGGCGGCCTGCATCTTGTCGAGCACCGACTGACGGGTATCGCCGGGAGTATAGTCGTAGCTGCCGGGCAGGATGGAGCCCTCGGCCGGGAGCGTCGACACTTCGCCAACCAGGTCGCCGGTCGCATTGAGGCGCTGGACGACGTCCCAGGCGGTCCAGCCTTCGGGAATGGTCACCGCGTAGCGGATGGGATCGCCTTCGGTCAGCTCGGTGAGGATGTCGGACATGCTGGCGCCGGCGGGAATGCGGAAGTCGCCGGCCTTGATATTGGTGTTGCCTTCGACGCGCTGGGCCATCTGGGTGAAGATGAAGGCATTGGACACCAGGCCCTGCTCTTCGAGCCGCTGGGCGGCGCTGGTGAGGGTATTGCCCGATTCAACGCGGAAGGTGGATTCGGCGGTGGTGGGACCGGCGCCGTAGAACTGGGAGGCACCATAGACGATGACGCCGCCGACCAGCAGCAGCCCGATCACCAGCAGGCCAAGCAGGCCATTGAGGATGTCAACGAAACCGTTGCTCGAACGGCGGCGGCGCCGGGCCTTGCGATCATTCATCGTGCAGGATCACCCTCGAAGCCCTGGCGCATAGGGATGCGCTGGGTTTTTCATCGTTTTTCGGCAGCCATGTGGCCGCCAGCATTGTTCTCATGCCCGCGGCAAAGACAAGAGGCACATCGCGTTGCGGACGCGATGTGCCTCGATTTTGTCGCGCCGAAGGTCAGCCGACCTTGCGCATGACCAGGGTCGCATTGGTGCCGCCGAAGCCGAAGCTGTTGGAGAGCGCCACGTTGATCTCTTTCCTGAATGCCTTTTTGGGCACCAGGTTGATTGCGGTCTCGACCGATGGATTGTCGAGATTGAGGGTCGGCGGGGCGATACCGTCGCGCATGGCCAGCAGGCAAAAGATGGCTTCCACGGAACCGGCGGCGCCCAGCAGATGGCCGATGGCCGACTTGGTGGAGCTCATCACGGCCTTGCCCGCGGCATCGCCCAGCACGCGGGTCACCGCGCCCAGTTCGATCTCGTCGCCAAGCGGCGTCGAAGTGCCGTGGGCATTGATATAGTCGATCTCGGACGGCGAAATGCCGGCGCGCTTGATCGCCGCGCTCATGGCGCGGAAACCGCCATCGCCATCGGGCGAGGGTGCGGTGATGTGATAGGCATCGCCGGAAAGACCATAGCCGATCACTTCGCCGTAAATTTTGGCACCGCGGGCCTTGGCGCGCTCGTAGTCTTCGAGCACGACGATGCCGGCGCCTTCGCCCATGACGAAGCCGTCGCGATCCTTGTCGTAAGGACGGGAGGCGGCTTCGGGATTGTCGTTGAAGCCAGTGGAAAGAGCGCGGGCGGCGGCGAAGCCGGCCAGAGCCAGCCGGTTGACGCAGCTTTCGGCGCCACCGGCCACCATCACATCGGCATCGCCGAGCGCGATCAGGCGGGCGGCATCACCGATGGCATGGGCGCCGGTGGAGCAGGCAGTGACGACGGAATGGTTAGGCCCCTTGAGGCCAAAGCGGATCGACACATAGCCGGATGCCAGGTTGATGAGCCGCCCCGGAATGAAGAACGGGCTGATGCGGCGCGGGCCCTTTTCGTGCAGCGTGATGGACGCATCGTAGATGCCGCCGACGCCGCCGATGCCCGAACCGATCAGAACGCCGATGCGCTCCTGTTCTTCCTGGGTCTTCGGCTCGACCCCGGCATCGTCGATGGCCTGCTTGGAGGCAGCCATGGCATAGACGATGAACGGATCGACCTTGCGCTGTTCCTTAGTGTCCATCCACTCATCGGGATTGTACTTGCCCTCGGCGGCGTCGCCGAGCGGCAAGCGATGAGCGATCTGGCAGGCGATATCATCGACCTGGAAGTCGTCGATCCTGACGGCGCCACTCTTGCCGGCCAGAATATTGGCCCAAGCGGCTTCAACTCCGCAGCCGAGAGGCGTGACAAGGCCCATCCCGGTGACGACGACGCGGCGCAATTCCATGCTGTGTGCCTATCCCGGCCAAGCCCGCGGGCTTAGCCGACGGCCTTGGTGAGGAACGACACGGCATCGCCGAAGGTCTGGATCGACTCGGCAGCGTCGTCCGGAATTTCGACCGAAAATTCTTCTTCGAAGGCCATCACCAGTTCGACCTGGTCAAGGGAATCCGCACCCAGATCGTCAATGAAGCTGGCCTTTTCGACAACCTTCTCGGCATCCACATTGAGGTGTTCCACAACGATCTTGCGGACCCGATCAGCGACATCGCTCATATTTGACTTCCCTTTTCGAAATCGAGGTTTCGTTTCGCTTCTTATTGGCGCAGGGCCAAATCTTCAAGCACCGTGTTAGCTGATTAACCGGCAATGTAGGCGCGCTTTCCGGCGCCTGCAAGCAGTCCACCACGGGTGTAGCGGCGGCGAGTATCACACTTGATCGGGCTTCGCCAGCCGCCCCGCACGCCGTTTCCAAGGCTTTTGCGCAGCGGAGCCAGCTCGGAAAAACGCATGCGCCGGTCATCACTCGTTGAAACGAAGGTTCCCGCTTTCGCGGGAATGACTCCGTGGATTAAGGCGGCTCAGATCATCGCCATTCCGCCGTTGACGTTGAGCGTATGGCCGGTGATGTAGCCCGCCGCGTCGCTGGCGAGGAAAACGGCGCAGGCGGCAACCTCCTGCGCGGTGCCCAGCCGGTTGGCGGGAACAGACGACAGAATCGACTCGCGCTGCTTGTCGTTGAGCTCATCGGTCATGGCCGAGGCGATGAAGCCGGGGGCGATGGAATTGACGGTGATGTTGCGGCTGGCCACTTCATGAGCCAGCGCCTTGTTCATGCCGATCAGGCCCGCTTTGGAGGCGGCGTAATTGCCCTGCCCCGGATTGCCCATGACGCCGACGACCGAGGAAATGCCGATGATGCGGCCGAAACGCTGCTTCATCATCCCGCGCAGCACGGCGCGGTTGAGATGGAAGGCGGCGGTGAGGTTGACGGCAATGACCTCGTCCCACTCCTCGTCCTTCATGCGCATGAACAGATTGTCGCGGGTCATGCCGGCATTGTTGACGAGAATGTCGAGGCCACCCATGGCCGCCTCGGCCGAGGGGACGAGCTTGTCGACGTCATCGAGCTTGCTGAGATTGGCCGGCAGGATCGGGCAGTCCTTGCCAATTTCATTGGCGGTATCCTGCAGGGCGCCGACGCGGGTGCCGGAGAGGGCTACGGTGGCGCCGGCGGCAGCGAGGGCCTTGGCGATCTCGCGGCCGATACCACCGCTGGCGCCGGTTACCAGGGCGCGTTTGCCAGTCAGATCAAACATTTAGTCCTCCCCCACGGAGATATTGATTCAAACTCTTGATGCGCTGATTCAAGAGCGATTAGGCCGATAGTTCGGCAACGAATGCGTCGATGTCGGCGGGCGAGCCGACTGATGTCGCAACCGTCTCGGCATTAATGCGCTTGGCGAGGCCGGTGAGAACCTTGCCGGTGCCCAGTTCGGCCAGATGGGTAACGCCGCCCGGACCGGTGAGCCAGGTGACGCTCTCGGTCCAGCGGACGACGCCGGTGACCTGGTCGATCAGACGCTGGCGGATTTCGGCCGGATCGGAAATCGGGCTGGCCAGCACATTGGCGACCAGGGGCACGACCGGGGCGTTCATGGCGACTTCGGCGAGAGCCGCGGCCATGGCGTCGGCAGCGGGCTGCATCAGCGAGCAATGGAACGGGGCGCTGACCGGCAGCAGCAGAGCGCGCTTGGCGCCCTTGGTCTTGGCGATTTCCACGGCGCGCTCGACGGCGGCGGTGGCGCCGGACACGACGACCTGGCCGGGGGCGTTGTCATTGGCGACATCGCAGACCTCGCCCTGGGCGGCCTCTGACGCGACTTCCTGGGCGGTGGCCACGTCGAGACCCAGCAGGGCCGCCATGGCGCCGTGACCGACAGGCACGGCCTTCTGCATGGCCTGGCCGCGGGTCTTGAGCAGGCGGGCGGTATCGGACAGCGTGAAGGTGCCGCCGGCGCACAGGGCCGAATATTCGCCGAGCGAGTGGCCGGCCACATAGGCGGCGTGATCGGCGAGGCGAATACCCCTGGCTTCGAGTACGCGGATCACGGCGACGCTGACGGCCATGAGGGCCGGCTGGGCGTTTTCGGTGAGGCGCAGGATATCGTCGGGGCCTTCGAACATAATCGCCGACAGGCGCTGGCCCAGGGCCTCGTCGACTTCCTGGAATACCGCCCGGGCTTCGGGATAGGCCGAAGCGAGATCCTTGCCCATGCCGACGGCCTGGCTGCCCTGCCCCGGAAAGGTGAATGCGTAGCTGGTCATAATGACGGCCCCCTCTGCAACGGTCTTAGACAATCCGCAAGCCGGCTGTCCAGTTGCGCGGCGTTTGGCCGGACTGTGTGGCGGAGTCAAGGCGGATGTCCAGCGCGAGGGGTCAAACACACCAAGATCAGGCGTTTATCGGCGCCGGGTTGGCTGTGAACGTTTTGCCGGGCCATGCGTTGACCGGAGTAGATCAAAGGGAGCGTTTCCATGAAAAACCTGAAGCCCGCCTATGCCCTGCTGGCCTGCACCGCACTGGTGGCGCCCAGCGCAGCGCAAAGCCCGGATTCCTATGTGACCGGCGCCAAGCAGTTTACGGAATCGGTGGTGATCAGCGGCCTGGCCAATCCCTGGGAAATCACGCTTGGACCGGACGGCATGCTGTGGACCACGGAACGCACCGGCGGGCGGATCAGCCGCATCGACCCGGCGACCGGCGAGCAGCATGTGGCCATCGAAATCGCGGAAATCTCCGCGCCGGGCGGACAGGACGGGTTGATGGGGCTGGCGCTGCATCCCGAGCTCGGCCAAGGCACGGGCAATGACTATGTCTATGCCGCCTATACCTATGTGGATGCGGACAAGGGCGCCGATCCGCAGGTAACGGACGCAAGCAGCCCCTATCACGAACTTTACACCAAGATCATCCGGCTGACCTACAACGAGGCCGACGGGACGCTGAGCGACCCGATGGACCTGATCACCGGCCTGCCGGCCAGCAATGACCACAATTCGGGCCGGCTCAAGGTGGGGCCCGACAATGCACTCTATTATACGATCGGCGACCAGGGGAATAACCAGGGCGCCAATGTGTGCATTCCGATCGAGGCGCAGCGGCTGCCGACGGCCGACGAGGTCGAGAACAAGGATTATGTCGCCTATGTCGGCAAGTCGCTGCGGCTGAACCTGGACGGATCGATTCCCGAGGACAATCCGGAACTCGACGGCGTCAAAAGCCACGTCTTCACCTATGGCCACCGCAATATGCAGGGCATCGCCTTCGGGCCGGATGGCACGCTGTATGCGACCGAGCATGGGCCCAAGACGGATGACGAGGTCAATATCCTGACCAGCGGCGGCAATTACGGCTGGCCCAATGTCGCCGGCTTCAACGATGGCAAGGCCTATGAGCATGCCAATTGGGAACTGGCCGCCAATCCGCCCTGCGCCGAGACCGAGTTCAGTGAATACGCCATTCCCGACAATGTGCCGCATGAGCCGGAATCGGCCTTCACCGAGGAGATGGTGGAGCCGATTGCCACGATGTTCACCGTCGATACCGGCTGGAATTTCGTGGTGGCGGACTGCAAGGGCATCGACTTCATCTGCTGGCCGACCGTGGGCATAACCAGCGTCGAATATTACGAGGGCGGCGACGACCGCATTCCGGGCTGGGACAAGGTGCTGCTGGCGCCGACGCTGAAGCGCGGTTCGATCTATGTGCTGCCGCTCGACGAGAACGGGCAGGCGGTGGACGGCGCGGTGGAGCGCTATTTCCAGACGAACAACCGCTATCGCGACGTGGCGGTGAGCGCGGATGGCAAGACCATCTATGTCGCCACCGACGCCACCGGCCTGGCCGAAAATACCGAGGGCGGCACGACGAGCGAGCTGGCCAATCCGGGCGAAATCATCGCCTTCACCTATTCGGGCGAAGGCGACCCCAGCACGGTGGCGGCACCCAACGAGCAATCGCTGCGCGGCCAGGACCAGGCGGCGGCGGCCGAGGGCGAAGCGGATGCCGGCGACAGTACGGCGGCCTCGGGCGACCTCGCCAGCTTCGCGGAGAGCCAGCTGGCCAGCGGCAAGACGGCCTATGGTGCCAGCTGCGCCGTGTGCCATGGCGATACGATGACCAACAACACCTATGGCCCGCCGCTGGCCGGAGAATTCTTCCACGACAACTGGGAGGGCAAGCCGGCTTCGGAGCTGGTGGCCAAGGCCCACACCATGCCGCCATCGGCGCCGGACAGCCTCTCGGCCGAGGTCTATGCCGATATCACGGCCTATATCCTCTCTGTGAACGGGATGGAGGCAGGCGATGCACCGCTCAGCGCCGACTCCACGGGGACGCTCAGCTTTCCCGAGTAGGGGCATATGGAGGGGACCGGCGGTCCCTTCTTCAGGCATTTACTGACTGACGGTCAGTCCTGTATACTGACTGCCAGTCAGTACATAGGTGCACCATGCCGCGAGTCGTCAAACACCCGGAAGTTCGCCGCGGCGAACTCATCGCTGCGGCGCGGGCGCTGTTCTTCGAAAAGGGCTACGAGGCCACCAGCGTCGACGAGATCATCGGGCGCGCCGGGATTTCCAAGGGCGCGTTCTACTACTATTTCCCGGCCAAAGAGGCCGTGCTGGAGGCGCTGGCCGAGCAGATGGCGCGGGAGGCGGCAAACGAAACGCAGGCCCTCGTTGCCGATCAAACGCTGAACGGCTTTGAGCGACTGGACCTGTTTCTCAAGCATAACCGCCGGCTGAAGGTGGAGCGGGCGCCAGAAGCGCTTGCGCTGTTCGAGGCTCTGTTCCGGCCGGAGAATATTGCGCTCTACCACCATGTCTTCACGCGGATCAGCCGCGTACTGATCCCGCTGGTGGCCGACATTCTGCAACGGGGCATGGACGATGGCAGCTTCCTGCCCGGCGACGCAGACGCCATGGCGGAAATCCTGCTGGGGCTGACGACGACCACCCATGACAGCGTGGCCGCGCTGGTGGGCGCGCCATCGGAGGAGGCCTTCCAGGTTGCGGCCGCGGCATTCCAGCGTCGCTGGGTGGCGCAGGGGATCGTGGCCGACCGCATATTGGGCCTGCCCGAGGGCAGCATCCAGTTCATCGAACCCGGCTTCGCCGAGGCGTTCTTCGCCGGCTGGCGTCTGAAACAGGCGGGCTGATGCGCTTTTCCATCCACACGCTGGGCACCCGAGGCGACATGCAGCCCTACCTGGCGCTGGCGCGGGAATTGCGCCGACGCGGACACGACGCGATGCTGGTCGCACCGGCGCAATTCGCCGCCATGGCCGCCGAGGAGGCGGTGGAGTTCGCTGCCCTGCCCGGCGCGTTCCTCGACCTGCTCGAGTCGCGGGAAGTAAAGGATGTCATCGGCAAATCCAGTGCCGGGTTCGGCGCGGGCTTCAAGCTCCTGAAGCATTATCGCGGCATGATGGGCGCACTTCTCGACGCGGAATGGCAGGCCGCACAGGCCTTCCGGCCCGACGCGATCCTCCATCACGCCAAGGCACTGGGCGCGCCCCATATCGCCGACAGGCTCGACATTCCACGCTTCCTGGCCTCGCCCCTGCCCGGCTTTACACCGACCTCGGCATTTCCGACGCCAGTGCTGCCATTTGCCAATCTGGGGCCACTCAACCGTATCAGCCATGCGCTGATGATTCATGGCGGCAGCGTGATGTTTTCCAGCACGGTCGGCGGCTGGCGCGAGACTACGCTTGGCCTGCCCAGGCGCGGCAAGACGGGCAAGCCGGCCGGCACGCTCTATGGCTACAGCCCGCATGTATTGGCCAAGCCGGCCGACTGGGGTGCTGATGTGGCCGTGACCGGCTATTGGTTTCTCGACAAGGAAGGGTGGGAGCCCGATGCCGACCTGGCGGCATTCCTCGCGGCAGGCGACGCGCCGGTCTATGTCGGATTTGGCAGCATGCCGGGCGCAGAACCAGAACAGCTGACCGGGATGGTCGTCGAGGGCCTGCGGCGGGCCAGGAAGCGCGGCGTGATCGCAACGGCAGGCGGTGCCCTGCAGCGGATCGAGGGTGGTCGGGACATGTATTTCATCGCCGGCGCACCGCATGACCGGCTGTTTCCCCTGATGCACGCCACCCTGCACCATGGCGGTGCGGGAACAACCGGGGCGGCCTTGCGCGCCGGCAAGCCAACGGCGATCCTGCCTTTCCTGGGGGACCAGCCCTTCTGGGCGCGACGGGTGCAGCAGCTCGGCGTGGGGCCTGTGGCCCTCGACAAGCACAAGATGACCGTGGACGACCTCGCCGCGACGTTCCGGGCCATGGACGGCGCGGAGATGCGGCAGCGGGCATACGCGCTGGGCGCGGCCATCGCCGGCGAGAATGGCGCCGGCGCAGCGGCGGACTTCATCGCCGCGCGCCTGCAACCGGGCTGAACGCCGCCACGCTTGCCAATGAACAGGTTTTCCCCTATAGCCGCGCCAGCAATTCGTTTGGCCGGGGGCTGAACGGAGGGTCTGTCGTTTGCAAGAACGACAGATAGGGCAAATGCCCGGCCTCCCGTGTTCCCGCTCTTTGCAAGACTGCTTTGATGCCCTTTCCGGCTTCAAGGAGGCTCCGCGCCCGACGTTGCTGTGTTTGAAACCACGAAGGAAGGCGCATTCATGGCCCTTTACGAGCATATCTTCCTGGCGCGCCAGGACGTTTCCCAGCAGCAGGTCGAAGAACTGACCGCTGCGCTGACCGAAGTCCTCGCCCAGGGCGGCGGCAAGGTCACCAAGAACGAATATTGGGGCCTCAAGGGCCTCTCCTACCGCATCCGCAAGAACCGCAAGGCGCATTACACGCTGCTGAACATCGACGCGGCGCCGCAGGCCGTTGCCGAAATGGAACGCCAGATGCGCATCAATGAAGACATCCTGCGCTTCATGACCGTGCGCGTGGACGAGCTGGAAGAAGGCCCGTCGGCGATGATGCAGAAGCGCGACCGCGATGACCGCGATGGCGGCCGTCCCGATCGTGGTGGCGACCGTGGTGGCTTCGGCGGCGAACGCCGTCCGCGCCGTTTCTAATTGAAGGACTGAACAGCTATGGCAATCAAAGACCTCACCACCGCCCAGGCCCGCCGTCCGTTCCAGCGCCGCCGCAAGACCTGCCCGTTCTCGGGCGAAGGCGCGCCCAAGATCGACTACAAGGACGTGCGCCTGCTCTCGCGTTATGTGTCGGAGCGCGGCAAGATCGTACCGAGCCGCATCACCGCCGTTTCGGCCAAGAAGCAGCGTGAACTGGCCCAGGCCATCAAGCGGGCCCGCTTCATCGGCATCATGCCTTACGCTGTGCAATAAGTCCGCTGGGGCGGCGATCTAGCGGCAATCGGCTGCGCTTCCGGTGCTCACGTACTTAAGTACGCTCCGCTCCGGTTCTCGCCGATCACCACTATCTCATCCGCCCCAACGGCTTCTTGCGTGCGTAAGTGCCCTCCATCAGCAGGGCAAAAAATCGTTGGGGTTCTGGATGGTCCGGGGCTCCTAACCGTCCGTGAGACGGGACAGCTACAAGGAATATCGAAATGAAAGTCATTCTGCTCGAGCGTGTCGGCCGCACCGGTTCGATCGGCGACGAAGTTGCAGTCAAGGACGGGTTCGCCCGTAACTTCCTGCTGCCACAGGGCAAGGCGCTGCGCGCCACCGAAGCCAACCGCAAGAAGTTCGAAGCCGAGCGCGCTCATATCGAAAAGCGCAACGACGACCGCAAGAACGCTGCCGCGGGCATTGCCGAAGGCCTCAATGGCCGTGAAGTCGTCATCATCCGCCAGGCCGGCGAAACCGGCCAGCTCTATGGTTCGGTCGCCTCGCGCGACATCGTGGAAGCGCTGGCCGCCGACGGTTTCACCATCCAGCGTTCGCAGGTCGACCTGGCCGACCCGATCAAGTCGGTCGGCGTCCACACCGTGGCGCTGAACCTGCATGCCGAAGTCGCCGTGACCATCACCGTCAACGTCGCCCGCTCGGAAGACGAAGCCGCCCGCCAGAGCGCCGGTGAAGACGTGACCGTCACCGTCTATGAAGACGACGCGGAAGGCGACTTTGCCGCCGGCCAGAAGGACGCGCAGCAGGACGATCGCTTCGACGACGAAGTCTGAGAACAGTCTCGACAGAATTGCGAAAGGCCGGGCGGATTGCCCGGCCTTTTGTTTTGCGCCACGCTCTCCGGTGAGAGGACATGCGCTTTTTCATGAGGCATCGCTGTCGTCGGCATTGCCGGCTGCGCCTCCGGCTTTGGGAAAACGAAATAGGCGAACACCGCGACTCGCGCCATTCTGCTGCCTTGCTCGTCATGCAAGGTCATGTCGCTACATTCCCCGTTGTCCACAGAGTTCACAGGCAGGGGACACGGCTCGTTAACCAGGCTCCCGATAGGCCAAGACACGACGCCGAGTCGCGTGGTTAAGAAAGGTTAACGTTTCCCGAGGGCATCAATGGCAGAGATCGCGCGGCTGCATCCGGCAGAAGACAAGTCGTTCCGTCTGGCCCCTCACAATGTCGAGGCGGAGCAGGCATTGCTGGGCGCCATCCTGCTGAACAATGACGCCTTCTACCGGGTCTCCGACTTCCTTGAGCCGCTGCATTTCTACGAACCGGTGCATCGCGACATCTATGAAGTCGCCGGCAAGATCATCCGCGCCGGCAAATCGGCCGACCCGACCACGATCAAGACGCACCTGCCCGAGCAATTGCTGCCCGACGTCACCATGGCGCAATACCTCGCCAAGCTGGCGGCCGAAGCGACCACGGTGCTCAACGCGGCCGACTATGGACAGGCGATCTATGACACGGCCATCCGGCGGAACCTGATCCTGGTCGGCGAGGAAATGGTTTCGGTCGCCTATGACGGCAGCGATGTCGAGATGACGCCGAACAAGCAGATCGAAAAGGTCGAAGGCGAGCTGTTCCAGCTGGCCGAAAAGGGCCGCTACGATGGCGGGTTCCAGAATTTTTCCAGCGCGCTCAGCGCCTCGATCCAGATGGCGGGCGAAGCCTATCAGCGCGACGGGGGGCTCTCGGGCATTGCCACGGGGCTGGACGATCTCGACCGGCAGATGGGCGGGTTGCAGAAATCCGACCTGATCATCCTGGCCGGCCGCCCGGCCATGGGCAAGAGTTCGCTGGCCACCAATATCGCCTTCAACATCGCCAAAGCCTGGAAGGGCGAGGTGACGCCGGATGGCCATACCAAAACCGTCAATGGCGGCGTGGCGGCCTTTTTCAGCCTCGAAATGAGCGCCGAGCAATTGGCGACGCGTATGCTGGCCGAACAGGCCGAAATCTCCTCGTCCGACATCAGGCGCGGGCGCATCCATGACAGCCAGTTTTCCAAACTGGTGGATGTCTCCAACATGATGAGCCAGCTACCGCTCTATATCGACGATACCGGCGGGCTGAGCGTCGCGCAGGTAGCGGCGCGAGCGCGCCGGTTGAAGCGGCAGAAAGGTATCGACTTCATCGTCATCGACTATCTGCAACTGCTCTCCGGCTCGACCAAGGCCTCGAGCCAGAACCGCGTGCAGGAACTGACCGAAATCACCACGACGCTGAAGGCGCTGGCCAAGGAACTGGAAGTGCCGATCATGGCGCTCTCCCAGCTCTCGCGACAGGTGGAAGCGCGCGACGACAAGCATCCGCAACTGGCGGATCTGCGCGAATCGGGCTCTATCGAGCAGGACGCCGACGTGGTGCTTTTCGTTTATCGCGAAGAGTATTATCTCAAGAACAAGGAGCCCAAAGAGGGCACGCCAGAGCATATGACCTGGCAGGGGGACATGGAAAAGGTACACGGCAAGGCCGAAGTCATCATCGGCAAGCAGCGCCACGGCCCGACCGGCACGGTGCAGCTCAGCTTCGAGGCGCAGTTCACGCGCTTCGGCAACCTGGCGCGCGCCGACTACCTGCCCGAGCGCATGGAATAGGCATGGCGCTGACGTCGGGCCTTGGGGGGCAACTCAGTATCGATCTCGGGGCGCTGGCCCGGAACTGGCGGGCGCTGGACAAGGTGAGCGCCGGGGCGTTGACGGGCGCGGTGGTGAAGGCCGACGCCTATGGCACCGGCATCACCATGGCCAGCAAGGCACTGCACGCGGCGGGCGCGCGCTTCTTCTTCGCGGCGACGCCGGACGAGGGCATGGCGGTGCGCGCGGCGGTGCCGGATGCCCATATCTTCATTCTCAACGGGCTCTATCCCGGCGCGGCCAATCTCTATGTGCGGCAGAACATGATGCCGATCATCTCCTCGATGGCGATGCTGGAGGAATGGCTGGCCAAGTGCGTGGAGCGCAACGAGGCCTATCCGAGCGCCTTCCACTTCGACACCGGGATGAACCGGCTGGGCTTTCGGCTGAACGAGGCCAGCCAGGTGCGCGACCGCATCCAGGGCCTGGGCTATGCGCCGCAGATGGTGATGAGCCACCTGGCCTGCGCCGACCAGCCGAGCCATGAGAAGAACCGCACGCAACTGGCGCTGTTCGGTTCGGTGATGACGCAGTTTCCCGGCATTCCGGCGTCGCTGGCCAATTCGGCCGGGCTGATGACGGGACGGGACTATCATTTCCAGATGGTGCGACCGGGCATCGCGCTTTATGGCGGGCGGGCAGTGAATGGCCGCAAGAACCCCATGGCGCCGGTGGTGACGCTGCATGTGCCGATCATGCAGGTGAAGGAAGCGCGCACCGGGGAAAGCGTGGGCTATGGCGCCACGCAGTCGCTCTCGCGCGACAGCCGGCTGGCCATTCTCAGCCACGGCTATGCCGACGGCTTTCTGCGGTCGCTTTCGGGCAGCAATACGCGGCCGGGCGGCAAGGTGGTGATCCGCGGCAAGGTGTGCCCGGTGATCGGGCGGATATCGATGGACCAGGTGACGGTGGATATCACCGAACTTGGGCCGGACATCCCCAATCCCGGCGAGGCCGCGGAAATTCTCGGCGATATCATCGGGGTGGACGACCTGGCCGATGCTGGCGGCACGATCGGCTACGAAATCCTGACCTCGCTCAAGGGGCGCTATAGCCGCAATTATGTGGGCGACGGCAACCTGCCGCCGGGATGACAAGCTACGTCATCCTGCTGCGGGCCATTGGGCCGATCACGCACAAGATCATGTCGATGGCGCAATGGCGGGATGCCGTGGCGGCGGCAGGCTATGACGCGCCACAGACCTATGTGGCGACGGGCAATATGATCGTGGGCAGCGACAAGGGCATTGTCGAAGTCACCGCGAACATGAATGCGGTGGTGCGGGGGCTCGGGCTGGGGCCAGGCAATGTGGCCGTGGTGCGCAAGGCGGCGGCACTGCGCCGGCTGGTCAAGGCCAATCCCCTCCCCGAGGCCGCGGCGGAGCGGCCCAGCGAATTGACGGTGTATTTCTTTGCCGGGGCCAGACCGGATTTTTCGTGGCTTGACAGCTATAAGGGGCCGGAGCGGGTGCATATCGAGGGCACGCATCTATTCGTGGATTATGTGGGACGTGCCTCGCTGAGCCCGCGCCTGCCGGGGCTGATCGAGAAACGCGCGGGCACGGTGACGGCGCGGAACTGGAACACGGTACGCGGACTGGCCGAGCGGGCAGCAGGGCGGGGGTAACCAGAGCCTCAGCGCATGTTGCCCCACCCCACCCTCAATCCTTCCTCATCCACCGGCCGTCACCCTCGGGCTTGACCCGAGGGCACTGTACTTACCTAGCGCTCAGCAAGTGTAGAGCCCTCGGGTCAAGCAACTGTGGATTGTTTGACGATAGCATTGAGGATGGTGATGAACTTTCTCATTGCAGCGTTGATGGCGAGTTTGAAGGGTTT
>NZ_LMGZ01000016.1 GCF_001427605.1 Devosia sp. Root635 | reverse complement strand
CAAACTCGCCATCAACGCTGCAATGAGAAAGTTCATCACCATCCTCAATGCTATCGTCAAACAATCGACAGTTGCTTGACCCGAGGGCGTTTCACTTGACCAGCGCTCCGCAAGTGCAGAGCCCTCGGGTCAGGCCCGAGGGTGACGATCGAGTTTGGGGTGGCATTTGCTGCGCGAGGCGTGTAAGACGCGCCATCCTTTGACTGACCTGAATAAGAAGACACGATGGCGAACGTCCTGATTGTGGCCTATTTGCTGATCGTCCTGGCGCTGATTGCGGTGATCCTGCTGCAGCGCTCCGAGGGCGGCGCATTGGGCATTGGCGGTGGTGGTGGCGGTGGTTTCATGACCGCGCGCGGTTCCGCCAACCTGCTGACCCGCACCACGGCGATTCTGGCGACCCTGTTCTTTGCAACGGCGATCGGCCTTACCGTGCTGTCCGAACTCGATCGCGGCACCTCGGGCATTCTCGAAGGCGCTGCCGCAACCGAGGACGGTACCGCGCCGACCAACGTTCTCGACGCCCTGAACGCCCTGCAGCCCGAAACGCCGGCCTCCGACCTTCCGGTTCCCACCACCGACGCCGCGCCTGCCGCCGAGGCGCCCGCAGCCGAGGCTGCGACCCCCGATGCTGCCGGCGACCTGCCGGTGCCCCCGGCGGAAGCGCCGACTGAGCCGGCCGCTCCGGCGACCAACTGACCGCCGCAAGGCGAACCAAAAGAGGGGGATGGAAACATCCCCTTCTTCTTTTTGTGTAGAGCGTGTTGCGCGCTCTACGAATCGACGCTGATGTGATTAAGGTGAACGCCCATGGCTCGGTACGTATTCATCACCGGAGGCGTGGTCTCCTCATTGGGTAAAGGTCTTGCATCGGCGGCGCTCGGCGCAGTCCTGCAAGCGCGCGGCTACAAGGTCCGCCTGAGGAAGCTCGACCCCTATCTCAACATCGATCCGGGCACCATGTCGCCCACCCAGCACGGCGAAGTCTTCGTCACCGACGACGGCGCCGAGACCGATCTGGACCTGGGCCATTACGAGCGCTTCACCGGCCGCGCCGCCACCAAGCGCGACAACATCACCACCGGCCGCATCTATTCCGACATTCTCGCCAAGGAACGCCGGGGCGAATATCTCGGCGCCACCGTGCAGGTCATTCCCCACGTCACCGACGCCATCAAGAATTTCGTGGTGGAAGGCAATGACGAGTTCGATTTCGTGCTGGTCGAGATCGGCGGCACCGTCGGCGATATCGAAGGCCTGCCCTTCTTCGAGGCCATCCGCCAGCTCGGCAACGACCTGCCGCGCAACCACGCCTGCTACCTGCATCTCACCCTGATGCCCTACATTCCCAGCGCCGGCGAGCTCAAGACCAAGCCGACCCAGCACTCGGTCAAGGAACTCCGCTCTATCGGCATCGCCCCCGACGTGCTGCTGGTCCGCTGCGACCGCCCCATCCCCGATGGCGAAAAGAAGAAGTTGAGCCTGTTCTGCAACGTGCGCGAAAGCGCCGTCATCCAGGGCCTCGATGTCGGCTCGATCTATGACGTGCCGCTGGCCTATCACAAGGAGGGGCTGGACCGCGAAATCCTCGCCTCCTTCGGTATCACCGACGCACCGGAGCCCGACCTCAGCGCCTGGGACGACGTCTCGGCCCGCCTCCACAATCCCGAGGGCGAGGTCAATATCGCCATTGTCGGCAAATATACCGGCCTCAAGGACGCCTACAAATCCCTCTCCGAGGCCCTGACCCATGGCGGCATTGCCAACAAGGTCAAGGTCAACCTGCAATGGATCGACAGCGAGGTCTTCGAGCGCGACGACCCGGCGCCCTATCTCGAACATGTCCATGGCATCCTGGTGCCCGGCGGCTTCGGCGAGCGCGGCTCCGCCGGCAAGATCGAGGCGGCCCGCTTCGCCCGTGTCAAGGACGTGCCCTATTTCGGCATCTGCTTCGGCATGCAGATGGCCTGCGTCGAGGCCGCCCGCAACACGGCCGGCATCAAGAATGCCTCCTCGACCGAATTCGGCCCGACCAAGGAGCCGATCGTCGGCATGATGACCGAGTGGACCAAGGGCAACGAGAAGGAGAGCCGTGCAGCCGAAGGCGATCTCGGCGGCACCATGCGGCTCGGCGCCTATCCGGCCCAGCTCACGCGCGGCTCGCGCGTCGCCGACATCTACGGCTCCACCCGCATTTCCGAGCGCCATCGCCACCGCTACGAGGTGAACATGGATTACCGCAAGCTGCTCGAAAAGAATGGCCTCTTGTTCTCCGGCGTCTCGCCCGATGGCAAGCTGCCCGAGATCGTCGAGCGCACCGACCATCCGTGGTTCATCGGCGTGCAGTTCCACCCCGAACTCAAATCCAAGCCCTTCGAACCCCACCCGCTCTTCGCCAGCTTCATCGCTGCCGCAATGGACCAGAGCCGGCTGGTCTAGCCGCGAGGCCTCGGGGGCGGCCTACCCTCCTCCTTGAGGGGAGGGTAGCGTCGCTTGGCCCGTCAGGGCCGTAGCAGAGCTGGGGAGGGGGTAGTCCTGTGGATCGCCCTGCGACCCCCACCCCGACCCTCCCCTCAAGGGGGAGGGGGCGACAAACCGACGGTTTCCCGCACACCCACGATCAGGGGTAGGCCGCCCCGGTCCGCTCCGCCATTCTCCTCTCCAACGAGGAGACCTCCATGATCCGCACCCTGTTCGCCGCCACGCTGCTGGCCACCATTTCCATGCCCGCCAGCGCCCAGGTCCTGGGCGATTTCGACTGTACCTCGGACCTCCAGGGCCCCTACACGCCGGCCGGCCTGCTACGCATCGAGGAGCCCACCAGCTTCAGCTTCCTCGATCCGGCCACCGCCACGCCCGGCCCCTCGCATCCGATGCAGATGGTCACCGACGAAACCGTCAATTTCGATGACGCCTTCGCCGACCACATCTCGCCCGGCGCCATCATGGTGGAAGCGTCCTGGTTCGAGGATGCCTATACCTACGAAGCCGCCATCCTGACGGCGAAGGGCCAGGTGGTGCTGGTTTCCTGCCCTTACATTCCCTGATGTGCTAAAGGCGGTCACAACCGGACGGATCGCCATGGCCGACATCATCAACCTCCGCACCGCCAGAAAGCAGAAGGTTCGCGCCGAAAAAGAGACGCAGGCCGAGCAGAACCGCGTCCTCTTCGGCCGCACCAAGGCCGAGAAGCTGAAGCAGGCGGCGGAAAAGGCGCAGGCGGACAAGCATATCGACGGTCACAAGCGGGAAGAGTAGGGGCTCTCGCAAATTTCCACGATGTGGGGCACCGCAGCCCTCACAAACTCGGTGTCACCCCGGCCTTGAGCCGGGGCCCATCCCGAGATGGCGCCACAGCCGCAAGGTGGATCGTTCGCTGCACAAGTCAGTACATCTCAGGATGGATCCCGGCTCAAGGCCGGGATGACACGGTGTGCGTGAGGCGCCCGGTTCTACCAGTTCACCTGGCAAACCCCGCCCTTCGGCCCGAACTGCAAACTCTCAGCCGTATACTGGAATATCTCCAGCTTCACGCCATTGGGGTCCTTGGTCCAGGCCTGCCACGTCCCGTCCACGCCCAGCTTCTTGTCGGTGATGTCGACACCTTGAGCCCGCACATGGGCAATCAGCCCGTCAAGGTCCTCGGTCTCAAGGCAGATATGGTTGATCTGGTCGGTCTCGGCAAAGCGCGACTCCCCCTTGCGGAACACTTCGATGAAGGTGCGCGCGCCCAGATCCATATAGAACCCGATCCAGTCCTCGCCGCGCTTGAAGTCGAACGCCTTCTCGATGCCGAGCACGTCGCGGTAGAAATTGGCCGTCTTTTCCAGGTCGTGCGCGAAGATGCAGGCATGGGCAACCTGCTTGATGAACTGCGTGGTCATGGTTCCTCCGGGAAGCATCCCGTATTAACGATAAACCACCCGTGGATCAATCGCCCGACCACCCCGGAAGCCGGCCAATCGGCATTTTTTTGTGCCGCCCTCTTTTACTTGTCACGCCCCGCGTCTAGGAGAGGCGCAACGAACCGACAGAACCCAATCGGGAAGGGCGCACCATGTCTTCAATCATCCACGTCTCCGGCCGCCAGATCTATGACAGCCGTGGCAATCCCACGGTCGAAGTTGATGTGGTGCTGGACGACGGCAGCTTCGGCCGCGCCGCCGTGCCCTCGGGCGCCTCCACCGGCGCCCACGAAGCCGTCGAGCTGCGCGACGGCGGCAAGAAGTATAACGGCAAGGGCGTCACCCAGGCCGTCGAAAACGTCAATGTGGCGATATCGGACGAAATCCTGGGTATGGACGCGCTCGACCAGCTCGCCGTTGACCAGGCCATGATCGACCTCGATGGCACGCCCAACAAGTCGCGCCTCGGCGCCAACGCCATTCTGGGCGTGTCGCTGGCCGTCGCCAAGGCCGCCGCCGAATCCAGCGAGCTGCCCTTCTACCGCTATATCGGCGGACCGAACGCCCATGTCCTGCCGGTGCCGATGATGAACATCATCAATGGCGGCGAGCATGCCGATAACCCGATCGACATGCAGGAATTCATGATCCTGCCCGCCGGCGCCGAAAACCTGGCCGATGCCGTCCGCATCGGCTCCGAGATTTTCCATACCCTCAAGAAGGGCCTCTCGGCCGAAGGCCATAATACCAATGTCGGCGACGAAGGCGGCTTCGCGCCCAACCTGGCCTCAGCCGAAGACGCGCTGGGCTTCATCATGCGCTCCATCGAAAAGGCCGGCTATAAGCCGGGCGAGGATATCTTCCTCGGCCTCGATTGCGCTGCCACCGAATACTACAAGGGCGGCAAGTACGAGATGGTGGGCGAAGGCAAGTCGCTGTCCTCGGATGAGAACGTCAAGTTCCTGGCCGATCTCGCCGCCCGTTACCCGATCATCACCATCGAAGATGGCATGGCCGAGGACGATTGGGACGGCTGGAAGGCCCTGACCGACGCCATCGGCGACAAGGTGCAGCTGGTGGGCGACGATCTCTTCGTCACCAACACGCAGCGCCTCGTCTCCGGCATCAAGATGGGTGTTGCCAATTCCATCCTGGTCAAGGTCAACCAGATCGGATCGCTCAGCGAAACCCTCAACGCCGTCGATACCGCCCACCGTGCAGCCTATACCTCGGTCATGTCGCATCGCTCGGGCGAAACCGAAGACTCGACCATTGCCGACCTCGCCGTGGCGCTGAACTGCGGACAGATCAAGACCGGCTCGCTGTCCCGCTCCGATCGCCTGGCCAAGTACAACCAGCTCATCCGCATCGAGGAACAGCTCGGCACCTCGGCCAAATATGCCGGCTATTCGGTGGTCAAGGGCCGCTAGGACCGATGACCACCATGCGGGCCCTCGTCTACGATCGATATGGCCCGCCCGAACAGGTTTTGCGGCTGGAGCAGATGCCCCGGCCGCTTCCGGGCCTCGGCGAAGTGCTGGTGCGTGTCCACGCCGCCTCGGTCAATTCATGGGATTGGGACCGCCTTGTCGGCCGCCCGCTCGGGCGCATCGATGCGCCATTCCGCCCGCCATTCCGCATTCTGGGCGGCGACATCGCCGGAACGGTCGAAGCTGTCGCTCCCGATGTGATCACCCTCAAGGTCGGCGATGCCGTCTTCGGCGATTTGACGGCCGGGAAATGGGGTGGCTTTGCCGACTATGTCTGCGCTCCTGTCAAAACCTTGGCGCGCAAGCCCGAGGCATTGAGTTTCTGGCATGCCGCGGCGTTGCCGCAGGCAGGTCTGCTGGCGCATGAGGCGCTCAAGCTGCGGCCCGGCCTGGGTGCCGGCCAGCGTGTTCTGGTGGTGGGGGCCGGCGGCGGCGCCGGCTTGTTTGCCGTGCAGATGGCTCGGGCCACCGGCGCCGCAGTCACCGGCGTCGACCGGGGGCCGAAAGGCCCGGCCGTCCTGGCCCACGGCGCGGATCATTTCATCGATCACCAGCGAGACGACTTTGCCCGGAGCGGCGCCCGCTACGATTTCATCGTCGATATGGTCGGCAGCCAGACGATATTCGGATATCGCCGCGCCCTGGCCGAAGGCGGCGCCTTGGCTCTGGTCGGCGGCAGTCTCGGCCGCATCCTGCAGGTCGTCGCCTTGGGCAACCGCGTTGGCCGCGCGCAGTCGCAGCGCATGGGCCTGGCAATCTACCAGCCCAGGACAGCCGATCTCGATCACCTCGCTGCCCTCGCCACCGATGGCGCCATCACGCCGGTCATCGACGGCGTCTATCCCCTCGATCAGGGCGCGGCCGCGCTCCGCCGCATCGGCGGAAGCGACCATATCGGCAAGATTATTGTCGAGATGACGGCCTAGCTTACTGAAACGCCGTCTCGGCAAAACTGCGTAGTTTGCGCGAATGCAGCCGCTCCGCCGGCTGGTCGCGCAGGATTTCCATGGCCCGCAGCCCGATCTGCAAATGCCGGTTGACCTGCGTCCGGTAAAAGTCCGATGCCATGCCCGGCAGCTTCAGCTCGCCATGCAGCGGCTTGTCCGAAACACACAGCAGCGTCCCATAGGGCACCCGGAACCGGAACCCGTTCGCAGCAATGGTCGCGCTTTCCATGTCCAGCGCCACCGCACGCGACTGGCTGAGCTGGCGCACGATTTCGGTCTGGTCGCGCAATTCCCAGTTGCGGTTGTCGAATGTTGCGACCGTCCCGGTGCGCATGATCTTCTTGGTTTCGATGCCCTCGGTCTCGGTAATTTCATGCACCGCCTGTTCCAGCGCCACCTGCACTTCGGCCAGAGCCGGCACCGGCACGGTCAGCGGCAGGTCGGCGTCGAGCACGTGGTCCTCGCGCACATAGGCATGGGCCAGCACATAGTCGCCCAGTTCCTGCGAATTCCTGAGGCCCGCGCAATGGCCCAGCATGATCCAGGCATGCGGGCGCAGCACCGCGATATGGTCGGTGATGGTCTTGGCGTTGGATGGGCCGACGCCGATATTGACCATGGTGATGCCGCGTCCGCGATCGGCGGTCAGGTGATAGGCCGGCATCTGCGGCGCCCGCGCCGGCGCCGTACCCGCCACATTGCCGCCGCGCAGGGCGTTGTCCGTCACCACATTGCCCGGCTCGATGAAGCTCTCGTAGTGGGGATGGCCATCAGCCATATACTGCTTGGCCACCCGGCAGAACTCGTCGATATAGAAGGCGTAGTTGGTGAAGATCACGAAGTTCTGGAAGTGGCCGGCATCGGTGCCGGTATAGTGGCTCAGCCGGAACAGCGAATAGTCCACCCGCGGTGCCGTGAAGGCCGAAAGCGGGTAGGGTCCGCCCTTGGGCGGAACGAAAGTGCCGTTGGCGATCTCGTCGTCGGTATTGCCCAGATCCGGCGCGTCGAACACGTCGCGCAGCGGGATGTTGAGGGCGTTCAGCGCCTCTCCGTCGATCCGCTCATTGGCATTCACCGCGAAATGCAGCGGAATCGGCGTGTCGGATTCCCCGATATCGATGGTGCCGCCATGGTTCTTGAGGATGACGGTGAACTGCTCCTGGAAATAGGTGCGGAACAGGTCCGGCGCCGTCACCGTGGTCCGATACAGCCCCGGCGTATGCAGGAACCCATAGGGCAGGGTGCTTTCGTGCCGCGAATAGCTGGTCGAACGCACCTCCACCTGCGGATAGCAGGCCCGCACCCGCCCCTCGGGCACCACGCCCCCGGCCAGTGCTTCCAGATGTCCGCGGATGAAGCTGGTATTGCGGTGATAGAGCCCGGCCAGATATTCCCACGCCTTCTCCGGGTCGGTGAAGGATTGCTTGTCGAGGCGGGGCGGGCTGATCGTGGTCATCTTGCTCTTTCACATGCGCCGGCCCCGGATCGGGCCGGCCGTCTTGTCTGAATCGCGCTGCATATCCGACCAGCGTCTAGCCTTCTTGAATGACAGCTTCGCGGCAGCGCTTCAACTGCGCGGCCAGCGGCGCGATAGTTTCACATCGCTGTGATGGCCACTTTTCTTGCCGCAATTGCTCCCCATCTTCTAGGCAGTTCACTGGCACGGCAAGCGACCCATGCAACCGGTGAGCGAGGAGTGTTGCGCTGGCCGCTTGTCCCCCAAGCCCTCAACAGTGCGGATGGCCAACATTCCCAGACCGCAATGGCAGCAATGCCATTGCGGTCTTTTATTTGGTCCCAACCGTAGACGAACGCCGCCGCGTTTTCTATTGCTGCGCCGCGTACTGGCTCTGGAGGGTCCCATGACGGCTAAGATCATCGACGGCAAAAGTTTCGCCGAGGGGCTGCGCGGTCGCATTGCCGGCCATGTGACCCGGCTCAAATCCGATCACGGCATCACGCCGGGCCTCGCGGTGGTCATCGTCGGCCACGATCCGGCCAGCCAGGTCTATGTCACCAATAAGGCCAGGCAGACGGCCGAAGTCGGCATGGCCTCGTTCAAGCATGAACTGCCCGAAGATACCAGCGAAGCCGACCTTCTCGCACTCGTCCATCGCCTGAACAATGACGATCAAGTCCATGGCATCCTTGTGCAAATGCCGGTTCCAAAACAGATCGATCCGATCAAGGTGATCGAGGCCATCGCCCCGTCAAAGGATGTCGATTGCTTCACCCCGGCCAATGTCGGCAAGGTGCAGATCGGCCTGCCGGGCCCGGTCTCCTGCACGCCGCTCGGCTGCCTGATGCTGCTGCGCGACCAGCTCGGCCCGCTGGCCGGGCTCAACGCCGTCATCATCGGCCGCTCCAATCTCGTCGGCAAGCCGATGATGCAGCTGCTGCTGCGCGAGAACTGCACGGTCACCGTCGCCCACTCCAAAACGAAAAACCTCGCCGATGTGGTGCGCAGCGCCGATATCGTCGTTGCCGCCGTCGGCCGCCCCGAAATGGTGCGCGGCGACTGGATCAAGCCCGGCGCCGTGGTCATCGATGTCGGCATCAACCGCATTCCCGCCCCCGAACGCGGCGAGGGCAAGACGCGCCTGGTGGGTGACGTGGCCTATGCTGAGGCAGTCGAAGTCGCTGCCGCCATCACCCCGGTCCCCGGTGGCGTCGGTCCCATGACCATTGCGTGCCTGCTGGCCAACACCATCACCACCGCTTCGCTCATCAACGGCCTCGTGCCGCCGACCGACCTGACGGCATGAACGCTCCCGCCCACGATCCCGGCGGCAAGGTGCGTCTGCGCCTGGCCGAAGGCGTGCATGGCGACGTGGTGATGAGCCAGGACAGCCGCTACCGCCAGCGCATGCGCCGCTGGATGGGCGATGCCTTCCCCGAGCGCTACATCCTCTTCATCGGCATGAACCCCTCCACCGCCGATGCGACGGTGGACGACCCCACCTGCGCCCGCGAATGGACCTTCGCCCGCCGCGAAGGCTTTTCCGGCATGGTGAAATGCAATGTCGGCGACTATCGCGCCACCAACCCGAAAATGCTGGTCCAGCCCGGCGTCCTCGCCGTCTCGCCCGCCAATCTCCCGGTCATCCGGCAAGCCGCGCGTGGGGCAGGGCGCGTCGTCCTCTGCCACGGCAAGCTCAACAAGGCCCTGGCGCCGGCTGGCCGTGAAATCGTCGAAGCCCTCAAGGCCGACGGTGTCGAATTATGGTGCTTCGGCACCAATGCCGACGGCAGTCCCAAGCATCCTTTGTACCTGCGCGCCGATACGCCGTTGGTGCCGTTTCCACCAGCGTAGCCATAAATCTCGATGTCATCCCGGCCTTGAGCCGGGATCCATCTCGAGATCGCACCACAGCCGCAAGGTGCCGCCGACAGCCACAACATCTCAGGATGGACCCCGGCTCAAGGCCGGGGTGACACCGTGGTTGTGGATAGGCACGAAACCTAAGCCGCCCCAGCCAGATAAAACAGCCGCGCCACCGTATGATCCCGCAATGCCTGCGCCGGCAGCTTGCCCTGTAGTGCCGCGATCACCTGTGCCGTGTCCGCCACCGCGCTGGCATCCACCACCACCTTGCTGAATTCCGGCCGCAAACCCTGCTTGGCGCCCTCCAGCATGTCGAACAGCAGCGCCCGCACATCCGTCCGCATGGCGCACGCAATGCACTGCTCGCCATCGGCATGCCCATGCCCGGAATTGGCCGGCAGCCGGAGCAGGGCGGTCTCGCCATCGAGTGCCACCAGGTGCCCGGGCTCGGTGATGAGGGTGACGGGAATGGGTTCAATACGGGTCACGATGCGCCCCCCACCCACTGAGCGGTACCTCCCCCTCGACGGGGGCGGTTGCGAGGGGGTATCGGGAGCCACGATGCATCCGGGCCAGCCGACCCCCACCCTTGATCCCTCCCCGCAAGGGGGAGGGTGTCGACTGACAAATCAGCGACAGAACCATGATCTACTCCGCCGCCACGATCGCCGGACCCGGTATATAGTTCAAAATCGGCCCCAGCCAGCGTTCCACTTCGGATACCGGCATGCCCTTGCGCGCGGCATAATCGGCCACCTGGTCGCGCTCCACCTTGGCTACGCCGAAATAATAGGCGTCGGGATGGCTGAAATAGAGCCCCGAAACCGACGAGCCCGGCCACATGGCAAAGCTCTCGGTCAGCGTCACGCCCACCGCCTGCTCCGCATCCAGCAGCCGGAACAGGGTGGTCTTTTCGGTATGGTCGGGCTGCGCCGGATAGCCGGGGGCAGGGCGGATGCCGCGATAGGGCTCGCTGGCCAGTTCGTCCGGCGCGAAGCTCTCATCGGCGCCATAGCCCCAATAGTGCTTGCGCACCCGCTCGTGCAGCGCCTCGGCCAGCGCCTCGGCGAAGCGGTCGGCCAGCGCCTTGACCAGGATGGACGAATAGTCGTCATTGGCCCGCTCGAAGCGCTCGGCAATGGCCACTTCCTCAATGCCCGCCGTCACCACGAACCCGCCCACATAGTCCGGCGTGCCTTCCGGCGCCACGAAATCGGCCAGCGCCATATGAGGCTTGCCGTCGCGCTTGGAAAGCTGCTGGCGCAGGGTGAACAGCGTCGCCAGTTCGTCGGCGCGGCCTTCGTCCTTGAACAGCCGCACATCGTCGCCCACTGCATTGGCCGGCCAGAAGCCCACCACGGCGCGCGGCTTGAACCATTTTTCGCCGATGATCTGCTTGAGCATCAGTTGCGCATCGTCGAACAATTGCCGCGCTGCCTCGCCCTGCCGCTCGTCCTCGAGAATGGCCGGGTAGCGCCCCTTGAGCTCCCAGGTCTGGAAGAAGGGCGTCCAGTCGATATATCTGGCCAGCGTCTCGAGATCGAAATCCTCGATCACCCGCGTCCCGAGAAAGTTCGGCTTTGGCGGCACATAGCTGCTCCAATCCGGCTTGAAGGCATTGGCGCGCGCCTTTTCCAGCGGCACGCGCTGCTTTTCGCTCTCCGCCCGCTCATGCGCTGCGGCCGCCTTGGCATATTCCTTGCGGATATCCTCGATGAAGCTGATCTTGGCGTCGGGTGACAGCAGGTTGCCCACCACGCCCACGGCGCGGCTGGCGTCGTTGACATGGACGGCCTGGCCCCGCTCATAGCGCGGGTGGATTTTCACGGCCGTATGCACGCGGCTGGTGGTTGCCCCGCCGATCAGCAGCGGAATGTCGAAGCCCTCTCGCTCCATTTCGGCCGCCACATGCACCATTTCGTCGAGCGAGGGGGTGATGAGGCCGGAAAGGCCGATAATGTCGACCTTCTCGTCCCGCGCCGTCTGCAGGATCTTGGCCACTGGCACCATCACGCCGAGATCGATGATCTCGTAATTGTTGCAGGCCAGCACGACGCCCACGATATTCTTGCCGATATCGTGCACATCGCCCTTCACCGTCGCCATCAGCACCTTGCCGGCGCTCTGGCGCTCATCCTCGGCCCCGCCATTGGCGAGCTTTTCGGCTTCCATATAGGGCAGCAGCAAGGCCACGGCCTGCTTCATCACGCGGGCGGACTTGACCACCTGCGGCAGGAACATCTTGCCCGAGCCGAACAGGTCGCCGACCACGCTCATGCCGGCCATCAGCGGGCCCTCGATCACATGCAGCGGTCGCGGCAGCTTCTGCCGCGCTTCCTCGGTATCGGCATCGATATATTCGGTGATGCCGTTGACCAGCGCATAGGAAATGCGCTCCTCGACCGTGCCTTCGCGCCAGCTCATATCCTTGGCAGCGGCTTCCTTGCCCGCCACGCCGCGATAGCGCTCCGCCAGCGCCAGCAGCCGGTCCGTCGCGTCCTCGCGCCGGTTGAGGATCACGTCCTCGCAGGCGTCGCGCAGTTCGGGGTCGATGCTCTCATACACCGCCAGCTGCCCGGCATTGACGATGCCCATGTCCATGCCCTGCTGGATGGCATAGTAGAGGAACACCGCATGCATGGCCTCGCGCACCGGCTCGTTGCCGCGGAACGAGAAGCTCAGGTTCGAGATACCACCCGAAATATGCACATGGGGCAGGGTGTCCACGATCTGCCTGGTCGCCTCGATGAAGGCGATCCCGTAACCATTGTGTTCCTCGATGCCGGTGGCTACCGCGAACACATTGGGATCGAAGATGATGTCTTCGGGCGGAAAGCCGACCTCTTCGGTAAGAAGCTTGTAGGCCCGCGTACAGATCGAAACCTTGCGCTCAACCGTGTCGGCCTGGCCCTGCTCGTCGAAGGCCATCACCACCACGGCAGCGCCATAGGCCCGCACCAGCCGCGCATGATGCAGGAACGCTTCCTCGCCTTCCTTCATCGAGATGGAATTGACCAGCGCCTTGCCCTGCACGCATTTCAGCCCCGCCTCGATCACCTCCCATTTGGAAGAGTCGATCATCAGCGGTACCTTGGCGATGTCGGGTTCGGCCGCCAGCAGGTTGAGGAAATCGATCATCACCTGCTTGGAGTCGATCAGCCCCTCATCCATGTTGATGTCGATGATCTGGGCGCCATTGGCCACCTGGTCGCGCGCCACGTCCAGCGCCGCGGTGTAGTCGCCGGCGGTAATGAGCTTGCGGAAACGGGCCGACCCCGTGACATTGGTGCGCTCACCCACATTCACGAATGGAATTTCCGGCGTCAGCGTAAAAGGCTCCAACCCCGACAGCCGCAGGAATTTGTCCGCCTCCGGCACCGCGCGCGGCTTGTGCTTGCCGACCGCATCGGCAATCGCCTTGATATGCTCGGGCGTCGAGCCGCAGCAGCCGCCGACAATGTTCACATAGCCGGCCGCGGCAAAGCCCTCGATCTGCTCCGCCATGAATTCCGGCGTCTCGTCATACTGCCCGAACGCGTTGGGCAGGCCCGCATTGGGGTAGGCGCAGATGAACGTATCGGCCACATCCGACAATTCGCCCAGATGCGCCCGCATCGCATTGGCGCCCAGCGCGCAATTGAGCCCGATGGTCAATGGGTTGGCATGGCGCACCGAATACCAGAACGCCGTCGGCGTCTGCCCGGAAAGGGTGCGGCCGGAAAGGTCGGTAATCGTGCCCGAAATCATGATCGGCACATCGATGCCGCGCTCATCGAACAGCCGCCGCGCCGCAAAGATACCCGCCTTGGTATTGAGTGTATCGGTAATCGTCTCGAACAGCAGCAGGTCGGCGCCCGCATCCACCAGCCCACGGATGGCCTCACCATAGGCTTCCACCAACTGGTCGAAGGTGATCGAGCGGAATCCGGGGCTGGTGACGTCCGTCGACATGGACGAGGTCTTGTTGGTCGGCCCCAGCGCCCCGGCTACGAACCTGCGCCGGCCATCCGCCGCCTCGGCCCGCCGCGCCGCCCGGCGCGCCACCATCACGCCCTGGTAGTTGATGTCGTAGACCGCCTCCTCGCAGGCATAATCCGCCTGCGCCACCCAGGTCGCCGAGAAGGTATTGGTCTCGACGATATCCGCCCCGGCCATGAAGTAATCGAAATGGATATCCTCGATCACCTGGGGCTCGGTTATAACCAGCAGGTCATTATTGCCCTGCAGCGGCAGCTTCCAGCCCTTGAAACGCTCGCCGCGGAAATTCTCCTCGGTCAGCTTGAGGCGCTGGATCATGGTGCCCATGGCGCCGTCCAGAATCAGGATGCGCTCGCGCGCCGCCTTGGCCAGCGCGGTGCGGACCTCGGTCCAGTCGGGAATATGGGGCTCATCATGCAGGCTCATCGCCAAATACCTCGGCTAACGTCTATCCGGTGACATAAAGATATCTTTATATCTACAATTGCGCAAGGTCGCCGCGGAGGTGGATTTATCCCCGAACGGTCACGCATTGGCATCAAATGCTACACTCGATGCTAACAGTCTGTTCCCCTTAACCTCACCGAAACCAGAAAAACGCTAACTGACTGCGCGGGCCGCCAAGTCGCGTTATGATCTGCGCTCGCGTGTAGTTAGTTAGAGTAAAGCGTACCGTGACGACGACCTCCTGGCGCCATGCCATCCGCCTTGTCGCCCTCGCGACCCTCATTGCGCCGATGATAGCGGCCTGTGGCGGCGGGCTGGGCGCCACCGTCAATCGCGCGGCCTTCAGCTCTTCGGAATATGGCGTCGGCGTTTCTCCCCGCGTCACCACTGACCCCAATCCCCCCAAGGGCGGCGGCCGCTACCAGGTCGGCAGGCCCTATACGGTGCGGGGCAAGGTCTATGTGCCCGCCGAGCAGCCCGACTATGTCGCGACCGGCGACGCCTCGTGGTACGGCGCCGATTTCCATGGCCGCAGAACGGCTAACGGGGAAATCTTCTCAGCCAACGCGATCACCGGCGCGCATCCCACCCTGCCGCTGCCGTCCTATGTCCGCGTCACCAACCAGGCCAATGGCCGCTCGGTCATCGTCCGCGTCAACGATCGCGGTCCCTATATGCCCGGGCGCATCATGGACTTATCCTACCGCGCCGCGAGCATGCTGGGCTATGTCAACAACGGCCACACCCAGATCCGCGCCGAATATGTCGGGCCGGCGCCGCTCGAAGGCGACGACACCCGCATGCTGATGGCAAGCTATTCCGGCCCGGCCGATTTCGGCGGCGGCAATACCCAGTTCGCCCAGGCCGACAACACCAACAGCCTGGCCGACATTGCCGGTAACTTCTTCGGGAGCCTGTTCTCCTATGCCGACACCACGCCCCAGGAACAGGACGCCGCCATCGGCACCGCTTTCGCGGCGGTCAACGCCATGGCCACCCGCGCTTCCGGCCTCGACGACTGGGCGCAGTCGGTCGACGTGGATGCCCGTAACATCAAGCTGGGCCTCGGTATTTTTGCAAATCAAGCCAATGCCATAGCTCTCTCCGAACGCTTCGCTCTATTGGGCGCGGTCGATGAGGAAGCGGTCACCGTCAATGGCCGCGCCGCCACGCGCCTGACCCTGACCCACCTCAAGCCCGGCGTCTCGCGCATCGATGTTCTCGACCTGGCTCGCGAACTCGGGCTCAATGATCTAAAGTTGGACTAACTCACGAAGTCATTCTCGCGAAGGCGGGAATCCATTCTTCTGCAGCAAGAGTAGATTCCCCCTTCGCGCGGAATGACACTGTGAAAGAGGTGAACGGCAAGCGAGGCGCTCGTGAAACGGATCTGGCAGATACTAGCCGCAACGCTGGCCTTGACTATGCCGGCAATGGCGCAGGCCGATTTCGACACCAAGGCCAAATTCGCCATCCTGATGGACGAGGATTCCGGCACGGTCATCTTCCAGAAAGATGCCGACCTGCCGATGGAGCCGGCCAGCATGGCCAAGCTGATGACCGTTGCCGTGGTGTTCAACGAAATCCGCAGCGGCCGCCTCGGCATGGCTGACCAGTTCTTCGTCTCCGAGCACGCCTGGCGCACCGGCGGCGCCGCCTCCGGCGGCTCGACCATGTTTGCCGAGCTCAATTCCCAGATCAGCGTGGAAAATCTCATCCGCTCGGTCATCATCCAGTCCGGCAACGATGCCGCCATCATCCTGGCCGAAGGCATTGCCGGTTCGGAAACCAGCTTCGCCGCCATGATGAACGAGCTGGGCGAGGAGATCGGCCTCGCCGATTCCCATTTCACCAACCCCACCGGCCTGCCGGACCCGGACATGTATGTCACCGCCCGCGACCTGGCCGACCTGGCGCGCTACCTGATCCGCGAGTTCCCCGAATATTACCACTACTTCTCCGAACCCGAGATGGAGTGGAACGGCATCAAGCAGCCCAACCGCAACTCATTGGTCGAGCTGGGCATCGGCGTCGATGGCCTCAAGACCGGCCATACCGAGGCCGCCGGCTATGGCTCGGTCATTTCCACCGATGAAGGTGGCCGCCGGCTGGTCGCCGTGCTGCATGGCCTCACCTCCATGGCCCAGCGCACCGAGGAAGGGCGCAAGCTCATCACCTGGGGCGCCCGCGCCTTCGAGCGCGTCGCCGCCTATCCCGAGGGGGCCGTCGTCGCCTATGCCAATGTCTATGGCGGCGCCAGCCCCAGCGTCGGCCTGGTCGGAGAGGGTGAAGTGGCGCTCTACCTGCCGCGCGGTTCGCGCAAGTGCCTCAACGCCCAGGTCAACTACGTCGGCCCGCTTACGCCCCCGGTCATGGCTGGCGACCAGATCGCCGAACTTCAGGTCTTCTGCGACGACAAACTCGTACAAACTGCCCCCCTCTACGCCGCCGAGACGGTGCAAGAGGGCGATATCGTCCGCAAAGCCACCGACGCCCTGAAGCAACTGGCCCTTGGCTGGCTGTAGCTTTGCTCTGCTCGGTGCGGCTTCTGCCTACCCCTCTCCCCTTGAGGGAGAGGGCGGATTTCCGGGTGAGGGGTCCTGCGCACGATATCGGCTCCTTCAAGGACCTCCTGTGCCGCCGCATGTCCAGACGTCACCCTCGGGCTTGTATCGACGAAATCTGATTAAGATGTCCCGGGAGGCGGTCGCATCCGCGCTCCCGGGCAGACATCGACCGTCCTCGGGCAGGCCTTAT
>NZ_LMGZ01000015.1 GCF_001427605.1 Devosia sp. Root635 | reverse complement strand
ATAAGGCCTGCCCGAGGACGGTCGATGTCTGCCCGGGAGCGCGGGTGCGGCCGCCTCCCGGGACATCTTAATCAGATTTCGTCGATACAAGCCCGAGGGTGACGTCCGGTGGGTGAGGGGAGTGTAGGTGGCCCGACCTCACTCCCGCGCCAGCGCTTCCACCGGGTCCATGCGTGCCGCCGAGCGTGCCGGCATGAAGCCGAACACCACCCCGATCAGGCTTGCCGAGCCGATCGCCAGCATGATCGATTCCGCCGAATAGCTGACCCTTGCTCCGCTCACCAGCGTCGTCAGCAGGCTCCCCAGCCCGAAGCTCAGCGCCACGCCCGCCGCGCCGCCGACAAAGCAGACCAGCACCGCCTCGATGAGGAACTGCCGCAGGATATCGCCGCGCCGCGCCCCCACCGCCATGCGAATGCCGATCTCCTTGGTGCGCTCGGATACGCTCACCAGCATGATATTCATCACCCCGATGCCGCCCACCACCAGCGAAATCACGGCGATGGTGGAAATCAGCAGCGTCAGCGTCGCCGCGGTCGATTCGATCGTGTCGCGGATGGTCGCGGTGTTCTGCAGGAAGAAATCGGTCTTGCCGTCGTGCAGGCGCGTCAGCAGTTCGGTGATTTCGGCCTCGGCCTGGGCCATGTCGGCATCGTCGCTGACCCGCACCGCGATGGAGCCGAGATAGGGCCGGCCCAATATGCGGTCCATCGCCGTGGTATAGGGCACATAGACATTGGCGCTGTTGCCCCCCGGCCCGAAACCGGTGACGTTTTCCACCACGCCGATCACCCGCACCGGCACCTTGCCGAGCATGATGACCTGCCCGATCGGGTCCTCGCCGTTGACGAAGAAGGCGTCGCGCGCGTTGCCGTCGATCACCGCTTCCTGCGTGCGCTGGGTGATGCTGGTCTCGTTGAAGCCGACGCCCTGCTCGAAGGTCCGGCCGTTGACCTGGAAATACTCCCGGCCCACCCCGGTTATCGACGCATTGGACGAGGTATTGCGGAACAGCACCGTGGCATTGGCACTGACCTGCGGCGATACGCTGTCGGCATAGGGCTGCAGCGCCAGCGCCGCCGCATCGGACGGCACCAGCGTCTGGATGCGGTTGCTCCGCCGGTCGCCGAACCCGCTGCCGGGATAGACATTGATCGTATTGGTGCCGATCGAGGCGATGTTTTCCAGCACCGTTTCCTGGCTGCCCTGCCCCAGCGCCACCACGCTCACCACCGAGGCGATGCCGATGATGATGCCGAGCATGGTCAGGAACGTGCGCAGCTTGTGCGCCACCATGGCGCGCAACGCCATGCGCAGGGCTTCGAGCCCGCTGTCGATCCCCTCGCGCCAGCGCGCGATGCGGCCGATCGTTTCCTTGACCTTGTCGACGCGTGTCTCCTCGGCATTGCGCCGGTCGGCGATGATGACGCCGTCCGATATCTCGATCACCCGTTCGGTCTGCGCCGCGATCAGCGGGTCATGCGTCACGATGATGATGGTGTGGCCGTCGCGATGCAGCTCGCCCAGCAGCGCCATCAGCTCCTTGCCGCTCTTGCTGTCGAGTGCCCCCGTCGGCTCGTCGGCGAGGATGACTTCGCCGCCATTCATCAGCGCCCGCGCCACGCTGACACGCTGCTGCTGGCCGCCCGAAAGGGCATTAGGCCGGTGGCTCAAGCGCTCGCCGAGGCCAAGCCGGGTCAGCAGGTCGATGGCCCGCTTGCGCCGGGCTCCGCCGGCCACGCCCGCATAGATGGCGGGCATTTCCACATTCTCGACCGCGTCGAGATCGGGCAATAGCTGATAGCGCTGGAAGATGAAGCCGAAATGTTCGCGCCGCAGTTCCGCCAGCGCGTCCGGCGCCAGCTTGCCGACTTCGCGCCCGGCAAACTTGTAGCTGCCCGAGCTTGCCCGATCGAGACAGCCGAGAATATTCATCAGCGTCGACTTGCCCGAGCCGGACTGGCCGATAATGGCAACCAGTTCGCCCCGGTGGATGTCGAGATCGACATTGTCGAGCACGGTCACCGCCTCGGCGCCGGTCTGGAACCGCCGCGTCAGCCCGCGCAGGGAAATGATGGGATCGCTCATGGGCTAGCCGCCGAACCGCATGCCCATGCCCGGCGGACGGAAGCCACCGCCGCCCTGGCCGCCCGCGGGTCGCGCGATGGCCGCACCGCCGCTCACCACCTGCTCGCCTTCGCTCAGCCCGCTCCTGATCTCGGCCATGACATTATTGTTGAGGCCCACCTCGATCCGCCGTGGCGCGATCGCCTCGGTCGCCGGATCGTAGACCGCCACGACCGTATTGCCCTGCGGATCCTTGCGCGACACCAGCGCCGAGGACAGCACCAGCGCATTTTCCACCTCATCGAGCACGATGGTCACCTGCGCCGTCATCGAGATGCGCAGCTTATGATCGGGGTTGGGCACATCGAACAGGCCGTTATAATAGACCGCGTCGTCGCTCGCGGCCGTGTCCGAGCTGATCGAGGTCGGCGCCGGCTCCACCTCGCGCAGGGTGGCGTCGATCTTGACGTCGGGCTCGCCCAATATGGTGAAATAGACCCGCTGCCCGGCCTCGACGCGCACCACGTCGGCCTCGGAAATTTCGGCCTTGATCACCATCGTATCGAGGTCGGCGATCTTGACGATGGTGGGAATGGTCGAATTGGCATTGACCGTCTGCCCCTCGTCCACCAGCAGGGCGACGATGGTGCCGTCGCTGGGCGCCACGATCCGGGTGCGCGCCAGGTTGAGCTCCGCCGATTCGACGCTGAGCTGGGACTGGGCGATCTGGGCGTCGAGCTGGTCGATCTGCGCCTGCGCCGAATCCACCGCCGCCTGCGCCGTTTCGAGATCGGTCTGGCTGACCAGGCTGTTGGCGCTGAGCTGCTGGTTGCGCGCCAGCGCCGCTTCGGCCTTGGCCAGCGTCGCCTGCTGGCTGCGCTTCTGCGCCTCGATGCCGGCCAGTACCGCCTGCGCCGTCTTGACCGCATTCTCCTGGTCGAGGCTGTCGATCTCCACGATCAGGTCGCCCTTTTTGACGTCCTGCCCCAGCGCCACATGCACCGCCTCGATGCGCCCGCTGACTTCGGCGCCGACGCTGACCAGCGAATTGGCTTCGAGCACGCCCGAGGCCAGTACCGTGCGTTCGATGTCGCCGCGCGCCACCGCCACCGTATTGGGCACCGTCGCCGCTTCGGGCGCTGCCAGGAAATACCACCACGCCCCGAAGCCCGCGCCCCCGAGCACCACCAGCGTCACCAACCACTTTGCCAACGTCTTCAACCGCGCAATCCTGCAATTTTCAAATCACCGCAGGATAATACGCCCTGCCTCCGAGTTCACGTTAGGACTTGGTAAGGTTGGCACAGCATCGTGAAAGGCCCGGCCGACGTCACCGGGACTCTCCCCTCCAGCGTCATCACCCGGCTTGTCCGGGTGATCCATCGCCCAGCGTGCGTGGAGATGTGGATTACCCGGACGACCCGGGTAATGACGATAGGGGGCGGTTACCGGAGGCCGTCGGTCTCCAACGCGGTTGACCTGCCGGTCACGCCCGGTCCACCCTGCGATCCTCCCACCTTCAGGACCACGCCATGTATTCGCTGCTCGATCCCGGCCAATTCGTCGTCTTCATCACCGGCGCCACCTCCGGCTTCGGCGCCGCCGCCGCCCGCCGCTATGTCGGGGCCGGCGGCAAGGTGATCGCCACCGGCCGCCGGCTGGACCGCCTTGAGCACTTGCAGGAAGAGCTGGGCGCCGAAAACTGCCACATCGTCGAACTGGACGTGCGCGACCGCGCTGCCATCGACGCCGCCATCGCTTCGCTCCCGGCCCCGTTCGACGCCGTCAATATCGTGCTGGCCAATGCCGGCCTGGCGCTGGGCCTGCAGCCCGCCGCCGAGACCGACATCACCGATTGGGAGACCATGATCGCCACCAATGTCACGGGTCTGGTCTATACCGTGCGCGCTTTGCTGCCCGGCCTCATTGCCCGTGGCGGCGGTCATATCGTCACCCTGGGCTCGGTGGCCGCCGACTACCCGTATCCGGGTGGGTCGGTCTATGGCGGCACCAAGGCCTTCGTGAAGCAGTTCGCACTCAATATCCGCTCCGACGTGCAGGGCAAGAATGTGCGCGTCACCAATATCGAGCCGGGCCTGACCGAAACCGAATTCTCGCTGGTCCGTTTCAAGGGCGACGAGAGCAAGGCGGCCAGGGCCTATGAAGGCGCGCGGGCCATGAATGCCGACGATATTGCCGAGTCGATCTTCTGGGCCACGTCTTTGCCGGCCCATGTCAACGTCAACCGGTTACAGTTGATGGCCACCGACCAGGCCTTCGGACCATTTGATATCCACCGCCAACGTTAAGATTAGAGTAACTATAATATTGCGCTGACGCCACTTGCGCCCTTTTATGGGCCCATGCGCACCAATATTCCCACGCCAAGCCTGCTGCTGATCGTCGTCACCCTGCTTTCGGTCGCCGTGGCGGTCGTGGTCATGTGGGGGGCGACCATGGTGCCCTGGATGGGGCTGCGCCTGGCCCTCACGCCCGACGGCAGCCAGATCCAGGTCATCGGCATCGACGATGTCGACAGCTTCAGCGAACCGACGCCCGGCAATGGCAACCTGCTGCTGGCCATCGGCCCGCATCCCGCCGATCCGGCCCACCCACCTGTCGTCCTCGAACCCAGCGACATCACCCCCGAGCCCGACAGCTTTGAAAGCTTCGCGGCAATCGACACCTTCTTCCAGCGCCAGGCCGTGCTCGACGCGCTGCTGCAGGAGCCGGTGACGCTCTATATGCAATCCACCTATTCGCGCGAGCCGTTCACCACCGTCACCTATCCGATGACGCGCCCCTTCGAAAACCTGCCGGACGGCTTCTGGGTACAATTGCTTGCCGGCCTTGCCGGCGTGCTGATTTCGGGCTGGGTCTGGGCGCTGAAACCCGGCCGACTGGGGCCGGTGCTGTTCTTCATCGGCGCCGGCGGCATGGCGCTCTCCACCACGACCTCGGCCATCTATGCCAATCGCGAGCTGGCCATGAATGCCGACCTGTTCCGCGTTCTCGTGCCCGTCAACAATTCGGGCGCCGTCATCTTCGGCCTCGCCATGTTCGGCCTGCTGATGATCTATCCGGTCCGGCTGATCCGCCCGGCCTGGCTCTGGCTGCTGCTGGTGCTGTTTGCCGTCATGGCCACGCTGACCTTCGGCCATATCGGCCTTGGCCCCTACCAGCTCTATCTCTTCGTCGCCGCGGCAACCCTCGCCATCTTCGCCGCCATCGGCCTGCAATGGCTTGCCACCCGCAAGCGCCCGGCCGATCGGGCGGCCCTGGGCTGGCTGGGCCTCTCCATTGCGGTGGGCTGCAGCGCCTATACCGTGCTCGGTGCCGCCCCGGTGCTGTTCGATGTGCCCTTCGGGCTGCCGCAGAGCCATGTCACCGGCGTCCTGGTGGTGATTTATCTCGGCCTCGCCTTCGGCCTGTCGCGCTTCCGCCTGTTCGAACTGGGCGACTGGGCCTATCGCGTGCTGTTCTATACGGTCGGTACGCTGCTGCTGGTCTGTATCGATGCCGGACTGGTCGTGCTGCTCGAACTCGACAATGGACCGGCTTTGGCCTTGTCGCTGCTGCTGGTGGGCTTTCTCTACCTGCCCACCCGCGACTGGATCTGGCGGCGCATCACCGCCCGCCGCCGGATCGAACAGCATGAACTGTTTTCCGCCGCTCTCGACGTGGCCTTCGCGCCCTCGCCCGCCGGGCGCGCCTCGCGCTGGCGGGCGCTGCTGACGCGGCTGTTCGATCCGCTCGAAGTCACCGAATCCACCGATATCGCCGCCATCGGCGTCAGCAATGACGGGCTGACCCTGCATCTGCCGCCCGCCGCCGGCTCGCCGCCTTTGCTGCTGGCCTATCCCTTTGCCGGCCGCGGCCTGTTCTCCCCGCAGCACCAGGACCTGGCCGAGCAATTGCTCACCCTCGTCGCCCGCGCCGAGGAAGGCCGCGAGGCCTATATGCGTGGCGTCGGCGAGGAACGCCGCCGCATGGCGCGCGACCTGCATGACGATGTCGGCGCCCGCCTGCTGACCGGGTTGCATACCGCCGACGAAACCACCCGCCCGACGCTCCAGGCCGCGCTCAGCGATATCCGCGCCATCGTCAGCGGCCTTTCCGGGGAGGAAGCCAGTCTCGACCGCGTGCTCGCCGAAACCCGCCACGAAGCCGCTCGCCGGCTCGAAGCCGCCGAGATCGCGCTCGACTGGCCCCTGCCCGAAGCCGAGATCGACGCCATCCAGCTCGATTATCGCCTGCACAAGGCGCTGACCTCGGCCGTCCGCGAAATCGTCTCCAATGTCATCCGGCACTCCGCCGCCAGCCGGTTCACCGTCACGGCGACCCTTTCTCCCGGCCATCTGACAGTGCAATTCGCCGACAATGGCAAGGGCCTGCCACCCGCGGCGCTGGCCGGCGAAACCGCAGGCTTCGGCCTGCGCAACCTGCGCCACCGCATCGGGGATATCGGCGGTTACCTGACGCTGGCCGCTATGCCCGCCGGCACCACCATCACCCTCGATATTCCGCTGGTCCTCCAGCCCCACACCCCGGAACCGGGGGTGCCCGAACCGCCGCTTCCGCTTAACTCACCCGCATGAGTGTCGAACCCGCTGCTACCCGCCTGTGCCTTTTGATCGAGGATCAGCCCCGCACCCGCGACTGGATGCTGTCGGTGCTGGCATCGGCCTTTCCCGATCTGCGCATCGAGACCGCCGGCACGCTCAAATCCGCCCATGCCTGGCTCGACCAGCACGCCGCCGACGTCTGGCTGGCCATTGTCGATATCGGCCTGCCCGACGGCTCGGGCGTCGATATCGTGCGCCGCCTGCAGCGCGAGCATCCCCACGTCCTGCCCGTCGTCGCCACCATCTATGACGACGACGCGCATCTGTTCGAAGCCATTGCCGCCGGCGCCCGCGGCTATGTGCTCAAGGACGAGGAAGCGGACCTGCTGGTCAACTACCTCCGCCGCATCGAGCGCGGCGAACCGCCTCTTTCCCCCTCCATCGCCCATCGCATGCTGAGCCATTTCCGCGCCCCCGCCATGGTCAAGGACGAAGCCGGCCTCAGCCCGCGCGAAACCGAAGTGCTGACCCTGCTGGCCCGCGGCCTCACCGTCGCCGAAGCCGCCTCACGCCTCGGCCTGCAGCCCCAGACCGTCGCCTCCTATGTCAAGGTCATCTACCAGAAACTCTGCGTCACCAGCCGCGCCGAGGCGACAAGGGAAGCCGTGAAACGGGGGCTGGCGTAACCCCGCCCCTGGGGAGGGGCAAGCCCCCCTCAAACCGGGGCTGACCCCCGCCCCTTCCATCGCCATCTTCCCCACAGGAGGATTCGATGAAGCTGCGCCCCACCCTGACCATCCTTGCCATCGTCGCCATGGGCATCCTGCTGTTCGTGCCCAAATCCGCCAAGGCGCAGGAACCAGTCACCTTGCAGAGCCTCGATTTCGATTGCCTGCAGACCATCCTGCGCAACTGCGAGGTGCTGACCGCCGGCTATGTCAATGTCGACTCCGGCGAATATGAAGGCGCCCCCATGCTCGCCTGGCAGACCCAGTCGGGGTTCACCCATGACGATGGCGTGCTGGGCGGCTTCGTGCTTTTCCAGTTTGGCGACGATGGCTGGGAACTGCTCGATTCCGGCTTCGACGGCGCTCGTTTCCAGCTGCCGGCGGCGAACGAAGACGGCCTGCTTCACATCCCCGGCTATAGCGGCGGGACCGGCGCCTATAATGTCGACCGCCTCTACCAGTGGGGCGATACTGGCGGCGCGCTCTATCGCGAAGCCTGGCATACCATCGACATGAGGAGCTGGCTGGGGGACATCGGCACCATGCTGCCGCCCGGCCTCGAAATCTGGAAAGGCGTCGACTACGACTTTGAAAACCCATGGTCGGGCCTGGTGGCGCGCACGGCGCTCTGGCGCGCCGATGACGGCAATTGCTGCCCCACCGGCGGCAGCGCGGTCATCACCTTCGACATCGTGGACCATGCCCTCGTCGCCACCGATATCGTCTATACGCCGCCCGTCCAGGCGAAATGAGCATGGCCGCCATCGAGGTCTCCCTCCGCGCCATCGGCGCCTTCTATGTCTTTGCCGGTATTGTCGGCATGCGCGCCCTAGTCATGGATCACCTGATGGACCAGATGCTGGCTGCCATCACCCTCAAGCCCATCCCGGCCAACGAGCATCGCCGCCGCTGGCTGCTGGGCGGCAGCGTTCTCGCCGTCGGCATGGGCGGCATGGCGCTGATAGTGCTCAGCCTCTGGTCTGTGCCGCTGTTCCTGTTCGGCGCCGCGACGCAGGCCTTCTACCTCGTCTGGGCCCGCACCGCCTTTCCTGTCGACGGCGACACCGAGCGCAAGGGCCGCAGCCAGACCGTTCAGGCTGCCCTGCTCTATGGCGTCGCCACCGTCCTGGTCTGCGCCGCCGCCCTCGCCGGGTGGCTGCATCCCTGGCTCGACCCCTGGGCCGCGCTGATCCCGACCGCCGGCCTGGCGTTACTGGCGCTGGTCGGCCGGCATTTCCTGTGGCGCGGCCATGCGGAATCGTTCCAGCCCGTCAATGACAACGACCCGCCCGAGCGCAGCATTCCACCCGTACATCGCGTGCGCCTGCAGCCGAGCTGGCACGGCTTCCCCCTGCTCGACGCCGATACCGGCATGGGCGTCACCTATGACGATTACGTGCCCGAGGACCTGGGGGACCGCATCTATGCCTGGGCCCACGCCTTCCATGCCGGCGACGACCACATCGTCCAGGAATTCTGGTGCCAGTTTCCTGATGCGGAAGCCGAAACCGCCCACCGTGCCGAGGGCCATGCCATCGCATTGGCCCTTGTCGGCATTTTCGGTGCGGGCAATGTCGAGGGGCCAATCTACCCGGCCGATATACGCTACGGCAAAGCGGACCAATCCCGGCCTTGATCTGCCGGCAAAACCGGAACGTCCCTACAGTCCCAGAAACCTCACGCTGTCCGGATCGACCGGCACGCCCTCGTCCTGCCGGCGTGCCATCTCCTCCCATTCCCGATCGCCCGGCGCCATCACCCTCTCGGCGCCCGGCCGCACCGGGGCGCTGCGCAGGCTGGCCAGATAGCGCGTGATCATCGCCCCGAACAGGTCGCGCCCGACGAACTTGTCCGGGTCGATCACCAGCACGAAATGGCCCATATTGCGCGGCGTCGAGATATCGCCGCCCGGCCCGCCATACATGGCAATGAAATCGGTATCGAGCGTCGTGCCGGTCAGCAGCGCCGAAAACAGCGTCGCCACCCCGGCCAGAGCCGCGCCCTTATAGCCATATTCCGCCCCGCCCAGCGGCAGCAGCATGTCGGCAAGCTGGGGATCGGTGGTAGCCCCGCCATGCTTGTCCGCCGCCACGCCGGCCGGCAATTCGAGCCCGAGCGAGCGATGCAGCAGCACCCTGTTCATCGGAATCGACGAGGTCGCCATATCGAGCAGCCACGGTCTGCTGTCCGGCACCGGCGCGGCAAAAGCCAGCGGATTGGTGCCGTGAAACCGCGCCGCCCCGTCGAACAAGGCCACCATGGAGTCGGTATTGGTGGTGGCGAAGGTCACGAAACCCCGCTCCGCCCCCGCCAGCGCATAGGCGCCCGCCGCCCCCAGATGGGACGAATGGGCGATGCCCACCGCGCCGACGCCCGCCTGCCGCGCCAGCTCGATCCCCACCTCGACGGCATGATAGGCCGCGTAATGCCCCAGCCCGTCATCGCCATCCACCATGGCGCTGCCGGCGGCGCGGATATCCACCTTGAGCTGTGGATTCTTGTTGAGCCGGCCGCCACGGAGCATGTTGCAATAATGCTCGGTCAGCCGCACGCCATGGCTGTCCACGCCCACCAGCGACGCATGCAGCATGGCCCTGGTGGCGGCCGCCAACGACGCTTCGCTCGCCCCCGCTTCGCGCAGCCGCGCGGCGACCTTCTCCTCCAGCAGGGCGGCCGGAAATTTCTTCGAATCGTTGGTCTGCATAATCCCCTCGATAGCCCTCATGGTGAGCCTGACAAGCTCACCATGAGGGCTCAATGGGTTCCTCGGCAACCCACGTCATTCCCATGCAATGGAGATTCCCGCTTGCCGGGCATGACACCGCGAAGTTGGGCGACTATGCTTGGCGCTAACAGTTGAGACCACGCCCATGCCGTCCATCGACCCCATCACCCGCGACCTCTGGCAGGTCATCGCCGCCACCGACGAAGTGCCCGTCGGCCTGGTGGAAATCACCACGCTGCTCGATGTCAGGCTCGCCCTCACCCGCGACAATGACGGCAATCCCGTTGTCTGGCGCCGCACCGACGAGGAACAGGGCGACGAGATCGACCCCGAAACCGTCCTCGACCGCCTGCCGGTCATCACGGGCTATGGCTATATCTGGACCAGCCTGGGCACCCCGCCGAAAGAGCTGTTCCCCATTCCCGAATATGCCGAAGCCGACCGCAAGAACATGAGCTGCGGCTCGATCGGCCTGGCCGTCTCGGCCCCGCGGGCGGTGGAAAATTTCCTCGATATGGGGCATTTCCCCTATGTCCACACCGATATCCTCGGCGCCGAGCCGCATACCGAGGTCAAGGAATACGACGTCGAAGTCTCCGAGGAGCGCGACGAGGTGCTGGCCACCCGCTGCAAGTTCATCCAGCCCCGCGCCGCCAAATCGGCGACCGAGGCCATGGAAGTCGAATACGTCTACCGCGTGCCCCACCCCTTCTGCTCGGTGCTCTATAAGTCCTGCCCAGAGGATGAAAACCGCCGCGATGTCATCGCCATTTTCCTCCAGCCCATGACCGAGGAGCGCTGCCGCGCCCATCTGCTGCAATCGATGATCGACAGTACGTCCACCATCACCGACCTGCGCCGCTTCCAGCAGACCATTTTCGGCCAGGACAAGCCGATCCTGGAAAACCAGTATCCCAAGCGCCTGCCGCTGGACCCCCGCGCCGAAACCCCCATCCGCGCCGACAAGAGCGCCATCGCCTATCGCAGGTGGTTGAGCCAGAAGGGCATCACCTATGGCGTCATCCCGATGGCGTCGTAGCCATGCCGGTCGCTGAAATCTCGGCTCCTGCCCTCCCCTCCCCCTTGAGGGGAGGGGCAGGGGGTGGGGGTCCATCAGTGGGCCACCGCACCACCCCCCACCCCAACCCTCCCCCTCAAGGGGGGAGGGAGCCAGATCGAGTGACCCCGTACGCCAGGGTGACGAACCACAACCACCATGATCGTGGCGCGATCCAATCCTCCTCCGCCCCATGACCCTCTCCCTTTCCGACCCCACCTGGTACCCCATCGCCAGTTCCGACGACCTCCCCTTCCGCCACGTCTATCAAGGCCAGTTGCTCGGCCGCGAACTCGCCGTCTGGCGGGCCGACGACGGCAACGTCAATGTCTGGGAAAACCGATGCCTCCATCGCGGCGTGCGTCTGTCCATCGGCATCAATGAAGGCGGCGAGCTCAAGTGCCAGTATCATGGCTGGCGCTATGCCAACCGCTCCGCCGGCTGCACCTATATCCCGGCCCACCCCGCCGACGCCCCGGCCCGCCGCATCCAGAATCGCACCTATCCGGTACGCGAGGCCTATGGCCTCATCTGGTCAGCCGCCAATGACGAACAGGCGTTTCGCCCCTTTGCCGGCGCCGAGGGCCATGACTGGTTTGCGCTCCGCCCCATGCCGGTCAACGCCGCGCCCGAGGATGTGCTGGCGGCACTCGCCGGCCTCGCCCCTGACGATCAGCCGGCCGACCTGCTGCCCGGCCTCGCCGTCCGCTTCGGCGGCACTTGGTATTTCGTCCAGCCCGTCGATGCCGGCCGCGCCGTCATCCGTGGCCTGTTGCGCGAGCAGCCGGCCGATGCCGTGGCGACGCTCCGCCACTATAACGAAACCCTCTCCAAGCTGCGCGACCGCCTCGAACGCGCCGCCGCCCGCAAGCCGGCGCCCGAACCTTTGCAGCCCACCTTCGAAAAGCTCTCGGCCGACCTCGCCACCATGCCCGATATCGCCATTCCGCGCGGCAACACCATAACCGTCGTGGTCAGGCGCAAATGGACCAGCGCCGATGGCGTCATCGGCTTCGAGCTGGCGGCACGCAACGGCCACCTGCCCACCTTCCAGCCCGGCGCCCATATCGACCTGCACCTGCCCAACGGCATGACGCGGCAATATTCGATCACCAATGGTCCCGGCGAGCTGATGAGCTACATCATCGGCGTCAAGCAGGAAAGCGCCTCCAAGGGCGGCTCCAAGGTGCTGGTGGAAACCGTGCGCGAGGGCGACCTGCTCTCCATCTCCGAGCCGCGCAACAATTTCCCGCTGCGCCGCGACGCCGTCAGAACCGTGCTCATTGCCGGCGGTATCGGCATCACGCCTCTGCTCTCCATGGCCCGCTTCCTCGACAAGTCCGCTTTGCCCTACGAACTGCATTATTTCACCCGCGCCGGGGAACAGGTGGCCTTCCGCGGCGACCTCGAAGCCCTCCATGGCAAGGTGATCCTCCACACCGGCCTGCCCCGCGCCGAAATCGGCACCACCATCGCATCGGCCCTCGGCCAGTGGAGCATGGCCCAACATGTCTATGTCTGCGGCCCCGGCCCCATGCTCGAAACCGTCCGCGACACCGCCACAGCCCAGGGCTGGCCGGAAGAGTCGATCCATTTCGAATACTTCAGGAACGACAAGGTCATCGACAATTCGTCGGCCTTCGACGTCGAACTCGCCCGCTCGGCCATGACGCTGCATGTCCCCTCGGGCAAAACCATCATGGAAGTGATGCGCGACGCCGGCCTCACCGTGCCCTCCTCCTGCGAACAGGGCGCCTGCGGCACCTGCCTCACCACGGTCATCGAAGGCGAGGTGGATCACCAGGACGTCTATCTCAACCGCAGCGAGAAGGCGTCAAACACCTGCATGATGACCTGCGTGAGCAGGGCGAAATCGGCCCGCCTGGTGCTGGATATCTGATGATGGGATTGTTCTCTTTGGCTTCGGCTCCATTCCTCCCCTCCCCCTTGAGGGGAGGGGTCGGGGGTGGGGGTCCATCAGTGACCCACAAAGCCACCCCCTCCCCAGCTCTGCTACGGCCCTTCGGGCCTAGCGACGCTACCCTCCCCTCAAGGGGGAGGGTGCGCAAGCCCGCACGGCCCCAGCAATGACCATCACCCTCTACGACTTCGAGCTCTCCGGAAACTGCTACAAGCTCCGTCTCCTCATGAGCATCCTCAAGCTGCGCTACAACATCGTGCCGGTGGATTTCTATCCCGACCGCCAGCACAAGGCCGACTGGTTCCTGCGCCTCAATCCCTTCGGCCAGCTTCCGGTGCTCAAGGATGATGACCTCATCCTCTCCGATTCCGGCGCCATCCTCGCCTATCTCGCCAAAAAGTACGACGAGTCCGGCCAATGGTTTCCCAACGACCCCGCCGTTACCGCCGAAGTCCTGCGCTGGCATGCCGTCGCCGACGACATCACCTCGACCGCTTCCGCGGCGCGGCTGGCGCTTGGCTTCTTCTACGATTTCGACATCGAAAAGGCCCAGAAAGGCGCCCATCGCATCTTCCGCCTGATGGACGAGCATCTCTGGTTCGGCGAACGTGAAGGCCGCGATTGGCTCTGCTCACCCGACCACCCCACCACCGCCGACATCGCCTGTTTCCCCTATGTCATGCTGAGCGAGGAAGGCGGCATCTCGCGCCAGGATTATCCGGCCCTGCGGCGCTGGACCGACCGGGTGCGGCGCATTCCCGGCTTTATGGTGATGTCGGGGATTTTTCCCGCCGGGCGGGCGGCGGAGGAGAGCTAGCGCCACGCCCCTATGGTTCTGTTCTCGCGAAGAGCTCCCGCCTCACCATGAGGGCTACTGGCAGCGCTGAGTTCAAAGTAGCCCTCATGGTGAGGTGCGCTTCTTCAGCGCCTCGAACCACGAGGGCGTGCCACTATGCCCCGTGCCGCTAGACCCTGCCCCCCATTCCCGCTATTGCCTTGAACACAATCGAGGAGTCCCCATGATCATCGAACCCAAGATTCGCGGCTTCATCTGCACTACCGCCCATCCCACCGGCTGCGCCACCAATGTCCAGCGCCAGATCGATCATGTCGTGGTCAAGGGCCCCATCCCTTCGGCCCGCAAGCGCGTCCTCGTTCTCGGCTGCTCGACGGGCTATGGCCTGGCGTCGCGCATCGTCACCACCTTCGGCAGCGACGCCGATACGGTCGGCGTCTCCTTCGAACGCGAGCCGGGCGAAACCAAGCCCGCCTCCGCCGGCTGGTATAATAACCGCGCCTTCGAGAACCGCGCCCGCGCGGCCGGCCGCAAGGCCGTCACCATCGAAGGCGATGCCTTTTCCGACGCCGTCAAGGCCGAGGCCATCGAAGCCATCAAGGCCAATCTCGGCCAGGTCGACCTCATCGTTTATTCCGTCGCCTCCCCTGTCCGCACCGACCCCAGCGACGGCGTCACCTATCGCTCTGCCATCAAGCCCTATGGCGCTGCGGTGACCTCCAAGACGCTCAACACCGGCACCGGCGAAGTCTCCACGATTTCCGTCGAGCCGGCGACCGAGGAAGAAGCCGCCGCCACCGTCAAGGTGATGGGCGGCGAAGATTGGGAACTCTGGATCAAGGCCCTGTCCGAAGCCGGCGTGCTGGCCGATGGCTTCCAGTCGCTCAATTACACCTATCTGGGGAGCGAGCTGACCTGGCCCATCTATCACAAGGGCACCCTGGGCAAGGCCAAGGCCGATCTCGACCGCGCCGCCGCCGCCATCCGCGGCCAGTTCGGCGCCCATGCCGCCCATGTCGTCGCCCTCAAGGCCGTGGTGACCCAGGCCAGTTCCGCCATTCCGGTCGTGCCGCTCTATGGCACGCTGCTCATCAAGGTAGAGGACGAGATGGGCCTGGGCGAAGGCCCGATCCAGCAGATCGACCGCCTGTTCCGCCAAAAGCTGCAGGGCAATATCGCCCTGGACGACGCAAGCCGCGTCCGCGTCGATGACTGGGAACTGTCCGACACCATGCAGCAGGAGCTGGCCAGGCGCTGGGCCCAGCTCTCCACCGAGACGCTGCCCGCCCTTGCCGACCTGCCGAAATATCGCGAGGAATTCCTCAAGCTCTTCGGCTTTGCCGTGGGCGGCGTCGACTATGGCGCCGACGTCGACCCGCGCGTGGTGAACTGACCCGGTGGCAGGCCCTCGTGGTTCGAGGCGCTGAAGAAGCGCACCTCACCATGAGGGCTACTGGTGTACCGGCTGAACTGGATGGCTTAGTAGACCTCATGGTGAGGTGCGAGCCCTTGCGAGCCTCGAACCACGAGGGCGTGCCACTTACTCCGGCGGATAGCGATGCGCCCCACCCTGCCAGTCGCGCACGGTAAAGCAGCCATCGCCCCCCGATATCGACGCCGCACCGATATCGGCCTTGCCATACCCGCCGGGGATATCGAGCACATAGGTCGGCCGCGCCAGCCCGGAAATCCGCCCGCGCAGGGCCGTCACCAGTGCCTGCCCGTCTTCTATACTCACCCGGAAATGGCTGGTGCCCGGCGCCAGGTCGGGATGGTGCAGGTAATAGGGCTTCACCCGGTTCTCGACGAAAGCCTTCATCAGCCCCGCCAGCGTCTCGATATCGTCATTGACCCCCTTGAGCAGCACCGACTGGCTGACCAGCACCACCCCGCCATCCGCCAGCCGCGCCAGCGCCCCGCGCGCCGCTTCGGTGAACTCGCGCGGATGGTTGGCATGCACCGCCAGATAGGTGGTCTTGCCGCTGGACCGGAGCGCCGCCACCATCCCGTCATCCACCCGCTCCGGCTCCACCACCGGCACCCGCGTATGGAAACGCACGATCTTGACGTGTTCGATACCGGCCAGCCGCGCCATGATCTCAGCCAGCCGCCGCGGCGACAGCACCAGCGGATCGCCCCCGGTGAGGATCACCTCCCAAATCTCGGGGTGATCGGCGATATAGCCGACCGCCGCATCCAGCTCCGGCCCGGTCAGCGTCCCCAGCCCGGCCGGCCCCACCATTTCGCGGCGAAAGCAGAACCGGCAATAGACCGGGCACACATGCACCGCCTTGAGCAGCACCCGGTCCGGATAGCGATGCACGATCCCTTCCACCGGCGAATGGGTGAGGTCCCCAATCGGGTCCGCCCGCTCCTCCGGCGTGGTCACCAGTTCCGCCAGCGTCGGCACGAACTGCTTGGCCATGGGGTCGTCCAGATCACTCGGATCGATCAGCGCCGCCACGTCTGGCGTGATGGCAATGGCATATTTCGCCGCCACGGCATCGAGCCCCATGCCGTCGCTCAGCCCGGCATCGACCAGGCCGTTCACCGTCTTGATGGCCGTCATGTCGCCTCAACCCCGATCGTCACCCTCGGGCTTGACCCGAGGGCTCTGCACTGACCCATCGCACAGCAAGTATAAAGCCCTCGGGTCAAGCCCGAGGGTGACGACTGATAGATGGAACGCAATACACTCATTCCGCTACCGGTGCCCACAGCACCGCCTCGATCCTGGGCGCGCCCGTCGCCAGCATCACCAGCCGGTCGAACCCCAGCGCCACCCCGCTCGCCTCCGGCATCAGCGCCAAGGCCGCCAGGAAGTCCTCGTCGACAGGATAGCGCTCGCCATAGATGCGCTCTTTCTCCGCCATTTCGCCGGCAAACCGCCGCCTCTGCTCCTCCGCATCAGTCAGTTCGCCAAAGCCGTTGGCCAGTTCCACCCCGCAGGCATAAAGCTCGAACCGCTCAGACACCCGCCGGTCATCCGCCGCCCGCCGCGCCAGGGCCGCCTCGGCCGCCGGATAGCGGTCGAGCACCGTCACCCGGCCCGTGCCCAGATGCGGCTCCACCTTCTCGACCAGTATCCGGCTGAACAGGTAGCTCCAGCTCCGGTCCTCCGGCACATCGAGCCCCTGCGCCAGCATCTGCGTGGCCAGCGCCACGCCATCGGGCACGCCCTCGTCGTCCATCGTCGCCAGCAGGTCGATCCCGGCATGGCGCGAAAATGCCTCGACCACGCTCAGCCGCTCCGGCTCGGCAAACGGGTCGCATTCCCTGTCCCGGAACCGCAGCTTCCCCGCGCCCGTCACCTCTGCCGCAATGCGCAGCAACGCCACGCAATCGGCTATAACGGCGTCATAGCCCTCGCCCGCCCGATACCATTCGAGCATGGTGAATTCGGGATGATGCAGCGCGCTGCGCTCCCGGTTGCGCCACACATGCTGCAGGCTGGCAATCCGCGTCTCGCCCGCCGCCAGCAGCTTTTTCATGGTGAATTCGGGCGAGGTGTGCAGATACATCGGGCGGCCCGCCCCGTCATTGCCGATCATGACAGTGCCGAAAGCATGCAGATGCGTCTCGTTGCCCGGCGAAAGCTGCAGCCCCGGCGGATCGACCATAAGAAAGTCATGGCCCGCCAGATAGGCCCGCACAGCCGCCTCGATCCGCCCCCGCGCCAGCAGGATCGGGCGGCGATCGGCATGGACCGAAGGCGACCACCACGGCGATGGCTGGGACGATTGGGAGCTCATGTGACCATTATGCTTGGAGCGGGCTGGCGATTTTCGCCCAGATAGGGTAGTTGGCGCACCGAAAGTCTATTCCAGCGCGCGATATGGCTTGCCTCTACGACGCGCCTACCGATTGAACAAGGAAGAATAATGGTCAAGGTCATCGCCTCTTCGCTGCGCAAGGGCAACGTCGTCGAGCAGGACGGCAATCTGCATGTCATCCTGACCGCGGAAAACGTGCATCCCGGCAAGGGCAACTCCATCACCAACGTCAACATGCGCCGCATCAGCGATGGCGTGAAGGTGGTCGGTCGCTGGCGCACCGTCGAAATGGTCGAGAAGGCCGACGTCGATGATCGCGAATACGACTATCTCTATTCCGACGGCGAAGGCCACCACTTCATGGAGCCCGCGACCTTCGAGCAGATCACCGTGGCCGACGACGTCATCGGCGACCAGAAGGCCTACCTCGTCGATGGCATGAAGGTTCACCTGATGACCTTCGAGGGCACCGCCCTCTCCATGGAGTTGCCGCAGCGCCTGACCTTCGAGATCGTCGAGACCGAACCGGTAGTCAAGGGCCAGACGGCCTCCTCGTCCTATAAGCCCGCTTTGCTCAACAACGGCCTGCGCGTCATGGTCCCGCCCCATATCGGCACCGGCACCCGCATCGTCATCCTGACGGACGACAATTCCTATGTGGAGCGTGCCAAGGACTGAGCGCCCGGCCGCCTCTTGGCGGCAAATTCCCCCAGTGGGGAGATTTTTAGGCGGTGAGGCCCGGAGAGCTGCGCTCGCAGGGCCCAGGTCCTCCGACGGCACAATCCAAAGACCAGCGGGCCCCATTGGGCCCGTCTCATTTCTCCTCGATTTCCCCCGCCGCATCGCGCCAGTGTTCCTCGGCGCGATCGACCGGCGTGCCCTCGGCCAGCCATTTGTCATAGGCGAGCTGGCGCACCAGCATGTCCTTGGCGCGCAGCCAATAGTCGAACGGCCGACCCGCGGGGCGTCCATCCTGCTCCCACAGGAAATAGGCCGTCTGCCGAATGCGTTCGGCCACGTCTGAATTTTTTCGCATCGCCGCAACCGATTTGAACATCTAGGGCGCAACGGTCCGTCTTGCCCCCCGGTTCCGGCCCGGCATAGTCTTTCGCTTCACTTACCAGGCCGCCCGCAATGACCGCCTCGCTCTACCCCGCCGACTTCTACCAGAACCGCCGCGCCCATACCGCCCATGCGGCAAGCCGCATCCTCGGCGCGCTGCCCGCCCTGCCCCGACGCAGGGTCGCCGACATCGGCTGCGGCACCGGCACCTGGCTCGCCGCCGCGCTGGAGGCCGGCACCGAGGCGACCTTCGGCATCGAGGGCGACTGGGTGACGCCGGCCATGCTCGACGATGCCCGCATCGCCTTCGCCCCCCAGGATCTCGAAAAGCGTTTTGCCGGCCCGCGCGTCGATCTGGCGCTCTCGCTGGAAGTGGCCGAACACCTCTCCCCCGCCCGCGCCGATAGCTTCGTCGCCGACCTCGTCGCCCTCGCGCCCGCCGTGCTGTTCAGCGCCGCCATCCCCGGCCAGGGTGGCGTCGGTCATCTCAACGAACAATGGCAAAGCTGGTGGGCCGAGCGTTTCGCCGCGCATGGCTACCGCGCCTATGACGTGATCCGCCCCGCCATCTGGACCGACGACGCCATTCCCGCCTGGTATCGGCAGAACGTAGTGCTCTACCTGGCCGAGCCCCTGCCTGGCCTCACGCCCACCGAACCGGCTTTGCTCGACCGCGTCCATCCGGCCTTCTGGGCCCGCGCCAACCGCGAACTGGCCTATGCCGATGCCCAGCCGGAATCGGAGGTGCTACGGCGCCAGGCGGAAACGGCGCAGCAGCAATAGCGGGGGCTGGCCTACCGCGCTGCCCAGAGCAGTCCGCGCCGCAGGATTTCCCTTACCGGCCCCACTAGCTCATCGGCCGTATGGCCCAGCGACGAATAGAACACCCGCCCCCGGTCATGCATGGTGGTGAACACCACCGGCATCACCACATCCTTGCGCCAGGGATGGAACTCCCCGGAAAACCGCGTCGTCGCCAGCACGTCGACCGCCGGATCGTAATTGAGATAATACTGCTCGCTCGTATGCTCGAAGCTGCCGATCCCGGCCAGCAGCTCATGATCCCCGACATCGACCCGATAGGTGATGATATTGCCCGGATGCTGCACCCAGTAGCAGCTCGCCGCATAGCGGAACGGCACTGAGCTGCGAAAGCTCGTCGCCATGCCCATATGGAACCCGGCCAGCCCGGTCCCGGCGCGAATGGCCTCGATCAGCCTGGCCATTCTCTCCGCCGCCAGCACCCCATCGGTGATGACCGGTACGACAAGGTCGTTGCTGCCGATATCCTCGGCGCCCAGCGTCTCGTAGTCGTCCGTCACCGTGACGGCAAAATCTTCCGCCTCCAGCAGGTCGCGCACCACATTGGCACTCCGCTCCGGCGTATGCAGCTCCATCCCGCCCCAGACGACGAGGGCTCTTTTCTGCGTCATTGGCCGGCTCTCCCTGATCATCCATTCCATCGTCATTGCCCGGCTTGGTTGGGCCGCTAAAGTCCCAACCCCACAGCCTGCGTCCGATGCACCCCCTTGGGCACGAACGCGAAATCCTCCGCAATCCCCAGCAGCTCCGCCGCCAGGTGCACCACGCTCAGCCACATTTCGGTGCCCTGCAAACTCGTCTCCTGCCCATCGGCAAAGGCAAAACCCCCGCCATCTACCCAGCGTTCCTCCGCCCGGCCGATCACCGCCCGCGCAACCGCCTCGGCCTCGGCCCGGCGATAGTCGGTCTGCCTGAGGCACAGCAGCAGCGGATGGATGGTGTCGAGCAGGTTGCAGGCGGTGTAGGTCCGCCCCGCAAACCCGCCATAATTCCGATAGTTCAGCAAAACCGAGTCGATCGCCCGCTCGGCATTGGGCACCGGCAGCCCGAACTGCGCATAGGTGCCGCGCGTCAGCCGATAGAAGCCGTTGACCGGTTGCAGCAGCCCCTCATCACCCGTCGGCGAACCCCACAGCCCCGTCGCCCGGTCCTGCTGCATTGCCAGCCAGCCGAACAGCGTCTCCCGTGCCCGGCCGGTCGAAAAATACCGCGCATTGAAATAGAGCGCCGTACCGATGGCATCCACCGCCGCGCCCGCGCCCCAGGCCCGCTCGCGCCAGCTCAGGCCTTCGAGCCAGTCGCACAGCTCCACCGCGCCCAGCTCCACGGCGGAAACCCGGTGCAGCGGCCGCCCGCCCAGCACTTCGATGGCATAGCCCACCGACAGCACATTATAGAGCGCCAGCCCATTATCCCGCCGCGCCTGTCCCGCCGCTGGAGGCTGATGCGGATCGGGGAACAGCCCCGTCACCGGATCCTGCAACGTCTGCAACGCGGCCAGGGTCGACGCAACGTCCAGCCCCTCGGGCAAAGCGCCAAACCCTGCCGCGATCTCGATGGCGTCGTTCAAATGCCGCGCACTGCGCCGCGCCGTCCCATCCGCCTCGCGCGAGACATAGTCCCCGCTTTCGCGGAACCGCGCCAACACCTCCGGCCACTGCGCCGCCGCCGCTGCCCCCAGCCGCTGCAAGGCCGAAGCGCTGTCTTTCCGCGCCGATTGCCCGCGATAGCGCACCACCCTGGCCGGCACCCCACCGACAATGGCCATGCTCGGCACATCCTTGCTCACCACCGCCCCAGCCGCAATCACCGCGCCCTTGCCCACTCTCACCCCATCCAGCACCACCGCATTGGCCCCGATCCACACATCGTCCTCGATGGTAATGCCCAGGCTCTCATGCTTCTGCATATGGATCGGCACGCCGGGATCATCGAACCCATGATTGAACCCCACTATCGACACATGGCTGGCAATCCGCACCCCGTCGCCACACCGCACCCTGCCCGAAATCATCGCATAGGGATTGACCGTCGTATGCGCGCCGAATTCCACATCGCCCCGCACCAGCGCATGGCCCGCGATCCAGCTCGCCTCGCCCAGCACCAGATGCGAAGTGAAGATCGCCGCCTCCGCCGCCACATAGGAAGTCGGATGAAAACTGGCCCCCGCCACCTCGGCAAGATGCGCCAATCGCGCCCGATGCTCCGGCGCCTCGATATCCGCCGACGTCCTATCCCAGGTCAGAAATTGCAGCCGGGCTTCGTGGTCTTCTGGTGCGCTATAAGTATCCACTGTTCTCTTCCACCCACCGAGCCCACCCTCCCCCTTGAGGGGAGGGAAGCGAGATAGGACTTGGCGTCAGCCAAGTCCGTTGAATCGAGCAGGGTGGGGGTGTCGAGCTATCCACGAACTCGATGCCTGAGGAACCTCCGACCCCCCTCCCTGGCTTCGCTACGGCCCGCCGGGCCGAGCCGCGCGGCTCCCGCAAGGGGGTGGGTGCCATCCAGTATGCCTCATCACGCCAATCGCTCCAGCAGCGCCGGCTCGATTTCGAATTCCATCGGCACCCCCGCCACGAAGCGCTCGATTTCCTCGATCGCCATCTGTCCCAGCCGCAATCTCTCCGTGCCAACCGCCCCCGCCACATGCGGGGTCAGGAACACATTGGGCAGACTATAAAGCGGCGAGCCCCGCTCGGGAATCTCGGGGTCGGTCACATCGATCACCGCATGGATACGCCCGGTTTCCAGCTCGGCAATCAGCGCCGCCTCGTCGATCAGCGCCCCGCGGGCCGTATTGATGAGCGCCGCGCCATCCTTCATCAGCCTGAGCTGACTGGCCCCGATCATCGCCCTGGTAGATGGCAGCGACGGCGCATGGATCGACACCACATCCGAGCGGGCCATCAGCGTCTCGAGATCGACCAGTTCCGCCCCTGCCAATACAGGATCACCCGGCTGCACAAACGGGTCGCTGACCAGCACGGTGAAATCGAATCCCCTGAGCATCCGCGCCACTCTGCGGCCGATGCGCGAAGCGCCCACCAGCCCGATCGTGCGGTGATAATTGCCGATCGGCTCGTCCATCAGCGCGTAGGTGCTGCGTCGGCTGGGGTCGGCCCGATAGCGATCGCGCAGCTCGAACACACGCTTGTTGGCGAAGATGATCGCGGCCAGGGTAAATTCGGCCACCGGCACCGCATTGGCGTCGGCCGCATGCGTCACCCTGATGCCCGCCGCATAAACCGCCGGGTCCAGCGTGAACTTCACTGTCCCCGCCGCATGGGCGATGAGCTTGAGGTTCGGCGCCGCCTTGACCACCTCCGCCGTCACCATCGGGCAGCCCCAGCCGGTGACGAGAATATTGATCTCGCCCAGCACCGCCCGCGCCTCGGCGCTGGAAAAATCCTCCAGCGGCTCCGGCCTGACCACGTCGCAGACGCCGGCCAGCCGGTCCAGCGCCTCCGCGTCGAACACATGCCTGGTCTTGTCCGCCGCCATGGCGAAGGCGAGTTTAGGGCGCATTTCAGAACCGCTCCGGCACCAGAATGGCGCTGACGTCTTGGCCCTCGCGGGCAAACATGGCTTCGAGCGCCGCCATGTCGGGCGCATGCGGCACCTGAACCAAAGCCGCCTCGGCCTCCGCCCCCACCGGCAGGGCCATCGCCGCCGCCACCAGCAGCGTCGTCCCCGCCGGGATCTCGCCGCGCAATTGTGGCACGATGGTTTTGCTGACGATGAGATTGGTATTGGGATAGGCCCGATGCGCCCGCCCCGCGCGCTTGCCGATGAGATCGACAATGGCGCTCACATCCGTCGCGCTCCTGGCCACGGCCCGCCCGGCCTCGTCGATAGTGGTATCGGCATTGAGATCGGCCCGCCCGATGGCAAACCCGCCCTCGGTGGCATGCAGCGCCCGAGGCGTCGTGATCCGATGCACGCGGATATGCCAGAGATTGGCCGGGATCAGCCAGGTCTCCACCTCGACGTCGCTCCACGGCTTCCAGCGCGAGAACAGCGTGTTCTCGGCAATCTGGGCGACCTCGTTGGTCTCGCGCACCCGGTAGTGCCGCCCGTCGTCGGAAAAAGCCAGCGCTCCATCGAAAGCGCCCATATTATAGGCGCGCTCGTCCACCTCGACCGAAAAGCCATAACGGCTGGCATAGGCGAATTTGGCATATTTCTCGGTGCCCGCCCGCATCTGCCAGTTCTGCTGGCCGCTCGACAGGGCCACGACATTGCCCGGCGTGTGCATCATCACCATGCCGGGATGTTTCAGCGGCACCGGCTTCTTGCTCACCACCGCCGGCGTCTCTTCCGCCGTCCAGAACGGATGGTCGTCCGGCAGTGCCAGCGGCAGGAAGGCCTTGAGCGCCCAATAGGGCGAGCCGGCCGAATTGTAGCTCTCGGACATGAACAGGTTCGGATAGCCATAGCCGACGCTGAGCACGCCATCGCGATTGGCGATGGGCTTGTCCGCCCACCAGCGCAGATGGCGCAGGAACTGCCCCTTGATCTCGCCCCATGGCAGGGCTTCGAGATCGGCAAAGGCCAGCGCCCCCCAGATGCCGCCGCAGGCAAAGCGATAGGTCAGGCTCCGCCCGAAGGCCAGCACCCCGCCATCCGCATCGAACCAGTGGCGGATATCCTTGGCGAACAGGGTCGCCCGCTCCTTGTAGGCCGCCACCCGCTTCTCGTCGCCCCGCGCCAGCTTGGCGTAGATCAGCCCATAGAAGTGCATGGCAAAGGGAATGTAGTGGTCGATCCGCCGCACATTGCCGTCGCGATACCAGCCATCGCCCAGATAGAAACCGTCGAGCTCTTCGAGATACTTCTCGGTCAGCGAACGGTCGAACTCGACGCCGCATTCCTCCAGCCCCAGATCGACCAGGATGCGGAAGAATTTCCAGTTATTGTCGGCATAGTCGTGCCTGCGGGCATGCTTGAGATATGCCGCGAGATTTCCTTTGGCTTTCTCGCTCAATGGCTCCCACACGAGATGCGGCAGCAGCCGCATGGTGAAGCCGATGGCCGCCAGCTCCACCATCCGCTGGTCGGTCGAATTGACTGTCCCCCAATATTCGGGATGCTCGGGATCGGTGCCATTGGCCAGTCCGCGCCGGTACAGCTCCCAATGGTCGAACGCCCCGCCGCCCGCTGCCAGCGGCGTCAGCCCCCAGAGCGGCCGCGCAAAACCTTCGAGGTCCGCCGCCGCCCGGTCGAAATGCGCCCCGGCGCCATCGAGCCGCACCCGCGCCCCGCCCTCCGAGAAATAGGGCAGCACCGGATTGAACAGATCGCCCAGCGCCCGCTCCACATCGGCGCGGGTTTTGAGCGGATTGCCATGCAGCGGATTGGCGGTGACGGGATCGTAGGTCATTTCAAAAAAATTCCTTGCGGAGCCTTTGGACAATTTCAGCAGCAAACAGAGTCATCGGCTCCGGCGCCTCCCTCCCCCTTGAGGGGAGGGAATGAGGGTGGGGGTCCATCGGCGATTCACTGAACCACCCCCTCCCCGGCCCTCCCCTCAAGGGGGAGGGGGCGATGAACATCTGACCTTCAGGCATCATTCAGCTCCGCGCCGACCGGCGCGTCTTCATACGCGCCCTTCAAATCCAGTTTCTCGGCAAAGTGGCAGGCCGCTTCCTGCGTCGTCCCGTTGATCGGCCGCAGCACCGGCTTGTCGGTCCGGCACACGTCCTCGGCATATTTACAGCGGGGATGGAACGGGCAGCCGACCGGGCGATTGCCGAGATAGGGAATTTCCCCGCGCACTTCCGTCTTGCGCCCCTTGCGCCGCAGCGGGTCGGCAATCGGCAGGGCTTCGAGCAGCAATTCGGTATAGGGGTGGCGCGGCCGTTCGAACAGCATTTCGGTGGGCGCATTTTCCACCACATGGCCGAGATACATCACCACCACCCGGTCGGCGATATAGTTCACCACCCCCAGGTCGTGGCTGATGAAGATATAGGTCAGCCCGAACTCGGCCTTGAGGTCTTCGAGCAGGTTCAGCACCTGCGCCTGGATCGACACGTCCAGCGCCGACACCGCCTCGTCGGCGATCACCAGCTTGGGGTCGAGCACCAGCGCCCGCGCAATGCCGATGCGCTGCCGCTGCCCGCCCGAAAAGGCATGCGGATAGCGCCCCACCGCCTCGGCCGGAATGCCGACCTTTTCCAGTGTGCCGATCACGCGGTCTTCCAGTTCCTTGCCCTTGCAGATCTTATGAATCCGCAGCGGCTCGGCCACGATATCGAAGACCCGCATATTGGGATTGAGCGAACTCATCGGGTCCTGGAAGATCATGCGGATATCCTGCCGCCACGGCTTGATCTCGCGCTTGGAAAGCGCCGTCAGCTCCACATCCCCGCCGGATTTGGGGTGGTAGATCACCCGGCCGTCATTGGCGGGCTGCGCCTTGATGATGCAGCGCCCCAAAGTGGTCTTGCCGCAGCCGCTTTCGCCGACAATGGCCAGCGTTTCGCCCGCTTCCACCGTCAGGTTGATATCGGTCAGCGCATCCAGCCGCCGTTCCGGCCCGAACAGGCCGCCGCTCAGCGTGAAATGCTTGGAGAGATGCTCCACAGTCAGCAGCGTGCTCATGCCACCGCCTCCGCAGGTTGGCGCGTCAGCAGGTGGCAGCGCGCATGGTGGCCATTGCCCATATCGGTCCGCTCCGGCCGCACCGTGGCGCAGGGCTCGAACGCATGGGGGCAGCGGCTGGTAAAGGCGCAACCTTCCGGCCGGTCCCGCGGCGCCGGCACCGTGCCCTTGATGGGCGACAGCCGCACCCGTTCAGCCTTGCGCGCCATCTTGGGAATGGAAGCCATCAGCGCCTGCGTATAGGGGTGGCTTGGGCGGGCGAACACGTCATGCACATCCCCCTGCTCCACCACGTCGCCCAGATACATCACCGCCACTTCGTCGGCGATTTCCGCCACCACGCCCAGGTCATGGGTGATGAACAGCATCGCCATACCGAAATCGGCCTGCAATTGCCGCAGCAGGTCGAGGATTTGCGCCTGCGTCGTCACGTCCAGCGCCGTGGTCGGCTCATCGGCGATCAGCAGTTGCGGCGTGCAGGCCAAAGCCATGGCGATCATCGCCCGCTGCCGCAGCCCGCCGCTGAGTTCGAACGGATAGGCGTCGGCCCGCTCCCGCGCGCCGGGTATCCCCACCTGGTCGAGCAGAGCCACCGTGCGCTCCCGCGCCTGCTTGGGCCTCAACCCCTCATGGATCACCATCATCTCGTCGATCTGGTCGCCGATGGTATGCACCGGCGACAGCGAGCTCATCGGCTCCTGGAAGATCATCGAGATCTGGTTGCCGCGGATCGCCCGCAACGGCAGGCTGTCCTGCTTGAGCGTGACGATATCGGTCGGTGCCTGGTCACCGGGTGAAAAGACAATCGAGCCGCGCCGGATTTCCGCATTCTTGTCGAGCAGCCGCAGCACCGCCCGCGCCGTCACCGACTTGCCGCAGCCGCTCTCGCCCACCAGCGCCAGCGTCTTGCCGGGGGTCAGGGTGAGATCCACCTGCCGTACCGCCTCGATATCGGCCTCGTCGGGCGAGGAAAAGGTGATGGACATGTCCTTGATGGTGAGGATGGGTTGGGTCATGACAGATACTCTTGGCGCGCCAGCGCCACCTCTCCCTTGGGGGAGAGGTCGACCCTCTTGGGTCGGGTGAGGGGGCCTTCCCCACGCACCTCACCCGGTAAAGGCCCCCTCACCCGCCCTTTCAGGGCGACCTCTCCCCCGAAGGGAGAGGTGAAGAAGATCGAACTACCGCCCATGTGGATCAGCCGCATCGCGCAACCCGTCCCCGAAAAAGTTCATCGACAAAATGATCACCACCACGCAGATGCCCGGCGTCAGCAGCCAGGGCGCGGTGGCCAATGTGCGGATATTCTGCGCGTCCTGCAGCAGCGTGCCCCAGCTCACGATCGGCGCCTGCAGGCCCAGCCCGAGGAAGCTCAGCGCCGTTTCCGCCAGGATCATCCCCGGAATGGCCAGCGTCGCCGCCGCGATGATGTGGCTCATGAAGCTGGGCACCATATGCCGCGTGATGATGCGCCAGTCGCTGGCCCCGTCGAGCTGCGCCGCCGTGACGAAATCCTCGGTTCGAAGGCTCAGGAAGCGCCCGCGCACCACCCGCGCCAGCTCGGTCCAGCCGATCAGGCTCAAGATGACGGTGATGGCGAAATAGGTCTGCAGCGCGCTCCAATCCTTGGGCAAGGCCGCCGCCAGCCCCAGCCACAATGGAATGGTCGGCATCGAGCGGATGAACTCGACCACGCGCATGACCGCACTGTCGAACCAGCCGCCGTAATAGCCGGCAAAGCCGCCGATGATGATGCCGAAGAACAGGCTGAGCGTCACCCCGGCCAGGCCAATGCTGAGCGAAATCCGGGTGCCGTGGATCAGCCGGCTCAGCAGGTCCCGGCCTAGCCGGTCGGCGCCCAGGATATAGAACGGCGCCCGCGCCTCGGTGACGCCGATGAACTTGACCGACATCGGGATCACCCCGGCCAGCAGGTAGGGATCGCTCGGCACGAAGAACTGCACCGGAATTTCCACCGTGGGATCGATGACGAAGGTCCGCCGCATCGCCTTCTGGTCGATCTCGGTGGCATAGCCGTTCACATGCGGGAAAAAGCGCCAGGAGCCGTCCTCGCTGGTCGAAAACAACTGGATGCCCTGGGGCGGCGCATAGGTATAGCGCGCGCTATAGGCCGATGGATCGGTCGGTGCGAGGAACTCGGCCAGCAGGGCCACGAGGTAAAAGGCGATGACCACCCACAGGCTGACCAGCGCCAGCCGGTGCCGCCTGAAGCGCCGCCACATCAGCCCGATCTGGCTCTCGGGCCTGGCGCGGCCGGCCGGAACGGCGACGGCGTCAGCGGGGTTATGGGTCATGGTTTCCACGGCCATCACTTGCTCCCGTAGCGGATGCGCGGATCGATCCACGCGAGCAGCAGGTCGGAGACCAGCGTGCCGATGACGGTGAGCACGCCCAGCAGCATGATGATGGCGCCGGCCAGGAACATGTCCTGGCTGGTCAGCGAGCGCAGCAGCAGCGGCCCGGCCGTCGGCAGGTTGAGCACCACCGAGACGATCACCGAGCTGGAAACCAGCGCCGGCAGCAGCCAGCCGATGGTCGAGACCAGCGGATTGAGCGCCACCCGCACCGGGTATTTGAGAATAGTGCGGAATTCGCTGAGCCCCTTGGCCCGCGCCGTCGTCACATAGGGCTTCTTGAGCTCGTCGAGCAGGTTGGCCCGCAGGATGCGGATCAGCTCGGCCGTACCCGCCGTCGACAGCACCAGGATGGGCGCCCAGGCATGGCTCAGGAAATCCCACAGCCGGGCAAAACTCCAGCGCGCCGTCTCATATTCGGGCGAGAACATGCCGCCCAGCGTTTCTCCGAACCAGACGAAGGTGAGGTACATCAGGATCAGCGCGAAGAAGAAATTGGGAATGGCCAGCCCGATGAAGCCGCCAATGGTGGCGAGGTAATCGCCCAGCGAATATTTGCGCACCGCCGCATAGATGCCGATCGGCAGGGCCACCAGCCACATGACGATGACGGCCAGCCCTTCGAGCAGGATGGAATTGCCCAGCCTTCCCCAGATCAGCGTCGTCACCGGCGCCTTCCATTCGAAGCTCTGCCCGAAATCGCCGCGCGTCACGATGCCGGTAATCCACTTCCAGTATTGCACCAGATAGGGCTCGCCGAAGCCGTATTGCCGGCGCAGCGCCTCGATAGCGGCGGGATCGACCCGGTCGCCATTGGCCGACAGCGTCGCCACATAGGTCGTCAGGTAGTCGCCCGGCGGCAGCTGGATAATGGCAAAGGCCACAAAGCTCACGGCCCACAGGGTCAGGACCATCGCGATCAGCCGGCCGGAAATGAAACGCAGCATGGGCGTCTCCTGTTAACTGAAGTCGCAGTCGACCCCTCCCTTGCGGGGAGGGATCAAGGGTGGGGGGAGGTTTGGCCCCGATATTCGGGCCAACCGCCACCCCCTCCCAGCCTCCCCCGTCAAGGGGGAGGAGCCGCTTTGTGGCGTGGCTACACAGTGCCACTGCCTATTCTCAACCCTCCGCGGCACCCGCAAGCGCCGCGGAGGGCGGGAGGGATCCTATTCAGCGGCGAAGTACCACTGGAACGGATCATAGGGTGCCGGCGTCGGGAACAGATACGCCTGGAACAGTGTGTCGGGGATGTTCCGCACGTTGTTCTTGGCGATGTAGTAGGTGTCGCCAGGCAGGCTCACGCCGATGACCGGGAAGTTCTCCTGGCCAATGGTCAGGATCTGCTTCATCAGGTCGGCCCGCTTGTCGGGATTGCCCTCGCCGCGCAGCGAGGTCAGCAGGTCCATCTGCTCCTTGGCCCAGGGCGCCGGCTCTTCGGCGATATCGGGCGTCGTGCCGTTGAACCAGGCCTGCCAGCGGAAGGCCCAGACGGATTCGGGGCTGAACGCCATGTAGTAGCGGGGTTCCTGCACCACATCGAGGCCGCCGTCGCCACCCCAGACCTGCGCGTCATAGTCGCCCAGCGGCCGCTTGTCGTAATAGAGCGTGCGGTCGATATTGTTGATTTCCATCTTGATGCCGGCCGCTTCGAGCTGGAGCTGGATCAGTTCCAGCATGTCCGGCCATTCCGGACGGAGCGAGGCGATGGTGTCGATGGTGATGGTCAGCGGCGAGCCGTCGGCGAAGGTGTAGAAGCCGTCGCCACCCTTGACCAGGCCCGCCGCTTCGAGATGCTGCGCCGCCGCTTCCGGGTCGAACTCGGTATACTGCTTGGCATAGGTCTCGTTGTAGTAGGGCGACTCCGGCCTTGGCGCCACCTGGTAGGGTTCGCCCTGCCCGGTGAAGACCACGTCGATGATCTCCATGCGGTCCAGCGCATGGCTGATGCCGATGCGGAAGTCCTTGTTCTGGAACAGCTCGCGACGCTTGGGATCGACGTGGTTGAGGTTGAACTGGATGACCATCGTGTTGGACGAGGACTGCACTTCCGTCCCCATGCGATAGTCGCCCGCTTCCTGGCCGTCGAAGAACAGCGGCTGGTTGGCCACGGTCGAGATATGGCGATCCTGGAAGTCGATCTCGCCATTGAGCGCCATCAGCGTGATTTCTTCGAGCGAATCCGAAACGCGCATTTCCAGCCGGTCGATATAGGGCAGCTGGTTCCCCTCGGTATCGACCTTCCAGTAATAGGGATTGCGCACGAAGGTCGTGCGGGTGGCGTCGCCGGTCAGCGGCTCCTCGATCATCCAGGCATTCATGAAGGGCAGGTCGGGATTGGCCCAGCGGATGGTTTCCGTCGCCCAGGAGCAGCGATCCTGCATGTAGAGTTCCCAGGTCTCGAACCCGGCCGCCTTGGCATCGGCCGCCGCGTTCGGATTGGTGCCCGGATAGAACTGGCCGCAATAGTCCTTGCTGAGCGACACGATGGTCAGCCCGTTGACGCTGGCCAGTTCGTCCATGATGACGCCATTGGGATTTTCGAAGATGAACTTGAACGTGGTGTCGTCGACGACTTCGATGCTGACCGGATTGGCGGGGTTCTTCACGAAGCCGCCGCCGCCCGAATAGGTCGGCTCATGCAGCAGGTTGACGGCGAATTCGATGTCGGCGCTGGTGAACGGCGTGCCGTTATTCCACTTCAGCCCCTCGCGCAGGTGGAACGTATAGGTGCGCGCATCGTCGCTGACTTCCCAGCTTTCGGCCAGGTTGGGGATGATGGTCTTCCACTCGCGGTCGTAGCGCACCAGCCCGTCATAGGCCACGGTGCGGGCGATCCAGGCATTGTCGAGGCCCCCGCGCAAGGCCGAGTGCCAGGTGCCGCCATAGGTGCCGACGCTCTCGACGGGGGTAATCACCAGCGGATTGGCCGGCAGGCGTTCTTCGAGCGGCGGCAGCGCGCCGCTGGTCACCAGTTCGTCGAGCATCGGCGCCTGTTGTTGCGCCAGCGCCGGGGCCGCGGCGAGCATGGTGGCCAGGGCCACCGCGCTCGCCAGCCCCGTAAGTCGGGTGCGTTGCATGAAGACATTGGGCTTCATCGTGTTAGTCCTCCCTTGCCCGGCGCACTGTGCTCCGGGTCCTTCCTCCAAGATCGGCGGTTCGTCCGCCAAACTCACCATCGCCGTCCCCTCAGAGCGGCGTGATCTCCAGCGTCACCGCGCCCCGGCCCGGCCGCTCTCTGGCTGTGAACAGCACGCGGGTCAGGTCGACCGATGGCGCATATTGCTTTTCGACGCCGCGATGGATGTCGGTGCCTACCGCCACGCGGGCGGGGTCGAAGCGCACGCGCACGCCACCCTCGCCATCGCCGATCCGCACCTCATCCGCGCGGATCTCGACGCCGAGCGGCGTCACCAGCACCGATTGGAAATCGCCGCCGCCATTGGCGAAAGCGAAGTCGTCGCTGAGCGTGATCCGTCCGCCCGGCGCCTGCCGGTCCAGCGCCACTTCGCGCCGCAATTGGCTCAACCCTGCCGCTGCCGGATAGGCCGCCGCCATGTCGATCGTCAGCACGTCCCGCTCCGCGCCGTGGCTGTGTTCCACCAGTGATGCGGCGCGCTCGACGCCCTCGTCCTGCTCATGGCCATTGACCACCGGCACCGAATGCCCGCGCGACGAGGCCATGATGTTCTGGTAGCGATCGGGCCCGAAATAGGCCTTGGAATAGCGCCCGCGCCCCGGATCGGTCAGCACGATGCGGCCCTTGTTGACCACGATCAGCGAACCGACATCGTTCTGGTTGTGCATCTCGTCATTGTGCCCGCCCTTGACGGCGAGACGCAGCGAGTCCGGATCGGCGGGGTCGAGCCGAGATATCATCCAGGCCATGTCGCCATACCAGTCATGCGCCGTGCCGCCAAAGGCCACGCCCTTGTCCGGCAGCGGCCAGGCGAACTGGCGCAGCGGCCAGACGAACTGGTTGAAGTGATCGACCGTGAAATCGTTCTTCATGCCCAATTCGGTCAAAGCCGGCAGGCCGAGCCGGTCGGCCAGGTGGCTCAGCAGGCCCGGATGGAAATTGGGATTGCTGTCCGAATCCGAAAAGCTCGCCCACAGTCCCTGCGTCAGCACCGTGCGCACCGGGAACTGGGCGATGTCGCGCACCTGGCTGTTGTCGAGCAGGTCGATGGCGCCGCCGGTCCGCGCCGCCAGCAGATGCGCCAACACCACGAAATTTCCGAATCCGTACGACCAGTAATCCGGTCCCTCCGACGAGCCGCCCTGGCTGTCGAAGGTTTCGAGGTAATCGGCCAGGCTATGCAGACCCCGCGTGATGATTTCCGCCAGCCGGTCAAGGTCGGTCTCGAAATAGCAGGCCGCCCCGACCACGCCGGCCACACACACCGCCGTCCAGTTGTTGACCTGCCGGGCCGGCGTCGTATGCAGCCACCAGTGATCGTTCCGCTCGATGAACGGGCTTATGGTGCGGCGGTCAGTCTCGCTGCGCAGCCGCGCCCGCAGTGATGGCGACAGCGTATCGCCCAGCAGGTAATCGAGTTCGGCCAGGTCCAGCCCGGTCATCGCCGCCGCCAGGTCCACCGTCGGACGGTCGGGGAAATCGAGCCCCCGCGCATGCGCCGGCCACGCCCAGTTGGTTTCTTCCAGCCGGGCAAAGGCGATGTTCTCGACGGCGGCGGTAAACCGACCCCTGCCGTCGAGCCACTCGGCCAGCGTCAGCCGGTAGAGCATGTTGCGCCGCTTGCGCTGGGCATCCTCATAGCCCTCGCGCCGGCCGTTGCGCTGAAATTCGAGATAGAGTTCGGCCGGCAGCGCCGGAATGGGTTCGGCGATATCGGCCTCGGCTGCCGCGAGCAATTGCCCCATGGCGGCATCGCCCACCCGGCTCCGCACTGCCGCCGCATCGGCACCACGCGGGAAGGGCGTAAAGGCCGGCGCGCTATCGAGCACCATGCGGACGTGCTTGACGTTCCACCGCCGCAATTCCATGCCGTCCTCCCGTCGGCGCCACGCCGGGCGCTGTGCCACTGTTCCTGCCGGGCTGCCCTTCTTGATCGAGGACAGGCTCTCGCAGGTCAGCGACCCTGACTTATGCAACTTGGGTAACGGTAGGCCAGTTTTTGCGTCATTTCAAGCATTTTGCGCAAATCACGCAAATTACGCAAATTTGTTCATTTTGCGTCGATTCAGCAACGGCATAGGCCGTGGAAATTCACCTCTCCCGCGCGTCGATGCTAACAGTCTGCTAACATTTTCCGGGGGTCGCTGACACGATTTCGGGGTCGCCGGCCGAAGCGGAAAAACTTATCCCCGCCCAAAAGCGCGGCCCTTCCTCCCCGCGAAAGCAGGCCACCGACCTCGTCCACCTTTCAGCGCATACGGCGCGATGGATGGCCCGGACAAGCCGGGTAATGACGAGCGCGGGGACAATCTGGCGGCCACAAAAGTTTCAAGGGATCAAGGGTGGGGGGATGTTTAGCCCCGATATCCGGGCTAAACGACACCCCCACCCAGCCTCCCCCGTCAAGGGGGAGGAGCCGCGCGGTGGACATGGCAACCTCGTGCCAGCCCCCTGCCCTTATGGGGATAGCCACCGACCTCTCGTCACCCGTCCACGTCATTCCCGCCTGCGCGGATGACGCCAAGCGGAGACTCCCTACCCCGGAAACACCGTCTCGCCCTCGACCATGGTGACCCCGATTTCAAGCTGCTGCACGGCCGCTTCACCGTCCATATGCTCGGCCAGCAGCCGCACCGCGCCGCGTCCGATTGCCTCGCGATCCACCCGCGTCGTGCTCAGCCGTGGAGTCGCCATGCCGGCCAGCGGCAGGTCGTCGAAGCCGATGATCGAGAAGTTCTGTGGCAGTGGGCTGTCGGCCCCATAGATGCCTTCCAGCATCTCCACCGCGGCAATGTCGTTCCAGATGAAGGCCGCGGTGATGTCGTGCTTGCCGGCCAGCATGTCGGCCAGCAATTCCCGCGTGTGGCGCTCATCGGTATTGACCACGGTTCCCACTGCGCCCGGCGTCATGGCAATGGCCTGCTCGAACCCGCGCAGGCGCTGCCTTATGGTCGGCCGATTGCGATGCGTATAATGCAGGATTTTCCGGTGCCCGGCATCCAGCAGGCGCTGCGTCGCCATATAGGCGCCGTAGTAATTGGCCGGCGAAACCGAGCTGACCCGCATCTTCGGGTCGCTGCCATTGACCAGCACCACCGGCACTTCGGCCTCATTGGACCAGGCCGCCAGCTCCTCCCAGGCATCGATCCCCGCCAGCAGCAGGCCGCCGGCATCGGCCTGGGCGATCTGCTTTTTTATCAAATCCAGCGTCACCACGGATTCATTGACCAGCCGCACGTCGAGCGCCATGCCGGCCGCCGCCGCCTGCGTCCGCATGCCCTCGACAATGCCGAAATAGAAGCCCGACAGCCCGCTCGTCGCGCTGCCCAGCGGCACCAGCGCCACCGCCCTTTTATCCCCGGACACCGCGGCCATGTTATGCTTGCTCTTGTAGCCCAGCGTCCGCGCCATGCGCTGCACGTCGCGCCGCACCGCGTCGCTGATGCCGATCTCGTTGGCCAGCGCGCGCGACACCGTACTCACCGAAACGCCAAGGCGTTCCGCGATATCGGCCTGGTTTGCACGTCTTTGCACGGTCACGGCTTCGCCTCGCTGTCTCATCTACGCAATATTTGCGTTTTTTGAGCAGCGCAAGTCCCGCCGTGAACTTATCCCCCTAGCTGAAACGCTGGGCGAGCCACACCATTTGCGCCCGGTCCTGGAAAGCCTGGCCGCCTTCGTGGTTGTTGAATTCGTATTCCTCGATGCTCTTGTCGGTCCCGGCATAGGCATTGTAGGCGCCATAGACCGTCGATGGCGGGCAGGTCTCGTCCATCACCGCCACCGAGAACAAAGCCGCCGCCTTGGCCTGTCGCCCGAAGTTGACGCCATCGAAATAGTTGAGCACTTCAAAGACCTTGGCCTTCTTGTCACGGTGCTGCGCCAGGAAGCGCACGATCTCCAGATAGGGGTCGCGGCCGGCCTTCTGCACGGCACGCGGATAATCGCAGAGGAAGGGCACGTCGGTCATGACCGCCTTGACCCTGGGGTCGATCCCGGCCACGGCCAGCGAGATGCCGCCGCCCTGGCTGCCGCCGCAGACGGCGATCCTTCCGGCATCGACGAAATCCTGCGCCACCAGCATGTCCACGGCCCGCACCGCATCGGTAAACACCCGGCGGTAGTAGTAGTCGTTCCTGTCGAGAATGCCCTTGGTCATCATGCCGGGAATGGACGGCGTCGTGCCCACCGGGTCCGACGTCGCCCCCATCGACCAGCCGCTGCCCTGCCCGCGCGTATCCATGCGGAAATAGGCATAGCCCGAGGCAGCCCAGTGCAATTGTTCATGCGGAAAGCCCCGCCCGCCGCCATAGCCCAGATATTGCACCACCAGCGGCAACCTTCCCGTCCGCTGCGCCGGCAGCACCAGCCAGCCCTTGATCTTGTGCCCGCCAAAGCCCGGAAAGGTCACGTCGAACGCGTCCACCGCCTTGAGCGTGGTGTCGGCCTTCACCATGCTGACATCGCCCCCGATGGCCCGCGCCTCGGCAAGAGTCGCCTCCCAGAATGAAGAGAAATCCCCCGGCATCTGAACGCTGCTACGATAGGCGCCGAGTTCAGGCTGGATCAGATCGGGAAAGGGCACGGCAACACTCCTGGCAAATGGCGACGTGACCATGCACCGAGGCAGGCTTCCATACCAGATGGTTTTTTTGCCTCTCCCTTGGGGGGAGAGGTATGGAACGGCTTGGGACACATTGCTTCAGTCGTCTCCCTCCCCCTTGCGGGGAGGGAGCAAGGGTGGGGGGATGTTCAGCCCCGATATGCTGCCAAGTTGCAAGGCGATAGCCCAAGGGAGTGATGAAGAAAACCTAAGGCTTCAGCCCGGCCGGCACCGGCGGCTCCTCATGCAGCAGCGTGATCTCGACCCGCTCATTGGCCGCCATATAGGGGTCGTTGGGGAAGAACGGATCGGCCGTCGAGCGGCCCACCACCGAATTGACGCGGTCATCGGCCAGCCCGAACTCACCCAGGATTTGCCGGACCGTATTGGCGCGATCGGCCGAAAGTTCCCAGGAACCATAGCGCGGATTGGCATAGACGCCGCCCGCCGCGGTATGGCCGGAAATCCGCACCGGACTCGATAGCTTCTGCAGGATGGGCGCAATCGCCGCGATGGCCTGCCGCGTCACCTCATTGGGATATTTCGACCCCTCGGGGAACATCGGCCGACCCTCTTGGTCGATGATGCGGATATTGAGCCCTTCGTCGGTCTCCTCGACGATCAGGTTATCGGCAATCTCGGTAATGTCGGGCAGCGACTGCCAGGCCTGGCGAATGCTCGCCGCAGCGCTGTGGAAGCCCTGGTCGTCATCGGCCTTGAGATCGTATTGGGACGCATTGGCCGCCTCGAATTCATTGCCCTGCAGTTGGTCGCGGCCGCTCATCGCGCCGGTCACCGTGCCGAATTCCTCGCCCTTGGGCGTCACCGAGGCATCCACGGTCACGTCGGGAGCCGAGCCGCGCATCAGCGCATCCGCGCTGTCATCCAGCGCCGTACCGCCCATCAACCCGCCCGAACCACTGGTCGTCGGGCTGATATTGGGCGGCGCGAAATACGAGGCGAGGCCTTCCTTCTGCTCGGGCGTGGTCATGCTGATCAGCCACAGCAGCAGGAAGAAGGCCATCATGGCAGTCACGAAGTCGGCATAGGCGATCTTCCAGGCCCCGCCATGATGGGCGTGCTTGTGCTTCTTGACCTTCTTGATGATGATCGGCTGGTCGAAATTCGCCATTCTGGCTTCCTAAATCATGCCCTATGTCGCGGCGGGCAGGTTGGCCGTGGCCTCGTCGATTTCGGCGAAGCTCGGCCGGTCTTCCGACATCAGCGCCTTGCGCGCGAATTCGATGGCCATGACTGGCACCTGGCCGGAAATATGGGCCAGAAGGCCAACCTTGAGCGACAGGAAATACTTGTCCTCGGCCTCGTAGATATTGCGCAGCGACTGCGCGAACGGCCCGAAAAAGCCATAGGCCACGAACACGCCGAAGAAGGTACCGACCAGAGCGCCGCCGATCATGTGGCCGAGCACTTCGGGCGGTTCGCTGATGGCGCCCATCGTATGGATCACGCCCAGCACGGCGGCCACGATGCCCAAAGCCGGCGTCCCGTCGGCCAGCGCCTGCATGGCATTGACGACGCGCTCATTCTCCTGGTGATGGGTTTCCAGCTCCTCGTCCATCAGGGCTTCCATTTCGTGGACATTGTTGGAGCCCAGCGTGACCATGCGCAGGTAATCGCAGACGAACTCGACGGCGTGATGATTGTTGGCAAAGGTGGGAAAGCGCGCGAACAGCGTCGATTCAGCGGGATTTTCGATATGCTGTTCCAGCGCCAGAATGCCCTTGGACTGGACCAGCTTATAGAGGCTGAACTGCATGCCGAGCAGTTCGACATACGCCGCCTTGTTGTATTTCGGGCCCTTGAACAGCGTTGCGAACACGCCCAGCGTCTGCTTCAGCACCGGTCCCGTATTGCCGATGACATAGGCGCCGATGGCCGCGCCGAGAATGATCACGAATTCAAAGGGTTGCCACAGCACATACATGTGGCCGCCAACCCCGAGATACCCGCCAATGACCGCGCCGATAACGATAACGATGCCGATAAGAAGACGCATAAGACCTGAAACTCACCTTGTGGACGACATCGTTTCCAGGTCGGCATTATCGGTCGGTTTACCTTAACAGCCGGTTTATCCACGGCTTCGCGCCCTGTGGTACCATGGCGCCCAGGCCGTGCCACAAGACTTAAGATCGATATGGAGAGTTGAATTGAATCCGGCGCCGCGCCGGCTCAGTTGTGCCATAGGCCGCGCTGGCTGCGGGCATCGATGACCTGGCGCAGGAACACTTCGGCGGGACGGTAGTACCAGGCAAGTTCCGCCGGCGACTGCGCCGGCTCCAACGCAGTGCGCTCGAATTCGACCTGCACCGCGGCGCGCATCGCGCATTCGAGGTAATAGACCCCGCCCGTCACCATGAATATCGCGCTTGCCAATAGTTCCAAATTCACCCCATGTCCCCCTTGTCAATTGCCAGACAGTATAGTCCAGCCCATCACCGTCTCAGGAAGAAACGATCCGTTAAGCCTAACTGGCTCAACTCTAAGTAAAATTCCGACCAGCAGGAGGTGGCGTCCGGACGCCTGCCGCAGAAACGGCAAAAGCCGGGCTTTCACCCGGCCTGCACGTCATTGCCTGCAATGAAAATGGTAGCGAAGCCCAGATTTGAACTGGGGACACACGGATTATGATTCCGCTGCTCTAACCAACTGAGCTACTCCGCCCCAAGGGGCAGCGCGGGTTTCCCCGAGCGACGCGCACTAACTAAGTTTAGCGCGCCGCGGTGTCAAGCACCAGTGGTGCAGGCCGGCCTCGCACACGCCACAAGGCTATCGTTCAAGGATCGGCACAAGTCTGTCGGCATTGTAGCGCTGCCAAAGCGGCGCGAGGTCCACTACATCTTGGTCAACGTTGAGCGCGATACCCGCGCCCCATCAGGAGACACCAACATGACGCTCGAACTCGGAGGCATCCATCACCTCACGGCGGTTACCGCCGAGGCGAAGAAGAATCTGGCCTTCTATACCCAGACCCTGGGCATGCGGCTGATCAAGAAGACGGTCAACCAGGACGACACGACGGCCTATCACCTGTTCTATGGCGACGGCGTGGCCTCGCCTGGCGCCGACCTCACTTTCTTCGATTTCCCCGCCGCCCGCGAACAGCGTGGCAACCATACGGTGGGCCGCACTGGCCTGCGCGTCGATACCGAGGATAGCCTAGTCTGGTGGAAGGCCCACCTGCAGGAACACGGCGTCGGCACCAGCGCCATCAAGGAGCGCAATGGCCAGCTTTCGCTCGATTTCGAGGATTTCGAGGGCCAGCGCTTCCGCATGGTGATCGACGCCGCCAACAGGAGCGTTCCCTGGGCCAAATCACCCGTGCCATCAGAGCGGCAGATCATCGGGCTCGGGCCCATTACCCTTTCGGTGCCGCGTCTCGATCGCACGGAGGCGGTGCTGACCCAGGTGATGAACATGCGCAAGGTGCGCGAATACGCCACGACCAGCCATACGCCCGAGACCCACGTCTATGAAATGGGCCCCGGCGGCCCCGGTGCCGAACTGCATGTTGCGGTCGACCCAAACCTGCCCGCGGCCCGTCCGGGTGCAGGTGGCGTCCATCACGTCGCCTTCCGCACGCCGGACCAGGATGGGCTGCGCCAGTGGATCGAGCGGGTTGGCCGTGCCGGCTTGCGCAATAGCGGAGAGGTGGAGCGCTTTTATTTTACCTCGCTCTATTTCCGCGAGCCCAACGGCATCCTGTTCGAGATCGCCACCGACGTCCCCGGCTTCGCGGCGGATGAGCCGATGGAGACATTGGGGGAAAGCCTTGCTCTGCCGCCGTTCCTCGAAGGTCGTCGGGCCAGCATTGAGGCGGAGCTGAAGCCGCTGGTTTAGATGCATGTGGGTGGGGCAGCAGTTGCCCCACCCTAACCCACCGGCCGTCACCCTCGGGCTTGACCCGAGGGCGTTACACTTACCGAAACTGCACAAGTGCAGAGCCCTCGGGTCAAGCAACTGTCGATTGTTTGACGATAGCATTGAGGATGG
>NZ_LMGZ01000014.1 GCF_001427605.1 Devosia sp. Root635 | reverse complement strand
CCCAGGCCTGGGCGATGGCCCGGCATTCGAGCGTCCACTGCGACACATACATGTGGTCGGTATTGTAGGGGTCGTATTTGGAATGGGTCATCATGAAGGCCGGCTGCACCGCCCGCATCACGTCCACCAGCCGGTCCTTGGCCTCGCGGGTCATTTCCAGCGGATAATCGCCCAGATCGAAGAACTGGATGTCATGCACATCGAGCGCCTTGGCGGCATTCTCGGCTTCCTTGCGACGCTCGGTCTTGACCACGTCCAGGGTCATGCCCTCTTTTTTCCATAGCTTGGCGCTTTCCCCGCGCTCGCCATAGGACAGGCAGACGACGGTGACGTCGTACCCCTTGGCAGCATGCAGGGCGATGGCGCCGCCACAGCGCCACACGAAATCGGCCGAATGGGCGCTGACGATCAGTGCAGTCTTTTTGGTCATTTTGGTTAGGTCCTCATCGGATCGAAACGGGTCAGTGCTTGGCGGGCGCCGGGGGCGTGCCGTGGGTGTGGAAGGTGTCGATGGTCTTGAGGCCCCAGGCCTGGCCCTTCCTGCGGTCCGCTTCGGTCCAGCGGACCGGCTCCCAATCGGGCGCGAGGATCAGGCGCGCACCGGCATTGGCGACTTCGACGCGATTGCCGGCGGGCTCATAGACGTAAAGAAAGAACGTGCCCTGCACGGCGTGCTTGTGCGGGCCGGTCTCGATATGAACGCCGTTCTCAAGGAAGATATCGGCGGCGCGCAGGACATCCTCGCGCTGGTCCACGGCATAGGTGACGTGGTGGAACCGGCCACTCATGCCCGAATGGTCTTCGGTATAGGCGACGTCATAAGTCTTGTTGTTGACGGTGAACCAGCAGCCCCCCAGCCGACCATTGTCGAGCTGGATATATTCGGTGACCCGGCTGCCCAGGGCCTTGGGCATCCAGTCCCGGATCGCCGAGACGTCCTTTGCGAGGAGGTTCAGGTGGTCGATGCGGCGCACGCAGACGCCGTTGCCGTGATACCGGCTGGCGATGTTCTTGAGGGCAGATTTTTGTCCCTCGGCTGGTTCGGCGCGGCGGGTTTCATAATAGATCTCAAAGATATGGCCGTCGGGGTCGTTGAACCGATAGGCCCTGCCATGGCCTTCATCGCCTTCGATCCAGCCAATACCGCAGCCCAGCGCTTCAATGGCTACCACGCGGCGCTCCAGCGCTTCCGGCGAGGTCGCTCGATAGGCGACATGACCGATGCCGGTCGTGCCGGCGGCGGTCAGCTTGAGCGTGTGGAATTCGTAGTCGTCATAGCCGCGAAGATAAGCGACGCCTTCGCCCTGAGCGCTGACCGACAGGCCATAGACGCGGGTAAAAAAATCGAGGCTTTCATCGAACCGATCGGTGAGCAGCTCGACATGGGCAAGATGTGCAATGTCGTGACAGGGTTCGGACATGGGCCAGCCTGGTTCTCGGACGTTCAGGACAGGCTAGGCGAAAGGTTGCGGCAGGCATAATTCGATCGGCCCGCAACCCATAAGTTGTGGCTATTTTCATATCAGGGAATTGTCCGCGACGTGCGTTGCTCGGTGGTCCCGGTGTCTCCTGCTTCCGTGTGCGACTAGCTGCCGAGCACGGCGATGAAATCGCACTGGATGAGCATGCCATCCAGATCGGATTTGAGGGCATGCCGGGTCGGGCGGTTGGCCGGGTCCGGAAACAGCGCCTCCCAATGCGGGTTGACGAGTTCGCGCTGCGAGCGATCCTTCATCCACAAGGTCATCTTGATGATATTGTCAGGCGTGCCGCCGGCGGCGGCGATAATCGTGCGGACATGGCCGAACATCAGTTCGCACTGCCGCTCCATTCCCTCAGCGGTCTTGCCGGTTGCCGGGTCGAGGCCGTGAATGCCGCCCGAATAGACCATGTTGCCGATGCGGCAGGCCGCCGGCACCGGATTCTTGTGCGCGAAACTGTCGACATAGATGCTGGTGCGGCGCGCCATGAATGTCCTCTCCCGATCCCCTGCAGTCCTGCAGGCCCCGGCCGGAGCCTCGCCTGATAGTCGGGTCCGGGGCATCCGAAACAAGCGCCATGCCGCCCAGTGTTCACAATGCGGAATTCCTTCTGGCGCGATCGCTTCCGGGCGGGGGAGTTTTCGCTATGTGAACAAAACGGCGGGCTTTGCTTGCTCCTCCCGACCCCGCCACGCCAGCTAGGGACAGATAAACGGCGCGCCATGTCGGCGTGGCCCCACGGAGGACCGGCGAGCGATGGATCTGGACGATATCGTCTTGCACCCACCATTCAACACCACGCGCGCCAGCCATGTGGTGCTGGCGGTCAGGGACCTTGCCGCCAGCAAGGCCTTCTACACCGATCTGGCCGGACTGGCCGTGAGCGACGAGGACAGCGATGCGGTCTATCTGCGCGGCATGGAAGAGAGCTGCCATCACAGTCTCGTCCTGCGCAAGGGCGACGACCCCCTGTGCCAGCAGGTCGGTTTCCGGGTCCAGACGGATGATGATCTGCGCGCGGCCAAGGACTGGTTTGACGCCGAGGGCGTGGCGGCCAGCTTCGCTGGTGTCCCCTATCAGGGCCTCACCCTGCAGGTGCGCGACAGCGACGGCGTGCCGCTCGAATTCTGCGCCAACATGGATGTCCGGCCGCGCCTGATGACGGCCTATGACCAGTATCGTGGCGCCTCGGCCCAGCGTCTGGACCACTATCAGCTGCAGACGACTGACGTGCAGCGGGCCTACGAGTTCTACCAGCCGATCGGCTTCCGCACGAGCGAATACACCTATTCGCGCAATGACGACGGCAGCCTTCATCTGTGGGGCGTGTGGATGCAGCGCAAGGGCAATCCGCACGATATCGTCTTCACCCATGGCCCGGGCCCGCGCCTGCATCACTTTGCCTATACGCTGCGGGACGCCAGCGACATGATCCGGGCCTGCGACGTGGCCGGCGCAATGGGCATCGGTCAGCGCCTGGAGCGCGGTCCGGGACGTCACGGCATCAGCGGCGCCATGTTCCTCTATTTCCGGGATCCCGACGGTCACCGCATCGAGCTTTTCAACACCCACTACCAGAGTATCGACCTTGAACCGGCCATTGCCTGGGATCTGGCTGATCCCAAGCGCGCCGATCAATGGGGCTTGCCGGCGCAGGAACAGTGGTTCGTCGAGGCGACCCGTTTCGCCGGTGCCGACCCCAAACAACCCGACGCCAAGGTGCCGCTGCCGACGCTGGAGCGCTTCCTGGCGCGCAAGGCTGCCGAACGAGGAGAATGAACATGCTCGATATCGCCATCATCGGCGCGGGCCCGGGCGGTCTCGCCCTGGCGCTGCGCCTCGAACAGAAGGGCTTTCGCCCGACGATCTACGAGGGTGTCAAGGAGTTGAAGCCGCTTGGCGTCGGCGTCGACATCAAGATCTACGGCACCAGGGAAATCACCGAAATGGGGCTCCTCGAGGAGTTCCGGGCCATTTCGGTCGAAGCCATCGATTCCCTGTTCTTCACCCGCTACGGCCAGATGATCTACGGCGAGAAGTGCGGCAAGCATATGGGCTATCCGCACGAGCAGCGGTTCGTGCATCGCGGCACCCTGCAGATGATGTTCTTCGACGCGGTGCTGCAGCGGCTTGGCGCCGAACGGGTCAAGCTGGGCGCCCGTCTCAAGGGCTTCGAGCAGGATGAAGCCGGCGTCACCCTGACCTTTGAAGACGCTGAAGGCGTGCCCAGGACCGCGCGGCATGACGTGGTCATCGGTGCCGACGGCATCAAGTCGGTGGTGCGCAATCAGCTGGTGCCTTCGTCCACCGGCAGCCACTATTCCGGCATTGCCATGTGGCGCGGCGTCACCGTGATGAAGCCCTACCGCAATGGCGGGACCATCCTGCACCTTGGCGATCCGATCGCCCAGGGCAGCATGATCGTCTACCCCATCGCCAACAATGTGGAAGGCCAGGGCAGCCAGCTCATCAACTGGGTCGTCGAGCAGAATGGGCAACCCAAGTCGCTTGAGGATTGGAACCAGCGTGTCACTCCCGACGAGATCGCTCACAATTTTGACGAATGCAAACTCGGCTTCGTCGATCCCGGCGAGATCATCCGCAATGCAAGCGAGGTCTATCTCTACCCCCTGGTTGACCGCGACCCGCTCGACCAATGGTCGTTCGGCCGGGTGACGCTGATGGGCGACGCCGCCCACGCCATGTATCCGCGCGGCGGCAATGGCCTTTGCCAGGCGCTGGTCGATGCCCGCGTGCTGGCGGAAAAGCTCAGCGAGGTGAACAACCCGCAAGAGGCCTTCAAGCAATATGAGGAGATCCGGCGGCCCTTCGCCAATCGCCTCGTCATCGCCAATCGCGGCGAGGGCCCCGAAGTGGTCCGCCGCATCGTCGAGGAGCGCTCCGGTGGCAAGCCCTTCGACGACATCGAGCAGATATTCCCCATCGCCGAATGCGAGAAAATCTTCCTCGAATACCACCGCATGGCGGGAATGCAGCGTCCGGACGATGCCGGGCCGCTGGGCTTCCGCGAGAGCTTCTTCAACGAAGACCGCGCCAGCAAGGCCAGTACCGGAACCGACATTTCCCAATCCACGGGCGGCAGGCGCGGCTGATCGCGCGGCCCCAATATTTTCTGAAAGGACAAAGACGTATGACCAAAGTGATCGATGCCAATATGCATTGGCTTCCCGATACCCTGTTCACGGACGAAACGCTCCGTGAAGCCATGATGGACTGCATTCCGCGCCAGCACGGCATCCACGTGCGCATGGAGGCTATCCCCGGCAAGAACCTCAACCAGATCATCATCGAGGAGCCCAAGGGCTTCGTGAACATCAACTATGCCGAAGGCCAGTACAATATCGAGAGCCAGCTCGAGGACATGGACAAGGCCGGGATCGATCAGGCCGTGTTCCGCATCCCTGTCTGGCAGGAATGGCTGAACCTCGAGACGTCCAAGCGTATCAATGACGGTCTGGCCGACTACATCTCGCGCTCGAATGGCCGGTTTACCGCACTGGCCGTGGCTCCGCCTTGGGGCGACAAGGCGACCCTGACCGAAGTCGAGCGCTGTATCGACCAGCTCGGTTTCAAGGGCGTGCAGCTCGCCTGCAAATATGGCGATATCTACCTCGATGACGAGGCCTTCTTCCCCTATTTCGAGTTCCTCAACGACCGCAAGCTGCCGGCCGTGGTGCACCACACGCCGCTGCCGGTCGACTATGGCTCGATCCTGAGCTTCAACAATCAGCGCCGCCAGTATGGCCGCTGCATTGCCCAGGGCACGGCGGTCGGCCGCGAACTGTTCTCGGGTCTGTTCGACCGTTTCCCTGAACTGCGCCTCAGCCACTCCATGCTCGGCGGCGGCTTCTTCGCCTTTGTCGACATGCTGGTGCCCCAGCCGCGACATTCCTATGGGGATGCTGTCGACCGTTTCGACACCGGCCAGTCCAAGTTGCGCGAGCAGCTGCGCAAGAACCTGTTCTTCGATATTTCTGGCCCGCCGCAATGGGGCAAGAAGCAGCTCGAATGCGCCATCGAAGTGCTCGGCGAGGACAACATCCTCTATGGCGCGTCCTATCCGATCCGCAAGGACTGGTTCTTCGACGGCGTGCCCACGGTGCAGGCGCTCGACATCTCCGACGGGGCCAAGACCAAGATCCTCGGCGGTAATGCCCAGAAGCTCTTCGGCATCTGATCCGACAATCTCTCGTCCCGGCACTGGAACTTTTCCACGCGCTGGGACGATAGTCCTTTGGCGAGCGGGCTGCCTGGGCGGCCACAATACCAAGACCAACCAAAGGAGCTAGGGATATGCAGCTCGACGATCCGACCCTACTGCGCCAGGGCGCTCTTGTCGGCGCCACCTGGATCGACGCCGATGCGGCGACCGGCATTGCCGTGACCAATCCGGCCACGGGTGAAATCATCGGCCATGTCCCCAAACTTGGGGCGGCCGAGACGCGCGCGGCAATCCAGGCCGCCGAGACCGCGCAGCGGGACTGGGCGGCCGGCACCGCCAAGGAGCGGTCCAATATCCTGCGACGCTGGTTCGAGCTGATGATGGAAAACCAGGACGATCTCGGGCGCATCCTCACCCTTGAGCAGGGAAAGCCCCTGAAGGAAGCCATGGGTGAAATCGCCTATGGCGCCAGCTTCATCGAGTGGTTTGCCGAAGAAGCCCGCCGCGTCTATGGCGATCTCATCCCCGGTCACCGGCGCGATGCCCGCATCATGGTGATCAAGCAACCCATCGGCGTCGTCGCCGCCATCACCCCGTGGAATTTCCCCAATGCCATGATCACCCGCAAGGCCGGGCCGGCTCTCGCCGCCGGGTGCGCCATGGTCCTCAAGCCGGCGTCGCAGACGCCGTTTTCCGCCATTGCACTGGCGGTCCTTGCCGAGCGCGCCGGCCTGCCCAAGGGTCTGTTCAGCGTCGTCACCGGCTCGGCGCGCGACATTGGCGCGGCAATGACCGCGAGCCCCATCGTGCGCAAGCTGACCTTTACCGGCTCCACCGAAGTCGGCGCCGAGCTCTACAGGCAGAGCGCCCCGACCATCAAGAAACTGGGGCTCGAACTGGGCGGCAATGCGCCCTTCATCGTCTTTGACGATGCCGATCTCGATGCCGCCGTCGAGGGCGCGCTGATCGCCAAATTCCGCAACAACGGCCAGACCTGCGTTTGTGCCAATCGCCTCTATGTGCAGGACGGCGTCTATGATGCCTTTGCCGAGAAGCTGGCCAATGCCGTGAGCACCCTCAAGACGGGCAATGGCTTTGACGAAGGCGTCATGCTGGGGCCGCTGATCGACCAGGCGGCGCTCGACAAGGTCGAGGAGCATGTCGCGGACGCCCTGGGCAAGGGCGCAACCCTGCTGAGGGGCGGCAAGCCGCATGCGCTGGGCGGCACATTCTATGAGCCGACCATTCTGGCCGGGGTGACCCAGGACATGGCGGTGGCGCGGGAGGAAACCTTTGGGCCGCTGGCGCCGCTCTTCCGCTTCAAAGACGAAGCCGATGTCATCGCGCAGGCCAATGACACCGAGTTTGGCCTCGCCTCCTATTTCTACGCGCGCGACCTTTCCCGCGTCTGGCGGGTCGCCGAAGCGCTCGAATACGGCATGGTCGGGGTCAATACCGGCCTCGTCTCCACCGCCGAGGCCCCCTTTGGCGGGATGAAAATGTCGGGGCTGGGCCGCGAAGGTTCGCGCTACGGCATCGAGGACTTTATCGAGATCAAATATGTCTGCCTCGGCGGCATCGCCTGAGGCGCAAGCGGAGTGACCCCAGCGCCATGACCCTTCCCAGAATTGCCAGTTTTTCCCAAGCAGGTGGGAAGGGATATGGCCTTGTTACCGACGAGGGCATGGTCAACCTGTCCTCCCACTTTCCGCAATGGGCCGATCTCAGCGCGGTGGTCGAGGCCGGTGGTCTCGAACGGATCGCCGAGGCCGGCGCGGGCCTGGCGGCGGCGCTGTCCCTCGACGAGGTGACCTATGAGCCACCGCTGCCAAGGCCCGGCAAGATCATCTGTGTCGGGGTCAACTTTCCGGATCGCAATGAAGAGTATAAGGACGGTCAGGCCGGGCCCTCCAACCCCTCGCTGTTCGTGCGCTTCCCGGCATCACTGACCGGTCACCACCAGCCGCTCATCCGCCCGCCGGAAAGCGAGCAACTCGACTATGAAGGCGAGATCGCCATTGTCATTGGCAGACCGGGCCGTCGCGTTGCCGAGGCCGATGCTCTCAGTCACATCGCGGCACTGACCCTGTGCAATGAAGGGTCGATCCGCGACTGGATGCGGCACGCAAAATTCAACGTCACCCAGGGCAAGAATTTCGATCGGTCCGGTGCCATGGGGCCGTGGCTGGTGCCGTTCCGCGATGAAGGTCAGATTGCCGATATCGCACTGGTCACCCGCGTCAACGGGGAGGTCCGCCAAGCGGACCGGACCAGCCGCATGCTGCATCCGTTCCGCAGGATCATCGCCTATGTCTCGACTTTCACCACCTTGCTGCCCGGCGACATCATCGTCACCGGCACGCCCACCGGCGCCGGTGCACGCTTCGATCCGCCGATCTGGCTCAAGCCCGGCGACGTGGTCGAAGTGGAAGCCGAGGGCATTGGCATGCTGCGCAACACCATAGCCGACGAGGTTATCGGATGACGCCAGACCAGTTCGTTGACGCCGCGCGCCGCCTCGACCAGGCCGAAAAGACGCGATCCCAGATTGGCCTTCTGTCGCTGGCGTTTCCCGGCATGACCCTCGATGACGCCTATGCCGTGCAGGCGGAATGGGTGCGGATGAAGCGCGAGGCCGGTCGGAAGGTCATCGGCTGGAAGATCGGCCTCACCTCCAAGGCGATGCAATATGCGCTCAACATCAACATCCCCGATTCCGGCGTGCTGTTCGACGACATGCTGTTCGAGGATGGCGCCGTCATTGCGGAAGACCGGTTCATCCAGCCGCGCATCGAGGCGGAGATCGCCTTCGTGATGAAGGCCGACCTGTCGGGGCCCAACGTCTCCGTGTTCGACGTGCTCAACGCCACCGACTATGTCACCCCGGCGCTCGAAATCCTCGATACGCGCGTCCTGCGCGTCGACCCCGAGACGAAGAAGATCCGCACGATTGTCGATACCGTGTCCGACAATGCCGCCAATGCCGGCATCGTCCTCGGTGGCCGCGCCATGCGCCCCGACGCGCTCGACATGCGCTGGATGGGCGCCATCGTGTCGCGCAATGCCGAGGTGGAAGAGACCGGTCTTGGGGCAGGGGTGCTCAATCATCCGGCCCGCGGCATTGCCTGGCTGGCCAACCGATTGCACCAGTATGGCGAGCGCATTTCGGCCGGGCAGGTGGTGCTGGCTGGCTCCTTCATCCGCCCCATAGAAGCGCGGCATGGCGACACCATCACCAGCGACTTTGGTCCCAATGGCACCGTGAGTTGCCATTTCAAGTAAGGATGCGCCATGCCCGCACCGCTCAACCGCTTCAAGGCGGCCCTGAAGGCAGGACAGCCGCAGATCGGCCTTTGGGCCGCGCTGGCCAATCCCTATACGGCTGAAATACTGGGGGGCGCCGGGTATGACTGGTTGCTGCTGGATGCCGAGCACGCCCCCAATGATGTCCCCGGCCTGATGGCCCAGTTACAGGCGCTGTCGGCCTCGGCAAGCAGCGTCATTATCCGTCCTCCCATCGGGGAGGCCTGGATCATCAAGCAATTGCTCGACATCGGCGCCCAGACCCTGCTCGTGCCCATGGTTGAAAGCGGCGCGCAGGCTGCCGAGCTGGTGCGCGCCATGCGCTACCCGCCCGAAGGCATTCGCGGCGTGGGCGCGGCTTTGGCGCGGGCTTCCGGTTTCAACCGGACCCCCGACTATCTCACCACCGCCAACCAGCAGACTTGCCTGCTGGTGCAGGTCGAAAGCCGCCATGGGCTGGATGGGCTCGACGACATCCTGGCCGTGGATGGCGTCGACGGCGTCTTTGTGGGGCCCGCCGATCTCGCGGCCGACCTGGGCTATCTGGGCAGACCCGGCGCGCCGGAAGTCGTCGCCGTGGTTGAAGACACGATCCGGCGCATCGTCGCGGCGGGCAAGCCTGCGGGTATTCTCACCAGTGACCAGGGTTTCGCACGGCGCTGTCTCGACCTGGGCGCCAGCTTCGTTGCCATTGGCAATGATGTGACCATGCTCGCCAATGCCGCGAGCAAGCTGCTGGCAGATTTCAGGGCGGTCGCGCCGACGACTGGTGCGACCAGGGACCCCTACGCCTAGGGCGCCTTCGCGTCCCGCCACAGCTTCAGCAGCGCCCGTCCATAATCATTGCCGTTCGGAATGCGGCTGATCACATGGATATGGAACTTGGCCGGTTGGTCATTGGTCAGCCACATCCCGTCATGATGGTCGAATTCGAGCATGACGACCGGGCTCTGGATGCGGAAATAAAACGGGTCCTCGTCGCCATGCCCGCCGATCCAGCTCCACCAGGTTTCGGCGAGGTGCCTTTCGATCCGCCGCATCTGGGCCGCGCGCGGCCCATCGGGCAGGTGCTCGATGAAGGTCTCGACGAGGGCGAGCAATTGCTGCTGCTGTTCAGGGGTCATCTCCGAGGCCCTGATCCCCTCAAGCGGTATGATGCGATTGTCCTGGAAGGCGCCGCCGAGATGGCGCTGGTCGGCAAAGTTGAAGCGGCCCGGCGGCATGGCAGGGTCGACCATCTGCTCATAGATGGTGGAGCGGGCCTTCTGCTCGGCGGTCAGCGATTGCATCAGGTTCAGGCCAAGCCGCTCCTCCTCGGTAAAAAGGACGAAACGGTCGCCATTGCCACGGTCGATCACATTGGGTTCGACGCCCATGAAGGTAGGCGAGATCACCATCTGCCGACCGAGGATGAAGCAGTTGAAGCCGACGTGGTGCCCATAGATGCTCCATCCCCAGGGCTCGCCGGTCGATGGCGTTCCGAACATCAGGAAGTGGAAGCTCCACTCATTCATGATGTTGCGGAGGTCGTAGAGCTCCCCGAGATAGAGATTGGCCGACAGCAGCTGACGGATCTTGGTAAAACCCACGGTGCTGGTGCAGGCGGCAAGCAGGTCCAGGAAAGCGGCGCGCGCAGTCTCCGGCATATCCTCCAGCCTGACACCGTGGTCGTTGAAGACGATTTCGGGATTGTACCAGCCGCGCCACTCATTGGCGTCAACGGCATGGGACAGTTTCGTCCTTTGCACCCCGCTGAGCGTGCCGAGCATGGATTGCATGGCGGCCACGGCCGGAGCCGGATCGAAACCCTCGTCTTCCAGTGCAAACAGGTTTTCGACAAGCTCTCCGCCGGCCGTCACGCCCTTGAATGGCTCACTATAGCGCCCCTGCCACTCGGCATTGAGCGCAATGGCCCGGTCGGTTGCCAGGATCGGCCTGGAATAGGTGATGGGGTCGAGCCCGCGTGCATTGAGAATGCGTGGCGAATCCGCCGGCAGCAGGTAGTCGCGGAAATCGTTGCTGGACATGATGATGCCTCCCGGCTGTCGCCCTCTAATCGATGGCCTTATACAAAATCGATTTTACAAAGAAAATAGTTTTACTTGCATTCCCTCGATTTTTGCGCGAGCAAGTCGGGCAGGAGGACGCGATGGCCCAATCCAAGACCGCGACGGTCTACGAAACGCTCAAGTCAGAACTGCTCGACGGCATCCATCGCCCGGGCTCCAAGCTCGCCATTGACCAGCTTGCCGATCGGTTTGGCGTCAACATTGGCGCCGTTCGCGAGTCACTGTCGCGCCTGACGTCGGACCATCTGGTGGTTGCCCAGCCGCAAAAGGGGTTCCTGGTTGCCAAGGTCTCGGTGGAAGACCTGCTGGATCTGACCGCCGTTCGCATCGACATCGAAACACGTTGCCTGCGGCGCTCCATCGAGCTGGGCAGCCTGGAATGGGAGGGGCGACTGCTCAGCACATGGCATCAGTTGTCCCGCACCCAGCCTGTGACAGGCGGAGCCGCCAACGCGGACTGGGCGCGCCTGCACGCCCAGTTCCACGACGACCTGATCGCCGCATGTGATTCCCAATGGTGGCTGCGCCTGCGCGAACAGCTCTACATGCAGGCCGAACGCTATCGCCGCATGATCCTGCCGCACCGTCGCGGCGGCCGCGATGTAGATAGCGAACACCGTGAAATTCTCGATCTGACGCTGGCGCGTGATGCCGACAAGGCCTGCGCCGCGCTCACCGAACATCTCAATCTGACAGCCAAGCTCCTGCTTTCGTCGGGATCGGCGCTGTTCGACAGCACGGACGGCCAGAACCGTCCGGCACGCCTTGACCTGGCAGTGGAGGAGAAATGACCATGCAGACCGACCTTGAGGCCGAAGCCCCGCGCAAGCGCCGCGATGAGTCCGGCACCCAGTGCATCCATCGCTCGCTCGGCGTCATGCGCCTCCTCGCGAGCAGCGCCCGCGAGGGGCTCAAGCTGGTCGACATCGCCGCCGCACTCGACCTGTCGCATCCGACGGCCCATCGCATTCTCAAGGCGCTGGAAGAGGAAGGTGTGGTCGAACGTGTGCAGGGTTCGCGTCGCTACACCGTGGGTGCCGAAGCCGCCTGGCTTGGCCTGGCAGCCACGGAGCGTTTTCCCATTACCGCGGTCGCTGCCCCGGTGCTCGATCAACTGTCAGCCAGCATCCGCGACTCGGTCTTCCTGGCCGTGCCCAGCCACAACGATTCCGTCTATGCAGACCGCCGCGTCGGCACGTTTCCGGTGCGCGTCACCACCCTTTCGGTGGGAGCGCGTCGACCTCTGGGAATCAGTGTTGCCGGGCGCGCCATGATGGCCTTCATGCCGCAGCGCAAGATCGACGCTGTGCTGACGCAGAACAGCGCGCGCTACGAGCCTTACAAGATGACGCCCGAACGCGTGCAGGCCAATCTCGAGGATGTCCGCCGCCAGGGCTATCTCTGCGCGGACAGCGTCACCGCCCAGGACCGGCGAGCCATTTCCGTGCCGGTGCTCAACATGGCCGGCAATCCGGTCGCCGCGATCAGCGTCATTGCCCCGATCAGCCGGCTACCCGAAGCGCGGTGGCCGCAGATCGTTCCGACCCTGCGCGCCGCGGCACAGGAAATTTCCCGCGACCTCGTTCAGCGTGCCATCGCGGCCTGATTACTCCTCCCTGTGAGCAGACCCTGGCGGCTTTCGAGCCGCCTTTTTTGTGCCCGACGCCGCCTGATCGGCGCGGCTTTTCGCAATGTGAACAATCGCAAAGGGCGAAGTTGCGCTCGGGCCGCAGCGCGGAAAATGTCGGCAAACGACGACGAGCAAGGAGCCGACGATGGATCTGGGTATAAAGGGCCGCAAGGCCTTGATTTGTGCATCGTCCCAGGGGCTCGGCCTGGCCTGCGCCACAGCGCTGGCTGCCGAAGGCGTGGCCGTCATGCTCAATGGTCGAGACGCCTCCAAACTGGCCGCTGCGGCAGAAGCGCTCCGCGCTTCAATTCCCGGTGCGAAGGTTGATTTCGTTGCGGCGGACCTGACGACGACAGAGGGTCGCCAGGCCATACTGGCGGCGTTCCCGCAGCCCGATATTCTGGTCACCAACAATGCCGGCCCGCCGCCGGGCGCATTGGATGATTGGGACGAGGCGGCGATCATCGGCGCCATCAACGCCAATATGCTGCCCGCCATCCAGCTCATCCGCGCCTTCGTCCCGGGTATGCGCGCCCGCAGGTTTGGCCGCATCGTCAACATCACGTCCGCCATGGTGAAGTCGCCGCACTACATGATGGGCCTCTCGACCTCGGCGCGCGCTGCCCTCACCGCCATGAGCAAGGCGATCAGCGGGGAAGTTGTGGTCGACAATGTCACCATCAACAACCTGCTACCCGAGCGGATCGACACGCCCCGGCAGGAATTCATGGCCCAGAGGCGGATGAAGCTGGAGGGTATCTCCCGCGACGAGGCCCGGGCCCGCTCCGTCCAATCCATCGCCGCCAGGCGCTTCGGCACACCCGAAGAGTTTGGTGCCGCCTGTGCCTTCCTCTGCAGCGCCCAGGCCGGGTTCATTTCCGGCCAGAACCTGCAGCTCGATGGCGGCTCCTATGAGGGGTTGATCTGATGGCGACCTATTCCGACGCCGACATCGCCGACATTCTCGAAACCGAGGAAGCGCGCCAACATGCACTTGTGACCAGGGATCTGGCCGCCCTTGAATGGCTGCTGGCCGACGATCTCATCCATGTCCATTCATCCGGCATGGTGCATGGCAAGCCCGAATTCATCGCCCATCTCAATCGCATGGGTGGCTTCCGCTCCATCGAGCGGGGTGAACTGGATATCAAGGTGGACGGGAACATCGCCATCGTCACCGGCAGCACGATCAACGGTGTGCGGCATGTTCAGACTGGCGAGGACATCACGCTCGAAGGCTTCGCTACCATGATCCTGCGCCGGGGGCGGCGCGGCTGGCAGATCGTTCTTTCCCAACTCACCCCATTCCGCGATGGCCCCGTGCGCAAGCAAGGTTGAGCCCCGCTGTTCCAAGGAGCCTCATAATGAAACTCGCCCGATTTACCCAAGGGGGCATTACCCGGATCGGCAAGGTCGTCGGCAAAGAGATTGTCGACCTTTCCGCCATTGTCGGCCGCGAGGCCTCGATGCGAACGATCCTGGCCGACCTCGATCAGTTGCGGCCGCAATTGCAGGCGGCATCAGGGTCTACCTTTGCGCTTGCGGACGTTATCCTCGAAGCACCCATCGCCGACCCGCAGAAATTCCTCGGCATTGGCATGAACTACAAGGAACATGCCGAAGAGGCGCGGGCCAATGGCATCCCCATTCCAACGAGCCAGCTCTGGTTCAACAAGCAGGTATCGTGCATTACCGGCCCCTATCACGGCGTCGAAAAACCCGCCGTGTCCGAAAGGATGGACTACGAGATCGAACTCGGTGTGGTCATCGGCAAGCGCTGCCGTCACGTCAGGCGCGCCGATGCGCGGTCGGTCATCGCCGGCTATCTCATCGTCAATGACGTTTCGGCCCGGGACTGGCAGCACCGTTCGCCGACCTTCACGCTGGGCAAGTCATTTGACACCCATGGCCCTATCGGCCCCTGGATCACCACCGATGACGAAGTGGCCGATCCGCTGGACCTGGATATGGTGCTCAAGGTCAATGGCGAGGTGCGCCAGCATCATCGCACCAATGACATGATCTACGACATCTACGACCAGATCGAATATCTCTCGACTGTCATGTCGTTGGAGCCGGGTGACATCCTCGCCACGGGCACGCCCTCAGGCGTGGGTGCAGCCAGCAACCGCTTCCTGGCTGTGGGCGACGTCATGCGACTCGAAATCGAAGGCCTGGGCCATATCGAAAACACCGTCATTGCAGACCCGGCAGTCGCCGCCTGAGGCGTGCTGTCCGCAATGTGAAAGTTTGGCCGGAGTCCGATTGCCGGCCAACCCGACTGCTTCACACTATCGGATCAGTCTGATCGGCAGCAATCTGCCGAGGACGACATGGGAGGAGAACATGTTTTCTATTCGCACAATGGCCCTGGCATCGGTGGTGGCGCTGACGCCAACCCTCGCGCTCGGGCAGACGGAGCTGATCTTCAACAGCTACCTGCAGCCCTATGACGAAATGTACCAAGTCGCCATCAAGGGCTTCGCTGCCGCCATCGAGGAAGAATCCGGCGGATCGATCAAGATCACCATTCCCGACAGTACTCTGGCCCCCTCGGATCGCCAGTACGAAATGGTCCGCGACGGCATTGCCGACATGGCATTGGTCTCATCGGGCGCCGTGCCGCAACTGGTGGTGATGAACCGCATCGCCGACCTGCCGTTCAACTCGCCTTCGGCCAGGGCCGCTTCCATCGCCCTCTGGGAAACCTACAACAAGTACTTCCTGCCCTTCGATGAATATACCGGGGTCAAGGTGCTCTCGACCAACGTCCTGCCCGGCAGGCAGTTGCTGTCGGTCACCGGCAACGTGAAGATCGAGGAAGCAAGCGACCTCGATGGCGTCAAGCTCTGGTCGCCACCGGGTGCCCTGTTCGAAACGGCCAAGGCGCTGGGTTCGGTCGCCATCAACACCGAATTCACCGAGCTGCAGGAATATGTGACCAAGGGCAATGTCGATGCGATCATCATGACTCCCGGGTCCGCTGACGGCGCCCGCGTGCTGGATCGTGTGACCAGCTATACGCAAATCCCGGGTGGCCTCGGCTCGCTCTCCTTTGCAGTGTTCATTTCCAATGAACGTTGGAACGAACTGACGACCGAGCAGCAGGATGCCATACTGCGTGCGGCCGATGGTCTGCCGGGCCGCACCGGACAGGCCGCCGACGAGGCCGAAGCTGAAATTGCCGACAAGGTCTCGGCCATCGACACGATCGTCCCCGAGGGCGCTGCATTGACGTCCTTCGAGGAGGTTCTTGGCGGCACGATTGCCACCTGGAAGGAACGCGTGGCCGCCAAGGGCCTTGAAAACCCGGACGAGGTACTGCGCTTCTATCGCAGTGTGCTGGAACGCGAACTGGCCGCTCAGTAACTTTGCCTCCCCGCGCGCCCGGCGCGCGGGGAACAGCCTTCGGAGCAACTCATGATCGACCGAATGAATCTTTGGCTGGCGCGGCTCTGCGCGATTGTCGCCGGAACCGCACTGGTGATCATGATGCTCGTGGCCTTCGTTGACAGCGTCGGGCGCAAGCTCAACCATCCCCTGCACGGGGCCGAAGAATACGTCACCTTCACCTTGCTGACCTTCTTCTTCGCGGCCATCCCGTTGGTGGTCCAGTCCAATGGGCACATCCGCGTTGGACTGTTCACCGATGCCTATGCGCCAGCGCTGAAGCAGGCGGAAAAGTACTTTACCGCCGTCGTCGAACTGCTGTGCCTGGCCGGCCTCACCTGGATGATTTTCGACCAGGCCGACCGGCTCGCCCGCTTCGGCACGCTTTCGGTGCATTTCCTGATGCCCGTGGCGCCCTGGGTCTACGCTGCGGCGATCCTGACCCTCACTGCGCTGGTCTTCATGGCTTTCAATGTCTGGAACATTTTCCATGGCCGTGACCCGCAACCTTCTCACGACAGGCCCGAATAATGGTCACGCCAATTCTCGTTTTTGGATCCCTGCTGGCCTTGATCGCCTTCACGCGGCTGCCGCTCGGCTTCGTCATGATGTTCACGGGTGCGGCCGGCATTGCGGCCCTGCATCCGCGCGGCATTGGTGCGGCGCTCGCCATCGCCGAGCAACAGGTGATGGACCTTGCCACCAATTACCAGTTCTCCGTGCTGCCCCTCTTCATTCTGATGGGCGTGTTCGTGGTCCGCGCTGGCCTTGCCAATGAACTGTTCGATTCTGCCCGGCGCTGGCTCGGTCACTACAGGGGTGGCGTGGGGATGGCGACGATTGCCGCCTGCGGCGGGTTCTCCGCCATGTGCGCCTCCTCTTCGGCGGCCGCGGCAACCATGACCAAGATCGCCATGCCTGAGCTCGACAAGGCCGGCTATGACCGTGGCTTCGCGGCCGGCACGATCGCGGCGGGCGGCACGATGGGTATTCTCATCCCGCCATCGGGTGCTCTCATCATTTATGCCCTGCTCACCGAGGAGAGTGTCAGCAAGCTCTTTGTTGCCGGCGTCGTGCCGGGCGCCGCCCAGGTCCTCGCCTATCTGCTGGTCATGCTGTGCGTCGGACTGCTGGCGCCCGGCTGGGCACCCACCGGCCCCCGGTTCAGCTTTGCCGAACGGTTCGCCTCGCTGCGCAGCCTCTGGGGCATCCTGGTCCTCTTCGCCCTGATCATGGTCGGTCTTACCGCCGGGTGGTTCACCGCGACTGAGGCCGGCGGCATAGGGGCCGGTGGTGCACTGATCTTCGTGCTGTGGCGCGGTAGGCTCACCTTTCAGGTCTTCGCCGACAGCCTGATCGAAACCGCCCGCATTTCAGGCATGATCTTCATCGTCGCCGCCGGAGCCCTGGTGCTCAACCAGTTCATCAACCTGTCCGGCATTCCTGGCAACACCGTCGCCTGGATCGAGTCGCTTCATCTCAGCCCAATGATGGTCATCTTCTGCCTGATCGCCTTCTACCTGTTTCTGGGCTGCCTGATGGACGGCTTCGCCATGATCTTCCTCACCGTCCCGGTGGTTGCCCCCATTGTTGCCAGCCTGGGTTTTGATCTGGTCTGGTGGGGAATCGTTACCGTGACGGTGGTGGAAATCAGCTTGATCACGCCACCGGTGGGCATAAACGTCTTCATTCTCAAGGCCATGCTGCCCGAACTGCCGGTCGCCAGGATTTTCAAGGGCATTGCGCCCTTCCTGTTGGCCGACGCCGTTCGCCTGCTGGTGCTGATCCTGGTGCCGGGCCTTGCCTTGTGGCTGCCCAGCCTCGTCAGCCACTGAGGCAGTAGCTTGGCGGGATGGCCGAGCCAGGTTTCGGCCATCTCATTTTTGGGCAATCGCGATCAGCTTGCCCCGGCCATTGCCCGTTCCGCCACATGCCGGACCAGGGCCCCTGATGTTGCCCTTGCACAAGTGGACAAGGCACTGACGACACTTGCCAGGCGCTCTTCATGCAGCCGGTTGGCCGCCGTAATGGCGCTCAGCGCCGCAATGGCATGACCGCCCGCATCGAAGATCGGAACGGTCACCGATTTGGTGTCCCGGACAGTCAGGCCATCGCTGACCAGGTAGCCCTGGAGCCGCGTCTGGGCGACTTCCGATCCCGGGCCGTCGTCCAGGGCTGCCGCGAGTTTCGGCCTTGGTCCGCGAGGCGACATGAAGGCCAGCATGGTTCGCCCAGCCGGCGTCGTGTTGAGAGGCAGCCGCGCGCCAACTGCCGCCACGGTGACCGGAATGGGGAAGCGCCCCGCCCGCCGCTCCACGCAGACCGAAAAATCACCGCTGCGCACGCTGAGCAGCAGGGTATCGCCCACTTCAATGGAAGCGCGATCCAAGGCAGGGGCCGCCAGGGCCGCAATCGGAAACCGCTGTGCCGCCTTGAGGCCAAGCCAGGCGACCTCCGTGCCGATCACGTACCGTTTTGAGTCTCCAGCGCGTTCAACCACGCCCTCACTCTCCAGCGCCCGCAGTATTCGGTAGGCCGTGGGATGGCTGAGACCGCATCCCTCGGCGATATCCACCAGCTTCATTCCATCCGCCGGACTAGCCGAAATCAGCCTGATTATGTCGATCGCGCGATGGATGCTTTGCGCGCCATCGGCCTCTCTCTGCCCCTTGTCTAAGGCGGCCTCCGTCGCTGCCTTGGCAGTCCTCACCGCTACCCTCCTCATGCCCATTCGGGCTTGCGGCGATCATGGTAGGGAGTTCCCCAACCGAGCTCAATAGTCGGCGTGCCTTGGACGTCGGCGGACTTTTGCGGCTGCGGTAGAATAGCTGGAGGTTCTATCGGCACGGCGGCCCTCCAGCGGCTGCCTTCGTCAGGCCTCGACCAAAGATTCCGGACCGCTCTCGGCCCCAAAGCAGAACTAGTGTAGCTCAAAATAGGGGGCCGGTTCTCGACACTTATCGGTTGTGCCCCTGATGGCGCCATGCACGTGACTTTCTGACGGCTATCGCCCAAGGGCCAAACTGCTAGGGGGGCGTGGGCCATTTTTGAGTGGCAATGGGCAATCCTATCCACCCGCCAACAATCAACCACAGCACCCCACCACTCCCAGTTTTGCTATTGCGAATGATTTGCAATTGCACTATTTCAGGATCAGTCCTCCTGGAGTGTTCGATGCACCGCCGCGTATTTTCCGTTCTTGCCTTTTCCGCCGTGCTCGTCGCCTCCCTGCCGGCCATGGGCCAGGAGCGCCTCAAGGCCGTGACCACCTTCACCATCATTGCTGACATGGCGCGCAACGTCGCCGGCGATGCCGCGGACGTGGTGTCGATCACCAAGCCCGGCGCCGAAATCCATAATTACCAGCCCACGCCCGGCGACCTGATCGCCGCCCAGCATGCCGACCTCATCCTGTGGAACGGGCTCAATCTCGAACAGTGGTTCGAGCAGTTCCTCAGCAATCTGGGCGACGTGCCTTCCGTCATCGTCACCGAGGGGATCGAGCCGATGGGCATCGGGGAGGGGCCCTACGAGGGCAAGCCCAATCCCCATGCCTGGATGTCGCCCAGTGATGCGCTGATCTATGTCGACAATATCCGCCAGGCCTTCGTCGCCGCCGATCCGGCCAATGCGGCCGTCTACAATGCCAATGCCGCCGCCTATGCCGCCGCGATTACCGCCACGGTCGAACCCATCCGCGCCGCCCTCGCCGCCATTCCCCAACAGCGCCGCTGGCTGGCCACATCGGAAGGCGCCTTCAGCTACCTGGCCCGCGATTTCGGCCTCAGGGAACTTTATCTCTGGCCCATCAACGCCGACCAGCAAGGCACCCCGCAGCAGGTCCGCCACGTCATCGATGCGGTGCGCGAAAACGCCGTGCCCGCCATCTTCTCGGAAAGCACCATCTCCCCCAAGCCGGCCGAGCAGGTCGCCCGCGAGACCGGTATCAGGTATGGCGGCGTGCTCTATGTGGATTCCCTGTCGGACCCCGACGGTCCCGTGCCGACTTACCTCGATCTGCTCTCGGTCACCACGACCACCATCGTCAAAGGCCTGACGCCATGAACGACTTGTCCGCACCCGGCCTGGTGGTCGAAGACATCACCGTCGCCTATCGCAACGGCACTACCGCCATCAAGCATGCCAGCTTCTCCATTCCGCGCGGCTCCATCACCGCTTTGGTGGGCGTCAACGGTTCAGGAAAATCCACACTGTTCAAGGCCATCATGGGCTTCGTGCCGCTGGCATCGGGCTCGGTCGATATATTGGGTATTCCCGGCCGGCAGGCGCTCAAGCGCAATCTCGTCGCCTATGTGCCGCAGTCCGAGGATGTCGACTGGAACTTCCCCGTCCTGGTCGAAGACGTGGTGATGATGGGCCGCTACGGCCATATGGGCATGCTGCGCCGTCCCCGGCCGGTGGACCACCAGATGGTCACCTCGGCCCTCGAACGGGTGAACATGCTCGAATTCCGCCACCGCCAGATCGGCGAGCTCTCTGGCGGCCAGAAGAAGCGGGTTTTCCTGGCCCGCGCCCTGGCACAGGAAGGGCAGGTGATCCTGCTCGACGAGCCGTTTACCGGCGTCGACGTCAAGACCGAAGATGCCATTGTCGAATTGCTGCGCGCGCTGCGCGACGAGGGCAAGGTCATGCTGGTCTCGACCCACAATCTGGGTTCGGTCCCCGAATTCTGCGACCGCACCGTGCTGGTCAAGGGCACCGTGCTGGCCTCCGGCCCGACCAGCGAGATTTTCACCCGAGAATGGCTCGAGGAAACCTTCGGCGGCGCCTTGCGCCACTTCGTGCTGGCGGGGGCGGGCCTGCATGATGACGACGATCCGCGCCACATCTCGGTTCTCACCGACGATGAGCGGCCTTTGGTCATGTATGGCGAAAAGGGCAAGATGACCACCAGGCAATCCGATCCGGTCGAACCCAAATGATCGAAACCCTGCTGCTGCCCTTCAACTACCACTATATGATCAACGCCATCTGGGTCTCCGCCCTGGTCGGCGGCGTCTGCGCCTTCCTCTCGGCCTATCTCATGCTCAAGGGCTGGTCGCTGATCGGCGATGCGCTCAGCCATTCCATCGTCCCCGGCGTGGCCGGTGCCTATATGCTGGGTCTCCCCTTCTCCATCGGCGCGTTCTTTTCGGGCGGTCTCGCCGCCGGCGCCATGCTGTTCCTCACCCAGCGCACCAAGCTCAAGGAAGATGCGGTGATCGGGCTGATCTTCACCGCCTTTTTCGGCCTCGGACTGTTCATGATTTCCCTGTCCCCCACCTCGGTCAACATCCAGACCATCGTCATGGGCAATATCCTGGCCGTGACACCCGAGGACACTTTGCAACTGGTCATCATCGCGGTGGTGACGCTGGTGGTGATGTTTTTCATCTGGAAGGACCTCATGGTCACCTTCTTCGATGAAAGCCATGCCCGTTCCATCGGGCTCAATCCGCCTTTGCTGCGGATCATCTTCTTCACCCTGCTCGCCGCCTCCACCGTCGCCGCCATGCAGACCGTCGGCGCCTTCCTCGTCATCGCCATGGTAGTCACGCCCGGCGCCACTGCCTATCTGCTCACCGACCGCTTCCCCCGCCTCATTCTCATTGCCATCGCCATCGGCACGCTCTCTTCCCTGTTCGGGGCCTATATTTCCTTCTTCCTCGATGGCGCCACCGGCGGCGTCATCGTCGTGCTGCAGGTGATCGTCTTCCTCACCGCCTTCGTCTTTGCCCCCAAGCATGGCCTGCTGGCCAGCCGCCGCAAGGCCGCCGCGGAGATCGCCTCATGAGCGAATTTCTCATCTACGCCCTCTGGCCGTTCCAGTTCCCCTTCATGACCTCGGCCATGCTGATCGCGGTCATGGTCGCTATCCCCACCGCCCTGCTCTCCTGTTTCCTGGTACTCAAGGGTTGGTCGCTGATGGGCGACGCCATTTCCCATGCCGTGCTGCCCGGCGTGGTGCTGGCCTATATTGTCGGCCTGCCTTTGGGCGTCGGCGCCTTCGCCGCCGGCATGGGCTGCGCCCTGTCGGTCGGCTATCTCAAGGAAAATTCCCGCATCAAGGAAGACACCGTCATGGGCGTGGTGTTTTCCGGCCTCTTTGGCCTCGGCATCGTGCTCTACACCTCGATCCGGACCGATGTGCATCTCGACCATATCCTGTTCGGCGACATCCTCGGCGTCAGCCCGGCCGACCTGATCCAGACCGGCATCATCGCGCTGGTGGTCAGCGTGATTGTCCTCGCCAAATGGCGCGATCTGCTGCTCTTCACCTTCGATCCGCAACAGGCCGGCGCCATCGGCCTCCCCGTCCGCGTGCTGCATTATGGCCTGCTGGCTTTATTGTCCCTGACCATCGTCGCGGCCCTGACCGCCGTCGGCATCGTGCTGGTCATCGCCCTGCTGGTCGCCCCCGGCGCCATCGCCTACCTCATCTCCAGGCGCTTCGCCCCGATGATGCTGATCGCGGTGACGGTCTCGGTGCTGAGTTCGCTGGTCGGCATCTATGCCAGCTTCTTCATCGACAGCGCCCCCGCCCCGACGATCGTGCTGCTGATGAGCGCCACGTTTGTCGTGACATTTTTCGTGACGACGATGCGGGGGCCAGCCGTTCCTGTGAGCACCTGAATTCGCAGTCGACACCCTCCCCCTTGCGGGGAGGGATCAAGGGTGGGGAGCGTTTGGCCCCGATATCGGGGCTCTCGCACCCCCTCCCAACCTCCCCCGTCAAGGGGGAGGTGCCGATCGAGCATGTGGCCGATTCCCGCCCATGTCTCCCACTTATCCCCGCCCCGCCATCCAGCCGGATACTCCCCTCAAAGGAGAACCCCATGGATCACACCCCTCGCCTCACTTTGCCCTTCATCATGCCGAGCCAGGCACAGAAGCACATCACCCATAACGAGGCCATCCAGGCCCTCGACAACCTCGTGCAGCCCACGGTCGAAAGCCGCATGCTGACGACGCCGCCCACCAGTCCGCTGGAGGGCGAAGCCTGGATCGTTCCGGCCGGTGCGACCGGCGTCTGGTCGGGTCACACGAACGAGATCGCGGCCTATCAGGCCGGCGCCTGGAGCTTTCTCGATCCGGCCGCCGGTTGGCAGGTCTATGATCGGTCCGACAAGACCCAGCTGGTCTTCGATTCCGGCGCCTGGACGCCACTGGCTTCGCTCGGCCCGGCCTTGCCGCGCCTTGGCGTCAACACCACCGCCGATACCACCAATCGCCTCGCCGTCGCCGCTGCCGCCACCTTGCTCACCCATGTGGGCAATGGCCATCAGGTCAAGATCAACAAGGCTGCGACGGGCGATACGGCGAGCCTGCTCTACCAGACCAACTGGTCCGGCCGCGCCGAAATGGGCCTGGCCGGCGACGATCACTGGCGGCTCAAGGTCAGCCCCGATGGCGCCACCTGGATCAATGCGCTGACGGTCAACGCCACCACCGGCGCCGCAACTGTGGCCGCCACCTTCCGCCCCGCCACCGACAATGCCGTGACCCTGGGCGGCTCGGGCGCCCGCTGGTCCGCCGTCTGGGCCGCCACCGGCACCATCCAGACCTCCGATATCAGGCAAAAGACCGATATCGAACCCAGCGATCTCGGCCTCGATTTCATCCTGGCGCTGAACCCGGTCAAATACCGCTGGACCGTGGGCGGCGCCGAATCCGGCACGTCCCGCCCCGGCCGCCGCACCCATTACGGCCTCATCGCCCAGGAGGTGCGGGTCGCCCTCGATGGCACCGATTTCGCCGGCCACATCCTCGCCGATCCCGCCGACTCGCAGAGCGAACAGGGCCTGCGCTACGACGCCTTCATCGCCCCGCTGATAGCGGCGGTGCAGGAACTGGCGAAGCGGGTCGGGGCGCTGGAAGCCCGCGCGGAGACAAATTCTGCGCGATCCAAATAAATTCGTCTTCCCGTCTGGCGCGGCGCGATTCTCCCCGTTAGGTTGCCCTAACATTTTAGGGAGGATCGCGCCCATGACCACCAGGCGCCTCGGTATCGGCTTCATCGGCACCGGCAATATTTCATCGGCCTATCTGCGGGCCATTACCGGTCACGAGGCCATGGCCGGCTTCCCCGCCCTCGACATCAAGGGCCTGGCCGATATGCGCCCCGAAGCCTCCCAGGCGCGCGCCGCCGAATTCGGCCTCAAGGCGACGAGCATCGACGAGATGCTGGCCAGCGCCGACATCCAGCTCATCGTCAATCTCACTATTCCGCGCGCCCATGTCGATGTCGGGCTCAAATGCCTCGCTGCCGGCAAGCATGTCTATTCCGAAAAGCCGCTCGGCATCACCTATGCCGAAGGCCGCAAGCTGCTCGACGCGGCCAACAAGGCCGGCCTGCGCATCGGCTCGGCCCCCGATACCTTCCTCGGCGGGTCGCACCAGCAGGCGCGCGCCGTGGTCGATAGCGGCGCCCTCGGCCAGCTCGTCGGCGGCACCGGCTTCTTCCAGTGCCCTGGCCACGAGGCCTGGCACCCCGATCCGGCCTTCTACTACGATATCGGCGGCGGCCCGGTGCTCGATATGGGTCCCTATTACATCACCGACCTGGTCAACCTGCTCGGCCCGGTCGCCCGCGTCTCGGCCATGGCCTCGCGCCTGCGCAGCCAGCGCACCGTGCTATCCGAACCCAAACAGGGCCAGGTCATGGATGTCGTGGTCGATACCCACGCCACCGCCTCGCTCGGCTTTGCCAATGGCGCCATCGTCCAGGTCGGCTTTTCCTTCGACGTGCCGGCCCACAAGCATGTGCCGCTCGAACTCTATGGCACCGAGGCCAGCCTCATCGTGCCTGATCCGAATTTCTTCGGCGGCGACGTCGAGATCCGCAAGCGCGGCAAGGGCGAGGACTGGGTCAAGGTGCCGGTCACCCAGCCCTATGCCGATGGCAATTACCGCTCGCTCGGCGTCGCCGACATGGTGGCCGGCATTCTCGACAACCGCCCGCACCGCGCCAATGGCGACCTGGCCCTCCACGTCCTCGAAGTCATGGAAGCCATCGCCACCGCCTCCGCCGAGGGCCGGACCGTGGACATCAAGACCCCCGTCGCCCGGCCGGAACCCCTGGCAACATCGTTGAAGGATGGCCGGATCTAGCGCCAGCCCCTGCCTTCCCGTCATCATCCATCTCTCGCGGAACCGAGGATTGCCCGGACAAGCCGGGCAATGACGATGGGCGGATGGGCGGATTTAGGTCTGCGGAACGCCCAGTCGTCTCCCTCCCCTTGCGGACTTCGAACCGGCCGAAGGCAAAATCGCTCCAGTGGAGCGATTTTAGGCGAGAGGGATCAAGGGTGGGGGTGTGTCTGGCCCCGATATCCGGGCCAACCGCCACCCCTCACCACCGCCACGACAGCCCCGCCGCATCCTCGCTGTTCATATGCAGCGTCACCTCGACGTCATTGCCCTCCACATGCACGCCGTCGGTATATTGCCGCTGCCGCAGCGTCACCACCTGCTGGTCCGGCTCCGACCGCAGATAGACATAGTCGAAACAGTCGATGGATTCGGCACTGCGCTTCGCCTCGATCGCCGCCTTGAGTTCCCACAGTTGCCGCCCGCCGATCACGCTGCCATCGCTGCGCCGCGTGGCGCGCACGCTCGGCACCCAGTCCTTGCCGCTTTCGCAGATATAGCGGTCATCCTTGAACACGCCTTCGTCGGTAAAGGCGATATCGGTATCGGCATCCCAGGCATTGCCGATTTCGAACGTCGCGCCGGTATCGGTCACGTCCAGATAGATGTCGGTCCAGGCGCAGGTGTGATCCTGGTTGATGTAGCACCATTGCGCGCTGGCCCGCATCAGCACCGCCACATCCGTCATCGACACCGGCTTGCCGGCCTTGTGCCGGTCGATGACAGCCTGCGTATCGGCGTCGAAAGCCAGGGCCGCCGAGCCCGTCATTAGCATGATCGCCATGGCCGCCAGCATCGTTCTCATTGTCGTCCTCCCGGTCTCTGCAGATTTGCCGACCATAGCATTCCGCCATTGCGGCGAAAGCGCGAAGCCCGCCAGGGGTTGACAATGTCTAATAATGTAACAATAAAAGTTACATGAAACGCTCCAGCCGCCTGTCCCTGGCCCTCCACGCCCTCGTTCACCTGCACAAGCAGCCCGACGAGGCTATCACCTCGTCAACGCTCGCCCAGTGCCTGATGACCAATCCGGTCGTCGTCCGCCGTGTCCTCGGCACCCTGCGCGAGGCTGGCCTCGTCGCCTCCACCAGGGGTCACGATGGCGGCTGGCGCCTGCTGCGTCCCGCCGGCGAGATCAACCTGCGCCAGGTCTATGCCGCCATGGGCGAGAGCCTGCTCATCCGCACCGAAAGCGACCCCGGCGATATTGCCTGTGGCATTGTCCGCACCGTCAATGCCGTCATGGGCGATTTCCTGGCCGATGCCGAAGCCCTGCTCGCGGCCCGCCTCGAGCGCGTCTCGCTCGACGATATCGCCCGTGAGGCCACCCCCAATCCCCTTCACCCGCACCACGGAAACCACCATCATGGATGACGTCATCATCATCGGCGGCAGCTTTGCCGGCCTGGCCGGTGCCCTGCAGCTCGGCCGCGCCCGTCGCAAGGTTACGGTCCTCGATACCGGACTGCCGCGCAACCGCTTCGCCGGCCATTCCCACGGCCTGCTCGGCCACGATCACAAGCCGCCGCTGGACATTCTCGCCGAGGCCCGCCGGCAGCTCGCTCGCTATCCCACGGTCAAGCTGGTCAATGCCCGCGCCAACGCCATTTCCGGCGCGATCGACGATTTTTCCGTTCTCACCGACGATGGCGAAAGCCTCCAATCCCGTCGCCTCTTGCTCAGCTATGGCGTCGCCGACCAGATGCCATCCATACCCGGCTTTGCCGAATGCTGGGGCCAGTCCATCGTGCCCTGCCCCTATTGCGACGGCTTCGAGGTCGCCGGCCGGCATTGGGGCCTGGTCTATAGCGGCCCGCAGGCCCTGCGTGCCGTTTCCCTGTTCCATGATTGGACCGACACGCTGACCCTGTTTGCCGATGGTCACGACATCGACGCCGCTGCCCGCGCCGACCTGGCCCGCCGCAATGTCCCCGTCATCGATGGCAGGATCGTCGAGATCGCCCATGCCGGGGGCCAGCTCGCCACCGTCAATCTCGATACCGGCCGCAATGTCGCCGTCGATGTGCTCTTCGCCCATCCGCGCAACCAGCCCTCCGCCAACCTCCACCAAACCCTCGGCCTCGAAACTGTCGATACCCCCGTCGGCATCGCCCTCAAGGTCGACGACCGCCGCGAGACCTCCATGCCCGGCATCTACGCCGCCGGCGACCTGGCCAACCCCATGGCATCGGTCACCCTCGCCAGCGCCCACGGCGCCATGGCCGCGATCTTCGCCCAGCAGTCGATGCTGGTTTAGGCGCATGCCACGCCCTCGTGGTTCAAGGCGCTGAAGAAGCGCACCTCACCATGAGGGCTACTGGAACATCGAGCTAAAAGTAGCCCTCATGGTGAGGCGGGAGCGTAGCGACCCTCGAACCACGAGGGCGTGGCGCGTTCATCTTCACAGCCCAACCCCTTCCACCTCACCCCCACTCTTGCCATCACCTTAGAACCGTTCTAATCATTATTTAGAACTATTCCAAAGTGTGCCCGTCATGTTTTCGCTCCGCCCCGACACCCGCCGCAGCTTCTCCTCCCTGTCCGAGCGCGAAATCCTCTCCCTTGCCGTGGCCGCCGAAGAGGAAGACGGCCGCATCTATTCCGAATTCGCCACGCGCCTCGCCGAGACCTATCCCGGCTCGGCCGCCTTGTTCGAGGGCATGGCCGCCGAGGAGGACGAGCATCGCCGCCGTCTGCTCGATCTTTACGTGGAGCGCTTCGGCAAGCGCCTCGTCCCCATCCGCCGCGAGCATGTCCGAGGCTTCGTGCCCCGCAAGCCGCTCTGGCTGATGAAGACGCTGACCCTGGAAGCGGTGCGCCAGCAGGTGTGGGAGATGGAGGAGGGGGCCTATCGCTTCTATATGGAGGCTGCCAAGCAGGCGACCGATGCCGGTATCCGCAAGCTCCTCGGCGACCTCGCCGTCCAGGAGCGCAAGCATGCCGATGCCGCCGACCGCATCGACGCCACGGTGCTCGGCGCCGCAGGCCGCGACAGTGAATCCACCGAGGCGCACCGCCAGTTCGTCTTGACCTATGTGCAGCCCGGCCTCGCCGGCCTCATGGACGGCTCGGTCTCCACCCTGGCTCCGGTCTTCGCCGCCGCCTTCGCCACTGGCGATACCCACCAGACCTTTCTTGTCGGCCTTGCCGCCGCCATCGGCGCCGGCATTTCCATGGGCTTCACCGAAGCCGCCTCCGACGATGGCAAGCTCACCGGCCGCGGTTCCCCGATCAAGCGGGGCCTCGCCGCCGGCATCATGACCGCCATTGGCGGCCTCGGTCATGCACTGCCCTATCTCATCGCCGATTTCGTGACGGCCACTACGGTCGCCATCGTCATCGTGCTGATCGAACTCTGGGCCATCGCCTTTATCCAGAACCGTTACATGCAGACGCCGTTCTGGCGCGCGGTCCTGCAGGTGGTGCTCGGCGGCTCGCTGGTCTTCGCCGCCGGCATCCTTATCGGCAATGCCTGAGCTCAGGCCGCCAGAACCGGCGCGGCATGCAACACGCGCAGAAAGGGGTGGTTGAATCCACCGTCATTGCCCGGCTCGTCCGGGCAATACAGTGCTCAGCGGCACACAGGCGCCGAAGCAATGGCGAAAGCCTGCGCGCCCGCGCGCGGCCTAGCCCGTTTTGTTCCGCGCCCGCGATGCCTCGGCCAGGGCCCGTTTGGCCGCCTTGCGTTCCGCCGCAACAGTTGCCGCTGCATCGCCCAGATGCGCCACGCCATGCTTGCGGCCCAGTTCCATCTGTTTTTGTCGCTCGGCCGCCGCCGCATGCTTGCCGGCCTCCCCGGCGCAATGTGGGCAGCTTACGCCCTCGACATAGTCTGGCGCCGCCCGATCCGCCGCCGTCAGCGGATGCCGGCAGGCCCGGCACAAGGTCGCGTCGCCTTCCACCAGTCCATGCCCCACCGATACGCGCTCGTCGAACACGAAACATTCCCCGGTAAACCGGCTTTCGCTTTCCGGCACCACCTCGAGATATTTCAGGATCCCCCCCTTGAGGTGGAACACTTCCTCGAAGCCCTGGCTCAGCAGGTAGCTCGACGCCTTCTCGCAGCGGATGCCGCCGGTGCAGAACATCGCCACCTTCCTGTCCCGCTGCGGGTCCAGATGCTCGGCCACGTAATCCTTGAATTCGGTGAAGCTCCGGGTCGCCGGGTCCAGCGCCCGCTGGAACGTGCCCAGCCCCACCTCATAGTCGTTGCGCGTATCGACCAGCACCACGTCGTTGCGCGCGATCAGCCCGTTCCAGTCCGCCGGCTCGACATAGGTGCCCACCGTCCTGGCCGGATTGGCCTCCGGCGCCCGCAGGGTGACGATTTCCGGCTTAAGCCGCACCTTCATGCGCAGGAAGGGCATTTCCGCCGCCGCCGAATATTTCACCTCGGCGCCATTGAGCCGCCCGGCAAAGACCGCGCCGCCAAACAGCCATTCCGCCAGCGCATCGATATTACCGGCCGTTCCCGCCACCGTGCCGTTGATGCCCTCCGGCGCCAGGATCAGCGTGCCCTTGATCCCAAGCCCGCAGCAGAATGCGGCCAGTTCCGGCTGGATCGCTTCGGCATCCGGCAGGTCGGCAAATTTATAGATGGCCATCACCTTGTATGGTTGCTGGCCTTGGGGCAGATTAGCGTTCATATCGGATTCACGCGGGCTCATCGGCCCGCTCATACCATTCGCCGCGCCCAGCGTCACGCGCGGCCAAATCGCAAATTTTCGGGAGAATAACCATGACCTATCGGGCCGATACGGCACGCTATGACACGATGCAATACCGGCGCTCGGGCCGCTCCGGCCTCAAGCTGCCAGTCATCAGCCTGGGCCTCTGGCAGAATTTCGGCGGCACGCGCGATTATCCCTCGGCCATGGAAATCCTCGGGCACGCCTTCGACAACGGCATCACCCATTTCGATCTCGCCAACAATTACGGCCCGCCCGCCGGCTCTTCCGAGGAATTGTTCGGCCAGGTCATGGCGCGCGATTTCCGCCCCTATCGCGACGAGCTGATCGTGTCCACCAAGGCCGGCTACAATATGTGGCCCGGCCCCTATGGCGAATTCGGCGGCCGCAAATACGTGCTGGCCAGCCTCGATCAATCGCTCCGGCGCCTGGGGCTCGACTATGTCGATATCTTCTATTCCCACCGCTTCGACCCCGAGACCCCGCTCGAGGAAACCATGGGCGCGCTGGCCCATGCCGTCCAAAGCGGCAAGGCGCTCTATGTCGGCATTTCCAGCTACCCGGAAAAGGAAACCCGCGAGGCCCATGCCATCCTCAAGCAGATGGGCGTCGCCACCACCATCCATCAGCCCAGCTATTCGATGATCAACCGCTGGATTGAGAACGACCACACCATTGACGCCTGCGGCGAACTGGGCATCGGCATGATCGCCTTCTCCCCGCTGGCCCAGGGCGTGCTGTCGGGCAAATACAATTCCGGCGACAAGTCCGGCACCCGCGGCGAAAATCCCAATGGCAGCCTCCGCGCCAGCCATATCGAGCCGCGTGTTCTTGCCGCCGTCGACAGGCTCGGCGACATCGCCAGGAGCCGCGGCCAGTCCATGGTCCAGCTCGCCCTCTCCTGGGTGCTGCGCCGCCCCGAAATGACCTCGGCCTTGATCGGCGTGCGCAATCTCGATCAGCTCAAAGACAATCTGGGCGTGCTCAACAATCTATCCCTGTCGGCCGACGAAATCGCCGCCATCGACGCCGCCACCAAGGACGGCCAGATGGAACTCCACCCCCGCCCCACCGGCTGGTTGCGTTAGCGTTTTGGGCGCTGAAAGCGACGCTGCTCCCTCGGCTCCCGCCCCACCCTCCCCCTTGAGGGGAGGGTAGCGACGCTCGGCCCGCAGGGTCGTAGCAGAGCTGGGGAGGGGGTGGCTTTGTGGATCACTGATGGACCCCCTCCCTCAATCCCTCCCCTCAAGGGGGAGGGAGGCGATGAACATCGGCACCGCTATTGCGGGCCGGATCAGGGATGGTGGCGCGCCGCCCCTACCGCCCGATAAACCGCTCCATCCCGAACGGCTTGACGTCGATCGCGGGCTCTTCGCCGGTCATCGTCTGCGCCAGCAATTCCCCCGTCGCCGGCCCCAGCGTAAAGCCGTGATGAGCATGACCGATCCCGACGAACAGCCCCTCATGCCGCGGCGCCTTGCCGATGATCGGCATCATGTCGGGTGTACAGGGCCGCGCGCCCTTCCATGGCTCGGGGTCGAGCCTTTCCCCCAGCGGGAACAGTTCCTTGGCCGCATGCTCGGCCCGCCCGAGCTGGATCGGCGTCGGCGCCGCGTCGCGCATGGCGAATTCCGCCCCGGTGGTCAGCCGGATGCCCCGCGCCATCGGCGCCAGCACATAGCCCACCTCGGCATCGAGAATGAGCTGGTTGAGCCTGGCCCCGCCTTGGGTGCCGTAATGCATGTGATAGCCGCGCTTGACGAAGAGCGGCAGCCGATAGCCCAGCCTGTCGAGCACGTCCGGCGCCCATGGCCCCAGCGCGATCACCGCCTGCTTGCCTCCATGCCGCGTCCCGTCCACCTCGGCCGCCCAGCCGGCGCCATCCTGGATGAGCCCGCTCGCCGCGCCGCGCACGAAACGGCCGCCCAGCCGCTCGAACAGCTTGAAATATTCGGTCACCAGCGCGCCCGGATCGCGCACTGTCCAGGGGTCGGTCCAGTGGATCGCCCCCGCCAGCCCGCCCTTAAGGTCCGGCTCCATCGCCTTGAGCTCGGGCCATTCCACCACGCGGTGGGAAATGCCGAACTGATCGTGGTCCTGCCGGGCCTTTTCGGCCTCCCGGCGCAGGCCTTTGTCGCTGCGGAAGGCCAGCAGCCACCCGCTCTTGCTCACCAGCGCTTCGGCGTCGGGCCCCGCCTGTGCCATCAGGTCGGCATGGGTCACGATCGAGCGGGCGATCAGCGGCGCATAGCTCTGCACCACCCGGCGATAATGCTCCGGCGAGGATTCCCACCAATAGCGCAGCAGAGCCGGCGCCAGCCGCGGCAGCGCCAGCGGCTCGTAGCGCGCCGCGGTGCTCAGATGCAGCCCCACCTGCATCAGCATGGCCAGGTCGCGCGGAAAGGCATGCGGCCGCACCCCCTCGCGCTGGATAATGCCGGCATTGCCGAAGCTGGTCTCGCGTCCCGGCTGGTTCTTGTCGATCAGCGTGACGCTGCGCCCGCGCCGCAACAGATGAATGCCCGTCGCCACCCCGACAATGCCGGCCCCCAGAATGATGACATCGCTCATGACCCACAGGCTCCGCTGCACCGAACTTTTGCCGATGCTAGCACAGCCCCTTGGAGAGTTTCATTCATTCGGCGGAGCGCGATCCGCCAACGCGCAACGTTATGCGGCCAAATGGCCAATGCGCGCAATATTCTCGCGTCTGACCCCAGGACGGTGACGCGGTCCTGCTATCGCGCGTCGCCGCGACCAACCACTTCGCCATCCTCCTTGGTGAAGGGCCCGATATCCGGATTCTCCAGGATTTCGAGCACCACCTCGCTCGGCCGGCACAGCCTTGCGCCCAGCGGCGTCACCACGAAGGGCCGGTTCAGCAGGATTGGATGCTCGGCAATCGCATCGAGCAGCGCCTCGTCATCCAGCCCCGGATCATCCAGCCCCAGCGCGGCATAAGGGGTATCCTTCTGCCGCAAAGCCGCGCGCAAAGTCAGCCCCGCCGCCGCCACCAGCGTCACGATCCGTTCCCGGCTCGGCGGGGTCCGGAGATAGTCGATCACGTCGGGCTCGACGCCGGACTGCCGGATCATCGCCAGCGTGTTGCGCGACGTGCCGCAATCGGGGTTGTGATAGATGGTGACGGTCATTGCGTCTGTTTCTCCAGGGGCCGCAGCAGCCAGCCCGTCAGCAGCAGCGCCAGCAGCGCCCCCGCCATTTGTGCCACGATGAAGCCCGGCACATCCCCCGGTCGAATGCCGGAAAAGCTGTCGGTAAAGGCGCGGGCCACCGTCACTGCCGGATTGGCGAAGCTGGTGGATGCGGTGAACCAATAGGCCGCGGTGATATAGAGCCCCACCAGCCAGGCCAGCGCCGGACGCGCCACGCTGGCGCCGATCAGGATCGTGCCGACCAGCCCGAAACCGGCGACACCCTCGGCCAGCCACAGCCCGGCGCCGCTTCGGGTCGATGTCGCCAGCTCCAGAATGGGCTCCGCGAACATCGCCTGCGCCAGCATCGTGCCGGCAAGCCCACCGGCCATCTGGCTGCCCATATAGACCAGCGCCCGCCGCGGCTGCCATTTGTCCCGCAGCGCCAGCACCAGCGTCACCGCCGGATTGAGATGCGCCCCCGAAATCGGCCCGAACAGGGTGATCAGCACCACCAGCATGGCCCCGGTCGCCAACCCGTTGGCCAGCAGCGCCAGCGCCGGATCGCCGGTCAGCCGCTCCGCCATGATGCCCGAGCCGACCACCGTCGCCACCAGCGCTCCGGTGCCCAGCGCCTCGGCCGCCAATGACCGGCCGAGATCGTGCCGCGCCTCAGCCATGGGCTATGCTCTGCGGCGAGCAACAGGGCGCCAGCTCCGCCATCAGCGTCTCGCACAGCGCCGGCCGGCCGCCGCAACAGTCCTGCACCAGGAAGCGCGTAATATCCCGCACTCGCCCCAGCTCCGCCCGATAGCCAATGCTGCGGCCGTCGCGCTCCGCCGCGATCAGCCCGGCCCGGCTGAGAATCGCCAGATGCGTCGACAGCGTATTCTGCGGCACATCCAGTTGCTCGGCAATTCGCCCGGCCGGCAGCCCGGCCGGCTCATGCAGCATCAGCAGCCGAAACACCGCCAGCCGCGTCGGTTGCGACAGCGCAGAAAACACGGCAATGGCGTCACTTGATTCCATATATCGAGATATATCGAATTATCAGGGGCAGTCAACGGCCACCGATAGCGTGTTAGTCCTTGTATGGCCCGGGTCGAGACCCTTGACGGGCAGGGCAATCGCATATGGACATGGGTGTGATCTCGCCTCACCCACCGTGCGGCTCCTCCCCCTTGACGGGGGCGGTTGGGATTGGGTGTTGGGAGCCCGGATATCGGGGCTAAACATCCCCCCACCCTTGATCCCTCCCCGCAAGGGGGAGGGAGACGACTGAGACAATTGCGAGCAACCCCATAAGCGATAGCCCTGTCCCACGAGGGGAGAAGGGTGACCGGGCGGCCGCGCCACTACGCCGCCCCATCCCCCATCATCTCCAGCAGTTTGCCCACTGTCCCCCAGCTCCGGATCGTCATCGACAGGTAAAGCGGGCTCACCATCATCCGGTTCAGCCGCGTCTTGGTCCGCAAAGCGCTGAGCCGTTGCGAATAGATGACGCCATTCCCCGGCCAGATCGTATCGACGCCCGCCTTGGGCGAAAACGCCGTCATGGCCTCCTCGATTCCCATTCCCATCAGGAAAATGGCGTCGCTGTGATAGGTGTCCGGCGCGTCGCCAAAACCCTTCGGCCGCTCCGCGAACACCGCCCGAAGCTGCGCGCGGCTCAGCACCAGCACCTTGATCAGGTCGCTGTCCAGCTTGAATGCGGCCGTGATGGCCTGCTCGATCCGCGGCGCAATGCTGGCCGCCGCCAGGTCCGACTGCACGATCACGTTGCCGCTTTGCAGATAGGGGGCCACGCCGGCAAAGCCCAGTTCCTCGAGCAATGCCTTCAGCTTGCCCATGGCAATCTTGTTCCTGCCCCCGACATTGATGCCGCGCAACAGCACCAGATAGCTCTGCATCGCCGCCATCGCGCCTCACCCCCGGCTCTGATACACATAGCCGCGCACGCTGGCCGGCACTTCCCGTTTCAGCCATTCGCGAAATGCCCGCAGCTTGTGGCTCTCGCGCCGCCCCTTGGCCGTCACCAGCCAATAGCCCTGCGGCCCGTCCACTGCATGCTCGAACACCCGCACCAGCCGCCCGTCGCTGACCGCGTCGGCGCTCATCATGTCGGCCGCCATCAGCACGCCCTGTTCGGAAATCGCCGCGTCGAAGGCCAGCGAGGCATCCGAATAGACCGGCCCGCTCAGCCTGATGCCCGCGTCCAGCCCCACTTCCGCCCGCCAGGCATCCCAGCTCAGCATCGTGGTTTCGTCCTGGATCACCGGCACGTCGCCCAGGTCCGCCGGGCGCTTCAATCGCTTCGCCACGACAGGGGCGCAGACCGGCTGATATGCCGTGCCCCCCACCAGTTCGGCATTCACCCCCGGCCATTGCCCATGTCCATAGCGGATGCCGCAGTCCAGGTCGGGCCGGCTGAGATCGAGCATGGTCGCCGTCACGTTGAGCCGCACTTCGATATTGCGGTTGAGCGCGGTGAATTTGTTGATGCGCCAGATCAGCCAGCGCGAGGCAAAGACGCTGCCCACCGTCAGGTTCAGCACCCCCTCGTCGCTGCCCTTGAGCCCGGCAAGGCCGTCCTGCAGGGCAGCAAAGCCCGCTGTCAGTTGCGGCAGCGCCGCTTTCAGCGCCGGGGTCGGTCGCAATCCCGCCGGCGTGCGCTCGAACAGGTCCATGCCCAGCCTGTCCTCGGCCCGCCGCAGATGCTGGCTCACCGCGCCGATGGTCACGCCCAGTTCCTCGGCCGCCGGGGCCAGGGCCCCGCGTCGGGCCACGATTTCAATGGCGCGCAGCGCATTGAGCGGAATGGGGAAGGGGCTGGCCATATAGTTTTTCTACAATGCAGCGGCGACCTTGTCCATTGCGGGCCCGGCGCCGGAAGCGCATGAACAGCCCATCACCATCTGTCGCGACCGAAAGGAGGTCACAAAATGTCCAGTCTCCTGCCCAGGCTTACTCGCCTCTTCGCCGGCCTGTTTTCCGCACCCCGCCTGCCGCTCGACCCTGAAAGCATGAGCCTGCGCGACTGGGCCGATCTGCCCGTGCATCATCCGTCTCGCGACCGGGTGCCGTGCTGAAGCCATAATCGCGCCTTTGAAGGGGGGTAATCAGACCCGCCCTTCAAGGAGCCCCCGATGATCCGTCCGCTCGCCGTGTTCGCTGCCCTCGCCCTGACGCTCGGCACTGCCGCCGCGCAGGAAGCTGCCCCCGCCGCGGCGCCCGAAATCGTCATTGATCCCGCCGCCAGCCTCAATACCACGCCCAAGCAGGCCAATATGCTGACCGGCTTCTACGCCACGCTGGCGGTCATCGAGATTTGCGCGGTCACCATCGAACCCGATGTCACCGCCGGCATGGACGCCGACCGCAAGCGCCTCGAAACCGCTTTGGGCATGGATCCCGCCATGGCCGCCACCGCCTATGACCAGGTCAAGGCCGATGTCGAAAAAACCACGCCCGACTGCGCCGATGGCAGCGCCGACCGTCGCGGCGTCGACGCCGTAACCGCCATCTACACCGCCCCCGCTCCAGCGGCCCCTGCCGCCCCGCCAGCTGGCACCGTCACCACCCAGACCCCGGCGCAGTAAGTTTCTGAGGCAATTCGACTGGGAGTGGCGCCAGTGCTATCGCAACCTCGCCACGCCCACTGCGCGGCTCCTCCCCCTTGACGGGGGAGGTTGGGAGGGGGTGTCGTTTAGCCCGGATATCCGGGCTAACCATCCCCCACCCTTGATCCCTCCCCGCAAGGGGGAGGGAGACGACTGAAACATTGCGGCATGCCATCACGCCCCCATCGTCATCACCCGGCTTGTCCTGGCATACGCAGAGCCGTGGATTGCCGGGCTCTGACGATCGAAGGTTGGGTCCGCCCTCACTCGCAAATCCGCGCCATACACCTTGCTCCATGGCATCCCAGGTCCAGATGCAGGTGGTCCTCATGCTCCGCATTGGCCTCAGGCCCCAGCACGGTGCTGAATCCCGAACACGCCGCATCATGCGCCAGCCGCAGCAATCGCCCCTCCGGCGCTGCCGCCGGCGGCCAGTCGGCCTTCACCGCGATGGTCCGCCCGTCCTCCAGCGTAAAGCCGGTCACGTCCACCGCATTGGCAAAGCCATGTTCTGACGTGAATCCCGCCTCGGCATTGTTGCGGTTGCGGCACATATAGCTGGTGCCGGCATCGATCTGTGCCAGTGCGCTCCCCAGCACGGTTTCGGCATAGCCATCCACCGTCTCCACCCAGCCGGGCAGGGCGCCGGCCATCTGGCAATTGGTCGTCATCGGGCTCGATAGCGGCACCATCCGCCCCCGACTCATCACCCCCGTCACCACCAGCGGCGATTGTTCCCCGCAAATCCCCTCACGCAGCGGCGGCGCCATCTCGGCCTCCACCAGCCCCATGATCACGGCCGGACAGGCCACCTGGTAGATACGCTCCGGCTCAGGCTCCACCTCCGGCTCCGCCGCGGGTTCCTCCTCCGCCGCCGGGGCCGTGACAGGCGGCGCCGGTCGCTCCACCACCGGGCCATCGGGCAGGCTGGGCGGCCGCGGCCTAGGCACCGGGGGCGGCGTCTCGGCCTCGGGCCGCGGCGCCGGTTGCCGCTGGTCCGGCGGGTCGGTCAGGGTCTCGACGAAATCTTCGATTGGTCCCAGCAAATCCTGGCTCAGGGCAGGGCTGGCGGCCAGCAGCGGGAGGGCGATCAACAGCGGGATGAGTTTGCGCATGCCTTCGCAACGCATGAGCCATGCAAAAGGGTGCGCGCCGCCGCCGTTAACCTGCGCTAAACCATCTTTCTCGCCCCAAGCGCATCTGCTATCAGCGCGCTTATGACAACGCCGCTTTCCCGCATCCGCAATTTCTCCATCGTCGCCCATATCGACCATGGCAAATCCACCCTGGCCGACCGCCTCATCCAGATGACCGGCGGGCTCGAACTCCGTGAGATGAAGGAGCAGGTGCTCGATTCCATGGATATCGAGCGCGAGCGCGGCATCACCATCAAGGCCCAGACCGTCCGCCTCAGCTACAAGGCCAATGACGGCGAGACCTATATCCTCAACCTCATCGACACGCCCGGTCATGTCGACTTCGCCTACGAAGTCTCCCGCAGCATGGCCGCGGTGGAAGGCTCATTGCTGGTGGTCGACGCCTCCCAGGGCGTCGAGGCGCAGACGCTGGCCAATGTCTACCACGCGCTCGATGCCAATCACGAAATCGTCCCCGTCCTCAACAAGGTCGATCTGCCGGCCGCCGATGTCGATCGCGTCAAGAGCCAGATCGAGGACGTCATCGGCATCGACGCCTCCGAGGCGGTGGAGATTTCCGCCAAGACCGGCCTCAATATCGAAGGTGTGCTCGAAGCCATCGTCCACCGCCTGCCCGCCCCCAAGGGCGATATCGACGCCCCCCTCAAGGCGCTGCTGGTCGATAGCTGGTACGATACCTATCTCGGCGTCGTCGTCCTCGTCCGCATCATCGATGGCGTGATGAAGAAGGGCCAGAAGATCCGCATGATGGCCTCGGGCGCCGTCTATGAGCTCGATCGCGTCGCCGTCAACACGCCCAAGCTGGTCGAAGTCAAGGAGCTCACCCCCGGCGAGCTCGGCGTCTTCACCGCCTCGATCAAGGAAGTCGCCGAAACCAATGTCGGCGACACCATCACCGATGATCGCAAGCCGACCAGCACGCCCCTGCCGGACTTCAGGCCGGCACAACCAGTGGTGTTCTGCGGCCTCTTCCCCGTCGATGCCAGCGATTTCGACGAGCTGCGCGCCGCCATGGGCAAGCTGCGCCTCAACGACGCCAGCTTCTCCTTCGAAATGGAAACCAGCGCCGCCCTCGGCTTCGGCTTCCGCTGCGGGTTCCTCGGCCTCCTGCATCTCGAAATCATCCAGGAGCGCCTCTCCCGCGAATTCGATCTCGATCTCATCGCCACCGCGCCTTCGGTGGTCTACGAGGTCGTGCTGACCAATGGCGAGACCATCCACCTGCACAATCCGGCCGATCTGCCCGATGTGATGAAGATCGAGGAAATCCGCGAGCCCTGGATCAAGGCGACCATCCTCACCCCCGACGACTATCTCGGCTCCATCCTCAAGCTCTGCCAGGATCGCCGCGGCATCCAGCGCAACCTGAGCTATGTCGGCAGCCGGGCTTTGGTGGAATACGACCTGCCGCTCAACGAAGTGGTGTTCGATTTCTACGACCGCCTCAAATCCATCTCCAAGGGCTATGCCAGCTTCGACTATACATTGGCCGATCACCGCCCCGGCGACCTGGTCAAGCTCTCGATCCTGGTCAATGCCGAACCCGTCGACGCCCTCTCCATGCTGGTCCACCGCACCGTCGCCGAGTCGCGCGGCCGCATCATGTGCGAAAAGCTCAAGGACCTGATCCCGCCCCACCTCTTCGTCATCCCCATCCAGGCCGCCATCGGCGGCAAGATCATCGCCCGCGAAACCGTCAGGGCGATGCGCAAGGATGTGACGGCGAAATGCTACGGCGGCGACGCGACGCGCAAACGCAAGCTGCTGGAGAAACAAAAAGCCGGTAAGAAGCGTATGCGGCAGTTCGGGTCTGTGGAGATTCCGCAGGAGGCGTTCATCAAGGCGCTGAAGATGGGGGATGACTAGCCGTCTAAGGCCATGACGCTTAACCTGTAATCAGCAGCTCTGTAGAAGGCGCCCGATGGACTGAACTCGCGGCAATGACGCTGTGTCGACCAAGTTGGCTGTGGTGGCCAAAATCCTTGTAGAGCTCCCGAATGCTCTCGTGGTCAGCGTTGGTGATGGCGAACGACGCCCCCCTTTCGGCGGCCCGCTTCAGTGCGTCACGCAACCTCACCTGGTCCTTCCAGGCAAATATGTTCTGGTTATACTTTACGAAGCCATTCATGTTGTGCCTGACCGTATAGGGCGGATCAGCAAAAATAAAATCACCGTCGGTTGCGGCGTCGATTGTTTTCTCGAAGTCGCTATGTACTAACGTTGCACTCCCGAGTGCCTCGGACCATGCCGGAAAATCGTCGGCGGACGAGACGACAATCTGCTTGGTACCAATTGGAACGTTGAATTGACCTCTGAGATTTTCCCTATAGAGGCCATTCCAGCAGGTGCGGTTGAGGTATAAAAACTGCGCTGCTCGATCTAGTGCGTCGGAAAAATTTTCTTCACGCACAGCGTAATAGTAGTCCTTCGAATGGGCGCCCGCGTGCTTTCGCATGAGACACTCCAACTCGCGCGGTTTGTCGCGAACGGCCACATAGAGCTCAATTAAGCGCCCGTTCGCGTCGCTTAGGATCGCACGGTCTGGCCTGGTCTCGAAAAAGACGGCTGCCCCGCCTAGGAAGGGTTCGAAGTACGCTCCCGTGAACTTTGGCAAGGAAAACTGCGCGCTTTCAAAAAGCCAGCGCTTCCCTCCAGCCCACTTAAGGAACGGCTTCAATGGACGATCGCTCATGATGGCAACTTAGGATGCACTTCGGTCCGCAGCCACTCTACCAGCTCCAGATCTGCGTCGGTGTAAGTCTTCAGCTGGTTTTTATGTGCAGCTATGTTTCTAAGTTCTTTGAAGTCTTGGATCCAGGCTAGATAGTATTTCTGCCCAGATCTTTCTCCAGGCAAGGCATTCTTAAATACATACTCGAAATGCGGCCAATTGTTATTTTGCTTCACAATCTCGGCGAGGTCAACGATATTTAGGTACGCTTCCTTCGGCTTTCTTCGCGCTTTGTCATTCTGTTGGGCTTCGAAAGCGTTGCGCCGAATGCGCTCACTTTCGACCCCAATTTCCCAAAACGCCTGCTCGTCGCTTGCCAGGCGATGTGTTCCGTGAACGCGCTTCAGTGTGTCGATGACATAGTCAGTCAGGCGTTCCGCGAGCTTCATCAAAAACTGATTCACCTCATCGATTTTCTCAGAATTGCTTTGATCCACCCATCGTAGGAATTCTTCAGTACCAAATTCTGGATGTGCACTCTTCAATATATGCATTAGATGATAAGCGTATTCCTTGACACCACCCTCGCCAAATTTACGCGAAAATTTGTCCTTGATTACCTCGTCGGACGAGTGGCCGATAAACTCATAAATTGGCTTGCAGAAACCGATGATATGCTGAGAAAATTCCTCGGGCCTCATCAGCGCAAAATCGAGAGATTTCTTATGCGTTAGGTAAGTTACTACCTCTGCTATGACCGATAGGTGCGCGCGAACTCCAGGGTTGACGCCAACAAATGCTTCTCTACCCGCCTCCCAGCGAGGAGGGTTGGCGGCGCGCACCTGCTCAAAATATGCGTTCAACACCACTGAAGCGCGCTCGATGGTATCTTCGTCAGTCGCGCCTGAAAGCGGGCCAGGCGCAACTAACTTGCCGGACAGCCGTCCGATTAGGCCTGATCTTCGAAGGCCATTTACAACCTCGGAGATGGTTAGATTTTGGTTAGGTTCGGCAGGGACGCCATGAATAGCGAACCGGCGAGAGAGTGGACTCGTCTTGTCAGTGTTCAAGGCTCGGACCACCGCCGATCCAAGAGCGGATAATGCGGTCGATGGATCACTATCGCCCATGCGTATATCTGCCAAGAGACTTACGAGAAGGCCCTTTGGAACGCTTTTTTGCTTATGATTTATTGTAATGAAGAGGTCTGCCTCTTTCTGGACAGCCATTTTCTCAAACGCAAGGACGAACAAGCTCTGATCTAGGTACTTGTCGTCTAGGTGCGAGAAACCATATAGCCGATGCTGACCGTCAATTATCCAAGCGGATCGATACTTCGACGGCAAGGTCAGCCAACCGAATTTCAAGTTCGGATCGGTATTTTCCTTGTTTGATATAAAATCAAAATGCGGAGAATCCGAAAGATTCACTAAAATGTTTGTAGGGAAGAAGCCGCCGGCAGCAATAAAAGAGCCAATTTCCTTTATTCTCGACGAAGATATCATTCGTTGATATGCGGGCCGACCGTCAGGGTGATTGAGTGCCTGATGATTGATAAATGCTATTTTCAGCAAATTTCTAGGCGTGGTGACGAAGCTGTAGAAAGTTTCACCGCCAATTCGTCCTTTAATAGCCGGAAGCTTAACGTCTGCTAACCCAGCAACTTTTTGACCTCGCAAAAATTCACCCAGAATCTGGTATTTTCCGGCTGGCCCCATATGCTTAACAAAGGTCTCAAAATACTGAAGTTCGTTCTCCGTAATTACTTTGATGTCGTGAGCGTCCGCGCGCTCAATATCTGGCGTCGACCAAAGGATGTTGTTGGTCACATAAATCCAAACGATTTTTGGCCTAGGTTTGCCTGAAAATCGCCTATTGATTGAATCCCGAAAATATTGCTGAAGAGATATAGTCTCCTGAATGTCCTTCTGGAGTGATCTTCGCCCCCGATCCGACCGAGACTTGCACTCGATAACGAGAGCAGTCTCCCCGTCTTCGGCATATACATCAATTTGCTTCTTCCCTCGTGAGCCATCCGGTCGGGCAAAGCTAATCTTAAAATCGCTACCGTTGAGGGTCTCGTAGCCCATCGAACGAAACAAACACCAGACTCGATCTTCGAGCCATCTATCGTGTGCCTTTCGACGCTTTAGCCTGGTCGCGCGCTTTCCTGCACGTTGGATCGACCATCCCTTTAGCTCTTCCGCGGCTACGTCAGCTGGATGGACGCTGAGGAAGTCACTGTCACTTCGTCTCCGTCGGTGCTCTGAGTTTAGGCTCCCAGTCTCCGTTATGAGCGGGGAGAGGAAATTGGTATCTTCCTCCCGAACTTCTAATTCAACGACGACTTCATCGTCAGCAACAACACTCATCGTTGCTTTGCCCCCCAATTTACTCGCAGAAGGCGCTTGCTGCTTCGAGGTGTCAAGACGTAGAGACTGTTCGATTAAGTTATCCCCGCCCCTCCATCCCGCTCTATCCTCTCCTGTCCGGTATCCCGCCCCAACAGGAGAACCTCATGACCCCACACACCACCCAGCCGCCTTTCGGGGAACAATCCCCGCAAACCCAGCCTGATCAGCAGGCTGCGCCTGTCTCCGCCCATCCCGCCAGGCCGCGCAAAAAATCCCTGCCGAGCGTCACCCACGCCCTCGCGGCCCGCCACGAAGCCCTCTGGCTCCGGCTCAGCGCCCTGCAGGCGCAGGTCACTTCCGTGGCCACGCGCCGCCCGGAGGCGCCGGTTTCCCGCCATACCATGGGCGTGGCCGAGGCGCTGTTGCGGGACGCCAGGCCCTTCCTTGCCCATGATGATCCCCTGCCGATGGCGGCGCCCGATCATGGCGGGCTCGCCACCCAGCTCGGCCAGGCCCTGGCGGAGCTCGATGGTTGGGAGGCGGCCAACAGCGTCTGGCGCAGCGATCTCAAGGCCTATGTCTGGCTGGTGAAGGACAAGGTGCCCCTGCCGGTGCGGCGGCTGCGGCCGCGGCTGGAGACGCCACAGGCGCCGCATGAAGATCCGCAATATGCCGCCTACCAGGCGAAGATGCTCGATCTGCGCCAGAAGCTGGCCAGGCGCATCGAGCAATATCGCAATCGCTAGAGTCCCAAGCAAAGTTATCCATCTTATCCCTGCAGGCGTCACCGCGCGTATGATGTCCCCAGCTTCCGGGATACGGGCGGCGCTGCAGCGACGAGCGTCCGGAAGCCAGCCGGGGAAGGCGGGGTCGCGCCTGCTTTCGGGTCGAGCGGACGAAACATTCGGGCGGGGCGCTACGGCAATCCGCTGGGGTTTGCGATCGCGCCGTCCGAGCAAGTCCCGGCACCCCGAGGCGGCTTCCGTCTCACTACTAAAAACCTCAGGGGCGAAAACCGTCTCGGGGTCCGCCCGCTGCCACACATCCGGAGGCGCCCGCGCCGTCCGGCCGTTCGGCCTGCCGATTATCTTCGCGTCGGGCGGGTTAAGCTGATAAAGTCGGTTTTTGCCGGAGTTCCCAACATGCACAAATACAAGGTCGGCCAAACGCTCGACCTGTTGCCCAATCGTGGCAGCAGCAGCCGCAAGGCCGGCGAATGCCAGATTGTCGCCTTGCTGCCCTATGAGGGCCATGCGGTGCAATACAAGGTCCAGGCCAAGGCCGAGACCCATCTGCGTATCGTGTCCGAAAACGACCTGCAGCAGCCCACCCAGCCCTGAGCAGGGCCTCCCCTGTCCCCGTCCTCGCCGATTGTGCCATCATGACCACTTTTGCCGATTTCACCCTGCCTTTGCTGGATGGGACCAGCCAGCCCCTTGCCGCCTATGCGGGCAAGGTGGTGCTGCTGGTCAATACCGCCAGCCAATGCGGCCACACTCCGCAATATGAGGGGCTCGAGGCACTGTGGCAGGCCCATGGGGATGATGGCCTCGTCGTGCTGGGTTTTCCCTGCAACCAGTTTGGCGGCCAGGAGCCCGGTTCGGCCGCCGAGATCGCCCAATTTTGCGAGATCAATTTCGGCGTCAGCTTTCCGCTCTTCGCCCGGCTCGATGTCAATGGCCCCGGTGAGAGCCCGCTCTATACCTGGCTCAAGGCCAATCATCCCGGCGATATCGCCTGGAATTTCGCCAAGTTCCTCGTCGGCCGCGATGGCCAGGTCGCGGCCCGCTTCGCCCCCGATATCCTGCCGGCTTCGCTCGAGCCGGCCATCCAGGCGCTTCTGTAGCCCATCGGCCACACCTCCGGGCCGGCTTGTCCCCGCCCGGAACGAAGGGGGCGGACTCCCGTTGTCCAGTCACGGGGCGGAAATGGCGTGGACCTCTGCTGGTTCGCGCGCCGCAATGAGTGGCTTTGCCACTCCGTGAAAGGAAACAAAAATGAAGAAAATTCTTTTGGCCTCGGTGGCCGCGCTTTCGCTCGCCGCCACAGTCCCTGCTTTCGCGCAGGACAAGGTCGTCGGCGTCCAGTCCGATGCTGAAGCGGGCGCCGTCATTGGCGCAACCGGCGGCGGCACCACCGGCGCCGTGATCGGCGGCCTGCTCGGCGGCCCCATCGGCGCTGTCATCGGCGGCTTTGCCGGCGCCACCATCGGCGCTGAAGCAGGCATCGCCACTTCGTCCATCGACTATGTCGCGGCCCATCCGGTCGAGCCGATCTATTTCGATGGCACCGCCGATATCGGCTTCGTCGTCCCCGCCGACGTGACCGTCTACCCCATCGAGGGCGACGCCAAATACGGCTATGTCTATGCCAATGACCGCGTCTGGATCGTCGACCTGCAGAGCCGCGCTTTGGTGCAGTCGCCGGGCTATCTGGTGCCCCAGACCGCCGCCGATTTCGCCGTCGCCAATCCGGTGACCTCGGTCGAAGTCGAAGGCGATGCGGTGGTCGGCTACGTGCTGCCCGACGGCACCGCGATTTCAACCATCCCCGATTCGCATTACGGCTATGTCTATCTCGGCGATCGCCCGGCTCTGGTCGATCAGTCCAACCGCACGGTGGTCTGGATCAACTGATCGAGCCTTTCAGCCATTGGCCGCCCGGTTCGCGCCGGGCGGCTTTGCTTTGACCGGCCTTGAGATTACGCGATATAGAAAGCCGGCAGGCGGAGGTGCAGATGGCCGATATTCTCGAATATTGCAAAGGGCTCAAGCAGGCGAGCTTCAAGCCGGGCGCGGTCATGCTGCCCGAAGGCGAACGCTTCGGCCGGCTCTACGTTTTGGTCGAGGGGCAGGTGGAGGTTATCCGCGAGCGCACCCAGGTCACCCATGTTGACGAACCGGGGTCCATCTTCGGGGAAATGGCGGTGCTGCTCGACATGCCCCATTCGGCCACGGTCAAGGCGCTGTCGGCGGTCACCGCCTATGAAATCGCCGATGCGCTGACCTTCCTCGATTCTCGCCCCGAATTCTCGCTGCATATCGCCACCATGCTGGCGCGGCGGCTCTATTACACCACGTCCTACCTGGTTGACCTGCAGCAGCAGGCCGCCGGCAAACGGCAGGATCTCGACCTCGTCGACCAGATTCTGGCGAGCCTGGTCGATCCGGCCGACGTCAAGCAGCGCAAGAAGGCCTGAATGGCCGACAAGCCTACGCTATCGATCACCTACTGCACCCAGTGCAACTGGCTGCTGCGATCGGCCTGGATGGCCTCCGAAGTCCTCTCCACCTTCAGCCTCGAAATGGGCGCCGTGACCCTTGTGCCCGGCACCGGGGGTATTTTCGAAATCCATCTCGATGGCGAACTGATCTGGGAACGCAAGCGCGATGGCGGCTTCCCCGACGTCAAGCAGCTCAAGCAGCTGGTCCGCGATCGTATCGATCCCGACCGCGACCTGGGCCATATCGACCGGGCATAGGAGGGCTTCCCTTCTGCTCCCATGCCGCTAATCTACCCCCTTGTGAGGGCGGCCGGGTCGCGGCCGCCGAAGAGGAGTCTCAGCGTCATGGCGCATAAATTCAACGTCACCCCGGCCGCCAACGATCAGTTCAAGTTCGATTTCTCCTACAATTCCGAGAAGATTTTCTGGTCGGAGAATTACAAGCAGAAGGCCAGCGCCAAGTCGGCCATCGAGTCGTTGAAGAAGAACGCGCGCGGCGCCGCCACGGTCGATCTCTCCAAGGGCGAGGAAGCCGGCAGCGGCTACCGTTTCGAGATCGTTGCCTCCAAGGATGGCCAGCATTTCGTGCGCTTCGTCGCCGGCAATGGCGAGACCATGGTCCGCACCGAGACCTATGCCTCCAAGTCCAGCGCCAAGAATGCCATTGAATCGCTGCAGACGCGCGGACCTGACGCACCGGTCAGCGACGAGGCGTAATAGCCCATTTCCAAGCCGAGGCGTAATAGCCCATTTCCAAGCCTTGGCCGGATGCTCTAGTCTCCCGGCAACACCGACCGGGAGACTGCTGCCTCATGACTTCGCTCGCCAAGTTCCTTGCCGCCGCCGCGGCTGTTGCAATCCTGGGCCTGCCTGCCGCCCAGGCCCAGGATGCGCTGCCCGATCTGGGCGGCCGCACCATTGTCGCCGTCACCGAAAACGCCTATGTGCCGCTCAATTTCGCCGATCCGGCGACCGGCGAGGGCATCGGGCTCGAATACGATCTCTTCAACGAAATCGCCAAGCGCCTCAATGCCAAGGTCGATTGGCAGCTTTCCAGCTGGGACGTGATGATTCAGGCAGTGCGCGACGGCCAGTTCGAGGTCGGCATGGATGGCATCACCATCAATGACGAGCGCAAGAGCCAGATCGATTTTTCCGACTCTTACCTCACCAGCCAGCAGCTGATGCTGGTCCGCGCCGACGAGACCCGCTTTACCGACGCGGCCAGCTTTGCCGCCGACGCCGCCAATCTGGTCGGGGCCCAGGCCGGCACCACCAATTTCTATGTTGCCGTCTACAACGTGCTCGATGGCGACGAGGCCAATCCGCGCATCAAGCTGTTTGACACATTCGGCACCTCGGTCGCAGCCCTGCAGGCCGGCGATGTCGATACCGTGCTGATGGACCAGACCTCGGCCAATGGCTATATCGGCGCCAATCCCGGCGCCTTCAAAATCATCGGCGAGCCGCTCGGCACCGAGGATTTCGGCTTCATCCTCACCCCGGGCTCCGACCTCGTCGCCCCCATCAACGCCGCCCTGGCCCAGATCAAGGCCGACGGCACCATGGACGCGCTGCAGCAGAAGTGGTTCTACGAATACAATTCGGCGCAGTAGGCGTCACGATGCGTCAGTCGGGTCACCCTCCCCCTTGCGGGGCTTCGAGCCGTCCCGCAGGGCAAATCGCTCCGGTGGAGCGATTTGAGGTGAGAAGGCCATGAGGGCTACGCCCGAATGGCTGGAAGCGAGATAGGACTTAGCTTTAGCTAAGTCCGTTGAATCGAGCAGGGTGGGGGTGTCGAGCTCTCCCCGAACTCGGTATGCGAGGAGCCCTCGACACCCCCACCCTCGATCCCACCCCTCAAGGGGGAGGGAAGACCGACTGAGGGCCTGCGGGGCAAAACAAAACCATGACCTATATCGCCCGCCGCCCCTCCATCCTCGCCCGTATCCCCTGGTGGCTGCTTGCCATCGGGCTGCTCTTTGTCACCGGCCTCTGGGCTATCACCAATGATGCGGGCTATAGCCAGATTTTCCGCGCCCTGTCAGGCGGCGTCCTCACCACCATCTGGGTCACTCTGGTCGCCTTCACCGTGGCCACGCTGATCGGCCTGCTCGTCGCCCTGGCCCGCACTTCGGGCAACCGCGTCCTGCGCGAAATCGCCACCTTCTACGTCGAAATCATCCGCGGCATTCCGGTCCTGGTTTTCCTCTTCTACGTCGCCTTTGTCGGCGCGCCCGGCATGGTGGCCGGCCTGAACTGGCTGCTGCAGCCCTTCGACACCGTCGTCACCATCCGCCAGTTCGATTTCGTCTGGCGCGCCATCGTCGCGCTCACCATCTGCTATTCTGCCTTTATCGCCGAGATTTTCCGCGCGGGGATAGAATCGGTCGATCGCGGCCAGCTCGAAGCGGCGCGCTCGCTCGGCCTTTCCCGCTGGAAATGCTTCCGCCTCGTCACCTTCCCCCAGGCCCTGCGCACCATCCTGCCGCCTCTGGCCAATGATTTCGTCTCGATGATCAAGGATTCCGCGCTGGTCTCGGCCCTGGGCGTGCAGGACATCACCCAGCTCGGCAAGGTCTATTCCTCCGGCTCGTTCCTGTTCTTCGAAACCTACAATGTCGTGGCCTTCCTCTACCTCACCATGACCATTTCGCTGTCGCTTCTGGTGCGCCTGCTGGAGCGGTATCTGAAAGAGAAGAGCTACTAGGCAACCAAACACCGCGCGTCACCCTCGGGCTCGACCCGAGGGCACTGCACTTGCGAAACGCTGGCTTAAGTGAAGTCTCCTCGGGTCAAGCAACTGTCGATTGTTGACGATAGCATTGAGGATGGTGATGAACTTTCTCATTGCAGCGTTGATGGCGAGTTTGAAGGGTTTTCCGT
>NZ_LMGZ01000013.1 GCF_001427605.1 Devosia sp. Root635 | reverse complement strand
ATAAGGCCTGCCCGAGGACGGTCGATGTCTGCCCGGGAGCGCGGGTGCGACCGCCTCCCGGGACATCTTAATCAGATTTCGTCGATACAAGCCCGAGGATGACGATCGCGTTTGGGGCTCACCCACTGTCGAACCCTAGATATGATGGCACCGCACCATATGCGTCGGCCCCACCGCCGTTGGCGCGGGCATGACCTCCTTGCAGATCGCCGTGACGCGGGGGCAGCGGGAGACGAAGGGGCAGCCCTTGCTTTGCGCGGTCCAGAGGGGGATATCCACCGCCCGGCGGGTGCGGGTGGTCGAAATCTTGCGCGCCGGGTTGGGCACCGCTTCGATCAGCAATTGCGTATAGGGGTGCTGCGGCCGCTCGGTGATTTCCTCGCTCGGCCCCTGCTCCACCAGATGGCCGGCATAGAGCACGGCGGTATCCTCGGCAAAGTAGCGGGCGGTGGCGATGTCGTGGGTGATGTAGAGCGCGGCAAGCTGGCGCTGCACCTTCATGTCTTCGAGCAGGTTGAGGATGCCCAGCCGCACGGAGACATCGAGCATCGAGGTCGGCTCGTCGGCCAGCAGCACTACCGGCTGCACCGACAAAGCGCGGGCGATGGCGACGCGCTGGCGCTGGCCGCCGGACAGTTCATGGGGGCGGCGCTTGAGATAGTCGGCCGCGGGGCGGAGGCCGACACGATCGAGCAGAGCCAGCATTTCGGCCTGCACCGCCTTACCCGAAAGGTCGGCGCGATGCAGACGCAGAGGTCGTTCGAGATGGTAGCCGATGGTCTGGGTGGGGTTGAGCGAACCGAAGGGGTCCTGGAACACCATCTGCACGTCGGAGCGGTATTGGGCCAGGCGCCGGCCGGAGAATTTGGTGACGTCCTCGCCCGCGAAGGTGATGGTGCCACGGGTGGGCTGGTAGACGCGGGCCAGCATGCGGGCGCAGGTGGATTTGCCGGAGCCGGATTCGCCCACCAGCGCCAGGGCGCGGCCGCTGACCAGCTTGAGCGACACGCCGGACAGCGCCCGCAAAACGGTCTGGTTGAAGAAGGTGCCGCCAAGGACGAAGTCCTTGTCGACGGCATCCATCTCGATGACGGTGCGGCCCGATGTGGCGGTGACGCCGGTGCCTTCCAGTTCAGCGAGTGACATGTGAATCTCCCACCTCTCCCTTGGGGGAGAGGTCGACTTGCCAAGCAAGGCGGGTGAGGGGGCCTTTTCCTGGTACGGTGCGGAGGAAGGCCCCCTCACCCGGCGCTACGCGCCGACCTCTCCCCCGAAGGGAGAGGTCAGAAAGATTCAGTTCAGCAAGTGACATGCCGCCTCGCTTTCATGCTCGGGGTAGAAGCGCAGTTCGGGCGCGGTTTGGGTGCAGACGGCCATGGCGTGGGGGCAGCGCGGCGAGAAGCGGCAGCCTTGCGGCAAAGCCCGCAGATCGGGCGGGGAGCCGGCAATGCCTTCGAGCCGCTGGCGCGGGCCTGATAGCGGCGGGAAGCTGCTGCCCAGCGCGCGGGTATAGGGGTGCTGGGGGTTGGTGAGGATGGAACTTGCCGGGGCCACTTCCACCAGTTCGCCGGAATACATGACGCCGATGCGGTCGCAGAATTCGATCATCAGGCCCAGGTCATGGGTGATGAACAGCACCGAAAAGCCGAGCCGGGATTTCAGCTCGACAATCTGCTCGATAATGTCGCGCTGCACCACCACGTCGAGCGCGGTGGTCGGCTCGTCCATGATGATGAGGCGCGGATTGAGCGCCAGGGCGATGGCGATGCAGATGCGCTGGCGCATGCCGCCGGAGAATTGATGGGGGAAATCATCGAGCCGCTGCGGCGGAATGCCGACCAACTCGAACATTTCCACCGCGCGGGCGCGGGCACCCTTCTCGCCCAGTTCGGGATTGTGGGTTTCGATGACATCCATAATCTGCTCGGACACGGGAATGACCGGATTGAGCGCGTTCATGGCCGACTGGAAGACGAAGCTCACCTCGCGCCAGCGGTAGGCCTTGAGGCGGGCCTTTTCGAACTGCAGGACCTCTTCGCCGCCGAAGCGCACCGAGCCGCCCGAGACCAAGCCCGGCAGGCGGGTCAGCCGGGCCAGCGCGAAGGCGACGGTACTCTTGCCGCAGCCGCTTTCACCGGCCAGCCCGAAGGCTTCGCCCTCGCGGATATCGAAGTCGATGCCGTTGACGGCGCGGGCAATGGAATTGTCCCCCACATAGTCGACGGTGAGGTTGCGGACCTCCAGCAAAGCGCGATCAGAAGACATCGGCGCTCCTCCCGCGGCGGCTGAGGAAACGCTTGATCCTGCCGATCTTGCGGCTGGCCTTGAGCTGGGGATTGGTGATTTCGTCGACCGCGAAGTTGATCAGGACGAGGGCCGCGCCGGTCAGCATGATGGCGATGCAGGGCGGCCAGATTTCCCACCAGGCGCCGCTCTGCAGCGCGAGGTTCTTTTGTGCCCAATAGAGCATGGTGCCCCAGGTGACCGAATTGGGATCGCCCAGGCCGATGAATTCGAGCGCCGCTTCGGCCAGGATGGCAGCGATGGTGCCGAGCACGAAACCGCCCATGACGAAGCTGAGCATATTGGGGAAGATCTCGATGAGGATGATGCGCCACTTCTTCTCGCCCATCAGCTCGGCCGCCAGCACGAATTCGCGGGCGCGCAAAGCCAGCGTCTGCGTTCTGATGGTTCGGGCGGCCCAGCCCCATCCGGTCAGCGCCAGCACGAGGCCGATGACAGGTGGTCCGGCGGTTTCGACCATGGTGGCGATGACGATGATGAGGGGCAGGCCCGGCAGGACCAGCACCACATTGACGAAGAAGGTGATGATATCGTCGGTGCGGCCGCCGAAATAGCCGGCCGAAATGCCGAGCGCCAGGCCGATCATGGCCGCGGCAAGACCCGCACCGATGCCGACAGTGAGGCTGACGCGGCCGCCATAGACCAGTTGGGTGAAGGCGTCCTTGCCCATGCGGGTGGTGCCCAGCACATGCTCATAGCCCGGCTGGACATGGGGTTTGCCGGCGCGGCGGTTGGGATCGTAGCTGGTGAGCAGCGGCGCGAACAATGCGGTCAGGATCAGCGCCAGCAGGATGATGACGCCGACCATGCCCTTGCCATTGGTGACAAAGGCGGCAAGGCCCGGCGGCAGGCGGCTGGTCCAGCCGGGGCGCGACTTGAGACCGAGTTCGGCCATGAGTTCGGCCTGGCTGGGCGGGCGCAGGACCTCGGCGGCGTTTTCAGCGCGCAAGGGGCGGGACAGGCCGGGTGTTTGGACAATTTCGCTCATCTGTCGCACCTCTCCTCAGGTTCGCAGGCGTGGATCGAGGATGACATTGGCGATGTCGGAGAGCAGGTTGGCCACCAGCACCGAGGCGGTGAGCAGCAGCAACTGGCCCTGAATGAAGGAATAGTCCCTGGAGCCAATGGCGGTGAAGGTGAACTTGCCCAGGCCCGGATAGTTGAACACCTGCTCGGTCACCAGCGCGCCACCGAGCAGGAAGCCGATGGAGAGGGCCAAGGCGGTGATCTGCGGCAGGATGGCGTTGCGGGCGACATAGCGGTAGCGCACGCGCCGGTCGGACAATCCCTTGGCCTTGGCGAGGATGACGAAATCCTCGTTGAGCAGGTTGATCATGACGTTGCGCATGCCCAGGTGCCAGCCGCCGAAACTGACAAGGAAGATGGACAGCACCGGCAAGGTGGCGTGGTAGAGCACGTTGCCGATGAACTCGAAGCTGAAGCTGGGCATGATCGAGGTGCTATGCGCCCGCCCCAGTGGAAACCACTGCAATTGCAGCGAGAAGGCATAAAATAGCAGCAAGGCCACGATGGCCGGGGTGAAGGCGTTGAGCATCACGTTGATGGGCGTGAAGAAGCTGTCGAAAAAGCCGCCGCGATGCCAGGCGGCGTGGATGCCCATGAAGCTGCCGATGGTGAAGGCGAAGAAGATGGCCAGGCCGACCAGGACCAGCGTCCAGGTGGCCGCATAGAACAGCAGCGAGGCGGTCGGCTCGGGAAACTGCACGGTCGAGATGCCGAAATCGAGCCGCATGATCGAGCCGACATAGGTGACGTATTGCTCCCAGAGCGAGCCGGTAAAGCCATACGACTTGCGGATCGCCTCGACCTGGGACTCGTTGAGCCGGCCCTGGAAGGAGGCGATGATGCGCGCCGACGGATCGCCGGGCATCAGCCGCGGGATGAAGAAATTGAAGGTGACCGCCAGGAAGAAGGCACCGATGTAGAAGGCGAGACGGCGGAGCAGGAATATCATCTGGTCTCCTTTTCCTTGGGCAGCATTTCCCAGTCGACACCCTCCCCCTTGCGGGGAGGGATCAAGGGTGGGGGGCGGTTGGCCACGATACATCGTGGCTCCCAAGACCCCCTCCCCAACCTCCCCCGTCAAGGGGGAGGTGCCGTCCGGCGGACGTGGCGAGAACTCGCCACGATCAGAGAAGCAGTGCCGGCGGGCCGAGTGGCCCGGTCCGCCGGTCTTCGCGGGAGGTTACTCGACTGGCTGCAGGCTCAGGGCGTGCAGCACGCGCTCGCGGGTGCCGTCATGCACCTGCGGGCGATAGCGCGGATCGTCCTCGGTCACCCAGCCGGTGAAGTGGCGGGTGGAATATTCGTACCAGGTCGGGTTGGCGAACAGCGAGATGACGGGCACGTTCTCGGCCACCAGCTTGTGGACTTCGCCGATATCGGCGAGCTGCGCGTCACGATCGGAGGTGCTGCGGAACTTGTCCAATGCCTCCTCGATCCCAGGGATCACCAACTGGTGCATGGCCTGGAAGTCGATCTGGCCGGGCACCATCAGGCGCGGGTTGAACATGGGCTGGTACTGGCTGAACGGGGTGGCGCCGCCATTGGTCCACATCACATAGACGTCGAAATTGCCCTGTGGCACGCCATCGAACCAGGCACCTTCATCCATGGTCTTGAGGCTGGCATTGATGCCGACATCCTGCAGGTTTTCCGCGACGGTCTGGCCGGTATTGACCCAGTCAGTCCAGCCCGAAGGCATTGAGATGCCGAAGGAGATCGGCGAGCCGTCAAGATTGTCGCGCCAGCCGTCGCCATCCTTGTCGACGAAGCCGGCGGCATCGAGCAGCTCGATGGCCTTTTCCGGCGTATACTGCATCAGCCATTCATAGGGCTGGAGCGCGGCTTCGTCATACCAGGTGTTGAACATCTCGCCGGTGCCGATGGGGAAGCGCGTATGCGTGGTCAGCCCGAAGGTGGAGATATCCACCAGCGTATCGCGGTCGATGGCGACCGACATGGCCTTGCGGAATTCGAGATTGTCGAATGGCGCCTTGGTGGTGTTGAGCTGCAGGTTCACGTCCGAACCGGCCGGCAGCCAGTAATTGTTGAATTCGGACTGCGGCAGGAAGGTGATGTCGGGATCGGTGAGGCCGTCACCCAGCCAGTCCAGGTCGCCGGCCGAGAGCGCCGCGACGGTCTGCTCGTTGCCGTTCATCTGCGGGAAGCTCAGGCAGTCGATCTTGTTGTCGGCATTGTAGTGGCTCAGCTCGTTGCGGCAGACCTCGTAGCCGCTGCGCGAGAAGTTGCGCACTTCGGTCCACGGGCCGGTGGCGACGGGCGTGGTGTTGGCGAAGTTCTTGGGATCGTCGACGCTGCTCCAGATATGCTCGGGCAGCGGGTAAATCTGGCCCTGGCCGTAGCGCGCCAGCGAGTCCGGCTCATGCAGGTTGAAACGCACCGTCAGGTCATCGATTTTTTCGGCGCTGACCACATTGCCGGTGCCGGTTTCCTCGCTATAGACGTCGATGCCCATCGGATAGTCGGGATGCGCCTTGGCGTAGTCGAAGGTGAAAACCACGTCGTCGGCGTTGAAATCCTCGCCGTCGCTCCACTTGGTGTCGGGGCGCAACTTCCAGGTGACGCTCTTGAGATCCTCGGCAATCTCATAGGACATTGCCAGGCCCGGTACGTCCGCATCGGGATTCCAGACATTTTCGATCCACAGCGGCTCATAAGTGAAGTCGCGCGTGCGCTGCTGCGGGCCGGTGGGATTGTTGGGGTTGAAATTCTCCACCATGGCATCGGTGTGATAGGGCAAGAGGCGCAAGATCACCTCTTCCTGCCCGACGGCCGGCACGATGGCGCTGGTAGTCAGCAAGGCGCCGGCCAGCACGGTCAATAATCCGATCTTATGCAAGGTCTTCTCCTCCTTTGGCGGGTCGCCCACACTCCCATGTGAGATCGATCCCATAATGTCCCTGTATGGCCTCGGCGGCGCCGTTGCCAAGCTGATCGCGTCGCGTCCTCATGCCGGCGTCTCCTTCACCGACCAGCGCGCGATGTCCCTCCTGCCTGCCTCCTTTCGCTAATGGCTTGCCGGACCGACGCTGTCGCGCACGACAAGCGAAGTCCCGATCGTGTTCTGCAGCATGGCCGAGCCGGGCTCGCCCAGGAGCTTGAGCAGCAGGTTTGCCGCCGTCTCGCCGATTTCGTCGACCGGCTGCCTGATGGTGGTGAGCGGCGGCCATAGGTGGCGCGCGTGAAAGGCGTCGTCGAAGCCGATGACCGATACGTCCTGTGGCACCGACTTGCCGGCATGGCGCAAGGCTAGCAGCACGCCCGCCGCCATGTCGTCATCACCGGCAAAGATGGCGGTGAAGTCATGCCCCTCGTCGAGCAGAGCCATGGTGGCCGAATAGCCGAATTCCTGGCTGAACTCGCCGTTGACGACCTTGATATCGGCCATGTCCATGCCGTGGGCGGCCAGCGCGGCGCCAATGCCCTCCAGGCGGGCGGCGGTATCGCCGAAATCGGCCTGGCCGGACAGATGAACGATGCGGCGATGGCCCTGTTCGAGCAGGAAGCCGACCGCGTCGCGAGCGCCGCCGAAATTGTCGAGCTGCACCGAGCCGCGTGCCACCTCGCAGCCCATGCGGCCGATCATTACCACCGGGATATGCGCGGCGCGGATGATCTCGACCACGTCGGCGCGCAGGGGACGTTCCAGATAGAGCAGGATGCCGTCGCAGGAGCGGTCGACCAGCTCGATAATGGCGCGGGCTTCCTCGTCCTGGTCGGCATAGCCGGAGGAGACCATCAGCGCCTTGCCGGCCTTGCGGGTGGCGCGCTGCAGGCCATAGACCATGTTGGCGAAATAGGGTGTGCCCACATCGACGACCACCGCGCCGATCATGTTGGAGCGGTTGGAACGCAGGGCCTGGGCCAGGGTATTGGGGCGGTAGCCGAGCTCGGCTATGGCCTTCTGGATGGCGCGGCGTTTTTCGTCCGAGACATAGCCATTGTCGGCCACGACCCGGGACACGGTCGACCGGGATACGCCCGCTCGTTTCGACACATCATCGATGGTCGCCATGCCGTCCTCAACTCCCCTGCGGTCTCTTGTGGGACCGATCCCACATGGTGAAATCGTTTGCGGGAGAGAGTCAAGAAGACCACTTGCAGCCAGCGCGAATTTTGATGGGCTGTGTGAAAGTGGCGCTGGACGCGACTTCGGCGGCGGCTAAGTGGCTTTGGCAAAAGCGGTTTTAGGCTACGACGAAAGTATGAGATTGGTCGCGATAGGTATTATAAATGGAGCAAGTGGTTATAAAGTGGTATTGGATTCGACCACGGCGCGCGCCTCACCCACCGGGCGTCACCCCTCAGTCCACCCTGCCCCGCGCCGCCACGTCCACCGTCTCGACCACCCTGCCCCGCGAAATCAGCGTCACCCGGTCGAACAGGTTGGACACCACGCAGGCGTGGTTGGGGATGATGCGGAGCTTGTCGCCGATCCGTGGCTTGTCGGCACAGGCGGAGAGGTCGATGGTGCCATGCTCCTCGCTGAGGCCGGTGATAACCGCCTCGGGATAGGCCTCGATCAGCCCGAAGCCGGTCATGCCCAGCGTGTCGCTGGTCAGGGCCTTGGAGCCGGCATCGATGATGGCGCGGGTCTCGGTGGGTCGGCTGACGACGGTTGCCAGCACGGTGAGGGCGCAGTCGTCGAACGTGCCGACGCCTTTGGCGACTTGGAAACGGTCCATATAGATATAGGTGCCCGGCCGGTGCTCGGTGGCCGATGTGACCTCGTGGGCACGCCACAGGTCGGGTGTGCCACCATTGGACACCACCGGTGGTGGCAGGCCGGCGGTGGTCAGCAGCAGCCTGGCGGCGGCGAGCCAGGCGGCATTGGCTTCCACTTGGCCGGCGGCGGGATAGGTCATCAAGCCGCCGAAGCGCAGGCCGGGGGAATTGGCGATCTTCTCGGCCAAAGCCAGCGCGGCGGTCGGCGTCTGCACGCCGCAGCGGCCCATGCCGGTGTCACATTCGACCAGCACCGTGAGCGGCGTGGCGGAACCGGCAAAGGTGCGCGACAGGCCATCGACGGTTTCGGGGCTGTCCGCGGTGACCGTGATGTGGACGCGGGCCGCCAGCGCCTTGAGGCGCGCCAGCTTGGCGGGGCCGATGATATTATAGGGCAGGAAAATCTCGCTGATGCCGGCATCGGCGAAGACTTCCGCCTCGCCCAGCTTCTGCACGGTAATGCCCACCGCACCCAGTTCCATGGCGCGGCGGGCAAAGCGCGGCAGCTTGTGGGTCTTGATATGCGGGCGCAGTTTCAGGCCGTGGGTATCGGCATAACCCTGCGCACGGCCGAGATTGGCCTCGACGCGGTCGAGATCGATCAGCACGGCGGGGGTGTCGAGTTCGAAAATGTCGGTCATTTGCCTCGCAATACCTCATCGACGAAACGCAGGTTACCGGCGGTGAGGCCGGCATCGACCGGCAGCACCGTGCCGGTAATCCCAGAAGCCGCGTCGGAACAGTAGAATACCGCCGCATTCGCGACCTCTGATGGCAATACCATACGCCCCAAAGGGTAATGGGGGAGAACATTGTCGAGCAGGGTCGGATCGGCCGCGAGGCGATGGTCCCAGGCCGGGGTGCGCACCGAGCCGGGGCAGATGACATTGGCCCGCACGCCCGCGGCGCCGCGCTCCACGGCTATGGCCTTGGCATAGGCGATGAGCCCAGCCTTGGCGGCGGAATAGGCCGGATTGCCGAAATGGGCCAGGGCATTGACCGAGGAGATGAAGACCAGGCTCCCCCTGCCCCGCGCGGCCATGGCAGCGACGATCGGGTCGGTCATGGCGTAGGCGCCGTTGAGGTTGATTGATAGTTCTGAGGCCCAGACATCGTCATCGACCTGGCCGAAATGTTCGGCGCGGGTGAAGCCGGCATTGGAGACGACGGCATCGGGGGCGCCGTGGGTGGCAAGCCAGGCCGTGATGGCTGCGCGGGTGGCTTTGGGGTCGGCCTGATCGAAGAGGACGGTGCCGGCGAGATCGAGACCATCCAGCATGGCGGCTTCGCGGTCGGCACCGATGACGCTGGCCCCGGCCTCGCGGAAGGTCTTGACCAGCGACTGGCCGATGCCGCCGCCGGCGCCGGAGATGAGGACGGTCTTGCCGTCGAGGCGGAAGGGGGAGTTTGGCTCGGTCATTTCGTAATCCTCCGGCTTCCCTACCCCCACCCTCACTCCCTCCCACAAGGGGAGGGAAGCCTGATCGAGCCTCGCTGAACCGTCAGTCGACTCCCTCCCCTGGATGGGGAAGGATCAAGGGTGGGGTGGGGCCACGTACACTATGCCTGTTACGGCCCCTTATACGCCACGCAGTCGATCTCGACCTTGCAGTCGACCATCATGTGGCTCTGCACCGCGGCGCGGGCCGGCGGGTGCTCGCCGAAATAGCTTTTATAAACAGCGTTGAAGCTCCAGAAATCGCGGGGATCGTCGAGCCAGACGCCGCAGCGCACCACATGTTCGAGGCCGTAGCCAGCCTCTTCGAGGATGGCGATGACGTTGCGGATCGTCAGGTGGGTCTGCTCGATGATGCCGGCGCCAACGATCTCGCCATCCTTCATCGCCACCTGGCCGGAGACGAAGAGCCAGCCGCCGGCTTCGACGGCGCGGGCGAAGGGCAGGTTCTGGCCGCCGGCGCCGGATTTTTCCGCTCCGTAACGCTTGATGGGCATGGCAGCACTCCTTGGTCTATTCTGAAAGCCAATTTCGTAATTCTGCATTCTATCGGGAGAAACCGGCGATTTCTCCCGCAATTTGTGGCCAACAATGTAAATTTCTTACGTGATTGCCCGGCATGGCCTATGCTAGCGTGCCTGGCGGCAGCGTCCAGCATGCCGGTCCGTTTCCTGCTGTTTTCCTGCGAGTTGCACCGTGCGCGTCTTCACCGCCGCCCTGGCCACCGAAACCAACACGTTTTCGCCCATCGCGATCGACAAACGTGCCTTCGAAGCCTCGCTCCATGCGAAGCCCGGCGAGCACCCGGCGACCCCAACCCTGTGTACCGCGCCTATCACCGTGGGGCGTGAGGTCTGCGCCCGCGAGGGGTGGGAGCTGATCGAGGGTAGCGCCAGCTGGGCGGACCCGGCGGGGCTGGTGGCGCAGGCGACCTATGAGGCATTGCGCGATGAAATTCTTGAGCAATTACAGACCGCCATGCCGGTGGATGGCGTGGTGCTGGGGCTGCATGGCGCCATGGTGGCACAGGGCTATGACGACCCCGAAGGGGATCTGCTGAGCCGGATGCGGGACATTGTCGGGCCCGATGTGCTGATCTGCGCCGAACTCGACCCGCATAGCCATCTGACGGCGAAACGGGTCGCGGCCGCGAATTTCTTCGTTGTTTTCAAGGAGTTTCCCCATATCGACTTTGTCGATCGGGCGCGGGACCTGTGGGCCATCGCGGTGCGGGCGCTGAAGGGGGAGATCACCCCGGTCATGAGCGTGTTCGATTGCCGGATGATCGACGTGTTTCCCACCAGCAAGCAGCCGATGCGCGGCTTCGTGGACAAGCTGTATAGACTCGAAAAATCCGAGCCGGGGCTGCTGAGCCTGTCGGTCATTCACGGCTTCATGGCGGGGGATGTGCCGGAAATGGGCACCAGGGTCATTGCGGTGACCGACGGGGATAAGTTGGCGGGCGACGCTTTGGCGGAAAAACTGGGGCGGGAACTCTTTGCCATGCGCGGCACCTTCATGGTGAGCCAGGTGGACGAGACGGTCGCGGTGGACGCCGCCGTGGCGGCGCCGCGCGGGCCGGTGGTGATCGCCGATGTATGGGACAATCCCGGCGGCGGTACGGCGGGCGATGCCACGGTCATTCTGGCAGAGCTGATGGCGCGGGGGATAAAGGACGTGGCGGTGGGCACGATCTGGGATCCGATCGCCGTACAGATTTGTTTCGCGGCCGGAGAAGGGGCGGAAATTCCGCTGCGCTTCGGGGCCAAATCGGCGCCCAATACGGGCAGTCCGATCGACCGGCGCGTGACGGTCAAACGCCTGGTGCGCAATGCGGAAATGCGGTTCGGTGAGAGCTTTGCGCCCTTCGGCGATGCGGCCTGGATCAGCTTTGACGGGATCGACGTGATCCTCAATTCGACGCGGGCGCAGAGTTTTGATCCGAGCCTGTTTGCGGTGATGGGGATAGAGCCGACAGCGCGGAAAATCCTGCTGATCAAATCGACCAACCACTTCTATGACTCGTTCTCCAAAATCGCCTCGGAGATCGTCTATTGTTCGGCCGGGAAGCCCTATCCGAACACGCCCGCGACCACGCCCTATCGCAAGGCGCGGCGGGATATCTGGCCGATGGTGGACGACCCGTGGGCGCGTTAGCAGGTGCCCGAATACGCTAACAGACTGTTGGCATCGACGTTTTGAACGCGTGAATCCGTCAGGCGCTTTCGGGCGCGCGGCGGATGGCGCGGAAGGCCCTGACCTGGCGATCGGCGAAGCGGTCGAACAGGGGCGGCATGAAGCGGTGCAGGAAGGCCAGCACGCCCACATAACCGGGGAAGGCGATGATGCGCTTCTTGCGCGCCACGCCGGCCAGCACGATGTCGACGGCCTTGTCGACCGGCACCAGTTTCGGCAATTGCGCCCGCATGGCGGCGGCATCGGCATTGACCGGCTGGGATGAGGCGACCATGGGCGTGTCGATATAGCCGGGACAGATGATGCTGACGTCGACGCCGAATTGCCTAGCCTCGGCGGCCAGCGCATGAGACAGGCCGAAAATGCCGAACTTGGCCGCGACATAGGGTGAATTGAGCGGGCCGGGCGCCATGCCGAAGCCGGAGGCGGTGTTGACGATATGGCCGAAGCCCTGGCGGATCATGACGGGATAGACGGCGTGAATGCCGTGAATTTCCCCGAACAGGTTCACCTCGATGACGCCCCGCCATTGCGCCAGCGTGAGGTCGCGGATTTCGCCGATGACCGCCGTGCCGGCATTGTTGAAGAAATAGTCGATGCGGCCGAAGCGGGTCAGCGCGGCCTCGACCAGGGCGGCGACGGCGGCGGGATCGGTGACATCGACGCGCATGGTCTCGATCGTGCCGGAGGCCGCGTCGGCGAGGGCCGCTTCATCGATATCGGCCAGGAGGACCGTGGCGCCGGCTACGGCGAGGCGGGTGCCGAGGGCGCGGCCCAGGCCGGAGGCGCCGCCGGTGATGATGCAGACCTTGCCGCTGTAGCCGGTCATGTGTTCCCCCAAACACGTTGATTTGGGGGAGAGTACAGTATGGGGGAGGGTTGGGGAATGTCGCACCGGTCGTCGAGGCGTGATGGCACCCAACCCGCCAGCCGTCATCGTCGGGCGAATACCCGAGGGCACTATACTTGCAGCGCCGTCGGCAAGTGCAGGGCCCTCGGGTCTTCGCCCGAGGGTGACGCGCGGTGAGTGTAGCGATCGGCGGTGGGCGCGGGTGGCTGAGTGTCAGTCCACCGCCCAATGCCCGTACATGATGGGCATGGTCCCCACCAAGGCCTTGAACCGCGGCCAGCTCTTGCGTTCGGGGAGGGTCCAGGCGGATTCGGCGATGGCGGAGAGGCGGGGGAAGACCAGGCGGTCGAAGATGGCGCGGTCGGTCATGCTCTCGCTCCAGATGCAGGCCTGGATGCCGAGCAGGTGCTGGAGGCCCTTGTCGGACATGCCAGCGCGGCTTTCGAATTCGTAGGTTTCCTGCGGGCCGGACCAGCCGGCCCAGCCGGCGCCGGGCTCGGCCCAGGCGACGCCATTGGCCATGTCGAGATAATAGCGCTGGCCGGGGGAAACGACGATGTCGTAGCCGCGCTCGGCCAGTTCGGCGTTGATCTCGACATTGCGCCAGCCGATGACGAAGGCCTTGTCCTTGTCGACGGCATCGCCATGGGCGGCTTCTTCCCAGCCGCCGGTGATGGCGCCCTTCTTCTTGATGATCTCGTGCACGCGGCGGATGAAGGCAGCCTGGATCAGCGCGGTGGGCGAGCCCTCGATCTCGTCGGCGCCGCCATGGTTGCCGAGCTGGTTGAACTGCTTTTCGTGCTTGCGGCGCATGTCGGGGCCGCCGAGCTTTTCGATCATGTCGAGGGCGAGCGGGGAGCCCGACCAGGCGGCCAGCGGCACTTCGTCGGCGCCGAGGTGGAAAACGCCAGCGGGGAACAGCTCGAGCATTTCGTCGATGACGGTTTCGACGAATTGGTAGACCGGCTCATGGGCCGGGTTGAGGCTATTATTGGGGAAACCCTGCACCGACTGGTACTCGCCCGTCTCGGCGGGATCGCGCAATTCGGGCAATGCCTGCAAAGCCGCGTAGAAATGCCCCGGCATGTCGATTTCGGGGATGACGGCCACCGCGAGGCTATCGGCCAGGGCGACGATCTCGCGGATCACCGGCTTGGAATAGTAGCCGCCGGTGGGATGCGGGCCGGAGCCGAGCAGCGGCGGAAGGGCCTTGCCATGGCCGCGCCAGGCGCCGATTTCGGTGAGCGCCGGATAGGCATCGATTTCGACGCGCCAGGCCTCGTCTTCGGAGAGGTGCCAGTGGAACTTGTTCAGCTTGTTCCAGGCCATCAGCTTGATGAGGCGAGCGACTTCGGCGCCGGAATAGAACTGGCGGGCCACGTCGAGATGGCAGCCGCGATAGGTAAAGCCGGGCTCGTCGGTGATGGCGCCGCCGGTGGGGAAGAGGAAGGTCTGCGGATATTGCTTGGCCCCGCGCAGGATCTGCCCGAGGGTGACGAGCCCGTAAAACATGCCCTGGCGGGTGCTGGCTTCCACGGTCACGGCATCGCCGGCAAAGAGGACTTCATAGGCTTCGGCGCCGAGACCGGCGCGATGGCGGACAATGACCGGCAGGCCGGCTTCGGAGGCCGGGCGAACGATGCCTTCGACCGGGAAGAGATCGGCCACGAGGCCGGCAAAGGCGGCGGCGGCCTTGCCGGCGTCATCACCGACCGGCTGCAGGTCGAGGCCCGGAGGGGCGGTGCGGGCGCCAGTGGTGGCCACCGATTTCGGCCATGGGATGATGGAGACCGGCACCGGCGCCTTGGCCGGCACGGGGAATTTGGCCGCGCCCTTGAGCAAAGGTGAATTGTGGCCCTTGGCCTGGGTGGGCGCGGTGGCCAGGGTAACGATGGTGCCGTCGGCCAGCGCGACATAGCCGGTATTGGCGCCGTCGCTCCAGTGGCGCAGGCCATAGGACAGGCCGCGAGCGGTGGATTTCCAGGTCTGGCCGGGTTCAAGCACGAAGCCGTCGGGCGGGGCGATCAGCGTGTGGTTGGAGAGGCGCTTGAGCAGCTTGCCGTTTTCCAGCGTGGCATGGGGATCGATGCGGGCCGGGCCGGAAAAACCGAGCTGGAAATTGCTGACGGCGGTATCGCCGGTATTGGTCAGCTCGATGCCGTAGCCGAGCGGCTCGCCATTTTTGGCGGGAGTCCAGGTGGTGACGAGGGAAAAGGATGTGGTCATGGGGAAACTCTTGCTGGATGTTGGGCTCCCCTCCCCCTTGAGGGGAGGGGCGGGGGTGGGGGGCGTTTGATGGCCCATTGACGGACCCCTCCCTCGATCCCTCCCCTCAAGGGGGAGGGATCGATGACTGAAACCGCGGTGAGCTAATCCCCCAGGGGCTGGGCGTCGTCGCCGTCGCGGTTGACGACGAGCTGGTGCTTGATGCGGCGCATGCTGGCGACGGCGGGGGAGCCGAGGCGCGTGGCGACGGTCTGGGCCAGGATGTCCACCGCCGCGAGCAAGGCGTAGCGGCCGGGCGTGGGGCGCAATATGTCGGGATTGTCGCGCCGGTCGATGGGCAGCAGGATATCGGCCTGCTCGGCCATGGGGGAATTGGAGCGGGTGATGACGACGCGGGTATGGCCATATTCGCCGGCCACCCCCATGGCCTTGACCAGCGGCAGATTGTTGCCCGAGAGCGAGAAGGCGACGATGGCGGTGCCCGGCGGCGAGGCGGCGGCGCGCATCATCTGCACCTGATGATCGGTGGAGGAGGCGATCTTGAGGCCGAGGCGGAACAGGCGCATTTCGGTTTCGGTGGCGACCATGGAGGAGGAGCCGCCCGAGCCGAAGGACAACACAAAGCTGGCCTTGACGATGGTTTCGGCGGCACGCTCGACAGCGTCGAAATCGAGATGGTCGAAGGTTTCGTAGATGGTCGACTGGATGCCGTTGACCACGCCCTGGGCGATTTCGCGTACGCTGGAGGGGCCGGCAGCCGGGGCGAAATAGCGCTGGCCGACAAAGCGCGACTGGGCCAGCCGCACCTTGAAATCGGCGTAGCTGTCGCAGCCCAGGCGCCGGCAGAAGCGGGTCACCGTGGGCGGCGACACTTCGGCCTGGGCGGCCAGATCGACGATACTCATCTTGAGCACGCTATCGACATCGGCGAGGACGATTTCGGTCAGGGCGCGTTCGGAGCGGGTAAACTCGTTCTTCTCGGTCTGCAGCAGGCCGACAATGTCCAGCATGGTTTCCCCTCCCCGGCGGCGATGCTGGTCAGTAAACTGCCAGACCCGCCTGGTCAAAGAGGTGGACCTGATCCAGCGCGAAGCTGACATCGAGCGCCTTGCCCTCGGGCACATCCGGGTCGCCTTCGAACAGGCCGACGAAATTCTCACCGCCGGGCAGCGTCGAATAGGTGACGGTGTGGATGCCGAGTTCTTCGACGATATTGGGCGTCACCGTGAAGGTGACCTCGCCCTCGCCCAGATGCAGATGCTCGGGGCGGATGCCCACGGTGACCGACTGGCCGGCGATAGCGCGCGACTGGCGCGGCAGGCTGATGCTGCCGAGCGCGCCCATGTCGATGGTGGCGGTGGTGCCGTCGGCCGTGGTCACGGTGCCGTTGATGAAATTCATCTTGGGCGAGCCGATGAAGCCGGCGACGAAGATATTGTCGGGCTTGTGGTACAGTTCGAGCGGGGAACCCACCTGGGAGATGACGCCCGCGTCGAGCACCACGATCTTGTCCGCCATGGTCATGGCTTCGACCTGGTCGTGGGTAACATAGATCATGGTGGAGCCAAGGCGCTTGTGCAGTTCCATCAGTTCGATCCGCATTTCGGAGCGGAGCGCGGCATCGAGGTTGGACAGGGGCTCGTCGAACAGGAAAATCTTGGGCTGGCGCACGATGGCGCGGCCGATGGCGACGCGCTGGCGCTGGCCGCCGCTGAGGGTGCCGGGGCGCTGCTGCAGGCGGGATTCGAGCTGCAGCACCTTGGCGGCAGCGCCGACGCGCTGGTCGACCTCGGCCTGGGGCAGGCGCTCGACGCGCAGCGGGAAGGCGATGTTTTCGTAGACCGTCATATGCGGATAAAGCGCGTAGCTCTGGAACACCATGGCGATGCCGCGTTGTACGGGCGGCAGGTCGTTGACGACCTTGCCTGATATCTCGATCTCGCCCGAGCTGACCTCTTCGAGGCCGGCAATCATGCGCAGCAGCGTGGACTTGCCGCAGCCGGAGGGGCCGACGAAGACCACGAACTCGCCCTCGGAAACCTCGAGATCGATGCCCTTGATGATATGGGCTTCGTTGAAGGATTTTTCCACGCGCTTGAGGCTGAGCTGGGACATTTGGCAGGCTCCGGTCGGCGGGGCTGATCCCGCGGGCAGGCAATGGGGATGCCGCCGCCATCCCGAAGGACGGCGGCGGCAGGAGGACTTCTACTTATACTGCTCGAGATCGGCAGCGGCCTTGGTGAGGGCAGCGGCCGGCTCGGCCTGGCCGGTCACGACGGACTGGACCAGCTCGATCATCACGTTCTGCAGGCCGAGATAGTCGGTCAGCAGCGGCTCGGGACCACCGAAGGCGATACCGTCGAAGAAGGGCTGCCAGTTCGGATCGGCGGCGATGATGGCATCGACGGCCGGGCCCGGACGGAGCGGGGTCAGGCCCTGTTCGGCTTCATAGGCCGACTGGTTTTCCGGGTTGGTGAGGAACTTGGCCAGGTCGACGGCCTTGTCCTCATAGCCGGTGCCCTTGAACACGGCCATCGAGTCGGTGATCAGCAGCGTGCCGGGACCCTTGGCGGACGGGCCGACCGGCAGCTGGGCGACGCCCCACTTGAACGGCGAGTCGGCCAGCAGGTTCAGCGTGCCGGAAGCGGCATGGATCATGCCGAGCTTGCCATCGAGGAAGATGGCGCGCACTTCGTTCTGCTCGTAGGCGGTCGGGCCTTCTTCGGCATAGGCGGTGATGTCGCGCAGGGCCGTGATGGCTTCGAGGTTCTGCGGGCTGTCGAGCACGATGTTGTTGTCGGCGTCGATTACCAGGCCGTCATTGGTGTAAACCCAATGGAGGAACTGGTGCATGGTGTTGTCGAAGGTCTTGGCGACAACGCCGAAGCCGTCGGCATCGGTGTTTTCCTCGATGGCCTTGGCGGCGGCGATCTCGTCAGCCCAGGTGGCGGGCGGAACTTCGGGATCGAGGCCGGCAGCGGCGAACAGGTCCTTGTTCCAGTAGAGGGCCTTGGTCGAGAACGCGACCGGGCGGCCCCACTGGGTGCCGTCGAAGGTTACGGTATCGGCGACGTAGGGATAGTAAGCGGCCTTTTCCTCATCGGTCATCGGCATGTCGACGATGAGATCGTTGGAGGCGAGCTGCTTGAGGGCGCGCGAACCGATATAGGCCAGGCCCACGGGGGTACCGGCGACGGCGAGCGTGGTCACCTTGTCCTGGCACTGGCCCCAGCCCACGACTTCGACCTGAACGTCGAAACCGGGATTGGCGGCTTCCCAGGCCTCGATGGTGGAGACGTGGACGGGGCTGGGCGTATCGCCGCATTCGACGAACGAGATCACCTGGTCCTGCGCGGCGGCATAGGCCGTCGAAGCCAGCAGCGCGACAACCGCACCACCCAGAATCCTGCTTTTAGTCATTTTTGTTACCTTCCCTTGCTTACTGCCCCGAGGGGCGAGTGGCTTTCCCGCCCTTGCGGGCAAGAATCTCGGACCACGTTGTTTTCCGGAAACCTAAGTCCCTGTTTCCGGCCGCGGCCTAAGTCTTGACGGCGCCGGCCGTGAGGCCCGCAACCAGATATCGTTGTAGAAAGACGATCAGCACGAGCACTGGCGCGATGCCGACGAAGCTGGCGGCCATGAGCTCGTTCCACACCACTTCCTGGCGGCCGAAATAGGCGAAGAGGCCGATGGGCAGGGGCATGAACTCGGTCTTGGAGTTGAAGGTCAGCGCAAAGATGAACTGCTGCGCATAGGCTCCAATGAAGGTGGTGATGGCGACAACCGCGATGCCGGGCATGGCGATCGGCAGGATGACGCGACGCAAGGTATAGAGGCGGCTGGCGCCATCGACCCAGGCGGCCTCGTCCAGTTCGCGCGGGATGCGCATCATATAGGTGCGCAGCAGCCAGATGGCCGAGGGGATGAGGAAAGCCGCGCCGGGCACGATCATGGCCCAGTAGGTATTGAGCAGCCCAAGCTGGCGCATCAGGCGGAATAGCGGGATCAGCAGCACGGCGCCCGAGAACATGTTGACCGCCAGGAACGCCGCCAGCAGCGGGCCACGGCCGGGGAACGGGAAGCGGGCGAAGGCATAGGCGGCCGGCACCACCATGATCAGCACGATGACGGTGGCGGCGGTGGAGATGAACAGCGAGTTGACGATGTAGCGCCAGAAGCCGGGCACTGATTCCCACATGGTGAAATAGGCGGTGAGCGAACCCTCGGAAGGCCAGAAGCTGTAGGGCGAGGAGAACAGGCGCGACAGCGGCTTCAGCGAGACCATGAAGCCTTCGATGAAGGGCGCCAGCACGAAGAACAGGAACAGCGCGATGCCGGCATAGATGGCGGCGTATTCGTACCATTTATAGCGGTCGATCATCGGACGAACGGCCTTGGCGGCCCTGGCCTTTTTGGTGGCGACGGGAGCGCGGGCGGCATCGTCGTCCGGATGGGCGGTCTTTTCGGTGGCGATATCGAGGGGCTGCACGGTCATGCGCGTTCTCCCGTGTTGATCTTGCCGACGACGCGGAAGTAGGCGAGGCAGAACACCGACAGGAACAGGCAGATCATCACCGCGCGGGCGGCGCCTTCGCCGTATTTGTAGGAGCCGATGGCGGTCTTGTAGGTGTCGATGATCATGGTCGTGGTCGAGCCGGAGGGGCCGCCGCGGGTGAGAATCCAGATGATGTCGAAGGAATTGAAGGTGGCGATCAGGCTCAGCATGGACATGGTGACCATGGCTGGCACGATCATCGGCAGGGTTATGCGGCGGAAGCGGTAGAAGCGGCCGGCGCCATCGGTCCAGGCGGCCTCGTAGAGATCGCGCGGAATCGATTGCATGGCGGCCAGCAGGTAGATGGTGACCAGCGGCACTCCGATCCAGACGTCGGTGACGATGGTGGCCCAGAAGGCGGTATTGCCATAGGCGAGCCAGGCGACCGGCTTGTCGACGATGCCGAAATTCTGCAAGAGGCCCGAAATCATGCCGAACTGGCCATTATACATCCAGCCCCACATGAAGATGCCGATGGCCATGGGGACGATCCAGGGCGGCATGGTGAGGATGCGGAACAGCGCGCGGCCGGGCACGGCGGCATTGAGCAGCACGGCGCCGCAGGTGCCGATGATCATCTTTATGGAGACCGAGAAGAAGGTCCAGATCACGGTGCGGATAATGACTTCGGAGAAATTGGCCTTGAAAATCTTGTCGTAATTGGCCCAGCCGACCCAGTCATAGGTGGGGCGCAGGGCCGCATTGGTGAAGCTGAGATTGATGGTATCGACCAGCGGATAGGCGACGATGCCGATGATGTAGAGCAGAGCCGGAGCCAGCAGGGCGAAAGCGAAGATCGAAGCGCTACGGGTGCCGGTCATGGTCGGTCTCCTCAGTTCGCTCGCCCGAGGGCAGCATCGAATTGCTGCCAGATCGGGGTCATGTCGATAACGGAGCGGGTTCGCATCGCCTGGTCCATGCAGAGGGCCAGCAGGCCCGCTTCAAGCGCATCGGTCACCGATACGGGGAGCGGGGCGCCTTCGATCATGTGCTTGAGGATATCCTCGGCCATCTGCTCGTCGGCACCGTAATGCTGACTGAGGCCGGAGGTCTTGTAGGTGGCGTCGACCAGACGGTCGGAGGTGCGGCTGTCGGTGACGCGCAGGAAATTGCGGATGAAGTCGCCTTCGGCCATGCCCTTGGCGCCCATGACGGCGAAGCGGCGGAAATCGTCGGGGACGTTGAGATTGGTGTGGAAGCTCAGCGCGGCGCCGTTTTCGTACTGCACCATGGCAGTCTGGTAATCGATGATGTCGCCGTCGCTGTCGAAGACCTTGTCGCTGCCCATCCAGCCGCTGGGCTTGCGATGGTAGACTTCCATGTCGTTGATGCCGACATTGGCCGGCGCATTGGCCGGAACGAAGGTGCGACGGCCGCCGAAGCTGGAGACATATTGCGGGCGGCAGCCCATGACCCCGTTATAGAGATCGAGGTCGTGGCAGCACTTTTCCAGCATGAAGCTGCCCGAATAGCGCTCGTAGCGGCGCCAGTCGCGCATGAAGAAGGCGCCGTGATAGGGCGGGATATGCTCGGAAGCCTCAATGGAGGTGATGTCACCCAAGAGGCCATCGGCCTGGGCCTTGCGCAGGTCGACATAGAGCGGGGCATAGCGCAGCACCAGGCCGACCATCAGGTTGTCGGAGCCGTATTGCGCGATGAGCCTGGCCAGTTCCATGGTCTCCTCGACCGTGGTCACCACCGGCTTCTCGGTGAAAATCTTCATGCCGCGATCGAGGCCGATGCGGATGTGCTCGAGATGGAGATGATTGGGCGAGCCGACCATCAGCAGGTCGAGCTTTTCGCTGTCGAGCATGGCTTCGAGCGAGTCATACTGCTTGCCGACGGAAATGCCGTGTTCGGCGGCATAGGGCAGGCCCGCCGGAGCGGGATCGACATAGCCGGCAACGGAAAAGTCCGGGCGGGCAGCGGAGAAGATCCGCGCCAGATAGCCCAAACGATATCCGAGGCCGATAATGCCTACCCGCATGCTGTCCGTCCCTGTTATCAGACCGCCAATCTCTTCCGGATTGGTGTGGTATTCTGTAAACGATTTTCAAGATTAGGATCGTTCTGAAACCAATGTCAACACGAATCCGTCACACTTTCAATACCAATTTAAGCCACCCCGAAAATTTGCTCAAAGCCAAAGCATTTTGCCGCTTTTCTGGGCGTTTATATCGAGTTCGGTGATTTTTCCGGTGTGGACAAGCGCCGTGGAAACGGGCAGCATGTCCAAATTGGTATTCATCTGGGCCCCCATGGCGGCTTTCAGGGTGATGACACCAATGAAAATTTAGAACACAAATAGGTCAGGGCCGGCCGACCGGATTGCCGCCCGAGCGAACCCGCGAGAGCTTCATGAGCAGCACCAACCCTTTCCCCGACGATCCCGACCGGAGCGCCATCTGGACCATGCTGGTGGAGCGCGACATCGCCGCCTTCGTCGCCGCCGACTGGAGCATGGTGGATGGCGACTTCATCAGGGAGGGCTTCCTGGGCATCAATGGCCAGAAATCGGGCAATCCCGACGACTGGCGCATCAGCTTCCCGACACTGGAAGCCTATCGCGACGACTGGATCCGCCAGGCGCAGGAGAGCCGGAAGCTCGATTATGCCGAGGACGTGCTGGAGGGCATCCACCGCGCCACCAGCCTGACCGAAATCGAGATCAACGGCGACATCGCCATCGCGCACAAGAAGTTCGATGGCGAGATCCGGCTGAGCGATGGCGGCAGGGACGTGCTGAACTGGCAGACGCTGTATTTCTGCCGCAAGGTGGGCGGGGTGTGGAAGCTGACCGGGTTTGCGGGATATCTGCCCTATCCAATGGGGCAGTAGGGTTTGGCGCCGATGGGCCCGCTACCACAGTGTCACCCCGGCCTTGAGCCGGGGCCCATCCTGAGGTCTGGCCACAGCCGCAAGGTGGTCATGAACCTTGCGGCAGGACACGCATCTCAGGATGGATCCCGGCTCAAGGCCGGGATGACACCGTGTATGAGGAGCGGACAGTGGCAAAGGCAGGCCGCTGCCGACGAAAACCTACAGTGAACGAGAACGACATATGCTTTCCCCGCAACGCCTGACCATGCTGGTGTTCTTCCTGCAGCCGATTGCCTTCGGGTCGTGGCTGCCGCGGATTCCGGATGTGCAGCAGGCGCTGGGGCTGGGGCCGCAGGGGCTGGCGATTGCGCTGCTCGGCCTGCCCTGCGGCACGCTGCTGACGCTGCCTTTTGCCGGGCCGCTGGTGGGTCGGATCGGGCCGCGTATGGCGATCATCTTCGGCTTCGTGCTCTATTCCATCGCCGCCAGCCTGCCGGCCTTCGCGATGAATCCGGCGATGCTGTTCGTGGCGCTGATGCTGGCGGGATCGACCATTTCCTTTGTCGAGCTGGGGCTCAACGTGCAGGCCGATGCGGTGGAGAAGGCCACGGGGTCGGTCATCATGACTACCTCGCACGGCTTCTGGTCGGTCGGCATCATGGTGGGCAGCCTGATCGGCTCGGGGCTGGCCGCGCTGGGGCTGGAGGCGAAATGGGCTATTGTGCTGGTGGCCATCGTCGTCCTGCCGGTGGCGCTGGTCGTGTCCAACGCCCTGCCCGGATTCGCGCCGGAAGCGCCCCGGCAGGAGAACCAGCGTTCGGTCTGGGCGCTGCCGAGCTGGGCGTTGCTGGGCATCTGCTTTTTCGTCTTCGGCATCACCATGACCGAGGGGGCCATGGCCGACTGGTCGGCGATTTTCCTGCGCGACGCGCTGGGGGCCGAAAGCGGCATTGTCGGGCTGGGCTATTCGGTGTTCGCCATGATGGTGGCGGCGGGCCGGTTCGGCGGCGACAGCCTCAAGAAGCGCTTCGGCGCGGTCAATACGGCGCGCATCTGCGGCACGCTGGCCGTAGCCGGAGCGGCCATCCTGTTCATCTCGCCCAATACGCCGGTGGCGCTGTTCGGCTTTGCCATTATCGGGCTTGGGGTATCGGTGGGTTTCCCGCTGGCGGTGACGGCGGCGGCAAGCCTGACCGACCGCACGGCTTCGGCCAATGTGGCGATCCTGAGCTTCGTCGCGCTGCTGGGCTTTCTGGTGGGGCCGCCGGTGATCGGCTTCGTGGCCGAACATTTCGACATGCGGCTGGGCATTGCCTGCCTGGTGCCAGTGCTGCTGGTCAGCCTGCTGCTGACCGGAAGGCTGGCGACGAAACAGCCTGCTCGCGCCGCCAATCCCGAAGCCGAAATTCCCGGAGTGCTCTGATGCGTATTGCCGTTGCCGGGCTGCATACCGAATGCAGCACCTATAATCCCGTGCTGGCCCGCGAGGCCGATTTCCGCGTGCTGCGCGGGCCGTCGATGCTCAAGGATGGCTATTTCGATTTCCTGACGCATTTTCCGGCCGAGTTCATCACCATTCTGCATGCCCGCGCCATTGCCGGCGGGCCGGTGGAGCGGGGCATTTATGCGCGCTGGAAGGCGGAAATCCTTGATGGGATCAGGGCGGCCCTGCCGCTCGACGGGGTCTACCTGGCGCTGCATGGGGCGATGTTCGTCGAAGGCCTGTTCGATGCCGAAGGCGACTTCATCGCCGCCGTGCGGGACGTGGTGGGGCCGGAGGTGCTGATCGCGGCGAGCTATGACCTGCATGGCAATATCAGCCAGAGGATCGTGGACAATCTCGATATCTTTTCGACCTACCGCACGGCGCCGCATATCGACGTGCCGGATACCATGCGGCGGGCGGTGACCATGCTGGTGCGGGCGCTGCGGACCGGGCAGCGTCCGGTGCTGGCCTGGGCGCCGGTGCCGGTGCTGTTGCCGGGGGAGCGGACCTCGACGCAGGACGAACCGGCGCGGAGTTTTTATGCGCAGCTGCATGATGCGGAGGACCCTGGTGGTATCTGGGATGCCTCGTTCCAGGTGGGCTATGTGTGGGCCGACGAGCCGCGCGCCACGGCCTGCGCCGTCATCACCGGCACCAACAAGGCGGCGATGGCGGAGGCGGCGCGGCGGCTGGCACAGGATTATTGGGATATCCGCGAAGGGTTTGTTTTCGGCACCAAGGTCGGGAGCATCGAGGATTGCGTTGGCTGGGCGATGGCGGCGGGGATTGGGCCGGTGGTGCTGGCAGAATCTGGGGATAATCCGACCGGTGGCGGCGTGGGCGACCGGGCCGAAGTGCTGGCCGAACTGATCGCGCGGAAGGCGCAGGGCGTGGTGTTTGCCGGGATCGCCGACCGGGCGGCGACCGAGGCGGCCTATGCCGCAGGGGTGGGCCAGGTGGTTTCGCTCAGCATCGGGGCGAGCCTTGATCCGTCGAGCAAGCCGGTGCGGGCGGACGCCGAGGTGGTGTTCCTGCTCGAAACCGACAATGGCCTGCTGCGCGAGGCGGTGGTGCGGATCGGCGGCGTGGACCTGGTGCTGACGGCGCGGCGGCGGCCGTTTCACAATATGGCGGACTTCACGCGGCTGGGGCTCGATCCGCGGACGGCCGATATCGTGGTGGTCAAGTCAGGCTATCTGTCGCCCGATCTCGGACCCATCGCCAATCCCAGCCTGATGGCTTTGTCGCCGGGCGTGGTGGACCAGTTCGTGGAGCGGCTGGAGCGCAAGCACAAATCCAAGCCACAATATCCGTTCGACACCGATTTTGCCTTCACGCCAGACGTGCGGTGGTCGAAGCGCGCAAAGTAAGGCGCCTACGGCTCGAAGAACCCCGCATCCTCTTCCAGCAGGTATTTCTTCGCCCCCACCGGATCGATATCGAGCCCCAGCCCCGGCGCCGGCAGCAAATCCACATGGCTGTCCGTCACGATCTGCTCGGGCAGGCCGATGACGATGTCCTCCCACCAGGGGTCGGAGGCGCTGGGATATTCGAAGGCGATGTAATTGGCCGGCAGGGTGGCGCAGACATTGATGAGCGCGCCGAGGCCGAGCAGGCCATTGGCGGTGCCGTGCGGGGCCATCATGATCGAGTGCATATAGGCGTGCTCGGCCACCCATTTCAGCTCGGCAATGCCGCCGATATCGGCGGGGTCGGGGCCGACGACGCGGACGGCCTGGGTCTCGATCAGTTCCTTGAAATTGTGCCGCAGGTAGATTTGCTCGCCGGTATGGATCGGCGTCGAGGTGGAGGTGGTGAGCTCGCGATAGGCCTGCGGATTGACCCAGGGAACGTAGTCGCCGGTCAGCATGTCTTCGAGCCACATCAGGTCGTATTTCTCGACGGCCCGGGCGAAGCGGATGGCATCATTGAGGAACCAGCCGGGGCCGCAATCGAGGGCGAGGGAGACCTTGTCGCCCAGCACTTCCTTCATGGCGGCGACGCAATCGAGCATGTGGTTGAAGCCGCGCTCGGAAATCTGCCCCTGGTCCATGGCGCCGTGATAGCCGGCCTTTTTCTGGCGGACGCCATAGTGGAAGTCTTCCACATTGTCCTTCATGTTGGAGTGAAAGGAGATGCCCTGCTTGACCATGAAGAAGTTCTGAGGCTGCTCCATCATCCAGCGCACGTCATCGGCATAGTCCTCCGGCCGGTCGCCGGTCCGCTTCCTGCGGATGGAGCCGTTATAGACGCGCACCTTGTCGCGCACCTTGCCCCCGAGCAGCTTGTAGGCCGGCACATTGGCGGCCTTGCCGGCAATGTCCCACAAAGCATGCTCGATGGCCGAGACGGCGGCGCCATAGGGCTTGAAGCTGCCGCGCTGGCGGATTTTCAGCATGCAGCGCTCGACATCGGTGGGGTCCTCGCCGATCAGCGCGTCGCGGAAATGCAGGACCCAGGGCTTGAGGTAGGTCTTGGTGAATTCCACCTCGCCGAGCCCGTAAAGCCCCTCGTCGGTGACGATGCGGACGATGGGGTGGCGGCCGATGACGGCGCAGCGCAGGTCGGTGATTTTCATCCTTTTTGCCTTTCTTCGCCTCTCCTTTGGGGGAGAGGTCGGCGCGCTAGCGCCGGGTGAGGGGGCCTTTACGGGGTCGGTGCGTGGGGAAGGCCCCCTCACCCGACCCGAAGACGGGTCGACCTCTCCCCCGAAGGGAGAGGTGTCAGCTCCAGGTGCGATCCCAGGAATATTCCTGGTCCCAATGGTCGGTGGGTTGCCAGATGCCGGTGACGCCGGGTTGCAGGTGCTGGCTGATGACCTCGTCGACCACGTCGTCTATGCCCAGGCCCGGCTTGTCGGGCACGGTGATGAAGCCGTCCTTGACCAGGGGCTTGGGCAGGCCGGTGACGATATCGTCCCACCAGTCGACCTCGACGCTGTGATATTCGAGCGCCATGAAGTTTTCCGTGGCGATGGCGACATGGGCGGCGGCCATGGCGGCGATGGGGCTTTCGGCCATGTGAATGGCCATGGCCACGCCATGGTCCTGGGCAGCGTCGCCGAGCTTCTTGGTTTCGAGGATGCCGCCCGAGGTCAGCAGGTCCGGATGGATGACCGAGATGCCCGACTTCAGCAGCGGCTCGAAGCCTTCCTTGAGGTAGATGTCCTCGCCGGTGCAGATGGGCACCGTGGTCGCTTCCTGGAGCTGGCGATACTGGTCGGTATATTGCCAGGGGATGACGTCCTCGAGCCAGGCGGGCACGTATTTCTCGATGCGCCGCGCCAGCCTTATGCCGTTCTGCAGCGAGATGTGGCCGACATGGTCGATGGCCAGCGGCACTTCGTAGCCGATGACCTCGCGGACCTCGTGGATATATTGCTCGAGCAGGTCGAGGCCCTTGTCGGTAAAATGCAACCCGCTGAACGGGTGGCGGACATTGTGCGTGTCATAGACCGCGTTGCGGGCGCGGCGGTCTTCCATGGACTTGACCGGGCCGCGGCCGGGATGGATGCGATAGCCTTCCAGCGAGCCGGCCGGGGCGACGACGGCGCCGGGCACATCGGCGATCTGCATCAGGCCGAGATCCATCTTGAGGAAGGTGAAGCCGAGCTCCATGCGCGCTTTCAGCCGCTTGCCGGTCTCGGTTCCGCTGGGCTTTTCGGCGTCGGTATCGCAATAGACGCGCACCTTGTCGCGGAACTTGCCGCCCAACATCTGGTAGATGGGCACGCCATAGGCCTTGCCAGCCAGGTCCCATAGCGCGATCTCAATGGCCGAGACGCCGCCGCCCTGCCTGCCGTGGCCGCCGAACTGCTTGATGCGGCGGAACAGGCGGTCGATATCACAGGGATTTTCGCCCAGCAGCCGGCTCTTGAGCATCAGCGCATAGGTGGCGCTGGCGCCGTCGCGCACCTCGCCCAGCCCGACAATGCCCTGGTTGGTGTAAATCTTGAGCAAAGCCGAGGTGAAGGGCGCGCCGACGATCTCGGCGACGCGGATATCGGTGATGCGCAACTCGCTCGGGCGCGAGCTCATGCGGACATTGTTCTCGATAGTCTCGGCAAATTCCTTCGTCATGAAAATCTCCCCTCAATTGTCTGTCCCCTCCGTCGACCTTCCCTCCCCCTTGAGGGGGATCGAGGGAGGAGTTCTTCGGTGATCACCAAACCACCCCCTCCCCGGCCCTCCCCTCAAGGGGGAGGGAGGCCGACTGAGAATTCCGAACGCTACCCGCCGCTCCTCCGGGCCCCGTTGCGTTTGGCCACGCCCATCTGCTCGATGATGTGGCGGCCCGAGCCCTCGACATGGCGCGCCACCACTGACGCGGCGCGGTCGGCGTCCTGGGCGCGGATGGCCTCGATCAGTTCGCGATGCTCGCGCAACACGGCCTGGCGGCGACTGAGCGAGGTGGGAAAGCGGCGGCTGATGGCGCGCAGGATCTCGCGATGCTTCCACCACAGCTCGGCGGCATGGCGGTTGTAGTGGCGGTCATAGATGAGTTGGTGAAAGCGGGTATCGAGTTCGCCATGCTGGCGCGGATCGGCGAAATTGAGCGCCTCGATCTCGGCCTGGGACGCTTCCAGATCGGCGATGTCGGTATCGGCGGCGATGGTGACGAACCACCGCGTCAGCGCCGGCTCGATCAGCATCTCGATCTCGATGATGTCGCGGACGAAATCCTCGTCGATGGCGACGACGCGGGCCCCGCGATTGGGCTCCATCACCACGAAGCCTTCGCCGCGCAATTGCTGGAGGGCCTCGCGCACCGGATTGGTGGAGGTGCCGTAGGCGGTGGCGAGGTCGGCGACCTTGAGCCGGGCATTGGGTTGCAGCCGGGCCGAAATGATGTCCTCGCGGATCATTTCATACACGGATGCCTGTGGATCATTTGCGCTTTCGGGTAGCGCTACCGGCACGTCAGTTTCGCTCATAGCCCCTGTTTTAGGCGGCTTTGCGGGACAAGCCAAGCCAGTTGGCACGCTAAAATTACAAAATAATGTATGATCCATTCGTTATTGACAGATAAGTTTTGGTCTGGGAGTGTTCGGTCCGCGGGAAACAAGGGGCAACAAGCCGGACCCGCCAGTAGGTTGTTAGCGCTACCGCGACAGTCTGCATATCGAGGAGGCGCAGCAGGTGCTGCGAGGAAGCCCAGGTTCGGCCGAGGGGGCTGGACGGTCTTCCGAACGCGAGGAGGACTATCGATGACGAATTTGCAAGGCCGCGACATGCGGTCGGGCGCGCCGATCCGTCGGCAGGTCGTTGCCTATGCCATTGCGGCACTGACGACCACGTCCCTGATGTCGACGACCGCTTACGCCCAGTCGGTCGATCTCAGCCAATGGTCGCCGGACTATATCAAATCCATCGCCGGCACCGAGACCTTCGACACCGCAGGCCATTGCGCCGACGTGGTGCCGCTCGATTATACCGGCCGGCTGACCTATTGGTGGACCGGGCCGACCGAGGCATCGCCACAGATCGAACACCAGATCAACGACGAATTCTGGGCCGCCTGGGCCAAGACCTATCCCAATATCGAAACCGACGCGCAGAATATCGACTACAACCAATTGCTCGACCGGCTGCGTACCACCCTGCTCGGCAATGCCGGGCCGATGGTGGTGCGCCTGCAAATCCTGGGTGGCGTGGAATTCGCCTCCAAGGGCTATTTCCAGGAATTGGCGCCGGAAGATATCGGCTATCCCACCGCCGACTTCTGGCCCGGCGCCATGAAATCGGTGACCTGGGACGGCGTGACCTATGGCGTGCCGACCAATAACGAAACCATGGCCATGATCTGGAATGCCGATATCTTCGAGCGGGCCGGCCTCGACCCGGAAAGCCCGCCGGCAACCTGGGACGACGTGGTCACCTATTCCAAGACCATCCACGACAAGCTGGGCATTTCCGGCTATGGCCTGGTCGCCCGGCAGAATGCCGGCAATACGCCGTTCCGCTTCATGCCCCAGCTCTGGGCCTATGGCGGCGGCGCGCTGGACGAAGCCGAGGCCAGCCCCAGCTACCAGGATTCCTATCTCGACAATGACGGCGCCAAGGCGGCCTTGCAGGCGGCGTACGACATGTATGTCCGCGACAAATCGGTGCCGACCTCGGCCCTGACCAATACGCAGAACGAAAACCAGTCGCCCTTCATCGCCGGCCAGTTGGCCATGATGATCGCCCACCCGTCCGAATATGCCAAGATGGTGGACCTGGCGGGCCAGGCGACGGGCGCCGACAAGGAGGTCGCCGATACCGTGGTGGCCAATATGCGCTACGGCCTGATCCCGGAAGGTCCGGCACGTCGCGCCGTGGTGTTCGGCGGCTCCAACATGCACTTCATCAATGAGGAGTATGTCGAGGGCGGATTCGACGAGATGGCGGCCAAGGCCTTCGCCTGCTTCTGGAACAGCCCGGAATGGTCGACCAAGCTGGCCTGGACCGGGTCCAATCCAGGCAATCTCGCCGGCTTCAAGACCGAATGGATGAAGGAACGCCTCGACACCATCAAGTTCCTCGACGTCACCACATCCATGCTGCCCAGCGGCATCCCCTTCCCGGTCATTCCCGAGGCGACCGAGATCATGAACATCATCGTTCCCGACATGCTGCAGAACGCCTTGACCGAACGCATGACGGTGGATGAAGCGGCGGCCGACGCGGCGGCCAAGGTCGACGCCCTGCTCGGCGGCGGGCTCTAAGGTTCCTCCCTGCCCATGCCGGCGGCGCCCAGGTGCCGCCGGTGCTTTCGACATCGAAGAAAGGACGGCGCGTGAGCACGATAACAGGGCAAGCCGCAGGGCCATCGGCCGCCAGGGCGGTGCAGAAAAAACCCAATATCGTCAGCCGCATCATCAAGCATCGCGCTGACTATCTCTACGTGCTGCCGGCGCTGATCGTCATGCTCGTGGTGATCGCCTTTCCGATCTACTACACGATCGAGCTGAGCTTTTTCCGCACGCCGCCCAACCTGCAGATGAAGGACAAGATCTGGACCGGGCTGAGCAATTATTCGCTGGTGCTCAACTCGTCGGTGTTCCACGAGGTGACCATCCAGACCATCATCTGGACCCTGGCCTCGACGGTGTTTTCATTCCTGCTGGGCCTCGGCGCTGCCTTGTCGCTGCACCGCGAATTCGTCGGCCGCGGCGTGCTGCGGGCGCTGCTGCTGATCCCCTATGTGATCAGCGCCGTGGCGGCATCCTATGTGTGGAAATGGCTCTACCACTCCGATTTCGGGGTGATCGGGGCGATTTCGGTGGCTTTGGGCTTTACCGACGAGCCGATCAATTTCCTCGATAACCGGCAGACCGTTCTCGCCTCGCTGATCGTGGTCAATATCTGGAAGGAATTCTCCTTCGCCATGGTGATGCTGATGGCCGGGCTGCAGACGGTGCCGGACCAGTTGCACCGCGCCGCCATGGTGGATGGCGCCAATACCTGGGACCGCTTCTGGCACGTCACCTTCCCCCATCTCAAGGGCGTGTCGATGGTGACGATCCTGCTGCTAATGGTGGCCAATTTCAACTCGTTCATCATTCCCTTCGTGATGACCGGCGGCGGGCCGGCCGACGCCTCCCATATCTGGATCACCCATATCTACCAGCTCGCCTTCGGGCGCCAGCAATGGGGCGCGGCCTCGGCCTATGCGGTGATCCTGTTCGTGGTGATGATGACGCTGGGCTACTTCTACGTGAAGGCGCTGACCCGCGGCGACGAAACGAGGCAAGGCGCATGAGTGAGTCGGCAGCCAGACTGATGGACCCCCACCCCCAACCCCTCCCCTCAAGGGGGAGGGGAGGCCTGACTGCGGGCTTCGGTTCCATTGCACCCCTCCCCCTTGAGGGGAGGGGCCGGGGGTGGGGGTCGTTGGGCGCTTGCGCGGAATCGGGAGCGCAGCCATGACTGACACAACCGCGACCCGCATCCGTCCGGTGGTGAAGAAACCCGTCGACTGGTGGCGCTGGGCGGGGCGGGTGTTCCTGACCTTCCTGCTGCTGTTCACCGTGCTGCCGATGGCCTGGATGATCCTGACCTCGGTCAAGTCGCAGTTCGCGGCCATGCAATATCCACCGCAATGGTGGCCGGCCGAGCCGACGCTGAACAACTATTTCAAGCTGCTCGACCCCACCCAGCGCATCGGGCAGGATTTCCTGCGCTACTTCTGGAACAGCTTCTATGTATCGCTGCTGACCACGATCCTGGGCGTGGTGGTGGCGGTGCCGGCGGCCTATGCCTTCTCGCGCTTCCGCTTTCCGGGCCGCAACTTCATGTTCTTCGCCGTGCTGGTGCGCAACATGTTCCCGGCCGTGGTGTTCCTGATGCCGCTGTTCCTGCTGATGCGGTGGATGGGGCTGGTCAATACGCATGGATCGCTGATCCTGACCTATCTGACCTTCGGACTGCCGCTGTCGATCTGGCTGCTCAAGGGGTTTTACGACAACATCCCCATCCAGCTCGAACAGGCGGCGCGGATCGACGGGGCGACGCGGCTGCAGGCGTTCCTGCTGATCGTCATGCCGCTATCGACGCCGGGCATCATCGCCACGTCCATCTTCTCGTTCATCGGGGCGTGGAACGAATATGTCTACGCCTACACCTTCCTGTCGCGCGACGACCAGATGACCCTGCCGGTCGGCATCCAGCGGTTCTTCACCGAATTCGCCACCGACTGGCCGGGGCTGATGGCCGCCACTTTCCTCATGAGCGTGCCCGTCGTGGTGATGTTCCTGGTCCTGCAGAAATACTTCGTGCGTGCCCTCACCGAAGGCGCCGTCAAACATTAGGAGATGAGCCGATGGCCGAGGTGGTCCTCCAGAACGTCATAAAGACTTACGGCAATCTCTATGCCGTCAACGACGTCTCGCTCACCGTCAACGACGGCGAATTCATCGCGTTGGTCGGCCCGTCGGGCTGCGGCAAGACGACGACGCTCAACCTGATCGCCGGGCTGTTGCCGATGAGCGGCGGCGATATCAGCATCGGCAACCGCATCGTCAACGATCTCGACCCCAAGGACCGGGACATCGCCATGGTGTTCCAGAACTATGCGCTCTATCCCAACAAGACTGTCTACAAAAATCTCGCCTTCCCGCTGCAGATGCGCAAGCTCCCCAAGGAGGAGATCGACCGCAAGGTGCAGGATGCGGCCAGGCTGCTCGACATCACCCACCTGCTCGATCGCAAGCCGCGCGAACTGTCGGGCGGACAGCAGCAGCGCGTGGCTTTGGGGCGGGCGCTGGTGCGCGACCCGGCCGTGTTCCTGATGGACGAGCCGCTGTCCAATCTCGATGCCAAGCTGCGCGTGCAGATGCGCAGCGAGATCAAGCGCTTCCACCACAACCTCAACGCCACCGTGGTCTATGTGACGCATGACCAGCTCGAAGCGGTGACCATGGCCGACAAGATGGCGGTGATGAGCGGCGGATTGCTGCAGCAATATGATACGCCGGCCAATGTGTTCGCCAACCCGGTCAATACATTCGTGGCCAGCTTTGTCGGCAGCCCGGCGATGAGCCTGATCCCGCTCGAAGCCGTGGGCAACGCGCTCAGGAGCCCCGAGGGTTGGGAGCTGCCGCTGTCGCAACTCAATGCGCGCAAGGCGGCCAATTCGACCACCAACAAAATCGTGCTCGGCGCCCGCCATTCGACGCTCAAACTGCACAAGGCGGCCACGCCCGGGGCGGTGCCGGGCAAGGTCTATACGGTGGAGCCGACCGGCGATGTGACCTTCGCGCAGGTGTTCATCAATGGCGCGGTGGTCAATATCAGCCTCGAACCGACCGCCAGGATCGAACCCGACGAGATGGTTTGGGTCGAGTTCGACCAGGAGCGGATGCATCTGTTCGATGCGGAGACGACGATGGCGCTGAAGGCGATTTGAGGGCGGTATGGCGGTGTCACGGTCGTTTCAGTCGTCTCCCTCCCCCTTGCGGGGAGGGATCAAGGGTGGGGGGCGTTTGGCCCCGATATCCGGGCCAACCGCCACCCCCTCCCAACCTCCCCCGTCAAGGGGGAGGTGCCGCCCGGTGTTTGCGGAAAGATCGAAACATGAGTTTCTTCCATGAAAATCACCGCCATCATCCCCTACCCGGTCTGGGTCGGCACGCGGAACCAGCTCATCGTCAAGGTGGAGACCGACGAGGGCATCCATGGCTGGGGCGAGAGCGGGCTCAGCGGGCGTGAGCTGGCGGTGGCCGGGGCCATCGAGCATTATCGCGAATTCCTGATCGGGCGCGATGCGATGGCAACAGGCGCGCTGTGGCAGGAAATGTATCGCAGCCAGTATTTCGAGGGCGGGCGGGTGCTGACCGCCGCGATCTCGGCGATCGACATCGCGCTACACGACATCAAGGGCAAGGCGCTTGGCGTGCCGGTCTATCAATTGCTGGGCGGCAAGCAGCGCGACCGCATCCCGACCTTTGCCACCACCAGGGGGCCGTGCGGCCCGGAGATGATCGAGCAGGCGCGCGAGCTCATGGCGATGGGCTGGGATTGCATTCGCCTGTTCCCGCATGGCCATGGCAACTCGCAGGTTTACGAGCCGCGCCAGAGCATCGGCGAGACGGCGAAATGGTGCGTCAAGGCGCGCGAGGCGCTGGGCGACGACGTGGTGCTGGGGGTGGATTACCACCATCGGCTGTCGGTGGCGGAAGCCGCCAGCTATTGCCAGAAGATGCCGTCCGGCACGCTGGATTTCCTCGAGGAGCCGATCCGCGACGAGACACCGGAGGCCTATGAGGCCCTGCGCAGGATGACCGACGTGCCCTTCGCCATCGGCGAGGAATTCGCCAGCAAATGGCAGTTCCTGCCATTCATCGAGCGCGACATCCACCAGTTCAACCGCATCGATGTGTGCAATGTCGGCGGGCTGACCGAGGCGATGAAGGTGGCCGGCTGGAGCGAGGCGCATTATGTCGACATGATGCCGCACAATCCGCTGGGGCCGATCTGCACGGCGGCGACGATCCACTTCGCGGCCTCCGTGGCCAATTTCGCCTGGCTCGAAACCCGGGCGTCGCCGGGCGAGCTCTATCATGGCTTCGACAATGCCGAGATTTTCATCACCCAGCCGCGCCTCAACGGCGCCGTCTACGAGGTAGGCGACGCGCCGGGCCTTGGCGTCGAGGTGGATGAGGCGCTGGTGAAAAAGCAGAGCTTCAAATTCTGGGAAGCGCCGCATCTGCGGCGCCAGGACGGTTCCGTGACCAACTGGTAGCGATCCACCGCATCATTCCCGCGCAGGCGGGAATCCACTCCGTGGATGGCCCGGCAAGAATGGATTCCCGCCTGCGCGGGAATGATGTGGTGGAATAGAAGGAGATTTTCCCGTGACGCATACACCCGGCATCAACCGCCCGCCCAAGGACATTATCGACGCGCTCAAGGATATTGGCTCGGCCACGGTGGCCGGGACGCTGGGCCATATGGGCATCCGCAATCCGCATATCCAGGGGCCGGTGAGCTGGAACAAGGGCAAGTCGATCGTCGGGCCGGCGCTGACGCTGCAATTCATGCCCAAGCGCGAGGACCTTTACGGCGAGGGCGAATATTCGGACCCGGAAAAGCAGCTCCACCGGCATGTGCTCTATCATGTCGAGGAGGGCGATATCGTTGTGGTCGATGCCCGCGGCGACATGACGGCGGGCGTGTTCGGCGACATGATGAGCACCTATTTCAAGGGCCGCGGCGGCGCCGGCATGATCATCGACGGCGTGCTGCGCGACTATCCCAACCTCAAGAAGCTCGATCTTGCCTTGTGGGTGCGCGGCTGGACGCCGAACTTCCATACCCAGACCGGGCTCATGCCCTTTGCCGTCAATGTGCCGATCGCCTGTGGCGGGGTGACGGTCATTCCCGGCGATATCATCGTGGCCGATGACGATGGCGCGGTGGTACTGCCGGTGGCCCTGGCCGGTGATGTCATCGCCAAGTCGCGGGAGCATCATGAATGGGAGGATTTCTCCCGCATGAAGCTGATGGAAGGCGCACCGCTGCAGCGCTATTACCCGCTGCATGCCGATGCGCGCGAAGAATACGACGCCTGGCGCAAGCTCAATCCGATCAAGCACGGATAGGGGACACCACCTCTCCCACTGGGGCGCGCAAATATCTCAGTCGACTCCCTCCCCCCTTGCGGGGAGGGGTCAAGGGTGGGGGATGTTTTGCCCCCATCTATCGTGGCTCCCCACACCCCTCCCAACCTCCCCCGTCGAGGGGGGGAGCCGCGCGGTGGGTGGGCGAGGTCGTGCCAGCCCATATGCGATAGTCCCTCTCCTCAGCCGCCGAACAGGCCGCCGGGGAGCTTGGGGAAGATCAGGATCGGAGCCGGTTTGGGGGCCGGGGCGGCCGGTTCATGGCGCGGTTCGCGCCGGGGTTCCGGCTCGGCCTTGGGCAGCAGGATATCGGGCAGTTCGGGGGTGATGCAGCGCGTACCGAGCGGAATGGTGCCCTGCGGGCAGACGCAGGCGGTGCCCGCCGCGTTGGGCACGGCAGGCGGATTGCACTGGATCGGCGCAGGCCGGACCGGGGGCTGATCGATCGCGACGCATTGGCTGCCCTGCGCCCTTGTACCGCGCGGGCAGATGCAGACCGTACCATCGGCGCTGGGCTGGGCCGGCGCGTTGCAGGAGATGGTGCGCTTGTCATCGGGCTGGGGCGGGCGCGGAATCGGCAGCGGCGGGCCGGCGACGCTGAACGGCGCGCAATTGCCCCACACCCCGCCCGTGGGCGCGGTAGTCGGGTTCACATCCGCGAGCGCGCCCGCATAATCGGCTGGCAGCACCGGCTTGCCGTCGGCGACGAAGCAGTTGCGATAGCCGCTGCCGGCGGGAATTGGTTCATCCAGCGTCACCGAGAAAGTGATGGACTGGTTGACCGGCAGGCTGAGATTGGCCAGGCACTCCGATGGCGTCGACGTGCCGCTCCAGTCGGCTGGCCAGGCGCAGATAGTGGGCACGGCCGTATTGCTGATGGCTGAAATGGGCGCGGCGACCCCGGTCCCGGCATTGGAAACGCCGTCGCCGAACAGCACCGGGCCGTTGAAATCCTTGCACTGGGCCCGCACGGTGATGGTGAAGCTGCAGGCGGGGCTGCCGCCGGGGACGCAGACTTCGGGGAAGTCGGTCTTCTTGGTCACCCACAGGTAGGACGCGCCGCAATCGGGCGGGGTCACCGGTTCCTTGTCGCGGACGCAGAGGCTGGCCGAGGCCTCGTCATGCTCATGCACCGGACCGAGCAGGGCGCTCGCCATGTTGCCGGGGACCGAATTCAGCGCGCTGTCGGATGCGGTCACCTGCGCGTAATTGGCGAGGCACCGCCAATTGGGCGTCGGCGCCGGATTGGGCACCAAAGTCGTCTGGAAACTCAGCGTCGCGGTGGCGCCGGCGGCGATGGAGGGAATGGTCCAGCTCACCGTGCTGCCGCTGACCGTGGCCGGCTGGCTGAAAGCGGCGGGATTGGTCAGGTCGACCGGCAGTTCGTCCTCGACCGTAACATTGGTCAGCGCCGAGGCCGACGTGTTGGTGACAGCCAGCGTCACCGTGGCGATGACGTCGCCGGAGATATAGTGGAAGTCGACATAGCCGGGATTGATGGTCTTGGTGAGGTAGAGATCGGCGCAGGCATTGCGGGCCAGCGTGGTCAGATCGGCATCGAGCGCGCCGTAGCTGCTTGAGAGGGAGCTGGTGCCCAGCAGCGCATCGAGATGGGTCGAGACACTGCCGATGCCGATGCCGACGATGGGCGTGCCCTGGCCGTAGATCAGGTTGACCGCCGCGATGGCTTCATTGGTCGCTAGTACCGAATTGGTGGTGTAGGCGACATTGCCGCTGCCATCGAGATAGGCAGTGGGGGTGCCGTCGGTGATGAAGACGATGATGGTATTGGGGCTGGGCAGCAGCGAATTGGCGGCGAGCAAAGCCGCTTCCCAATTGGTGCCGCCACCGGCGGCGGGATTGTAGCCATTGGTCACCAGCGGGAAAGTGCCGGACCCCATCGGGTAGCTGACCACCGCATTGTCCGAGAAGCGGATGACCGCCGCCTGGGCGCCATTGCTGTTGAAGATGCTGGCGGCATTGGTCAGGGCATTATTGACATAGTAGGTGGCGTTGGCATCGGCGATGGAGCGGGATTCGTCGACCACGAAGATGACATTGGTGCCGCAGGACGGGTCATATTCGGGCTCGTCGTCGGGAATATCGAAATCGTCGTCATCCTCGACCACGGTGACGCAGCCCTCGTCATTGAGGCCATAGCTGTCGGCCAGCCCGGATTCGGGCAGCACGGCGACGGTGGCGCAATTCTCGAAGATGCCGGCTTCGTCCAGGGTGGCATCCAGCCGGATTTCCGAGGTCGCGCCGCTGGCCATGCTGCCGGTGCCGGTGAACTGGCAGGTGATGCTGGCCGGGCCGGTGGCCGGGATGGGCGCGCAGGTCCAGTCGGTGTCGCTGGCGGTGGTGACGGTGATGCCGGCGGGGATGGTGTCGGTGACGCTGAGCGCCGCGGTGGCGTCGAAGGCGTCCCCGACATTGCCCACGGTGAGCACGAAGGTTCCCGCCCCGGCCACGGCGCCGGGCTCCCAGGTCTTGTCGAGCCGCATGTCGATGTCCTGGAGGTCCTCATTGACCAGGTCGGTGCAGGAATAGCCAACCTCGTCATCACCCAGCGTCAGCAGCGCGCAATTGGTGGCGTCGACCGCGGCGCCCTGGTCGGGCAGTTCGATTTCGACGGCGATGGATGAGCTGTTGCCCAGCGCGGACAGGGTCTGCCAGTCGATCTTGCATTGCGCCGGATCGGCGGGGGCGAAGGGCGGCTGGGTACAGGTCCAGGGATCGGCGGAGCCGAGCGAAATGACGGTCTGGCTGGCCGGATTGCTGCCGAACATCATCTGCTCGTCCACCACCAGGTCGCCGGTAAAGGGCACGCCGTTGGAGGTGACGGTGATAAGGCATTGGCAACGCGGCAGGCCGGTTTCAGGATTGATCGCGCAAGCCTGGCAGGTCTTGAGAATATCGAATTCGGGGAGCGCACAGGCTTCGCCAATGCAGGTCGGGTCCTCGGGATTATCCGGTTCGTCGGGCGTGTCGGGGTTATCCGGGTCTTCGGGGTAGCTGACATAGGGCGGGTCCGTTTCGTAGCCGGCGCCGCCATAGGTGCCGATGTAAGGCGGGGCGCCGCAGCCGCGGCGGTAGACCGCGACATCGCCCTCATGCCCACCGACTTCGGTAGTGCCGGGGAGCGGAGCGAGGTCGAGCATATAGCTGAACCAGGGCGGGGTGTTTTCGGGCCTGACCGGGCCGGCCGGCGCGATCTGCAGGCCATCTATGGCCAGCGGGCCGCCCGGCAGTAGTTGATCGGCCAGGTCGTCATCCTGCCGCAGGTCGTCGGCGGTGCTGAGCAGCGAGGCTTCGCAATAGGTCAGGTCGAGCAGGCCGTTGCTGTCATAGCCATAGCCGATATCGACGCCCCCCTCGGTGCGCCGGTTATCGCCGCCGAAGCCGATGGCATATTCCTCCGGCTCCTCGATCCAGCGGCTGGGGGTCGCCGGGTCGTCGGGGTTTTCCAGCCAATAGCGATAGGTGCGGGCCGCGTCGGTTTCGGCGAAGCCAGTATAGTCATAGGTGGCGGTGATGTCGCCGCGCTGCGCCAGGATCATGGCGCCCAGTTCGGTGAAGACGATGTCGCTGACGGGGAGCTTCGAGGGCCGCTTGGGCACGTCGAGTTCCCAACGCGGATCGGCGGCGAAGGCGCCGGTCTCGATATCGATACCCACCGACCATACCTGGCTGTCGTCGAGCACCGCGTAATAGAGCCGGCCGTCATGCACGGCGAGGCCCCAGACCTGGCGGTCGGCATCGGCATAGCCCCAGCTATCGGGGTCCTCGGTATCGAAATCGCCTCTGGAAATATCGAGCGCGGCGGCAGGATCGTAGGGCACCGGCGGCAGGCCGGCAGCGCTGCGGCCTGCCACGCCGTGATCGAACCGCTCCAGATCGACCCCATCGAGGCCGAAGCGATGGATCATGCCGGTGGCGCGGTCGGAAACGAAGAGCTGCGCATGGGCGGCGTCATAGGCGATATTGCCCAGCGCGGCGCCGGGATTGGCCGCGCCATCGAGGGTTACATCGGCAAAAAGCGTGACTTCTCCGGTGACGCCATCGACCTTCCAGATGCTGCCGGGGCCACCACTCGGTCCCCAGAGGCCATCCATGAAGCGGGCGCCGGCCTCGCCTTCGAGCAGGCGCTCGGGGCGGCCGTCATCATCGGCGTCATCGGCGACGATGGGCAGGCCATAGGCCGAGGTCGCGGTGAGATAGATATTGGGATATTCGGCATCGTCGAGCGTGACGCCGAAGATCTGGCCGACCTCGCGCGCCAGCACCAGGCGCAGCTCGGGCGCGACCGAGGCGCGCGCATCCCAGACATAGCCGGGCCCGCCCAGGCCGATGATGCGGGCGGCAATGCCGTCGAGATCGATCAGCGTCTCGTCGATGAGGTCGACACCATCTGGCAGGGTCAGCGGATCGGGCGCGACGGTGCCGGAAAAGCCGGTCACCACCGCATCGCCGAGATCGATGATGCCGGTAGGCAAGGGCTGCGCGCCGGCAAGGGCGGCTCCCACCAGGACAAGCGGCATGGCAAGCAAGAGCGATCTGAGCATGGCGTCCCCCGTCCGTCCGGGGTCGCCTCGACCATGCCTATCGGCACGGCTCGGCGTCGTTACAACAACGACACCGGCCAAGCAGATGACAGTCCAGCTCCCGCGACTACGGCGCCCACTCAACGCCCGATCAAATATTCAATCAAGTATTATTGCGGACAAAACTTCCTATCTCTGAAATAATACTGTCGCGACAGAATGTTGGCTCCCTAATCGCCTAACGCATCATTTCGGGCAGGAACAGGACGATATCGGGGAAGGCCACGATTGCGGTGACGACGACCAGGTCGGCCAGCAGGAACAGGGTGACGCCCTTAAACACGTCGGTCAGCGACGCATGCTCGCCGGCAACGTTGCGGATGACGAAGACGTTCATGCCCAATGGCGGCGTGATCATGCCGATTTCGAGCAGCTTGACCAGGAACACGCCGAACCAGACCATGTTGATGTTCTGCGCATCGAGCACCGGCATCAGCACCGGCAGGGTGACCAGCATGGCGCCGAACGGCTCCATGAACATGCCCAGGATCAGGTAGATCACCACGATGACGAACATCAGTTGGAAGTAGTTGAGGTCGTAACTCTGCACCGCGCCGCTGATCAGCCCGGCGGCGCCGCTGAGGCCGAGGAAGCGGGTGAACATCACCGCGCCGACGCCGATGATGAACAGCGAAGCGCAAGTGCCCAGCGTTTCGAGGATCGACTGGCGCAGCACCGACCATTTGAGCCGCCCGGTGATGGCGACCAGCCCGATAGCGCCCGCGGCGCCGATGGCGCCGGCCTCGGTGGCGGTGAACAGGCCCGAGAACAGCCCACCGAAGACCAGCAGGATCAGCGCCAGGATCGGCCAGACATCGAGCAGCACCTTGCGGCCATCGAGGTCATCGACGCCCACCGCCTTGGCGGGGATGATGTCCTTGCGCAGCCAGGCGGTCAGCATGATAACGACGACGTAGCTCGCCGCCGTCAGCAGGCCCACCGAAACGCCACCCATGAAGACCGAGGTGACCGAGGTTTCCGAGAATACGCCATAGATGATCATCAGGATGGAGGGCGGGATCAGCGCGCCGATGGTACCGCCGGCGGCCAGGGCGCCAGTGGCGAAGCTGGGCTTGTAGCCGGCGCGGACCATTTCGGGGATGGCGATGCGGCCCAGCGAGGCGGCGGTGGCCAGGCTCGATCCGCAGACCGAGGCAAAGCCGGAGCAGGCGACGATGGCGGCGATGCCCAGTCCGCCGGGCACCTTGCGCAGCCCCAGCTTGGCGGCGTCGAACAGGCCCGATGTGAGCCCGCCATGATAGGCTATGAAGCCCATCAGCAGGAACATGGGCACGGCCGACAGCGTCCAGCTGGCGATGAATTCATAGGGCGTGTTGGCGAGGATGCCGATAGCGGGCGCCAGTCCCAGCATGGCCCACACGCCGACAAAGGCGATGGCCATCATGGCAATGGCGATCGGCACCTGCAGCGCCAGCAGCACGAACAGGAAGGCGAGGCCGGCAAGGCCCAGAGTCAGGTTCATGTCGCTGGTCCTTGCTTGGGCATCAGGCCCCGGTAGAGGGTGACCAGTGCTGCCAGGCAGAAACCGACGGGCAGCACGAAGTAGCCGGGCCACACCGGGATAACGACACTGAGGGAAATGACGAAGCTGCGGGCGGAGAATTCGCGCATGGCCACCAGCCAGGTCGTGTAGGTCAGCACGGCATAGACGCCCGAGGTCACCAGGGCGACGAAGATTTCGTTGATGCGGCCGACGCGGCCCTTCATCAGTGGGGCGAAAATTTCGATGGAAATCATCTCGCCGCGCCGCTCGGCCCAGGCCAGGGGCAGGAAGGCGATGAGGATCATGTAGTAGTAGGACACGATCTCCACCGTCGCCGGAACCGGCGAGTGGGTGAACTGCCGCGTGATGACATAGGCGGTAATATGGACCAGCATGGCCACCACGCCGACGGCGGCCAGCAGCGCCAGGCCGTCGGATATCCGGACGACGAGCCGGTCGAGACTCTCGCGCATCGCTTCACTCCAGGCAGTCGGATTGGAAGGCGGCCCGTGGGAAGATCACCCCCCACGGGCCCGTGACTCAAAGGCCGTAGGTGGACCAGTCCACCTTGTCCCAGACTTCGGTCTGCACGGCTGCTGCGATGGCATCGACATCGCCATTGGCGGCGTCGGTGATGGCGGTCCACTTCTCGACCAGCGCCTGGAAGCGGGCGATCTTGTCGGCCGCATTGGTCACGCCGAGCTGGCTTTCGGCAACCTCGACGGCCGAGGCAACGTCGGTGAAGCGGAACTCATTTGTGGCGTCGAGCAGATCCTGGCTGGCCGGGATGATCTCCATGCCGGCATCGAGCGCGGCCTGGCGGGCGGCGGCGGCGCGGTCATAGCCCCAGCTCTGGGTGAAGAGCGCGCTGGAGCGGTTGGCGGCCCGCGTCAGGCCGGCCCGCAATTCGGGCGTCAGTTCGGCCCAGGTGCCGCTGGCGACGGTGAAGTTGGACGTGGTGTGATAGGTGCCGAGCGGCACGTCGATGATATATTTGGCCACGTCCACCAGGCGATAGGAGATCAGGTCGGACACCGAAGCCATGGTGCCGTCGAGCACGCCCTGCGACATGGATTCGAACGTGTCGCTGACCGGCACCTGGGCCGGCGCGGCGCCGAGCGCTTCGGCCCAGCGGGCATAGGGTGCGCCACCCGAACGCAGGCGCAGGCCCTGCAGGTCGGCCAGCGAATTGACCGGCTTGGTGGTCAGCAGCACATAGATGTCGGACGAGCCGGCGCCGAGGAAGACGCCGCCCATGGCCTTGAACTCGGCCTGGCATTCTTCGCAGGTAACGACATATTCGGTCACGGCCGCGCCCATTGCATGGGGCGTGGTGGCCAGGAACGCCAGGTCGGCCGTGAGAACCGTGTTGGGCAGGTCGCCAGCGGCGAACAGCGGCAGCACGTTGCCCACTTCAGCCAGCGAGGATTGCAGCGCCTGCTTGACGGCAACGATGCCGACCACTTCGGGGCCGATCATCAGGCCCGTCAGTTCGCCATTGGTCTCCTCGGGCAGGAATTCCATGAAGCTGTTATACATCGGGTCGGTCGCCGGGTGGGCCGGCGGCGCACCCGAGGCGAGACGCAGTTCACGCGCATCGGCGGTGCCGGCGGCAATAGCGGCCAGCGACGCAATGGCGAGCAGTTTTGCAAGCTTATTCATTCTGTCCTCCCGCGGCCGGAGGATCCGACCGCATTCTCTCTTGGTTTCTAGTCTCCAGCCGCATTCTTGCGGTCTTGTGGTTAGATTCCGAGCAGGCGGCGTGCGTTCTCCTTGAGGATCAGCGGACGAACCTCCGGCTTGATATCCAGTTTCTCGAAGTCGGCGAGCCAGCGATCCGGCAGGATGGCGGGCCAGTCCGAACCGAACAGCATCCGCTCCTTGAGCAGGCTGTTGGCATATTTGACGAGGATCGGCGGAAAGTATTTCGGCGACCAGCCCGAGAGGTCGATATAGACGTTGGGCTTGTGGGTCGCGACGGCCAGGGCCTCCTCCTGCCAGGGGAAGGAGGGGTGGGCCATGATGATCTTGAGATCGGGAAAATCGGCGGCCACGTCGTCGATATACATCGGGTTGGAATATTTGAGCCGCAGGCCGTAGCCGCCCCGCATGCCCGCCCCCACCCCGGTCTGGCCGGTATGGAACAGAGCCGGCAAACCAGCCTCCTGGATCACTTCGTAGAGCGGATAGGCCGCGCGATCATTGGGATAGAAAGCCTGGTAGGTCGGGTGGAACTTGAAGCCGCGCACGCCGTAGTGGTCGATCAGCCGGCGCGCCTCGCGCACGCCCATCTTGCCCTTGGCCGGGTCGATGGAGGCAAAGGGAATGAGCACGTCGGAATGCTCGGCCGCCAGGGTGGCGATCTCTTCGTTATTGTAGCGGCGATGGCCGGTGGCGGCTTCCGCATCGACATGGAAGATCACCGCGGCGATACGGCGCTGGCGATAGTATTCGGCGGTTTCGGGAATGGTCGGCGGCGCCTTGAAGGGCGAATGGAAATAGTCCGCCATTGCCTGCTGCAGGTCATCGTAGCCGTCATCGGTATGCATGCCGCAGGCTTCTTCCGCATGGGTGTGGAAGTCGATGGCCACGACGTCGTCCAGGTTCATCGGCCCAGCCATCACTTGATCTCCGGCCAGCCGGCGATCTTGCGCGACAGCCTGATCAACTGGGCATGCTCCTCGTCATCGAGCATGGACAGGGCCTCGCGATCGGAGCGGTACATCTTGTCGGCGGACGCCTCGATCTGCTTGCGGCCGGCTTCGGTGACGCTGAGCACGACCGAGCGGCGATCGTCATGCGGGATGTGGCGGGCGATGAGGCCCCGCTCTTCGAGAGCCCGCACCAGCTTGGTCATGTTGGACCACTTGATCTTGAGCACGTCGGCCAGCACGCCCTGGCGGATGCCCGGATTTTCGGACAGAGCCAGCAGCACGGTGAATTCGGAAATGCGGATCTCACTCTCGCCGAAGACGGTGAAGAAGCGCTCGAAGGCGGAAAGCTGGGCGATGCGCAGCACGAAGCCGCCCGAGATTTCGAGCTCGCCAAGCGAGACATCGGCCTTGCCGGCCACGCCATCCACTTCCTCGTCGAGCTTACGGACCGCCATCAATTGTGTTCTCCAGGTTCCAGATCAGTGCGCCATACGGCTGGCGCGGGGCTCGACTGCTACGACGAGAGGGCGGCCAAGCCAGCCGACCGATCGCCGCGCCGCGGGCATCAGGGGTCGCGCGCCAAGCCATGGCGCTAGCGGCCCGACGGGCCGCGCAAACCGCGATGCTGCGGAAATCTATCCCCGTCGGTCGCGTGCGGTGTCCCCCAACCCCGTCTGTTCGTGCAACCCGACATTGTTCACTTTCAAACTATTCGGGAATAAACGATCTGCCGTCAAGTGCTAATGCGTGGTTTCCGCCCGAAATGACATCGCTATCATCGGGCGCAGCGCGCGTTGTGCAGGGCGTGGCGCGCCGCCAGGATGGCGATGGCCTCGTCTGTCCCGAGGCGAAAGGCCATCCAGGCCGAGACGGCGGCCCAGCCGGCCCGCATATAACTGTCGGCACGATAGAGGGCGGCGTCGGCATCGGCCTGCATGGCCGTCATCGAAGCGCTCAAGGTCTCGAAGCTGTCGAGCACGGCGCCGACGCTGCGCGCCTGGTCCGGACGCGCGGCGGAACCGGCGGTGATCTCGTCGCGCGCCTGCCGCAGGAAAACCGCCAGCCCTCGCCCCTCGTCACGCCACAGGCGGCGGGTGAGGAAATCGAGGGCCTGCATGCCGGTCGTGCCCTCATACACCGCCATGACGCGGGCATCGCGCAGGTATTGCTCCAACGGATAGTCGCTTGTGTAGCCGGCCCCGCCCAGCACCTGGATGGCGGCATGGGCGGCATCGAAGCCGGTTTCGGCGCCGAAGGTCTTGATCAGCGGCAGCATCCAGGCGGCGAGGTCGGCGCGCCCGGTATCGGCGTCGAACCGCGCCAGGTCCATTGCTGTCGCCAGCTCCAGCACGGCGGCGCGCAGGATTTCGGTGGCGGAACGGATATCGTGCAATTGCCTGATCACATCGGGATGGCTGGCAATGGTGGGCGGCGCCATGTCCGGGCGTCCACCCTGCCGGCGCTGGGCGGCATAGTCCTCGGCAATATCGGCCGCGGCCGAGGCCAGGCCGAGCCCCTGGCAGCCGGTATGGAGCCGCATCGGCTCGATCATGGCGAAAAGCTGGGACAGGCCCCTGCCCTCCTCGCCCAGCAGGATGGCATGGGCGTCGCGGAAGCGCATGGCGCAGGTGGGCGAGGCGTGCAGGCCCAGCTTTTCCTCGATCCGTTCCAGGGTGACGCCATTGGGTGCGCCCTCGATATGGTCGGGCACCAGGAACAGGCTGAGGCCGCGCGTGCCCGGCTGGTCATTGGTGCGGGCGAGCAGGCAATGACCGATGCGGCCGGCCAGGTCATGATCGCCAAAGGAAATCCAGATCTTCTGGCCGCTGACCAGCCAGCGGCCATCGCGCAATTCAGCTTTGGTGCGGATGCGGCCGATATCGGAGCCCGCTTCGGGCTCGGAAATGCAGATGGTGGCGGCCCAGTCGCCGGAAACGAGTTTGGGCACCCATTCCGCCGCCACGGCCGCCTCGGCCCTTTGTGCCAGCAGGTGGATGGCGCCGCGCGTGGCGCCAGCGGCCATCATCAGCGCCATGCAGCCGCGATCGAACAAGGGTCCGCAGGCGGCTTGCAGCGTCAGCGGTACGTCCTGCCCACCCAGGGCGGCGGGTGCGTCGATGCCCAGCCAGCCGGCCTCGGCATATTGGCGGAAGCCATCGACAAAGCCCGGCGGCAGCACCACGCGGCCATCGACCACCTGCGCGCCGATCCTGTCACCCACCGGATTGAGCGGCGCCAGCACCGTTTCGGCAAAGCCCGCCGCCGCGTCGAGCATAGTGGCGACGATGACCGTGTCGCAATCGGGGCGCAGCGCCTGCAGCCGGCTCCAGCCCGGCGTCAGCGCCAGCGTGGCAAGGGTGCGGTCGGCCTGGTCGGCAAAGCTCATTTGGGCTGCATGCGGATGGCGCCGTCGAGCCGGATGACTTCGCCGTTGAGATACTGGTTTTCGATGGCGAAGCGGACGGCGTCGGCGAATTCGGCCGGATCACCGAGGCGCGACGGATAGGGGATGGCGGCAGCCAGGCTCTGCTGGGCCTCCTCGGGCAGGTTGTGCAGCAAGGGCGTCAGGAAGATGCCGGGGGCCACCGTGTTGACGCGGATGCCGAAGCGGGCGAATTCGCGCGCCGCCGGCAAAGCCATCGAGACGATGCCGCCCTTGGAGGCGGCATAGGCGGCCTGGCCGATCTGGCCCTCGAAGGCGGCGACCGAGGCGGTATTGACGATGACGCCGCGCGCCTTGTCGGCACGCTCGGGCAGCGCAGCCATGCGCTCGGCACCCAGGCGCATCATGTTGAAGGTGCCGATGAGATTGACCCGGATGACGGCTTCGAAATCGGCCAGCGGCATCGGCCCGGCCTTGCCCAGAATGCGCCCCGCCACGCCGATGCCGGCGCAATTGACCAGGATGCGCAGGCCGTCGCCCGCCTTGGTGGCGGTATCGAGGGCGGCGGTGACATCCGCCTCGCTGGTCACGTCGCCATAAAGGGCCACGCCGCCGATTTCGCCGGCAACGGCTTCAGCCGCGTCGCGGTTGCGATCGAACACATGCACCTCGGCGCCGCACTGCGCCAGCAGCCGCGCCGTGGCGGCGCCGAGGCCCGAGCCGCCCCCGGTGACCACGGCGCTGGAACCCTCGATCTTCATGCGACGGCCTCCCTTTCTACCTGGATGGTGCCGGGCGCATCGGCATAAAGCGCCTCGACCAGGGCGCCACGTTGCGCCAGCACGGCGCGTTGGTTGATGGAACCCTTGTCGGTGACTTCGCCCTTGTCGAAACGCAGCGGCTCGCTCATGGGCAGGATGCGCTTGATCCGCGTGGCCGAGCCGCTGGCCTGGCGCTGGTGGGCGGCCAGCCGTTCGGCCAGGGCGGCGCGCACCTTGGGATGGGCCAGCATGGCGGCGTCAGAGAGGCCGGGTTCGCCCGCCAGCAATTCGCGCAGGGCGGGCAGGAAGGGCACGACCAGCGCCCCCAATTCGGGACGATTCTCGCCGGTGATGACCGCATCGCGGATCAGCCCGCCGAACTGATTGACCAGTTGCGCCCGCAGCACGCCGACCGCGACCCAGGTGCCGGTATCGAGCTTGAAATTCTCCGCCGTACGGCCATCGAAATAGAAGCCGCCGCGCGGGTCTCCCGGCTTCGCGAATTTCACGACGTCGCCGATGCGGTAATAGCCCTCTTCGTCGAAGGCCTCCGCCGTCAGTTTCGGGTTTTTCCAGTAGCCCGGCGTGACATTGGGCCCCTTGAGGCGCAGCTCGTATTTGTCGCCCACCGGCACCAGCTTGACGGTAACACCCTGAGAGGGAATGCCGATATTGCCCGGGCCATCCTGCGGCTCGGTGCAGTAGAGCGCAAAGGGACCGGTTTCGGTGGAGCCCAGCCCCGTGGTCATCGGCACGCGCTCGCCCAGGGTCTGTTCGGAAAGCTCGACCAGCGCGTCCCAGCTATGCTGGGCCAGGCCCGCGCCGGCATACATCAGCAGGTTGAGGCGCGAGAAGAAGTTGCGGCGGAGTTCCGCATCCTCGCGCATGGCGCCGATCAGCATTTCAAACCCCGCCGGTACATTGAAATACCAGGTCGGGGCGATTTCGCGCAGATTGGCGATGGTCTGGCCGATCAGCGCGGGGCTGGGCTTGCCGCGGTCGATATAATAGCTGCCGCCATTGTAGATGGTGAGATTGAACACCTTGTTGCCGCTGGCCGTATGGTTCCACGGCGCCCAGTCCACCACCACGGGCGGCTCGTCGCGCATGAAGGCGTAGCAATCGGCAACCATTTCCTGGTTGGAACACAGCATGCGCTGGGTCTGGATCACGGCCTTTGGCGAGCCAGTGGTGCCCGAGGTGAAGAGGAACTTGGCCACGGTATCGGGCCCGGTCGCGGCAAAGGCCGCATTGACTGCCGCGGTCGGCTCGGTGGCGACAATGGCGTCGAACAGGCGGGCATTGGCGCGGCCCGAAGGCAGGTCGCGCGTTGCCACCAGCGGCATGGCCGGACCGAAGACGGCATCGACCGCCGGGGCGAAATCGGCGCCATTATCGGCAAAGATCATGCCTGGTGCGATCTGTACGGCAATCTCGGCCAGCTTGGCGAAACCGGAGGAAGCGCTGGCATAGGCCGGCGCGATGGCGGCCGAGGGTACGCCCACATGCTGGGCGCCCAGCGCCATCAGCGCATGCTCGATGGAATTTTCCGAGAGGATGACCAGCGGCCGTTCGGCCGACAGGCCGGCCGAAAGCAGGAACTGGCCGATGCGGCGCACCCGGTCGAGCGCCTCGGCATAAGTCACTTGGCGCCAGGGGCCGGTATCCGCGCGATCGGCCATCCACACCCGGTCGGGCGCGACCTCGGCCCAATGGATCAGCCGCTCGTTGAGCCTGGCCGGATAGGGGCCGAGCGGATCGTCGCGCCAGATGATGAATTCACCATTCGCCCGTTCCTCCCAGGCGACTTGCGGAGACCACAGCTTGACGCTGCGCTGAGCCTTTGCGGCCATGACCTTCCCCTCCCGGTCAGTCTTTTCCAAATTTGTTTACAAGGAAACTATCTACCTGTAAACGATCAAACGAGGCCGAAGCCACGTTCCGGGGGCTTCGGATGGGTCGAGGGGGACGCCGCCGATGGCTGCAGAGACGAGTACATTCGTGACCTACGAGCTGACCGGCAAGGTGGCCCATATCGGGCTCAACCGGCCGGAAAAGCGCAATGCCATGAATGACCGGTTCGTCGAGATGCTGGCCGATGCCATTGCCCGCGCCGAAAGCGAGGCCAAGGCGGTGGTGCTGTTCGGCCATGGCGAGCATTTCTGCGCCGGGCTGGACCTGGCCGAGCACGTGGAAAAGACCCCGTTCGAAGGCGTCCGCGGCTCGCGCCGCTGGCACGCGGTCACCGCCGGCATGCAGCATGGCACCATCCCCTGGGTGTCGGCTTTGCATGGCGGCATCATCGGCGGCGGCATGGAGCTGGCGGCCGCGACCCATATCCGCGTGGCGGATCGCTCCGCCTTTTTCGCGCTGCCCGAAGGCCAGCGCGGCATTTTCGTCGGCGGCGGCGGCTCGGTCCGCATCGCGCGGCTGCTCGGCGTGGCGCGGATGAGCGACATGATGCTGACCGGCCGCGTCATCTCCCCCGACGATGCCGAGCGCTGGAACCTCGTGCAATATGTCGTGGAGACCGGTACGGCGCGCGATCACGCGCACAAGCTGGCCGAGACCATGGCCACCAATGCCGAGATTTCCAACTACGCCATCATCAACGCCCTGCCCCGCATCCAGGACATGGCCAAGGAAGACGGGCTGTTCGTCGAATCCTTCATCGCCTCGTTCACGGCGACGAGCCCCGAGGCCGAGGAGAGGTTGCGGGCGTTCCTCGATAAGCGCGTGGCCCGGATCAAGGCGCCGGACGCGGAGTAGTTCTCGCTGGCCGGGTCGGGGGCACCATCCCGTCCAACCACAGTCGCCTCCCGCGGACTTGATCCGCGGGTCTCTCCCAACACGGCACGAATGGCAAAAGACCCCCGGATCAAGTCCGGGGGAGGCGCCGGTGGGTGGGCATGGTCTTCGATCCAATCGGTCGCCTAGCCCCGATACCGGGGCCAAACATCCCCCACCCTTGATCCCTCCCCGCAAGGGGGAGGGAGTCGACTGAAAGGTCGCAGACAAATCAGCCCGAAGAACAGGCGAGGATGCGACCATGGGAGACCATCGCATCCCCGACCTCCCCGCAGGGAGGATGTCTTGAGACTCAGCTTTTCTTGCTGCGCCAGCTATCCGCATAGTTTTCGCGGGCTTCGGCCGCATAGGGCGTCGGGGAGACGCGGACGCGGATTTCGGCCTGCTTGTGGCGTTCGGTCGAGGTCTTCCTGGTGCCGCCATCGGGCTCGCCCCAGACCAGGGTCAGCACGTCGCCGACCTGCACGTCGTCATTGACCACGCCGAGCGAGAGCATGCAGCGCTCGTTGTAGGAATAGCCGTTGAACATCGACATGCCGACCATTTTGTCATCGCGCATCACCATGTCGGCGCTGGTCGAGGCATAGTTGGGCTGCGGGAAGTCGATCCACTTGTAATGGTCCTCGCCCGGACGGAAGGCCGAGGCGATGACATCGACGACGTCCTCGGCGTTCCACTCGAAGGTCACCTTCTTGCGATGGGTCTGGCCCTTCATCTTCTCAAGGGCCGCCTTGCCGACGAAATCGTCCTTCTTCCAGCCGATATAGAAGTCGTAGCCCAGCTCGAACGGGGTGACGTAATAGTCCTCGATATTGTCCGAGACATAGGAGCCGCCGATGGCGCCGATGGATTCGTAGCTGTCGGCCGCGAGCCAGTCACGATAGTCCGCCAGCATGCCGTCGCCGGTATAGATGCCGGGCAGCGGCGAGGGAATCCAGCCCGATTCCAGGGTATTGGTGGAATAGGCGCGGCTGCCGCAGCGCACCAGGTCCACATTGGCCGCGCGGGCCGCTTCGAGGATGCAGTTGAGGATGTAGCTCTTGTCCTCGTAGGGGCCCCAGATTTCCAGCCCCGGCGCGCCGGACATGCCATGGCGCAGGGCCCGCACCTTCTTGGAGCCGATATTGATGAAATCGGTGTGGAAGAACTTGATGTCGGGAACCGGCCCGCCATGCATCTTCTCGAATATCTTCGTCGCTTCCGGACCCTGGATCTGGTAGCGGTAGTGGGTGCGCAGCACCCGCTCGCCCTCGGGCCGCGAGGTGGAACGCGGATCGTGCTTGACGCGGATGTTCCACTTGCCGTTGGCGGCGCAGAACATCAGCCAGTTGCTGGTCGGCGCGCGGCCCACCAGCACGAACTTGTCCTGCCGTTCGCGGAAGATGATGTGGTCGCCGATGACGTGGCCATTGGGCGTCACGGGCACGAAATGCTTGGCGCGATTCAGGTCGAAATTAGCGAAATTGTTGATGCCGTGATGGGAGAGGAACTTCTCCGCATCCGGCCCTTCGACGGTCAGTTCATCCATGTGATGGGACTGGTCGAACAGCACGGCGGAGTGCCGCCACGCGGCCTGCTCGGTCCGCCAGTTGCTGAATTCCGGCGTGACCACCGGGTATACATACATCCCGATCTGGGAATTGCGGAGCCGGCCCACTACGTCCGGATTTTCTCTCAAAATGTCGCCAAGACTGGATTGCGCCATTGCAATTTCCTCCCATGTTCTTGTTGTGATGTATACATATGTGCCGAAGCGGCGCGGGATTGCAAGCCGTTTCACGGCGCAGGGCGGGAAGATGGGGGATTTTTGGGATATGATCGAGGACACCGATGTCCGTGTTCATCGCCTCCCTCCCCCTTGAGGGGAGGGACCGAGGGTGGGGGTCCTTCAGTGATCCTCAAGGCCACCCCCTCCCCAGCTCCGCTACGCCCTTCGGGCCGAGCGACGCTACCCTCCCCTCAAGGGGGAGGTGAGCTGGAACCGGCGGTGCAGGGCGCCCTCAGTGCCGGATCAGCGCCAGGCCGGGGATCTTCTGCAACAGCTCCAGATCCTGGCTGAAGATGTATTCCAGGTTCCCCCGCGCGGTGCGGGCATGTTCGCGGGCGATGAATTCGGCGCGGGCGCCTTCGCGGGCGGCGATGGCGTTGAGCATGGCGTGATGCTGCTCCTGGGCGGAGCGCAGGGAGCGGCGGAAGGCGGCGATTTCCATCTTGTTGGGCAGGAAGGCCGAGGGCGAGGCAAAGGGCAGCGCCGTAGCGCGCTCGACCTCGCGCCGCACGATCTCGCTGCCCGACAGCCCGGCCAGCTCGAAATGGAAGGCGGCATTGAGATCGGAATAGGCGTCGAAATCGACGTCTTCCTCGTTGGGGCCGAAGCAGGAATCGAGTTGGGTGACGATGGCCTGGATGCGCGCCAGCGCCTCGGGCGCCACGCCGCGCTCGGCCGCCAGCCGCGCCGCCGTGCCCTCCAGCACGCCGCGCAATTCGATGGAATCGACCACGTCGGCATAGCCGAAGCGGCGCACCACGAAGCCGCCGCTGGGCAGGCGATCGAGCAACCCTTCCTCGGCGAGGCGGGACAGGGCCTCGCGCACCGGCGTTCGCGAGATTTGCAAGGCCTCCGCCAGTGGCACCTCGAACAGGCGCATGCCGCCGGGCAGCTCGCCATTAATAATCTTCTCGCGCAGCTCGATAACGGCGCGGCGGCCGTGGGTAGCGACTTCACTGCTCTTCATGGGACGATTCCTGTTCCGCCGCATCCTATAGCACCACCCCGCCGCCACGCGAAGGCCCGCCGCATCCGGCACTGCGCCATGCCCGCATGTTGTATACATACACGCGCCCTTATGGCCAGTTTTATCGCCGTCTGCTGCTATTCAGCCGCTTTGTGCATACATTTCGATTGACACCGCTGTATACATAATGTCTCTCTCCGCGGCGAAGGAACCACCATATTGACCACGCTCGTCCTCATTCCCGGCCTCGCCTCGGATGCCGTCGTCTGGCGGGAGCTGGCCGACGCCGCGCCCCTGCCGAGCCATGCTGCCGACCTGACGCGGGACGCATCCATCGCCGGCATGGCGCAGCGCCTGCTGGCCGAGACCGAGGGCAGGCTGGTCGCCATTGGCCATTCGATGGGCGGTCGCGTGGCCATGGAGATGGCGCATCAGGCGCCCCAGCGGCTGGCCGGCCTGGTGCTGGCCAATACCGGCCACCAGCCCCGGCGCGAGGGCGAGCAGGCCAGGCGCCAACGGCTGATCGACCTGGCCCATGCCGATATCGAGCAGTTTGCCGATGCCTGGCTGCCCCCCATGCTCGACCCGGCCCGGATTGGCGATGCCGTGCTCATGGCTGCGTTGCGCGCCATGGTACGGCGCGCCGGCGCTGCCGTGCATGAGCGCCAGATCGGCGCCCTGCTCGGGCGGCCCGACGCCATGGCCTATATCCCTGCCATCGCCTGCCCGATCCTGCTGATCGCGGCGCAACAGGATGGCTGGAGCCCCATTGCCCAGCACCGGGAGATCGCCGCCGCGGCGCCCGATGCCGAACTCGCCATCATCGAGAATGCCGGCCATTTCGCCCCGCTGGAACGGCCGGAAGAGGTCACGTCAGCCATTATGGGCTGGCTGGACCGCAGATTTGGAGCCGAACATGCCTGACACGCGCGCCATACCCGACACCCCGCTCTTCGACCGCGAAGGATCGATCAGGGGCTACAGGATCAACAAAATGGCGATGGCGCTCGGCCAGCCTGCCAATCGCGACGCCTTCCGCGCTGGCGAGGAAGCCTATCTCGACCGCTTTGGCCTCAGTGCCGAGGAAAAGCGGGCGGTGATGGCGCGCGACTGGCACGACATGGTGCGGCTGGGCGGCAACCTGTTTTTCATCCTCAAGATTTCGGCCGTCGATCCGACGCCGATCACCCAGATCGGGGCGGCGCAGGCCGGGATGACGCATGACGACTTTCTCTCCGAACGACTTGGAAAGCAGCGCAATGGCTAAGATCATCGGCGGCGTGGGCACCAGCCACGTTCCCTCCATCGGCGTGGCGCTGGATCGCGGTCTGCGCGACAGTGCGGACTGGAAGCCGTTCTTCGACGGCTACGAGGCCGGCAAGCAGTGGATGGCCGAGGCCCGGCCCGATATCGCCGTCGTCATCTTCAACGATCACGGCAATACCTTCTTCCTCGACAAGGTGCCGACCTTCGCGGTGGGCGTGGCCGAGAGCTACCAGCCGATCGACGAGGGCTGGGGCAAGCGCGCCATTCCGCCCTTTGCCGGCGCGGTCGATTTCTCCTGGCATTTCGTCGACAAGCTGGTCGAGGGCCATTTCGACCCGATGGTGTGCCGCGAAATCGAGGTGGATCACGGGCTGCAGGTGCCGATGGAGCTGTTCTTCGGCCGGCCGGAAAACTGGCCGGTCAAGATCGTGCCCATCTGGGTCAATACCATTCAATATCCCATTCCGACGCCGCAGCGCTGCTGGGACATGGGCACCGTGCTGCGCCAGGCCATCGAATCCTGGCCGGGCGACGAGCGCGTGGTCATCTTGGGGACGGGCGGGCTGTCGCATCAATTGCAGGGGTCGCGCGCCGGCTTCATCAACCAGGCGGCCGACCGGGCCTGGCTCGACGGCATCGCCGCCAATCCCGAGCCCTATCGCGCCATGAGCCGCGAGGACTATGTCGAACAGTTCGGCTCGGAAGGGGCGGAACTGATCATGTGGCTGGTGATGCGCGCGGCGATGAACCGGGACGTCAGTCTGATCCACAAGCATTACCATGCCCCCGCCTCGATGACCGGGGCCGGCATGATCGTGGTCGAGAACGCCGCCTGATGTTCGTGCTGATGGTTTGCCTGCATCATCCGGACCAGGATGCCGCCCGCGACACCCACCGCCCGGCCCATCGCGACTGGGTGCGGTCGGGCGGGGATGACCTGGCCGTGGTGATGATCGGTTCGGCGCTGCTGGACGAGGCCGGCCGCGCGATCGGCAATTTCGGGATTCTTGAAACAGCCAACCTGGACCAGGCCCGCGCCTTTGCCGAGGGCGATCCCTTCCACCGCGCCGGCATCGTCGCCAGCATCGCGCTGACACCCCTGCCCGACACCTTCCAGGCCCATCGGATCAGCGAACCGATGACGGTGCGGGGCTAGCTTCAACGACAATGCGGGAACATCGTCATTGCCCGGCTTGTCCGGGCAATCCATCTTTCGGCATGCGTTGAGCCATGGATCACCCGGACAAGCCGGGTGATGACGGTGGGGAGAGGTCAGCGATCAGCCGGGCTTCCCCACCCGCGTATCCAGCACAGCCTGCACCGTCGCGGCCAGCGGCGCGTCGGGGGTGACGCCCACATCCCCCATCGCATCCTGCACGGCGGCAATCTCGCGGGCCAATGCGCCATGCAGGCCCAGCGCATCGAGCGTCGCGCCGCTTTCGCGCATTTCGGCGGCGCGGCGATGGCCGTGGCGGGTGGTGCGCTCGAACTGGTAATCGGCAAAGCGCGACCAGTCGAGGCCAGGAAACGACCCAGAAAGCGAGGCGTAAATCTCGTCGAAGCAGCCGGAGGCGCGGGCCGCCAGCAGGGCTTCGACAGTGATGGCCTCGAGCCCCTTCACGAACAGCGAGCGCACCATCTTGATGGCGGTGGCCGCGCCGGGCTCGGGACCGGCAAGACTGGCGGAAAAGCCCAGGGCCTGCAATTGCGGCAGCAGCGTTTCGGCCGGTTCGCCCGCCAGCAGCACCGGCGTCGCATGCTTCTTGGGATGGACCGGCGCCATCACCGCCATGTCGAGATACTGCGCGCCAGCGGCCGCGACGGCGGCGGCGGTATCGCGCTTGCGGCCGGGCGACACCGAGTTGATGTCGATCAGCACCTGCCCCTGCCGCAGATGGGGCAATAGCGGTTCCACGGCGAGCAGGCTCTGATCGGCAGTGACGGCGCTGAACACCCAGTCGGCTTCGGCCAGGCCCGCAATCGCCACCGGGCTGGCGCCACGCAGCTTCATCGCCTCGCGCATGGCGCCATCGTCGGCATCGAGCAGGATGTCATGGGCCAGCACGGCCCGGCTCAGCCCATCGTGAAAGGCCCGCGCCGCCTCGCCATAGCCGAGAAATCCGATTTTCAACGCTGTCCTCCCTGCTTCACGCTTAACCCCTGCCTTTCCACGCCGTCATCACCCAGCCTGTCCGGGTGATCCATGGTCCCACGCCCACGAAGATATGGATTGCCCGGACAAGCCGGGCAATGACGGTGGAAGGGCGTTCACTCCTAGTGCTGGAACACCACCGTCTTGTGCTTGTTGATCAGCACGCGGTCTTCCAGGTGCCAGGTAACGGCGCGCGCCAGCACGCGGCGTTCGATGTCGCGGCCCTTGCGCACCAGGTCCTCGGGCGTATCGGCATGGCTCACCTCCTCCACATCCTGGCAGATGATCGGGCCTTCATCGAGATCGGCGGTGACGTAATGCGCCGTGGCGCCGATCATCTTGACGCCGCGCTCATGGGCCTGGTGATAGGGCTTGGCACCCTTGAAGCCGGGCAGGAAGGAGTGGTGGATATTGATGCAGCGCCCTTCGAGGTAGGCGGAGAAATCGTCGGAAAGGATCTGCATGTAGCGGGCCAGCACGACCAGTTCGGCGCCGGTCTTCTCGATGATGGTCTTGACCCAGGCTTCGTGCTCGGCCTTGGTGTCCTTGCTGACCGGCCGGTGGTGATAGGGAATGCCCTCCATCAGCGTCAGGTTCAGCGCCTCGCGCGGGTGGTTGCTGACAATGCCTACCGCCTCGATATTGAGCTCGCCGATGCGCATGCGATAGAGCAGGTCGCCCAGGCAGTGGTCGAATTTGGAGACGAGGAACAGCACCTTGCGCTTCTGCCCGGCCGGGCGCAGCGAGAGTTCGAGTTTGAGGCTCGCCACTTCCACGGCGATGCCGGCGCGGAAATCCTCTTCCGGGGCGTCCATGGAAAAGCCGACCCGCATGAAGAACATGCCGGTGGCCGGATCGTCGAATTGGTGCGCCTCGAAGATATCGCCGCCATGGCGGGCGATGCGCGCGGCCACGGCCGCCACGATGCCGCTGCGATTGCTGCAGCGCAGGGTGAGAATGTAGTCGGTCACTGCTGGTCTCGCCTCATGCAAAGATTTGTCCGTCGAACAGCTTGCGCGCCGTGCGCAGCACCGCCGCATTGGTCACCGCGCCATCCCTGACGGTGACGATGACGCTCATTTCGCCGGTGGGATGTTCCACCGAAATCAGCTTCTCGCCGCCCTCGGGCACCCGAGCCAGTTCGGCAGTCGGCCCGTGGGGCAGCAGGCACGCCGTGGCGACGCTGACCGCACCCAACACACCGATGGCATCGTGGCAGCGATGTGGAATAAAGGTGCGCGTGGCAATGGCGCCGCCGGCCAGAGGCGCCGAGACCATGGTCAGCTTGGGCACCGAGCTTTTGCTCACGTCACCCAGATTCATCAGCGGCCCGGCCTTGAGGCGGATGGCTTCGAGTTTTTCGCGCAGGGCGGTATTGGCCTCCAGCGTCTCGGGGCTTTCCGTGCCGGCAATGCCCAGATCGGCGGCCCGCATGACCACGCAGGGCATGCCATTGTCGATCAGCGTGCAATCGACACCCTCGATGACATCGACCGCATTGCCTGTCGGCAGCAGCGCCCCGCAGCTTGAGCCGGCGGTATCGGCAAAGGTGATGGGAATGGGCGCGGACGTGCCCGGCACGCCATCGATGCGGGCGTCGCCCTTGTAGGTCACGACCCCGCCGGGCGTTTCCACCCGCGCCTCGGCCACCTGGCCGGTATTTTCCATGAAGATGCGGACGTTCGTGGTGCCGTCCTGCGCCGCGACCAGCCCGCGCTCGATGGCGAAGGGGCCGACCCCGGCAAGGATATTGCCGCAATTCTGCTGGTCGGTGACCGTGGGCTGGTCAACGAAGACCTGCAGGAACAGGTAGTCGACATCGATGTTTTCGCGGGTCGAACGTTTCACCACCGCCACCTTGGAGGTCAGCGGATTGGCCCCGCCCATGCCGTCGATCTGGCGCGGATCGGGCGAGCCCATGACGGCGAGGAGGAAGGCGTCGCGGTCAACAGGCAGATCATCGGCGAGGAAATACCCCCCCTTGGAGGTGCCGCCGCGCATCCACATGCAGGGGATGCCTGCGCTGGTGTCGGTCGACATTCAGGCTGCCCTCAACGATGGAGAGCCCCGATCTGCCTCCCTCCCCCTTGAGGGGAGGGATTGAGGGTGGGGGTGTCGGAGGTTCCACAAGTGCCGAGTTCGCGGAAGCCGCGACACCCCCACCCTAGCCCTCCCCTCAAGGGGGAGGGGACTGCATCGTGGCTTTCCGGATTCGGTGACGAGAGCTGAAGGCCGGCTGGTCCTAGACATATTTCAGGCCCTTTTCCGCGAGCTTTTCGCGCATCTGGTAAATGTCGAGACCCAGTTCCCCGGCAGCCAGCCGCTGGCGCTTGCCTTCCTCGG
>NZ_LMGZ01000012.1 GCF_001427605.1 Devosia sp. Root635 | reverse complement strand
CCAGAAAGATCATCGTCACTCTCAACGCCATGATGAAATCAAGAACCCCCTTCCACCCCTAAACTACAGTTGCCGGCTCAAGGCCGCGATGACATCGAGGATGCGTTGGCATCCCACAACGTCGCCAAGACAAAGGCCCGGAGCTTGCCCTCCGGGCCTTCTTCAGTTCAGTCCAGACTATGTCTGGTCACCCCAGATGCGCCAGCACCGCGAGCAACAACAGCGCCACGATATTGGTGATCTTGATCATCGGGTTGACGGCCGGGCCGGCCGTGTCCTTGTAGGGGTCGCCGACGGTGTCGCCGGTGACCGAGGCCTTGTGGGCATCCGAGCCCTTGAGGTGCTTGACGCCGTGGCTGTCGGTGAAGCCGTCCTCGAAGCTCTTCTTGGCATTGTCCCAGGCGCCGCCGCCGGCGGTCATGGAAATGGCGACGAAGAGGCCAGTGACGATGACGCCCATCAGCATGGCGCCCAGCGCCGAGAAGCCGGCAGCGGCGCCCGCGATCCAGTAGATCACGAAGAACACCACGATGGGGCTCAGCACCGGGAGCAGGCTCGGCACGATCATTTCCTTGATCGCCGCCTTGGTCAGCATGTCGACTGCCCGGCCATAGTCGGGCTTGTCGGTGCCGGCCATGATGCCCGGCTTTTCCTTGAACTGGCGGCGCACTTCCACCACGACCGACTGGGCGGCACGGCCCACGGCGGTCATGCTCATGCCGCCGAAGAGGAACGGCAGCAAGCCACCGAACAACAGGCCCACCACGACATAAGGATCGGCCAATGAGAAGCTGAGCGAGCCGAGGCCGAAGAAGATCGAGCCTTCCACCGCATCGCGGGAGAAGTAGATCAGGTCCTGCGTATAGGCCGCGAACAGCACCAGAGCGCCGAGGCCCGCCGAACCGATGGCATAGCCCTTGGTGACGGCCTTGGTGGTGTTGCCCACAGCGTCGAGCGCATCGGTATTGTGCCGCACTTCCGCGTCGAGGCCGGCCATTTCGGCAATGCCACCGGCATTGTCGGTAACCGGACCAAAGGCGTCGAGCGCCACCACGATACCGGCCAAAGCCAGCATGGTGGCGACGGCGAAGGCGATGCCGAAGAGACCGGCAAGGTTATAGGTGATGATGATGCCGGCAATGATGACGATGGCCGGCAGGGCCGTCGATTCCAGCGACACCGCGAGGCCCTGGATAACGTTGGTGCCATGGCCGGTAACCGAGGCTTCGGCGATGGAATTCACCGGGCGCCGGTTGGTGCCGGTATAGTATTCGGTGATGACGATGATCAGCCCGGTAATGACCAGGCCCGCCACGCCGCACCAGAACAGGCTCCACGGGGTAAAGGTCTTGTCGGTCGCTGCGATGGCGACGTTGAGATCGCCGTTGAACACGAAATAGAGCACCGGCAGCAGCGCAACCAGCGACAGGACGCCGGTGGCGATGATGCCCTTGTAGAGCGCGCCCATGATGTTGTTGTCGGCGCCCAGCTTGACGAAATAGGTGCCGATGATCGAGGTGACGACGCAGGCGCCGCCGATGGCCAGCGGCAGCACCATGCCGATGAGCTTGAAGGCATCGGGCAGGATGATGGCGGCCAGGACCATGGTGGCGACGATGGTCACCACATAGGTTTCGAACAGGTCGGCGGCCATGCCGGCGCAGTCGCCGACATTGTCGCCCACATTGTCGGCAATGGTGGCCGGGTTGCGCGGATCGTCTTCGGGAATGCCGGCTTCCACCTTGCCCACCATGTCGCCACCCACATCGGCACCCTTGGTGAAGATGCCGCCGCCGAGACGGGCGAAGATGGAAATGAGCGAGGCGCCGAAGCTGAGGGCGACCAGCGCATCGATGACGGTGCGGCTGGTGGGCTCGAAGCCCAGCATCTGGGTCAGCACCATGAAATAGAGCGTGACGCCGAGCAGGCCGAGGCCCGCCACCAGCATGCCGGTGACCGCGCCCGACTTGAAGGCGAGGTCGAGCCCTTTGGCGAGCGAAGACGTCGCCGCCTGGGCCACGCGCACATTGGCGCGCACCGACACATTCATGCCGATGAAGCCCGCGGCGCCACTCAGCACCGCGCCGAGCAGGAAGCCGATGGCGGCATAGATGCCGAGCAGGAAGAAGGCGGCGATCAGGATGACCACGCCGACAATGCCGATCGTGGTATATTGCCGCTTGAGATAGGCCGATGCGCCTTCCCGGACGGCAGCCGAGATTTCCTGCATACGGGCCGAACCGCTATCGGCGGCCAGCAATTGCTGCGTCGTATAAACGCCATAGACGATGGACAGAGCGCCGCACAGGACGATCAGCCAGAGTGCCAAAGTCATCAGAATAGTCCCTCTAGATTTTTCCTCCGGGGACTCCACGCAAACCCGATGCCGGTCCTCCAACCCGCATGGCATGCCCTCCTGGAGCCCCTTCCGGGGAGGAGATTAACGGGATTGTTTGGTTAAGCAATGGATATTGCGATGCTTTGTCGCAGTCGGGCCTAGCGTGTGATCGTGAGGCCACCGGGCCTGGGCGCGACCGATGGCTTGCCGCCACCCGGCGTCCGGCCCGGATCGACCATGACGCTGTCGACATTGACATGCGGCAGGCGGGCGCCGCCCACCCGCGTCCAGACCTCGCATTCGCCTTGCGGCGTGGGGCAGACGATGGTCGAACCATCGACGACGATGACGATCACCTCGCCACCGCTATTGTCATAGATCACCTTGCAGCCGGGGCGCGACTCGCAGGCGCGGGCGGCGTCGATCCCCTTCATGGCAAAGGCGGGCAATGGGGAGAGTATGGTCAAGGCCGCGACTGCGGCACACAGCAAACGACGTTCCATTCAAATCCTCCGGTTCGGGACCAGCAAGTCCCGCCATGAGGATCGGCTTTACGAACTGAACGGCGGCTGAATGCGCTCAGCCGAGCACATCGACGCCCGCGGCGAGAACGGCACCATCGCCACTGATCGTCAGCGTCTTGAACCGGCTGGTATCGCCCGCTGCGACCACTATGGCTGACTTCGGCACGCCCAGCGCCTTGCCCAGCAGCGCCACCACTGCCGCATTGGCCTTGCCCCTGTCGGGCGCGGCGCTGACGCGGAGGCGGAGGACGGCGTTTCCGTCATCGCGCAACTCGACGCCCTCGATGACATCGCGGCCGGCATTGGGTGTGACGCGAACAAAAAGGTTCAGCCCGCCGGGGCCGGGCCGATAGCATTTGGCGGGCTGCGTCAGGGCTAGATGCCGGCGCGCGCCACGGCGGGATAGATGTAATAGCCGATGATCTGCTGGATGAAGAAGATGACGATGAAAGCGATGATCGGCGAAATATCGAGGCCGGAGAAATTCGGCATGATGCGGCGGATGGGCCTGAGGACCGGCTCGGTGAGCTGATTGAGCACGCGCCACAGGCCCTCAACGAAACCATTGCGTGTATTGATCACGTTGAAGGAGATCAGCCAGCTCATGATGATCATGGCGATCAGCACCCAACGATAGAGATCGAGGATGAGCAGGATGATATCGAGCACGGCGCGCATGGGCGTCTCCGGTTAGCAGGCTCCGGAATACTTAGTGGCTGTCGGGCCGTGCGGCAAGAGCTGAGCCAAAGGCATGAGAGCCTCGCTCCGGTCGCACGGAACGAGGCCCCAATGACTGACATCCGGTACGCAAAACTACACTCTCCGGACGCGATTGCCATTGCACGAAACGTGCCAGGTGGCGGAGCCCCGGAAACCGGCGGGCAGGGATTAAAGTATTATGAACATTCGTAATTTGCGACGGATGTTGCGTGGCAGAATGCGAGGCGTGTTGCAGAATGCGACTGCATCGGCCTGCATCGCTCAGGGGGAAGAGGATGTGGAGCGGCTCGGTTTCCAGGTGACGACCTTGAGAAGATACAGCGCCACCACCAGGCCCAGCACGATATAGCTCAACGGATCGAGCACCACCTCGATCACCTCGTAATGCTCGTGCAGGATAAAGCCGGCCAGGGTCAGGAAGGTGTTCCAGATCAGCGCGCCGCTGGTCGAGGCGGCGAGGAAAACCGGCAGGCTCATGCGCGACAGTCCGGCGGGAATGGAAATCAGCGTCCGGATCAGCGGGATCAGCCGGCCGAACAGCACGATGATCGGACCGAAGCGGGTAAACCAGCGCACGGCCATGTCGATCTCGTCGGCATTGAAGGCCATGATCCGCCCGAAGCGGTCGGCCAGCCGGCGCACCCGCTCGAGCCCGAACAGCCGCCCGACGAAATACCATGGCAGCATGCCGGCCACCGCGCCGATCGTGGCCGCGGCAAGGACGCCGAAAAGGTTGAGATCGCCATTGGCGGCGGCAAAGCCGGCAAAGGGGATGATGAGTTCGGACGGGATGGGCGGGAAGATGGACTCGGCCAGCATGACGAGGAAGATGCCGACATAGCCGAGATCGGAAATGGTCTGGATGATCCAGTCGGTCATGGCGTCACCTGCCTCCCCATAGCACTCATGTCACTTCTGGCTGTCGTCCAGGCTATCGGCCCCTGCGCCTCCCTCCCCCTTGAGGGGAGGGAATGAGGGTGGGGGTCCCGCAGTAACCCACTGAATTACCCCCTCCCCAGCTTTGCCAAGGCCCTGCGGGCCAGGCGTCGCTACCCTCCCCTCAAGGGGGAGGGTGGGCAGGAGGCGAAAATGATCCGGCTCAGCTCGCCTTCTGCGCGCGCATATTGCGCTTGCGGTCATTGGGGTCGAGCCACATCTTGCGCAGGCGGATCGACTTGGGGGTGACCTCGACATATTCGTCATCGGCGATATAGCCGATCGACTGTTCCAGGGTCAGCTTCTTGGGCGTGGTCAGGCGCACCGCTTCGTCCTTGGACGTGGTGCGGATATTGGTGAGCTGCTTGCCCTTGAGCGCGTTCACTTCCAGATCGTTCTCGCGGCTATGCTCGCCGATGATCATGCCTTCATAGATGTCGACGCCGGCATCGATCATGATCGGGCCGCGGTCTTCCAGGTTCCACAGCGCGAAGGCCACCGACTGGCCGGTGCCATTGGAGATCAGCACGCCGGTCCGACGGCTGGCCAGCTCGCCCTTGAACGGGGCGAATTCATGGAACAGGCGGTTGAAGATGGCGGTGCCGCGCGTGTCGCTCAGCAGTTCGGCCTGGTAGCCGATCAGCGAGCGGGTGGGCACCAGCAGACGAATACGGGTACGCCCGACGCCCGAGGGGCGCATGTCGGTCAGTTCGCCCTTGCGCTCGGTCAGCTTCTGCACCACGGCGCCGGTATGCTCGTCATCGACGTCGATGATGACTTCCTCGATCGGCTCCAGCTTCTGGCCGTTTTCTTCCTTGTACAGCACTTTCGGGCGGCCGATGGTCAGCTCGAACCCTTCGCGGCGCATGTTCTCGATCAGCACGGCCAGCTGCAATTCGCCACGGCCGGCCACGTCGAAACTGTCATTGTCGGTGCCCGGCGTCACCTTGATGGCGACATTGCCTTCGGCTTCGCGCATCAGGCGCTCGCGGATGACGCGCGACTGCACCTTGTCGCCTTCGCGACCGGCCAGGGGCCCATCATTGATGCGGAAGGTCACCGACAGGGTCGGCGGATCGATGGGCTTGGACGCCAGCGGCTCAGTGACCGACGGCACGGCGATCGTATCGGCAACCGTCGTGGTCTCGAGACCGGCAATGGCGACGATATCGCCGGCTTCGCCGATATCGATCGGGTTGCGCTCGAGGCCGCGGAAGGCCAGTACCTTGGAAACACGGCCCTTTTCGACAATCTTGCCTTCGCGGTTGAGCGTGTGGATGGCATCGCCCGCCTTGACCGAACCGGAGAAGATGCGGCCGGTCAGGATGCGGCCGAGGAAGGGGTTGCGCTCGATAGTAGTGACCAGCATGCGGAACGGGCCGGTTTCGACCTTGGGCTCGGGCACATGCTCGATGACCTTGTCGAGCAGCGGCGCCAGGCTTTCGCGGGCGCCATCGGGCTCGTTGGCCATCCAGCCCAGCTTGGCCGCGCCGTAGAGCACGGGGAAATCGAGCTGTTCGGGGGTGGCGTCCAGTGCAATGAACAGGTCGAAGATTTCTTCGAGCACTTCGAGATGCCGCTCGTCGGCCTTGTCGATCTTGTTGATGGCCACGATCGGCCGCAGCCCCTGGGCCAGCGCCTTGCCAAGCACGAACTTGGTCTGCGGCATCGGGCCTTCGGCCGCATCGACCAGCAGCACGACGCCATCGACCATGGAGAGGATGCGCTCGACTTCACCGCCAAAGTCGGCGTGACCGGGCGTATCGACGATATTGATGCGGGTGTCTTTCCACAGCAGCGACGTGACCTTGGCCAGGATGGTGATGCCGCGCTCGCGCTCGATATCGTTGCTGTCCATGGCGCGCTCTTCGACGCGCTCGTTTTCGCGGAAGGAACCGGACTGTTTGAGCAGCACGTCGATCAGCGTGGTCTTGCCGTGGTCGACGTGGGCGATGATGGCGATATTGCGCAGGGACATAAAGGGTCGGCCTCTGGGTGGCATGATCCCAGAACCGGGTCCGCTTCTTGGGGAGGCGGACTGCAACGGACGAACCATGCGGGAATGAACGCACACCAGCTCCCGCAAGCACAGGATTGGCGCATTTGGCGCTGCCATACAGGAACAATGGCTTTTCCACAAGCGCAGGGCGCGCAGAGGTGGGTTGCAGGTGTCGGAGTGATGCGAAATGGCAGGCTCCGCGGCAATGGTCGCCGTCCCCGCGTCGATCATTTTTTAACCACGATTGTTCATGCTTGGCAGCATTGCCTATGTGGAGAGCTGCCATGACGCGTTGCCTGTGCCTCCTGGTATTGTCGAGCCTGACCCTCGTTCCCGGGGCAAGGGCCGCCGACATCTATCCCGCATTCGACGCACGGGGCAGCTACGGCCAGTCCGGCTATGACTGGTCCGGCGCCTATCTCGGCGCTCATGTCGGCTATGGCTGGGGCGGCGCCAGCAATGACTTTCTCCACGTCGTAACACTGACCTGGGACCCCGATGGCGACATCGACTACCAAAGCGCCACGGGCGGCCTTCAGGTCGGCTATCAACAGCAGCAGCAGAGTGTAGTTTTCGGCGTCGAGGCTGATCTGAGCCTGGGCCGCTATCTCGGCGACGATTCCCAGGCCGCCGGCCGGATCAACGAGATCGAGATCAATGCTCTGGGCACGTTGCGCGGACGGCTGGGCTGGGCGCATGACAGCCTGCTCGTCTACGGCACGGCAGGCCTGGTGGCGGCAAGTTTCACCAAGCGCGAGGCCAATGACCCGCCAATCGCCGCACAACTGGCCGGGGGCTGGGCCGCCAGCGGTGGCGTCGAGCTGGCCCTGGACGACCATTGGCGCCTCCGCGCCGAATACCTGCACATCCGCCTCGGCAGTGTCGAGACCGCCATCCCGATTGGCTACATGCACCGGGCCAATACGCCATCGCTCAATGTGCTGCGCGCCGGCGTGAACTACAGCTTCTAGCGCCCGGCGCTACCGGCTCAGGACGCTTTCTTGCTTTTGACCTGGGTGCTGACCGCTTCGGAATGGAGTAGGTTGGCGAGGGCCGCCGCCGGCAGCGGCGGGGAGAACAGGAAACCCTGGACTTCCGAAGCGCCCTGAGCGCGGACCATTTCGAGCTGTTCCTCGGTCTCGACGCCCTCGGCCGTGGTCGACATGCCCAGCGACTGGCCCAGCCCGATCACCGCCTTGATGATGGCCTGGCTGTCGCCGCGGCTGGTCAAGTCACGCATGAAGCTGCGGTCGATCTTGATCTTGTCGAAGGGGAAGCTGCGCAGATAGCTGAGCGATGAATAGCCGGTACCGAAATCGTCCATCGAGATGCGCACGCCCATGGCGCGCAGGTCATGCAGCACCTTGAGATTGGTATCGTTCTCGGCCAGCAGCAGGCTTTCGGTGATTTCGAGTTCCAGCCGCGTCGCCGGAATGCGGGCCTCGGACAGCGCCGATTTGACCAGACCCAAGAGGTCGCGGCTCTTGAACTGGATCGGCGAGAGGTTGACCGCGACGCGAATATCGCCCGGCCAGCTCGCCGCCGTCTTGCAGGCTTCGCGCAATACCCACTCGCCGATGGAGACGATGAGCCCGGTTTCCTCGGCAATGGGAATGAATTCCACGGGCGAGATGGTACGGCCTTCGTGATCCCAGCGCAGCAGCGCCTCGACACAGGTAACGCGGTTTTCCTTGAGCCCCAGCAGCGGCTGGAACATCAGCCGCAATTCCTCGCGCTGCAGGGCCAGGCGCAACCCGGCCTCAATGGAACGGCGCGACTGCAGGTCGGCATCCATGCCGGTTTCGAAGAAATGGTAGGTCGAGCGGCCTTCGCTCTTGGCCTTGTAGAGCGCCAGGTCGGCATTCTTGACCAGCGCATCGGTCTTGACCCCGTCGCCCGGCCCGATGGCGATGCCGACGCTGGCCCCGATCTCGATCTGCTGGCCGCCGATCAGCATGGGCGTGCCGATGGACTTGATGATGCGGTCGGCCACCTTGGCGGCATCGGCCGCGCTGTCGATGGGTCGCATCAAAAGGGCAAATTCGTCGCCGCCCAGCCGCGCCAGCACGTCGGTCTCGCGTGTCGTGCCCCAGAGCCGGGCCGAAGCCTGCTTGATGACTTCGTCGCCCACCGCATGGCCCAAAGTGTCGTTGACCGCCTTGAAGTGGTCGAGGTCGATATAGAGCACGGCCGCCATTTCCCCGCGGCTGAGACCAGCCTCGGTCTTGGCCATCTGTTCGAGGAATTCGATGCGGTTGGGCAGATCGGTCAGGGCGTCATGGCGGGCCAGGTGACGGATACGGGCCTCGTTCTGCCGCTGCTCGGTAATATCCTCATGCGTCGAGACCCAGCCGCCATCCTTCATTGGATGATGCTGCATCATGATGGTGCGGCCATTGAGCTCGTGGATGTTCTTGCCATATTCGCGCCGGTTGATCACATCGCGGCGCCATTCGACATATTCTTCGCGCGTGCCGCCGGCGCTCATGCCCACATCGAACAGATGGCTGAGAATGTCTTCCAGCTGCGTGCCCGGCCGCAGCAGGGCGGAAGGCAGGTTGTAGATGCGCGCATAGGGCTCGTTGCAGATCACCAGCCGCCCCCTGGCATCCATCATGCAGAGACCCTGGCTGATATTGTTCACCGCCGCGTCGAGCCGGATATTCTGCCGCTCCAGCTCCAGCTTGCGCTTCTGCACCAGTTCGGTCTGGGCGATTTCGTCGGTGATGTCCTCATGCGTCACCACCCAGCCCAGTGCTGGCGAATAGATATGGGCGGTCTCGATCGTGCGGCCACCATGCACGGCCTCCTGCCGCTTGGCGCGGGCGCCGCTGCGATTGGCCAGCAATTCGCCGGTATAGATTTCGTAGAATTCTTCCGGATCCTGCCCGGTATGGTTGCCCAGCCGGTTGGCGAGCTGCACCACCTCTTCCAGCGTCATGCCACGATAGATAGCGTCGGGCGAAAACCCGTAAATGTCGCGGTAATGCTTGTTCCACATCACCAGCCGGAACTGGGGGGACCAGACGCAGAAGCCATAGGGGATGTTCTCGAGCGCAGCATCGAGCAGCAGCGCTTCAGCCATCTCGCTCAAGCTGCCAGCGTCTTCTGCTCGCACCGGCCGATTCTCCCGTCTCAATGCTTCTGCATGACGCTACGGGAAAGCTAGATCGTTCACGTTAACGAGCGATTAAGTTCGGACGTCGAAGGCCGGTCCGGACCATTCAGGGATGATCCGGACCGCTTGCGGGCGCAGAAATCAGCCGCGAGCCTGCTTGTTGCGCGCCGCCCAGGTCTTGAGGCGGAGACCATTGAGGCGGATGAAGCCCTCGGCATCCTTGTGGTCATAGGCCACGGCGCCTTCCTCGAAGGTCACCAGATCCATCGAGTAAAGCGAATGCGGTGAGGTGCGCGCGATAACGCTGGCGCTGCCCTTGTAGAGCTTCACCGTGACCTCGCCGGTGACATAGTCCTGGCTCTTGTCGATCAGCGCCTGCAACATGTCGCGCTCGGGCGAGAACCAGAAGCCGTTATAGATCAGCTCGGCATATTTGGGCATCAGCTCATCCTTGAGGTGAGCCTCGCCGCGATCGAGCGTGATGGATTCGATGCCGCGATGCGCCACCAGCAGGATGGCGCCGCCCGGCGTCTCATAGAGCCCGCGCGACTTCATGCCGACAAAGCGGTTTTCGACGAGATCGAGCCGGCCCACGCCATGCTTGCCGCCCAGCTCGTTGAGCTTGGTGAGCAGGCTCGCCGGCGACAACTTGACGCCGTTGACCGAAACCGGATCGCCCTTCTCAAAGCCGATGGTGATGATCTCGGGCTCGTTGGGGGCCTTTTCCGGATCGACCGTGCGCTGGGGCACATAGTCAGGGAAAGGTACCGCCGGATCTTCCAGCACCATGCCCTCCGACGAGGTGTGCAGCAGATTGGCATCGACCGAGAACGGGGCCTCGCCGCGCTTGTCCTTGGCGATCGGGATCTGGTTCTTTTCGGCATAGTTCAGCAATTGCGTACGGCTGCGCAAATCCCATTCGCGCCAGGGCGCGATGACCCTGATCGCGGGATCGAGGGCATTGGCGGTCAGCTCGAACCGCACCTGGTCATTGCCCTTGCCGGTGGCGCCATGGGAAATCGCATCGGCCCCGGTTTCCTGGGCGATTTCCACCAGCCGCTTGGCGATCAGCGGGCGGGCGATGGAGGTGCCGAGCAGATACTGGCCCTCATAGACCGTATTGGCGCGGAACATCGGGAACACGAAATCGCGCACGAATTCCTCGCGCAGATCCTCGATGCGGATATCCTTGATGCCGAACATCTCGGCCTTCTTGCGCGCCGGCTCCAGCTCTTCGCCCTGGCCGAGGTCGGCGGTGAAGGTCACCACCTCGCAATTATAGGTCTCCTGCAGCCATTTGAGGATAATGGAGGTGTCGAGGCCGCCCGAATAGGCCAGCACGACCTTCTTGATGTCTTTTGCCATGGTAAGTCTCGGTAGGGGATGGCCGTGGTGGGCCCAAAATCGGGCGCACCCTAGTCAGGAGCGGGCTTTGGTGCAATTGTCCGAGCCAAGATTCTTGAGCATCACGCCATGCCCGCCCTCATCCCCGACCTGCCCGTCATCCTCGCCTTTGCGCTAGCGACCGTTGTGCTGGCGATAACGCCCGGTCCCGACATGGCTTTGCAGATGTCGCGGGCCATCAATTACGGCCGGGTCCACGGCCTGGCCGCGATGTTCGGCGCCATGGCGGGCATTCTGGTGCACACCATGCTGGTCGCCTTCGGCATTTCCATCCTCATCATCGCCGCCCCGCCGCTGTTCCTGGCGCTCAAGCTCGCCGGCGCCGTCTACCTGCTATGGCTGGCCTACCAGGCCGTCTTCCATGGCGGCGGGCTGCGCCTGGCCGAGGCAGCCAAGCGGGTGCCCACCGTGCGGCAGAGCTTTGCCACCGGTATCGGCATCAACCTGCTCAACCCCAAGGTGGTGCTGTTCTTCGTGACCTTCCTGCCCCAGTTCGTCGACGCCCATGACCCCGGCGCGACCGGCAAGCTGATCTTCCTCGGCCTCGAATTCGTGGCCCTGTCGATCCCCCTGGGCATCGTCACCGTGCTGCTGGCGGAAAAACTGGCTTCCGCCTTCCGCTCCAGCAAGTGGGTCGAACGGGCGCTCAACTGGAGCTTTGCCGCCATTTTCACCGCCTTTGCGGCGACCATCCTGACGGCGCAGGCGCGGCACTGATGAACTATCGTCACGCCTTCCACGCCGGCAATTTCGCCGACGTGGTCAAGCACTTGATCCTTGTCCGCATCATCGAATACCTGAAGCGCAAGCAGGCCGCGTTCCGGGTGCTCGATACCCATGCCGGCATCGGCCTATACGATCTCAAGGGCGACGAAGCCGGCCGCACTGGCGAATGGGTGGAGGGCATCGGCCGGGTGCTGGACGCGGGCTTCTCCGCGCCCACCGCCGAACTGATCGTGCCCTACTTTGAGGCGGTGCGGGCGCAAAACCCCGATGGCGGGCTGCGCTTCTACCCCGGCTCGCCGCTCATTACCCGGCACCTGCTGCGCGAGCAGGACCGCCTCTTCGCCCTCGAACTGCATCCTGACGATGCCGAGAAGCTGCGCGAAAACTTCGCCGGCGACATCCAGACCCGCGTCACCCATCTCGACGGCTGGGCCGCCCTGGGCACGCATCTGCCGCCGAAAGAGAAGCGCGGCCTCGTCTTGATCGATCCGCCCTTCGAGCAAAAGGGCGAGTTCAACCGCATGGTGGCAGGCCTGGTCAAAGCCCACCAGCGCTGGCCCGGCGGCATCTACGCCTTCTGGTACCCGGTCAAGGACCCGCACGAGATAGCCGAGTTTGTCGATGCCCTCGAACGCACAGGCATAAGGAGATCCTGCGCATCGAACTGAACGTCCACCCCTTCACCACCCCGCCGCGCCTGCATGGCACGGGCATGATCGTGGTCAATCCACCCTTCACGCTGGAGGCCGAGCTGAAGGTTTTGCTGCCGGAACTGGCGGGCCTGTTGGCCGAGGGCGGCAAGGGGCGTGTGCGGATGGAATGGGTGGCGGGGGAATAGCAGGAAATCAGGCTACGACCTCGAAGAAGCGCAGCAGATAACCGTCGGGGTCCTGCACACAGAACTGGCGCTGTGTGACGCTGCCCGAGGACGTACGATAGCTCTTGACTTCAAGCGGCGTGAACAGCGGCACACCCGACACGGCAAGGCGATCGAGGATGGGCGCGATCGCTTCCACCTCGATCTGGAAATTGACACCGCGCCCGAAGGGCAGTTGCAGCGGTGCGGTGATCCAGTCGCGGCCGGCGCCCAGTTGGTCGAGCATCAGCTCGGCCGCTCCCAGTTCGAGATAGGCGAACCCTTCTTCGGATCGCTCATAGCGCACCGAAAACCCAACAATGTCGCAGTAGAAGCGACGGCTGGCCCCGATGTCAGCGATGGAGAGTTCTGGAACCAGCCCGGCCATCACACCCCCGCCAGCGCGTCGCGATCCTTCTTGCTCAGCCGCTCGGTCTCGCTCTTGAGCTGGCCGCAGGCCGCGAAGATGTCGCGACCGCGCGGGGTGCGGACGGGGCTGGCATAGCCGGCCCTGTTGACGATGTCGGCGAAGCGCTCGATGCGGCTCGAAGGCGAGGTGCCGTAATTGGCGCCCGGCCAGGGATTGAACGGGATGAGGTTGATCTTGGCCGGAATACCAGCCAGCAGCCGCACCAGTTCGCGCGCTTCGGCATCGCTGTCATTGATGCCGTCGAGCATCACATATTCAAAGGTGATGCGGCGGGCATTGGAAAGGCCCGGATAGTTGCGGCAGGCTTCGAGCAGTTCTTCCAGCGGCCACTTCTTGTTGATCGGCACCAGCACGTCGCGCAGGTCGTTGTTGGTAGCATGCAGCGAGATGGCCAGCATGACGTCGATCTCGCGCCCGGTCGGCTCGATGAAGGGTACGACGCCTGAGGTCGACAGCGTGATGCGGCGTTTGCTGAGGCTCATGCCATCGCCGGCCGAGGCGATCAGCAAAGCCTGCTTGACGTTGTCGTAATTGTAGAGGGGCTCGCCCATGCCCATCATCACGATATTGGTGATGGCGCGGGTCTCGCCCGAGGGCACCAGGCCCCCGTCATCCGGCCGCACACCGCCGGGGAAATCGCCCAGCCGCTCGCGCGCCATCAGGATCTGGCCGAGGATTTCGCCGGCCGTCAGGTTGCGCACCAGCTTCTGCGTGCCGGTATGGCAGAAGGAACAGGTCAACGTACACCCCACCTGGGACGACACACAAAGCGTCCCGCGATCCTGTTCGGGAATGTAGACGGTCTCCACCTCGACCGGCGGATAGCTGGGATTGGCCGGATCGCGGAAGCGGAACAACCACTTGCGCGTACCATCGGTCGAAACCTGCTCGGTGACGATTTCCGGGCGGTCGAGGATGAAGGTGTCGGCCAGTTTCTGCCGCACCGGCTTGGCCACATTGGTCATGCGGTCGAAATCGGTGGTGCCGTTGACATAGAGCCAGTTCCACAACTGGCTGGCCCGCATGCGCGCTTCCTTGTCCGAGGCAATCCCGGCCGTGGTCAGCGCCTCTGCCAGCTGCGTCTTGGAAAGACCGATCAGCGACGGCCGGCTGGCCGCGGCAGGGCGGACGGCGGTCGAATGGTCAAGGTTCAGCGCAATGCTCATGGCGTGGCGAAAGGTCTCGAAGATGCGGGATTGGCGCGGCCAATAGCATATGGGGACGGTTTGCGCAAAGTCACGCCATCGAGAAGGAGCCTTGCACGGAGCGCGTCCATAAACTGGATCGTCACCCTCGGGCCTGACCCGAGGGCTCTATACTGGCGAAACGCCAGGCAAGTGCAGTGTCCTCGGGTCAGGCCCGAGGATGACGCTTCGTGGTTGTGGCGAAATCAGCAGCCCGAACCGATCGACTGCTGCGCCGCGGTGGCGCCGGACAGCGAATAGGTCTCCGTCACCTTGATGCCGGCAGCGGTCGTGCCCTCAACCACCATGCTCGAACCGGCGCGGATAGCGCTCGCCAGCGCGGCCGACTGGCCCGCATCGTCGAGCCAGGCCGCGTCGTTCTGGGTGAACAGGTTGAACACCTGCCCGCCGACGCTCACCGTGGCCTTGCTGTCGGGCTGGAAGGCGAAGCCGGCCACCAGGTTGAACTCGGTGGTGACATTCTCGGCGGGGCGATTGGTGATGTAGATATAGGCCTGGCTGTAGCCATCGGGCGTCGGCGCAATGCTTTCCGGCTTGGTCATGGCAAAGCACACCGCGCCCGCTGCGTCATTGGCCGCATAGCTCGACCAGGCACGATGTTCGCCCAGCATCCGCACCTGCTGGGCGCTGGCGGCGGCGGTAAGGACAAGGCTGGCAACAAGGGCCAGCGCCATGGCGGACTTGGACATCAGGGCCTCTTGGAAGCGAAAAAGGCGCGGGCCAGGCCGGCCCGTCGCCTCAGATATGGCCGATTGCCCTGGTGGAGCAACCCAAAAATCACGTGCAGGCGGCGTCGATGGCGTTCATCGCCGCGGTCGCGCCCGAAAGCGAATAGGTATCGACCGTGTTGGTGCCGCGCTGGCTGGTGCCGCGCACCACCAGGCTGCTGCCCGCCTTGAAGGCCTGGACGAACCCACCTTCGTCGCCGGTCGAGGCAAGCCAGGCGGCCGAACCTTCGGTGACCATGGGATAGGCCTTGCCGTCGACAGTGGCGCTGGCCTTGGCATCGGTGGTGTTGAACGGATAGCCGATAATGGTCTGCACCTCGTTCTTGGTGCCCATGCCCTTGCGGTGGATGATCATGAAATGGATCGGGTCGCGGTTGGCGCCCGCCGGCTCGCTGGCCTGCGGCGTCGCCGAAACATAGCAGATCATGCCCGAAGCATCGGTTGCCTGCCAGGCGGTCCAGGCGTTGAAGGTGCCGAGTTCGGTTGCCTGCTGCGCCTGGGCGACAGGAGCCAGCGTCATGATCGCGCCGACCGCGAGCCCGAGTGCAAGGCCACCGGTTTTCGTCGTCATCGCCAATTCATCCTTTGTCTCGAAGGTCCCGTTCTGGGGGAAGCTGCCCGCAAACTCTGCCCCAGACATGGTTACCAAGGTGTCAAACGCCGCCACATTTGCGCGCATTTGCTTCAACTGCGAGTCAATCGCGGCGGCAATTTGACGGGCAGCACGGGCTGCTTCCGGTTTGCGCCGCTTGGGTTAACAATGTGTTGATAGCGGCCAGACCGTGATCAGGCCGCCAGCGGGTAGCTCTGCTCGACCACATAGGGGCCGCCCCCGACCGAATCCTTGCTCGAAAACAGCACGAACCGCCCCACTGGAAAGCTCAGCGGCTCGAAGCGGCCGGCCTCGGCCATGAAACGGGCCACCTCTTCGGCGCTGGAGCCGCGCAGGCGGGCGAGCGACACATGCGGCACGAATTTGCGCCCCTCGGGCGGCAGGCCGGCCCGCTGCAGCACCCGCTCCTGCGCCGCCTGCAGCCGGCTCAACTGCTCGCTGGCTTCCGCCCCCGCATAGAGCGCCCGCGGCTTGTCGCCGCCGAAACTGCCCAAATGAGTCAGGCGCACGGAAAAGCGCAGCGAATTGGACAGCCGATCGAGGCTGTCGGCCACTTCATTGGCGGTCTGATGATCGACATCGCCGATGAATCTCAAAGTAATGTGATAGTTTTCCGCATCGATCCAGCGGGCACCGGCGAGGCCTCCACGCTTGAGGGAAAGCGCAAATCCAACATCGGCCGGTATTTCAAGGCCGGTAAAGAGCCGGGGCATGGGGCCCTCCTCTTCATCAGGATTTCAAACACGCGATTCGCCCTCGACCGTAACACAGACCGACTCCGCAGCCAGCCCATTCGTCGCAGGGGTTGCAAGATCACTTGTAAACGCTTGGGGTCACATCCATATTGTCTCATCAAGTGGCAAACCAATGCCCACCGGCGGTGCAAGAGACCGCATCACTTGGGAAAGGAATCGACTATGGCTGAATATGACCGTCAGACCCTCGGAGCTCGGGCCGGCTCGGCCTTGGCCGTGGACGAGGGCCTCCGCAGCTACATGCTGCGCGTCTACAATTACATGGGTATTGGTCTTGTCGTTACCGGGCTGGTTGCCTGGTACGTCAGCACCTTGGTTGCACCCGATGGTGCGCTGATCAATGCTGACGGCACCGCCTTTGCGACGCCACTCGGCGCGGCTCTGTATGGCAGCCCGCTGCAATGGGTCGTGATGCTTGCTCCGCTGGCCTTCGTACTGGTGCTGAGCTTCGGCATCAACAAGCTCTCCGTGGGCGCGGCGCAGGCCGTGTTCTGGGCCTTCTCGGCCGTCATGGGCCTGTCGCTGAGCTCCATCTTCCTGGTCTATACCGACGCCTCGATCGCCAAGGTATTCTTCATCACCGCCGCGACCTTCGGTGCCATGAGCCTTTACGGCTACACCACCAAGCGCGACCTGACCCAGATGGGCAGCTTCCTGATGATGGGCCTGATCGGCCTGATCATCGCTTCGGTGGTCAATATCTTCATGCAGTCCTCCATGCTCGAATTCGCCATCTCGGCGGTCGGCGTGCTGATCTTCGTGGGCCTCACCGCCTACGACACGCAGAAGATCAAGGAAGGCTACTCGGAATCCTTTGGCGCCGATGTGCTGGCCAAGGGCGCCATCATGGGCGCGCTGAGCCTCTATCTCGACTTCATCAACCTGTTCCTGATGCTGCTCCGCCTGTTCGGCAACCGTGAGTAGCAATGGCCTGCTTGATCGCTGAATCAAGCAATTTGGTTGGACGATAGCGGGGACCGCAGCCTAAAAGGGTTGCGGTCCCCTTTGTTTTGTCGAGCCGCCCGTGTCAGACGTCATCTTGCGCCCCTTCGAATGGCGCGACATTCCCGCCATCACAGCCATCTACCGGCATTATGTCGAGCAGACGGCCATCACCTTCGATACCGAGGCGCCCGGCGAGCCGGCCATGGCCGAAAAATTCGGCCACCTGGTCGCGCTGGGCCACCCGCTGATCGTCGCCGAGGCGGATGGAGAGGTGCTGGGCTATGCCTATGCCAGCTTCTACCGGCCGCGCGCCGCCTATCGCTTCACCTGCGAGGATTCGATCTACCTGCGTCCCGACGCCAAGGGAAAGGGCCTCGGCCGACGCATGTTGACCGAGCTGATCGCCCGGTCACGGGTCTTTGGCTTCAAGCAGATGATTGCCGTCATCACCGCCGACACCGCCAATTCGATTCGCCTCCACGAAAAATTTGGCTTCCGCCATGTCGGCCGCTACGAGGCGGTAGGCCTAAAATTCGACCGCTGGCACGACATCGTGCATCTGCAGCTGGCGCTTTAGAGGCACTTGGTCATGCGATAGCCGCTGCCGCCCTGGCAGGCGACCCTGTCGTCGTCATCGGTCCAGCCGGCGGCATGGTAGAAGGCGCGGGCAGTCATCGTGCTGGTCAGTTGCGCCTCGATCACGCCATGCCCCTGCAATTCGGATTCGAGTGCCGCCAGCAGCGCCTTACTGACCCCGCGAAACCGCCTGCCGGGATCGACATAGTTGAGCGCCACCTCGCCATTTGCCGGCACCACGGCGCCGACTGCGGCGAGGCGACCGTCCAACTCGGCCACCAGCAGGCAGAGGGCCGCGTTGTCGATCATGGCGCGCACGCCCGCCTCGTCCTTGTTGGCGGTCCAGGCGGCCAGTTGCTCGGGGCGCCCGCCATGATCGGCGGCGCAGAGTTCGGTAATGGAGGCGATAAGCAAGCGGCTCATCTCGGGCACGTCCGCCTCGCGGGCCGGACGGACGATCAGGCTCACCCCACCACCGCCAGTTGCGGATCGAGCACGCGCAGCACCTGCGCCAGCTCGTGACCACGCTTGAGGATGCGGCCCTGCTGGTTGGTCACCGCATATTGCCCCTGCCGGTTGCGCAGGCGCGGCGTCTTTTCGATGATGAAGAGCGGCCGCTCGGAGACGCGGGCATAGATGGAAAACACCGCCCGCTCGCGCAGGAAGTCCATGGCATAGTCGCGCCATTCCCCCTGCCCGACCTTGCGGCCATAGACGTTGAGGATGAGATGGAGTTCCTTGCGGTCGAAGGCAACGATGGCGGGGATCTTGGCAGGCGCCGGGCTCAATGGCGCATCGCCGGCATGGACCAGCGAAAGACTGACGGTTCTGTCACTCGGCGTGCGGCCCTGCACCGGTCGGATCAACTCCGTGTCAACATGCTGTCATGATTGCGGGATTTGTCGGCGGATGCAAGGGCGAGTTGGCGGATGCAAAAACCCCAATTCGGTCACAATCTGTCCGTGAACACGCCAGAATGGTCAGCCATTGTTCAGTCATTGCCTCCAGTGGCTGGCATCCGGGCCGACCGAGCCCCCAAACCCAGAAGCCTGGGTGTCAGCCGCCCCTATATTGAGTTGACCAGTCAGACCTTCCCGTCCCTGCCCCCAGGGGCGGGACTTTTTTGTGCCCTGGCAGGACATGCTCTAGGACCAATCGCCATTCAGCCCAGGCTGAGCCGAAAATGTCGGTTTTCGAGAACCGGAGCGCAGCGTACGTTCAGTACGTGAGCACCGGAAGCGCAGAAAACTGGCATTTGCAGGCCAGCATCGGCTGAATGGCGATTGGTCCTAGCGCTCGTAGGTCGCCGCGCCCAGGATGGGCCCCGGCAGTCCGGCGCGTTCCTGCTGCACGATCACCGCGATGCCAGTGCTGTCTTCGCTGAGCAATTCAGGCAGCGGCAGCTTGAGATCGGCGCCGGTGGCACTTTCCCACATGCCCAGCGCCTGGCGCCCGGTCACCACCTGGGTATAGACCATGGACTTGCCGGCATTTTCGCCCTTCTCGATGGTCACATCCGCCCGGTCAAGATAGGTGACCATCCAGACCACCGCGTCGTTAAGGCTAGTATCGGGCGGAATGGCCACCTTGAGCATGTCGCCGTCGCGGGAAATCTCCACTGCCAACGGCAGGACGGCAACACGGTCGAGCGCCCCATGCACCTCGCTGCGGCGCGAACCCACGACACCCTTGGCGCCGTTGACCACCATCTGCGGGGTGTAGATGCGCGATGAGCCCCAGCTTTTGGCATAGGCGCGCTGGCGATCCGAATAATCCTCGTCGCCGAACGTGTCTTCCCAGCCGACATAGTCCCAGTAGTCGACATGATAGGCCAGCGCCACCACGTCGCCTTCCTCGGCCAGCCCGGTCAGCAACGCATCGGCGGGCGGGCACTGGGCGCAGCCCTGGCTCGTGAACAGTTCCACCACCGCTTTGGGGCGCGCGCGCATGCTCTCGGCGCCGGCCGGATGGACCAGGGCGGCGAGTGCGACAATGCCCAAAGCGGGGCCAAGCAGGGGTCTGATCGTCATGGTCAAGGTTGTAAGCCGGGGCAGCCGAGCCCCGCCAGTCAAAAGAGGGTGAGAGACGGCATTTGCCGGCTGACTGCGCGATATTTATCTTTGGTTAACCATTGCAGGCAATGCTGGGGGCATTCTGAGCAGACCTGGGGGCTCAGAAAGTGATGTGACATGCAGGACTTCAATCCCGATATCTCGGCCGCCGAGGCTCTGGTGGGATTAGCCGTTGCCGACGTCGAACTGAATCTGATTCTCGCCACCTTGCGGCAAACCGAGGGCAACCGCACCCACGCTGCCGCGATCCTGGGCATTTCGATCAGGACCTTGCGCAACAAGCTGCGGGACTATTCCGAGCGCGGCTTCGCCATTCCCTGAATCGGAACCGCCACAGCAAAGAAAAGGCCCCGCAAGCGGGGCCTTTTGCATTTTCGGATCGCAGCGGTTTGCGCTTTATGCCGCTACCAGGCTCCGCAGCACGTAATGCAGGATGCCGCCATGCTTGTAATAGTCGAGCTCGTTGGCGGTATCGATGCGGCACAGGGTTTCCACATTGACCACCGAACCATCGGCGCGGGTGATCCTGACGGTCACCTTGGCGCGCGGGGCGATTTCGGTGACCCCTTCGATATCCACCGTCTCGGTGCCGTCGAGGCCCAGCGTCTGCCAGCTTTCGCCATCCTTGAACTGCAGCGGGATGACGCCCATGCCGACCAGGTTGGAGCGGTGGATACGCTCGAAGGACTGGGCGATCACGGCGCGCACGCCGAGCAGATTGGTGCCCTTGGCAGCCCAGTCGCGCGACGAGCCGGTGCCGTATTCCTTGCCGGCGAAGATCACCAGCGGCGTGCCGGCGGCCTGGTAGGCCATGGCGGCATCGTAGATCGCCATCTGCGAGCCGTCGGGGCCTTTGGTGTAACCGCCCTCGACGCCCTGGAGCATCTGGTTCTTGATGCGGATATTGGCGAAGGTGCCGCGCATCATCACTTCATGATTGCCGCGGCGGGCACCGTAGGAATTGAAATCCCTGGGCGCAACCTGGCGTTCCTCGAGATACTTGCCGGCCGGCGTTGTCGCCTTGAACGAACCGGCCGGGGAAATATGGTCGGTCGTGATCGAATCGAGGAACAGCGCCAGCACCTTGGCCTTTTCGATGTCGGTGACCGGCTTGGGCTGCATGGTCAGCCCCTCGAAATAGGGCGGATTCTGCACATAGGTCGAGCTGGAATTCCACTTATAGGTCTCGCCGCCATCGACGGCGATGCCCTGCCAGTTGGTGTCGCCCTTGAACACGTCCGAATAGCGGCCCTGGAACATTTCCTTGGTGACGTGCTTGCGCACGATCTCGGCCACTTCGTGGTTCGACGGCCAGATATCCTTGAGATAGACCGGCTTGCCGTCCTTGGAGGTGCCGATGGCATCCTTGGTGATGTCGATCTTCATCGAGCCGGCCAGCGCATAGGCCACGACCAGCGGCGGCGAGGCGAGGAAGTTCGCCTTCACATCCGGGTTCACGCGGCCCTCGAAATTGCGGTTGCCCGACAGCACCGAGGCGGCGACCAGGTCACCCGACTGCACGGCCTTGGAGATTTCCGTCGGCAGCGGGCCCGAATTGCCGATGCAGGTGGTGCAGCCATAGCCGACCAGGTTGAAGCCGATGGCGTCGAGGTCTTCCTGCAGGCCGGCCGAGGTCAGGTAGTCGGTGACCACCTGGCTGCCGGGCGCCAGCGAGGTCTTGACCCAGGGCTTGGAATCCAGCCCCAACGCCCGCGCCTTGCGGGCCACCAGACCCGCGGCGACCAGCACCGATGGGTTCGACGTATTGGTGCAGGAGGTGATGGCGGCAATTACCACGTCGCCATGGCCGATGGCATAATCGGTACCATCCACGGCAACCTTGGGATCGTCGGTCTTGCCGAATTCCTTGGGCAGGGCGGCGGCAAAGGCCTGCTTGGCATTGTCGAGCGCAATACGGTCCTGCGGGCGCTTGGGACCCGAGATCGAGGGAACGACGGTGGTGAGATCGAGTTCGAGGGTCGAGGTGAAGACCGGATCGGCCGAATTGGTCTCGCGGAACATGCCCTGCGCCTTGGAATAGGCTTCCACCAGGGCCACGCGCTGCGGATCGCGGCCCGAAGTGGTGAGGTATTTGAGCGTATCGGCATCGACCGGGAAATAGCCGCAGGTGGCGCCATATTCGGGGGCCATATTGGCGATGGTCGCCTGGTCCTCGAGGCTGAGATAGTCGAGGCCGGGGCCGTAGAACTCGACGAACTTGCCGACCACGCCCTTCTTGCGCAGCATTTCAGTGACGGTGAGAACCAGGTCGGTGGCGGTGATACCTTCATTGATCTTGCCGGTCAGCTTGAAGCCGACGACTTCGGGGATCAGCATGGTGATCGGCTGGCCCAGCATGGCCGCCTCGGCCTCGATGCCGCCCACGCCCCAGCCCAGCACCGCCAGGCCATTGACCATGGTCGTGTGCGAGTCGGTGCCGACCAGCGTATCGGGATAGGCGACGGTCTCGCCATTCTCTTCCAGGGTCCACACGGTCTGGGCCAGGTATTCGAGATTCACCTGATGGCAGATGCCGGTGCCGGGAGGCACGACGCGGAAATTGTCGAAGGCCGACTGGCCCCAGCGCAGGAATTCGTAGCGCTCGCCATTGCGCTCATATTCGAGCTCGACATTCTGCCCGAAGGCCAGGGCCGTGCCGAAGCTGTCGACCATCACCGAGTGGTCGATGACCAGGTCGACCGGCACCAGCGGGTTGATCTTCTGCGGGTCGGCACCGAGCTTGGCGGTGGCGTCGCGCATGGCGGCAAGGTCAACCACGGCGGGAACGCCGGTAAAGTCCTGCATCAGCACGCGGGCCGGGCGGTACGAAATTTCGTGATCAGACTGGCGCGTGACCAACCAAGTGGCGACGGCTTCGATGTCGGTCTTGGTGACCGTGCGGTTGTCTTCGAAGCGCAGCAGATTTTCCAGCACCACCTTCATCGAATGGGGGAGCTTGGACACGCCCTTGAGGCCGTTCTTCTCGGCCTGCTCGATGGAATAGTAGGTGTAGGTCTTGCCGCCGACCGAAAGGGTCGATTTCGACTTGAAGCTGTTTACCGAGGCCATGGTTCCGCCCTAATCCTGTTCGGTTGCGGCAAGCGCGCCGGTCCGGGTAAACCACCCGAAAACCGCTCAACAGCGCCGCCTTTCCTGGAATGACTCCAATCTATAAGGGCTTATAGAGAAAGACGAATGGGCTTGCCAGTGTGACCTTGGGTTCAATACGAGAAGGGGTCATGACCGAACGGCAAGTCTTTTCCCCGCTGAGCCTCGTTGCCACCGGCCTCGTTTGCGGGCGGGGCGGCATGGCGCTGACCCATGAACTGGCCTTTGCGGTCGCGCCCGGACGTTGCCTGCTGCTGCGCGGCGCCAATGGGTCGGGCAAGACCACGCTGCTGCTGACGCTGTCGGGCATCGTCGCGCCGCTTGACGGTTTTTTCGCCCTGGAAGGAGGCGAGGCGGAAGCGGGACCGGCCCTGCACTATTGCGGCCATCGCAATGCCATCAAACCCCGGCTGACCGTGGCCGAAAATCTCGGCTTCTGGGCCGCGGTCAATGGCACCACCGGCTTGTCGGTCGCCGACGCCCTTGCGGAGGTCGGGCTGGGACGGCTGGGCGATCTTGATGCCGGCTATCTTTCGGCCGGGCAGTCGCGCCGGCTGGCTCTGGCCCGCCTGCTGGTCAGCCTGCGCCCGCTCTGGCTCCTGGACGAACCCGCCGCGGCGCTCGACAGCGAAGGCCACGACCTAGTGACCCGGCTGCTCGACCGGCATCTCGACATGGGGGGCATCGCGGTCGCCGCCACCCACGATCCCATCACCCTGCCTGATCCTTCCCGCATGGAAACCCTGGTGCTGGGAGCCAGAAATTCCGGAGCGCCACCATGACCGCCTTCCGCGCCATGCTGGGGCGCGAACTGCGCCTCGCCTTGCGCGGCGGCGGCGATATGCTGACGCTGGTGCTGTTTTTCGTCATTGTGGGCGCCATCGTGCCCTTCGCCGTGGGGCCCGATCGGGACCTGCTGGCCCGCATCGCCCCCGGCATTGTCTGGATCGCGGCCTTCCTCGCCATGCTGCTCGGGCTCGACCGGCTGTTCCGCCCAGACCACGAGGACGGCTCGCTGATCCTGCTGCGCCAGGCCGACCTGTCGCTCAGCGCCGTCGTTGCCGCAAAGTTGATCGTCCACTGGCTGGTCTCGGCTCTGCCGCTGCTCCTGGCCTCGCCCCTGCTCGCCATGCTGCTGGCCATGGAGCTCGAAACCTTCTGGCGCGTGCTGCTCTCGTTGGCTGTAGGCACCCCGGCTTTAGCGGCTTTCGGCGCCGTCGGGGCCGCGGTGACCGTATCGATCCGCCGCGGCGGGCTCATCGCGCCCATCCTCATCGCCCCGCTGTCGATACCGGTGCTGATCTTCGGCACCGGCAGCATCACCGCCACCCAATCATCAGCCGCTTTGCTGTTTCTTGCGGCATTGAGCCTCATGGCCGTGGCCCTGGCTCCCTTCGCCGCCGCCCTTGCGATAAGCTCGGGCGAAGATTAGAGCGATCACATGACCCTAGACACGACACAAAAGCAGAGCTGGTGGAGCCGCATCGCCCATCCGGGGCAGTTTGTCATCTGGACGCGGCCGCTGCTGTGGCCGCTGACCATCCTCACCGCCCTGGTCTTCGTGGTGGGGCTCTATTTCGCCTTTTTCAATTCGCCCGCGGACTACCAGATGGGCGATACCGTGCGCATCATGTATGTCCATGTGCCCAATGCCTGGCTCAGCCAGTTCGTCTACGGCGTGATGGCGGTCTCGGCGCTCGGCACTTTGGTCTGGCGCCATCCCCTGGCCGACGTCTCGATGAAAGCCGCCGCCCCGCTCGGCGCCCTGTTCACCGCGCTTGCCCTGTTCACCGGCTCGCTCTGGGGCCGTCCGACCTGGGGCACCTTCTGGGAATGGGACGGCCGCATGACCTCGACCCTGGTCCTGCTGTTCATCTATCTCGGCATCGTCGCCCTGTGGCGGGCCTTCGACGACCAGCTCCGCGCCGCCCGCGTCATCGCCGTCTTCACCCTCATCGGCGCGGTCAACATCCCGATCATCAAGTTCTCGGTCGATTGGTGGAGCACGCTGCACCAGCCGGCCAGCGTCTTCCGCGCCGATGGCCCGCGCATGCCGGGCTCGATCCTGACCCCGCTTTTCATCATGTTCTTCGCCTTCACCTTCCTGTTCATCACGCTGCAGCTCAAGGCCATGCATACCGAGGTCAAGCGCCGCCGCGTGATGACCCTGCAGCGCAGGGCTGCACAGGGAGAGCCCGCATGATCGATCTCGGACCACACGCCGTCTTCATCGTCTGGGCCTATATCGGCGTCGCGATCGGCGTGGCCGGGCTGATCGCCTGGACGCTGTATGACGCCCGCGCCACCGCGAAAAAGCTCGCCGCGCTGGAAGCCCGCCGCTGATGCGCTATGTCCTCTTCGGGCTGCCGCTCATCGCGCTCATCGCGCTGGTCGCTGTCTTTGCCTTCTCCATCGATCGCGATCCGGCCCTCGTCCGCTCGGTGCTGATCGACAAGCCCGCCCCCGTCTTCACCATGGAAGCCGTGCCCGAGCTCGGCGTGCCCGGCTTCGATACCGCGAGCCTCAAGGGTGCGGTGACCGTGGTCAATGTCTTTGCCTCCTGGTGCATCCCCTGCCGCGACGAGCATCCGCTGCTGGTAGCGCTCAAGGACATTTCCGACGTCCGCCTGTTCGGCATCAACCAGTCCGATGCCCCGGAAAACGCCCGCGCCTTCCTCGCCGAACTGGGCAATCCCTACGACGCCGTCGGCAGCGACCGCGACCGCCGCGTCTCCATCGACTGGGGTGTCTACGGCGTACCGGAAACCTTCGTGGTCGACCCCCAGGGCATCATCACCTTCAAGCATGTCGGCCCCCTGACGCCGGAGGCGGTCGAGACCGAATTGCTGCCGGCCATCGAGAAGGCACGCGGGTAGCACGCCTCAGAAATCGCTGGTCAGCCCCTTGATCTCCCAGTCGCCATAGCGGCCCGGCTCCAGTCCGCCGCGCCCGCCCTGCTCCTTGGGCGCGAACGCTCCCTTGGCGTCGATTTCCGCCCGTCGCGCCTTGGCCTCGGCCAGTGCCCGCTTGGCCGCCTCGCTCAGCGGCGGTCTCGGGGTTTCTTTCTCGTCGTCGCTCATTTTGGCATCCGGGTTACGATTTGGTCATGCCGCTTGCATGGAACCCATCGCCGCACAACATAATTGCTCGAGAACTCGAACCCAAGGGCTCCTGATGTTCAATGCGTTCCGCACCACTGTCCTGCTTGCCGCGCTCACCGCGCTGTTCATGGCCGTCGGCTATTTCATCGGCGGCACCGGGGGCATGATGATCGCCTTCGGCTTCGCGCTGGTGACCAATCTGTTCGGCTACTGGAATTCCGACAAGCTGGTCTTGCGCATGCAGAATGCCGTGCCGGTGGAGCGGAGCCGCGTGCCCGAGCTCTATGACATGGTCGATATCCTCTCGCGCAAGGCCGGTATTCCCACTCCTGCGGTCTATGTCATCCAGTCCGACCAGCCCAATGCCTTCGCCACCGGCCGCAATCCGCAGAACGCCGCCGTTGCCGTCTCGGCCGGCCTGCTCAAGCATCTCGAAACCCGCGAAGTGGCGGCGGTGATTTCTCACGAGCTGGCCCATATCCGCAGCCGCGACACCCTCACCATGACCATCACCGCTACCTTTGCCGGCGCCATTTCGGCCCTGGCGCAGTTCGGCCTGTTCTTTGGCGGCGGCAATAACCGCGACAATCCGCTGGGCGGCATCGGCGCGCTGCTGATGGTCTTCCTCGCCCCCGTCGCCGCCATGCTGGTGCAGATGGCGGTGAGCCGCACCCGCGAATACGAGGCCGATCGCGACGGCGCCGAAATATCCGGTGATCCGCTGGCCCTCGCCTCGGCGCTGCAGAAAATCGCCGGCCTTGCCGGCCGACAGGTCAATGTCGCCGCCGAGCGCAATCCGGCCATGGCCCATATGTACATCATCAATCCCCTCTCCGGTCAGCGCATGGACAACCTGTTTTCGACCCACCCGGACACGGCCAATCGCATCGAGGCCTTGCGCAAGCTTGCAGCCAGCATGCAGGTGGACGATAAGGGCCGCAGGCCTCAGCCCCGCCCTCAGCCGGTTTCGACCGGACGCGATATCGGCGGCGGCTGGCGCGTGCCGACCGTCGGACGGACCGACGAGGATGGCGGACAACGCGGTCCCTGGGGATAAGAACTAGCGTGGCGCAGAACAAACCTGATCCGGCGGGGCTCAAGCTCCGCCTCGTTGCCGCACAGCGGCTGAAATCCGTCCTGGCTGGCGATAATTTCTCGCCCCTGACCGCGACCGAGCTGGCCGATGGCCGCGACCGGGCGCTGGCCAACCGGCTGATCACCACCGCCCTGCGCCGGCAGGGGCAACTCAACTTCATTCTCCATGCCCTGCTCGACAAGGGCATGCCCGGCAAATCCGGCAGTTTCGAAGCCGTATTGCGCCTGTCGCTGGCGCAACTGGTCTTCCTGCCCGATCTCGGCGCTCATTCTGCGCTGTTCCTCGCCGTCGAAGCCACCAAGCGCGACCCCAAGGCGCGTCATTTGAGCGGCCTGATGAATGCCGTGCTGCGCAACGCGCAGGCCAATTCCGCCAAATTCGGCATGCTGAGCGACGATCTGCTCATTCCCGACACCTTCGGCGATACCTGGCTCGACGCCTATGGCGAAGCGGCCATCGACGCCTTCTCGACCGCCTTGCTGGCCGGTGCTCCGCTCGATCTGACGCTTAAGAGCGACGATGCCGACCTGGTCGCCTCCCTCGGCGCCGAGCCGGTCATGGCCGACACCGTGCGTATCGACCAGCGCGACCGCCCGGTGGAAGCCCTGCCCGGCTTTGCCGAGGGTCTGTGGTGGGTGCAGGACGCCGCTTCGGCCATTCCGGCCCGCCTGCTGGGCGCCAAAGCCGGCGGCCGTGTGCTCGATCTCTGCGCCGCCCCCGGCGGCAAAACCGCGCAACTGGCCAAGGTGGGCTATGCCGTCACCGCGCTCGACAGCGACGCCACCCGCATGGAACGGCTCAAGGAAAACCTGGCCCGGCTCGACTACACCGCCGAAACCGTGGTCGCCGATGCCGGCAACTATGCCCCATCAGCGCCCTATGACGGCGTGCTGCTCGACGCCCCCTGTTCGGCCACCGGCACCTTCCGCCGCCATCCCGAAGTGATCTGGCATCGCTCCACCGGCGATGTGGCCGGACGGGTACGGCTGCAACGCGCCCTGCTCACCAACGCCTTCCGCTGCCTTGATGCGGGCGGCGTGCTCGTCTATTGCGTCTGTTCGCTTGAGCCCGCCGAAGGCGAAGGTCAGGTCGATTGGGCGCTCGATGCCCTGCCGGGGCTGGACCTCTGGCCGGTGACACCGGCCGAGTTGCCGGGGCTCGAAAGCGCCGTGACACCGCGCGGCCTGGTGCGGACCCATCCGGGCATGGCGCCGGGCGGGCGCGGGGGCGGTATGGACGGGTTCTTCGTGGCGCGCTTCCGCCGCCGTTGAAAAAACAAGATGATGGCGCCTGCTGGGGCGGTGCCAGGCAAGGTAGTGGGTCGTTGAGAGGCAGTGACGAGGCAACGCTGGCGGATGCCGCACGGCGGGAGCAGGTGTGCTGATGGCGCCGCCGCTGCTCCATGTCCTGCGCCGTTTCGCCTTGGGCTTCGCCGATACGGTGGTGACTTTGCCCATCCTGCGCTGGACCTGGCGCGGGCTGGCCGACGATGCCTTTGCCGGCGAACTGCCCGAATTCCGCCCGGCCGATCGCGAAGCGGTGCGCGACATGATGGCCGGCCGCTACCTGCTCGCCTCCAAGCTCATCGAAACCGGTGGCGCTTCGCCCTTCAGCCTCGACGTCGACCACCTCGACTGGTGGCTCAACCTGCACGGCTTTTCCTGGCTCCGCCACTTCCGCGATGTGCGCGACCCCGGCGAGCGCCGCTTTGCCCGCATGCTGGTGCTCGACTGGATTGGCCGCGAGGGCCAGTTCCAGCACGATACCTGGGCCCCGGCCCTCACCGCGCAGCGCGTGCTCAACTGGCTGCGCCACCTGCCGCTGCTGCTCGATGGCGCCACTCCGCCCGAGGCCCGCACGGTGCAGCGCGTGCTGGGCGCGCAGATCCAGAGCCTCAAGATACGCGGACCCCTGGCCAGCGACCCCACCGATGCCCTCTTCGCCGCCATCGCCTTGATCGGGGCCGAGCATTGCGAGCAGGACGACCGGACCGACGTGCCGCGCCGGGTCGAACAGCTCAATGCCCTGCTGGCCAGCCAGCTCGATGCCGGGGGCTTCCACAATGCGCGCAATCCGCGCCTGCAACTGCAACTGCTGGTCGATCTCGTCAGCATTCGCCGCATCGCCGCCGGGGTGAAGTCCGAGGCCGGCAACGAGCTGGGCGCCCAGATCGACCGCATGCATGAAAGCCTCGACGCGCTGACCCTGTCGAGCGGCGAGCCGGCCTATTTCAACGGCTGCGGCCACCTGCCCCATGACGTGCTGATCGCCATCCAGGCCAATGGTCCCGGTCGGCGGCAGCGCTCCATGCTGCTGGGCGGCTACGGCATTTTGCGCGATGGCGATGCCGTGGTCATCGCCGATTCGGGACTCGTGCCCGCGCCGGGGCTGGCCGGCGAGCTTCATGCCAGCGCCCTGGCCTTCGAATTCTCCCATGGCAGCGAACTGATCCTGGGCTCCTGCGGCCCGGCCCCCTCGGACCTGCCCGACAGCAAGGCCCTGTTCCGCCAGGGCGTGGCCCATTCCGGCCCCACCATCGACGCCGAGGATGCCACCGGCGGCACGCCGGCCATCGCGCTGGACGCCGCCGACCACCTGCTGACGCTGTCGACCGACGGCTATGCCCGCCGATTCGGCGTCACCCTCGAACGGCGCCTGACGCTGCTCTCGGGCGGCACCACCCTGGTCGGGCAGGATCGCATGATTGGCGCAGGCATGCCTGCAGGCTTGCTTGCTCTTCGCTTCCATCTTGCACCCGGCATCATGGTGCGCCGCAACCGCGGCGAAGGCATCGTCCGGCTGGTGCTGCCCAATGGTGCGGTCTGGAGCTTCCTCTGGGAAGGCGCCCAGTTCCGCGAAGAGGAAAGCGTGCGCCAATCGGCCTATCTCGGCTTCCACAAGACACGACAACTGGTGCTGGAGGCCGACGTCGCCGCCGACGCTGAAGTGGCGTGGATTTTTACGCTGGAGCAGGGCTGAGCCTCTGCGGTGGCATAGAGGTGCCCGCAACCACAGCGTGGCACCTCCCCCTCGACGGGGGAAGTTGGGAGGGGTGTTGGAATCCGGGCCAACCATCCCCCACCCTTGATCCCTCCCGCAAGGGGGAGGGTGTCGACTGCAGCATCGCGGACCGAGATAGCCGATTGGCACCACCCCCGCTTCGTGCTAGCCACCGCGCAAATCACATCACAGGGCGACACATCCTCATGAGCAAGACGGTCAAGGTCGGGCGGGCGCTGCTTTCGGTATTCGACAAGTCCGGCATGGCCGACTTCGCCCGAGGTCTTTCCGCCGCCGGCGTGGAACTGGTCTCCACCGGCGGCACCCACAAGCTGATCAGCGATGCCGGGCTCCCGGTCCGCGAGATCGCCGACCTCACCGGCTTCCCTGAAATGATGGATGGCCGGGTCAAGACCCTCCACCCCAAGGTGCATGGCGGGCTTCTGGCCGTTCGCGATAAAGCCGATCACGCCGCCTCGATGGAAGAGCACGACATCGGCGCCATCGACCTCGTCGCGGTCAACCTCTACCCGTTCGAAAAGACTGTCGCCTCGGGCGCTTCCTATGACGATATCATTGAGAATATCGACATTGGCGGCCCGGCCATGGTCCGCTCCGCCGCCAAGAACCACGCCTATGTGACCGTGGTCGTCGACCCCGCCGACTATCCCGCGATCCTCGCCGCCATCGCCGAAACCGGCGGCGTGCCCTTCACTTTGCGCCAGAAGCTGGCCGCCAAGGCCTATGCCCGCACCGCCGCCTATGACAGCGCCATTTCCACCTGGTTCGCCAAGGCGATCGACTATCCGGAAATTCCGTATCGCAGCTTTGCCGGCAGCCTGCGCGAGGTCATGCGCTATGGTGAAAACCCCCACCAATGGGCCGGCTTCTACGCCAATGGCGAGGACCGTCGCGGCGTCGCCACCGCCACCCAGGTCCAGGGCAAGACCCTGAGCTACAACAACATCAACGACACCGACGCCGCCTTCGAACTGGTCAGCGAATTCGACCCTGCCCAGGTCGCGGCCGTCGCCATCATCAAGCATGCCAATCCCTGCGGCGTCGCCGTGGCCGCAGATCTGCTGACCGCCTATCAGAATGCCCTGCGTACCGATCCGGTCTCGGCCTTTGGCGGCATCGTCGCCACCAACCGCGAGATCGACGCGGCGACCGCCACCGAGATCGTCAAGGTCTTTACCGAGGTGATCGTGGCCCCCTCGGCCACCCAGGAGGCCCAGGACATCATCGCCGCCAAGAAGAATCTTCGCCTGCTGCTGACCGGCGGCATCGCCGACCCGAAGGCCGATGGCCTCGTGGTAAAGTCGGTGGCCGGTGGCCTGCTGGTCCAGGGCCGCGACAACCGCAATGTCGACGATTGCGAGCTCAAGGTTGTCACCAAGCGCCAGCCGACGCCGGCCGAAATGGCCGACCTGCGCCTTGCCGCCAAAGTGGCCAAGCACGTCAAGTCCAACGCCATCGTCTATGTGAAGGCGGGCGCCACCGCCGGCATCGGCGCCGGGCAGATGTCGAGGGTCGATTCCGCCCTCACCGCCCACCGCAAGTCCATCGACGCCGCCAGGGCTGCCGGCATCGAAGGCGCGCTGACCCAGGGTTCGGTCGCGGCATCCGACGCCTTCTTCCCCTTTGCCGATGGATTGGAAGCCCTTGTCGCGGCCGGCGCGACGGCAGTGATCCAGCCGGGCGGCTCCATGCGCGACGACGAAGTCATCGCCGCCGCCGATGCCGCCGGCATCGCCATGGTGATGACCGGCATGCGCCATTTCCGGCACTGATCTTTCTGCACCCCTCTCCCTTCGGGGAGAGGTCGTTCGGGCCTTCACCGACCTTCCCCTCCTGCGTCATCACCCGGCTTGTCCGGGTGATCCATCTTTCAGCACACGCGCAAGCCATGGATGACCCGGACAAGCCGGGCAATGACGATAAAGCTTGGCCCATCAAGGGCGGAGAAGTCCGCAATGCCCATTGCGAGGGAGAGATATCTTACCAATCCGTAATATGCGGCGCGGCCACAGGTAAGACCTTCCTAAGACTGGCGTGCCAGATTGCCCTTGTCGCGGCGGTGCAGCCGTCATATCGAGGCGTTGCATGCGTCTGCGCATACCATCCGATCTGTCGGCATTGCTGCATACCGGCCTTTGGCGGTCGGTCGGCTCGCTCGGCATCAAGGTGGCGACGGCCGGCCTCACCTATCTCACCTATGTCGCGCTCTCGCGCACCATGAGCCCGGACGAATACGGCCATTTCGCCTTCGGACTGGCCATTGCCACCGTGCTGGCCATTGCCGTCGGCGTGGGCCAGCCCATGGCCATCCTCCGCCTCTGGCCGCAGGAAACCGTGGCCGGGCAACGGGACGCCGCCATCGCCGCCGCCCGCTCCGGCTCGATGCTGACCATTCTCGTCGGCCTCACGGCAAGTCTGGGCTTTGCCGCCATCGTCTTCGTGACGCTGCAATTCGTCACCCTTGACGATACTGCCAACCACTTCTACGCCGCCGCCTTCCTCGTGCTGCCCATGGCGCTGGCCGAATACAATTCCTCGGCCCTGCGCGCCCAGGGCTCGCTCTGGACCGCCTTGGTGCCGCGCGACATCCTGTGGCGGCTGGCCTTGCCGGCTGCGGTGATAGGCCTCTTCGCCGCCGGCATCGTGCTCAGCGGCCCCGATGCGCTGGTGCTGTCCGCGGTACTGCTGTCCGGCATGCTGGCCCTGCAATTCTGGCAGGCCATGCGGGCCGGCTATGTGCTCGGCCCCGGCATTGGCGCGCTCAAGGCCTATTGGACCCGCTGGGGCGGCATCAGCCGCTGGCTGATGCTGGGCGCGTTGATCGAAACCGCCGCGCTCAATGCCGATGTGATCCTGGTCGGCCTGATGCTCGATCTCGAAAGCTCGGGTGTCTATTTCAACGCCTTCCGTACCGCCGGGCTGATGACGCTGTTCACCTTCGCCATCGAGCTGGTGATCGCGCCCATGGTGGCGCAGCACTATCATGCCCGCCAGATGCGCCAGGCCCAGGCCATCACGGCGCTGGCGGCTGGTGCCGGCTTCCTGTTTTCGCTGGTGATCTTTGCCATCTTCGTCGGTTGGGGCGAGTGGATTCTGAGCTTCTTCGGCCCCGCCTATGCCGAAGGGACGCTGGTGCTGGTTCTGCTGGCCCTTGGCCTGCTGTTCGACGCGGCCACCGGACCCTCCAAGATCGTCATGATGATGACCGGCCACGAACGCGCCTATGTCGTCATTTTCGGCATCATCATGGGGCTGGGCTTTTTGGTGCAGATCGCCGCCATCCCGGCCTTCGGCATTGTCGGCGCCGCCGCCGCCAATATGGGTGCGCGCATCATTGCCCAGCTCGCCATCGCGCTCTGGTGCCGGCTGCGCATCGGGCTCGACACCAGCCTGCTCGGCGCATTTTCGATCCGCCGGACCGGCTGACCGCTAACCGTACCCATGAGTACGGTTCTGCTTGACCGCCAAGCCCTTCCCGGCTTAGAACCACTCCAAACTTTTCCTGCCGGAAGACCGCTATGACCAAGGCCCGCACGCTCTACGACAAGATCTGGGACGACCATCTGGTCCAGAACAACGAGGATGGAACCTCGCTGCTCTATATCGATCGCCACCTCGTCCACGAAGTCACGAGCCCGCAGGCTTTCGAAGGCCTGCGCATGAACAACCGCAAGGTGCGCCACCCCGAGCGCACCCTGGCCGTGGTCGATCACAACGTGCCCACCACCGACCGTTCGCTGCCCAACCCGGACCCCGAAAGCGCGATCCAGATCGCCGCTCTGGCCGAGAACACCAGAGACTTCGGCATCGAATATTTCGACCCCTTCGACAAGCGCCAGGGCATCGTGCACATCGTCGGCCCCGAGCAGGGTTTCACCCTGCCCGGCATGACCATCGTCTGCGGCGACAGCCACACATCCACGCATGGCGCCTTTGGCGCGCTGGCCCACGGCATCGGCACGTCCGAAGTCGAACACGTGCTGGCCACCCAGACGCTGATCCAGCAGAAGGCCAAGAACATGCTGGTGCGGGTCGACGGGCAACTACCGCCCCACGTCACCGCCAAGGACATCATCCTCGCCATCATCGGCGAGATCGGCACGGCCGGCGGCAATGGTCACGTCATCGAATTCGCTGGCGAAGCCATCCGCTCGCTGTCGATGGAAGGCCGCATGACGGTCTGCAACATGACCATCGAAGGCGGCGCCCGCGCCGGCCTGATCGCCCCCGACGAGACCACCTTCAACTACGTGAAGGGCCGCAACCGCGCGCCGACCGGCAAGGCCTGGGACATGGCGCTCGATTACTGGAAGACGCTCTATACGGACGAAGGCGCGGTCTATGACAAGGTCGTGATCCTCGACGCCGCCAAGCTGCCGCCGATCGTCTCCTGGGGCTCCTCGCCCGAGGATGTGATCTCGGTGACCGGCATCGTGCCCAACCCCGACGATATCGAGGACGAGAACAAGCGCGCCAGCAAGTGGCGGGCTCTCGACTATATGGGGCTCAAGCCCGGCACCAGGATCACCGACATCTCCGTCGAGCGCGTCTTCGTCGGCTCCTGCACCAATGGCCGTATCGAGGACCTGCGCGCCGCCGCCGCCGTCATCGGCGGCCGCAAGGTCGCTGCCGGCGTCAATGCCATGGTGGTGCCGGGTTCGGGCCTGGTCAAGGATCAGGCCGAGGCCGAGGGTCTGGACAAGATCTTCAAGGATGCAGGCTTCGAATGGCGCGAGCCCGGCTGCTCGATGTGCCTGGCCATGAACCCGGACAAGCTCAAGCCGCAGGAACGCTGCGCCTCGACCAGCAACCGCAATTTCGAAGGCCGCCAGGGCTTCAAGGGTCGCACCCATCTGGTGTCGCCCGCCATGGCCACCGCCGCGGCAATTGCCGGCCATTTCGTCGATATCCGCGAGTGGCAGTAGACGACGCCGATTGGGGGGCGCGTTTCGCGCCCACCCTCGATGACATCGAAGCTCTGGCCACGGCCGCGCTGAAGCAATTGCCCGAGCCCTTCGGGTCGCTGGCGGCCGATGTCACCTGTTCGGTCGCCGAATTTGCCGAGGACGACGTGCTTGAAGGCTTCGGCATGGAGAGCCCGTTCGAACTGATGGGCCTGTTCTCCGGCATCGGCATGACCGAGGACGGCGCCATGCCGCAGACCGGGCAGCTCCCCAACACCGTCTTCCTCTATCGCCGCGCCATCCTCGATTACTGGGCCGAGAACGACGACAATACGTTGGGCGAAGTCGTGACCCATGTGCTCATCCACGAACTGGGCCACCATTTCGGCTTTTCCGACGAGGACATGGAAGCCATCGAGGCGGCGGCGGATGCGGAGTAACGGAATGAGCGGCAGGTTCTAATCCCGCGGCACGAACTCGAATTCGGCTTCGTTGCCGCCCGCTGGATCATCGGAAACGCGCACCGCCAGCCCGCCCTCGTCCAGCGCGGCGAACCATTCCTCCCAGCTCACCAGGTGAAAGCCGCCGATCCGGTCGGGGCCTTCATTGCCGTCGGTATTGATGGCATGCTGACCGAAAGTCAGTTGCAGCAGCGTGCGGATGCCGGTGCCGTCGGGCGTATCCATCAGCATCGGATTGCCGCCACGGGCTTCGGCCCATTGGCGAATATCGTCGCGGTCGGTGAGAGTTCTGGCCATGATGTGCCTCCTTGCGCTTTCGCTGGGACAATTGCCGCCTCCCCCGCTTGGTTCCGCAACAATTCCCAAGCCGCGCGGCGCCTGCTAAGACGCTTGCACAGCCGCCGGAGCCAGCATGAACAAGCCCAACCAGATATTTCTTGGCCAGATCGGCGCCGCTCATGGCATCAAGGGCCAGGTGCGCATCGCCACCCACACCCAGGATCCCGAGGCCATCGGCAGCTACGGTCCGCTCGATACCGACCGGCCCGGTCTTACCGTCACCCTGACCAAGGTGCGCCTGCAGAAGAATGTGGTCATCGCTCACATCAAGGGCATTTCCGACCGCACGGCGGCCGAGCAGCTCAATGGCGTCAGCCTCTTCGTCGATCGCAGCAGGCTGCCCGAGCCCGAGGACGAGGACGATTTCTACCATGCCGACCTGATCGGGCTCGATGCCCGGCTCGATAGCGGCGTGGTCATCGGCAAGGTCTCGGCCATGCCCAATTTCGGCGCCGGCGACCTCATCGAAGTGCGCGATCCGCAAAGCGGCGACACCTATCTCTATCCCTTCACCAAGGCCGTGGTGCCGGCGATCGACATTGCCGGCGGCTTCCTCACTGTCGTCGTGCCACTGGATGCCCCCGAAGGCGAGGAAGAGCCCGATTGAGCTTTTCTGCCGCCATCATCACGCTGTTTCCCGAGCTGTTTCCCGGCCCGCTGGGCGCTTCGGTACTGGGCCGCGGCATGGCCGACGGCCTATGGTGGCTCCAGGCGACGCAACTGCGCGACTTTGCCACCGACCGGCACCGCACCGTGGACGACACCCCTTCGGGCGGCGGCGCCGGCATGGTGCTCAAGCCCGATATCCTGGCCAGGGCCATCGACACGGTGTCGCCCGAGGGCGATCCGCGCCCGCGCATCCTGATGTCGCCGCGCGGTACGCCGCTGACCCAGGCCCGCGCCCGCCAACTGGCGCTGGGACCTGGCGCCGTCATCGTCTGCGGCCGCTTCGAGGGCGTGGACCAGCGCGTCATCGATGGCCGCCAACTGGAAGAAATCTCCATCGGCGACTATGTGCTGGCCGGCGGGGAAGTCGCCGCCATGGTGCTGCTGGAGGCCGTGGTGCGGCTCATTCCCGGCGTGCTCGGCGGGCCGGACAGCCATGCCGACGAGAGCTTCGAGAACGGATTGCTGGAATATCCGCAATATACCAGGCCGCAAAGCTTCGAGGGCCTGGACATACCCGCCGTACTGACCTCGGGCGACCATGGGAAAATCGCCAGATGGCGGGCCGAGCAGAGCAAGACCCTGACCGCCGTACGACGGCCCGACCTGCTCCGCGACAGGCCCTAGACTCTTGGGCATTTTTCCCCTATAGCCGCGCCACTACTGCGATGTCAGGCTGATCGGACCTGGCTCGCACCAATAAAAAGACGAAAAACCTCCGTTACCAACCAAGACCGGGCGACGAGCCGCTTGTGCTCGATAAACGCTCCTTTGAAAAGATTCAGAACGGAATCGACATGGCTAATATCATCGAACAGCTTGAGGCCGAGCAGGTTGCTGCTCTCGCCGCCAAGCGCGAACTGCCCGACTTCACCCATGGCGACACCATCAAGGTGTGGGTCAAGATCCGTGAAGGCGACAAGGAACGCCTGCAGGCCTATGAAGGCGTCGTGATCGCCCTCAATGGCGGCGGCATCACCGCCAGCTTCACCGTGCGCAAGATTTCGTATGGCGAAGGCGTCGAGCGCGTGTTCCCCTACTACTCGCCCAATGTGGCTTCGGTCGAAGTCCTCAAGCGCGGTAAGGTCCGTCGCGCCAAGCTGTATTACCTGCGCGATCGTCGCGGCAAATCGGCCCGTATTTTCGAATCGACCAATTCGCGCACCAAGAAGATCGAAGCCGGCGAGCGCACCGCCGCCCAGGCTGCGCGCGAGGCGCGTGAAGCCGAAAAGATCGCTGCCGCCGAGGCTTTTGCCGTCGAGCAGGCCGCCAAGGATGCGGAAGCCGCAGCCGCTGCAGCCGCCGCCGAACAGGCTGCTGCTGCCGAAGAGGCTCCCAAGGCCGAATAGGCTTTGGCGCATCGCCGAATTGAAGAACCCGGTCGCAAGGCCGGGTTTTTTGTTGCCAGGGAGGCACCTCGCCTATCTGTCGGCTCCTGCCTACCCTCCCCCTTGAGGGAGGGCAGCGAAGCTGGGCCGATAGGCCCTAGCGGAGCTAGGGAGGGGGTAATCCTGTGGCCAGCAAAACGACCCCCTCCCTCAATCCCTCCCCACAAGGGGGAGGGAGGCGATGAACACCGCTCCCTGAGCTTGCGCCTCACTCCCCTTGATGGGCGGTGCTTACGACGACCGACTTATCCATTTTATCCCTCTCCAAAATCCTCCGGCATACTCCTGCCCGTTCCCGCCATCACGCGGCCCCGACGCAGGGCCGGGCGGGGAGGCCGTGGGATGGGGGCGCCTGTCCAGTGAGGGGGAATACGGCAGCCGGGCCTGCAAGATTGGTCCCGCCTGAACCATACCTCGCGCAAAAGCGGATCGTGATGGGCGGCCTTGGTCCGTTCCATGTCGACAGTTCTTGGTCCAAAGGCCGCCCATCTCCCGTGAAACCGCAAGCGCAAGCCGGGCGGCAATTTCGGCACGTCCGACATCTGGCCATTTTCGGCTTGTGAGACTCCCGTCCCTTCGCAATAAGGGAAGCCTCTGACCCAAAGGCCCAAAAATGCCCGTCTCCATCGTCACCTGGAACATCAATTCCATCCGGCTGCGCCTGCCCATGGTGCTGGACTTCATCGCCCAGCATGCGCCCGACGTGATCATGTTCCAGGAGATCAAGTGCCTGGACGACCAGTTTCCGCGCAATGCCTTCATCGAGGCCGGCTATCCCCACATGGCCGTGCATGGGCAGAAGGGCTATCACGGCGTCGCCATCGTCTCGAAGTTCCCGCTGACCGATGTCTCATCCCGCGTGTTCTGCGAAATCCCCGAATCGCGCCACATCTCGGCGCTGACCGATTTCGGCCATGGCCCGGTCACGCTGCATGATTTCTACATCCCGGCCGGCGGTGACGAACCGGACCCCGAGATCAATCCCAAGTTCAAGCACAAGCTGGGCTTCCTCAGCGAGCTGACGAGCTGGTTCACCGATCCCATCTTCCAGCGCGGCCATCTCATCGCCGGCGATTTCAACATCGCCCCGCATGAAAACGACGTGTGGAGCCACAAGCAACTGCTCAAGATCGTCAGCCACACCCCGGTCGAGACCGAGGCGCTCAACGCCATCCTCAATGGCGGCCATGGCTGGACCGACCTGGTGCGCAAGCATGTGCCGGAGACCGAAAAACTCTATTCGTGGTGGAGCTATCGCAGTGCCAATTGGGAGCTGGCCAACAAGGGGCGGCGGCTCGACCATATCTGGGCCACGGCAGACGTCGCCGAACACTGCACCGGCACCGAGATCGTCAAGGCCTTCCGCGGCTACGCCAAGCAGCCCAGCGACCATGTGCCGGTGATCGCCCGCTTTGCAGGGGTCTAGTCCAGCCAGTCGTCATTCGCATTGAGGAAATGTTCCTCCCACTGCTCGGGCGGCACCGGATCGCCCAGCGCATATTCGAAGGCGCTGACCCCGGCCATGTCGGCCGTCACGGCGCAGTGGTAGCGGAAATGGAACCAGCGTCCGCCACTGCGCACGGCGCCATCGGGCGCGTCGAGCATGGTGCCGGCGACAGTGATGGCATCGAAGGCATAGCCGACCAGCGCATCGGCGGGGACCGCCGGGTCCGCCAGCCGCAATTGCTCCAGCGCTTCCATGTTGCAGAGCTGGATGACCTGCTCGCTGCTGGCCAGCAGCGGAAAATTCTTGCGGACCTCGACATTGGCGGGGTCGGCCAGGATGCCGCCGGCATAGAAATCGGTCGCGGCGGTCATGCCATCGTCAGCGCTGGCTGTGGGCACAGGCGGCGGCGCTTCGACCGGTGCGACCGGCTCTGGCGCCGGTTCGGCACCCGCAATGACTGGCGGGGGCGATGGGCGGATCAGTTCGACCGAAATCACCCGCTGCGCCGGCCGCTCCAAGGTGCGCGGCACCGCCACGACCAGCAGTGCCGCCAGCAGCCCGCCATGCAGCACGACCGATACCGGCAGGGTCCAGCGAACCGTCATGTCGGCGGGGTGAGGCATATCGAGAGGGTGCGCGCGTACTGACGGGGCCGTCACTGGCATGGCTTTGCGCCCTTTTGCGGGTCGGTCAGCCGCCCTCGCCCGCCTTCATCTTGCGGTGCGCCGGCTCGAGCGCGCCCAGATAATTGCCTAGCTCGCGCTCGACCCGCGCCACGGCGCGCTGCGCCAGCTCGGGCGACTGCTGCACCAGCTTGAGGAAGGCGGTGCGCGGCACGAACAGGGTTCGCGTGTCGGTAACGGCGGTAATGGTCACGGGGCGGGGCTTGCTGAGGATCAGCGCCATGGCCGACACCACGCTGCCCGGCTCGGAAATCGCATAGGGCTTGCCGGCCCCCGGCCCTTCCGGCTTGGCCTTGAGCGTGCCTTCGAGCAGCACGAACGCGCCCTGCGGCAGGTCGCCGGCCTGGTACAGCACCGCATCGGGATCGAAATGCCTGACATCGCCGGCAAAGGCCAGCATGCGCCGCTGCTCGTCGTCGCAGATATCGAAGAATTCGGCCCGGGCCAGTGCCTCGGCCGCATCGTCCCTGATCATATGCCCAATCCGGATGCGCCAACGGCCCCGCCGGAGCGAAGCCGCTTCAACCTATAGGGCATTTTCCGCGCATTTGTACCCGATTTTGCTATGGTCCACCGGGTTTGTCCCCGCGCCGCCCGGAGGGCCGTCGCGTTCGACAATTCACCTTTTCACCGTCATTGCCCGGCTTGTCCGGGCAATCCATCGCTCCGCGCATGCCGATGGATGGATCACCCGGACAAGCCGGGTGATGACGATAAACTGCAAGGCGCGAGGGTGGGCAGTGCTCCCGTGGCCCTACGGCACCAGGCGATAACCGCCCTCTTCGGTCACCAGCAGGCGCGCATTGGAGGGGTCGCGCTCGATCTTCTGGCGCAGGCGGTAGATATGGGTTTCCAGCGTATGGGTGGTAACGCGGTTATTGTAGCCCCAGACCTCCTTGAGCAGCACATCGCGGGTGATGGTCTTGGGGCCCTGGCGATAGAGATATTTGAGGATGGAGGTTTCCTTGTCGGTCAGCCGCACCTTGCCGCCGTCATTGGCCTCCAGAATCTTGGCCGAGGGCTGGAAGCTGTATTGGCCGATGGTGAAGACCACGTCCTCGCTCTGGTCGTGCTGGCGCAAGGCGGAATTGATGCGGGCCAGCAGCACGGGAAAGCGGAACGGCTTGGTGAGATAGTCATTGGCGCCCGAATCGAGGCCCCGGATCTGGTCGGCGTCGCTGTCATGCCCGGTCAACATCAGGATCGGGCTTTTATAGCCCTCGCTGCGCAAGACCTTGACCGCTTCGCGCCCATCCATGTCGGGCAGGCCGACATCGAGAATCATCAGGTCGATATTGTTTTCGCGCGTGGCCTTGAGCGCATCATTGGCCGTCGCCGCCTGCATGATGTCGAACTCATTGAAGCTCTCGAGCTGGTCAACCAGCGTCTGGCGCAGATCAGCGTCGTCGTCCACCAGCAGGATGCGTCGCTTGTTCATTGTTTTCTCCGGTCTTTTCGCGTCGGCCCCCGCCAAGGGTCACAATATTGCGACCGGTTTTTGGCCAGCCAATCACAACGGCGTTACAGGCATGAGCAACGAAGAAAAGCGGCGGGAGGTTGCAGTTCATCGGGCGACCCGACCAAATTCGTCGCAAATGACCGGCGCTCAATGACGGAACGGCAAGTTTGTCGCGCGCCACCGCCCGGCGCCGCCCATCCGGGCCTCCCCCTAGCAACGGTTCATGGAGACGCGGGCGAGGCCAAGCTGACAAATCCTGCCGGGGAGGCAGGTGCCGCTGCCGATGGGATCGGCGGCGTCGATATCGGTATCGACGATGGACAACCGCGCCCCGCTTTCCGGCGCGGTGAAGCGCAACGCACACTGAAAGCTGTTGGCGCAATCGGCCTGGGCCCCCGTGGTCAATTCACTGATCCGGATGTCGGGCTTTACCGCATTGCCGGGTTCCAGGTCCCAGTCGCGGTTGAGACCTGTTCGAAGATTGACCGTGACCGAGGCAAGGTAACAGACGCTGGCCACGGCTTTGGCACAGACCACGCCGCTCTTGCTCTCCAACGCCGCCAGGATCGTCCTGTCCGGCTCCAGCCTGCCCAGCGCCATGGCGGCCGTGCGGGCAAAGTTGGCTAGTGCCGAGCGGCTCCTGGGACCCCACTGCCCGTCCACCGGACCCGGATCGCATTGGGCCGCTGCCAGAAACTGCTGCGTCTTGAGGATGATCTCGCGGTCGCTCAACGGCGCTGCAGGAGCGGGCGGGGGCGGCGAAAGGGCCGGAGCATTGGCGACCAATGCGCGCAAGCGGTTGATGGCTTCGCGCACATAGGGGCTGTCCGGATAGGCAAACAGGAATTCCTGCAGCGCCGCGGCGTCGCCGCTCTCGGCAATGGCGCGCCAGGCGAGTTCGTCCGCTATTCTGGCATCGGATTGCACCGGCTGGACGGCGTCCGGAGTGAGGACCGCGACCTGCGACGTGGGCACGAGGAAAATCTCGTCGCCCGGAAGCGAGCCATAGACAAAAGGCTCCTGCCGGTTGTCGGTTTCGGCCATGACGGCGTCGCGGACGCGGCGAAACAACAGGCTGATTTCGAGTCCCGGCTGCTCGATATAGCGCAGCAGTCCTTTGGCGAAAGGCGAATTGCGCCCGGCACCATCCAGCGCCACGGTGCCGGCTTTTGCCGCATAGGCGACCAGCGTACCGCCGGCCGGCTCTATGTCACCCAGGCCGCGTGCCAGCGCGCGCGTTTCGATGCCGAGGCGGGCCGCGAACGGGTTGTTGCGGCAGGCATCGATCAGCACCATGCGCAATTCGGTGGCGCCGGCGACGGCCGCTTCCACCAGATCGATGGGAATCGCCTCGAAGCGCACGGCATGGTCGGTAAGCAGCTTTGCATCGACGGGGACCAGGTAGTTCTGCCGGTCGATCTCGATGCCGTGGCCGGCGAAGTATACCAGGGCCATCTCGGCGCCATCCGACGTTACCGAAAAATCCTGCAAAGCCGCGCGCATGCCGTCATAGTCGAGATCGCGCGCCAGCGTGACGTCAAAGCCAATGCGTTCCAGCGCGGCGCCGAGATCCGCCGCATCATTGCTTGGATTGGAAAGGGAACTGACGTTGGCATAGGCCGAGTTGCCGATAACCAGAGCAACTTTGGCGGAAAACGCGTTCCCGGCCGTCGCGAACCACAGCAAAAGGCACAGGACCAGTGTTTTCAAGCCGATCTCCCCCGCGGAAGATTAGCATGCCAGCAACTGTCGCGAAACGACAAGCTTGCAATTCTGTCATATGTCTTGGCGGTCCGCCGGAACATCTTTGGGGCGCGTGCCAAACAGCGCCGATCCGACCCGCACATGCGTCGCGCCCATGGCGATACCCACTTCGAAATCGCCGCTCATGCCCATGGACAGGCCGCTGACGCCGGCGTCGCGGGCCAAGGTGGCGAGGTGGGCGAAATAGGGGCCGGGGGGGACGCCATCGGGCGGGATGCACATGAGGCCGACGATATCGAGGCCGTGCACATCGCGGCAGCGCTGGACGAACGCCACGGTTTCGGCCGGAGCGATGCCGGCCTTCTGCGCTTCGAGCCCGATATTGACCTGTACGAAACAGGGCAGGCGCCGCCCAGCCCGCACCATTTCGGCCGCCAGCACGCCGGCAAGTTTGTCGCGATCCACCGTCTCGATGACATCGAACAGCGCCACCGCCTCGCGCGCCTTGTTGGTCTGCAACGGCCCGATGAGATGCAGCGTGATATCGGGATAGCCTGCCCGCAGGCCGGGCCACTTGTCCTTGGCCTCCTGCACGCGGTTTTCGCCGAACACGCGCTGCCCAGCAGCCAGGAACGGCGCGATCGCGTCGGCTGGAAAGGTCTTGGACACGGCCACCAGTTCCACCCGTTCGGGCGGAGCGCCGAAGCGGTCTTGGGCGCGCGCGATGCGTTCCCTGATAGCGGCGAGGTTGCCGGCAGCACCTGCATCCATGCTTTCGCCCTGTTCCTGTTGACCTTGAAGGGGATTTCTGGTGATGGTCCGGTAGCCAAAATCCCCCCTAAACGCAAGCCGTGCCGGACTTTACCCGGCGCCTGCGAATATGACCCCGAGGACGAGTTCAGTGAGCGGCGAACGCTACAATCCGCGCGAAATGGAACCCAAATGGCAAAAGGTGTGGGACGACGCCCGCAGCTTTGTCAGCTCCAATGACGACAAGCGCGAGCCCTATTACGTCCTCGAGATGTTCCCCTATCCCTCGGGCCGCATCCATATGGGCCATGTGCGCAATTATTCCATGGGCGACGTGGTGGCGCGCTACTACCGCGCCAAGGGCCGCAATGTGCTCCATCCCATGGGTTGGGATGCCTTCGGCCTGCCCGCGGAAAATGCCGCTATCGAACGCGGCATGAATCCGGGCATCTGGACCCGCCAGAATATCGAGGCCATGAAGGCCCAGCTCAAGTCCATGGGCCTGGCCATCGACTGGACCCGCGAGATCGCCACCTGCGAGCCGGACTATTATCGGCACCAGCAGGCTATGTTCATCGACATGCTGGCGGCAGGCCTGGTCACCCGCAAGAAATCCAAGGTCAACTGGGACCCGGTGGACATGACCGTGCTGGCCAATGAGCAGGTCATCGACGGGCGCGGCTGGCGCTCGGGCGCCGTGGTGGAACAGCGCGAGCTGACCCAGTGGTTCTTCAAGATCTCGGACTATGCCGAAGAGCTGCTGGAGGCGCTGGACGGGCTGACAGAATGGCCGGAAAAGGTGCGCGTCATGCAGCGCAACTGGATCGGCAGGTCCGAAGGCCTGCGCCTGCTGTTCGAACTGCTGGCTGATGACGCCACGACCGCGACCAGCATCGAGGTGTTCACCACGCGGCCGGACACCATTTTCGGCGCATCCTTCATCGCGCTGTCGCCCGACCATCCCCTGACGACGGAACTGGCCGCGGGCAATGCGGAACTGGCCGAATTCGTCGCCGAATGCCACCGCCATGGCACCGCCACCGAAACGCTGGAAAAAGGCGAGAAACTGGGCCTGTTCACCGGTTTGCGCGTCAAGCATCCGGTGATCGAGGGGCAGACCCTGCCCGTCTATGTCGCCAATTTCGTGCTGATGGACTATGGCACCGGCGCCATTTTCGGCTGCCCGGCGCATGACCAGCGCGACCTGGATTTCGCCCGCAAATATGACCTGCCGGTGGTGCCCGTGGTTTTGCCCGAGGGAGCCGATGCCTCCAGCTTCGCCATTGCCGACGAGGCGGCGACGGACCCCGGCGTGATCTACAATTCCGGCTTCCTCGACGGCTTGACCGTGGACGAGGCCAAGAAGGCCATTGCCGCCCATTTCGCCACCCGCAGCGTCCTCGGCCGGCCCCAGGGCACGGTGGAAGTCAATTATCGCCTGCGCGACTGGGGCCTGTCGCGCCAGCGCTATTGGGGCGCACCGATCCCGATCATCCATTGCGAGGTCTGCGGCACCATTCCGGTGCCCAAGAAGGACCTGCCGGTGGTGCTGCCGACCGACGTCACCTTCGACAAGCCCGGCAATGCGCTCGATCACCATCCGAGCTGGAAGCATGTCAACTGCCCGCAATGCGGCGGCGCGGCCCGGCGCGAAACCGACACCATGGACACATTCGTCGATTCCTCGTGGTATTTTGCTCGCTTCACCGCGCCCGACGCTGATACGCCGACCATTCCCGCCATTGCCGACCGCTGGCTGCCGGTGGATCAGTATATCGGCGGCGTCGAGCACGCCATTCTGCACCTGCTCTATTCGCGCTTCTTCACCCGCGCCATGAAGGCGACCGGCCATGTGGGGCTGGATGAACCATTCAAGGGCCTGTTCACCCAGGGCATGGTGACCCACGAGACCTACAAGTCGCCGCGCGGCGAATGGGTCGCCCCGGCCGAAGTGGTGATCGAGGCCAATGGCGAGCAGCGCCTGGCCCGCCACATTCGCTCGAACGAGCCGATCGCCATCGGCTCGATCGAAAAGATGAGCAAATCCAAGAAGAACGTGGTCGATCCCGACGAGATCGTCGCCAGTTATGGCGCCGATACGGCGCGCTGGTTCATGCTGTCGGACTCCCCGCCGGAGCGCGACGTGCAATGGACCGAGGCCGGTGTCGAAGGCGCCAGCCGCTTCCAGCAGCGCGTCTGGCGGCTGGTGGGTGAAACCATCGATCTGGTGAAACAGTCTTCGGACATTGTTCACAGTTCCGGTGATGATGAGGCCAAGGCCCTGCGCAAGGCGGTGCATCGTGCGGTCCATACGGTGGGCGGCGATATCGAGGGGCTGCGCTTCAACCGCGCCGTGGCGCAGATTTATGAGCTGACCAATGCACTTGTGCGCGCCGCCGGGCTGGCTTCCGCCGCCCCGGCGGCGCGGATCGGCGCCCTGCAGGAGGGCGTGGAGCGTCTGATCCAGTTGATCGCGCCGATGATGCCGCATCTGGCCGAAACCTGCTGGCAGGCCCTGGGCAAGCCGGGGCTGGTGACCGATGCGCCCTGGCCCGAGGTCGATCCGGCCCTGCTGGTGGACGACACGGTGACCCTGCCCATCCAGGTCAACGGCAAGCGTCGCGGCGAAATCACCGTGGCCAAAGGCATGCCCGCCGCGGAGGTGGAGAAGCTGGTCTTGTCAATGGACGAGATTGTCCGCATTCTGGACGGAAAGACACCCAAGAAGATCGTCATCGTCCCGGACAGGATCGTCAATGTCGTTGTCTAAGCCCCTGCGCCGCATCGTTGCCGCCGGTATGCTGCTGGGTCTTGGGGCGGCGCTGGCCGCCTGCAGCTTCTCGCCGGTCTATAGCGGCGCCGTGGCCAGCCAGCCCATGCTGAACCTGGCCTTTGCCAAGCCGGGTTCGCGGCTGGCCCAGGTCATCTCCCAGGAGCTGGCACTGCGGTTCGGCACGTCGGACGCGGCCACGGCACCGCTGGCGAGCGTATCGGCGAGCTCGTCATCGCGGGTTGTCGGCCTTTCGGCGACGACCAATCCCAACAAGCTGGCGCGAATGACCGTCACCGCCACGCTCGTCATCGTCCGGCGAGACGGCACTGACGCCGCACCGATGACCTTCACCCGGACCGCCAGCGCCGAATATACCACCAGCGGCCAGGTTCTGGCCGATACGGCCGCCCGCGGCGAAGCCGCCGAGCGGGCTGCCAGGGCCGCCGCCGAATCGCTGCGGCTGGCCATGCTGGCCTCGCTCAGCCGCTGATGACGGCGCTCAAGGCGCATGAAGTCGCCCGCTTCCTGGCGCGCCCCGACCTAACCGAAGGCATTTTCCTCGCCTATGGCCCCGATGCCGGCCTGGTACGGGAGACCGCACAGCGCCTGATCCGCCAATTGAGCGGCGAGGACCCGGAAGCGGCCAGCGTGGTCACGCTCGACGGCGCCGAAGTGGATGCCGACCCCTCCATTCTGGCGGTGGAAGCCCGTACCATGTCGCTGTTCGGCGGCAAGCGCATCATCCGCGTGCGCGGCGCCGGCAAATCGCTGGTCATGACGCTGACCGAGCTGCGTGACGATCCGGCCGGCGCCGCCATCGTGCTCGAAGCGGGCAACCTCACGCCCAGGGATGCGCTGCGGGCTTTGGTGGAGGCGACAAAGCTCGGCCGCGCTTTGCCCTGCTATCCCGATAGCGACGAGACATTGCAGGCGCTGATTCGCGAGACCTTCAACCAGAACGGCATCCGCATCGATGCCGATGTGGTCGCCACTTTGCGCGAAATCCTCGGCAATGACCGCGAAATCACCCGCCGCGAGCTGGAAAAACTCTGCCTTTACGCGGCTTCCAGCAAGACCCTGACGCGCGAGGACGTGCTGCTGCTCTGCGCCGACAATGGCATGCTGGCCATCGACGCCATTCTCGACGCCACCGGCGGCGGCCACGCCGAAAAGCTGGAACTGGCGCTGAACCGCGCTTTGTCATCGGCGGTCGATCCGCAGCGCCTCCTGGCCATGTGCACCATCCATTTCGCCAATCTGCGCCGCTGGCGGACCGAGGTGGATGCCGGCAAGACGCCGCGCATGGTGCTGGAGGGCTTGCGGCCAAAGCCGCATTTTTCGCGCATCTCGGCTTTAGAACAGCAATTGCGCCTGTGGTCGGATGCGGCTTTGGCCGCCGCCAGTGACCGCATCCTGCAAACCACCGCCGATAGCCGGCGGCGCCCGGCTCTGGCCGAAGCCGGCCTGCGCCGCGCCCTGCTGGCCATCTGCATGATGGCCGCGGCGCATTGAAGTCGGCGTTTCACGTGAAACGTTCAGTCCCCAACCGTGGTCATTGCCCGGCCTGTCCGGGCAATCCCATGACACGGCAGGCGCTAACACGGATCACCCGGACAAGCCGGGTGATGACGGTGGTGGGTAGAGCCCGCGCGGTCCCTAGTTCGTAGACCCGGTCAGCCTGAGGCAGATGCCGTCGAGCTGTTCCAGCGTCTTGTAGCGGATTTCGAGCTTGCCGCCGCGCTCGCTATGCGCCAGCGACACCGAAAGACCCAATGCGTCCGACAGGCGGCGCTCCAGCGCCACCGTATCGGGATCGCGCGGCCCCTGGGCCGCGCTGGGCTTCCTGGTGCCCGCGACATCGCGCTGCTGGCTCAACGCTTCGGCCTCGCGCACCGAAAGCCCGCCGGCGACGATCTGCCGCGCCAGGCTGGCCGGGTCCTCGGCGGTGATCAGCGTGCGGGCATGACCGGCCGTCAATGTGCCGCTGGCCACCATGCCGCGCACATCTTCGGGCAGGCGCAGCAGGCGCAAGGTGTTGGCGACATGCGAGCGGCTCTTGCCGATCACCTGGGCCAAATCCTGCTGGGTATAATCGAACTGCTCGATAAGCTGGCCATAACCCATTGCTTCTTCAAGCGGATTGAGATCGGCGCGCTGCACATTCTCGATAATGGCAAGCTCGAGCGCTTCCTTGTCGCCCACTTCGCGCACGATGACCGGCACATCATGCAGGCCCGCCTTCTGGGCGGCGCGCCAGCGACGTTCGCCGGCGATCAGCTCGAAAATATTGGGATCTTCGCTGGGCCGCACCAGGAGGGGCTGCATCACGCCCTTTTCACGTATGGAGTTGGTCAGCTCTTCAAGCTGGTCGGGATCGAAGCTGCGGCGCGGATTGGCCCGATTGGCGATGATGAATTCGACCGGCAGGCGCTTCACCCCGCCCGATTCGGTGACGCGGGCGCCCTCGACGGTGGCCATATCGCCAATCAGCGCCGCGAGCCCGCGACCGAGACGTGTGGGTTTGTCGTTCATGTCGGGCTCCTATGCCGCATTGAGCTGCCGCTCGCGGCGGATCACTTCGGTTGCCAGCCGCAGATAGGCCTGGCTGCCGGCACATTTTAGGTCGTAAAGCAAAGCCGGCTTGCCATAGGACGGCGCCTCGCTGAGCCGCACATTGCGCGGGATGACGGTGTCATAGACGAGGTTGCCCATCTCCTGACGCACGTCCTGCAAGACCTGCTCGGAAAGGTTATTGCGCTTATCGAACATGGTCATCACCACGCCCTGGATGGACAGGCGCGGATTGAGCGTCGAGCGGATTTGCTCAATGGTTTGAAGCAGTTGGCTCAAGCCTTCCAGCGCAAAGAACTCGCATTGCAGCGGCACCAGCACCGCATCGGCGGCGACCAGTGAATTGACGGTCAGCAGATTCAGCGAAGGTGGGCAGTCGATGAGGATATAGCTCACCGGCCGCTCGTTGATGGTCAGGTCGCCCAGCTGCCTGAAGGCATTGCGCAGCTTGAAGGCGCGGTCGGCCTGACCGGCAATGGTCAGTTCCACGCCCAGCAGGTCCATGGTCGAGGGCACGATGGCCACATTGGGCACGCTGGTCATGATCGCCGCCTGCGCCACGCTGGCTTCACCCACCAGCAGGTCATAGGACGAGACGTCGCGGTCGGTACGCGAAATGCCCAGCCCGGTCGAAGCATTGCCCTGCGGATCGAGATCGACGATCAGCACGCGCTCGCCGATGGCGGCCAAGGCAGTCGCAAGATTGATGGCGGTCGTGGTCTTGCCCACACCGCCCTTCTGGTTCGCCAATGTCAGGATACGGGGCGCCACAATGGCCTCCAGCTCGTTCGCCGCTAACTAACTCACTGTTTTCGCACACAAATCTGTAAGCGTGAGCAGAACACCTTCTGCATCGGTGTCACTCCTGGTTACTACCACGTTAAAGTCCCATTGCGGAACCGCTTCCGCCAGTTCTTCAACATGTTCCCTGCCCTTATGCAGGATGGCGCGTGTTTTCGGGGCGAAAAACGGTTCCATCCAGCCGCAAAGCACCGGCAGGCCGGCCAGCGCGCGGGAGGTTATGACATCAGGCGGCGGTGTTTCACGTGAATCAATCTGGTCGCTGCGCCGGCCTTCCACGGCAACGACAAGCCCCAATTCCCGCGCCACCGTGCGCAGGAAACTGACCTTCCGCCCATTGGGCTCGATAAGAGTGAAATGGTGATTCGGGCTCTTGAGCGCAATGGCCAGCGGCAAAGCCGGCAGGCCACCACCGCTGCCCAGATCGAGAAAGGCATGATCGCCCGGCTTCAGCAGGGGCAGCACCTGCAAACTGTCGGCAAAATGCCGGGACCAGACAGCATCCAGTGTTTCACGTGAAACAAGATTCTGTACCGCCTGCCACTTTCTGAGAAGCTGAGCATAGGATTCCAGATCGGCCACGACATCGGCAAGTGGCCGGGTGAACTGCGCGGCATAAGGGGCAATGACGTCGCTGGCCGCCATCAGCCGGCCTGACGCAGATCGCCGCGCCGGATAACGGCGAGCAGCAGCGTCACCGCAGCCGGCGTCATGCCATCCATGGCCAGTGCCTGGGCGATGGTCTGCGGCCGATATTGCTGCAGCTTCTGGCGCAGCTCCATCGACAGGCCGGGAATCGCCGCATAATCGAGATGATCGGGGATCGGCTTCTGCTCGTCACGACGCACCGCGTCGATATCACTGCGCTGGCGGTCGAGATAAACCGCATATTGCGCATCGACAACCAATTGATCGATAATTTCCGGAGCGATTTCAAGTACTTCCGGCCAGAGTCGGCCGGTGTCGGCCGCTGTCACGTCGGGGTAGGACAACAGGTCGAAGGCCGAGCGCAGCTTGCCATCTTCATTGACGGCAATGCCAGCCTTGCGCGCCGCATTGGGCGAGGCGGTAAGGCTGTTCAGCAGGATGCGGCCATGGGTGAGCGCCGCAGCCTTGCCGGCAAACAATTCGCGGCGTTCGCCCCCGACCAGGCCCCTTTCCACCCCCAGCGGCGTCAAGCGCTGATCGGCATTGTCGGCGCGCAGATGCAAGCGGAATTCGGCGCGCGAGGTGAACATGCGGTAGGGTTCGGACACGCCGCGCGTCACCAGGTCGTCCACCATGACGCCAAGATAGCTTTCGGTCCGCGACAGGATCAGCGGGTCGCTGCCGGCAGCGGCGAGGGCAGCATTGGCGCCGGCCAGCAGGCCCTGCGCCCCGGCCTCTTCATAGCCGGTCGTGCCATTGATCTGCCCGGCCAGATATAGCCCAGGCTGGCGCTTCACTTCGAGGGTCGGCCGCAGCTCGCGCGGATCGACATGGTCATATTCGATGGCATAGCCCGGCCGGATGATAAGTACATTTTCCAGCCCCGGCATGGTGCGCAGAAAGGCTTCCTGCACCTCGGCCGGCAGCGAGGTGGAAACGCCGTTGGGATAGACCGTCCTGTCGTCAAGCCCTTCCGGCTCAAGGAAAATCTGGTGGCTGTCGCGATCGGCGAAGCGCACCACCTTGTCCTCGATAGACGGGCAATAGCGCGGCCCGCGGCTCTGGATGCGGCCGCCATACATGGCCGAGCGATGCAGGTTTTCCGAGATGATCCGATGCGTCTCGGCAGTCGTGCGCGTAATGTGGCAGGAAACCTGCGGCGTGGTGATGGCCGCGGTCAGGGCGGAGAATGGTTCGGGCACATCGTCGCCCGGCTGCGCTTCGAGCCGGGCGTAATCGATGCTGGTGCCATCGAGCCGTGCCGGGGTGCCGGTCTTGAGGCGGCCGAGTTGCAGCCCGAGATTTTCGAGGCGCGTGGAGAGCCCCAGCACCGGCTTTTCCCCCAAGCGCCCTGCCGGCGTGGTTTCCTCGCCGCGATGAATCAACCCGCGCAGGAAGGTGCCGGTGGTCAGTACCACGGCCTTGGTGCCGATGCGGCGGCCATCGAGCAGCACGACACCGCTGACTGCACCATTGCTCACTTCGATATCGTCGACCTCGCCCTCGATCACGTCGAGATTGGGCTGCGCGGTGATGGCGGCCTGCATGGCCTGGCGATAGAGCTTGCGGTCGGCCTGGGCGCGGGGACCGCGTACCGCGGGGCCTTTGCGGCGGTTGAGCACGCGGAACTGGATGCCGGCCGCGTCGGCAACGCGACCCATCAGACCATCCAGCGCATCGATCTCGCGCACCAGATGGCCCTTGCCCAGGCCGCCAATGGCGGGATTGCAGCTCATCTCGCCGATGGTGGCGAATTTGTGCGTCACCAGCGCCGTCGGAGCGCCCAGGCGTGCCGAAGCGGCCGCGGCTTCACAGCCGGCGTGACCACCTCCAACGACGATAACGGCATAGTCGCTCATGACCTGTCTCCGAAGGCCGTCTCAATAGGCCAATGTTTCACGTGAATCAATTCCGGGCACGTGGTGGGCGTGTTTCACGTGAATCATTTGCCGATGCAGAAGCTGGCAAACAGTCGGTCCAGCACACGCTCGGCATCCAGGCGCCCCAACAGTCGCTCAAGCGATTGTGAGGCGATGCGCAGGCTTTCGGCAGCCAGTTCGGGCACGGCCAGTTGCCGTGCGGCCGCGTTCAGGGCTTCGGTGGCGCTTTCCAGTGCCAGACGATCCCGCTCGCGGCTCAGCACGGCGGGCTCGCCGGTGGACAATGTCTCGCCGATGGCCTCGATGCGCTGCAAGAGGTCGGCAAGGCCAGCGCCCGATTGGGCGGAGACCTCGACATCCATGCCGGGCACCGCACCCAGATCGCGCTTGGTGCCGACCCTGATGATCCGGTCGCCTTGCCCGGCCATGGCATCGGCAATATCCGGCGCGTGCAGCCACAGGACGATATCGGCCTGCTCAATGGCCTGGCGGGCGCGGCGGACGCCTTCGGCTTCAGCCTTGCTGTCGGTGTCACGCAGGCCGGCCAGGTCCAGCAGGATATAGAGCTGGCCACCGATATCGAGCGGGACTTCGCGCACATCGCGCGTGGTGCCGGCTTCGTCGGTGACGATGGCAATGTCGGATTTGGCCAAGGCATTGAGCAGGCTGGATTTTCCGGCATTGGGTGGACCGGCCAGGGCGACACGGATGCCTTCGCGGATGATGCGGCCATGCTCCAGCGAGGCCAGGGCGGTGCCGATATCGGCGCGCAGGGCGGCGATGCTGTCGCCGAAGCTGGCGGGCAGGGCGTCGGCCACGTCGCCTTCGTCGGAAAAGTCGAGCCGGGCTTCGATTTCGGCCCGCAGGTCGAGCAACTGGTCGCGCCAGCTATCGATGCGTTGGCTCAGGCCACCTTCGAACCGGGCCAGGGCCTGGCGGCGCTGGTTCTCGGTTTCGGCCTCCAGCAGGTCGCCGAGACCTTCGATTTCGACCAGATCGAGCTTGCCGTTTTCAAAGGCGCGGCGGGTAAATTCGCCGGCCTCGGCCAGGCGCGCACCCTTTGAGGTGATGAGCTTGATGATGGCACGAACGCCGGCGGGCGAGCCATGCACCTGCAATTCGGCGCAGTCCTCGCCGGTAAAACTGTGCGGCGCCGGGAACCAGGCGACAAGGCCCCGATCGAGCAGAGAATCGCGGCCGATGGGCCGCAACGTCAGGCGCCGCGGCTCGGGGATGGAGCCAGCAATATCGAGGAGAATGTCCGACACATCGGGCCCGGAGAGGCGGATGACCGCCACACCGGATGGCGGTGCCCCGGAGGACAGCGCCACGATTGTATCGCCCGTCCGCATGATTATGCGCGGCGCTTAGGTATTCATCGAATCGAAGAAGTCGGAATTCGTCTTGGTCTGGCGAACCTTGTCGACCAGGAATTCCATGGCGTCGATCGTCCCCATCGGGTTGAGGATGCGGCGCAGCACATACATCTTCTTGAGAATGTCGGCTTCGACCAGCAGTTCTTCCTTGCGGGTGCCCGACTTGGTGATGTCGAGCGCCGGGAAGATGCGCTTGTCGGCGACCTTGCGGTCAAGGATGATTTCCGAGTTACCGGTACCCTTGAACTCTTCGAAGATCACTTCGTCCATGCGCGAGCCGGTATCGATCAGCGCCGTGGAAATGATGGTCAGCGAACCGCCATCCTCGATATTGCGCGCGGCGCCGAAGAAGCGCTTCGGCCGCTGCAGCGCATTGGCGTCGACGCCGCCCGTGAGAACCTTGCCGGAGCTCGGAACCACGGTGTTGTAGGCGCGGCCGAGGCGGGTGATGGAATCGAGCAGGATGACCACGTCGCGCTTGTGCTCGACCAGGCGCTTGGCCTTTTCGATCACCATTTCGGCGACCTGGACGTGGCGGCTGGCCGGCTCGTCGAAGGTCGAGGAAATGACTTCGCCGCGCACCGAGCGCTGCATGTCCGTCACTTCCTCGGGCCGCTCGTCGATCAGCAGCACGATGAGATAACATTCGGGGTGATTGGTAGCGATCGATTGTGCAATATTCTGCAACAGTACAGTCTTACCGGTACGCGGCGGCGCAACAATCAAAGCGCGCTGGCCCTTGCCGAGCGGCGCAACGAGATCGAGCAGGCGGGCGGAGCGATCCTTGATGGTCGGATCGGGCAGCTCCATGCGGAGCCGTTCTTCCGGATAAAGCGGGGTGAGGTTGTCGAAGTTGACCTTGTGGCGCACCGCCTCGGGATCTTCGAAATTGATGGTATTGACCTTCAGCAGCGCGAAATAGCGCTCGCCATCCTTGGGAGACCTTATCTGGCCTTCAACCGTATCGCCGGTCCGCAGACCGAAGCGGCGTATCTGGGACGGGCTGACATAAATGTCGTCGGGGCCCGGAAGGTAGTTGGCGTCCGGGGAGCGCAGGAAACCGAAACCGTCGGGGAGGACTTCGACGACGCCTTCGCCGGTAATGTCGACTTCCTGTGCGGCAAGCTCCTTGAGGATGGCAAACATCAATTCCTGTTTGCGCATGGTCGAGGCGTTCTCGACCTCGTGTTCTTCAGCGAACACCAGGAGTTCGGCCGGGGATTTGGCCTTGAGCTCGCTGAGCTTCATATTCTGCATGTAGCGGGAGACCCTATTGGGAAACGGTAATCGTCGAAGGCGATAAATCTGGGAGGGGTAGGCACCGCGCAGCGACCGGGGCCGGTCAGCTATGATTGGGATGCGTTGGCAAGGCATGTAGCGCGATCTTGCGGCAGTTTCAAGAACGAAACCGTCGCAGGGGATGGGATTCACGTGAAACTTCCCGGCTATGCCCGAATGGCAAGGTAGCTTCCCGCATAAATATCCCAACCCCGTCTGCAACGTCATTCCCGCACAGGCGGGAATGACGCTGTGGTTGGTTCAGGACCTCCTCAGAACGGCTTGACGATCACCGCGATGACGATGACCACGGCGATGACGAAGGGGATTTCGTTGATGGCGCGGTAGAACGTGTGCGGCCGACTATTCTGGTCGTTCTGGAACTTGCGCAACAATCCGCCATACCAGCCATGCACGCCTGATAGGATCAGGACCATTGCCGCCTTGAGCCACATCCAGCCCATGGAAAAATCGACGATGCCGAAGCCGAAGGCCAGCCACAGCCCGAAAATCCAGGTGGCGATCATGGCCGGGGTGATGATGCCGCGATAGAGCTTGCGCTCCATGACCTTGAAGGTCTCGGACTTTTCCGAGCCGACGGCGGACTGGGCGTGATAGACGAAGAGGCGCGGCAGATACATCATCCCCGCCATCCAGGCGATGACGGAGATGACATGCAGCGCCTTGACCCATTCATACACTTTTCGAACTCCTCAACAGCTCGGTTGTGCTAACCGCGTTTGACCCGCTCGACCAGCCGTTCGACATGTTCGATCGGGGTTTCCGGCACGATGCCGTGGCCCAGGTTGAAGATATGGGGCCGTGCGGCAAAAGCGGCAATGATGGAGTCGACCCGTTCATCGAGCTGGGCGCCGCCGGCCACCAGGCGCAGCGGGTCGAGATTGCCCTGCACGGGCAGCGATAACGGCAGGTGCTTTGCCGCAAAGTCGAGCGGCGTAGCATAATCGAGCCCCAGCGCGTTGACCCCTGTCTGGGCGGCATAGCGCGCCAGGTTGCCGGCAGCGCCGCGCGGAAAGCCAATGATCGGCGCATTGGGCACTTTTGCCCGCACGCCCTCGACGATCCGGCGATTGGGTTCGATCACCCGCTCGGCGAAAGCCACATCGTCGAGATTGAGCGCCCAGCTTTCGAACACTTGGACCATATCGGCGCCGGCATCGAACTGCGCCACCAGATAAGCAATGCTGGTCTGCACCAGCAGGTCCATCAAATCGGCAAAGGCTTGCGGATGGCGCAAGGCAAACAGCCGCGCCGCGGCCTGGTCGGACGAACCGCGACCGCCGATCATATAGGTCGCCACGGTCCAGGGAGAGCCGCAGAAGCCGATCAGGGTCTTTTCGGGTGCCAAGGCCGCCCGCAGCCGCCGCACCGCCTCGAGGACTGGCGCCAGATGGTCCAGCGCATTCCTCTCCTTTCCCAGCCCGGCGATGCTTTCGACGCTCACCGGGTCAAGGACCGGCCCCTCGCCGGCTTCGAAGCGCACGGACTGGCCCAGGGCATCGGGAATGACCAGAATGTCGGAAAACAGAATGGCCGCATCGAGATCGAAGCGCCGCAAGGGCTGCAGCGTGACTTCGGTGGCCAGATCCGGCGTATAGCAGAGCTCGAGGAAATTCTTCGCCTTGGTCCGGATCGCGCGATATTCGGGCAGATAGCGGCCCGCCTGGCGCATGATCCAGATCGGTGGCCGTTCCTGGCGCTGGCCAAGCACGGTGGCGAGCAGGGGCTTGTGGGTCACGTCACCCTTCCCTTCAAAATCCCTAAAGAGTCTTTCTGACTTCGTATCAGTATTATCATGGCGGTGTTTTGGGCTAATTCAACGCCATCCACAATCGCCCGCATGGCGGCACAAAGGCGCAGGCCTATGGTTAACCCGGTGTTAACATCGCCTGTGGACCATTCCGGCCGTGCCGCCGCCTCAATGGTTAATCAAGCCTTAACGCGGCGACTCCCGAGTCAATGATTCGCACCCCGCTGTGCAAAACCGGTTGGTGGCCCGCATTGTCCACCGGCGGGTTATCCCCAGACCTATCCAGAGCCCGCCGCCAGACGGGTGCGGAGTCCAAATGTTAATGTTTCGGTAACCAGGTCGAACAAGTCGGAGGCGCGGCCAAAACCATGAGTCATAGTCACAGGTCGGGCTTGAGCTGGGGATGACAGTGTGGAAAACATCGTCCCCATGCTGATCCTTGCCAGCCAGAGTGCCACGCGCAAAGCCCTGCTGGAACAGGCCGGTCTCGCCTTTTCCTGCCAGCCGGCCCATATCGACGAACGCCTGCTGGAAGAGGCGGCGCTCGATGGCGGTGGCAATGGCAGGGATGTCGCCCTGGTGCTGGCCGAGAAGAAGGCTGCCGCCATTGCCGCGACCAATGCCGGCGCCATTGTTATCGGCGCCGACCAGACGCTGAGCCTGGGGCCGACGCTTTTGCACAAGCCGGCCAATCGCGCCGAAGCCGCCGCCCAGCTCGACTATCTGCGCGGCAAGACCCATCGCCTGCATGCTGCGGTGGCGCTGGTGCGGGACGATGTGCTGCTGTGGTCCGGCGTCGAGACGGCCGAGCTGACCCTGCGCGATTTCACGTCCGAAGAACGCGACGACGTGCTGGATCGCGAAGGCGATGCCGCCTTTGCTTCGGTAGGCGGCTATCGCCTCGAAGGTCCCTCCATCCGCCTGTTCGAGACGGTTTCGGGCGACTATTTCACTATTCTGGGCCTGCCGCTGCTGCCCCTCCTCGCCGCTTTGCGCGCCGTTGCCCCCGAGACCCTCAAGTGACCACCAAAGCCTTCGTCATCGGCCACCCGATCAACCATTCGCGCTCCCCGCTCATCCACGGCACCTGGCTGGCCGAACACGGCATCGATGGCAGCTATGAGGCGATCGATGTGGCGCCCGCCGAACTGCCGGGTTTTTTCAAGCGCCTGCGCCAGGGTGAGTTCGCCGGCGGCAATGTCACCATTCCGCACAAGGAAGCGGTTTTCGCCCTTTGCGACGAGGTCGATCCGCTGGCGCGAAAGATCGGCGCGGTGAATACGCTGGTCGTCCGGGACGGCAAGGTTTTCGGCAGCAATACCGACTATCTCGGCTTTCTCGGCAATCTCGATGCCGCCATGCCCGGCTGGTCCGACGGGCCCGATGACGCCATGGTCATCGGCGCCGGCGGCGCCGCACGGGCCGTGCTGGTGGCGCTGCAACGGCGCAATGGCGGCAAGGTGCATATCCTCAACCGCACCCTGGCCAATGCCCAGGCGCTGGTCGAGGAGATCGAGGGGCCCTTCGAGGCGCATGGCTTCGAGGCTTTCGCTGAATTGGCGCCGCGCACCGGCATTGTCATCAACACCACCTCCATCGGCATGCACGGCAGCCGCTTCGACTGGCTCGACTTTTCCCTGCTGCCCAAGCAGACGCTGGTGACCGATATCGTCTATGTGCCGCTGCAGACGCCCCTCTTGGCCGAGGCGGCGGCCCATGGCTTCCGGACCGTCGACGGCCTGGGCATGCTGCTGCATCAGGCCGTGCCGGGCTTCGAGGCCTGGTTTGGGGTCCGGCCGGCGGTAACGCCGCAATTGCGCGCCCGGATCGAAGCGACATTGGGGCATTGAGCATGTGGCGCATCGGCATGACCGGCTCCATCGCTACGGGAAAATCCACCGTGCTGGGGGCCTTTGCCGATCTCGGTGTGCCGGTCTTTTCCGCCGATGAGGCCGTGGCCGAACTCTATGAGGGTGAGGCCGTGGCGCCGGTGGAAGCACTTTTCCCCGGAGTTTCCACTGCCGGCAGAATCGATAGAAGCCTGCTGTCGCAACGGCTTGCGGCCGATCCCTCGGGGTTCAAACGGCTCGAAGCCGTGGTCCATCCCCTGGTGCGCGCCCGCATTGCCCGCTTCATGGACGAGGCCGAGGCGCAGGGCCATGCGCTGGCCGTGGTGGAAGTGCCGCTGCTGTTTGAAAGCGGCTTCGATTACGGCTTCGATGCCATTGGCGTCACCTGGGTCGATGAGGCCATCCAGCGGCAGCGGGCGCTGGCACGGCCGGGAATGACTAGTGGAAAGCTCGAAACCATCCTTGCCCGGCAGACGCCCCAAGCCGACAAGAAGGCGCGGGCCGACTATCTGTTCGACACCGGACTGCCGCTCGAAGAGACGGTCGACCAGGTCGCCGCCTTGGTGGCAAAGCTCCGAGCCCAAGGGCCAGAAGAATGAATCGCGAGATTGTGCTCGATACCGAAACCACCGGCCTGTCGCCCGCCATGGGCGATCGGCTGGTCGAAATCGGCTGCGTCGAGCTGATCAACCACATTCCCTCCGGCCGGCACTACCACGTCTATATCAATCCGCAGCGTTCCATGCCGGAAGAAGCCTTCCGCGTGCATGGGCTGAGCGACGAATTCCTGGCCGACAAGCCGCTGTTCGAGGCGGTGGCGCAGGATTTCCGCGATTTCCTCGGCGATGCGCGGTTGGTCATCCACAATGCGCCCTTCGATATGGGCTTTCTCAATGCCGAACTGGAGCGGGCCGGCCAGCGCCCGCTGGGCAATGACGTCATCGATACGGTGATGCTGGCGCGCGACAAGCATCCGGGCGCCCGTGTCAGCCTCGATGCGCTGTGCAAGCATTACGGCATCGACAATTCCCGCCGTACCCTGCATGGCGCCTTGCTCGACAGCGAAATCCTGGCCGAAGTGTATCTGGAGCTGATCGGCGGCAAGCAGGTGAGCCTGGCCTTGATCGCCGAGGTCAGCATTTCGGGCGCCGACGCCATCGCCACAAGGGCCATTGCCCTGCCCCGGCCGGTGGCGCTGCCGCCGCGTATTTCGCCCAGCGAGATTGCCGCCCATGACAAGCTGGTAGCCACATTGGGCGCCGAGTCCATCTGGGCCCGCTACGCGCCGGAAAACGGCGTCGCCGCGGAATGAAAAAGCCCCGCGCGTGGCGGGGCTTGAGGATTATACAGTAGACCTCATCCTGAGCCTGTCGAAGGACGAGGTCGTGACGGGATCGTGCCACGCCCCATGGTTCGACAAGCTCGCCATGAGGCTACTACAGGATTTCTCAGTTCGGCTTGTCGGTCTCGGCGGCATTGGCCGTCAGCGGCGAGGTGCCCTGCTGCTGGGCGGCGGCCAGCTTGGCCAGGTTCTGCCGGTAGATGGCGGAGAAATCGACCGGCTCCATCATCAGCGGCGGGAAACCGCCCTGCTGGGTGGTCGAGGCCAGCACCTGGCGCGCGAAGGGGAAGATCAGCCGCGGGCATTCGATCATCAAAAGCTGGCTGAGCTGGTTTTCCGGCACGTTCTTGAGACGGAACACGCCGCCATAGACCAGTTCCACATTGAACAGCACGACATCTTCGCGGTTGGCCTTGGCATTGAGCGTCAGCTCCACCGCATAGACGTCGTCGGCCTGCTTCTTGACGCCGACCGAAATGGAGACGTTGAAGGCCGGGTTGCCGCCGCCGGCCATGATCGAGCCGGGCGCGCCCGGATTTTCGAAGCTGAGGTCGCGGATATACTGGCCCACCATGTTCATCGAGGGCAGGTTTGCGGGATTGGGGGCCGCGCCGCCCTGGGTTTCGTCAGCCATGTGCCGGTGTCCTTAACGAGCAAAAGTGTTGCGGCGTGGCTAGCATCTTTGCCGAAGGGCGACAAGGCTGACACCCATGCTTAGCGCTTCAGCGGGGGCGGTAATCGTCCTCGTCGAGATCGATGGCGCCTTCGATGCGCCCGGAAGACGGATCGCGGCGGCGATAGGTGGTGGTCGTGTCCACCACCGTCACCCGGCTGGCCAGGGCGCCATAGATCCAGCCGCGCACCGGCGGCAACAGCAAAGCCAGCGCCACCACGTCGCTCAAAAATCCCGGCAGCACCAGGAATAGCGAAGCCACCCCGATCATCATCGCGTCGGCGATGGTGCGGCCCGGCATGCGGCCGGCATTGACGTTGTCGCGCAACTGGGTCAACACCGAAAGGCCCTGCTGGCGCAGCAGCAAACCGCCCAGTATGGCGGCGCCGATAATCAGCGCCAGTGTCGGCAACAGGCCGATCGTCTGCCCCACCTTGATGAGAAGCGCGATCTCGATGATCGGCAGGGCGATGAGCCCGAGAGCGAAAAATCGTGCCAAGGTCTGGGTTTCCTTCTTTGCGCCACTGCGGCAAAACGCGTTCTCGCCCCAGTGTGAACTGGTTTTGGGGTGAGGCTTTGCCTATATATAGGCCTCAATGTTGCGCTCAACGAGCGCTGTAGCGTCGATTTTCTCCGGCGCGTTTCGGTAAGGTGCATTGCGCAATGGATGAATTCTTCGATCTGCCGACCCTCATCGTGATTGCCGTGGCGGTCTTCGTGCTGTTCCGCCTGCGCTCGGTGCTGGGCACCAGGACCGGCAATGAACGCCCGCCGCTGGAGCGCCGCAAGCCGGCCACCGCCGAAGCCGCCGAGGAGACCGTGGTGCCCCTGCGCCCGCGCGGCACCGCTGCCCCCGATCTCGATGACGAACGCCGCGCCCGCAAGACCGAGGCCGAAATCGAGCAGTTCTCCCATGGCGACGCGCAACTGGCCGCCGGCTTCAAAGCCGTGGTCGAGGCCGATCCGAGCTTTACCCCCAAGAGCTTCCTCGACGGCGCCAAGCAGGCCTATGAAATGATCGTGACCGCCTATGCTTCGGGCGACCGGGCCATGCTGAAGAACCTCCTGGAAAAGGATGTCTTCGAAGGCTTCCAGCGCGCCATTGCCGAGCGCGAGGCCGCCGGCCAGAGCGTGGATTTCACCTTTGTCGGCCTGCCCAAGGTCGAGATCTCCGAGGCCGAATATGATCGCAAGAACGTCCTGATCACCGTGCGCTTCCATGCCGAGGTGGTTTCGGCCACGCGCGACAAGGACGGCAACCTGGTGGACGGCAATGCCGACCAGGTCCAGACCATTGCCGACGAATGGACCTTTGCGCGCAACCCCAAGTCGCGCGACCCCAACTGGAAGGTCGTAACGACCAGCCAGCTCGACTGATCGCATTCGGCAGGTACCCGGCCCATTGCAATGTCCAAGCGTGATCCCAGGCGCCTGCCGCATGATTTCCACCTGTGGACGGCCGTGGCCTCCACGGTCGATCCGCTGCGGCGCAAGGGCCTGCTGAAATTTACCGCCGTTCCCCTGCCGATACCGGCGGAGGAGCCTGTGCCGCTGGTGACCAAGGCGCCGCCCCGACGCCAACCGGCGAAAAGGCCCTTCCTGCCGCCCTATCAGGCGCCCCTGCCCGCAGCCAAGGCGCCGGACCGGGCGGTCGACCCGGCGATCCGCCGCAAGGTGGGTCGCGGCCGTATCGAGATCGATGGCCGCATCGACCTGCATGGCATGACCCAGAACGAGGCGCGCGCGGCTCTGCATGGCTTCATCCATGCGCGGTTCTCCCGCGGCGACCGCACTGTGCTGGTCATCACCGGCAAGGGCGCCAGGACCGACAATGATTATATCGCCGCCATGACCGAGCGGGGCGTCTTGCGCACCATGCTACCGATCTGGCTCAGCGAGCCGAGCCTGTCGCCGCTGGTCTCGGGCTGGAGCGTGGCGGCGCGCGGCCATGGCGGGGAGGGGGCGTGGTATGTGCGCCTGCGCCGCGCATGAGGGTGCTGCAATGACGCCGCTTGGCGCAAAAATCCGTGAACTGCGTGAGGCGCGCGGCATTTCCCTCAAGGAAATGGCGGCGGCGCTGAATGTATCGAGCGCCTATCTTTCGGCGCTGGAACACGGCAAGCGCGGCCGCCCCACCGGCTTCCTGCTGCACCGTATGATCGCGTTTTTCAACGTGATCTGGGACGAAGCCGAGGAATTGCAGCGTCTGGCGGAGATGAGCGACCCCAAGGTCACCATCGATACCGGCGGCCTTGCGCCAGAAGCCACCGAGCTGACCAACCGGCTGGCATCGGACATCGGCAAGCTCGATACGGATGATCTGCGGTTCCTGCGCGATGAGCTGGTGCGGCGGAGCAGCAGGAAGCGGTGAAGGCGCAGTCGACTCCCTCCTCCTTGCGGGGAGGGATCAAGGGTGGGGGATGCTTGGCCACGATATCCGGGCCAACCGACACCCCCTCCCAACCTCCCCCGTCAAGGGGGAGGAGCCGCGCGGTGGGTGTGGCGTGATCGGATCACAGCACGAACTTGCTCAGGTCCGTATCCCCGGCCAGTACACCCACCTTCTCCGCCACAAACGCCGCGTCGATCTGGATGGTCTGGCCCTGCTTGTCCGGCGCTTCGAAGCTGATGTCTTCCACCAGCCGCTCCATCACCGTCTGCAACCGCCGCGCGCCGATATTCTCGACCGAATTGTTGACCTTGACCGCCGCGTCGGCAATGGCCTCGATGGCGTCCTGGGTGAAGTCCAGCACCACGCCTTCGGTGCCCATCAGCGCCACATATTGCTTGATGAGGCTGGCATCGGTGTCGTTGAGGATGCGGATGAAATCCTCGCGGGTCAGCGCCTTGAGCTCGACCCGGATCGGCAGACGGCCCTGCAATTCGGGCAGCAGGTCGCTCGGCTTCGAAACATGGAAGGCGCCCGAGGCGATGAACAGGATATGGTCGGTATTGACCGGACCATACTTGGTCGAGACCGTGGTGCCCTCGATCAGCGGCAAGAGGTCCCGTTGCACGCCTTCGCGCGACGGGCCACCCTGCGCCCCGCCTTCGCGATGGGCCACCTTGTCGATCTCGTCGATGAAGATGATGCCGTGGTTTTCCACCAGCTCGATCGCTTCGGCCTTGAGCTGTTCCTGGTCGAGCAGCTTGTCGGCCTCTTCGGCGATCAGCGGCTCATAGGCGTCCTTGACCTTGATCTTGCGCTTCACCCCGCGCCCGCCCATGGCCTGCTTGAACATGTCGGAAAGGTTGATCATGCCGATGCCGCCATTGGGCATGCCGGGGATTTCAAACCCGCCCGTGCCGGTCGATGGCGTCATCTCGATTTCGATCTCGCTGTCGTCGAGTTCATTGTTGCGCAGCTTCTTGCGGAAGCTGTCGCGCGTCGAGGGCGCTGCCGAATTGCCGACCAGCGCGTCGAGCACGCGGTTTTCGGCATTGGCATGGGCCTGGGCCTGCACATCGGCGCGGCGCTTGTCGCGCAAAACGGCGATGCCGGCTTCCACCAGATCACGGATGATCTGCTCCACGTCGCGGCCGACATAGCCGACTTCGGTGAACTTGGTGGCTTCCACCTTGATGAACGGCGCCTGGGCCAGACGGGCCAGCCGCCGAGAAATCTCGGTCTTGCCGACGCCGGTCGGCCCGATCATCAGGATGTTCTTGGGGCTGACCTCGCGGCGCAGTTCGGGGCTGAGCTGCTGCCGGCGCCAGCGATTGCGCAGGGCCACGGCCACGGCGCGCTTGGCGTCATGCTGGCCCACGATATTGCGGTCGAGTTCGCTGACGATCTCGCGCGGGGAAAAATTGGTTTCAGACATTTGCTTACTTTCCTGGTGCCTCGTCGAGGAAGCGCACCATCATGTGTTCGTCGATGTAACGACCGTTCACGTAAAGGCAGCGGGGGTCGGTGCCATAGGTGGTGAACCCCGCCTTTTCATAGAGCCGGATGGCCGGTGCGTTGTGGGCGCCCACCATCAGGTGGAGCTGGATGACCTCTTTGCGCGCATGGGCCACGGCCGCCTCCAGCAAGGCCAGCGACGCGCCGGTGCCGCGCATGTCCGGCTTTACATAGACCTGCAGCAGCCAGCCGCGATGGGTCTCGCGTTCGCCGTCGTCGCGGTCATAGGCGACGATGCCGGCAAGCGCGCCCGCATCCGTCACCACCCCGAAAAATGCCATGCGGTCCAGCATCGCCACCAGGGCGTCCCGTGGCCGGATGGCGAAGTTTTCGGGCGAGGTGCCGTAGGATTCGGGGTGATCGGTCAGCGCTTCGAGCCTGATGGCCCGGTAGGCGTCGACATCGTTCCCGGTCAGCCGACGGATCGAATAGCTCACCTGTCGAGCTCGATGGTTTCGACCGTCACATTGCCATTGGTATAGACGCAGATTTCCTCGGCGATCTTCATGGCACGACGGGCGATATCCTCGGCATCGAGCTCGGTCGCCTGATGCAGGGCAAGCGCTGCCGAATGGGCATAATTGCCGCCCGAGCCAATGGCGATAACGCCATGGTCCGGCGTCAACACGTCGCCGGTGCCGGTCAGCACCAGCGTATCGGTCTTGTCGGCCACGATCATCATGGCTTCCAGCTTGCGCAGATAGCGGTCGGTACGCCAGTCCTTGGCCAGTTCCACCGCGGCCCGCATCAACTGGTCGGGATATTGCTCGAGCTTGGTTTCGAGGCGCTCGAACAGCGTGAAGGCGTCGGCGGTGGAACCGGCAAAGCCGCCGATCACCTTGCCACCGGCCAGCCGCCGGACCTTCTTGGCGGTGTGCTTCATCACCGTCTGGCCCATGGACACCTGGCCATCGCCAGCCACCACGACCTTGTTGCCCTTGCGCACGGAAACGATCGTCGTCCCGTGCCACCCGGGGAAATTACTGTCACTCATTTGGGGAGGTACTCCAGAACTGTTGCGTGATATTTAGGAGCCTCGGGCAGGAATGCAATGCGTGGCGCCCTCAACCCAATCTTCACGCAACCGTGCCTATCTGCTAGTTGAGCCGCCGTAGCCCGGAGACCGCCATGCGCACAGCAACCATCGCCCGCAAGACCAACGAGACCGAGATTTCCGTCTCGATCAATCTCGATGGCACTGGCGCGCATAATATGGCGACCGGCATCGGGTTTCTCGATCACATGCTCGACCAGCTCAGCCGCCACTCGCTGATCGACATGGATGTGTCCTGCAAGGGGGACCTCCACATCGACTTCCACCACACGGCCGAAGACGTGGGCATCGCCCTTGGCCAGGCTGTGCTCCAGGCGCTAGGGGACAAGAAGGGCATCCGCCGCTATGCCAGCGCCGACCTGCCCATGGACGGTACGCTGACCCGCGCCGCGCTGGATGTGTCCGGCCGGCCGTTCCTCGTCTTCCGGGCGGAGTTCAGCCGCGACAAGGTCGGCGAGATGGATACCGAGCTGTTCCGCGAATTCTTCCAGGCCTTCGCCATGAATGCCGGGATCACCCTGCATATCGAGAATTTCTACACCGACAATAACCACCATCTGGCCGAGTCTATGTTCAAGGCCGTGGCCCGCGCCCTGCGCGAGGCGGTGGAGATCGATCCGCGGGCGGGTGATCGGGTGCCAAGCACCAAGGGCACGCTGTAGGCTTTTGTTTTCGCCTCTTTTGCACTAGATCGTCCTCAACCACGGTGTCACCCCGGCCTTGAGCCGGGGCCCATCCTGAGATCTCGAGATGGATCCCGGCTCAAGGCCGGGATGACATCGGGATATGGAGAGAGTTGTGACCCTCTACGCCATTTTCGATCCCAAGCCCGGCAAGCCCGATCTGCCTGCTGTCGTGCCCGAGACTTTCTCGTGGCTGGCCGCGGTCTTGCCGCCGGTTTTCCTGCTGAAGCATGGGCTCTGGCTTGAACTCGTCGCCTGGCTGCTGAAGGTCGTGGCCCTGGTCGTGCTGTCCCGCTTCATCGGCGCTGACGCCGCCTGCCTGCTCTACCTCCTTGCCACCATCTGGCTCGGCTTCGCTGCCGCCGGTCTCCGCCGCCATGCCCTGCAATGGCGCGGCTGGATTTTTCGTGGTCCGCGCATTGCCCCCAGCGCCGACCTGGCGCAGCTGGAGGCTTTGCAATGAGCCTCGTCGCTATCGTCGATTATGGCGCCGGCAATCTGCACTCGGCCCAGAAGGCCTTCGAGCGCATGGCGACACCGCTCGGCATTACGATCGAGGTTACCGCCGACCCCGAGCGCGTCCGCAAGGCCGACCGCATCATGCTGCCCGGCGTCGGCGCCTTTGCCGATTGCAAGGCCGGGCTCGATGCTGTGTCAGGCATGGGCGAGGCGCTGGAGGAGCGGGTCATTCGCGGCGGCATGCCGTTCCTCGGCGTCTGCGTCGGCATGCAGCTCATGGCCAGCGAGGGCCGGGAGAAGGTGGTGACGCCGGGTCTTGGCTGGATTCCCGGTGCGGTGGAAAAGATTGCGCCCTCCGATCCGGCGCTGAAGATTCCGCATATGGGCTGGAACACCATTGCCATCACCCGCCCGCATCCGCTGTTCGCGGGCATTGCCGATGGTCCGGATGGACTGCATGCCTATTTCGTCCATTCCTACCACCTGGTGACCGAAAGCCCCGATACGCTGCTCGCCACCACCGACTATGGCGCGCCGGTCACCGCCTGTGTCGGCCGCGACAACATGTTCGGCACCCAGTTCCACCCGGAAAAGAGCCAGGCGCTGGGGCTGCAATTGATCGAGAATTTCCTGAGGTGGACGCCGTGATCCTCTTTCCTGCCATCGACCTCAAGGACGGCCAATGCGTGCGCCTCAAGCTGGGCGACATGGATCAGGCCACCGTGTTCAACGACGATCCGGCGGCGCAGGCAAAGAGCTTCGAGGACCAGGGGTTCCAGTATCTCCACGTCGTCGACCTCAACGGCGCCTTTGCCGGCGAAAGCGTCAATGGCGCGGCAGTGGATTCCATCCTCAAGGCGGTGAATTTCCCCGTGCAGCTCGGCGGCGGCATTCGCACCCTGGCCCATATCGAGAGCTGGCTGAGCAAGGGCCTCAGCCGCGTCATCCTCGGCACGGTGGCGGTGCGCGATCCGGCCCTGGTCAAGGAAGCCGCAAGCCGGTGGCCGGGGCAGGTCGCTGTCGGCATCGATGCGCGTGGAGGGATGGTGGCGGTGGAAGGCTGGGCCGAGACGTCGGAACTGTCGGTCATCGAACTGGCCAGGCGCTTCGAAGGCGCTGGCGTCGCGGCCATCATCTATACCGATATCGACCGCGATGGCGTGCTGGCCGGCATCAACTGGGACTCGACGCTGGAGCTGGCCCGCACCACGTCCATCCCGGTCATCGCCTCGGGGGGCCTGGCCTCCATGGCCGATATCGAGCGCATGACGCGTCCCGAGTATCAGGTGCTGGAAGGCGCCATTTCCGGCCGGGCGCTTTACGACGGGCGGATTGATTCACGTGAAGCACTCGCGCTTCTGAAAGCCGCAGCATGACCCTCAAGACCCGCCTCATCCCCTGCCTTGATGTGATGGGCGGCCGTGTGGTCAAGGGCGTGAACTTCGTCGACCTGCGCGATGCCGGCGATCCGGTGGAAGCGGCCATCGCCTATGATGCGGCGGGGGCGGACGAGCTGACCTTCCTCGACATCACCGCCAGCCATGAGGGCCGCGACACCATTTTCGACGTGGTGGCGCGCACGGCCGAACACTGCTTCATGCCGGTAACGGTGGGTGGTGGCGTCCGGAGCATCGAGGATATCCGCAAGCTCCTGCTGGCCGGGGCCGACAAGGTGGCGATCAATTCGGCGGCGGTGAACGACCCCGATTTCATCTCGCGCGCGGCCGACAAATTCGGCAATCAGTGCATCGTCGTCTCGGTCGATGCCAAGCAGCGGCTGAACCAGGGTGTGGGCGGTGATAATCGCTCCGAATGGGAAATCTTCACCCATGGCGGCCGCAAGCCGTCCGGGCTCGATGCGGTGGAATTCGCCACGAGAATGGTCGAGCGCGGCGCCGGCGAATTGCTGGTCACCTCGATGGATCGCGACGGCACCAAGTCTGGCTTCGACCTCGCTTTGACCCGCGCCATAGCGGATGCGGTGGAAGTGCCGGTCATCGCCTCGGGCGGCGTCGGGAGCCTGCAGGATCTGGTCGATGGCGTGAAGGAAGGCCATGCCAGCGCCGTGCTGGCGGCATCTATCTTCCATTTCGGCACCTTCACCATCCCCCAGGCCAAGGCCTATCTGCGCGACCATGGCGTGGCGGTGCGGATGGACACGCCGGCAACGGCTTAAGTCGAACGTGACGGAATGGTGAAAGTTTGCTCTAAGCCATCCCCAACCACCGTGTCACCCCGGCCTTGAGCCGGGGCCCATCCTGAGATCTCAAGATGGATCCCGGCTCAAGGCCGGGATGACATCGTGCAGGAGGAGACTTCTCTGCCATGACCCTCGACGACCTCGAAGCCCGCATTGCCAGCCGGGCTGCCGCCTCGCCCGATGAAAGCTACACGGCAAAGCTGATCGCCCGCGGCATGGAGAAATGCGCCCAGAAGCTGGGCGAGGAGGCCACCGAGGCAGTGATTGCCGCCGTCACCGGCAACCGCGCCGAACTGGTCAAGGAATCGGCGGATGTGCTCTATCACCTCCTGGTGGTGCTGCGCGCCGCCGATGTGCCGCTGGCCGAAGTGATGGCCGAACTCGACAGCCGCACCGCCCAGTCGGGCCTCGCCGAAAAGGCGTCGCGAAAGGACAAGGTCTGATGGCCAGGCGTCCCCCGGTTCTCGCGCCCTATCATCACTTCACCAAGAAGCAGTGGAGCGCCCTGCGCGACGGCCAGCCGATGACGCTCGATGCTGCCGATATCGAGCGCCTGCGCACGCTGAGCGATCCGATCTCGCTCGAAGAGGCCGAAGAGGTCTACCTGCCGCTGACGCGGCTGCTGTCCTATTATGTCGAGGCCGTGCAGGGCCTGCATAACGTGTCGACCCGCTTCCTCGATACGCCCGACCAGAAAGTGCCCTTCATCATCGGCGTGGCCGGTTCGGTGGCGGTCGGCAAGTCGACCACGGCGCGCATTCTCCAGGCCCTGCTGCAGCGCTGGCCGTCGAGCCCCAAGGTCGACCTGGTCACCACCGACGGGTTTCTCCATTCCAATGCGGTGCTGGCCGAACGCGGCATCATGGAGCGCAAGGGCTTTCCCGAAAGCTATGACCGGCCGCGCTTCGTGCAGTTCCTCAGCGATATCAAGTCGGGCAAGGCCCATGTGCAGGCGCCGGTCTATTCGCACCTGGTCTATGATGTGGTGCCCGGTAGCGAAGTCACCATCGACCGGCCGGACATCCTCATCGTCGAGGGCCTCAATATTCTCCAGCCCGGCGAGTTGCCGCGCGATGGCAAGCCGATCCTGTTCGCGTCCGATTTCATGGATTTCTCGGTCTATATCGACGCCGACAATGACGATCTCGAAACCTGGTTCATGGAGCGCTTCTTCCGCCTGCGCGAGACGGCGTTCAAAGACCCGACCTCCTTCTTCCGCCGCTTCGCCGAAATGAGCCAGGCCGAAGCCGGGGAGTTCGGGCGAATGGTGTGGCGGACGATCAACCTGCCCAACCTGGTGGAGAATGTGCTGCCGACGCGGGGACGGGCCGATTTGATCCTCAAAAAGGGCAAGAGCCATTTGATCGAGACGGTGCAGTTGCGAAGGGTGTGAGAGCCGGAACCCGCAGTCGTCTTTCTCCCCCTTGAGGGGAGGGATCAAGGGTGGGTGTCGGGGGCTCCGCAAAGATCGAGCCCGTTGGGTCCTCGACACCCCCACCCAGCTCGATTCCACGGACTTAGCTAAGCTAAGTCCTATCTCGCGTCCCTCCCCTCAAGGGGGAGGGAAAGAAAAGCGCCTAATACGTTCCCGGCTGTGGCTGGCTCAAAATCACCTGGTTGCCGTCCCCATCCCTGAATTTCGCGGTCTTGAAGAAATCCCCGATTGCCTTGGAAACCGGCTTCAGGCCCTGCAGCTCCAGCCGGCCCAACTCCTCCCCGAGGTCATCGACCACCAGCGTCATCGACGAGGCGCCGGCGCGGTCGGCATCGGTGAAGACCTGCACCCAGCCGCCGCCGGCAAGCTTCCACTCGGCAACATCCTTCATCGGTCGTGCATCGGCCTGGCGACCGAACAGGCGCTCGTAGAAATCGAGCGCGTCGACAATGTCCTCCACCGCGATACCGGCCAGCGCGTTGGTGATGGTCAAATCAGCATCCTTGGTTTCCGCCCAAGCTCCACCCTACCATGTTGACGGCAATGGGGCAGCGCTGTTGGCGTTTGGGCACGGCGCTGCTATAGGGCAAGCCGAAATCGGGAGAGCGCGAATGGCGGAACTCAAGGTCGTGGTGGCGGGCGCCGGTGGGCGCATGGGCGCGGCCAATATCCGCGCCGTGGCCGCCCTTTCAGGCCTGGTGCTGCATGGCGCCGTTGCCAAGCTCCATGCCGCCGTCGACCGCCCCGGCACGCCGGCCATCGGCCAGGATGCCGGCCTGTTTGCCGGCATCGGTCCGCTGGGCGTCGCCATTACCGACGATATCGACGCGGCTTTGGCCGGGGCCGATGCCATTATCGACTTCACCGCCCCGCAGGCCAGTGTTGCCCTCGCCGCCAGGGCGGCAACGCTCGGCCTCGTCCATGTCATCGGCACCACCGGCTGTTCGGAGGCCGATGACGCTGCCATTGCCCAGGCTGCGGCAAGCGGCGCCCGCGTGGTCAAATCCGGCAACTTCTCCATGGGCGTCAATGTGCTGGCCGATCTCGTGCGCAAGGCTGCGGTGGTCTTGGCCGAATACGACATCGAAATCCTCGAAATGCACCACGCGCGCAAGGTCGATGCGCCCTCCGGCACGGCCCTGCTGCTCGGCGAAGCCGCTGCCGCCGGCCGCAACATCGCCTTGCGCGACCATTCGGTGCGGGTCCGCGACGGGCATACCGGCCCGCGCGAAGCCGGCACCATCGGCTTTGCCACTTTGCGCGGCGGCACGGTGGTCGGCGATCACTCGGTGATCCTGGCCGGCCCATCCGAGCGCATCGAGCTCAACCATCGTGCCGAGGACCGGGCCATTTTCGCCAATGGCGCCGCCCGCGCCGCACTCTGGGCAGCCGGCAAGCCGGCCGGGCTCTATGCCATGACCGACGTGCTGGGGCTCTGAGCATGGCCGGGCCGGCCTGCTGGATCGGGGTGGCGGCAGCGGCGCATGTCCGCGTGGGTCGCCAGCAGGGCTTCGTCATGTTCGCCCATGGCAGGCACAGCGCCGTCCGTCAATTGCGGCCCGGCGATGCCTTTGCCTATTATTCGCCCACCGAAACGCTGGGCGGCAAGGATGCGGTGCGCCGCTTTACCGCCATCGGCACCATCGCCGCCGGCGAACCCGAACCCAGCAGTATCATGGGCGCCACCGAGGCCTGGATGCGCCGCGCCCATTATCTCGACGCGCAGGAAGCCGATATCTATCTGCTGCTGCCGCAGCTCGATTTCGTCACCGACCCCAGTCACTGGGGCATGTATTTCCGCAAGTCGCTGTTCAAGACCGGCGCGGCGGACTTTTCCCGCATTGCCGAGGCCATGGGCGTCGGCCACCACTTTCATTTCGGAGACTAGCCAATGACCGGTACCCTGATCCTCGTGCGCCACGGGCAGAGCGAGTGGAACCTCAAGAACCTCTTCACCGGCTGGCGCAATCCGGACCTGACCGAGAAGGGTATCGACGAGGCCCGCGGCACCGGCAAGGCGCTCAAGGCCAGAGGTATCGTGCCCGATTGCTACTATACCTCGGCTTTGCGCCGGGCCCAGCACACGCTCGACCTGATGCTGGAGGAGATGGGAATCGCCAATGTCACCATCACCAGGAATATCGCGCTCAACGAGCGTGACTATGGCGATCTTTCCGGCCTCAACAAGGACGATGCGCGCGAAAAGTGGGGCGAGGAGCAGGTGCTGATCTGGCGCCGCAGCTTCGACGTGCCCCCGCCGGGCGGCGAGTCGCTGAAGGACACCGCAGCCCGCACCCTGCCCTATTACGACGCCGAAATCCTGCCGCTGCTGAAAGCGGGCAAGACCGTGCTGGTGGCAGCGCACGGCAATTCGCTGCGCGCGCTGGTCATGGCCATCGAGGGACTGACGCCGGACGAGATTCTGAAGCGCGAAATCGCTACGGGCGAGCCGACGGTTTACAAGATTGGGGCTGATGGCAAGCTAGTGGAGCGGGTGGCGCTCTAGGGTCCACTCTCGCCACATAAGCCGGCGCTTCCCCAACCGCGATCGTCACCCTCGGGCTTGACCCGAGGGCTCTATACTTGCGGCAAGTCCATCAAGTGCAGTGTCCTCGGGTCAAGCCCGAGGATGACGGCCGGTGGGTGGTGTCGCTGATGGGCAGATGAGACCTTGCGATTCACGTGAAACTAATGCGCGGCCGAGATCACCCCGGCTTCCCAGCCCAGGATAGCCCGCTTGCGCGGCACGCCCCAGTGATAGCCGGTCAGTGCGCCTGACGTGCCCACCACGCGATGGCACGGCACGACGAACGAAATCGGGTTCTTGCCCACCGCGGCGCCTACGGCGCGGGCTGCGGTTGGCCGGCCGATCTGGTTGGCGACATTCTGATAGGTGGTGGCCTGGCCACAGGGGATCTTGAGCAAAGTCTCCCACACCTTGACCTCGAAATCGGTGCCGATGAGTACCACGCGCACCGGATGGTCGGGCGACCAGCGGGCCGGATCGAAGGCCTGGGCAATCATCGGGGCAACGCGGGCATCGTCGCGGGTGAAGCGCGCATTGGGCCAGCGATTGGCCAGGTCCGCGAAGGCCTGTTCCACGCTCATCTCCGCATCGGCAAAGCCCAGCCCCGACATGCCGTATTCGGTGGCGGTCACCACCGCCATGCCGAAGGGCGACGGCGCCGCCCCCCAGACCATGTCGATGCCCTCGCCGCCGGCGCGGAAAATACCGGGGGGCATGGCTTCGTACGCGACGAACAGGTCATGCAGCCGCGAGGTGGAGGAGAGGCCCACCTCATACGTGGTGTCGAGCACACTCTCCCTGGCGCGCAACAGGCTCTTGGCATGATCGAGCGCCACTGCCTGCGCGAAGCTCTTGGGGCTGAGCCCGCACCAGCGGCGGAACAGGTCGGTCAGCTGCCGCTCGGTCATCCCCAGCGTGCGGGCGAAGCGGCCGAGATCGGCAACGTCGGGCCCGTTCTGCGAGAGATACTGGATGGCAGCGCGGATGGTGTCGTAGTCCGTCGCGGTTGTCATATGTGTGATCTGGTTCATCGGAACACCCATGGTTCGCATCTGGGTGTCTATCTATGAAAGGCAGGCCGTGGATGCGACCCGGTTTTGACACACCTTCAGGCCGACTGCCGCGCCCGGCGCAGGGCGGTGCCGAAGGCACGGGCAAAGCTCGAACGGTCTTCCGGCTTGAGGAAGGCGCCCAGCTCCAGCTCGTCCTTGCCTGAGCGCAGGCGCATGGCGATGGTCTTTTCGTTCTCGTCGCGATCCAGCACCAGCCGCACCGTCTTGGGATCGAACCGGCGCAGCATGCGCGCGCCCTGGCGATCGACGATGACCACTTCGAGCTGGTCGGCCCACAAGGTCACCTGCTGCGCCAGCCGCCGCTGCCGCGCTTGCCGCACCGAAAGCGCCGTCATGCCGGCGCCACCAATGCCAAAGGCGGCCGCGGCCGGCAGCAACACCTCGGGCACCAGCACGGCCAGCGGTGTCGTGGCCACTGCGGCGATCACGAAGGCCACCCAGCCGCCGGTAATGCGCGGCGAGCGGTCCGGCTTCAGCGCGGCGGCGAATAGAGGCGTGGTTGTTGTGGCTTGCATTGGCATGGCTGACTCTTCACCACTGACTATAGGCGCAGAATCAGGGGCGAGAGAATGGCGGCGGCGAAAAAAGTGAAGGCCCTTCCCAAAGCTGATGTCGAGGCGATCTTCGCCCGCTTCCACGACATCGAGCCCGAGCCCAGGGGCGAGCTCGATTATGTGAACGCCTTTACCCTGCTGGTCGCGGTGGTGCTGTCGGCCCAGGCCACCGATGCCGGGGTCAACAAGGCCACCAGGCGCCTGTTCGAACTGGCGCCGTCCCCTGCGGCAATGGTGGCCCTGGGGGTGGAGCAGATCACCGAACTGGTCAAGACCATCGGGCTCTATCGCGGCAAGGCGAAGAATGTCTTCGCGCTGAGCCGGCTCCTCCTCGACAGGCATGGCGGCGAGGTGCCCGATACTCGCGAAGCGCTCGAGGCCCTGCCCGGCGTCGGCCGCAAGACCGCCAATGTGGTGCTCAACATCTGGTTCAGGCAGCCCACCATCGCGGTGGATACCCACCTGTTCCGTGTCGGCAACCGCACCGGCCTCGCCCCCGGCAAGACGCCGCTCGAAGTGGAACAGAAGCTGCTCAAGGCGGTGCCGCCGCAATATATGCTGCATGCCCATCACTGGCTGATCCTGCATGGGCGCTATGTCTGCAAGGCAAGGAAGCCCGAATGCTGGCGCTGCGAGATTCGGGAATGGTGCCGGTTTGAGCCCAAGACGCCATTGCCGAAGGGAACTTAGTGCCACGCCCTCGTGGTTCGAGGGTCGCTGCGCTCCCGCCTCACCATGAGGGCTACTGAGAACTCGGTGTATCAACAGCCCTCATGGTGAGGTGTGCTCCTTCAGTGCCTCGAACCACGAGGGCGTGGTACTCAGCTCGCTCCATACCCCCGCGCCATCGCCGCCGCGAAGATCGGAATCAGCAGCAGAACACCTGCCTGCAGGTGGATGAACCGCCGGCTCGCGGCAATCTCGTCCGCCGGCACGACATGGTCCTGTCCTGCCTTGGCCCAGCGGCGGATGGCCAGCGTCGGCGGCACGGTCAGCAGGCCCATGACCAGGAAGGCCGCCATCTTGGCCCAGAAGGCATAATTGCCCACGTAATATTCCCAGCCCATGGCGCCGAAAATCACCCGCAGCACGCCGACCACGATCACCAGAGCCGCCACACCGCCATAGGCCGCGTCGAGCTTGGCCAATTGCCCTATGCGCGCCCCGGCCAATCCCGGCCGCAGCATGGCGAATTCGGCAGCGAACAGGCCGACCAGGGCGAACACCACGAGGTGATGGGCGCTGGCGAGAACAAGATCGATATCCATTTGCGGGCCCCCGACGGGTCATGTTATCACTGCTCACATATATCCGCCCAGAAGTAAGCAATGTCAACATCCCTGCCGAACGCCCCCTATCACCATGGCGACCTGCGCAATGCCCTGCTCGAAGCGGCCTTGGTCATTCTCGAACGCGAGGGCGAGGCCGGGCTCGGCCTGCGCGACCTGGCGCGGGCGGTGGGTGTCTCCCCGGCAGCGCCATATCGCCATTTCGACAATCGTGCCGCTTTGCTCGAAGCGCTTGCCGTCACCGGCTTCCAGCGCTTCACCCGCGCCATGGAGGATGTGGCCGACGCCAATCCGCCCGACATGCTCTCGGTCATGGGCAAGACCTATGTGCTCTTCGCCCTCCGCAATGCCGCCCTGTTCCGACTGATGTTCTCGCCCCAGCTCAGGCGCGACAATCGCCCCGGCCTGCGCATGGCCGCCGATGCCGCCTTTGCCACGCTCCGCCATGTCAGCGGCGGCGATGTCCGGACGGGGCGGGTGGCGGCCCTGGCCGCCTGGGCCCGCGTGCATGGCCTGGCCGTGCTGCTGCTCGATGGCCAGATCGCCCTGCAGGCCGGCGAGGATATCGAGGCACTGATCAGCCAGATCATCGACCGGCATTAGAGAGAGGTCTCGAGGTTGCCGAGCTTTCCCTCTTGCTCTAAACCGGCTGACGGCTTTTCCTTGCGCCGGACTCTCTAGATGACCCAGACCCGCTTCGACGTCCTCACCATCGGCAATGCGATTGTCGACATTATCGCACCGGTGGAAAAGGGCTTCATCGAAGCCGAAGGCATGAAAGAGGGCATCATGCACCTGATCGATACCGATCGGGCCGAGGATCTCTATGGCAAGATGCCGCTGGGCCGCCAGCAAATCTCGGGCGGCAGCGCCGCCAATACCGCGGCGGGCGTTGCCTCTTTGGGCGGTCGCGCGGCTTTTGTCGGCAAGGTGGCCGATGATCCGCTGGGCGATGTGTTCGAAAGCGATCTCGACGCCATCGGCGTGCATTACAACACGTCCCGCCTCAAGAACGGCGCTCTCACCGCCCGCTCGATGATCTTCCTCTCCGAGGATGGCGAGCGCACCATGAACACCTATCTCGGCGCCTGTCACCAGCTCACCGAGCAGGATATCAAGCCCGACGAGATCGGCGCCGCCGCCATCACCTATATGGAAGGCTTCCTCTGGGATCCGGTGGAAGCCAAGAAGGCCTTCGTGCTGGCGGCCCATTATGCCCACAAGAACGAACGCGCCGCCGCCTTCACCCTATCCGATCCGTTCTGCGTCGATCGCTACCGCGCCGAATTCCTTGACCTGATGCGCTCCAAGACCATCGACTATGTCTTCGCCAATGTGCACGAGCTGAAATCGCTCTACGAAACCGACGACCTGGGCGAGGCGGTGCGCCAGGTGGCCAAGGATACTGAACTGGCCGCCATCACCATGGGCGCCGAGGGCGCCATGGCCATCTACAACGGCGAAGTGACCTCGGTCCCCGCCTTCCCTGTCGACAAGGTGGTCGACGCCACCGGTGCCGGCGATCTCTTCGCCTCGGGATTCCTGCTCGGCATGGCGCGGGGCCAGACGCTGGAATCGGCGCTCAAGACCGGGTGCCTGGCGGCGAGCGAAGTGATTTCCCATATCGGGGCCCGGCCGCTGCTTGATTTGCAGGATTTGACTGCCGAGCATGGGCTGGTGGGGTAGTTCCGCCTTGCCGGCAGGCAGTCTCAGTCGTCTTCCTCCCCCTTGCGGGGAGGGATCAAGGGTGGGGATGTTTAGCCCCGACCATAGCGGCTAGTGGAGCCCCAGGCTCCCCCGCATCTCCTTCAGCGCGTCCGCGGTCGTTCCCGCCGGCCGGAATTCCAGCCCCACGGCACCCGCATAGCCTTGCCCCAGCAGCCAATCGAGCTTCTGGCTGATCGGCAATTGCCCGCTGCCGGGCTGGTTGCGGCCGGGATGGTCGGCGATGTGGAGGTGCACGATGCGGTCGATATGCCCTGCCGCCACCACCTCGGGGTCTTCGCCCATCACCATGGAATGGTACATGTCGTAGGTGATGCCGATTTCGGGCCGGTCGACCGCATCGACGATGTCGAGCCCTTCGGCAGTGCTGGTCAGGTAATAGCCGGGATGGTCGATCCGGTCATTGAGTGGTTCGAGCCCCAGCCGCACACCCGATCCCGCCAGCACCTCGGCCGAGCGCGCCATGGCCGTGACCAGCGCATCGTGCTGGCGCGCCCGCTCGATACCATCAAGCAGCGGTCCCGACTGGCAGATCAGCACCGGCGCGCCGAGGCGCAAGGCCACGTCGCGACTTTTTTCCAGGCCGGCGAGAAACCGTTCATGGTCGCTTTCGCGCGTCAGTTCGGCAAACGGCTCGGCGACGATGCCGGCCAGCTTCACGCCGGTTTCGCGGAGGGTGGCCTCGATGGCGTCGAGATCCTTGTTGGACCACAGCCAGAACTCGACGAGCCCGAAACCCGCTTCCGCGGCGAGGCGGATGCGTTCCGCCGGATCGGGGCTTTCCGGCACGAACAGCATGTCGATACAGGCGGAAAAGCGGGTCATGCCAGCCGCGTTCCGCTGTTCATCTCGGCGAGAATCGCCCGCGCCGCTGCTGCGGGGTCCGCGGCCGCGATGATCGGGCGGGCCACGACCAGGTGGCTGGCGCCCGCTGCCAGCGCCTCGGCCGGGCCCATCACGCGTTTCTGGTCGCCCATGGCGCTGCCCGCCGGGCGGATGCCGGGGGTCACGATCGCCATTTTCGGCCCGATAATGGTGCGGACCATTTCGGCCTCATGCGGCGACGCCACCACCCCGCCTATACCGGCATCGCGCGCCTGCTGCGCTCGCAGCGCCACGAGGCCGGCCGCGTCCCGCTCATAGCCGGCTTCCTTGACATCGGCATCGTCCATCGAGGTGAGCACCGTGACGCCCAGCACCTGCAGTGCGGAGCCTTCGGCGGCCCTGGCGGCAGCGCGCATGGTCTTGGGATAGGCATGCACGGTCAGCATGGTGGCGCCGCTTTCGGCGATGGCCGCCACGCCCTTTTCCACCGTGTTGTCGATGTCGAGCAGCTTGAGATCGAAGAACACCTGCTTGCCGGCCTTGAGCAGGTCCTTGCCCAGACCATAGCCGTCGGCGCCATAGAAGCACTGGTAACCGATCTTGTAGTAGCTGACGCTGTCGCCCAGCAATGCCACGATGTCCTCGGCGCGGGCGCGCGACGAAACGTCGAGGCCCACGATCAATTGGCCCGTCATGAGTCTTCCTCCGATGTCGCTATTGGACTGGCACTAGACCAAAATCGGGCGCCGGGCAACTGCTGGAGCGCTGTCTTGCCCTCCGGCGTCATCACCCGGCCTGTCCGGATGATCCATTTGCAGGCGCTGCGGAGGCATGGATTGCCCGAACAAGCGGGGCAATGACGGTTGAGTCGTCCATCGCCGTCCACGCGCGGCCTGCGCCGGCTTACCCGCGCTTGATGTGGGTGAGGTCATGCACCAGCGTATCGACCTTGCGGATGATGGCGGGTTCGATGAAATCGCCGTTTTCGTCGAACGCCTGCTCGTCCGGCCCAATGCCCAGCAGGCCGGGCACCACCAGCCCGCCGACCTTGCTCAGCGAATCGCGCAGATGGCTCAGCGCCCAGATGGTGCCGTACTTGCCAGAGCTGACCCCGCCAATGCCGATGACCGGGTGGCGGAAAGGGCTCGGCTTCTGCCGGCTGAGCCAGGCCAGGGCATTGACCAGCAGCGGCGGCAGCCCGCCATTATATTCGGGCGTGGCGATGAAGACCGCGTCGTGGCTCCGCCACAGCTCGGCCAGCCGCCCGGCGGCTTCCGGCACATGGTCGGGCTCGAGGTCTTCGTTGAAGATGGGCATGTCGAAATCGCCGAGCGAAATGGCGGTGACCGCCACCCCGGCCGCGTCCAGCTTGCGCCCCACATGCTCCTGCAGCATCCGGTTGCGGGAACCCTGGCGAATGGAGCCGGAAAGCGTGAGCGCGGTGGTCATGGGGTGATTGTCCTTGTTGGCAACGAGCCAACCTTGCCCGCCGCCCTCGCCCCGGGCAAGCCCCGGAACCAAGACGGAGCGTTCGCGCCATTCGGGCATGGCCCTCATGGCCCTGAGGGCTAAAATCGCTCCGCCGGAGCGATTTTTCTACGCCATCAAGCCTCAAACATCTTCTTGAGCTTGGTGAAGAAGCCGCCCGAGGTGGGGCTGTTCTCCTCGGTTTCGAGCTTGGCGAATTCTTCCAGCAATTCGCGCTGACGCCGGCTCAGGGCCTGCGGCGTCTCGATGTCGAGTTGCACATAGAGATCGCCGATATCCTTGGAGCGGAGCACCGGCATGCCCTTGCCCTTGAGCCGCACCCGCTGGCCCGGCTGCGTGCCGGCCGCGACCTTGACCTTGGCCCGCGCCGCATCGAGCGTCGGCACCTCGAATTCGCCGCCCAGGGCCGCAGTGGTCATGGCGATGGGTATGCGCGCATAAAGGTCGGCGCCATCGCGCTGGAACAGGTCATGCGGGCGGATGGAGATGAAGATATAGAGATCGCCCGGCGGGCCGCCGCGCAGCCCGGCCTCGCCCTCATTGGCGAGGCGGATGCGGGTGCCGTCCTCGATACCCTTGGGAATATCGACGCTGAGCTTGCGGTTTTCCTGCCGACGGCCCTGGCCGCCGCAATCGGTGCAGGGCTGGTCCATCATCTGGCCGCGACCCTGGCAGACCGGGCAGGTGCGCTCGATGGTGAAAAAGCCCTGCGCCGCCCGCACCTTGCCGTGGCCGTTGCACTGGCGGCAGGTATGGGTGCCGGTGCCCGGCTTGGCGCCCGAGCCGTCGCAGGTGGTGCAGCCGACCAAAGTCGGCACGTCGATCTCGACGGTGCGCCCCTCGAAGCTTTCTTCGAGGCTGATTTCGAGATTGTAGCGCAGGTCCGAGCCGCGCAGCTTGGCGGCGCCCCCGCCGCCACGGCGCTGGCCGCCGCCCATGAAGTCGCCGAAGATGTCGTCGAAGATATCGGACATGGACGAGGTGAATTCCGGCCCGAACCCGCCGGCGCCGGGGCGCCCGCCATTCTCGAAGGCGGCATGGCCGAACCGGTCATAGGCGGCCCGCTTCTGGCCGTCCTTGAGCGTGTCATAGGCCTCGTTGATTTCCTTGAACTTGGCTTCCGCCTCGTGATTGCCCGGATTGCGGTCGGGGTGGTGCTGCATGGCGAGCTTGCGATAGGCGCTCTTCAGCGCCGCGTCGTCGGCGCCCTTCTGCACGCCGAGCACCTCGTAGAAATCCCGTTTGGCCAAAAAACCTTCTCCAATGCGGCCGGTCGCGACAAGCGCGCCCCGCCAATATCCTGGCCCCTAGATGGCAATCGACCCCACGCCCCGCAAGGGGGTCTGGGGTCGTGAGAGCTGCTTGTCGGGGCAAAACCACTGGCCCGCTCATAGCAAGAGCGGCCCGTGGCTTCAATGATGGTGATTCGGCGCCGGGCTGGGGCGGGCCGGGGCAAAGGCCTTGCCCAGCGCGTCAGCCGCATCCGATTGCGCGAACAGCGCCTTGGTGACGACGAGTCCCAGCCCGAAAAACCCCTGTGTCACACCCGCATAGGTCCAGCAATTGACCGCCACGCCCGCCTGTTCGAGCGCGTCGGCCAAGGCCTCGCCCTCCGAGCGCAGCGGGTCGATTTCAGCCAGGATGAGGGTGGCCGACGCCACAGCGGCCCAATCCCCACGCGCCACGAGATTGATGCGCTCGTCGCCCGCCTCGGCTTCCTCGCTGAAGATTTGCCGGAACCGCCAGCGCATCGCCGGCAACCCGATCGGCCGTGCCCGCAACATCTGGCCATAGGACGCAGTGGTCATGTTGGTGCCGGCAATCGGATGGATCAGCAATTGATGCACCGGTTGCGCGCCGCCCTCGTCACGCGCCCGCAAGGCCACATTGGCGGCGAGGTTCCCGCCGGCATCCTCGCCGGCCACTGCCAGCCGCTGCGGATCACCGGTTAGCGTCTTGATCTCGGTGGTGAGCCAGCGCCAAGCCGCCCAGGCGTCGTCATGCGCCGCCGGGAACTGGTGCTCGGGCGCCAGCCGATAGGCCACCGACACGACGATAGCCCCGCTGCGCCGGGCAATGGCCCGGGCCGATGCGTCGTGGCTGTCCAGATCGCCGGTGACGAACCCGCCGCCATGGAAATACAGCACCACCGGATTGAGCCGGCTCAGCAGGCCCAGCGGCCGATAGACCCGCCCCGGCAGGTCGCCCTCGGCCCCGGTAATGGTGATATCCTCCGCCTCGACTCCATCCTCGGGCCGCTCGCGCCCCTGCCGGCCCAGAATGGCGCTGATCGCTTCGGTCGACCGTGGCTGGCGCCGCGCCATTTCGGGCGACAGCAGTTCCAGCGGCCGCGCCCCCATCTCGGCAAGGCCATCCAGCACATGCTTCATGTCGGCATCCATCCGGCTCATCGGATCGCCGCCGATCAGCTCGGCAATCCGGCCGATGGAATCGTCCGCCCGGTTCTGGTTGGCGGGCTGGAGATGTGAATCGGTCATGGCGCGGCCTCGCAATGGGGTGAATGCCCCTTGGACAGCCAAAACCGGGAGGGAGTTGGGCGCCATTGGGCCCATTTCGGGGCAAGGATTCACGTGAAACGCATGACGAGGAACCTGCAAAGATCATGCCCGGCCACCGGATCCACCCTCCCCCTTGAGGGGAGGGAAGCGAGATAGGACTTAGCGTCAGCCAAGTCCGTGATCGAGCAGGGTGGGGATATCTTTCCGCGCATCCGGTGCGTGGGAACCCCCACCCTTGATCCCTCCCCGCAAGGGGGAGGGAGACGACTGCGAGACTTGCGCTCCCAAAACAAAAAAGGGCCCGGCTTGCGCCGGACCCTTTGTTCTCATTTCAACCGCTTAGGCCGACTTCTTGTCGTCGTCGTCCTTGACCTCTTCGAAGTCGGCATCGACGACGTCGTCATCGGCTTCGTCGCTGGTGCCATTGGCCTTGGCTTCGGCTTCCGCCTGGCTGGCCTTGTACATGGCCTCGCCCAGCTTCATCGAGGCCTGGGCCAGCGCGTCGGTCTTTTCCTTGATGGCCTCGCCATCTTCACCGTCGAGCACGCCCTTGAGGTCGGCAATCGCGGTCTCGATAGCCGTCTTGTCCTCGGCCGAAACCTTGTCGCCATATTCACCCAGCGACTTTTCGGTCGAGTGGATCAGGCTCTCGCCCTGGTTCCTGGCTTCGACGGCCTCGCGCTTCTTCTTGTCGGCCTCGGCATTCTGCTCGGCTTCCTGCACCATCTTCTCGATGTCGGCGTCCGACAGGCCGCCCGAAGCCTGGATGCGGATCTGCTGCTCCTTGCCGGTGCCCTTGTCCTTGGCCGAAACCTGCACGATGCCGTTGGCGTCGATGTCGAAGGTCACCTCGATCTGCGGCACGCCGCGCGGGGCCGGCGGAATGCCGGTCAGGTCGAAATTGCCCAGGAGCTTGTTGTTGGCGGCCATTTCGCGTTCACCCTGGAACACGCGGATGGTCACCGCGCTCTGGCTGTCCTCGGCGGTCGAGAAGGTCTGGCTCTTCTTGGTCGGAATGGTGGTGTTGCGGTCGATCAGGCGGGTGAACACGCCACCCAGCGTTTCGATGCCCAGCGACAGCGGGGTCACGTCGAGCAGCAGCACGTCCTTGACGTCGCCCTGCAGCACGCCGGCCTGGATGGCCGCGCCGAGCGCCACGACTTCGTCCGGGTTCACGCCCTTATGCGGCTCCTTGCCGAACAGCTGCTTGACTGCTTCCTGCACCTTGGGCATGCGGCTCATGCCGCCCACCAGCACGACTTCGTCGATCTGGCTGGCCGAGACGCCAGCATCCTTCATCGCCTGCTTGCAGGGCTCGATGGTGCGGTTGATCAGGTCTTCCACCAGCGATTCCAGCTTGGAACGGCTGAGCTTGAGCGTCAGGTGCTTGGGGCCCGAAGCGTCGGCGGTGATGAAGGGCAGGTTGATTTCGGTCTGCGTGGCGCTCGACAGCTCGATCTTGGCCTTTTCGGCAGCTTCCTTGAGGCGCTGCAAAGCCAGCTTGTCGCCGCGCAGGTCGATACCCTGTTCCTTCTTGAACTCGTCCGCCAGGTAGTCGACCAGGCGCATGTCGAAGTCTTCGCCACCCAGGAAGGTGTCGCCATTGGTCGACTTCACCTCGAACACGCCATCGCCGATTTCGAGGATGGAGATATCGAAGGTGCCGCCGCCCAGGTCATAGACCGCGATAGTGCCGGTATTCTTCTTGTCGAGGCCATAGGCGAGCGCCGCCGCCGTGGGCTCGTTGATGATGCGCAGCACTTCAAGGCCGGCAATCTTGCCCGCATCCTTGGTGGCCTGGCGCTGGGAATCGTTGAAATAGGCCGGAACGGTGATGACGGCCTGCGTGACGGTCTCCCCGAGATAGCTCTCGGCGGTTTCCTTCATCTTCTGCAGGATCATGGCCGAGACCTGGCTCGGCGAATACTTGTCACCCGATGCCTCGACCCACGCATCGCCATTGTCGGCCTTGACGATCTTGAACGGCACCAGGTTCTTGTCCTTGGCCACGACCTGGTCGTCGAAACGACGGCCGATCAGGCGCTTGACGGCAAACAGGGTATTTTCGGGGTTGGTGACCGCCTGGCGCTTGGCCGGCTGGCCGACGAGACGTTCGCCATCCTTACTGAAGGCGACCATCGATGGGGTGGTGCGCGCCCCTTCCGCGTTTTCGATGACCTTTGGATTGGTGCCGTCCATAACCGCGACGCAGCTATTGGTGGTGCCCAGATCGATACCGATGACTTTAGCCATTACTCTAGCCTCTCTTTCAGCAAACCCATGGTGAAACCCCTCTCGCGAGGCAGTCCCGTGGCCATCAGGCCGGGTTCCTTGCAACTGGAATGCGCCCAATGCTGGGCTTGCTGGCTATATAGGGGGGTGGCCCGGCGGCTTCAAGCGCTTCCGGGCGGCAAAACAAAACGGCGCCACTCCGGCCGGAGCGGCGCCGATCGTGCCCGAGGGTCGAGCTCAGTCGTAGATGGTATATTCGTTGAGCGAGCAGATATCGACGGCATTGATCACCGTCTCGCTCTCGTCTTCCATCACGAACTTGAAGTCGTATTCGCACTGGTCCGAGCCATCGCCGATGGTCACCGTGCCCTGGTAGCCCGATTCCAGCGTACCGTCCTCGCCGAGCAGGTCATAACCCCAGTTGGAGTCGTTGCTGGGCGAGGTATAGAAGTAATGCAAGGCCCGCGCGCTGTTGTTGATCAGCGTGAACTCGACGGTCTGCGCGGCAGCAGGCATGGCGCTGGCCAGCAGCGCCAGGGCGGCAAGGCCACCCCGAAGATTGAAGCTCATGAAAATTCTCCCAAACCGGCGGCGATGCACCGCCAGCAAGGGATTACATACCACGCCGGGCTTAATTGGGAATGGCTGTTCGATGCTCAGTCGTAGATCGTATAGCTGCCCAGGTCGCAGATATTGATCTCGTTGCGCACCGTCTCGCTGCCATCGCCCATGATGAACTTGAAGTCGTAGTAGCATTCGGTGGAATCGTCGGCGATGGTCACCGTGCCGTTATAGCCGGCGCGCAATGTATGGCCGCCGCGCAGCAGGTCCGGCCCCCAGCTCGACGAGTTGGATGGGCTGGCATAAAAATAGTGCAGCGAGCGGTTGCTCTCGTTGTAGAGCGTGAAATAGACGTCCTCGGCTGCCACCGGCAAGGCGCTGCCCAGCAGCACCAATGCGGCAGCGCCACCCTTGATGATCGTGTTCATGACTGCGTCCCAGTTGATCGGTCCTCCCGGAACCGACCGCCGAAATCTGGCAAAGCCGGGTGGCCCGTCCAACCCCTGTTCATGGGGGCGGCCGGAGGCGCAGGTTACGATGGCTGTGTTCAGCGGCCCTCCTCTCCCCACCGCGTCATTGCCCGGCGTACTCCGAGAGATGGATCACGCGGACAGGCCGGGTGATGACGAAGACGGATAGTCTCGAGGCGGCAAGGCCAAGCACTTCTCCGTTTCAATCTGCACCTGAAATACTCTAGAACACCGGCCATGTTCGCTCCCGGCACAGTCCTGCTCCACGATACGCTTACCCCCGCCGGGGACAGCCTGCTGTTCACCGCCCCGCGCGACATTCTCGTCGCCCACGATGCGGAAGGGGTTCATGCCGCTCTGCATCAGCTCGAAACCGCGACCGAAGCGGGCCTCCATGCCGCCGGTTTCCTCGCCTATGAACTGGGCTTCGTCTTCGAGGAACGGCTGGCCAAATTCCTGCCGCCGCCCGGCCCCACGCCGCTGCTCTGGCTCGGGCTCTACGATGCGCCCGAGCGGCTGAGTGCCGCCGAGGTCGCGTCCCGCCTCGCCGCCATGGCCGGCGCCGGCACCGCCCTCGATATCGTCCCCCGCATGGACGAAACCAGCTATGGCGCCGCCTTCGATACGGTCAAGGCGCTGATCGCGGCCGGCGACACCTACCAGGTCAATCTCACCTTCAAGTCCGGTTTCCGGCTCGAAGGCGATCCGGCTGGGCTCTACCGCGACCTGGTCGCCAAGCAGCCCGTCGCCTATGGCGCCCTGATCAATACCGGAACCCAGTGGATTCTCTCGCGCTCGCCCGAGCTGTTCGTCTCCAGCCGCGAAGGTACCCTCGCCGCTCGCCCCATGAAGGGCACGCTCAAGCGCGGCCGGACCATTGCCGAAGACGCGGTCGGCCGCGCCGCTTTGGCGGGTGACGAAAAGAACCGTGCCGAAAACCTGATGATCGTCGATCTGCTGCGCAACGATCTCGGCCGCATCGCCGAAATCGGCTCGGTCAAGGTCACCGACCTCTTCACGGTGGAGACGTACTCGACGCTCCATACCATGACTTCGGGCATCACGGCCCGCCGTCGCCCCGGCGTCACCACCGCCGATGTCCTGGCCAATCTTTTCCCCTGCGGTTCCATTACCGGCGCACCCAAACTGCGTGCCATGGAAATCATCCATGCCGTCGAAGCCGGCCCGCGCGGCGTCTATACCGGCTCCATCGGCCACTTCGCCCCCAATGGCGACCTGACCCTCAATGTCGCCATCCGCACCGCCGTCATCGACAATGCGGGCCATGGCGAGATCGGCATCGGCGGCGGCATCGTCGCCGACAGCGTCGCATCGGACGAGTATCGCGAGGCCCTGCTCAAGATGGCATTCTTCACCGCCCCGGCCCAGCAGATCACCCTGATCGAAACCCTGCTCTGGGACGAGAAGGGCTACACCCTGCTCGACCGGCACCTCGATCGCCTGGCTGCCTCGGCTGCCTATTTCGCTTTGCCCTTCGACCGCCCGGCCATCCTCGCTTTGCTGCAATCTCAGGCCTTCCCCGAGCCCCGCATGCGCGTCCGCTTGACGCTTGACGCTTCCGGGCCGGCCCTGACCGCGGTTCCCCTGCCGCCCAATCCAGCGCTCTTCCGCTTCGCCATCGCCCCGGAAAAACTCGATTCGCAAAGTCTCTGGCTCATGCACAAGACCACCACCAGGGCTTTCTACGATGAGCCGCGCCAGCGCGCCCACGCCAGGCAGGGCGTCGATGAAGTGCTCTTTCTCAACGAGCGCGACGAACTCACCGAAGGCTCGATCACCAATCTCTTCATCCAGCGCGATGGCACATTGCACACCCCGCCTTTGTCCTCCGGCCTGCTGCCCGGCACCTTGCGCGCCGAGCTTCTCGCCACCGGCAAGGCAGCAGAGCAGGTTTTGACGCTGGACGATCTGGAATCGGCCGAGGCAATCTGGCTCGGCAATTCCGTACGCGGCCTGATCCGCGCCGAATGGGTGAAAGAGGAGAAGCAGCCATGATCGAAATCACCCCGCGCGACGTGCTCGTCGTCGTCGACCTGCAATATGATTTCCTGCCCGGCGGGAGCCTGGCCGTTTCCGGCGGCGACGAGATCGTGTCGCTGATCAACACGCTGGCCAGAAAATTCACCAATGTCGTCTTCACCCAGGATTGGCACCCGGCCGACCACATCTCCTTTGCCAGCCAGCATCCGGGCAAAGCCCCTTTCGAGACGGTGGACCTGCCCTATGGCCGCCAGGTCCTCTGGCCCGACCACTGCATGTGGAACACCCACGGCGCCGAACTCTCGACCGATCTCGATATCCCCCACGGCCAGCTCATCATCCGCAAGGGCTATAACCGCCTCATCGATTCCTATTCCGGCTTCCAGGAGGCCGACCGCGAAACCCTCACGGGCCTCGCCGGCTATCTCAACGAGCGCGATGTCGACCGGCTCTATGTCGTGGGCCTCGCCACCGACTTCTGCGTCGGCTGGACCGCCATAGACGCCGCCGCCGGTGGCTTCGACGTGACGGTCATCGAAGACGCCACCCGCGCCATCGACAATGCCGAGAGCCTCGCCAAGGCCTGGGCCGACATGGCGGAGGCGGGTGTAGAGCGGATGATGAGCAAGGATATTCTGGGGTAGTTCAGTGCCAGGCCTCGTGGTTCGAGGGTCGCTACGCTCCCGCCTCACCATGAGGCTGTTTTGAACGCGGTGTATCAACAGCCCTCATGGTGAGGTGCGAGTTCTTCACGAGCCTCGGACCACGAGGGCGTGCCCCACCCCCAAAATGAAAAATCCCCGCTCGCGCGGGGATTCACGTGAAACTTCGAACCGGCCTGAGGCAAAATCGCACCGGTGGAGCGATTTTAGGTGAGAAGGCCATGAGGGCTATGCCCAAATGGCAACACCCCTAGGCGCTCTTGTCTACGGCTTCGTCGGCCGGGGCGTGGCTCGGGCCGCCCTTGGCGACGCCGACCATGGCTGGCCGCAAAACCCGCTCGCCGATGGCGAAACCGGCCTGCACCACCTGCACCACCGTCCCTTCCGGCTGGCTCGGGTCCGGCACTTCGAACATCGCCTGGTGCTTGTGCGGATCGAATTTCTGCCCCTCGGCCTCGATCGGCTTGACGCCATGCTTGGCCAGCAGCCGCTGCATTTCGCGCTCGGCCAGCTCGATGCCCTCGATCAGGCTCTTGGTGGTGGCGTCGCCGCTTTCCCGCGCCTCGGCGGGCAGCATCATCAGCGCCCGGCTCAGCGCGTCGGTGGCCGAGAGCATGTCGCGGGCAAAGCCGGCAATGGCATAGAGGCGCGTGTCGTTGACATCGCGCTCGGTGCGCTTGCGCAGGTTCTCCATCTCGGCATGGCTGCGCAGCACCCGGTCCTTGAGCTCGGCATTCTCGGCGCGCAGTGCTTCCACGGGATCGATGGCCGGCTCGGGAATCTCGACTTCAGGGTTTTCGTCCGGGGCGGCGTTCTCGTCGCTCATCATTGTTCGGTTCCGCAAGTTTGAATTTGTCCCGCATATCGGCCAAATGGCCGGGCTTTTCAACCCTGGCGCGACCTAGGGTCGCTTCCGCGCCATCATGGCGCTGATCACATTGGCGGTATAGTCCACGACAGGCACGATGCGCGCATAGTTCAGCCGCGTCGGTCCGATCACCCCCAGCACGCCCACCACCTTGTCATTGGCATCCTTGTAGGGGCTCAGGATCACCGACGAGCCCGACAGCGAAAACAGCTTGTTTTCGCTGCCGATGAAGATGCGCACCCCCTCGGCCTTTTCGGCGTCGCCGAGCAGGTCCAGCAGTCCATCCTTGCTTTCCAGCTCGTCGAACAATTGCCGCATGCGCAGCAGGTCGTCGCTCGCCATGGCGTCGTTGATGAGGTTGGCCCGTCCCCGCACGATCACCGTCGGCTGGCTGGCCGGCGAAGTCCGCGCCAGCGTGGCAATTCCGGCATCCACCAGCTTCTGCGTCAATTCGTCCAGCTCGGCGCGCTGTTCGGCCCGCAATGCGGCCAGCGCCTTGCGCGCCTCGGCAATGGTGCGGCCCACCACATGCCGTGCCAGGTAATTGCCCGCCTGGGTCAGCGCCGAGGCGGTGAGGCCGGGCGGAATGTCCATGATGCGGTTTTCCACCTGCCCGTCCTGCCCCACCAGGATGGCCATGGCCCGCGTTGCGTCCAGCCGCACGAATTCGATATGCCGCAAAATGATATCGGCCTTGCTGGCAATCACCACGCCGGCGCCCTGGCTCAGCCCGCTCAGCAACTGGCTGGCCTCGGTGAGAACATCCTCCACCTGCCCGCGATGCTGTCCCTCGATGGACTTGGCGATCTGGCTGCGCTCGCTTTCGTTGACGGCGCCCACTTCGAGCATGGCATCGACGAAAAACCGCAGGCCCTCCTGCGTCGGTGCCCGCCCGGCCGAAGTATGGGGCGCCGCGATCAGCCCGAGATCCTCGAGATCGGCCATCACATTGCGCACCGAGGCCGGCGACAGCCCCATCTGCAGCATGCGGGACAGGTCGCGCGAACCCACCGGCGATCCGGTGTCCAGATAGCGCTCGACGATCTTCTTGAAAATGTCCTGGCTGCGGGCATTGAGCACGCTGAGGAAGTCTTCGGGCGGTCTGACCATGGGATGTTCGATAAAATCGTCCGCTTTAACCCTGCGCTCTCATTTAAGCGCATTGCAGCCTCCCGCCAAGCCGCCGCCGCTTGTGAGGCGGGCCACGGAGGGTTAAGAGGCGGTTAACTGCAATTTTCTGACGGATTCCCGATGCGCCCTTCCGGCCGAGCGCCAAACCAGATGCGCGATGTGACCATCGAGCGCAATGTCGCCCAGAAGGCGGAGGGCTCCTGCCTCGTCAGCTTCGGCAATACCAAGGTGCTGGTCACCGCCTCGGTCGAGACCAGCCTGCCCGGCTGGCTGCGCGGCAAGGGCCAGGGCTGGGTCACCGCCGAATATGGCATGCTGCCCCGCGCCACCGGCTCGCGCACCCGCCGCGAGGCCACCGCCGGCAAGCAGACCGGCCGCACCCAGGAAATCCAGCGCCTCATCGGCCGCTCGCTCCGCGCCGTGGTCGACATGCAGCTTTTGGGTGAAAACCAGGTCACCGTGGATTGCGACGTGCTCGAAGCCGATGGCGGCACCCGCACCGCCTCGATCACCGGCGCCTATGTGGCCTTGGCCGACGCCATCAAATGGATGGACGAACGCAAGCTGACCAAGGGCGCGGCCTTGCGCGATTCGGTCGCTGCGGTTTCCTGCGGCATCTATCGCGGCGCCCCGGTGCTCGATCTCGACTATCTCGAAGATGTCGAAGCCCATACCGACGCCAATTTCGTCATGACCGGTTCGGGCAAATTCGTTGAAATCCAGGGCACGGCCGAGCAGGTGCCATTTTCGCGCGAAGAATTGAACAGCCTCATGGCCCTGGCCGAACAGGGCATTGGCGACCTGACCCTGATGCAACAGGCGGCGCTGGACGCATGATGTTTTTCGGCAAGAAAAAGGCCCCCTCATCCGCCCTTCGGGCACCTTCTCCCACGAGGGGAGAAGGAGAGCCGGTGGGTGGGCTTGATGGTGCCAAAAACGCGGAGGCACCCTTCTCCCCTCGTGGGAGAAGGTGGCACGGCGCAGCCGAGACGGATGAGGGGGCCTTTTCCGAGCGCAACTGCGCCATCTGGCAAGACATCCGGCGGGCGTTGGAAGGTGGTGCCAAATGACTGCCATCCCGCGTCTCCGCGAAGGCGATCGCCTCGTTCTTGCCACCCATAACGCCGGCAAGCTCAAGGAATTCCAGGAACTGTTCGAGCCTTATGGTCTTGAGCTGGTGTCGGCCGGCGAACTCGGCCTGCCCGAGCCCGAGGAAACTGGCACCACCTTTGCCGAAAATGCCCGCCTCAAGGCGCATGCCGCGGCCCAGGCCTCCGGCATGCTGGCGCTGAGCGATGATTCGGGTCTTTGCGTCGACGCACTCAATGGCGATCCCGGCGTCTACACCGCCGACTGGGCCGGCGTGCCGCGTGATTTCAACCACGCCATGAAGCGCGTCGAAGATGCCTTGCAGGCGGCCAATGCCACCTCACCCAGCCAGCGCCGCGCCAATTTCAACGCCACGCTCTGCCTCGCCCATCCCGATGGCCGCGATGTGATCTACCATGGCCAATGCTTCGGCACCCTGGTCTGGCCGCCGCGCGGCGAGCAGGGCCACGGCTACGACCCCGTCTTCATGCCCGACGGCTATGACATCACCTTCGGCCAGATGCCGCCGGAAATGAAGCATTCCTGGTCCCCCGGCCAGCCGGGCCTCAGCCACCGCGCCCGCTCCTTCGCCAAATTCGTGGAGGGTCAGATTGAGCGGTAGGGTATCCATATCATCGGATGCTTTGGTTCCTGCGCCTCCCTCCCCCTTGAGGGGAGGGACCGAGGGTGGGGGTCCGTCAGTGGATCACTGCGCTACCCCCCACCCCAACCCTCCCCCTCAAGGGGGGAGGGAGCCAGAGATCGGGTGCCACCAATGAGCAATCCCAACGACCTCTTCGGCGTCTACGTGCACTGGCCGTTCTGCGCGTCCAAGTGCCCTTATTGCGACTTCAATTCCCACGTTCATCGCGGCCCCTTCGACGAGATCGACTATGTCGCCGCCTATGAGCGCGAAATCGCCACGGCAGCCGAACTGGCGCCGGGCCGTGTCGTGCAGTCGGTGTTTTTCGGCGGCGGCACCCCGTCGCTGATGAATCCGCAATCGACCGGCCGGATTCTGGATGCCATCGCCAAACACTGGACGATGGATGCCAATGCCGAGATCACGCTGGAAGCCAATCCGACCAGCGTCGAGGTCGACCGCTTCAAGGGCTATCGTGCCGCCGGCGTCAACCGCGTTTCGCTCGGCGTCCAGTCGCTGCGCGAAGGTCCGCTCGCCGAGCTGGGCCGCCGCCACACGGTGGACGAAGCCATCGCCGCCGTACGTATCGCGCAGAGTGTGTTCGAGCGCTCCAGCTTCGACCTGATCTATGCAAGGCCGAAGCAGACGCTGGAAGATTGGGAAGACGAGCTCAAGGAGGGTCTGTGGCTCGCCCAGGGCCATGTCAGCCTCTACCAGCTCACCATCGAGCAGGGCACGCGCTATTTCGACCTGCACCAGGCCGGCAAGCTCAAAATGCCTGATGAGGACCTGGCCGCCGATTTCTACGAACTGACACAGGAGCTGACCTCGGCGGCCGGCCTGCCCGCCTACGAGATTTCCAATCATGCCCGCCCCGGCCAGGAATCGCGGCACAACATGCTCTACTGGCGCTATGGTGAATATGCTGGCATCGGTCCCGGCGCCCATGGCCGCCTGATGATCAACAACCAGCGCCATGCCACTGCCGCCGAGAAAATGCCCTTCGACTGGCAGAAAAAGGTCAAGGCCTCCGGCCATGGCATGGTGGTGGACGATGTCCTTACCTGGGAAGAGCAGGGCGACGAATTCCTCGTCATGGGCCTGCGCCTCAAGGAAGGCATCTCGCCGGCTCGTTTCACCGCCATTTCCGGGCGCCAGATTTCCAGGACCCAGATCGAGGCCCTCAAGGGCTACGGCTTCGTCGAAAGCCTGCCCAACGGCAATCTGCGGGTGACCGACAAAGGGTTCCCGGTGCTCGACGCCGTGGTCGCGGACCTTGCAGCCTAGCCTCAAACCTGATGTCAGCCGGGCGCGATATCCTCGACTCTGGCCCACCCTCCCCCTTGAGGGGAGGGTAGCGCCGCCCGGCCCGCAGGGCCTTGGCAGAGCTGGGGAGGGGGTGTCGAGGCTTCATCTGGGGTGAGAGGGGAGCCACAGAAGCGTGGGGAGCACCCTCAAGGGGAGAAGGAAAAGAGCCCCCTATTCCAACGCCCTGACATACCGCGCGGCCGACCGCGCCACGACATCCTTGCCGTTCGCCTGCACCACCCGGTCCCACCAGCCGCCATAGATGCGGTCGAAGCGCAAAGCCGCCGCCCTGTCGGCAATGCGCCGCACCTCGCGTGCCGGCAGCGGGATCATGTTGGGATAGGAGCGCATGAAGCTGACCCAGTTCGGGTCGGGCGTTACCTGGATCGTGTCGCCGACCAGCATCGCCCCCTTGCCGCCGGCACCCGCGGCCCATTCGAGCACGCTGCTGCCGGTGAAATGCCCGCCCAGCCGATGCACGGTGACGCCGGGCAGCACCTCCAGCACATCCCCGCTCCACGGCTCGATCAGCGAACTCGGCCGCATCACATGGTCCAGGTCCGCCTCGGGCAGCTTGATCGGCACGCCGCCCAGCGCTTCGCTCCACTCCACCATGCCGGTATAGAAATGCGGATGCGAGAAGGTGATGGCCGTGAGCCCGCCCAGCGCCCTGATCCGGTCGACGGTCTTGCCATCGACCATGGGCACGCAGTCCCACAACACATTGCCGTCAGGCGTCTGCACCAGCAAAGCCCGCTGGCCGATGCCGATCGTCGGCGTCAGCCCGATACCTGATAGCCCTGGCTCGATCTCGCGCCAGTCATTGGCATGGCTGGTGGTGATGGAATCGCGGTCGATCCATTCCTGTCCACCAGCGCCGACATATTGCCGCTCGTCGTCACAGATAGCGCAATGGTCAGGCGGATTGGCGCTCGGCGCATGCTGCGCCCCACAGGTCTTGCAGATCCAGTTCGTCATGAGCGGGCTCCTTTAGGCGCCCACCTTACGGCCTCGATGCAGGGAGCTAAAGCCCCGCGCTCTCCACGATTTGCGGCCCGCCCGGCGCGATCTTCTTGATCACCAGCGCATATTCCGCGCGGCCATTGCCGAGGAACCGGAATACCCCGTCGCGGCCATTGAAGCCCTGTGCACTGGTCAGCAGCACCGGATTGTAGGGCGGCGTCGCCATGGAGAGCGTGTTCACATTGGCCAGGATGACAGCCGTATAGGCAATGGTCGCCAGCGCATGCGGCTGGGTGCCGAACTGCCGCTGGTAGTCGGCCCGGATGGCCGCCATACCGGACGGATCGACCGCAGGATAGATGGCGCCGCCGAGCTGGGTCGCGCCGGCAAGGACCGGGTCACCCTCCCAGTCGGCCGAGCCGACGATCTGCACCATTTCATTGGTAATGCCCGCCTGCGCCAGCAGCGCCCCAAAGCTCGGCGCCGTCGTGCGGTCGGGCAGGTAGAGCGTATCGATCATGCCCTTCTGGATTTGTGGCAGCGCCTGGTCGATGATCTGCCGGGCCTCGCTGACATTGGAGAATGTATAGACCGCCGATGGCGCAAAGCCGGCAATGACGGCCTGCTGGCGGAACGCGGTCTGCTGCGCCTGCCCGAATTCGGTGGCGGGGAACACCCCGGCAATGCCACGCCGCCCCTGTTGCTTGACCCAGTTGAGCGAGCGCTTCATCTCCATGTCGGGCAGGACGCTCAAGAGGTACACGCCCGGGCCCGCCGCGGTCGGATTGTTGGAAAAGCCGATCACCGGCACGCCGCTCGAGCGCGCCACCGCGCCCACCGCCGTCACCGCTTCGGCCTGGAGCGGCCCCAGGATCAGTCTTGCCCCGCCGGCCAAAGCTGCGCTGGCCGCCGCCGTGGCCCCGGCCACCGTGCTGCCGGTATCGCGCAGGCTGATGGTGATGTTCTCCGCGATATTGGGATTGGCCTCGATGAAGCTCATGGCCAGCCGGCCGGCATTGGCCAATGACTGCCCCACCTGCGCCAGTCCCGGATCGCCGGTCAGCGGCAGCAGCAGCGCCACCTGCACCGGCCCACGGCCGAAACTCTGCGCCGGGCCTGATGGCATCATGGCGGGCTGGCCGGGAATGGTTTGGGCGGGCGCATCCCCACCGAAGTCGAGCACGCGCGAGCCGATCTGGATGGGCGAACAGGCGGCGAGCGCAAAGACGCCCACCGCGCCCAGCCCCCGTGCTATGACTTTCCCGAGGTTCCGCATGTCGGGCCTCTCAACGCTAGCAGTCTGTTAACAATTGGCAGCAAAGTGCTAACCAATTCTCAACCCCGTGAAAGCATGACCGACACCACGCAAGGCTATTTCATCGCCGGCTCCGCCTTCACGGCGCCCCCGCTTTCGCCCGGCCTTTATGTCGTCGCCACCCCGATCGGCAACCTGCGCGACATCACCATCCGCGCCCTCGAAACCCTGGCCGCCGCCTCGGTAATCCTTTGCGAAGACACAAGAATGTCGGCCCGCCTGCTCGATCATTACGGCATCAAGGCTCGCCGCGTGGCGCTGCATGAACACAATGAGCGCGCCAAGGCCGACGACATCGTCGCCCGCGTCGCCGCCGGCCAGGCTATCGCCCTGATCTCCGATGCCGGCACCCCGCTGCTATCAGACCCCGGCTTCCCCTTGATTCGCGCCATGGCCGAGGCGAACCAGCCAATCTTCCCCATTCCCGGCGCTTCGGCCCTGCTCTCGGCTTTGGTTGTCGCGGGCCTGCCCACCGACGCCTTCGCTTTTCACGGCTTCCTGCCGCCCAAGGCGGGCGCCCGCGCCAATGCCTTGAAGGCGCTGAGCGATTCACGTGAAACCATGGTCTTCTACGAAAGCCCCCGGCGGCTCGACGATACGCTGGCCGCCATGGCCGAACTCTGGGGCAGCAGACAGGCCGCGGTGGCGCTGGAACTCACCAAACGCTTCGAACGCGTCCATCGCGGCACGCTGCCCGAGCTCGCCGCCACCTTCGCCGGGACCGAAACCAAGGGCGAAGCCGTCATCGTCGTGGCCGGTGCCGATGCCCCCGCCGCGCCTGATGCCGCCGATTGGCAGGCCGCGCTAACTGCAGCGATGGAGGACCAACCACTGCGGGCGGCCGTCGACGAAGTGACCAAAAATTTCGGGCTCAAGCGCAAGGAAGTCTATGATGCCGCCCTCGCCATCAAAGCCGAAAAGTAGAGCCCGCATAGAGGCTTACCTGGGCGGCCATCGCGGCGAGGCGCTGGCCGCCTGGTTCCTGCGCCTCAAGCTCTACCGTGTCGTGCAGCGCCGCTGCAAAACGCCGGTCGGCGAGATCGATCTCATCGCCACCCACTTCGGCACCACTGTTTTCATCGAGGTCAAGGCGCGTAGCAAGGCTGCCGTCGAAGCCGAGGCGCTGCAAGCGGTCAATCGCTCGCGCATTACCCGCGCCGCGCAATACTGGCTGGCCCGCCACCCCGCCGAGGCGGGCACGAACCTCCGCTTCGACGTAATTTTCCTTGCACCCGGCCGATGGCCGCGCCATGTCATCAACGCCTTCGACGCTTCCTCCTGAGACCTAAATGGCCAAAAAACTCAAAGTCGCGGTCCAGATGGACCATGTCGCATCGATCAATCCGCGCGGCGATTCCACCTTCGCCATGATGCTGGAAGCCCAGGCGCGCGGCCATGAATTGCTGCATTACACGCCCGATACGCTGGCTCTGCGCGGCAATGTCGTCTCGGCACTGGCCGCACCCATCGAAGTGTTTGACAGGCCCAAGGGCGAGCATTTCATCCTCGGCGAGGAAAGCCGGGTCGATCTGTCGACCCAGGACGTGGTCCATATGCGCCAGGATCCGCCCTTCGACATGAACTATATCACGCTCACCCACCTGCTCGAGCGCCTGCATCCGAAAACCCTGGTGGTCAATCCGCCCGCCGCCGTGCGCAATGCGCCGGAAAAAATCCTCGTCACCGACTTCCCCGAGCTGATGCCGCCGACCCTGGTGACGCGCGACCGGGCGATGATCCACGATTTCCGCAAGGAGCACGGCAACATCATCGTCAAGCCGCTCTACGGCAATGGCGGGGCCGGCGTGTTCTTCATCCAGGAAGGCGACCACAACCTGGTGAGCCTGCTCGAACTGTTCGAGAACAACTACCGCGAACCCTTCATGATCCAGAAATACCTGCCGGATGTCAGGAAGGGCGACAAGCGCATCATCATCATCGACGGCGAGCCGGTGGCCGGCCTCAACCGCATCCCCGCCGAAGGCGAGGCGCGGAGCAACATGCATGTCGGCGGCCGTCCGGAGCTCTCGCCGCTGACCGACCGCGAAAAGGAAATCTGCGCCACCATTGCCCCCGCGCTGAAAGAGCGCGGCATGATCTTCGTCGGCATCGACGTCATCGGCGACTACCTCACCGAGATCAATGTCACCTCGCCCACCGGTATCCGCGAGATCAAGCGCTTCGGCGGGCCAGACATTGCCGTGATGATCTGGGACGCCATCGAAAAGCGCCGCGCCTGATGTATCTGCTGGTCACGGCGATCCTCGGCGCGGTTGGCTGGTTCCTGTTCCGCCGCTGGCGCCGCAACCTGCCGGTCGATCCGCGCCTGACCGCCGCCTATTGGCAGAAATCAGCCATTGTGCTGGGCGCCTATCTGCTGTCCATCCTGGCCGGCGCCGGTGTGACCCGCATCATGGTCGGCTTCAACCGCTCCGGCTGGGCCGACCTGCTCATGGTCGCCTTCTTTGCCGTCTGGGTGCTCTACGGCGCAGTCTGGCTGTTGCGCTTCCTGCCCACCAGCAAGCTGCATCCGGCCTGGCTCATCCGTTCTCGCGGCTGGATCGACGCGCTGGCCATGCTGTCGCTGGCCGGCCTGGCCGCCGGCGCCAGGATGCTCTAGCCCCGTTCGACAAAGCCGCATAACGGCAAGGCTGGGCAAGCGCGCCTGAACCGGCTAGGTCTAGCCAAGGCCAGAGGGGATCTCGCACCATGCCCACCACCACATTCTTCGTCGCTTTCGCGACCCTGTTCGCCACGGTGGGCGTGGCCGATATCGCCTTCATCTTCGCGGCGCTGACCAAGCACAATACCGCCAAGGAGCGCTTCGCCTTCGCCACCCGCGGCGTCATTATTGCCGGGGTGATTCTCCTGCTGTTCGGGGTGTTGGGCAATCCGATCCTCGAAGTCTTCGGCATCACCATCCCGGCTTTGCGCACCGCCGGTGGGCTGTTGCTGTTCCTGATCGCCATCGACATGGTGTTCGCCCGCCATTCGGGCGGCACCGGCACCACCGACGAGGAAGAGGTCGAGGCCCGCCAGCGCGACGATATCGCCGTCTTTCCGCTGGCCATGCCGCTATTGGCCGGTCCCGGCGCCATCAGCGCCGTCATCCTGCTCACGACCGGCACCAAGACCGATCTCGAATTCTGGGCCGTGCTGGTGGCCGTCGTGGTCATCCTGTTCCTGGCCTGGCTGACCCTGCTGGTCGCCATTCCCATCCAGCGCCTGCTCGGCGTCACCGGCCTTGCCGTGGTATCGCGCGTCGTTGGCATCCTGCTGGCGGCGCTTGCCGTGCAGTTCGTTTTCGACGGGGTCAAGGCCAGCGGTCTGCTGGGCGGCGCCTGAAATTTCTCATCCCGGCCATGCTGGCTGCAGGCTCGGCGCAGACAAAGCAAAGCGGCCAGCTCGCGCCGGCCGCCCCGTTCAATTCCGAAATTCGAGCCTATTTCTTGGCGGTGTTGCCGGTGTTGCCGGTGCTGCCGGCGCCGAGGCCGGTCACCGGCTTGGCGGCGGCCAGCTTGTCCTTTTTAGGCTTCTTGGCTTCCTTGTTGCTGCGCATCTGACCCTTGGCCATGCCAGTCCTCCTCGCTGCGGGCCCACGGGCCCGGATCAATGATGGGCAAAGGCTAGACCCGCGCCGATTCGGTGGCAAGTCCCCGGATTACTTGGCCGATTGGCACCGCCCACCCGGCCCCAGCGAGGCGATGGCGCGCGGATCGCAACCCGTCAGCAGGAAGGTGATCCAGTCATTCTGGTTGCCGAAGAAGGCGTTGCGGTCGACCTCGCCGCGCACGCCGCGGACCACGCCGGTCTGCGTCCATTGCCAGAAGGTCCAGACACGGTTGCCATAGCGCTCATGCGGCTCGGCGGCGGTGGAGCGCAGCCAGAAGGCATTGGGGAAATACTCGCCCTCCAGAACATCGCGGTGGAAGGTCATGTCGGTATAGATGATGGGCAGCTTGCCGGTATGGCGCTCCATCGCCTCGAGCATGACGCGGATCTTTTCCAGCGCGTCGGCTCGGCTCGGCTTGTTGGTGCAGCTCGAATGGTTGTTCCATTCGAGATCGAGCACCGGCGGCAGCGCGTCGAAGTCATTGGGCACGTTCTGCACGAACCATGCCGCCTGCTCGGAAGCCAGCGAACACCAGGTCATGAAATGATAGGCGCCCCGCGGCATGCCCGCTTCGCGGGCCCGCACCCAGTTGGTGCGGAAATTGGGGTCGAGATAATCCTTGCCCTCGGTCGCCTTCATGAACACGAAATGCATGCCGCTCTGGAAGGCGGTGCGGAAATCCACGTTTTCCTGATAGCGCGCCACGTCGATCCCCTGGATCGGCATGGTCCGCGCCCGGTCCACGCCCGAATGGGGCCGGTTGTCGCCCTGGATCGGGCCATAGAGCCCGCCACCCGACGAACAGGCCACCAACGCGGCGGCCAGCAGGGCCGACAGGGCGCCTTTCGCGATCGCGGCAAACGAGGGGAAAGGCCTTCTGGCGCTCATCGGTCAGAACTCTACGCAATACGAAACAGAGCCTTTGATTCAACATGGGCCGGTTAACGCCGGATTAGGTTTACCCATGTGGCAAGCAGCGTGGTTAACAGGCCATATTTCGTTCGCTTTACGTTCTTGTTCTGGCGGGTGACCTTTGCTAGATTGGCGGTGGGGCTAGGGGCATTGGGCGATGGTCACCCGCGTAGCGACAGTGGCGTTTCAGGGCATCGAGGCCGTGCCGGTCGATGTGCAGGTGCAGATCGCGCCCGGCTTTCCGCAATTCATCCTGGTCGGCTTGCCCGACAAGGCGGTCAAGGAATCGGGGGAGCGTGTTCGCGCCGCTCTTGTCGCGTCCGGTCTGGGCCTGCCGCCCAAACGCATCACCATCAATCTGGCGCCGGCCGACCTGCCCAAGGAAGGCAGTCACTACGACCTGCCTATCGCGCTCGGCCTCATGGCCGCCATCGGCGCCATTCCGCAGGACGCGCTCGATGGCTATCTGGCGCTGGGCGAACTGGGGCTCGATGGACGGCTGGCCCATGTGGGCGGCATCCTGCCGGCCGCCATCGCGGCGCAGGGTCGCGATCTGGGCCTCATCTGCGCCGAACCCTCCGGCGCCGAGGCCGCCTGGGCCGGCGAGGATCTCGATATCATCGCGGCGGAAAGCCTGCTGGCGCTGGCCAATCACCTGACCGGGCACCAATTGGCAGCGCGTCCGGTTCCGCGCAAATACCTGCCGCAGGGCGAGCTGCCCGATCTCAGCGACGTGCGCGGGCAGCAGGTGGCGCGGCGCGCGCTGGAAGTGGCAGCCGCGGGCGGCCACAATATGCTGATGGTGGGGCCGCCGGGCGCCGGCAAATCCATGCTGGCAGCGCGCCTGCCCTCCATCCTGCCGCCGCTCGACCCGCGCGAACTGCTCGATATCTCGATGATCCAGTCCATCGCCGGCGAACTTGCCGGCGGCGCGCTGTCCGATCGTCGTCCTTTCCGCGCGCCGCATCACTCGGCGTCGATGGCGGCTCTGGTCGGTGGCGGGCTGCGGGTGCGGCCCGGCGAGGTGAGCCTGGCCCATAACGGCGTGCTGTTCCTCGACGAACTGCCCGAATTCGCCCCCAGCGTGCTCGACAGCCTGCGCCAGCCCCTGGAGGCGGGCGAAACCGTTATTGCCCGCGCCAATGCCCGCGTCAGCTATCCGAGCCGCGTGCAGTTGATCGCCGCGATGAATCCCTGCAAATGCGGTCTTGCCGGCACGCCCGGCCACACCTGCCGCCGCGGCAGGGCCTGCGCCGACGATTATCAATCCCGCGTCTCCGGGCCCTTTCTCGACCGCATCGATATCCGCATCGACGTGCCGGCGGTGACCGCCGCGGACATGATCACGCCTTCGGCAGCGGCGGAGAGTTCGGCCGTCGTGGCGCGGCGTGTCGCGCAGGCCCGAGAGCGGCAACGGCAACGCTTTGCCGAGCATGGCGCGCCGGACGTGTTCACCAATGCGGGGGCCGGTTCGACGCTGATCGAGGCTGTGGTCAATCCCGACAAGGAAAGCCAGGCGCTGCTGCTGCAGGCGGCCGAGCGTTTCAACCTCTCGGCGCGGGCCTATCACCGCGTGCTCAAGGTGGCCCGCACCCTGGCCGACCTGGCCGGTGTGGAGCGTGTCGGTCGGCCGCACATTGCCGAGGCCCTGAGCTATCGGCTCAATTTTGGTGCGACGTAGCCCGGCACCCTGTGCATAAGCCTGTGGATAAGTGTTTCACGTGAATCCACATCAGCGGATGCTCTGGTAGCCGCCAGCGACGCCGCGGGGCGATAGCACCACCTGCCACAGGCTGATGCTGCGGGCGCGGAACATGGCGGCGAAGGAACTGAGATAGTAGCGCCACATGCGCTGGAACCGCTCGTCGTATTTCTCGCTATGCAGGCCGGGCCAGGCGGCGTCGAACCTGTCCCGCCAGGCCATCAGCGTCCGATCATAATCAGCGCCGAAATTGTGCCAGTCCTCCATCACGAACAGGCCCTCCACGGCCTTGCCGATCTGGGCGATGGACGGCAGCATGCCATTGGGGAAGATGTACTTTTCGCTCCAGGGGTCGCCATGGGTGGTCGAGGAATGGCCGCCAATGCTGTGCAGCAGGAAAAGGCCGTCCGGCGCGAGCAGGCTTGCCGCTTTCTCGAAGTAGGCCCGGTAATTCTTGTAGCCGACATGCTCGAACATGCCGATGGAGATGATGCGGTCGAACTGGCCGTCGAGCGCCTGATAGTCGAGCAGCCGTGTTTCCACCGGCAACCCGGCGGTCCGCGCATTGGCCAGGGCCGCCTGTTCCTTGCTGACGGTGACACCCACCCCCGAAACGCCATAGCGCTCGGCGGCAAATTTGAGGAAGCCACCCCAGCCCGAACCGATATCGAGAATACGCATGCCCGGCGCGAGCCCCACCTTGCGGCAGATGAGGTCGAGCTTGGCCTCCTGCGCCGCATCGAGGTCGGTCGCGTCTTTCCAGTAGCCGCAGGAATAGATCATCCGGGGATCGAGCATGGCGGCATAAAGGTCGTTGCCGATATCGTAGTGCTTCTCGCCCACCTCGGTTACGCGCAGCCGCTGCAGGTTGAGCAGCCGCCCGCGGGCCACGCTCCACATGACGGCAAGATCCCTGGGGAAGGCATTCTGGATATTGGCGCTGATCAGGCGAAACAGGAACCGGTCGAGTTCGATCGCATCCCACCAGCCCTCCATGTAGCTTTCGCCCAGCCCCAGCGTGCCGTCGCGCAGCAAACGCCCCCACAGGCGGTCATCATGGACCTGCGGATCTCCCGGATCGGGGCCGTTGACGGCAACGCCAATCTTGTCCAACTGGCCGGTAACGAAGCGTTTGGCGGATTCTGACATGGCAGCGGCAAATGTCTGGTCGGCAATGCCCCAGAGGTTACTGCCATCGTCGTTTGGCGATCAATAGCTATTTGGCGGATAGACGTCCTTAACCCGCGCCGCATATTGGTCATGGTGACGTGCCAGCAGGATAAAGATGCGAAGATCGGGCGAACTGGTCCAGTGGAATAACAAGGGCGGCTACGGCTTCGTGCGCGATGACACGGGGCGCGACTATTACGTCCATATTTCCAAGGTCGCCGGCGACGGGCGACCGCGGATCGGCGACCGCGTCTCGTTCGAAACCGCCACCGGCCGCAAGGGACGCCCATCGGCGGTTGATGTGATCATCACCACCGCCATTCCGGCGCCGCAGCCGGCCACTTTGCGCGACATCAAGCAGTCGCCCGCCGGCATGTCGCGCTACCGGCTCGGCCTGCGCACCGCCGCTGCCACGCTGATGACGCTGCTGATTCTGTGGGCCATCGGCACCGACAGGACGCCGGAATGGATCGGCCTGCTCTATGCGGCGATGGGCGCCGGCTCGGCCCTGCTCTATCGTTTCGACAAGCTCTATGCCCTGACCGGCAAATACCGGGTCAGCGAGACCAACCTGCATGTCGTGGACCTGTCCTTCGGCATTATCGGCGGGCTGGCGGCGCAGGAAGTCTATCGCCACAAGACGGTCAAGCCGCGCTTCGTCGCCACGACCTGGACCATCGCGCTGGTCCACACCCTGTTCCTCGCCGGCCTGGCCTTCGGCTGGCTGGGCGCGTTGCTGCCCGCCTGAGCGGGCAGCCGGCTGCGCCATCGCCTTAGTGGAACTGGGCCGCCTCGGTCGATTCGCCCATCGCCGTCGTCGCGCTCCTGCCTTCGCTTACCGCCAGCGACACGGCGTCGAAATAGCTGGTGCCCACTTCGCGCTGATGCCGCACCGCCGAGAAGCCATGCGCTTCGGCGGCGAATTCGGCCTGCTGCAGGCGGCTGTAGCCGGCCATGCCGTCCTGCCTGTAGGCCCGAGCCAGTTCGAACGTGGTGAGGCTGAGATTGTGGAACCCCGCCAGCGTGATGAACTGGTATTTGTAGCCCATGGCCGCGATTTCGCGCTGGAACGCCGCCATCGCCGCCTCGTCCATATGCCGGGCCCAGTTGAAGCTGGGCGAGCAATTATAGGCCAGCATCTGTTCGGGATGCACCTTGCGCACCGCCTCGGCGAACTTTTTTGCCTCGGCCAGGTCGGGCTTCGAAGTCTCGCACCAGATCAGGTCGGCATAGGGTGCATAGGCGATGCCGCGGGCAATGGCGGCGTCGATGCCGCCCTTGAGCTGGTAGAAGCCTTCGGCGGTGCGCTCGCCGGTGACGAAAGGCGCATCATAGGGGTCGATATCGGAGGTGATGAGTCGCGCCGCTTCCGCATCGGTGCGCGCCATGATCAGCGTCGGCACACCCATGACGTCGGCGGCCAGCCGCGCCGCGTTGAGCGTACGGATGAACTGGCTGGTGGGCACCAGCACCTTGCCGCCGAGATGGCCGCATTTCTTCTCGCTGGCGAGCTGGTCCTCGAAATGCACTGCGGCAGCGCCGGCCTCGATCATCGCCTTCATCAGCTCGAACACGTTGAGCGCCCCGCCAAATCCCGCCTCGGCATCGGCGATGATGGGCACGAAGAAATCGAGGTCGCTCGTGGCGACGCCGTCAGCCTGTTCCATGGTCTGGATCTGGTCGGCCCGCTGCAGCGCCTTGTTGATGCGCTTGACCACCGATGGGACGCTGTCGACCGGATAAAGGCTCTGGTCGGGATACATGTTGCCGCTGGTATTGGCGTCGGCCGCCACCTGCCAGCCGCTGAGATAGATCGCCTTGAGCCCGGCCTTGACCTGCTGCACGGCCTGGTTGCCGGTGAACGTGCCCAAAGTCGGCACGAAATCCTCGCTCTGCAGCAATTCCCACAGGCGTTTGGCGCCATTTTCGGCCAGCGTATGGCGGACCGGCAGCGAGCCGGAAAGCCGCGCCACATCGGCCTGGCTGTAGGTGCGGGCAATATTGCGCCAGCGGTCGGGCGCATAGTCGGGCGTCGGGAAAATCGGTTTGTCGAGCATGGTGTCTCCTCCTCATGGACATGGCTTCGCCGGTCCGGTGGAGCGGCGGATTTGGTGATTCACGTGGACAAAGGGCAGTCTTCCCTTCTCCCCTTGAGGGAGAAGGTGCCCGAAGGGCGGATGAGGGGTGTGGAAATTTCCCCACGCTCAGAAGCATGGGATGGCGCAGCACCCCTCACCCGGTTCTTCTGCTGAACGCGGAAGAACCGCCCTCTCCCTCAAGGGGAGAGGGGTAACGCGCGCCAAGGCGCCTACCCCACCACCTTCCGGCTGAAGGTCGCGGCGATCATGCCATTGCCGGCGAACAGTTCCGTACTGCCCTCGCCGCCGACCAGGGAAAACTGGTGCCGGCCGATCTTGCCGGCAATGACATAGCCCTGCTCGTCGAGATGCCTTGCCTTGAACTGCGCCATGGCCTCGCCGGCGGTGGGGGCGATGATGGTCAGGTATTCCTCGCGTTCGCTGCTGGATGGGCTCATCCGAAAGTCTCCTCAATTCGTTGATGTAAAGATTTGACAAGCGGAGCAAAGAAGCAAGAAATAAGCGCATGACGGCCAGTAAAGCTGTAAAGGCGTGGTCAAGTTTCCGCGGCCGGGTTGTAAAGTCTGTCAAGAAATGCCGGAGGGGAAGGCATGAGTGATGTAAGGGACATGCAGATCGGCGGCCGCATCAAGCGGCTGCGGCGGCAGAAGAAAATCGCCCAGGCCGACCTGGCCCAGGCTTTGGGCATTTCGGCCAGCTACCTCAATCTCATCGAGCATAACAGGCGCAAGGTCACCGTGCCTTTGCTCTTCTCCATTGCCGGCCATTTCGGTGTCGAGCCGGGCGAACTGGTCGATGGTGACGAGGGGAGGCTGGTCGGTGACCTGATGGAAGCCTTCGGCGACGATCTGTTTGCCGATAGCGACGTGACCAATCTCGAAATCCGCGACCTGGCCCATGCCAATCCAGCGGCGGCCCGCGCCATTCTCAGGCTCTACGATCGCTATCGGCTCGTTGCCAAATCCGGTCCAGCACCGGTTGCCGCGGGGGAAGCCGAGCCCTTCCACCTCGCCACCGACGCGATTTCCGATTTCCTGCAGGAAAACGCCAACCACTTCCCGGCGCTGGAGGAAGCGGCCGAGCGTATACGCGCCGATATCGACCATTCCGGCGACAATTTCGACTTCGGGTTGCGGACCTATCTGTTCAATGTCTTCGGCATGGAGGTGCGGCTGGCCTCCCTGCCCCATGGCATTGCCCGCCAGCTCGACCAGCGGCGCAGCCACCTGCTGGTCTCAGACATCCTGCCGGGTGAGTCCGCCCTGTTCCTCGTCGCCCACCAGCTCGGCCAATTGGCCGCCGGCAGCGAAATCGCCGCCATCATCGCCGAGTCCACCCTGCCCGAAGGCGATGCACCGGCTTTGGCGCGCAATGTGCTCTCGGCCTATTTCGCCGCCGCGCTCATCATGCCCTATGAGCCATTCCTGCGGGCCTGCCGCGATTATCGCTACGATATTGAGCGCATCGCCCGCCGTTTCGGGGCCAGTTTCGAGCAGGTCTGCCACCGCATGACCACTTTGCAGCGCAAGGGCGCCTCCGGCATTCCGCTGCATCTGGTGCGTACTGATATTGCCGGCAATATCAGCAAGCGCTTCTCGCTGTCCGGCATCCACATCCCGCGCCATTCGGGCGCCTGCCCGCGCTGGAACGTCTATTCGGCCTTCCTCAGCCCCGAGCGGATCAATATCCAGCTTTCCCAGATGCCGGACGGGCAGCGCTATTTCTGCATCGCCCGCACCATCGCCAAGGGCGATCATCGCTACAATGCGCCCCGCCGCTACATGTCCATCGGGCTGGGCTGCTCGATCCACCATGCACGCGACATGATCTATTCCGACGGCATGGACCTGACGGGCGACAGCCAGCTCGTGCCGGTTGGCGTCGGCTGCCGCATCTGCCCGCGGCTCGAATGCGGCCAGCGTGCCCATCCCCCGGCCGATCATCGCTTCAGACTGGATGACGACATCAGGCCGGAAAGCCTCTACGCGCGGATGAGCTAGCGGTTGAGGTCGGCCCCGCCATTGCGCCGGTCCCATTCCCAGCTGTCCCGCCAGTCGCGCTCGAGCACAGCGCGGCGCTTGCCATAGCGCTCGTCGGTCACAGTCAGGCTGACAATGCGGTCGGTGCGGAAATTGCGGAAGGCCTTGCGCAGGCAGCACCAGGCGGCAATCACCTGCTTGCCCTCGTAATAGGCCAGTTGCACCGGCCAGATGGCGCGCTCGCTCGGATTGCCGTGCTCGTCCTCGTAGGAAATCTGCAGCGTCCTTTCCGTCCGCATGGCCTGCCGCACCTGGCCCAGGATCGGCATGGGCTGCCGCGAATTGGCGCCCCAGACAGCGACGGGCCACAGCCCGGTATCGTTGATGCGATCGCGCAGGTCTTCAGGGGAAGCCGTGGCGATCTTTCCCAGCGCATTTCTCGCGGCCGCGCCCAATCCGTCATCGGGCTGCGCCCCGACCCAGCGCGCGCCGAGCACCAGAGCCTCCAGCTCCTCGGGCGTGAACATCAGCGGCGGCAGGAAGAAGCCGGGTTTCAGCATGTAACCGACCCCAGCTTCGCCATCGATGGGCGCGCCCAGCCCGATAAGCGTCTGCACGTCGCGATAAAGCGTGCGCACGGAAACGCCCTGTTCTTCTGCCAGGGCCGCCGCCGTGACGGGACGGCGATGCCGCCGCAGCGCATCCATGACGGCAAACAGGCGCTCGGTTTTGTCCATGGTTCGTTCTCCCCTGTCCGGTCTGGATGCCAGATTCCCGGCCTGGGGCCAAGTGCGGCGTCGCTACGCGATCTGGCTATGGAAAGCGCGGATGTCGTGGGCCATGACCTCAGGGACTTCGAGAGCCGGGAAATGCCCGCCAGAGCTGAGTTCCGTCCAGCGCACAATGTTCCACAGGTGCCGCTCACCCCAGGCGCGCGGCGCCGGATTGTCGGCCGGCGGCAGCATTATGGCATGCGGCACATCGTGTTTCTTCGCCTTTTTCGGCAATTCCGTATCGGCAGCTGCTTCCTTGTAGAGCCGCACAGAGGAGCCGATGGTCTGGGTAAACCAATAGACGGAGATGATCGTCGCCAGGTCTTCGAGCTCGAAGGCATTGAGCACGTCGCCGCCGGTATCGCCCGCTTTCTGGAAATGTTCGAGCATCCAGCTGGCGAGTCCGGCGGGGGAATCGTTGAGTCCCACGGCCAGCGTTGCCGGCTTGGTCATCTGGACCATGGCATAGGCGCCCTCGGCAAACCCCCAATAGTCGATCTTGCCGAAATAGGCCCGCTCCTCCGGCGTCGGATCATCTGGACGCGGATAGCCGAAATAGACGTTGACGTAGTGCGCACCGATGAGGCGCTCGGGAAAGTCGCGCACCAGGCCCATCTCCGCGCCGGTGCCCATGTCGGAGCCCGACACCAGGAATTTGCCGTAGTCGAGCCGTGTCATGAGCTCGGCCCAGAGTGCAGCCACGCGCGTCAGGTGCATGCCGGGCCCGGTCGGCTGGCCCGAAAAGCCGTAGCCGGGCAGCGAGGGGATGACGACATCGAAGGCCATGCCATCGACCGGTTGAGTCAGCAATGGCACCAGCGGCAGCAATTCGACGAAATTGGACGGCCAGCCATTGGTCAGCAGGATCGGCACGTTGGTTTTGCCGCGACCGCGCACATGGACGAAATGCACCGCTTCACCATCAATCTCCTCGATGAATTGCGGAAAGCTGTTGAGCCGGGCCTCGGCGGCGCGCCAGTCATACTGGCTGGCCCAGTAGTCGACGAAGTGGCGCAGGAATCCGTGATCGGTGCCGTAGTTCCAGCCAACACCCTCAAGCGTGCGCGGGAAGCGCGTGGCGGCAAGCCTTGCCTTGAGGTCGGCAATGTCGGCGTCGGGGACGGAAATGCTGAACGGGATCATGAGTCTCTCCAGAAGGTCGCTGGAGAGACAATGCGTGGTGGCCCTGACAGCCGGAGTCAGGAGAAAATGTCAGTAGCCTCAGGCGATCTCGAACTCGCACCAGTGGCGATAGGGGCGTTCGGGCGAATGGATCACATTGGGGAAATGCGGATTATGCACCGCATCGGCAAAAGCCTGGTCTTCGAGGCAGAAGCCGGCATGCTTGCCATAGCTCTTGCCGTCGAGCCCCGGCACCGGGATATCGGTCCAGACGCCATTATAGACCTGCACCCCCGGCCGGTCGCTCCACAGCTTCAGCGTCAGATCCTTGTCCGGTGAGACCACGGTGGCGATCGGGTCGGCATTGCTGCGACCGGTATCGAGCGCCATGCCGATATCGTAGTCGACCGGCTTTCCCGCCGCGTCGCGCATGCTGCGTGGCTGGCGCAGATCGTAGGCGGTGCCTCGCGACGGCAGGATAGCCCCAGTCGGCGCCAGGTCGCTGCCCAGTTCGGTATAGGCTGAGGAATTGACCTGGATCGTGTGATCCAGCACATCGGCCGCTGTGCCCAGGTTGAAATACTGATGCTGCACCAGGCTGATCGGCGTCGGCTGGTCGGTCGTGGCGCTCAGCTCCAGCCGCAGGCGATTGCCGCGCAAAGTATAGGTCGCCGAGAAATTGACATTGCCGGGATAGCCCATGGCGCCATCGGGCGAGAAGTGGGTGAAGCGCACGGCATTATTGGCGTCATCCACCTGCCCATCCCACACCTGCCGGCCCAGGCCTTCCTGGCCGCCATGCAATTGCAAATCGCCGGCATTGGCGGCCAGCTTGTAGGTCTTGCCGTTGAGGTCGAACGAAGCGCCCTTGATGCGGTTGGCCACCCGCCCGGCCAGCGCGCCGAAATGCGGGCTGTGCTGGGCATAGGCATCGAAGGTATCGAAGCCGAGGACCACGCCGCGCTCGCCGCCCGCCACCGGCACGCGCCAGTCGCGCACCGCCACGCCATAGGAAATGAGGTCGATCGTGACGCCGGTGTCGCTGACGAGGCGGAACTGGTCGACCCGCTTGTCCCCGAAAGTCCCGAACGTCGATACTGCTATGGCCATGACCCGCCCCCGTAAATTGCGCGGAACGTGTAGCCTGCTTTCTCGCCTGCCTGCAACGATGCACTTGACCTTTCCGCGCTGCCTGACGATCCTCCGCCCGAGGACAAGGGGAGCTTGCGTGAACGAGATCGGGTTGCGGCGCCGGGCGACGGTGCATGATGTGGCGCGGGCGGCCGGCGTTTCGCTGGCCACCGTCGATCGCGTGCTCAATGGCCGCCCCGGCGTGCGTACCGCCACCGCCGAAAAGGTCGAGGCCGCCATTGCCGAGATCGGCTTCCAGCGCGACCTCAGCGCGTCCCTGCTGGCGCGGGCGCGTGATCTCAAGCTCACCTTCGTCATTCCCGACAGCTCGAACGAGTTCATGGCCAGCCTCGCCGATGCGGTGGCCCGCCGGATTGGTCCGGCATTGGCCGATCGCATGCATATCGAAACCCACCGCATCCGGGCGCTGGACGCCGACGCCCTGGCCCATAGCCTCGACGCGCTCGATGCCCGCCAATGCGATTGCGCCGTTATCGTCGCCGGCGAGGAGCCCTCGGTGCAGGCGGCGGTCGATAGCGCCACAAGGCGCGGCATCGCCGTGATGACTTTGGTTTCCGACCTACCGGGCACCCAGCGCCGGCATTTCATCGGTATCGACAATGAAGCCGCCGGCCGCACTGCGGCATCGCTGATGGGCCGCTTCCTGCCTGCTGGCGGCAAGGTGGCCGTCATTGCCGGCTCGTTGCATTTGCGCGATCATGCCGACCGGCTGGCCGGTTTCCGCGCTGCACTGGCTGCCGAGTTCCCCGCCATAGAGCTCATCGGCCCCATCGAGGGCCACGACGAACGCAGCGAAACGCAAGCCATCGTCACCGACCTGCTGGAACGGCATGGCGATCTTGCCGGCCTCTATAATCTCGGTGCCGGCAATGGCGGTCTGGTCGCGGCGCTGGAAGCCTCGAACCGCGCCGGGGCCATCCGCGTCATCGCCCATGAACTGACCGATCCGACCCGCCGCGGGCTGCGGTCTGGCGCCATCGACGTGGTGCTGGACCAGAACCCCGATGGCGAAATCCGCGAGGCCATTGCCGCGGCACGCAGCCTGGCTTTGGGCGGCAATGGGCAGGCACTGACCGACCCCATTGAAATCGGGATTTTCCTGCGCGACAATCTGCGCTAAGAAGCGCGCCAATCATCAAGCCGGCGTGGCCCGAAACGGGCCGGGAGGACGTTAGGATGTTAGTCACCGCCATAGATGAGGTACGTGCCTCATGACCTATCTCGGCATCGATATCGGAACATCGGGCGTCAAGGCGCTGCTGATCGACGAGCATGGCCGGGCGCTGGGCGATGCCTCGGCCGCCTCGGTCGAGCCGGTGCGGCCCCATCCCGGCTGGTCCGAACAGAATCCGGCCGATTGGTGGACCGCCACCCTGGCCGCAGTGGACAAGCTCAAGGCGAGCCATCCGTCCGAACTGGCCTCGGTGCGCGGCATTGGCCTGTCCGGCCACATGCATGGCGCGACCCTCTTGGGCAAGGATGACGAAATCCTCCGCCCCTGCATTCTTTGGAACGATGGCCGCTCGGCCGCCGAATGCAAGGAAATGGAAGCGGCGCTACCGTCGCTGCGCCAGATCGCCGGCAATATCGCCATGCCCGGCTTCACCGCGCCCAAGATCGCCTGGGTTCGCAAGCATGAGCCGCAAATCTACGAGAAGATCGCCAAAGTTCTGCTGCCCAAGGCCTATATCCGCCTGCTGCTCACCGGCGAACATGTCGAAGACATGTCGGACGCCGCCGGCACCTTGTGGCTCGATGTCGGCAAGCGCGACTGGTCCGATAAGCTGTTGGCGGTGAGCGGTCTCACCCGCTCGCATATGCCCCGCCTGGTGGAAGGCTCGGAAAGCTCGGGCACGCTCAAGCGTGAACTGGCGCAGCGCTGGGGCATGGACGGTCTCGTCGTGGTGGCCGGCGGCGCCGGCGACAATGCCGCCTCCGCCTGCGGCATCGGCGCCATCAGGCCGGGCGAAGGCTTCGTCTCGCTCGGCACGTCGGGCGTGCTGTTCGTCTCCAATGAACGCTTCAGCCCCAATACCGAGGGCGCCGTGCACGCCTTCTGCCACGCCATCCCCGATACCTGGCACCAGATGGGCGTCATCCTCTCGGCCACCGACAGTCTCAACTGGCTGAGCAAGATTACCGGCCAGAAACAGGCCGAGCTGTCCGCCGCCGCCGAGGCGCAATTCACCGGCCCCGGCGAGGAAATCTTCCTCCCCTATCTGTCGGGTGAACGCACACCGCATAACAATGCCGGCGCGCGTGGTTCCTTCGTCGGTCTGTCGCATTCGACTGACACTGCAAGGCTGGCGCAGGCGGTGATGGAGGGCGTGACCTTTGCCTTCCGCGACAGCCAGCGCGTGCTCGCCGATGCAGGCACGAAAATCGACCGGCTGCTGGCCGTCGGCGGTGGCTCCAGATCGGCCCTGTGGCTCCGCATGATCGCTACCAATCTCGACATGGAAATCGCCCTTCCCGAGGATGGCGATTTCGGCGGCGCGCTCGGCGCCGCACGGCTCGGCCTCTGCGCTGCCGAAGGGGCCAGCCCGCAGACGGTCATGACCATGCCGCCCATGCGAACAGTCATCGCGCCCGACAAAAATCTGTCGGCCGCCTATTCCGACCAATATGCGCGCTATCGCGCACTCTATCCTGCCATCGAGGAGGCACGTAATTGACCGATTTTTTCAAGGGCATTTCGCCGGTGAAGTATGAAGGTGCCAACAGCACCAACCCGCTGGCCTATCGCCACTACAACAAGGACGAAATCGTCCTCGGCAAGCGCATGGAGGACCATATCCGCCCCGGCGTCGCCTATTGGCACACCTTTGCCTGGGAGGGCGGCGACCCGTTCGGCGGCCGTACTTTCGATCGCCCCTGGTATGACAAGGGTATGGAGGGCGCCCGCCTCAAGGCCGATGTGGCCTTCGAGCTGTTCGACCTGCTCGACATCCCCTTCTTCTGCTTCCACGACGCCGATATCGCCCCCGAAGGCGCGACCCTGGCCGAGAGCAATCGCAATGTGCGCGAGATCGGCGAAATTTTTGCCCGCAAGATGGAGAAGAGCCGGACTCGCCTGCTCTGGGGCACGGCAAACCTGTTCTCCAACCGCCGCTACATGTCCGGCGCCGCCACCAATCCCGATCCGGAAGTCTTCGCCTATGCCGCCGGCCAGGTGAAGAATGTGCTGGAGCTGACCCATGAACTGGGCGGCGCCAACTACGTGCTGTGGGGCGGCCGCGAGGGCTACGAAACCCTGCTCAACACCAGGATCGGCCAGGAGCAGGACCAGATGGGCCGCTTCCTGCATATGGTCATCGAGCATGCCGAAAAGATCGGCTTCAAGGGCCAGATCCTGATCGAGCCCAAGCCGCAGGAGCCCAGCAAGCACCAGTATGATTTCGACGTCGCTACCGTTTACGGCTTCCTCAAAAAGTACGGCCTCGAGACCAAGGTGAAGTGCAATATCGAGGTCGGTCACGCTTTCCTCGCCAATCACTCTTTCGAGCACGAATTAGCTCTGGCCGCCTCGCTGGGCATTCTCGGCTCGGTCGACGCCAACAGAAACGACCTGCAGTCGGGCTGGGATACCGACCAATTCCCCAATTCGGTGCCCGAAACCACCTTGGCCTTCTACCAGATCCTCAAGGCCGGCGGCCTCAATTCGGGCGGCTGGAATTTCGACGCCAAGGTGCGCCGCCAGTCCATCGATCCTGCCGACCTGCTGCATGGCCATATCGGCGGCCTCGACGTGCTGGCCCGTTCGCTCAAGGCGGCGGCGGCGCTGATCGAAGACGGCACCTATGACAAGACTGTCGATGCCCGCTATGCCGGCTGGAACCAGGGTCTGGGCAAGGACATCCTCGGCGGCAAGCTGTCGCTCGCTGATCTGGCGGCCAAGGTTGATGCCGACAACATCAACCCCCAGCCCAGGTCCGGGCAGCAGGAATATCTGGAAAACCTGATCAACCGCTTCGTTTGATTTTGGGGGGTGGGCGCCGAAACCCACCCACCCACCGCCGTCACCCTCGGGCTTGACCCGAGGGCCCTTCACTTGCCAAGCGCACCTCAAGTACAGAGCCCTCGGGTCAAGCCCGAGGGTGACGCGCGGTGATAGTGGTCGCATTCGTGCTGTCGAGAACCCATCATGCCCCAGCTCACAAATCCCATCCTGCCCGGCTTCAACCCGGATCCGTCCATCCTCCGCGTCGGTGACGATTACTACATCGCCACCTCGACCTTCGAGTGGTTCCCCGGCGTGCAGATCCACCACTCGCGCGATCTCGCCAACTGGGAGCTGGTGACCCGCCCGCTGACCCGCAAAGCGCAGCTCGACATGCGCGGCGACCCCGATAGCTGTGGCGTCTGGGCTCCCTGTCTCACCCATGACGGGGAAAAATTCTGGCTGGTCTATACCGACGTCAAGCGCAAGGACGGCTCGTTCAAGGACGCGCATAATTACATCGTCTGGGCCGACAGGATCGAAGGCCCCTGGTCCGACCCGGTCTACACCAACAGCTCCGGCTTCGATCCCAGCCTGTTCCACGACGATGACGGCCGCAAGTGGTTCGTCAATATGATCTGGGACCACCGCACCCGCCCGCTCAAATTCGCCGGCATCGCCCTGCAGGAATTCGATCCCAACGCCGGCAAGCTGGTCGGCCCGATCAAGAACATCTATCAAGGCACCGACCTCAAGCTGGTCGAGGGTCCGCATCTCTACAAGCGGAACGGCTGGTATTACCTGCTGACGGCCGAAGGCGGCACGGCCTATGACCACGCCTGCACCTTCGCCCGCTCGCGCAACCTCGATGGGCCCTACGAGACCCATCCGGACAAGCACATCCTGACCAGCAAGGATGCCCCGCTGGCAGCCTTGCAGCGCGCCGGCCACGGTGACATTGTCGAGACGCCCGAAGGCAAGACCTACCTCGTCCACCTCACCGGCCGCCCCACCACCCAGGAGCGCCGCTGTGTGCTGGGCCGTGAAACCGCGATCCAGGAGGCCTACTGGGGCGATGATGGCTGGCTCTATGTGAAGAATGGTCCGGTGCCGTCGCTGCATGTCGAGGTGCCCGGAACCCGCGACGAGGCCGGATACTGGGCTGAACGGCGCTATACATTCGAAAGTGGCCTACCCATCGACTTCCAATGGCTGCGCACGCCGGAAACTGAGCGGATTTTCTCCACCGATAGCGGCAAGCTGCGGCTGTTCGGGCGGGAATCGATCGGCTCGTGGTTCGAGCAGGCGCTGGTGGCTCGCCGGCAGACCCATTTCTCCTATGATGCCGAGACCGTGGTCGATTTCAAAGCCACCGACGAGCGCACCATGGCCGGCCTGACGGCCTATTACAGCCGCTACAACTTCTTCTATCTCGCCGTGACGGCCCATGCCGACGGGCAGCGCGAATTGCTGCTGATGAGTTCGGAAATTTCCTGGCCCGACGGCAATCTGCGTTTCCCGGCCGAGCCGGTGCAGATTCCGAACGAGGGCAAGGTGAAGCTGGCGCTGACCATTCGCGGCCGCAAGCTGCAATTCTTCTACGCGCTGGAAGGCCATGATCTGCAGGCCATCGGGCCGGTCCTGGATGCTTCGATCCTGTCGGACGAATGCGGTGGCCACCAGGCCCATGGCAGCTTCACCGGCGCCTTTGTCGGCATGGCGGCGCACGATCTCAACGGCACGGCCAGCCCGGCCAACTTCGACTATTTCGTCTATCGGCCGGCGCACGATCCGTCCGACCGCTACGAGATCGACGCTATCGGCTAAAAGGGGCTTTTCATTCCAACAAATGGGCGCGGGGGAGGACGATCTGCCTTCCCTGTGCCTTGTCATTTGCGGGGTAACCAAGGATTCTGGCGCTCACGAGTGAACAGGGAGTCCATAATGAAACTCGAATCCATCGCCCTTCACCACGGCTACGAATCGGAAGCTACGACCAAGGCCGCTGCCGTGCCGATCTACCAGACGACGTCCTACACGTTCGACGACACCCAGCACGGCGCCGACCTGTTCGATCTGAAGGTCGCTGGCAATATCTATACCCGCATCATGAACCCGACCACGGCGGTACTCGAAGCGCGCGTGGCCGAAATGGAAGGCGGCATCGGTGCGCTGGCTGTCGCCTCGGGCATGGCGGCGATTACCTATGCCATTCAGACCATTGCGGGCGTCGGCGACAATATCGTCTCGATCTCCCAGCTCTATGGCGGCACCTATAACCTGTTCGTTCACTCCTTTCCGCGCCAGGGCATCGAAGCGCGGCTGGTGCATCACGACGACTATGAGGGCTTTGAAAAGGCCATCGACGACAAGACCAAGGCGGTCTTCCTCGAGTCCATCGGCAACCCTGCCGGCAATGTTGTCGATATTGAGCGCATCGCCGAAATCGCCCATCGCCATGGCGTGCCTGTCATTGTCGACAATACGGTGGCGACGCCCTACCTCACCCGCGCCTTCGATTTCGGTGCTGACATCATCGTGCATGCGCTGACCAAATATATCGGCGGCCACGGCAATTCGATCGGCGGCATCATCGTCGATTCGGGGAAATTCGACTGGAAGGCCAATGCCAAGCGCTTTCCGGTGCTGAACGAGCCCGATCCGTCCTATCACGGCGTGGTCTATACCGAGGCGCTGGGGCCGGCGGCCTATATCGGGCGTGCCCGCGTCGTGCCGCTGCGCAATACCGGCGCTGCGCTCTCGCCCTTCAACGCCTTCCTGATCCTGCAGGGCCTCGAAACCCTCGGCCTGCGTATGGAGCGCCATTGCAGCAACGCCCAGAAGGTGGCCGAATATCTGCAGGCCCATCCCAAGGTGGAATGGGTCAGCTATGCCGGCCTCAAGGACAGCCGTTATCATGCCGTGGCGCAGAAGATCTCTAAGGGAAGCGGCTCGGGCATTCTCTCCTTCGGCATCAAGGGTGGCAAAGAAGCGGGTGGCCGCTTCATCGATGCGCTCGATATGATCCTGCGACTGGTCAATATCGGCGACGCCAAGTCGCTGGCCTGCCATCCTGCCTCGACCACCCATCGCCAGCTCTCGCCCGAAGAGTTGAAAAAGGCCGGTGTCTCGGAAGACCTCGTCCGCATCTCCGTCGGCATCGAGCATGTCGATGACATCATCGCCGATATCGAGCAGGCTCTGGCCAGGGTTTGATCACATTTTCCGGCATCGGGGGCGACAACCTCCGGTGCCGGGCGTAATCTTCTCCGATCAGCGGTCGCAGTCCTTGCGTCGCGCGCCGGTCATGCGCTCTCGCAGTTGCTGCGACCTCCGAGCAAACGGAGGAGAGTTGAGCATGGCCCAAATGCACATCATGTCCGGCGCCGGCGACAAACTGGATATGCCGATGATCAGGCAGATCACCCTGGCCGATCTCGGCGAGGTGTTGGCGCGTGGCGCCGCCGATTTCTGGGAAAAGCCCAGCCATTATGTCCTACTGGTGTTGATCTACCCCATTGTCGGCATCGTGCTGACCGTGTGGATGAACGGCTATCACACCTGGCCCCTGCTCTATCCGCTGGCCGGCGGCTTCGCGCTGGTCGGTCCCTTCGCGGCCCTGGGGCTCTACGAGATTTCGCGGCGGCGCGAGCAGGGGCTCGACACCTCCTGGTCGCATGCCTTCGAAGTACTGCATTCGCCTGCCATCGGCTCCATCGCCGCGCTGGGCGTCATGCTGCTGGTGCTGTTCACCCTGTGGCTGACAGCGGCGCAGGCGCTTTATGAGGGGCTCTTCGGCTCATCCACGCCGCAGGCTTTGGGCGAACTGATGAACCAGATTCTCACCGAGCCGGGCGGCATGACCTTGCTTATTGCCGGCACCATGCTGGGGGCCCTGTTCGCGCTGGTGACGCTCTGCACCACGGTCATCGCCTTTCCGCTCCTGCTGGATCGCGATGTCGGCGCCTTCGTCGCCATCGAAACCTCGTTCCGTGCCGTCATGGCCAATCCGGGGCCGATGTTGGCCTGGGGTGTCATCGTCGGCGCCGGCCTCTTCCTCGGCTCACTGCCGCTGTTTGTCGGTCTCGCGGTGGTGATCCCCATCTTCGGCCACGCGACCTGGCATCTCTACCGCAAGGTGGTCGAGCCGGCTTCGGTGATCAGAGGGATGTAATCTTTCACCTCTCCCCCGAAGGGAGAGGTTGGTGGCCGCCTCGAACGTGGGGGTAATCAGGCGCCAAAGGTTGGATTTCCGCCCCGAACGCCATAAGGTCTCGGCTTCCTCGCCGAGACCCTTTGCCCTTATGGATCAGCCGCCCATCGAACAAGCGCAGACCCCGGCCCTGACGCCGATGATGGCGCAGTATTTCGAGATCAAGGCGGTCAATCCCGGCTATCTGCTGTTCTACCGCATGGGCGATTTCTACGAGCTGTTCTTCGAGGATGCCGAGATCGCCAGCGCCGCTTTGGGCATCGTGCTCACCAAGCGCGGCAAGCATCTGGGCGAGGATATCCAGATGTGCGGCGTGCCCATCCACGCCGCCAACGACTATCTCAACAAGCTGATCAAGCTGGGCCACCGCGTCGCCATCTGCGAGCAGGTGGAAGACCCCAGGGAGGCCAAGAAACGCGGCGCCAAATCGGTGGTGAAGCGCGACGTTGTGCGTCTGATCACGGCCGGTACGCTGACCGAGGACGATCACCTCGATGCGCGCGCCTCCAATTTCCTCGCCGCGCTGGCCATGGTGCGGCATGGCGAGACCGATTTTGCTTTGGCCTGGGCCGATGTATCGACCGGCGAGACCTTTACCGCCGATCTTTCTGCCGAGCAGTTGCAGGACGAACTGGCCCGTATCGACCCGGCGGAACTGCTGTTGGCCGAGGCGACGCGTGCGGCTTTGGTCGAGCGGCATCTTTTCGCCCCGGCCTGGACCGCCATCACCCATGCGGCACCGGCCGAGAGCTTTGACAGCGAGGCGGCGATATCAAGCCTGCGCGTCGCCTTTCCCGATGGCGGCTTCGACCCAACCGCTTTGTCCCGCGCCGCAAGGGCGGCCCTGGGTGCGGTCGTGGCCTATGTGCGCGAAAGCCAGAAGGGCATCGGCGTCGCCCTGCGCGCGCCGGTTGCCGATACCGCCACGCGCCGCATGGCCATCGACCAGGCCACCCGCGCCAGCCTCGAACTGCACCAGACCCAGCGCGGCCAGCAGCGCGGCTCACTGCGGCAGGTGATCGACCTCACCGTCACGGCTCCCGGCTCGCGGCTGCTGTCGGCGCGGCTGGCGTCGCCTTTGGCAGATGCTGTCGCCATCAATGAACGGCTCGATGCGGTGGGCCTGCTCGCCAATGACACTTTGCTCACCGGGCGCCTCCGCGCCGATCTCAAGACCGTGCCGGACCTCGCCCGCGCCCTGACCCGGCTGGCGCTCGACCGGGGCGGCCCCCGCGATCTGGCGGCCATCGGCAAGGCGGTGAGCGCCGCCGCGGCGCTGGCGCAGCATTTCGGCCGGGTCGAGGACGCCCCTGCTATATTGGCCCGGCTGGCGCAGACGCTGGCCGCCGCGCCCTTGCCGCTGGCTTCCGAACTCGCTTTGGCGCTGGACGACGAATTGCCGCTGTTCAGCCGCGATGGCGGCTTTGTCCGCAGGGGTTACGACCAGGCGCTCGATGACGAACGGGCATTGGCCAGTGAAACCCGCGCCGTGGTCGCCGCCCTGCAGGCCCGGTTGATCGAGGAAACCGACGTCCGCTCGCTGAAAATCCGGCACAATGGCGTGCTCGGCTATTTCGTCGAAGTGCCGGCGGGGCACGGCACGCGGTTGCTCGAAGAGCCGCATCGGCAGACATTCATCCACCGCCAGACGCTGGCCAATGCCATGCGCTTCACCACCACCGAACTGGCCGACCTCGAAGGCCGCATCGCCCGTGCGCATGAGGCGGCACTGGAAATCGAGCTCAAGGTCTTTGCCAGCCTGCGCTACGACGTATTGAGCCGCACCGCAGACCTGCGCGAGCTGGCCGATGCACTGGCCGAACTCGACGTCACCACCGCCCTGGCGCATCTGGCCGCCACGCGCAGCTATGTCCGGCCCGATATCGACGACTCGCTGGCCTTTGCCATTGTCGGCGGCCGCCATCCGGTGGTGGAAGACATGGTCTCGGCCGAGGGCCAGAGCTTCGTCGCCAACGATGCCGATCTCTCGGGCGACGATGCCCTTGGCGGCGGGCGACTCTGGCTGGTCACCGGGCCCAATATGGGCGGCAAATCCACCTTCCTGCGCCAGAATGCGTTGATTGCGATCATGGCGCAGATGGGCTCTTTCGTGCCGGCCAGCTCGGCCCATATCGGCGTGGTCGATCGCGTCTTCTCCCGCGTCGGCGCCAGCGACGACATCGCCCATGGCCGCTCGACCTTCATGGTGGAAATGGTCGAGACAGCGGCCATCCTCAATCGCGCCACGCGGCGCTCTCTGGTGGTGCTGGACGAAATCGGCCGCGGCACCGCGACGTTCGACGGCCTCTCCATCGCCTGGGCCGCTGTCGAAGCTTTGCATGAAACCACTGGCTGCCGGGCCCTCTTCGCCACCCATTTCCATGAGCTGACCAGTCTCGCCAAGACGCTGAGCCGGGTTTCCAACGTCACCATGAAAGTGCGCGAATGGGAGGGCGAGGTGGTGTTCCTGCATGAAGTCGGCTCCGGCGCCGCCGATCGATCCTACGGCATCCAGGTGGCGCGGCTGGCTGGCCTGCCCGAGCCGGTGCTGGCGCGGGCGCGCCAGGTTCTCACCGTGCTGGAGCAGCGCTCGGCCGGCACCGCCTCTTCCAGCCAGAAGGCCAGCGTGCTAGACGATCTGCCACTTTTCGCGCATCAGCCGGCTTCACCGCCCGTTGAGAAAGACCCGGTACATTCTGCGCTCGATGCCGTCCGTCCCGACGAGATGACCCCCAAGCAAGCGATCGAAGCGCTCTACGAGTTGAAGAAAATCCGCGATGACGCTCGCCGAAGCTGAGGCAAAGCCGCGAAAACCGCTCTTCTCCCTCAAGCCGGCCGAGGTCATTCTCGGCGAGCTCGATGCGGCGATCGGCGAGGAAGCGCCCAAATCTTCCACGGCCCGCGCCGTCGTGCTGGCCCATATCAGGAAGACGCTGGCGGAGGCGCGCAAGCAGGCCGAGGCCGAACTGCTCGCGTCAGGCAAGGGCGCGCGCTGCGCGCAGAACCTTTCCAATGCCCAGGACGAGATCATTGCCGCGGTGCATCTGTTTGCCACGCGCCGCGTCTATCCGGTCGACAATCCCTCCGGCGCCGAAGCCATCGCGCTCTCCGCCGTCGGCGGCTATGGCCGCGGCACGCTGGCGCCGGGCTCCGATATCGATCTGCTGTTCATCCTGCCCTACAAGCAGACGCCTTGGGGCGAGCAGGTTACCGAATATGTGCTCTACATGCTCTGGGATCTCGGCCAGAAGGTCGGCCATGCCGTTCGTTCGGTCGATGAGTGCATCCGCATGGCCCGCGCCGACATGACGGTGCGTACCGCGACGCTCGAAGCCCGCTTCCTGACCGGCGACAAGGGCCTGTTCGACCAGCTCGTCACGCGGTTCGAAACCGAGATCATGCCGCGCACCGGCCCCGAATTCATCGCCGCCAAGATGGCCGAGCGCGACGAGCGCCACAAATTGATGGGCAATACCCGCTATGTGGTCGAGCCCAATATCAAGGACGGCAAGGGCGGGTTGCGCGACCTCAATACGCTGTTCTGGATCGGGAAGTACTTCTACCAGGTCAAGACATCGCACGAGCTGGTGGGCAAGGGCGTGCTCTCGGCCGCCGAATACCGGCTGTTCTCGCGCGCCGAGGACTTTTTGTGGGCGGTGCGCTGCCACCTCCATTTCGTCACCGGCCGCGCCGAGGAAAAGCTGACCTTCGACGTGCAGCCCGAACTGGCCGAGCGCATGGGCTATGCCCAGCGCGTCGGCATGCTGGGCGTCGAGCGTTTCATGAAGCGCTATTTCCTCGTCGCCAAGGATGTGGGCGACCTTACCCGCATCATCTGCGCCAGCCTCGAATTCAACCACGCCAAGGATATGGATCTAGTCGGCCGCGTGCTGGCCCCGTTCCGCTCGGGCAAGTCCAGGATCAAGGGCGAGACCGATTTCGTGCTCGATACCGGAAGGCTCAATATCGCGGCGCCCGATGTGTTCGAGAAAGACCCGGTCAACCTCATCCGCATGTTCCTCGTCGCCGGGCGCGAGCAATTGCTGTTCCATCCCGACGCCATCAAGCATATCGCCCGTTCGCTGCGGCTGATCGACAACACGCTGCGGCATGACCCCAAGGCCAACGAACACTTCCTGACCATCCTCACCAGCCCGCTCTCGGTGGAGCGCATCCTGCGCCAGATGAACGAGAGCGGCGTGCTCGGCCGCTTCGTGCCCGATTTCGGCAAGATCGTCGCGCTGATGCAGTTCAACATGTACCACCACTATACGGTGGACGAGCACCTTATCCGCTCGGTCGGCGTCATGGCCGATATTGCCAATGGCGGGCTGCGCGACCAGTTGCCGTTGACTCATGAGCTGCTGCCCCAGCTCAACGATACGCGCCTGATCTATGTCGCGCTGTTCCTGCACGATATCGCCAAGGGCCGCCCCGAGGATCATTCCATTGCCGGCGCCCGCATCGCCCGCAAGCTCTGCCCGCGCTTCGGCCTCTCCCCCGCCGAGACCGACACCGTCTCCTGGCTGATCGAATATCACCTGCTGATGAGCGAGATCGCCCAGGCGCGCGATATCCAGGATCCCGAAACCGCCAAGGCCTTTGCCGATGTGGTGCAGTCGCCGCAGCGCCTGGCTTTGCTGATGATCCTCACCGCATGCGATATCCGCGCCGTCGGCCCCGGCGTGTGGACGGGCTGGAAGGGCAGCCTGCTGCGCGCCCTCTACTACGCCACCGAACCCTTGCTGTCGGGCGGTCACAGCCAGGTCACCCAGTCCGACCGCATCGAAGATGCCCGCCGCGCCCTGGCCCGTGCGCTCGAGGCTTGGCCGCAAGCCGACGTGGAAGCCTATGTGGCGCGCCACTATGACCATTACTGGCTGCGCGCCGAGCCGGAACTGCAGGTGGAACATGCCCGCATGATCCGCCAGGCCGACATGGGTGGCGAGGGGTTTGCCGGCTCCATCCGGGTCAAGGCCTTCGAGGGCATTACTGAAGTTTCGTTCTATACGCCCGACCATCCGCGCCTGCTGTCGCTGATTGCCGGCGCCTGCACCATGCAGGACGCCTCCATCATCGGGGCGCAGATATTTTCCACCCGCGACGGCCACGCCCTCGATACGTTCCGGCTGCGCCGCTCCTTTACTAGCGATGAGGATGAGAAGGTCCGCGCCACCCGCATCATCGATACGGTCAAGCAATTGCTGCAGGGCAAAAGGCAAATCCTCATCGATCTGGGCAAGGAAAGCCGCCACAACAAGCGGCTGCGGCCCTTCGCCCTGCCCTCGCAGGTCACGGTTTCCAATGCGCTGTCGGAAAAATTCACCGTCATCGAGGTGTCCGGCCTCGACCGCATGGGCCTCTTGCATTCGCTGACCCACCAGATTTCCGACCTCAACCTCACCATCGGCTCGGCCCATATCGGCACCTATGGCGAAAAGGCGGTGGACGTCTTCTACATCACCGACCTCACCGGCCAGAAGATCATCTCCAAGCCGCGCCAGCGCAAAATCCACGACGCGCTGATGGGGGTGTTCCATCCGCGGGGCGAGAAGGTGGCCAATGGGTAGGGCCGATATGGCCCTTGAGCCCACGGCCCCATCGCCTCCCTCCCCCTTGAGGGGAGGGATCGAGGGAGGGGGTCCTTCCGTGACCCACAGGATTACCCCCTCCCCAGCTTCGCTAGGCCTGATCGGCCGAGCTGCGCTACCCTCCCCTCAAGGGGGAGGGTGTGCAAGCACTACGCCTTCGGCCATCGCACCATGAGCCTCTACCGCAATTTCCTCTCCGTCGGCGGCCTCACCCTCGTCTCCCGCGTCGCCGGTTTTGTCCGCGATGCGCTGATGGCGGCGGTGCTCGGCACCGGGCCGGCGGCAGACGCCTTTTTTGCGGCCTTCCGCTTTCCCAACCTGTTCCGGCGCCTCTTCGCCGAGGGCGCCTTCAACACCGCTTTCGTACCGCTGTTTTCCGGCGCGCTGGAGCGTGACGGCCGCGATGCGGCGCTCGAGCTGGCCTCGCGCATCATGGCCTGGCTCGTCGCCATGCTGGTGGGCGTGACCATCCTCGCCGAAATCTTCATGCCGCAGATCATGGTCGCCTTCGTCCCCGGCTTTGTTGACGATCCCGAAAAATTCGATCTCACCGTCCTGCTGACGCGGATCATGTTCCCCTATCTCGCCTGCATGTCGCTGATGGCCGCCTATGGCGCCATCCTCAATTCATTGGGCCGCTTCTTCGCCGCCGCCTTCGCGCCGGTGCTGCTCAACCTGGTCAATATCGCCGCCCTGATCCCGCTGGTGACCTTCTGGGCGCAGGATCCGGCAGGCGCCGCCACCTGGGTCGGCATGGCCACCATGGCCGGCGGGCTGGCGCAACTGGCGCTGGTCTACGGCGCCATCCGCCGCGCCGATTTCGTACCCACGCTCCGCCTGCCCCGGCTCGATCCGGAAGTGCGCCGCTTCTGGATATTGGCCGTGCCGGCCATCCTCACCGGCGGCATCACCCAGATCAATATCTTCGTCGGCACCATCATCGCCTCGGGCGCCGACAATGCCATTGCCATCCTCAATTATGCCGACCGGCTCTATCAGCTGCCGCTCGGCATTATCGGCATCGCCATCGGCACGGTGCTGCTGCCCGAACTCTCCCGCCATCTCGGGGGCGGCCGCGATGCCGAGGCACGCGCCACCCAGGACCAGTCGCTGCTGGTCGCCATGCTGCTGTCCATGCCCGCCGCGACGGCCCTCATCGCCATGGCCGAGCCCATCGTGCGCGTGCTGTTCGAGCGTGGCGCCTTCGACGCGCTGGCCACCACCCAGACGGCGCAAGCGCTGATCGCCTTTGCCACCGGCCTGCCCGCCTATGTGCTGATCCGCGTGCTGCAGCCGGGCTATTTCGCCCGCGAGGACACGCTCACGCCGACCTTTTTCGCCGCCATCTCGGTGGTGACCAATATCGCTCTGTCGCTGCTGCTGTTCCCCAGCCTGGTCCATGTCGGCATTGCTATCGCCACCTCGGCCTCGGCCTGGCTCAATGCCCTGCTGCTGGCGCTGTTCCTGGCACGGCGCGGCCATTTTGCTCTGACCAGGGCGGAGTGGATCAAGCATGGGCTGATCATCGCCATCAGCATCGTCATGGGCGGCGCCCTCTCTTTGCTCGCCTGGCGTGGCGCGGCCTGGTTCGCCAGCGGCGTCCCGCTCTGGCAGCAGGCGGGCCTGCTGGCCGTACTGGTCGGCTTCGGCATGGTGCTCTATTTCACGCTGGTCCACATCACCGGCGCCCAGAAACTGGGCCTGCTGCTCCGTCGGATGGGGCGGCGGGGCTAGTCCGCCGGGATGACATCGCAAGCCATCGGATATAAGTGTTCGGCAATACCGTCTCACAGGCCCGTTCCATGACCTTCACTCCCCGTGTCTTTTCCGGCATCCAGCCCTCGGGCGACCTGCATCTTGGCAATTATCTCGGCGCCATCAGGCGTTTCGTGCCGCTGCAGGATACCCATGACTGCATCTATTGCGTCGTCGACATGCATGCCATCACGGTCTGGCAGGATCCGGACGACCTGCGCCGCGCCACCCGCGAAGTGGCCGCGGCCTATATCGCGGCCGGTATCGACCCCAAAAAGGCGATCGTCTTCAACCAGTCGCAGGTCATGCAGCATGCCGAGCTGGCCTGGGTGTTCAACTGTATCGCCCGCATCGGCTGGATGAACCGGATGACCCAGTTCAAGGACAAGGCCGGCAAGAACTCGGAAAACGTTTCCCTGGGGCTGCTGGCCTATCCATCGCTGATGGCGGCCGACATCCTGGCCTACAAAGCGACCCATGTGCCGGTCGGCGACGATCAGAAGCAACATCTCGAACTGACGCGCGATATCGCCGCCAAGTTCAACAACGACTATGCCAAATCGATTGCCGATCAGGGGCTGAACGAGGATTTCTTCCCGATCACCGAGCCGCTGATCGCCGGCCCCGCCACCCGCATCATGAGCCTGCGCGACGGCACGAAAAAGATGAGCAAGTCGGATCCGTCCGATCAGTCGCGCATTTCGCTGCTCGACAATGCCGATGCCATCGCCAAAAAGATCAAGAAGGCGACCACCGATCCCGAGCCGCTGCCCGAAACGGTGGATGGGCTCAAGGGCCGTGCCGAGGCCGACAATCTGGTCGGCATCTATGCGGCGCTCAGCGACCGGACCAAGGAGCAGGTCATCGCCGAATTCGGCGGCAAGGGCTGGGGGGCCTTCAAGCCGGCCTTGGCCGATCTGGCCGTGGCGCAGCTGGCGCCCATGGCCGGCGAAATGCACCGGCTGATCGAGGACACCACCACCATCGACGCCGTCCTGCGCGATGGCGCCGAACGGGCGCGTGCCGTTGCGGAGGCGACAATGGTGGACGTCCGCTCTATCGTCGGCTTTATCCGCTAACGCGAACCCTGGAGCGGCCGTGGTTTCACAGACCGAATACAAGCGAAAATTCCTCGTCGTCATCGACGAAACGCCCGAATGCGAGCGCGCGCTTACCTTCGCGGCCTACCGCGTCAAGCGCACCGGTGGCACCGTGGTCTTGATGAGCGTGGTGCAGAAGCCCGAATTCATCGGCCTCGGGGTCGAGGACGTGCTGCGCGCTGAAGCCGTCGAAGAGGCCGAGCGCAATCTCGACGCCCGCCTCGCCCGCATCCGCGACATCGGTGACGTGCGCAGCGAATCGGTGATCCGCGAGGGCAATGCCGCCGAGGAAATCGAGCGCGTGATCGACCAGGACCGCGACATCGCCATCCTGGCGCTGGCGGCCTCCACCTCGAATGAGGGCCCCGGCCCCCTGGTGATGCACTTCGCCAACCGCGCCAATGCGCTGCCGATTCCGCTGACCATCGTGCCGGGCCGCATGAGTGACGAAGAGATCATTGCGATCTGCTGACCCAGGATCGGAACCGATGCCAGCGCGTTTCAGGCGCATCATAGCAGAGATCAACCGCGATAGTCCGTGGACCTCGCCAACCGAGGCCCAGCTTGACCTCGTGGCAATGCGGTTGGACGCTGCCGATGTCTCCGACATTGTCGACGCGCTGGACGAATTGTCCCGCGAGAAGGACGCCCTGGCCGACTGGGACGGCGATAGCCAGGACGATATTGCCAGGGCCCAATCGCTATTTGCCGCAATCCTGGCGCGCATGGCCGCGCGACACAGGGCGTCCATTGAAACCCGCATGGCCGGCTGCGAACACCTGACCCGGCGTTACCTGGAAATAGCGCTCGGCTCCGCCTAGCAGCGCCCGGCCATTCGGGCATGGCGCTCATGGCCTTTCGCCTCGAATCAGGGCGCAGAGCGATTTGCCCTTCGAGACGGCTCGAAGCCCTTGCATCCTGACTGCAAAAGTCTATTTTAGAAGCGTTCTAATCGCAAAATCGCAGGCGCCAACATGTTCATCCAGACCGAAGCCACGCCCAATCCGGCGACCCTCAAATTCCTGCCGGGGCGCGATGTGCTGGTGGGTGAACCGCGCGATTTCCGCAGCGTCGAGGCGTCATCCAATTCTCCGCTGGCGCAGGGCCTGTTCTCGATTTCCGGCGTCACCGGTGTCTTTCTCGGTTCCGATTTCATTTCGGTGACCAAGGACGACACCAACTGGGCCCATATCAAGCCGGCCATTCTCGGCGTCATCATGGACCACTTCCTCTCCGGCAAGCCTGTCATCGTCGAGGGCGGCATCGAAGTCGCCAATTTCGACGAGGTCGATGAATTCTTCGAGGAAGAAGACAGCGAGACCGTGGAAGTCATCAAGGAATTGCTGGCCACCCGCGTTCGTCCGGCCGTGGCCATGGATGGCGGCGACATCACCTTCAAGGGCTTCAAGGAAGGCACCGTGTTCCTGCATATGCAGGGCGCCTGCTCGGGCTGCCCCTCCTCGACCGCCACGCTCAAGAGCGGCATCGAGAACCTGCTCCGCCACTTCGTGCCGGGCGTCGAGGCTGTGCAGCAGGTTTAGGCCGCAAGGTTCAGCAGCAAGCCAAGGGTCTGGAGAGCAATCTCCGGACCCTTAGTTTTTTGGGGTCGGTCATTGGCGGGCACGAACTCGCCCATTCACAATCGCCTCCCCCGGACTTGGTCCGGGGGTCCCTCGTCACTGGTGCCGTGGGGAGAATGACCCGCGGATCAGGTCCGCGGGAGGCCTGGTGGGTGGGAGACACGGGGCCGGAAACACCAGGATCGTAGAGAAACCCTACTCAGCCGCCGCCTTCTCCGCCGATGTCCGCTGGTCGGTGATGGCCAATGGCTCGACATCGCCGTCCCGCTTGCGACGGATGCGCAGCCGCTTGATGCGGCGACTGTCGGCGGCAAGAATTTCGAATTCGAAGCCGTCGAGCCGCGTCACCCGCTCGCCGCGCTTGGGCACATGCCCGGCCAGGTCGAATACCAGCCCGCCGATGGTCTCCACGTCCTCGGCATATTCGCCGGGGTCGAAATCGGGCCCGATCAGGGTTCGCACGTCGCTCAGCTCGGCGCGGGCATCGGCGATATAGGTATCGGCACCAACCTTGCGGATCAGCGAAGCAGCCAGCTCGTCATGCTCGTCCTCGATCTCGCCGACCACGGCTTCGAGCAGGTCCTCGATAGTGACAAGGCCATCGGTGCCGCCATATTCGTCGACCACGATGGCCATGTGGACGCGGCTGGCGCGCATCGATTGCAGCAGATCTCCCACCGGCATGAAGGTGGGCACGAACATGGCGTCGCGCACCAGGTCGAGCTTGACGATCTTCTGCCTGAGCACGGTCGAGACCAGCTTGACCGGTACGTCTTTTGCCGGGTCGGTCACCGGCTCGGTGATTTTGCCCAGCGCGTCCTTGACGTGAATGAAGCCGAGGATGTTGTCGAGATTGTCGTCATAGACCGGCAGGCGCGAATGGCCGACCTGGCGGAACTTCGCCAGCAGCGTGCCCAGGTTGACATCGGATTCGATGGCCTGGATATCGCTGCGCTCCACCATCACGTCGGCAACCGACACATTGGAGAGCTTGAGCACGTTTTGCAGGATCGTGCGCTCGCTCTCGGAGAAGTCGCCGGTTTCGGCGCTCCCCTGCTCGTCGAGCGCAACCTGCAGGTCGTCGCGCAATGAAACCGTGCCGCGGGCCAGCATGGCCTTGATGCGGTTCCAGATCGATGGCCCCCGTGCTGGTACGGAGGCGGGACTAGAGGGGGGCTCGGGATTGGCGGGCGCTTGGCCCAGACTGTCGCTGTCGTTCATGGTCTCTCGCCGCCAAACATGCGGCTTATCTGTCCTCGAAACGGGGGTGTCGCCCGGCTCATTGTCGTGCCGGCCCTAATCGGCATAGGGGTCGGCGACCCCAAGGCTTGCCAATATCTGGGTTTCGAGGCCCTCCATGTGAAGAGCCTCCGCGTCGGTCAGGTGATCATACCCTAAAATATGCAGAAATCCATGCACCACGAGATGGGTGAAATGCGCCTCGAATGTGACACCCTGTTCGTCCGCCTCGCGGATCAGGGTTTCGCGCGCCAGGGTAATGTCACCCAACAGGCCGACAACCGGCCCGAACGGCTCGATCTGCGGGAAGCTCAGGACATTGGTGGAACTGTCCTTGCCCCGCCACTGCTTGTTGAGCTCGTGCTGCTCTTCGTCATTGGTGAGAAGAATGGACAGCTCCGCCGCCCCCTTCACCTTGGGTTTGGCAAGGCTGAGCGCTGCCAGCACGGCGCGCTCGGCCAGGGGATCGAGATTTTCGGGCCAAGCGTCATCGTTGCGGATGATGGCGATGTCGATGGGTGGCGTAGGAGGCATCAAACCGTTCATTGCTTCGTGCCACGCCCTCGTGGTTCGAGGCTCGTGAAGAACTCGCACCTCACCATGAGGGCTACCGTAAACCCAGCACTCCCATCAGCCCTGAGGCGGGAGCGTAGCGACCCTCGAACCACGAGGGCGTGGCACCATCAGGCTCAGGCTCCCGGTGGCAAGGTCCCCAATGTCCGCGCCAGCCCTTCACTATCCTTCTGCGCAAGTCGCTTGGCCGTATCGGCCTCGTAGGCCCGTACGATGCGGCCGACCAGGGCGTGGCGCACCACATCCTTGTCGTTGAAGCGGGAAATATGCACGCCTTCGACGCCGTCGAGTAGATGGACGGCTTCCACCAGCCCCGATTTCTCGCCGCGCGGCAGGTCGACCTGGGTTGGATCGCCAGTGACGATCATCTTGGAATTTTCGCCCAGGCGGGTGAGGAACATCTTCATCTGCATCGAGGTGGTATTCTGCGCCTCGTCGAGGATGACCACGGCGTTGGCCAGGGTCCGGCCGCGCATGAAGGCCAGCGGCGCCACTTCGATAATGCCCGACGTGATGCAGCGCTCGACATTTTCCGGCTTCATCATGTCGTAGAGCGCGTCATAGAGCGGGCGCAGATAGGGATCCACCTTCTCCTTCATGTCGCCGGGCAGAAAGCCAAGGCGTTCGCCGGCTTCCACGGCCGGGCGGGAGAGGATGATGCGGTTGATATCGCCACGTTCTAGCAGCGAGGCGGCGTGGGCCACCGCCAGATAGGTCTTGCCGGTGCCGGCCGGGCCGATGCCGAACACCAATTCGCTCCGCTCCATGGCGCGCATATAGGCGTCCTGCGCCGGGGTGCGGGCGACGATGGTGGATTTGCGCGTGGCGATCTGGGCCATGCGCACCTTGCCCTTGCGCTCCAGCGTCGGCAGGGTGAGCTGGCTGTCCTCGGTCTCGATCATGCGGATGACGCCGTCGACATCGGAAATGTCGATGCTGCGGCCTTCCTCCAGCGAGCCATAGAGCGATTCCAGCACCCGGCGGGACTGGTCGACCGAAGAGGCCGCGCCTTTGAGCAGGACGTGATTGCCGCGGGGGGTGGCCGAAACCTTGAGTCGCTGTTCGATCAGCGCCAGGTTCTGGTCGAAATCGCCATAGAGCTGGGCAGCGAGGCGATTGTCTTCAAAAGCGAGTTCGAGTTGCGATGCGAGTGCGTTGTCTGCGGTCGGTGACAAATGCCTGCTCAAACTGGTGTGGCTCCCATAAGGGGGCGGCGCGGGCGCGCCGCGATGACGACAACGAGGCTAGGATGATTTGGGTCCGCTGTCTGTAGCAATATTGTGACGGCAGGCGGCAACGGCAAGAGCGAGGTGGCTTGAAGAGACCACCAGAAAGTAATACCTTCAGAACAGCATTCCTTACCTTAGGAGAGCACCATGAGTGCAGCAGTCACCAGCAAGGGTCAGGTCACGATCCCCAAGCCCGTGCGCGACCTCCTCGGCATCGAGGCCGGTACGCGGGTGGAATTCCGCCGCAATGACAAGGGTGAGATCGTTCTGAGCCGGGCAGACGGGGCGCAGGCACGGCCGAGCAGGTTTGCCAAATTGCGGGGCAGCGCAAAAACAGACCTCAGCACGGACGAGATCATGGCGATGCTGCGTGGCGAGCCGTGACGCTGGTCGATACCAGTGTTCTTATTGACGTGGCCACCGACGATCCGAACTGGGCGGACTGGTCGCAGCAGAAACTGGAACTTGCCGCGCTTCGCGGGCCACTGCTCATAAACGAAATCATCTACGCCGAGCTCTCGGTCGGATTTGACCGGATTGAAGAGCTGAACGCTTTTCTCGCCGGCGCCGGCATCGAAATGCACTACCTCCCTGCCCCGGCTCTGTTTCTCGCCGGCAAAGCGTTTACGCAATATCGCAGGGCAGGCGGGGCACGATCGAGCATCCTGGCCGACTTCTTTGTCGGGGCCCACGCGGCGACCGCTCAACTGCCGCTGCTGACGCGCGACGCCAGGAAGTATCAGACATACTTTTCCGACATCGAGGTTATCGCGCCTGCCCGCGACTAAGCCGCCTTCAGGCGCCCCACCAGCGAGTTCGTGCTCGTCCCGATGATCTCCACTGGGTGGATCGCCCCGATCAGCTCGGCACTCCCCTCCAGGTGCACGGCCTGCAGATAGGGCGAGCGCCCGCCCACCTGCCCGGCCTGTCTTCCCGGTCGCTCGATCAGCACCGGCAATGTCTTGCCGACGCAGCTCTGGTGGAACGCCGTGGTCTGGGTATTGACCAGTTCCTGCAGGCGGTGGAGGCGCTCGGTCTTGACCTCTTCGGCAACCTGGTCGCCCAGGGTGGCGCCCGGCGTGCCGGGACGGGTGGAGTATTTGAACGAATAGGCCGAGGCATAGCCGACATCGGCGATAATCTTGAGCGTGTCCTCGAAATCCTGGTCGGTCTCGCCGGGGAAACCGACGATGAAATCGCCCGACAGTGCCATGTCCGGCCGCACCGTCTTGATGCGCTCGATGACATCGAGATATTCGGCCGCCGTATGGCGCCGGTTCATCGCCTTGAGGATGCTGTCGCTCCCTGATTGCACCGGCAGGTGCAGATAGGGCATCAGAATATCGAGGTCGCGATGCGCGGCCATCAGCGCATCGTCCATGTCGCGCGGATGGCTGGTCGTATAGCGCAGGCGCTCGAGCCCGCCAATTTCGGCCAGGAGATAGGCCAGCGCGCCCAGCCCCACTGTGCGACCTTTGTCGTCCACGCCGTGATAGGCGTTGACGTTTTGTCCGAGCAGCGTGATTTCCTTCACCCCGGCCTCGACCAGCCCGCGCGCTTCGGCAATGACCTGCGCCACCGGCCGGCTGACTTCGGCGCCGCGCGTATAGGGCACCACGCAGAAGCTGCAGAACTTGTCACAACCTTCCTGCACGGTGAGGAATGCGGTCAACCCGCGCTTGATGGTGACTTCCTTCTTCGCCGCCGGCAGGTGCTCGAACTTGTCTTCCTCGGGGAAGTCGGTGTCTACAACGGCCCGTTTCAGGCTCGGATGCAGGTGTCTTTGGGCTTCGGCCCGTGCCAGCATGTCCGGCAGCCGGTGATAGGCCTGCGGCCCGAAGACCATGTCGACGACAGGGGCGCGGCGGGCGATTTCCTCGCCCTCGGCCTGCGCCACGCAGCCGGCCACGCCGATCATCATGTCGCCGCCAAGCGCCCGGCGCTCATCCTGCAATTCCCTCAGCCGCCCGAGCTCGGAAAATACCTTCTCGGAAGCCTTCTCGCGGATATGGCAGGTATTGAGCAGCACCAGGTCGGCCTGCGCCATGTCGAGCGTGGTCTCGTAGCCGTGCGGCGCCAGCGCATCCATCATGCGGTCGCTGTCATAGACGTTCATCTGGCACCCATAGGTCTTGATGAACAGCTTCTTGGAATTGGCGCGCGTCTCGATCATGCCCGCTCTTACCAGACTTCGAGGTGTGCGGCATAGTCGCTGAAAGGCTCCATCGGAGCCTTTCAAGCCGAGAAAGGCCATGAGGCGGAGCCTGCCCCGGCGAAGGCCGGGGCCCGAATGGCTGCGCCAGACTCAGAGCCTGCAACCTTGCGGCACGCGGCGGGGTTTCTGTAGCAAGCAAGGGAGTTTTCACATGACCCAGACCCACAAGACCGACAAGGCCGCCGCCATGAAGCACGGCAAGAAGCCCGGCCCCAAGGATGCGCCGGTGCAGGTGCGCAATGCCGGCAAGGATGCACAGGCCGATAAGCCCGTTGCATGGGATGAGCAGGACGAGGCCGTGGACGAGAGCTTTCCGGCTAGCGATTCCAGCGCCAAATACTGATCGCCATCCCGCGCGGCGAGGTGCGGGCAAACCCGGACGTGGCATTTCTGCCAGCCTTGTCAAACATTTGCACAAAGACTGCTGCCGCCGCTATCGGGGGGAAGGGGTCTGGCGCTATGGTTGGCTGCGGCTGAACGGCAGAGTGCGATTGCGGCCGCGGAAAGCGCGGCATGGTGGGGGCGACGCGAGACAAGGCGGAGAGGGCCGCACCGGCTATTGGCCGGCGGCCCTGGCCTGTCGTGCTCTATCTTGTCGCCCTGATGCTGGTCATTCTGATCCCGGCGCTGGCGGTATCGCTGGTGCTGCTCAATCGCAACAATGATGCGCAGGAGCAGACGATCCGGGCGCTGACCACCGCGACGGTCGAGGCCATGACCCAGGCCGTGGACAATGAGGTGGGCGGGATGCTCACCACGTTGCGGGTGCTGTCCACTTCCGAATTGCTGCATAGCGGCAGGCTGGCCGATTTCCGCCAGAGGGCCGTGGTGGCGCTCGAACAGATGGGCGCCGACCTGATCGCGCTCGATGACGACCTGGTGGTCATACTCAATACCGACATGCCCTTTGGCACCTCGACGGGGCAGACATCCGATCCGGCCTCGGCCTTGCGGGCGCTCGATGCCGGCGTAGCGGTTTCCAACCTGTTCATCGGCAAGGTAACCGGGCGGGCCCTGTTCAATGTCCTGGTGGCCCTGCCCCGCCAGCCGTCCGGCGTGGCCCTGCTCGGCCTGACGCAGGAGGCGGCGAGGCTGACCCCCGCCCTGCAGGCGCGGCAATTGCCCGCCGGTTGGCACGCCGCGCTGGTGGATAACGGCAATGTGGTGATCGCCGCCACTCCGGAGGCGGAACTGGAACCGGGCACGACGCTGCCGGTACGCCATCCCGTACCCGACGCTGCCCCCGATCAGTGGCGGCGCGAATTGTTCAATGGCAAGACCGTGGTGACGGCTGAGCGCCGGGCGCCGCTCTCGGGGTGGCGCGTCGTGGCCTGGGCTTCGGCCGATATCGTGGGCCGGCCGCTTGATGACAGCCGGCTCTGGCTGGCGGCCTGGGGCGCCCTGATCGCCCTGTTCGCCACCGGCGCGGCATTGCTGATTTCCCAGCGCGTCGCCCGGTCGGTGCGCGGCCTGCGCCGCGAGGCCCAGGCACTCGGCCGGGGCGAGGCCGTGACGCCCAGGGCCTATCCGGTTGCCGAAATCGCCGAAGTGTCCGTCGCTCTGGCCGCGGCCTCGGCCACGCGCCAGGCGGCCGAAAACGAAGTGCGCTTCCTGATGCGCGAACTGGCGCATCGCTCCAAGAACCAGATGACCGTCATTGCCGCCATGGCCAAACAGACCGCCCGCGGCGCCGACGATGTCGACAGCTATGTGCAGGGTTTCGAGCGGCGCATTCTCGGCCTGGCCCGCTCTACCGACCTGCTGCTGGCCCATGGCGTGGCCGGCGTGCTGCTCGGGGAATTGGTGGAAAGCCAGATCACCCCGTTCAGCCCGCCCGACGCGGCGCGGGTCGACGTGGCCGGACCCGTGGTGCGGCTCAACGTGCAGGCGGCCCAGATCATGGGCATGGCGGTGCACGAACTATCGACCAATGCCGTCAAATACGGGGCTTTCGCCGGTGAGCGTGGCACGCTGAAAGTGCGCTGGCGCATTGTCGATCACCGGCTGGACTTCAACTGGCGTGAGACCGTGCCGCAGCTCGCCACTTCAACCGACCGTGTCGGTTTCGGCACCACCGTCCTGCAATCCATGGTCGGCCGCTCGCTGGGTGCCGAAGTGGAGCGGCGTTGCCACGACGACGGCATGGAGTGGCGGTTTCTCATTCCGCTCAGCGCCCTCGACCCGACGGCCGTGCCGGTGCCGACCGAAGAGTCGCCGGCCGAATAAATTCTGGTATTGCGGCGCTGTTTGCACTATAGGGACGCCAGCCTCGGGCCCGCGGGTCCGGCGCATTCACGGCCCCGCCTGGACGACATCCCGGCCGGGGCGACCCGATCCTCCTTTGTAAAGGATATGCCCGATGTCGATTACTGCTGAGCGCAAGACCGAACTGATCCAGGAATACGCAACCAAGCCGAACGATACCGGTTCGCCGGAAGTCCAGGTTGCCATCCTGTCGGAACGCATTGCCAACCTCACCGAACACTTCAAGGGCCATGGCAAGGACAATCATTCCCGCCGCGGCCTGCTGAAGCTTGTTTCGACCCGTCGCCGCCTGCTTGACTACGTCAAGAAGGTCGACGACAGCCGTTACAAGACCCTGATCGAAAAGCTCGGCCTGCGCCGCTAAAGCGCGCAACCGAATTGCGGATGCGGGGATTCATTTCCGCATCTGTCGCCGGCGCCTTGAGATCACGTCAGGGCGAGCCGAAAAGGTCGGTTTTCGAGAACCGGAGCGGAGCGTACATTGGTACGTGAGCACCGGAAGCGCAGAAAACCGGGCTTTGCAGGCCGCTCTCACGTGAAGATCAAGGTGCTGGAAGCGTAGACCGGCGATTGCCGGAGCATGGCAGGATTATTGGCCGCTCCTTCGCCTCACGCTCGCAAAATCATCTGCTTGGTTTTGATCCCGTGAGGCACCCAGACTTCAAGTGTGGGAGCTGCTTGTTGTCTTGCCCATGTTTCGTCACCGCCAGACGTAAACAGCGCCTGATTTTGAGCTTGGACTGCACATGGGGTGCAGAGCCAGGTGCGGGCGCACCGGACGAGTTCGCGGGATTGTCCTACGCCCCGCGTTACCGCTCACCGGCAGAATGGAAAGACTAGATATGTCCACGATCAATTTTGACTACCATAAGGTCGAGCTCAACTGGGGCGGCCAGCCCCTGACGCTCGAGACCGGCAAGATGGCCCGCCAGGCCGATGGCGCCGTGCTCGCCACCCTGGGCGAGACCGTGCTGCTCGCCACCGTCGTCAGCGCCAAGTCGGCCAAGCCGGGCCAGGACTTCTTCCCGCTGACCGTCAACTACCAGGAAAAATACTTCGCCGCCGGCAAAATTCCGGGTGGCTATTTCAAGCGCGAAGGCCGTCCGACCGAGAACGAGACGCTGACCTCGCGCCTGATCGACCGCCCGATCCGCCCGCTCTTCCCCGAAGGCTATAAGAACGAGACCCAGGTGGTCGTAACCGTTCTGCAGCATGACATGGAAAACAATCCCGACGTGCTGGCCATGGTCGCCGCCTCGGCTGCCCTGACCATTTCGGGCGTCCCCTTCATGGGCCCGATCGGCGCTGCCCGCGTCGGTTATGTCGATGGCGAATATGTGCTGAACCTCGCCGTTGATCGTCGCAGCGAGTCCAAGCTCGATCTCGTCATGGCCGGCACCGAAGACGCCGTGCTGATGGTGGAGTCGGAAGCCAAGGAACTGAGCGAAGAAGTCATGCTCGGCGCCGTGATGTTCGGCCATGCCGAAAGCCGCAAGGTCATCCAGGCCATCATCAAGCTGGCCGAACTGGCTGCCAAGGAACCCCGCGACTTCCAGGCCCCGGACTATTCGGCTCTCGAAGCCGATGTGCTCAAGGTTGCCGAAAAGGACCTGCGCGCCGCCTACAAGATCACCGACAAGGCCCAGCGCTACGCTGCCGTCGACGCCGCCAAGAAGGCCGTCAAGGAAGCCTTTGCTGCCAAGGTCGAGGCCGGTGAAGTCTCCGCCGAAGACCTCGGCGAAGTGATCCACAACCTGCAGGCCAAGATCGTGCGCTGGAATGTGCTCGATACCGGCCTGCGCATCGACGGTCGCGATCTCAAGACCGTCCGCCCGATCGTATCCGAAGTCGGCGTCCTGCCCCGCACCCATGGTTCGGCCCTGTTCACCCGCGGCGAAACCCAGGCGCTGGTCGTTGCCACCCTCGGCACCGGCGAAGACGAGCAGTATATCGACTCGCTCGAAGGCACCCAGAAGCAGAACTTCCTGCTGCATTACAACTTCCCTCCCTATTCGGTGGGTGAAGCTGGCCGCATGGGGTCCCCGGGCCGCCGCGAAATCGGCCATGGCAAGCTCGCCTGGCGCGCCATCAATCCGATCCGTCCGTCGGTCGAGGAGTTCCCCTACACGATCCGCATCGTGTCCGAGATCACCGAATCCAACGGCTCCTCCTCGATGGCCACCGTCTGCGGCACTTCGCTGGCGCTGATGGATGCCGGCGTGCCGCTGGCGCGTCCGGTCGCCGGTATCGCCATGGGCCTGATCCTGGAAGGCGAGAAGTTTGCTGTTCTCAGCGACATTCTCGGCGACGAAGATCACCTCGGCGACATGGACTTCAAGGTGGCCGGCACCGAAGCCGGTGTCACCAGCCTGCAGATGGACATCAAGATCGCCGGCATTACCGAGGAGATCATGAAGATCGCCCTCGAGCAGGCCAAGGGCGGCCGCGTCCACATCCTGGGCGAAATGGCCAAGGCCATCACCGCGTCCCGTTCGGAAGTGGGTGAATTCGCCCCGCGCATCGAGACCATGAAGATCCCGACCGACAAGATCCGTGAAGTGATCGGCACCGGCGGCAAGGTGATCCGCGAGATCGTCGAAAAGACTGGCGCCAAGATCAACATCGACGACGACGGCACCATCAAGATCGCCTCGTCGGACGGTTCGCAGATCGAAGCCGCCATCAAGTGGATCAAGTCGATCACCGACGAAGCCGAAGTGGGCGCCATCTATCAGGGCACCGTCGTCAAGACCGCCGATTTCGGCGCCTTCGTGAACTTCTTCGGCGCCAAGGACGGCCTGGTGCATATCAGCCAGCTCGCCGCCGAGCGCGTTGCCAAGACCACCGATGTCGTCAAGGAAGGCGACAAGGTCTGGGTGAAGCTCCTGGGCTTCGACGAGCGCGGCAAGGTGCGACTGTCCATGAAGGTCGTCGACCAGGCCACCGGCAAGGAAATCGCCAGGGGCGAGGAAGCCGCGGCCGAATAAGTCGATATCGGCAGATATGCTGCGAAGGCCCGGAGCGATCCGGGCCTTTTCTATTGTGTTGCGGGCTTGCAACACACCCGGATCATCACATTGCGGAGAGGAACCCTATCCTGGGCTGCCCGTTGGGCGAGTGAGGCTTTCCTGCACTAGCGAACCTCCCGGCCACGGCTTACCCACTGGCCGACCAAGATAAATTGCGTCACCGCTTACCCAGGGAACTGCCTTGCTGTCTCGCCGCCTGTTCATGATCGGCCTGCCCGCCGTCGCTCTCGCCGCCTGCTCCTCCACCCGCACCCCGGTTGTGCAGGAGCCGATGATCGACCCCTATTACCAGCGCATGTATGGCGCCGTGCTCGGTGAACCGCACCCAGTCGCCGCCATGGACCTGCGCCGTGTCGATCCTCAATGGTGGCGCCAGGAAGTGCCCTATATGACCAATGAGCGGCCGGGCACGATCGTTATCGATACACCCCAGCACTTCCTCTACCTGGTGCTCGAGGGGGGCCGCGCGCTCCGCTATGGCATCGGCGTGGGCAAGGACGAATCGCTGGTCTTCCGCGGCACCGCCACCATTGGCCGCAAGGCCCAGTGGCCGCGCTGGACGCCGACCCGCTCGATGATCGCCCGCGAGCCCGACCGCTATGGCCCCTATGCCGGCGGCATGGAGGGCGGCCCGACCAATCCGCTCGGCCCGCGCGCGCTCTATCTCTACAAGAACGGCGCCGACACGCTGTTCCGCCTGCACGGCACCACTGAGCCTTACACTATCGGCACCAATGTCTCCTCGGGCTGCATCCGCCTGATGAACCAGGACATCATCGATCTCTATGCCCGCGTGCCGGTGGGCGCCAAGGTCGTGGTGATCAACGCCTGACCCTCTGCCGGGTCGCTGCCGCGGCAGCGGGGCGCCTTGTTTCGGAATCCGTAGTCACCGAAGCAAAGTTTCCTGCTGCCGCGACAAAGGCCCGGAGATGAAATGAGAAGGCCCGCTCCCGAACAGGGGCGGGCTTTTTGCTGGATACTGGCGCCTTCCCCCGACCACAGTCGCTTCCCGCGGACTTGATCCGCGGGTCTTTCGTCACGCATACCGAACGGAGAGTGACCCGCGGATCAAGTCCGCGGGAAGCGACTGTGGGTGGGAGCTATGTGATCTGCCCAACGAAAAAGGGCGCGGTCTGCACCGCGCCCTTTTCCATCCACGGTCCGAAGCCTTACAGCGTGCGCTGCACCGTTTCGACGCGGAAGCATTCGATGACGTCGCCCTGGCGCATGTCTTCGTAATTCTCGAAGGCCATGCCGCATTCCTGGCCGGTCTGGACTTCCTTGACCTCGTCCTTGAAGCGCTTGAGCGTTTTGAGCTTGCCTTCGTGGATGACGACGTTGTCGCGGATGAGGCGCACGCCGGCACCGCGTTCAACGATGCCTTCGGTGACCCGGCAGCCGGCGACCTTGCCGACCTTGGTGATCTGGAAGACTTCGAGGATTTCCGCATTGCCGATGAAGGTCTCGCGCCGCTCGGGCTTGAGCAGCCCGCTCATGGCGTTCTTCACGTCATCCACGAGGTCGTAGATGATGTTGTAGTAGCGGATTTCGATGCCGTCGCGGGTGGCCAGGTCCGTGGCCTGCTTGTTGGCGCGGACGTTGAAGCCGATGACGATGGCGTTCGAAGCCGAGGCCAGCGTGACATCGGATTCGGTAATGCCGCCCACCGCGCTCATCAGGATTTGCGCCGACACTTCGTCGGTCGAGAGCTTGTTGAGCGACGCCACGATGGCTTCGACCGACCCCTGCACGTCGCCCTTGATGATCAGCGGGAACTTGGCGATGCCGGCCACCTTGAGCTGATTCATCATCTGCTCGAGGCTGGTGGCGCCGCCGCCGGCCGTCTTTTCACGGATGGCGCGCTGGCGATATTCGGTGACTTCGCGGGCCCGTGCCTCTGTTTCCACAACGGAGAAGCGGTCGCCCGCTGACGGCACGCCGGTAAAGCCCAGCACTTCCACCGGAATGGAGGGGCCGGCTTCCTTGACCTGCTCGCCCTTGTCGTTGATCAGGGCGCGCACGCGGGCAAATTCGGTGCCGGCAACCAGGATGTCGCCGATGGCCAGCGTCCCGCGCTGCACCAGCACCGTCGCCACCGCACCGCGGCCGCGATCGAGCTTGGCTTCGATGACCAGGCCTTCGGCGCGCCCGTCGCGGGCCACTTTGAGCTCAAGCACTTCGGCCTGCAGCAGGATGGTTTCGAGCAGTTTGTCGAGACCGGCCTGCGTCTTGGCCGAAACTTCCACGTCCAGCACGTCGCCGCCCATCGATTCCACGAACACTTCGTGCTGTAGCAGCTCGGTGCGGACGCGGGTCGGGTTGGCTTCCGGCTTGTCCATCTTGTTGATGGCCACGATGATCGGAACCCCGGCCGCCTTGGCATGCTTGATGGATTCGATCGTCTGCGGCATCACGCCGTCATCGGCCGCCACCACCAGCACGGCAATGTCCGTTGCCTGGGCGCCGCGGGCGCGCATGGCGGTGAACGCTTCGTGGCCCGGCGTATCGAGGAAGGTGATCTTGCTGCCGTTCCTTTCGACCTGATAGGCGCCGATATGCTGGGTAATGCCGCCGGCTTCACCCGACACCACATTGGCCTCGCGGATCGCGTCGAGCAGGCTGGTCTTGCCGTGGTCGACGTGACCCATGATGGTCACCACCGGCGCACGATCGGTCAGATCCTCGGCCTTGTCGTCCGAGGCGATATCGAACAGCCCCTCTTCGACATCGGCTTCCGACACGCGCTTGACCGTGTGGCCCAGCTCGGTGGCGATCAACTCGGCCGTATCGGCATCGAGCACATCGTTGATCGTGGCCATCTGGCCCTGCTGCATCAGCATCTTGATGACGGTGACGGAGCGTTCGGCCATGCGGTTGGCCAGTTCCTGCACCGTGATGGCTTCGGGAATGGTCACCTCACGGCTGAGCTTGGGCGCATCCTGCTGGTTGCGGCCCATCTTCTTGTCGCGGCGGCGGCGCATGGCGGCGAGCGAAGGACCGCGATCGCGATCGCTCTCGGCGCCGGCATTGGTCACCGTCAGGCGGCCGCGGGCATTGGCGTCGTCGCCGGCACGGCGCGTCGGCCGCTCCGGCGCTGCCCTTGACGCGCGCCGTGCATTTTCGAGTTCGGCCTCGGTCGTCGGACGAACCTGCGGCGCACCGGTGCGGACCTTGCGGCCATCGGCTTCGCTGGGCGGTGCCGGCGGCACATTGCCGATCGGCGCCATGCCCGAGCCGGGCGGACGACGTTCGCCGGCCGGACGGCCGGCTGTGCCCGAAGGACGGGCGCCGGGCGCACCGGGGCGCGCACCGGCGGTGCCCGGACGGATCAGTGCATTGGCGCCGCGTTCGCTTTCGGGGCGGGTATTGCCGCTCGGGCGTTCGCCGGCCGGACGGGTCGGACGCGGCGGTTGCCCGGGACGGCCGGCAACCACGCGCACGCTGGACGGACCGGGATTGCGCTGCGATGCCGGGGTATAGGGCGTTTCGGGCTGTGGATCGGCAGCGGGCGCGGCCTGCGGCGCGGCAGGTTCGGGTGCTGCATTGACGACGGGGTCGGGCGTTCCGCCTTCGGCTTGGCGGCGTTCCTCTTCAGCGCGCTCGGCCTCTTCGCGAATCTGACGGCGGCGCGCATCGTCTTCCATGCGGCGCGCTTCTTCGGCAGCGAAACGTTCCTTGTCCTCGGCCTGGCGGGCGCCGGCCAAAGCCAGCGCCTGACGGCGCGCTTCGGCTTCGGCGGCACTCAGCCCGAGCGGGGCGCGGGGCGCGGGCGCCGGACGGCCGGCAGCGGGACGCTGACCCTGTGTCGGGGCACCGGGCTGCGGCCGATGCGGAGCACTCGGAGCATTGGGCTTGGGAACCAGGCGCGTGCGCTTCTCGACGACAACCGTCGAGCGCGAAGGACCGCGCGACATGCCCGGACGGTTGCCCAGGCCTGGGCCGCCCTTCAATGTCAGCGTCTTCTTCGCGCCAGTGTCGTCGGTGCGCTTGTCGTCGTTATCAGCCATGTATCTCGCGTCTTTCGTCGGTGGCCTCGGGCAAAAGGTCACCGTCAACCGCAAGGCGGTCGGTGTCCTTTTCCGTCGGTTTGGCGGTGTAAAGGGCCAGTCTACGGGCCTTTTCCACTGCCGCTTGGGCTGCCGCCCCTCTCGTGAGGGCAGCATGTATCACATTTTCGAGCCCGAGTGCCAAACCCATTTGCTCTGAGGAGAGCAATTCGAAATGGGGCACTTCGAAGCCGTCTATTTCTTCTTCTGCCGCCGCGTAATGCAGCGCCTTGAGCGGCCCGACCATCTTGCTGCGCCCGTCTTCGGCGGCGTCGGTAGCGGTGATCAGGGCAATCAGGTTGCCCGTCTCGATCAGGCTGCGGACCTTGGTGGCGCCAAAGGTCAGTTGCCCGGCCTTGCGCGCCATGCCCAGCGCATTGAGATACCGCTGTTCCAGCCTGACCTGGGTCAGTCCCGGCAGGTCGTCCGGCAGGCGAACCTCGCTCTTGAGGCTGCGCGCGAACACCTTCTTCCTGACCGCCTCGGCCACCGCATCGCGGCTGAGGCTGATCCACACGCCGCGGCCCTCGGCCTTGGCCTCGGTATCGGGCACCAAAACACCGTCGGGCCCGAGCACGAAACGGATCAGCTCCGCCACGGGCTTTTCAGCCCGTGTCAGCGCGCATATGCGAGTCGTTTCTTCGCGCCGGGCCATCTCTGGTGCCCTCGCCGGGATTCGGCCCTTAGGCCGAAGCCTCTTCGGTATACTCGTCGCCTTCGACCGGCGGCAGGTCTTCTTCGTTGATCCAGCCGGCCTTGATGCGGGCCTGCAGGATCATGTCTTCAGCTTCCTCGCGGCTCACAGGGAAATCCTTGAACGTGCCCTCGAAACGCTTGGTTTCGCCGTCCTTGCGCTCGCTCCAGCCGATCAGGTCGTCCGCGGCGCAGCCGGCAAAGTCTTCCACCGTCTTGATGTCTTCCTTGCCCAGGGCCACCAGCATCGCCGCCGTCAGGCCGGCAATCTCGTAAAGCTCGTCCTCGACGCCGAGCGCCTTGCGCTCTTCGTCATGGGCCTTGTCGATGGCCGCCAGGTATTCGGCAGCGCGGTTCTGGATTTCGCCGGCGGTTTCTTCATCGAACCCGTCGATCGACGCGATTTCATTGGCGTCGATATAGGCCAGTTCCTCAACCGAGGAAAAACCTTCCGAAGCCAGTAGTTGGGCAACCATCTCGTCAACGTCAAGGGCAGCCATGAACAGGCTCGACCGCTCGGTGAATTCCTTCTGCCGGCGTTCGCTCTCTTCCTGCTCGGTCAGGATGTCGATATCCCAGCCGATCAACTGCGATGCGAGGCGCACATTCTGGCCGCGACGGCCGATGGCGAGCGAAAGCTGCTCGTCGGGCACCACCACCTCGATGCGCTCGGCCTGCTCGTCCAGCACCACCTTGGCCACGTCGGCCGGCTGCAATGCGCTGACCACGAGGTCGGCAATCGAATCGGTCCACGGAATGATGTCGATCTTTTCGCCCTGCAGCTCGCCGACCACGGCCTGCACGCGGCTACCACGCATACCGACGCAGGCGCCGACCGGATCGATAGAGCTGTCCGAGGAGGTCACGGCGATCTTGGCGCGCGAGCCCGGATCGCGGGCAATCGAGCGGATGGTGATCACGCCATCGTAGATTTCAGGCACTTCCTGCATGAACAGCTTGGCCATGAACTGCGGATGGGTGCGGCTGAGGAAGATTTGCGGGCCACGCTGTTCGCGGCGCACGTCATAGACATAGGCGCGGACGCGGTCGCCATAGCGGAACATTTCGCGCGGGATCAGCTCGTCACGGCGGATAATGGCTTCGCCACGACCCAGGTCGACAATCACATTGCCATATTCGACGCGCTTGACCGTGCCGTTGACGATCTCGCCGATACGGTTGAAATATTCGTCATACATGCGCTCACGCTCGGCATCGCGCACCTTCTGCACAATGACCTGCTTGGCCGACTGCGCGGCGATACGCCCGAATTCCATCGGCGGCAGCGGCTCGGTCAGGAAGTCGCCGACCTTGGCTTCGGCGGACTTGGCCTGGGCATGCTTGAGCTCGATCTGGCGGCTGGGCTCTTCCACGTCCTCGACGATTTCCAGGAGGCGCCACATACGCGTTTCGCCCGAGCGCGGGTTGATCTCGACCTTGATCTCGGTCTCGGCGCCGTAGCGGCCCTTGGCGGCCTTTTCCATGGCGTCCTGCATGGCCTCGATCACGACCATGCGGTCGATCGACTTTTCGCGGGCAACGGCATCTGCGATCTGCAACAGCTCAAGGCGGTTCGCGCTAACGGCCATTTAGTGGATCTCCTGGGAGTCTTCAGTATCGTCGTATTCGACGGTTTCGGTGTCTTCGTCGTCGATGGGGTGGGCTTCCTGGTCCAGCCGCGCCTTTTCCATCAGCGCATCGGTCATCACCAGCTTGGCTTCCGCCAGGGTGCTGAACAGCAGGCGATGGTCGGGGTCGGTGCCGCCGGGCGCGTCGGGCAGGGTAATGGTCACCGCCTCGTCGTCCACGCCCTTGATGAAGCCGCGGAAGCGCTTGCGGCCATTGATCATGTCGGCCAGTTCGATCTTGGCCTCATGGCCGATATAGCTTTCGAAGTCACGCCGACGCACCAGCGGCCGGTCGATGCCGGGCGAGGAGACTTCGAGGTGATATTCGCGGTCGATCGGATCTTCCACGTCAAGCACCGGCGAGAGGTCTTTGCTCAGCGTCTCGCAATTGACGATGGTGAAGCGCCCGTTTTCGTCCTCGGCCATGATCTGCAGCGTCATGCCGTTTTCCTGGGTGATCTTCACCCGCACCAGGGAAAAGCCCAGGCCATTGGCCACCGGCTCGACGATACGGGAAACCCGGGCTTCCAGGCCCGTTTCCTTGATGTAGCGTTTTTCGGTGAGATCGAAGCTCATCGGCCCCTTCGGTAATAAAAAAGAGCGGGGCCGGGCGGCTCCCACTCTGCAAACTTGCTGAGATGTTGGCGCCTATATAGCGCCGTTGGCCGGATGTGGCAAGGGTAGCCGCAGCGGTGCCACGCCCTCATGGTTCGAGGGTCGCTGCGCTCCCGCCTCACCATGAGGACTACTTCTAGCTAAGATGTATCAGTAGCCCTCATGGTGAGGTGCGCTTCTTCAGCGCCTCGAACCACGAGGGCGTGTCCCTATTTCTCCCAGGTCACGCTGGCCACATCGGCGCCCAGCTCCTCCAGCGCTGCCCGCAGGTCCGCCACCATGGCGTCCGGCCCGCAGAGATAGAAGTGCTGGTTGAAGTCGGCGATATGCTTCTTGAGGAATGCCGTATCGATCCGCTCCTGCAGCATGCCCGACTTGGGATCATCGGTCACCGTCCACAGCGTCTCGAGCCCGTCCATCGCCTCGAATTCGTCGCGCAGGATGATGTCCTTCTCTTCTCTGTTGGAAACGATCAGCCGATTGCCCTTCAATCCGCCCTTGGTATTGAGGTTGCGCAAGATGGCGATGAAGGGCGTCACCCCGGCACCGCCGGCAATGAACGTGCCGGGTCCCTTGTACTGGATCGTGCCCCACACATCGCGCAACAGCAGGTGATCGCCCGCTTCGCAGCCCCAGAGCGCATTGGTGACGCCCGGATGATCGCGATAGCTCTTGATGGTGAATTCCAACGTGGGCTCGTCCATCAGCGAGGTGAAGGTGAAGGGCCGCTTCTTGTCCCCCCAGTCCGGCTTGTCGATGCTGACTTCGGTGGCCTGTCCGGGGCCGAAATGAAAATTCTTCGGCTTTTCGACGCGATAGTGACGGACATTGTGGGTGACCATCTCGGTCTTCAGAATCTGGACGCGCGTGGGCATGGCGATCTCCTTGTGCCTGTTAGACGCGGTGCCGCCGCAATGGTTCCGCCCCACTCGAACGCCCGCGGCGCCTGGGGTCGCTCGCCAGCTACATGGTAGCCTCCGAGAAACCGGGGTTCTCGCAAACGCCTTGATATCCCTGGCAAAACTCTCGCGATGTTCGATCGGACTTCAAGGGCCCGAATAGCTGATATCGCGTCTTGCGGGGACAGTCGGGCAGGATCATTTCCGCTGTGTTCAAACGAAAGGAACACCGAAATGATCAAGAACACCATTATCGCTCTCGTCGCCGCCGCCTCGCTGGGTGGCGCTGCCGTTCCCGCCTTCGCGGCTCCGGCACCTGTTGAAACCAACATCGACACCGTCTTTGGCGGCGGCTCGACCGAGATGCGTGCATTCATCGCTGATTCGGTTCTCAGCCAGCTGCAGCAGAAGGGCGTCAACGCCACCGCCGTCGAAGACTGGAGCGGCCTGATTCGCGCCTATGTCACGCTCGAAGACGGCAGCCAGACCATGCAGTTCTTCAAGCCCGGCTCGCTTGAGCAGGTTCAGCTCTAGGCGTTCTGCCCACGGCGCCGCCGGTTCACCGGCGGCGCCCGTAGCCTATTGGGCGTGCATGAGCCGGATGGCCGGATCGCCGCCCGTCAGGTCGAAGCGGTTGCGGGCCGCCAGAATCTGTTCACGATTGCGATCCGCGAACATCCGCATACTGTCGGCCAGCTCCAGCAATTCATGGCCCAGCTCGGTCAGCGAATAGTCGACGCGGGGCGGAATGGTCGCAAACATCGTGCGGGTAATGAAGCCGTCACGCTCCAGCTCGCGCAGGGTCAGCGTCAGCGTCTTCTGGGAAATGCCACCCGCCCGTTTCAGCTCGTTGAAGCGCAGGGTTTCGGTGCGCAACATGGTGACAATAGTCAGCGTCCACTTGCCGGGTCTGACCATCAGCACATCGTTTTCGTGCCGGTTGGACTTGGACAAACTGGACATGGCGCGCCTCGAAAACATTTTGGGTCGAGGTTCGCATATGGGGCGCGATTGTGACGCTACCAGTGCAGGCGGCCATTAAACTTTGACATGACAGCGATCAAAGTGGGTGACTAAACCCGTGTGAAGCTGAAATAAAAGCTCACTAGGCGCCCTTCACGGCGCGCTTTCTGCTCATAGCGCGTCGCCTGCCAGCCGGGATAGGGCTGGTGCCAATCGCCCGGCTTTTCCGGCGCAAACCGGAAGCTCGGTGCCCGCACGATATGGGCCAGGGTCCAATCGGCATAATCCTCGATATCGCTGGCAAAGTGGAACTGCCCGCCCGGCCGGATTACCCGCGCCAGCTCGCCTAGTGTGGTCGGTGAGACAAACCGCCGCTTGTGATGGCGCGTCTTGGGCCAGGGGTCGGGATAGAGCAGATAGATTTCATCCACCGAGGCATCGGGCAGCTCCAGCAGCAGCTTGAGCGCATCGTCGGTAAAGAGGCGGATATTGCTCAGGCCCTCCGCGGCGATGGTCTGTACCATCTTGCCGATGCCGCCGGTAAACACCTCGCAGCCGATATAGCCGGTGTCGGGATGCCGCCCGGCCTCCAGCGCCAGGTGCTCGCCGCCGCCATAGCCGATCTCGATGATGATGCGTTCCGCATCGGGAAACAGATCGCGCGGATCGAGCTTGCCAGTCAGCTCGATTTCCAGCGCGGGCAGGGTGGCGTCGAACACCGCCTGCTGCCCGCCATGCAGTTTCTTGCCCGACCGCCGCCCGAAAAAGGCGCGCGGCTCCCCCGAACGGGTCTTGGGGAGTTGATGGTCTGGCTTGGTCATGGCTGCAGCGCTCGATAAACGCGTCGGATAATGGGGCACGATAGCCAATCCCCACCGGCGCCTCCCGCGGACTTGATCCGCGGGTCACTATCAGCACGGCACACGCGACGAAAGACCCCCGGATCAAGTCCGGGGGAGGCGATTGTGGGTGGGAACAGCCTTACGCCTACTTCACCGCAGCCTTGAGCGCCCCGACCAGGTCGGTCTTTTCCCAGGAGAAACTGCCGTCGCGGCCGGCCTTGCGGCCGAAATGGCCATAGGCGCTGGTCTTGGCATAGATGGGCTTGTTGAGGTCGAGATGGGTGCGGATGCCGCGCGGCGTCAGGTCCATTACCTTGCCCAGAGCCGTTTCCACCACTGATTCCTCGACCTTGCCGGTGCCATGCAGGTCGACATAGATCGACAGCGGCTGCGCCACGCCGATGGCATAGCTGAGCTGGATCGTGGCGCGATCGGCCAGGCCCGCGGCGACCACGTTCTTGGCGAGATAGCGCGCCGCATAGGCTGCCGAGCGGTCGACCTTGGTCGGATCCTTGCCTGAAAAGGCGCCGCCGCCATGCGGGGCCGCACCGCCATAGGTATCGACGATGATCTTGCGGCCGGTCAGGCCCGCATCGCCGTCGGGGCCGCCGACCACGAATTTCCCGGTCGGATTGATGTGCCAGACCGTCCTGGCATCGATCCAGCCTTCCGGCAGCGCTTCGCGGATATAGGGCTCGACGATGGCGCGCACATCGGAAGAGGTCAGCGTTTCGTCCAGGTGCTGGGTCGATAGCACGATCTGGGTCACGCCCACCGGCTTGCCCTCTTCGTAGCGTACCGTGACCTGGCTCTTGGCATCGGGCCCCAGCTTGCCCGCCGGGCCGTGATTGGCTTTGCGCGCCGTGGTCAGGGTCTCGAGAATCTTGTGGGCGTAGTAGATCGGCGCCGGCAGCAGTTCGGGGGTCTCGCGGCTGGCATAGCCGAACATGATGCCCTGGTCGCCCGCGCCCACATCCTTGTTGCCCGCTTCGTCGACGCCCTGCGCGATATCGGCCGACTGGCCATGCAGCAGCACGTCGATCTTGGCCGTCTTCCAGTGGAAGCCCGCCTGCTCGTAGCCGATGCTGCGGATGGCCTTGCGCGCCGCCGACTTGAACTTGGAAGGATTGACCACCGGTGCGCCGGACTTGTCGAGTAGCACCTTGCCGTCCTTGCCCTTCTTGAGCAGGGTTTCGGGCACGCGCACTTCGCCGGCGATGATCACGCGATTGGTAGTGGCCAGCGTCTCACAGGCAATGCGCACTTGGCTGGCATCCATGCCTGCCTTCTTGGCCTCCCGGAATACCAGGTCGACGATTTCATCGGAAATCCGGTCGCAAACCTTGTCCGGATGCCCCTCGGAAACCGACTCGGAAGTGAAGAGATAAGAAGACCGCGCCAACCGAAAATCCCCTGAATCTGTCAAAAAACGCTCAAAATGAGCCATTCCGGGGTGTTTGTGACACTCCGAGCCGCCGCGGTCAAGCGGGATATAAAGAAAGCTTTATGCCTTCACGCACCGTTTTGAAGCATGGTTTGGTGCGCGTGCTCGCCGGTGGGAAGGGAATGCCACGGCTTCCCCCAACCACAGTCATCTCCGCGAAAGCGGGGACCCATCCTGAGATGGGTGAGCGTGCTCGATGGAAAACGTGATCCACCTTGCGGTTGTGGTGCGGATCTCAGGATGGATCCCGGCTCAAGGATGGGATGACATCTGGTTGGGGAAACGCGGGGCCGCCAGCAAGACCAAAAACCAAAACCCGGCCACAACATCTGTCGTGACCGGGGTCCCAAAACTTGGTGCCCAGAAGAGGACTCGAACCTCCACACCTTGCGGTACACGGACCTGAACCGTGCGCGTCTACCAATTCCGCCATCTGGGCAAGCGCGGTGTAACTAGGGTGAGCGCCGGGCGATGTCAACCGGGTTTGTTGCCGGTCTCACCAGTTTGCGCCGTCCCAGTGCTTGATGGCGTTGCGGTCCACCGCCACCGGCGGCTCGAGGCAGTTGACATTGACCATCACCGTCTCGGCGCCCTTGCCATCATGGCCGCGCGCGAAGGATTCCACGCCGCAGGTCTTGCAGAACAGATGGTCGATATTTTCGGTGTTGAACTGATAGGTCGTGAGGTTGTCCGCGCCGCTGGTGAGCGTGAACTGGCTGGCCGGTGCCGATTGCAGCACCCAGCCCAGGCGTCGGCAGCGTGAACAGTTGCAGTCGCCCATCGAGCCGAGATCGGTGGTCACATCATATTGCACCGCGCCGCAATGGCATTGGCCGTGATAGGTCTTGCTTTCAGGCATGGATCGCCCTCCTTTTGATTGACTGGAACGAAACAAGAACTTTTGCTGGCGTGTGTCAAGCCGATTCCCGCGGCCGGCCCTCGACAGCGGCGGCGGCCTTGGGATAGAAGCGGAAACGAACGACGCCTGTTGCCGGAGCCCATGATGGACAGAATCGAACCCAAACTCGTCACCATTTTCGGCGGTTCGGGCTTTGTCGGCACCCAGATCGTGCAATTGCTGGCCAGGAACGGCCATCGCATTCGCGTCGCCGTGCGCCGGCCCGACCTTGCCGGGCATACCAAGATGTTCGGCAGCGTCGGGCAAATCCAGCCGATCCAGGCCAATGTGCGCAATGCCGCCTCGGTCCGCCGCGCCGTTGAAGGCGTCGATATCGTCATCAACCTGGCCGGCGTCGGCTTTTCGCGCGGCGCGCAGACCTTTGAGGCGGTGCATGTCGATGGCGCGGCCCATGTGGCCGAGGCCGCCAGGGCCGCCGGCGTCTCGACACTGGTGCATATGTCGGCGCTGGGGGCCGACCTGGCCGCCGGTGTCAGCGCCTATGCCGCCAGCAAGCTGGCCGGCGAAGCCGCCGTGCTCAAGGCTTTTCCCAATGCCGTCATCATGCGCCCCTCCATCCTGTTCGGGCAGGACGATGGCTTCTTCAACCTGATGGGCGCGCTGGCGCGCCTGCTGCCGGTGCTGCCGCTGATATCGGGCGATAGCCGCTTCCAGCCCGCTTATGTCGGCGACGTGGCCGAGGCCTTTGTCCGGGCCGCCGAAAGCCGGGTCAAGACCGGGCGCATCTATGAGCTGGGCGGGCCGCAGGTCGAGACCCACAAGGCGCTGCTCGCCCGCGTGCAGCGCGAAGCCGCCCGCAACCGCCCCACGCTGCCACTGCCGGCCGGTCTGGCCAAGCTGCTGGCGCTGCCTTTCGCCATCCTGCCATTTCCGCCCTTGCTGACCGGCGACCAGGTCGAGCTGCTCGGCGTCGATAATGTCGTCTCCGACGCGGCGATCAAGGACAAGCGGACTTTTGCCGCCTTCGGCATCACGCCGACGGCGATGGACGCCATCCTGCCCACCTATATGTATCGCTATCGCAAGCACGGCCAGTTCGACCGGGACAACGCTCCCGCGCCGATCCTCTAGGGTTTCAACAGCGTCGCAATATTGTCCCGTTCGGCACAGCCGGGCGGGATTTTTGTTGCCCGTCGGACGCAGACAAAACAATCGTAAGATATATCTTGAAACCGCCACAAGCGGCACCGATATGCCACACCAATGTAACGTAAGATATATCGGAGACCCATCATGAGTGGATATTGGAGAAATGGCGAACCCAACTGGCGCCGCATGGAAGCCATGGCGCGTCGCGGCTGGGGGCGCTTTGCCGCGGGCGTCGAAAGCGGCGAAGGCTGGGGCAATATGGCCGGCAATCTGCGTGTCGGGCGCATGCTGGCCTCGGGCGACCTGCGGCTGGTCGCGCTCTACCTGATCGAGCAGCAGCCGCGCCACGGCTATGACCTGATCAAGGCGGTCGAGGAAAAATCGGCCGGCTTCTATACGCCCAGCCCCGGCATCGTCTATCCGGCGCTGACCTTCCTCGAAGAGGCCGGTTTCGTGACTTCGGAGGCCGATGGCAACAAGAAGCTCTATACCATCACCGACGAGGGCCGGAGCCATCTGGCCGATAACCGGGAGTCCATCGAATCGACCTTGGCTTTCCTCGCCAAGGCGGGTGAGCAGATGAACCGCTTCCGCGAATTCGCCAAGGCCGACTGGCCGTTCGGCCGCGAGGACGGCCCCGATTTCGGCAACCGCCCGCCCCATCGCGGCCACGGTCCCGGCTGGGCTCCGCGCCCCGATGATGCGGACCGCGACCTCCGCGACGTGGTGCCCGAGCTCAACGACGCCCGCCGCGCGCTCAAGGCCGCCATCAAGAAGGCGCGCAAGGGCAATGAAGATCAGCAGCGCCACGCTGCGGATATCCTCAAGCGCGCCGCTACCGAAATTGAAGCACTGGGCGACGACGACGTCGATATCTGAACCCTGGAGGCGGCGGGCCGCCGCCTTCTTTTCCGCATTATCGCTGACAAGGCTCTTCGCAGCCAAGCACTAACATGTTAGTGCTTGGCCATGCAGCAAGCCACCATCATCCCCGATTCCGTCCAGCCCTCCGCGCCCGATCGCCAGGCCGCCGGGGAGCGCGTCGCCGCCCGCCTCAAGGGTCGGGTGCGCGGCGCCATCCACACCGATCCATTGATGACCTATGCCTGGAGCGGCGATGCCAGCTCCTACCGGCTGATCCCGGCGGTAGTGGTCTTCATCAATTCCGAGGACGAGGTACGCGCGGTGATGGCGGCGGCGCGGGCCGAGGCCCTGCCCATCACTTTCCGGGCGGCGGGAACCTCGTTGTCCGGCCAGGCCGTGACCGATGGCGTGCTGGCGGTGCTGGGCGATGGCTGGCGCAAGCTCGACATCCATCCCGGCGCCGAACAGATCACGCTGGGCCCCGCCATCATCGTCGCCAATGCCAACCGGGCATTGAAGCCCTTCGACCGCAAGATCGGGCCGGACCCGGCGAGCCAGGCCACCTGCAAGATCGGCGGCGTGGTCAACAACAACTCGTCCGGCATGTGCTGCGGCGTGGCGCAGAATACCTACCACACCATGGCGCGGCTGCGCATCGTGCTGACCGATGGCACCATGCTCGATTCGGGCGATGCGGCCAGCCGTGACGCGTTCCGCATCAGCCATGCGGCGATGCTGGAGGGCCTGCATCGGCTGCACCACGACGTCATGGGCGATGCCGAGCTGGTGGCGCTGATCCGGCACAAATACCGCATCAAGAACACTGTCGGCTATTCGCTCAATGCCTTGGTCGATTATCACGACCCGCTCGATATCCTCATCCACCTGATGGTGGGTTCGGAAGGCACGCTCGGCTTCGTTTCCGAGGTGACCTATAACACCGTGCCCGAGCATCCGTTCAAATCGACGGCCCTGGTACCGTTCCCCGATCCGCAATCGGCGGGGCGGGCGATCATCGAAATGGCCAATGGCGGCGTGCAGGTGACGACAGGCGTCACGGCGGCCGAATATATCGAGCGCCGCGCGCTGGCCACGGTGGAGCATCTGGGGCCGATGGCGTCGCTATTGCCCTGGCTCACCGAAAATTCTCCGGCCGTGCTGATCGACGTCACCGCGCCCGATGCAGCGGCGCTCGAGGTGGAAGTTGCCAAAGCGGTGGAGTTGCTGACGCGCCACGGCGCCACCCAGGTCGATTTTTCCAGCGACGAAGCCCGTAGCCATGCGCTCTGGGATATCCGCAAGGGCTTCTTCGCCTCGGCCGGCGCCGCCCGCCCCAAGGGCAGCATCATGCTGACCGAGGACGTCGCCGCGCCCATCGAGCGGCTGGCCGATTTCGTCGTCGACCTGCGCGCCATGCTTGACGCACACGGCTATGAGGATGCGGTGATCTTCGGCCACGCTTTGGCGGGGAACCTGCATTTCCAGATGGGCGACGACTTTTCCAAGCCCGGCTCGGCCGAAAAGTTCGACGCCTTCTCCAAGGCCCTGAGCGACCTCGTCTCGGTGCAATATGGCGGCTCGCTCAAGGCCGAGCACGGCACCGGCCGCGCCATCGCCCCCTTTGTCGAGGCCGAATGGGGGTCCAAGGCCTATGCGCTGATGCACCGCATAAAACACCTCTTCGATCCCGAGGGGCTGCTCAATCCGGGCGTGCTGCTCAACCCGGATGACAAGGTGCATATCAAGCATCTGAAACTCATGCCGTTGGCCGACGAACTGGTCGATCTCTGCATCGAATGCGGTTTCTGCGAACCGGCCTGCCCCAGCCACCAGATGACCCTGTCGCCGCGCCAGCGCATCGCCGTCACCCGCGAGCGCGAACGCCTGCGCGCCAGCGGCGAAGACCCTGATCGCCTCAAGCGCCTCGACGATGACTTCCAATATGCCGGGCTCGATACCTGCGCCGCCTGCAATCTCTGCTCGCTCCGTTGCCCGGTCGGCATTGAGACCGGCACGATGATAACAGGCCAGCGCGGGCAGAGGCGGGGCGCCACGGCCCGTTCCGTGGCCGGCTTTGCCGCCGATCATCGCGGCGCGGTGGAAACCATGATGCGCGGCGGCGTCGCCCTGGCCGATGCAGCCCGGACCATCATCCCCGCCCCGGCGGTGGAAGCCATTTCCGATACGGCGCGGCGGTTGACCGGTACCCGCGTGCCGCGTGTCTCCCGCACCCTGCGCCACGGTCCGGGCGCACCCAGCGCTAAAAATAGCCAGACCGGGCGCCCATCCATCGTCTATTTCCCCTCTTGCGCCACCCGCATGTTCGGCGCGCCGAAAAGCGCGTACAACCTGCTTGCCGTACCCGATGCCATGCTGGCTTTGCTGGAGCGGGCCGGTTTCGACGTCATCGTGCCCGACCACCTCAACGGCCAATGCTGCGGCCAGCCCTTCCAGTCCAAGGGTTTTCCCGAACAGGCCGCCGCTGTGGGCGGCGACCTCAAGCGTGAACTCTCGGCCCTTTCCGATGCCGGCCGCCTCTCTGTCGTCACCGACGCTTCGACCTGTGCCAAGCATCTGCGTGAATTCCCCGGCGATGCCCCGGTGCTGGATTCCGCGCAATTCCTGCTGAGCCACGTCCTGCCCCGGCTCACCATCAGCCAGAAGCTCCCCGTCGTGGCCGTGCATCACAATTGCTCGGCCCAGCGTCTCGCCGAACAGCCGATGACCGAAGCCCTCGCCCGCGCCTGCGCCCACCAGGTCGCGGTACTCTCCTCGGTCACCTGCTGCGGCTATGCCGGCGACAAGGGCCTGTTCTTCCCCGAGTTGAACAAGCACGCAACGCGGTTCGCCAAAGCAGATATTCCGGAGGGATGCACGCTGGGGGTTTCGACGGTCTCGACCTGCGCCTCGGGATTGAGCGAGCATGCCGGGGTACCCTTCGTGGGGCTGGCGAGCCTGCTGGAATGGGCGAGCCGGTAAGCAGCCGGCTTCACAGTCGTCTCCCTCCCCCTTGCGGGGAGGGATCAAGGGTGGGGGAGGAGCCGGGCGGTGCGTGGGATGGATGGTGCTTGCTCCCAACGTCCGTGGCAGCTACCGAACCCCAGCAGGCCCCGGACATCCATGACAACAACCGCCACCATTTCCAGCCTCGGCCACAAGGGCGAGGGTGTCGCCGAGGTCAAGGGCCGCAAGGTCTTCGTACCCCTGGCGCTGCCGGGGGAGACCGTCGAAATCGAAGCCGAAGGCGATCGCGGCACATTGCTGCGCGTGGTGACCCCGGCACGCAATCGCATCGAGCCGTTCTGCCCGCATTTCGGCGCCTGTGGCGGCTGCCAGCTCCAGCACATGGATCGGGCCAGCTACGAGGCCTTCAAGATCGGCCTGGTGGAAACGCCGCTGCAATTTGCCGGGATCGACGCCAAGGTGTCCCGCTTCATCGATGCTTCGGGGGCGGGGCGGCGGCGGGCAACCCTCCATGCGCGACAGGAAGGCGCCGGCTATATGCGGCTGCGCAGCCATGAAGTGCATGATCTCGACGCCTGCCCCATCCTGGCGCCGGCTTTGGCCAGGGCACCGGACATTGCCCGCGCGGTGATGCAGGCGGTGGGCGAGGCCGATGTGAGTTTTACCGCTACGCTTGTTGGCCTCGATGTCGCCATCCGCACCGAGAGAAAGCAAGCCCGCGTCGATCGCGTCGCGCCGCTGGTTGCCCGGTTCCGGCTGGCGCGGCTGGCGCTGAACGGCGAAATGGTGTTGCAGGCCCAGCCGCCGATTGTGGCGATGGGCAAAGCCAGGGTGGAACTGCCGATCGGCAGTTTCCTGCAGGCGACGGAAGCGGCCGAAAACGCCCTGGCGGACTATGTGCTTGCTGCCGTGGGCAAGGCGAAGACCGTGGCCGACCTGTTCTGCGGCGTCGGCCCCTTCGCCCTGCGGCTGGCCGAACAGCGCCCGGTCTTTGCCGCCGACAGTGACAAGGCCAGCATTGCCGCGCTCGACAAGGCGCGGCGCTTCACCAAGGGGCTGCGGGAAATGACGGCCAAGGCGCGCGACCTGTTTCGCGATCCCCTGACCCGGTTCGAGCTGCCCTATGAGGCGGTGGTGCTCGATCCGCCGCGAGCCGGGGCCGAGGCGCAGGTCCGGGAACTGGCCGTTTCCAAGGTCAGGACCGTGGTTATGGTCGCCTGCGATAGCAGGACCTTCGCCCGCGACGCGGCCATTCTCATCGCCGGCGGCTATGCCATGAGCGACCTCGTGGCGGTGGATCAGTTCACCCAATCCACCCATATCGAAATTACTGCCACATTTCGGCGCTAAGTCACGATTGACGCGGTCAGCGCAACTCTTCCGAGCGGTTTGCGTTGGCCATTGATCAATCATGAAATAGCGGCGGCCTGGGGCGGGTGTAGTCGCGTGGAGATACCCATGCGTATTCAGAAGATTCTTGCCATTGGCGCGCTCTGCGCCGCGACTGCCATTCCTGTCTTTGCCGCCACCGCCACGCCGGACGGCACTTTCGTTGACAGCTATGGCACCTCGTTCGATTTCTCGCTCTGCGGCGATGGCACGGCCTTGTGCGGTGTTCTGACCAATCTCGAGGGAAGATCGGCCACCGAGGAAAACCTGGCCTTTGTCGGCAAGCAGGTGATGCAGGCCGAGCAGGTAGCGCCCAATCAGTGGAAGGGTGAGCTGGAAGCCGGTGGCATCAGTGCCGAGGCCACGGTGACCATGACCAGCCCCGACACGATCGACATCCAGGGTTGCCGCGGCGGCATCTTCTGCCAGACGCTGACCTATACGCGCGCCTAGCACACGGTCGCGACGCGCTCCTTGATGGTGGCGAGAACCTCGTCGCCATCGCGTTTCCACCAATTGTCCTGGCTGAAAATCTCGACCTCCTGTGGGCCGTAAAAGCCCGCATCCTCGACCATTTTCCGGATGGCGGGCAGATCGATGACGCCGTCGCCCATCATGCCGCGATCGAGCAGCATGTCCTTGGTCGGCACCAGCCAGTCGCAGATATGGTGGGCGAAGATACGCTTCATTCTGCCAGCACGATCAATGGATTGCGCCAGCCGCGGGTCCCACCAGACATGGTAGACGTCGACGGCGACGCCGACCGTTTCGCCCAGCGTTTCGCAGATGTCGAGCGCCTGGTCGATGGTGTTCACGCAGGCGCGGTCGGCGGCATACATGGGGTGCAGCGGCTCGATGGCGATCTTTATCCCCGAGGCGCGGGCATGCGGCAGCATGGCGGCGATGCCGTCGGTCACCATCTGCCGCGCGCCGGGCAAGTCCTTGGAACTGCCCGGTAATCCGCCCACCACCAGCACCAGGCAATCGGCATTGAGCGCGGCGGCTTCGTCGATGGCGCGCAGGTTATCATCGATCTGCGCTTGCCGTCCCGCAGCGGTTTCGGCAGGGAACATGCCGCCGCGGCAGACGCCGGTGACCTGTAGCCCATTGGCCTTGACGATGCGGGCCGCCTCATCGAGGCCGATGGCAGCGATCTGGTCGCGCCAGGGCGAAATGGCCGTGATTCCGGCCCGCAGGCACCCGTCCACGGCTTCGGCGAAGCCCCAGACCTGACGGGTGGTGGCGAGGTTCAGCGAGATAGCGCGTTGGGTCATTTGGTTAGCACACTGTTAACGTTGAGCACCGCATTCATGCGCGAAACGGCCAATTCGGGGTCACTCAGGACACGTGCTTTATCCGCGAGGCGGAACAGCTCGCTGAGGTGCTGGATCGAGCGGGTCGATTGCTGCCCGCCCACCATCTGGAAGTGATCCTGCAATCCGTTGAGATAGGCGAGGAACACCACGCCCGTTTTGTAGAAGCGGGTCGGCGCCGCGAAGATGTGGCGGCTGAGCGGCACGGTGGGTTCGAGCAGGTCGAAGAACTCGTTATTGTTGCCCTTGCCGAGTGCCGCGAGACCCGCCGAGGCGGCCGGGGCGATGGCGTCGAAAATGCCGAGCAGGGCATGCGAATAACCCTGGTCGTCGCCCGCGATCAGTTCGGCATAGTTGAAGTCGTCGCCGGTATACATTTTCACCGAAGCCGGCAGCCGCCGTCGCATGGCGATTTCCTTTTCGGCCGAGAGCAGGGAAATCTTGATGCCGTCGACCTTGTCCGCATTGGCGGCGATGACGTCGAGGCAGACATCCATGGCCTTGTCGTGATCGGCGTGGCCCCAATAGCCGGCCAGAGCCGGGTCGAACATTTCGCCCAGCCAGTGCATGATGACCGGCTGCTTCACCTGGGAGAGGATGCGGCCATAGACCTTGGCGTAATCGTCGGGTGACTTGGCCGCTGCGGCGAGGGCGCGGCTGGCCATGAGAATGACGCGGCCGCCCTGGGCCTCGACGAAGCCAACCTGTTCTTCGTAAGCCTTGATGATCTGGTCGATGGTGACATCGGGGCCGGGGGCCAGGTGGTCGGTGCCGGCGCCATAGGCAATGAGGCTGTCATCGCGGGTGCGGGCTTCGGCCTGAGCCCGGCGGATCAGCTCCTGCGCCTCGGTCCAGGTGAGGCCCATGCCGCGCTGGGCGGTGTCCATGGCCTCGGCCACGCCGAGCCCGAGATCCCACAGGCGATGGCGGAATTTGAGGGTGGTGTCCCAGTCGATGGCGGGGGTGAGCCAGGGGTCGTTGCTGGCCAGCGGGTCGGCCACGACGTGGGCGGCGGCATAGGCGATGCGGGAGAAGTCCGAGGCCTTGTGGCGGATGAAGGGGATCGGGGTGCCGGTGAGGGTGTAGGGGGTGATGGTCCGGTCGGGATTGGGCAGGTTTATGGTGGTCATCTTGGCCTCCGAGGTCTCAACAAACTCGGTGTCATCCCGGCCTTGAGCCGGGATCCATCTCGAGATCGAGAAACGACCGCAAGGTGGTCGTTCGGTCCACCTTGCGGCGGCACAATCTCAGGATGGGCCCCGGCTCAAGGCCGGGGTGACATCGTGGGTGGGGTGGGGCATGTGCCCCACGCGACTAGAATTCCAGCTTCGGCACGTCGAGCCAGCGGCGTTCTGCCCAGCTCTTGAGGCCCAGTTCGGCCAGCTGCACGCCCTTGGCGCCGGCTTCGAGGCCGTATTCCCACGGCGCGTCCTCGGCGACGTGCCGCAGGAACATTTCCCACTGCGCCTTGAAGCCGTTCTGGACCGGCCAGTTGTCCGGCACCTCTTCCCAGTCGTTGAAGAAGTTCATGGTCTGCGGCTGGTCGGGATTCCACACCGGCTTGGGCGTGTTGACGCGATGCTGGCTCCAGCATTTGTGGAGGCCCGCCACGGCCGAGCCATGGGTGCCGTCGACATGGAAGGTGACGAGATCGTCGCGGCGAACGCGGGTGACCCAGCTTGAATTGATCTGGGCGACGACGCCGCCTTCGAGCTGGAACGTGGCATAGGCCGCATCGTCCGTATCAGCCTTGAAGCGGTTGCCCTTTTCGTCGACGCGCTCGGGGATATGGGTGGCGCCCAGGCACGATACGGCCTGCACTTCCCCGAACAGATTGTCGAGCACGTAGCGCCAGTGGCACAGCATATCGAGGATGATGCCGCCGCCGTCATTCTTGCGGTAATTCCAGCTCGGGCGCTGCGCCGGCTGCCAGTCGCCCTCGAACACCCAATAGCCGAACTCGCCGCGCACCGAGAGGATTTTGCCGAAGAAGCCCGAATCGCGGAGCATTTTCAGTTTCAGCAGGCCCGGCAGGAACAGCTTGTCCTGCACCACGCCATGCTTGAGGCCGGACGCGCGGGCGGTCTTGGCCAGGTTGAGCGCGATATCGAGGGAATCCGAGGTCGGCTTTTCGCAATAGACGTGCTTGCCGGCGGCCAGGGCCTTTTCCAGCAGGCTGGCGCGCATCAAGGTGGTGCCGGCATCGAAGAATACCGTGTCCTCGGGATTGGCGAGGGCGGCGTCGAGGTCGGAACTCCAGCGCGCGATATTGTGCTTTTTGGCCAGGCGCTCGATCTTGTCGGCATCGCGCCCGACGATGATCGGATCGACCACGAGGCGATCGCCATTGGACAGCACCACGCCGCCCTGGTCGCGGATGGCCAGGATCGAGCGGACCAGATGCTGATTGTAGCCCATGCGCCCGGTGACGCCGTGCATGATGAGTCCGAGCCGCCTGTCTGCCATTTGAAACCTCCCGTGCCGCTTTCGCGTGTAACTGATTAGTTACTTAGCTATACGCGATGCGGGGTGGCGTCAAGCGGGATTGGTGGAAGACCTTTAAATGACGGGTCGAGGTTGCAGCGCCCACTGGGCGGCTCCTCCCCCTTGACGGGGGAGGTTGGGAGGGGGTGTGGTTTAGCCCCGATATCGGGGCTAAACACCCCCACCCTTGATCCCTCCCCGCAAGGGGGAGGGAGACGATTGAGAGGCCAGTGCCCCTCAGACCCCCAGCACCATCTTCAGCCCGATCAGGCCCAGGAAGACCAGGATCATGCGGTCGAAGGCGGTGCGGCTGAGCTTGCCGCTGATCCAGTGGCCCAGCGGCATGAAGGCGAGGATGGGGACCAGCGCCAGCACGCCCTGCAGCATCCATTCGGGCCGCATGACCCCGGCCGCCCACAGCGCCGGCAGTTGCACCACCGCAAAGGTCAGGAACATGGCCGAGACGGTGAAGACATGGGCATCTCGGTCGAGTTTCATGGCGTGAATGAAGGTCACCCCGATGGGCGCGGAAATCCCGGTCGCCCCCTGCAGCGTACCGCCGCCCAGGCCGGCCAGCGGCCCGAGACGCCGGGCCAGCTTCAGGCCGAGAGACCATTGCGGGGTAACGAGGCGCAGCCCGATATAGCCCAGCAGCATCGCGCCCAGCGCCAGCACCAGGACGCGCTCGGGCAGGGTGGTCAGCGCCCAGGTGCCCACGCCGATACCGACGACGCCCCCGGCCAGGAACCACGGCATGAAGGCCAACCGGTCCGACCCGGCCTCGCGCCGGAAGCGCCAGACCTGCCAGGCATTGGTGACGATGAGCGGAATGACCATCAGGCCGACCGCATGCTGCAGGCCGAAAGCCGCAGTCAGCACCGGCAGCGCGACCAGCGGCAGGCCCATGCCGGTGGCACCCTTGACGATGGCCCCCGCCGCCAGGGCCAGGGTCATGATGATGATCGATTGCAGTTCCAAACCCGTACCCCAAATCCACTATCGGTTCAGGTTGCGGCGATTGGCGCGCCAGCGCAATGGCTATCTAGCGGCAATAGCAGCAAAATTTTCCAGCACCGAAAACGTTTGCGGATAACTGGATAGTTACTTCGTGGTTGACTCTGCCGAAAACGGCCCCCAGTCTGGCCGTGGCGGGCACTGGAAACATCCGGGCACCGCGCACCAAGGGAGGAACACGATGAACAGACGACTGCTGTTTGTCCTGGCTGGCGGCGCATCGGCGCTGTTGCTGGGCACATCTTTGGCCGCCGCGCAGGAGTGGAAGCCCGACCGGCCGATCAACCTGATCGTACCCTGGGGCGCCGGCGGCTCGACCGACCAGGTGACCCGCGTCACGGCGCCGATCCTGGGCGAAGCCCTGGGCGTGGATGTGGTTGTGGTCAACCAGCCGGGCGCCTCGGGCGCCATCGGCACCCAGGAAGTGCTGAATGCCCCGCATGACGGCTATACCTGGACGGCCAACGCCATCGCCAACAATGCCACCTACCACGTCTCGGGCCTGCTGGCCGACACCGATATCGACGACTGGCACATCTATCTCTCGGTGGCCAACGTCCCCGTGGTCAGCGTGCCGGCCGGCAGCGAGTTCACCGATTTCGGCCAGTTGCTCGAAGCGCTCAAGACGCGCGGCGGCGAGATCACCGTCGCCACCGCCGGCATCACCTCGTCGGGCGGCACGGCCATCGCCGCGCTTTCCGACGCCGCCGATGGCTTCGAGTACAACATGATCACCTATGATGGCGGCGGCCCCGCCGCGATCGCCACCGCTTCGGGCGAAGCCATGGTCACCACCCAGCTTGCGGTGGAACAGACCGAGCTGATCCGTGGCGGGCGCCTCAAGGCCCTGGCCGTCTTGTCCAACCAGCCGCTGGTGCTGGATGGCGTCGATCCGATCCCGCCGATCACCGACTGGCTGCCGGACATGGAACTGGCTCCCGACTATTTCGGCATCTTCATCCCGTCCGATGCGCCGCCCGAAGTGCTGGCCACGGTCGACGCGATCTGGGCCGACAAGGTGATGAACTCGCCCGAGCTCAAGACCTATGCCGAAACCTTCGGTGCGGTCTTCGCCCCCTCCTATGGCCCCGAGGCCCGCGCGCTGGCCATGCCGGTGGCGATCCTGGAAGCCTGTTCGTCGGTGGCGCGTGGCGAGGCGGTCAACGACCCCTCCACCATCGGCATCGACTGCGAGACCCGGACGGAAGTCGGGAAGTAAGAGACCACAAGACCGGCCCGGCGGCGCAATTCGCCGGGCCGACTCGCCAAGGATTCCTGCATGACCACACCAGCCGAACCCGACCTGCAAGGCGAGGGGCACAGTCCGGCGATGATCCGGGCCGACCTGCTCGCCGCCATTTTCTTCATCGTGCTCGCGACGGCAATGCTTTACGGCTCCTGGACCATGGACCGGCTGGAAGCGCGCCGCATTCATTCCTTCACCGTCCCGGGCCTGGTGCCCGGCCTGCTGAGCGCGGCGCTGCTCATCTGTGGGGTGGTCCTGGCCGTGCGCTCGCTGCGCCTGCCGGCACCAGGCGGCTGGACCGACCTGGGCGCCGCCATCACCTCCGGCGCGGCCGGGCGCGCCGGCATCGTGCTCGTGCTGTGCCTCGCCTATACGCTCGGCCTGGTCGGCCTGCTGCCCTTCTGGCTGGCCACCGGCCTGTTCGTCTTTGCCTTCATCCTGGTGTTCGAGACCTGGCTGGCCGAGCCTCGCCGCAGCCTGCTGCAGTCGCTGCCCTGGGCCTTCGGGCTTGCCGTGGCCACCGGAGCCATCGTCACCCTCGTCTTCGAACGCGCCTTCCTGGTGCGCCTGCCATGAGCGGAGCCTGAGCCATGCTGGACGGACTCGGAATGCTGCTGGGCGGCATCGCCCATTTCCTGACGCCGCTATCGCTGTTCAACATCGCCTGGGCGACCCTGCTCGGCATCGTCATCGGCGCGCTGCCGGGGCTGACGGCGACCATGGGCGTCGCCCTGCTGGTCACCCTGACCTACAAGATGGCGCCGGACCAGGCGATCCTGTGCCTGATGTGCATCTATTCGGGCGCCATCTATGGCGGTAGCCGCACCGCCATCCTGCTGGCCATTCCCGGCACGCCGGCCAGCGCCGCGACGACGCTCGATGGCCATCCGCTGGCCCTGCAGGGCAAGGCGGGCCTCGCCATGGGGCTGGCAACCACCTCCTCGGCGCTGGGCACTGTCATCGGCATCGTTGCCCTGGCGCTGATCGCACCGCTGCTGGCCGAGGCAGCGCTGAAATTCGGCACCTATGAATTCTTCTGGCTGGCTTTGTTCGGCGTGGTCATTTCCGGCCAGCTCACCGCCATGGATGACCCGCTCAAAGGCTACATCGCCGGCATATTGGGCCTGATGGTGGCCATGGTGGGCATGGAAACGCTGCATGCCTATCAGCGCTTCACCTTTGGCATTCCCGGCCTGGGGGGCGGTATCGACCTGATCCCGGCCATGGTGGGCGCCTTCGGTCTCGCCGAAATCCTCGGCGTCATGAAGCGTACCGCCCATGCCCGCATCGTCTCGTCGGGCGACCGCGTCATCCCCAAGCTCAGCGAAATCCTCAAATACTGGAAGACCACCTTGCGCTCGGGCGTTATCGGCACCTTTGTCGGCATCGTGCCGGGGGTCGGCGAGGATGTGGGTGCCTGGGCCTCCTACGCTGCCGCCAAGCGCTCCAGCAAGGAGGCGCACCTGTTCGGCAAGGGCAGCCAGGAGGGGCTGATCGCCGCCGAAACCGGCAATTCGGCCGTGGTACCGGGCGCCATGATCCCGACCCTGACCCTGGCGCTGCCCGGCTCGGCCGCTGCCGCCGTGCTGATCGCCGCCATGTTCATCCACGGCATCCGGCCCGGTCCGCTGCTGATGACCGAGAGCCCCGAAGTGCTCTACCAGATCGTCGCGGTCCTGCTGTTCTCGACGCTGGCCATCCTGGTGTTCGGCCTGACGCTGACCAGGCCGCTGCTGACCGTGCTGGCCGTGCCGCGCGAACGGCTGATGGCCGTGGTCTATGTGCTCTGCGTGGTCGGCTCCTTCGCCATCACCCAGCGCATGTTCGACGTCTATGTCATGGTTGGCTTCGGCATTGTCGGCTTCATCCTGCGCGAAATGAAATATCCCATGGCCCCGCTGGTGCTGGGCATCATCCTGGGCGACCTGCTGGATCTCAACCTGCGGCGTGGCCTGCTGCTGACCAATGGCGATCCCAGCCCGTTCTTTACCCGTCCGATCAGTGCTGTTATCTGCCTCATCATCGTCTTCACCATCCTGATGTCCATCCCGGCGGTATCCAAGCGTGTCAGAGCCCTCTTCACCCGCGGCAGCGCCGCCCCAGCCCAAAGCTGAGGCGGCTCCGGCCAAGCGGGCGCGCAATTCGATCAAGACCAAGGCGGCGATCCTCGTCGCCGGCCGGGCCGAATTCGCCGAGCGCGGCTTCGAGGGCGCGCGGGTGGATGCCATCGCGGCTTTGGCGGGCGCCAACAAGCGGCTGCTCTACCACTACTTCGGCAACAAGGAAGACCTCTACCGGGCGGTGCTGCTCGACGCCTATGAGGAAATCCGCCGCGGCGAGCGGGCGCTGTCGCTGGACCAGTACGGGCCGGTCGATGCCATGGATCGGCTGGTGCGCTTCACCTTCCGCCACTTCCTGGCCAATCCGTGGTTCCCGCGCCTGCTCGGCACGGAAAACATCGAGAATGCGCGGTTTTTGAAGACCCTGCCCGATATCCAGGCGCTGCATTCCCCGCTGGTCGGGCAGATCAGGACCATTGTCGAGCGCGGGGCGGAGCTGAAGATTTTCCGTCGCGACGTCGATCCGGTGCAGCTCTATATCTCCATCGCCGCCCTGGGGTTTTTCTATGTCTCCAACATGGCGACGCTGTCGGTGATCTTCGCGCGGGATTTGAGTGGCATCGACATGGTGCAGGAGCGCGAGGCGCAGGCGGTGCAGATGGTGCTGGATTATCTGCGGACGCGGTCGGATTGAGCATGTTGCCACGCCCTGGTGGTTCGAGGGTCGCTGCGCTCCCGCCTCACCATGAGGGCTACTGGGACATCGAGCCAAGAGTAGCCCTCATGGTGAGGTGCGAGTTCTTACGAGCCTCGAACCACGAGGGCGTGGCAAGCTATTCCAGCGGCGGCAAGACCGCGCTGGCTTTCTCCTTCAGCCGCTCGATCAGTTCCAATACCCGCGGCTCTTCGGCGCGTTCCTGCAGCACATAGATGCCGATGAGGCTCTGCCGCGTCGGTTCGGTGACGCTGATGCGCCGCAGCCCGCGGCGGATGAATTCGTCCTCCATCACCTCGGTATGGCTGATCACCGCATCGGTGCGCTCGACATAGTCGAGGCAGGCGGCCAGGGAATTGGAGGCGAAGGCATATTTGCCCTGGTCGAACGGGGCACTGCCGCTGGTGGTGCGGCTCCACGCCTCGAAGAAGCGCTGATGGCGGATCTCGGGCAGGGAACTGGTCACCGCAGGATAGGCCTCCACTTCGGCAATGGAGCGCGGGCGGCTGAGCAGCGGATGCCCCTCGCGCACGAAATAACCCTGGCCGACGCGGGTGAGCGGAATGAGCCGTGCCCCGGTGCTGCGGCTCAGCCCCTCGATCTCATGCGCAACAAAAAGTGAAATATCGCCGCTGAGCAACTGGTCCATGCAGCGAAGCTGGTTGCCCAGGCTCACATGGATGCGGGCATTGGGGTAGCTTTGCGTATAGTCGAGCACCATGTCGCGAATGAACAGGGTCCACCACGAATAGCCCGAGCCGATGCGCAGGCCCTGTTCGGTCCGGCCCTGCTGATGGGCAATGGCGTTGAGCGTATTGTCATAGAGCCGGCGCATCAGCCGCCCGTTCTGGTAGAGCGTCTCGCCATATTCGGTGAGCTCCACCCCGCGCGGCGTACGGATCAGCAACGGCACACCGAGATTTTCCTCCAGCTTGCGCATGTTGAAGGTCAGCGTCGGCTGGGTGACGAACAGGGCCGTCGCCGCGGCGCTGATCGTGCCCGCCTCGGCCACGGCCAGGAACTGGTTGAGCAGCTTGTCCATACTATCGCTCCACGACATAGAAAAAATCTATATCGGACAGGATATTTCGTATTTTTCTTTTGGTCGAGACTGCGCCAGTCTGACGCTAGCAAGACAGGAAGCGGCTGCCAGGGCGGTCAAGGAAGCAGGGTGCGTCCCAAGGGTGGAGGCGGCCTGAAACAGCGGGAAACCGGGGCGATTTGTCCGGGGGCCGGATATACCCCCGAGCTGGATTTACCAGCTTTCCGCATCTTCCATACAAGTGATTGCCTTGCCGCAAAAGGGTGTGCTATGTCGTAACCAGTCGGTTATTTGTGCAATTTGCGTAAGGAGATTCCGGCAAAAAGCGCGATACCGCAGCATTGGTGACCATTGCCGACGCTGCAGCAGACGATGTAACCGATTGGTGATTTAGCAGCGGGGAGGCTGCGGGTCACCTTCCGTTCCGGATGCCGGAGCGGCCACAGTTTCATGGGAGGAAAAACCTGATGACTACTCGTATCGATCGCCGCCAGTTCCTGATGGGCACGTCCGCGCTCGTCGCCGCTGGCGCTGCCGGTGTCATGCCGGCCTGGGCCCAGGCCGACAGCCTTCGCCTTATTTTCTGGGGCGGCCAGGCTCGTGCCGATCTCACCTATGGCGTGACCGACCTCTACAAGGCCGCCAAGGGCACCGACGTCGAAGGCGAGTTCCTCGCCTGGAACGACTACTGGCCCAAGCTGGCGACCCAGACCGCCGGTGGCAATGCCCCCGACATCATCCAGATGGATTACCGCTATATCGTCGAATACGCCAAGCGCAACGCCATTGCGCCGCTTGACGAATTTGTCGGCGGCGCCCTGCAGCTCGCCGATTTCGACGCCGACCAGCTCGAAGGCGGCAAGGTCGATGGCAAGCTCTATGGCATCTCCCTGGGCGCCAACTCGGTGGCCTCGCTGGTCAACCTGCCGGCCTTCGAAGAGGTTGGCATAGAGGCGCCGACCAATGCCTGGACCTATGATGACATCATGACCATGGGCGAGGCCTTCAACAGTGCCAATATCCGTGGTGGCATGAAGGTGATTTCGGACGGTTCCTACACCGAGCCGATGCTGGATAACTGGCTGCGCCAGCGCGGCAAGGCCCTCTACACCGCCGATGGCAAGCTCGGCTACGACGAAGACGATGCCATCGAGTGGTACACCCTGTGGAGCAAGCTGCGCGACGCTGGCGTCTGCGTCTCGGCCGAAGACCAGGCGATCGATACTGGTGCGGTGGAAACCACCATGCTGGTCCAGGGCAAGTCGGCCATCATGCCGTCCAACTCCAACCAGCTCGTCGGCTACCAGGCCATCATGCAGGACACGCTGGGCATGATCGGCTACCCGCGCATCGCGCCCGGCGCCGGTGGCGGCCACTACCGCAAGCCGTCGATGTTCTTCTCGGTTGGCGGCAGCTCCGCCAAGAAGGAAGCAGCGGCCGAGTTCCTCAACTTCTTCATCTCCGACCCGGAAGCCGCCAAGATCCTTGGCGTCGAACGCGGCGTGCCCTGTATCGCGGCAACGCGTGACATCGTTGCGCCGACCCTGGATAGCCAGAGCCAGATTGCGCTCAATTTCGTGGCCAATCTGGGTGACCTGCTCGGTGCACTGCCGCCGTCTCCGCCGGCCGCCGCCGGTGAAATCGACGCCTCGCTGATCCGTACCCTGGGTCAGGAAGTCGGCTTCGGTGCCAAGACGCCGGAAGAAGCTGGTCGCGAGTTGATCAGCGGCGCCAACGATATCCTCAGCCGGGCCTAAACCATGACCACGCGCTCTCTTGAATCGGCCGCTCCGACAAGGGAGCGCGTGGCCACTCCGACAGTCTGGTCACGCATCTGGCAGAACGACGCCCCCGGCTACCTGTTCCTGCTGCCCTGGTTGATCGGCTTCCTCGGCCTCACCATCGGGCCGATGGTGACGTCGCTCTATCTGAGCTTCACCGATTTCGACCTGCTGACATCGCCCGACTGGGTCGGCGCGTCCAACTACATGCGCATGTTCACCAACGACCCCAAATTCTGGGCCTCGATGCGGGTGACCATGTTCTTCGTCATTTTCTCGGTGCCGCTCAAGCTGGCCTTTGCGCTGATGGTGGCCATGCTGCTCAATCGCGGCATCAGGGGCCTGCCGCTCTATCGCGCCCTGTTCTACCTGCCGAGCCTGCTCGGCGCCTCGGTCGCCATCGCCATCCTGTGGCGGCAAATCTTTGCGGGTGACGGCCTGGTCAACAAGCTGCTGGCGGTGTTCGACATTGCCGGGCCGAGCTGGATCTCCAACCCCAAGACTTCGCTGTGGACGCTGATCATTCTCAGCATCTGGCAGTTCGGCTCGCCGATGATCATTTTCCTTGCCGGCCTGCGGCAGATTCCGCAGGACATGTATGAAGCGGCCAGTCTCGACGGGGCCAGCAGGTGGCGCCAGTTCGTCAAGATCACCCTGCCGCTGCTGACCCCGGTGGTGTTCTTCAACGCCATCATCCAGACCATCGAGGCCTTCAAGAGCTTCACGCCCGCCTTCATCATCTCGGGCGGCACCGGCAACCCGATCAACTCGACGCTGTTCTACACGCTCTATCTGTACCAGGAGGCCTTCGCCTTCTTCCGCATGGGCTACGCCTCGGCGCTGGCCTGGGTGTTGCTGGCGCTGGTGGGCATCTTCACCGCCATCTCCTTCCTCTCCTCCAAATACTGGGTACACTACGATGAGTGATGTCCCCGCCAAGCTGACGGTGGTGACCGGCACCGAGTCGCCGGGGCGCAAGCGCCTGATCGGTATTCTGACGCATGTGGCGCTGATCGCCGCTTCGCTGCTGATGCTCTATCCGCTGCTGTGGCTGATGGCTGCGTCGTTCCGGCCCGAAAACGAGATTTTCACCTCGGCCAGCATCATCCCCTCGTCGTGGAGCATCGACGCCTATATCCGCGGCTGGAACGGCCTGCGCACCAGCTTTGCCACGTTCTATCTCAACAGTTTCATCATTTCGGGCCTGTCCGTGGTGGGCAATGTGCTGGCCTGCTCGATGGCGGCCTTTGCCTTTGCCCGGCTGGAGTTCAAGTTCAAGAGCTTCTGGTTCGCCATGATGCTGATGACCCTGATGCTGCCCTACCAGGTGACGCTCATCCCCCAATATGTGCTGTTCCGCCAGCTAGGCTGGGTGAACACCTTCCTGCCGCTGGTGGTCCCGAAGTTCCTCGCTGCCGACGGCTTCTTCATCTTCCTCATGGTGCAGTTCTTCCGCGGCCTGCCCAAGGAACTGGATGAGGCGGCGCAGATGGACGGGTGCTCGCCCTGGCGCATCTACTGGAAGATCATCATGCCGCTTTCCATGCCGGTACTGGCCACGGCGGCGATCTTCACCTTCATCTGGACCTGGGACGATTTCTTCGGGCCGCTGATCTATCTCAGCGAGATGAAGTCCTACACGGTGATGCTGGGCCTGCGCACCTTCACCGACTCAACCGGCGAGAGCGACTATGGCGGCCTGTTCGCCATGAGCGTGCTCAGCCTCGTGCCGATCTTCCTGTTCTTCCTGTTCTTCCAGCGGTTGCTCATCGAGGGCATCGCCACGACGGGGATGAAGCGGTGAAGCAGAACGCCTTGGGTCATCGCCCCCTCCCCCTTGAGGGGAGGGAAGATTGACTGCCGACCTTGTAGACCGGATTGTTTCTTCATGACCGATATCAAATTTGCCGCCATCGGCATCAACCACAGCCATATCTACGGCCAGGTCGATTGCCTGAAGGATGCCGGCGCGCAGCTCACTGCCTTCCACGCCGTGGAGGACGATCTCGCCGCGGCCTTCGGGGCGAAATACCCCGAGGCCAAGCGCGTCGGCGATCCCAGGGCGATCCTCGAAGATCCCGATATCGCCGTGGTGCTGACCTCGGCCATTCCGGCCGATCGCGCCGCCATCTCGCTCGCCGCCATGCGCCACGGCAAGGATGTGCTGACCGACAAGCCGGGCATGACCACCTTTGCCCAGCTCGACGAGCTGCGCAAAGTGCAGGCGGAAACCGGCCGCATCTATTCGGTGCTCTATTCCGAGCATTTCGAGGTCCGCGCCACGGTGGAAGCCGGCAACCTGATCGCCCAGGGCGCCATCGGCAAGGTGGTCAATACGGTGGGCCTCGGGCCCCATGCCATCCGCAACAACCAGCGACCGGACTGGTTCTTCGATCGCCAGCGCTATGGCGGCATCCTCTGCGATATCGCCAGCCACCAGTTCGAGCAGTATCTGTTCTTTTCCAATGCCATGGATGCCGAAGTGGTGTCGGCCAGCGTCGCCAATCGCGGCAATCCGGACCGGCCGGGCCTGCAGGATGTGGGCGACGTGCATCTGCGGACGGCCGACACCTCGGGCTATATCCGCGTCGACTGGTTCACCCCGTCGGGCCTGCCGACCTGGGGCGACGGGCGCCTGACTATATTGGGCACCGAGGGCTATATCGAGCTGCGCAAATATATCGATATTGCCGGAAGGCCGGGCGAGAACCACCTGTTCATCGTCAATCATGAAGGTCCGCGCCATGTCGACTGTTCCAAGGTCGAGCGGCCGTTCGGCCGGCTGTTCCTCGACGACGTGCGCAACCGCACCGAAACGGCCATGCCGCAGGAGCGGTGCTTCAACGCCATGAAGCTGGCGCTGACGGCCCAGCAACTGGCCGAACGCGGCACGGAGTGGGCGCAATGAGCCGTATTTTCAACGTCGCCGTCGTCGGTTGCGGCATCGGGCGCAGCCATATCGTGGAGGGCTACCTGCCCAATGAAGGCCAGTTCAAGGTGCTGGCGCTCTGTGACCTCAATGTCGAGCGCATGGCCGCCGTCGCCGACGAATTCGGCGTCGAGCGCCGCATCACCAGCTTCGAGGACGTGCTGGGCATGGACGATATCGACGTGATCGATATCTGCACCCCGCCGGGGCTGCACTACCCCATGGTCATGGCGGCGCTCAAGGCCGGCAAGCATGTCATCTGCGAAAAGCCGCTGGTGGGCTCGCTCGCCCAGGTCGATGCGGTGATGGAAGAGGAAAAGCGGAGCAAGGGCATGCTGATGCCGGTGTTCCAGTACCGCTTCGGCAATGGCATCGAGCAAGCCAAGGCCATCATCGATGCCGGCATTGCCGGAAAACCCTTCATGGGAACGGTGGAAACGCTGTGGCGGCGCGACGCGCCCTATTATGCGGTGCCCTGGCGCGGCAAGTGGGCCACCGAACTGGGCGGCGTGCTGATGGGCCATGCCATCCACCCGCATGACCTGTTCACCTATCTCATGGGCGATATCGACCGCGTCTTCGGGCGCGTCGCCACCCGCGTCAATCCGATCGAGGTGGAAGACACCATCTCGGCCTCGCTGGTGATGAAGAATGGCGCTCTGGCCAGCCTCACCGCCACGCTCGGCTCGGCCGACGACACCACCCGCATCCGCCTCGCCTTCGAGAATGTCACTTTCGAAAGCGATCACGCGGCCTATAATCCGGGCGAAAAGCCCTGGAAAATCCAGCCGCGCAATCCCGAGACCGCCGCGAAGATCGATGCTTTGCTGAAGGACTGGCGGCATGTGCCGTCCCGGTTCCAGACGCAGATGGCCCGCTTCCACGACGCGCTTGTCGGCGCCGGCCCGCTGCCGGTGACATCAGCGGATTCGCGCCGTTCGCTCGAACTGGTCACCGCCTTCTACCATTCGTCGGCAACCAACGAGGATGTCGTCCTGCCCATCGGCCCCGGCCATCCGCTCTACGAAAGCTGGGTTCCGGCCCAGTTCCGGGCGGCTTAGGAGAGTTCCATGTCGACACCCATCCAGCTCCGGCAACTCGTCAAGGCCTATGGTGATATCGAAGTGATCCACGGCATCGATCTCACCATCGATCCGGGTGAGTTCACCGTCTTTGTCGGCCCCTCGGGCTGCGGCAAGTCCACCTTGCTGCGCATGATCGCCGGCCTTGAGCCGATTACCGGCGGCGACCTGCTGATCGATGGCGAACGCATGAACGACATACCGGCGGCGCGGCGCGGCATCGCCATGGTGTTCCAGAGCTACGCGCTCTACCCGCATATGAATGTCTACCAGAACCTGGCCTTCGGGCTGGAAACCGCCAAGACGCCCAAACCCGAGATCAAGGAGCGCGTGCAGCGCGCCGCCGAAATCCTGCAGATCGTGCCGCTGTTGCAGCGCAAGCCCAAGCAGCTCTCCGGCGGCCAGCGCCAGCGCGTCGCCATCGGCCGCGCCATCGTGCGCGAGCCGCGGATTTTCCTGTTCGACGAACCGCTCAGCAACCTCGACGCCGAGCTGCGGGTGCAGATGCGCGTCGAGATCGCCAAGCTGCATAACGACCTCGGCAATACCATGATCTACGTCACTCACGACCAGGTGGAAGCCATGACCATGGCCGACAAGATCGTGGTGCTGCGCTCCGGCGTCATCGAGCAGGCCGGTGCGCCGCTCGAGCTCTACAACAATCCGAAGAACCTGTTCGTCGCCGGCTTCATCGGCTCGCCCAAGATGAACTTCCTCACCGCCAGCGCCGATGGCACCGGGCTCAAGGTCGCCGGCAACACCATCGACGTCAAGCGCGCGGTGACGGGCGTCGCCACCATGGGCGTCCGCCCCGAGCACATCACCCTGGCCGAAGGCAGCGGCATCAAGCTGGCCGACATACGGGTCGATCTCGTGGAAAACCTCGGCGGCCAGACGGTGGTCTATGCCACCACGACCGACGGCCAGCCGATCAACATCGTGCTCGAAGGCCAGCGGCCGGTGGACCTGGGGTCAACCGTCGCCACCCATATCGACCCGGCCCGCATCCATTTGTTCGATGCCGAAGGCAATGTGATCCAGGCGGGCTGAGCTCCGGCCATCGGAGTGCCCGATGGGGGAGTCTACCTCTGCCGAAGCTGTCGATCCCTTTGGGTCTGCGGCTCTTTCACCTTCTCCCCTTGCGGGAGGAGGGGCCGAGGCGCTGGGTGGGTGAGCGAGTGCTCTGCTGCGCGACGGTACTCAGCGCGCAGTCTTGCTGTCTACCATCACGGCCAGCCCGTCCAGGATCCGTTCCAGGCCGAAGTCGAAGGCGCGGTCGGGGTCGCCCAGGCCATACAGTTCGCCGACGACGGGGCCGATGCGGGCGGCGACGGGGTAGGGGGAATAGTCCAGCGTTTCGAGGAAGGGCGCGATCGTGTACCACCATTCGTCGTCGCTCATGCCCGTCAGGTCCTTGACCATGCGGGCGCGGGCCACGTCGCGCACGGCACCGTAGACATAGTTGGCCACCATGGTCACCGACATGTCCATTTCCACTTCGCTCAGGCCGAGATTGTCGAAGGCGCCGAGAAAATATTCATAGGCGCGCATGGTGTTGGGGCCGAGCACCGGCCGGTGCGTCGCCACCTGCAGCGCCCAGGGATGACGCAGGTAGAAGGCGCGATATTCACGCGCCACGAAGGCGACATTGGCCCGCCAGTCCGCCGGGGTAAAAACCGGCGCTTCCCGATTGTCGCCCTCGGCCGGCCCGGACACCGCATCCAGCATCAGGTCCACCAGCACGGCCTTGTCGGGGATGTGGGTGTAAAAGCTCATCGGCGAAATGCCGACCGCCTCGGCCACGCGGCGGGTCGAGACCGCATCGATCCCCTCGGCATCGGCGAGACGCACTGCCGCCCGCACCAGGTCGGCCACTGCCACCCGCGATTTCGGGCCGCGCTTGGGCGCATCGACCCGCCCCCACATCAGTTGCAGGGTTTTGATCGGGTCGCCGCGTCCGGCAATATCCTCGGCCATCTGGCCTCCAAATAACTCTTTACACTGTACGAGATTATGCTAAACCTTGTGCAGCGTACGGAGTTATAGGGCTCCGAGGCGCAAAAGTCGAGCCCGCTGTCGAAAATCCGCCTGCTGCCGCGTCATGTCAGCAGGGCCGGATCAGTGTGCCCGGACACGAAAGGGAACGCTCATGATCCATGCCAGAGACCTGACCCGCACCTTCAAGACCAAGACAGGCCCGGTGGAAGCCGTGCGCGGCCTCAGCCTCGATGTGGCCGAGGGGGAACTCGTGGCCTTTCTTGGGCCCAACGGCGCCGGAAAGTCGACCTCGGTGCGCCTGCTGACGACGCTCCTGCCGCTGACGTCCGGCAGCGCCAGCGTCGGCGGCCACGATGTCGTCGCCGACCCGGCCGCGGTGCGCCGCAAGATCGGCTATGTCGGGCAGGGGACCGGCTCGGGCCCCTATCACCGGGTGCGTGACGAGCTGGTGACGCAGGGCCAGGCCCAGCGCATGAGCACGACGGCGGCAAGAAAGCGCGCCGACGAATTGCTCGGCATGCTGGAACTCGATGGCCTGGCCGACCGTGCCTGTGCCTCGCTCTCGGGCGGGCAGAAGCGGCGGCTCGATGTGGCCTTGGGGCTGATGCATACCCCGCCCATCCTGTTTCTCGACGAGCCGTCTACCGGGCTCGACCCGCATAGCCGGGCCAATCTGTGGGATCACATCACCCGCCTCAGGCAGGCCAGCGGCATGACCATTTTCCTCACCACCCACTATCTCGACGAGGCCGACACCATGGCCGAGCGGGTCATGGTGATGGACAATGGCGTGATGATTGCCGACGATACGCCGGCCCGGCTCAAGGCCGACCTGGCCGGCGACACCATCCATGTCAGCGTGCTCTGCGAGGACCAGACCGCGAACGCCGCCGAAATCGCCCGGAACCTGCCCGAGGCGCGCGAAACCAAGGTCGAGGGCCGCGACGTGGCGGTAACGCTGCGCGATGGCGAGGCCGTATTGCCCGAATTCATCCGCCGGCTGCATCAGTCCGGCATCGAGGCGATCAGCGCCCGCGTGGTGCGGCCGACGCTGGATGATGTGTTTCTGGGGCTGACGGGACGTTCGCTCAGGGAGGCGGCGGCGTGATGCTTCACCTCTCCCTTCGGGGGAGAGGTCGACCCTCTTGGGTCGGGTGAGGGGGCCTTTCTCAAGCACCGAGCCGAGAAAAGGCCCCCTCACCCGTCGGCTTCGCCGCCGACCTCTCCCCCCAAGGGAGAGATGAGAAGCGGCTCCCAATCAACAAGGATCAAGAAAATGTCCTTCATCTCAGACACTGCCATTTCTTTCCGTCGCGAAATCGGCCCCACGCTCCGCTCCTGGTACTACATCATCTTCGGGCTGGTGCAGCCGTTGCTCTATCTGGCGCTGTTCGTGCCGCTGCTGGGTAATGTCGGCGGGCCCGATGGCGCTTCGCCGCTGCAATGGTTCGTGCCCGGCATGGTGGTGATGCTGGTGCTGTTCACCACCGTCTCCTGCGGCTGGGCGCTGACCGAGGAACTGATGAGCGGCAGCTTCGAACGCTTCCTCGCCACGCCGATGAGCCGGCCCGCGGTTCTGGTCGGCCGCGCCCTCAAGGAGCTGGCGCCGCTGCTGGTGCAGGCGCTGATCCTCATCGTCGTCGCCACGCCCTTCGGGCTGGTGCTGCATCCCCTGCATATGCTGCTGGGGCTGGCCATGCTGATGGTTTTCGGCGTGGGCGTGGCCTCGCTCTCCTATGCTCTGGCCATTGCCAGCAAGCATGACGGGAGCCTGTTCTACCTCGTCAGCCATTCGGTGGCCTTGCCGATGATGCTGCTGGGCGGCGTGCTGCTGCCGATGACCAATGCGCCCGACTGGCTCTATGCCGCCAGCCGTTTCAATCCGCTGACCTATCTGGTGGAGGCCGAACGGGTTCTGTTCATCGGCGAGATTGTCGCCATGCCGGTGCTCTATGGGGCGCTGGTGGCGGTGGTCGTGGCGCTGGTCGGGCTCGCCGTGGGCGTCAGCCAGGTGCGCAAGGCTTCGCTTTAATCACCTCTCCCCTGAGGGCCATCGCATTTGGAATTTGAGAGACCACGGCTATCTCAGTCGACACCCTCCCCCTTGCGGGGAGGGATCAAGGGTGGGGGGCGTTTGGCCCCGATATATATCGTGGCTCCCGACACCCCCTCCCAGCCTCCCCCGTCAAGGGGGAGGTGCCGCCCGGTGGTTGTGGCAATTCATATGCGATAGCTTGCCCTCAAGGGGGAGGGTGGGCCCGGCTCCTGGCATGATGTTCTTTGTCTCCGAACACCCCCTTGACTCACTCATACCCCTCCAGCTATACGTTAACCCATAGCCAGAAAGGTATGGGTTCTTCCCAATGTCGACCGCTCCCGACGTCATCTTCCGCACGCTTGCCGACCCGACGCGCCGCGCCATTTTCGAGCGGCTGTGCCGGGAAGGCGAGGTCACGGTGGGGGCGCTGACGGCCGGGGCCGGGGTATCCCAGCCGGTGGTGTCGCGCCATCTGGGGGTGCTGAAACAGGCCGGATTGGTGCGCGATCGCCATGCCGGCCGGCAGACCCATTACAGCGCCCTGCCGGGGGCGCTGGCGCCGCTGGTCGACTGGACCAGCGAAATGACCGGCTTCTGGGAGGGCCGGTTCAATGACCTCGAAAACCTGCTCGACAGGATGGACCAATGACCGAAACGCCGCCCATCCGCACCGTCGTCATCGAACGCGAGGTTGCCGCGCCGCCCGAGAAGATCTGGCGCGCCCTGACGCAACAGCACCTGATCGAGGAGTGGCTGATGAAATCCGATTTCACGCCGGTCAAGGGCCGGAAATTCACCTTCCGCAACCAGCCCAGGCCCGATGTGAGCGTGGTGGTCGATTGCGAAGTGCTTCATGTCGAGCCCAACAGGACGTTGTCCTACAGCTGGGAGGCCTTCGGGCTGGAAAGCGTCGTGACCTTCACCCTGGAGCCGACGCCGGCGGGAACCGTTATCCGCATGGAACAGACCGGTTTCCGCCCGGATCAGGACCTGGCCTTCAGGGGCGCGAGGGCATCGTGGAAGCAGTTCATGGCCGCATTGGAGAAAGTCGTGGCCGACCTCGATTGAGGGGCCGCGCTGCAATTGTAACAAGGAGTATGACGATGAAGATCAAGGTAACGACCATCTATGTCGACGACCAGGACAAGGCGCTGGCCTTCTATACCGACGTGCTGGGCTTCACCAAGAAAAACGATTTCGGCAATGGCGGCTATCGCTGGCTGACCGTCGTTCCGGCCGAGGACCCCGAGGGTGTCGAGCTGCAACTGGCCTCCAACGCCAATCCGGCGGGCAAGGCCTATCAGCAAGCCACTTTCCAGCAGGGCCAGCCGGCTATCCAGTTCTTCACCGACGACGTGAAGGCCGATTGCGATGCCATCAAGGCCAAGGGCGTGACGCTGCGCATGGAGCCTACCGACGTCACCGCCTCGACCATCGCCCAGCTCGACGATGGCTGCGGCAATATCATCCAGCTCACCCAACTGAACTGGTAGGGAGCCGGCCATGGCCACGCGCAAGACCACAAAATCCAGCCAGTCCTTCTCCGACGACGAAGTCGAGGCGATGAAGGACAAGGTCGCCGAGGAAAAGGCGGAAAAGGCCGCCCGCCGCAAGGGCGGCAAGCAGGTGGATGGCGAAGCCGACCTGCTGGCCAAGGTCGCCGAGATGGAGGGGTTGGACAAGGAGCTGGCCGAGGGATTGCATGCCCTGGTCAAGCAGTATGCGCCGAGCCTGATGCCCAAGACCTGGTATGGCATGCCGGCCTGGGCGGGGGCGGACGGCAAGGCGGTGTGCTTTTTCACCCCCGGTGTAAAATTCAAGGAGCGCTACGCTTCATTGGGCTTCAACACCGGGGCGAAGCTCGACGACGGCAATATGTGGCCGACCTCCTTTGCCCTGCTCAAGCTGGGCCCGGCCGAGAAGAAGGCCATCGGCGCGCTGCTGGAAAAGGCAGTCGGCTAGGCTCCGGAAAACATCCATACTGTCGAAATCGGGCCTGCTGACGCGTCATGTCAGTGGGCTTGGCTATCGGATGTCAGCGGGTGTCGGAGTTCTGCACCTATCGCGTTTGCGGCGGCCTCGGCACCCCCACCCTTGATCCCTCCCCTCAAGGGGGAGGGAGTCGACTGAGAAATCGTGGTCCATTCATCCGCGAAACGACAGGAACAGAAACACATGCCCGATTACGGCTCGATCATCATTCGCGGCGCCCGCGAGAACAATCTCAAGAATGTCTCACTCGACATTCCCAAGCGCAAGATCAGCGTCTTCACCGGGGTTTCCGGCTCGGGCAAGTCGTCGCTGGTCTTCGGCACCATCGCGGCGGAAAGCCAGCGGCTGATCAACGAGACCTATCCCAGCTTCGTGCAGCAATTCATGCCGCGCTATGGCCAGCCCGATGCCGACCAGCTGGAAAACATCTCGGCGGCGATCATCGTCGACCAGCAGAGGCTGGGCGGCAATTCGCGCTCGACCGTGGCGACGGTGACCGATGCAGCGCAGATGCTGCGCGTGCTGTTTTCGCGCCTGGGCGAGCCGAAGCTGGGCCCGCCCAGCCTCTATTCCTACAACGACCCGCGCGGCATGTGCCCCGATTGTGAGGGCATCGGCCAGGTCGCGGCCATGGACATGGCGGCGGTGATCGACGAGTCCAAGTCGCTCAATCAGGGTGCCCTGCTGCCCAAGGATTTTGCGGTCGATACCTGGTATTGGGAAATCTACAAGAATTCCGGCCTGTTCGACATGGACAAGCCGATCAGCAAATACAGCGCCGAAGAGCGGGAAAACCTGCTCAATCTCGATGACGGCCGCAAGATCAAGGTCGGCAAGATCGGGCTGACCTATGAGGGCGTGGTCGCCAAGCTCAAGAAGGGGCTGGGCTCCAAGGATCCCGAAAGCCTGCAGCCACATGTCTTGCGCGAATACGAGAAGATTTTCACCCGCGCCACTTGCCCCGCCTGCCACGGCACCCGCCTCAACCAGCAGGCGCTGAACAGCAAGGTCAATGGCCGCAACATTGCCGAGCTTTCGGCCATGCAGGTCAGCGAACTGGCGGTCTTCGTGCGCGGCATCGAAGCGCCACAGGTCGGCCCCATGCTGGAGGCTTTGGCACTGCGGCTGGAAAACCTCGTCACCATTGGCCTCGGCTATCTCAGCCTCGACCGTGAAAGCTCGACGCTGTCAGGAGGTGAAAGCCAGCGCGTCAAGATGGTACGCCATCTCGGCAGCTCGCTGACCGACATCACCTATGTCTTCGACGAGCCCTCGGTGGGTCTGCACCCCCATGATGTGGGGCGGCTGGCCGGCCTGATGCAGCAATTGCGCGACAAGGGCAATACGGTACTCATCGTCGAGCACAAGCCCGACATGATCGCCATTGCCGACCATGTGGTGGATATGGGGCCCTTCGCCGGCAGCAAGGGCGGCGAGGTGGTCTATGAGGGCGACTATGCGGGCCTGTTGACCTCGGGCACGCTGACCGGCAACCACATAAGCAAGCACCAGTCGATCAAGGACAAGGTTCGGAAAGCCGATGGCGCATTGAGGATCGAGCACGCCCGGCTCAACAATCTCAAGGACGTTTCGGTCTCCATTCCCCGCGGCGTGCTGACAGCGGTTTCCGGCGTTGCCGGCTCGGGCAAATCCAGCCTCATCCAGGGCTGCCTGCCCCAGGCCTACCCCGATACGATCATCATCGACCAGAACCTGGCGCGCGGCTCGCGCCGCTCCAATACCGCCACCTATACCGGCATCCTCGACAATGTGCGCAAGGCCTTCGCCAAGGCGAATGGCGTCGACGCCGCCCTGTTCTCGGCCAATTCCAAGGGCGCCTGCCCCGATTGTAACGGGCTGGGCGTGATCTATACCGACCTGGCGCATCTCGATCCCATGATCACCACTTGCGAGACCTGCGAGGGCAAGCGCTTCCTGCCCGAAGTGCTGGAGCATCACCTGCGCGGCAGGTCGATCAGCGACGTCTACCTGATGAGCATTGCCGAGGCGGTGGACTTCTTCACCGAGCCGGCCATCGCCAAGATTCTCGGAAGTCTCGACGATGTCGGGCTGGGCTACCTGACGCTGGGCCAGCCGCTGTCGACCCTGTCGGGCGGGGAGCGCCAGCGGCTCAAGTTGGCGGCCGAACTGGGCAAGAAGGGCAATATCTATGTGCTCGACGAACCCACAACGGGTCTCCACATGAACGACGTCGACACCCTGATCGGCCTCTTCGACCGGTTGGTCGATGCGGGATCGAGCGTGATCGTCATCGAGCACAATCTGGATGTAATCTCGCGGGCGGATTGGGTCATCGACCTGGGACCGGGCGCGGGACAGGATGGCGGCAAGATCCAGTTCGAGGGCGTGCCGGGGGATTTGGCCAAGGCGAAGCATTCGCTGACGGGGCAGCATCTGGCAGGACGCTGAATTTTCAGTCGTCTCCCTCCCCCTTGCGGGGAGGGATCAAGGGTGGGGGATGTTTAGCCCGGATATTCGGGCCAACCCACACCCCCTCCCAGCCTCCCCCGTCAAGGGGGAGGTGCCGCTCCGTACTTGCGGCCCGCCAAGCGCTTGCCCCGACCATCGCCACCCCCTACATCTTCCGCACCATGCCGGACCCATCCCCCACCGCCCGCACCGCGCTCAAGCTCGATATCGTCGTTATCGGCGCCGGGCAGGCGGGGCTGTCCTCGGCTTATCACCTGAAACAGCTCGGCCTTGTGCCGGGCCGCGATTTCCTCGTGCTCGACCGGGCGCCGCAGCCGGGTGGGGCGTGGCAATATCGCTGGCCTTCGCTGACGCTTTCCACCGTCAATCGCGTGCATGACCTGCCGGGCCTGAGCTTTGCCGACAGCGCCGGGGGTGATGACAGCGTCATGGCCTCGGTGGCGGTGCCGCACTATTTCGCCGCCTATGAGGAACGCTTCGGCCTCGATGTGCTGCGCCCCGCCACGGTGAACGTCGTCTGCGATCGGGGCGAGCGCCTGCGCGTCGAGAGCGATCGCGGCCTGTTCTCGGCGCGGGGGATCATCAACGCCACCGGCACCTGGGAAAAGCCCTATATTCCCGACTATCCCGGCCGCGACAGTTTTCGTGGCCGTCAGCTCCATACGCAGCAATTCCGGGCCGCGGAGGACTTTGCTGGCCAGCATGTGCTGGTAGTGGGCGGCGGCATTTCCGCCATCCAGCTGCTCGACCAGATTTCGCGGGTGACATCAACCACCTGGGTCACCCGCACGCCGCCGCGCTTCCGCGAGGGGCCCTTCGACCAGGAGGCGGGCCGTGCCGCCGTCAAGCTGGTGGAAGACCGCGTCCGGGCCGGCCTGCCGCCCAATTCGGTGGTTTCGGTCACCGGCCTGCCCATGACGCCGGCCATCGAGGCCATGCGCGAGCGCGGCGTGCTGGAGCGCCAGGAGATGTTTTCCGAAATCACGCCATCCGGCGTGCGCTGGGCCGATGGCCATAGTCTGGATGTCGACGTGATCCTCTGGTGCACCGGCTTCCGCTCGGCGCTCGATCATCTCGCCCCGCTGCAGTTGCGGGAAGCAAGCGGCGGCATCACCATGACCGGCCGGCTGGCGACGCAGGTGGCGCGCGATCCGCGCGTGCACCTGGTGGGCTATGGCCCATCGGCCTCCACCATCGGGGCGAACCGGGCGGGGGCTGCGGCGACGCGGGAATTGGTGGAGTTTCTGGGGGTGAAGGCGTCGCGTTAGTGGAAGCATACCCCCACCCTCACTCCCTCCCCACAAGGGGGAGGGAAGCCTGGCCGGCCTTTGCGGATCGATTGGAACACGGACCGAACCCATCGTTTCTCTCCTTGGGGGGATCAAGGGTGGGGGTGGGTTGGCCCCGCTAGTGGGCGTATCCTCCCGCCAAGAATCGCAGAAAGGCCAAGCCCATGAAAACCTACACGCTCCCCGACACCGAAACTGCCGTCTCCAGCGTCGTTCTCGGCCTGATGCGCATTGCCAAGATGAGCGATGCCGAGATCGCCACGCTGTTCGGCACGGCGCGCGATGCCGGCATCAATGTCTTCGACCATGCCGATATCTATGGCGGCGAGCGCCATCGCTGCGAGCAGCGCTTCGGCGAGGCGGTGCGCCTCACCCCGGCCGAACGCGAGGCCATCGTCATCCAGTCCAAGGTCGGCATTCGCAAGGGCTGGTTCGATTTCTCGAAAGAGCACATCCTCACCAGTGTCGATGAATCGCTGGCCGCCCTGCGCACCGATTATCTCGACCTGCTGCTGCTCCACCGCCCCGACACTTTGGTCGAGCCGGAGGAGGTGGCCGAGGCCTTCGAGCAGCTGGTGGCCGCCGGCAAGGTGCGCCATTTCGGCGTTTCCAACCACACGCCGGGGCAGATCGAACTGCTGAAAACGGCGGTGAAACAGCCGCTGGCCGCCAATCAGGTGCAGCTCTCCATCACCCATGCGCCGCTCTTCGCCCAGGGTGTCGCCGCCAATATGGCCGGGCTCGAACAGTCGGTATCGCGCGACAATGGCCTGCTCGACTATTCGCGGCTGAACAACATGATGCTGCAGGCCTGGTCGCCCTTCCAGAAGGTCTTCTTCGACGGCGTCTTCCTCGGCGATCGCGAGAATTATGCGGAACTGAACGACGCCATCGATGCGCTGGCGGCTCAGTATGGCGTCACGCCAACAGGCATTGCCGTGGCCTGGATCGTGAGGCATCCGGCCCATATCCAGGTCGTGCTCGGCACCACCAATCCGGGGCGAGTGAAGGATTCCGCCGCCGGCTCCGACGTGACCCTGACCCGCGAGGAATGGTACCGCCTGTTCCGCGCGGCTGGGCATACTCTGCCGTAAGCGGACGCCGCACCATCGGCCCTTCCCTTCTCCCCTCGTGGGAGAAGGTGCCCGAAGGGCGGATGAGGGGGCACCGAGTTGTCCTTCGGAATTGAAAGCATGGGATGACGCAGACCCCCTCACCCGCAATTTCCTCTGAACGAGGAAATTGCACCCTCTCCCACAAGGGGAGAGGGGCGACCGGCTTATGAGCTCGACGCCTCACGGCCAGGCCGCATAGGACCCGTCCGGGCTGGCCCGCCGCTGCACCCGCTGCCGATAGCGCCCCGGCGAAATCCCCTTGAGCCGGGTGAAGAACCGGTTGAAATAGCCGGCGTCACGAAAGCCCAGCGCATCGGCGATTTCGCGCACCTGCAAGGCCGAGCGTTCCAGCAGGCTCTCGGCATCCTCAAGCAGCCGTCCATGCACCAGCTCCAGCGGCGATTGGCCGGTGGCGCGGCGGATGGCCGAGGTCAGCCGGTCGGTGGAAATGCCCATGGTCCGCGCATAGTCGGCCACGCGCCATTGCGCGCGGGCATTGAGCTCCACCAATTGCATGAAATTCTGCACCAGCACACGCGGCGCCGCCTGGGGCTGAGCCGCCACCTCGCCCAGCCGCCAGAAGGCGATGAGCACCAGGCACAGCCGGCTCATGATCGCCTCGCGCATGCCCGGCAAGTCCTCCAGCGTCTCGCGCCTGATCTCCTCGAGGTCGCGGATCGTCGCCCGCGCCGCTCCGGCTTCGAGGCGCATGCCGACCAGCGGCCGGTCGATGGCCTGGCGCAAGGGGCCGGCGATGGAGCTGGCCGGCACCACCCGGCCCAAGGCCGCATCCGACACGGTCATGGTCACGCCGCGCGCGCCCGCTTCCAGCCGCACGCTGGCGCCCATGCCGCTGGGCAGCCAGATCACGCTGGGCGCCTCGATGCTGGTCGCGCCGCTCTCCAGCCGCACCAAACCGCTGCCCGAGGCCAGCACGAAACCATGCGCCCCCAGCCGCGCCCGCGGTGCCGAAAAATCCCATTCGCTCGCCGATAGCGCGCCGCCAATGTCGGCCACTTCCACATCCTGCAGCAGGCCGGGGCCGGGCAGGGGGCGCAGGTTCTGTTCGGTCATGACGGTCCTGTCATGGGGGTAAAGTCACCGCAAAAGTACATTTATCTTTCCGTAATGTCCATTTTATCCACTCAGGCTCCGCCCTACCATGCTCGGCAAGGACGGGACCGGAGCAAAGCCGGACCGCATCTGGGAGCGCCCGCAGCGACGGGCATGGAGGAGAGCAAGCTATGACCACGATTAGCCGCAGAACCGTCTTGCAGGGCATGGGCGTCAGCGCCCTGGCCACGGCCCTTTCCGGCCTGCCGGTCCTCGCACAGGACCGCACCGCCATCCGCATCGGCTACGCCGTGCCCAAGACCGGCGCCAACGCCGCCGGCGCCGGCATTTCGACCATTCCGAATTACCTGCTCTGGGTGGATGACGTGAACAAGGCCGGCGGCCTTGAACTCAGCAAGCTCGGCGTCCCCCTGCCGCTCGAAGTGGTCGAATATGACGACCGTTCCAGCTCCGAGGAACTGGTGCGCGCCGTCGAGCGCCTCGCCACCCAGGACAATGCTGATTTCATCCTGCCGAGCTGGGGCACCGGCCCCAACCTGGCCTCCGGCCCCACGTTCGACCGCTTCGGCTACCCCCAGCTTGGCGCCACCGCCGTCACCGACATGGCGCCCGACCTGGTCAAGCGCTGGAAGCACAGCTTCTGGCTGCTGGGCGGTGGGCATGACTATGCCAATGCGCTGGTGCAGTTGCTGGTCAAGCAGCGTGAAGCCGGCACCATCAACAACAAGGTCGCCATCGCCTCGGTGGCCGACGGCTTCGGCATCGACCTCTCCAAGGCGGCCACGCCCTCCTTCACCGAAGCCGGGTTCGAGCTGGTCTATGACAAGACCTATCCGCTCGGTACGTCGGACTTCGCACCCATCATCAACGAGGTTTCGGGGCTCGGCGTCGATACGTTCGTCGCCTTCTCCTATCCGCCCGATACCTTCGCGCTGACCCAGCAGTCGGTGGTGGCCAATTTCAGCCCCAAGGTCTTTTATCTCGGCGTCGGCACCGCCTTCCCGATCTATCCCGGCATTGCCGGGCCCAACCATGACGGTGTCATGGGCGTGGGCGGCATCGACCCCGACAGCGAAAAGCTCGCCGCCTATTTCGAGCGCCACACCGCGCTCAACGGCCAGGCGCCCGATAGCTGGGCCAGTGCCATCACCTATGCGAGCCTGGAAATGCTGCAACAGGCCATCGAGCGGGTCGGCGATATCGACCGCGAGGCCATCACGGCGGAGCTGTCGAGTGGCGAATTCGATACGGTCATCGGCAAGGTGAAGCTGGTCGACAACCAGTTGCGGAGCCTGTGGACGGTCGGCCAGTGGCAGGGCGGCAAATTCGTCGGCCTGGCCCACACGGAACGGGACGGATCACGCGATCCGGTCGTGCCGAAGCCGGTGTGGGTCGCTGCATAGTCTTACCTCTCCCTTTGGGGGAGAGGTCGGCGGCGAAGCCGGCGGGTGAGGGGGCCTTCCCCTCGCTCGACGACCAGTAAAGGCCCCCTCACCCGACCTGACGGTCGACCTCTCCCCCAAGGGAGAGGTGAAGAGGGGCCGGCAGTCGCATTCGATAAAGCTCCTCCCCCTGTCAGGGGGAGGTTGGGAGGGGAGCCCCCCAAGACCATCCAACCCACCGGAGCGCCCTTATGCTCTTCAGCGCCATTCTGACCGGCCTCGTCCTCGGGGGCACCTATGCCCTCGTGGCCATGGGCCTGACCCTGCAATATGGCGTCGCACGCATCATGAACCTGGCCTATGGCGACATCATCATCGCTGCCAGCTTCGGCGCCTATGTGCTGTTCACCGCGCTCGGCATAAATCCGCTGCTCGGCATGCTCATCGTCATTCCCGCCGGCTTTGCGCTGAGCTGGCTGATCTACGCCGTCATGCTGCAGCCGCTGGCGCGACGGTCGCGGGACCGCGGGCGGCTGGAAGGCGATTCCATCCTTGCCACGTTCGGGCTGCTCTTCGTCATCCAGGGCGTGGCGCTGGTGCTCTTCGGCTCGGGTTTCATGAGCTACAGTTTCCTCGCCGTGCCGGTCGACATACTGGGCACCACCGTCGCTGCCAACAGGTTGCTCGCCTTCGTGCTGGCCGTGGTCTTCGGGCTCGGCCTGTGGCTGGTGCTGACCCGCACCCGCTTCGGCACCGTCATCCGCGCCGTCGCCGCCAATCCCGCCTCGGCGCCTTTGGTCGGCATCAATGTCGACAGCGTCGCCCGCTTCGCCTTTGCCATTGGCGGCGCGCTGGCGGCGGCGGGGGGCGTCGTGGTCTCGATGTATCTCACCTTCTCGGCCACCATGGGCGTCATCTTCACCATGAAGGCGCTGATCGTGGTCATCATGGGCGGCGTCGGCAATCTCATGGGCGCGCTGGCCGCCGGGCTCATCCTCGGCCTGGTCGAAACGCTGGTCGCCAGCTTCATCGATCCCGGCCTGACGCTGGCCGCCACCTACCTCATCTTCCTCACCGTGCTCGTGGTGCGGCCGCAGGGTCTGTTCGGAAGGGCCGCGCGATGATGAAACTGGTCTTCGCTCTCGCCGCACTGGCCGCGCTGGCCTTGGTGCCCGCCTTTGCCGGCCCCTATCCGCTCGGCCTTGGCATCGGCATTCTCGGCTATGGCGTGCTCGCCACCGCCTGGGCCATGTTTTCCGGTCCCACCCGCTACATCTCGCTGGCCACCGTCGCCTTTTTCGGCCTCGGCGCCTACACCGTCGCCGTACTGGCCGATATGCTGCCCTATCCGCTGGTGCTGCTCGTCGCAGCGTTTGTCGGCCTCGTCGTCGCCCTTATCGTCGGCCTGGCTACGCTCCGCCTCGCCGGCATCTATTTCGTCATCTTCACGTTCGGGCTGACCGAACTGGTGCGCCAGCTCGTGACCTATTACGAGGTCAACGTCACCCGGACCCTGGGTCGCTATGTCTTCCTGCCGCTGGGGCCAGAGCACATCTACTGGCAATTGCTGGCTTTGCTGGCCGCGACGCTGGCCATCGCCTTCTGGGTCAGCCGCGCGCGCATCGGCCTGGCGCTGCGCGTCATCGGCGACGATCCGGTGGTGGCCAGTCATCTGGGCATCCGCATCACCCGCACCAAGCTGACGCTGTTCTCCATTTCCTGCGTCATCATGACCTTGGCCGGCGCCATCCAGGCGCCACGCTGGACCTATATCGAGCCGTCCATCGTGTTCAATCCGACCACCAGCTTCCTCGTCGTCATCATGGCCCTGCTGGGCGGTCCAAATCGCCTGTTCGGCCCGTTGCTCGGCGCCGTGCCGCTGTTCCTGCTGTTCGAATGGCTGAGCGCGAATTTCCCCAACCACTATTCCATCATCCTGGGCCTCTTGTTCATCGCCATCGTCTTCGTGCTGCCCAATGGCGTGCTGGCGGCCGGGGACTCCCTCTGGTCCCGCCTCACCCGCCGCGAGGCACGGCCATGACGCTGCTGTCCCTCCACAACGTCACCAAGCGCTTCGGCGGCCTCACTGCCGTCAATGGCCTCACCTTCGATCTGGCCATGGGCGAAACCGTGGGCCTGCTCGGCCCCAACGGCTCGGGCAAGACCACCGCGCTCAACCTGATTTCGGGCTATCTGCCCTTGTCCGATGGCTCCATCACGCTCTCCGGCGACGCCATCGGCACGCTTCCGCCAGAGCGTATCGCCCATCGCGGTGTCGCCCGCACCTTCCAGCTCGTCCGCGCTCTGCCCTCGCTGAGCGTTGGTGAAAACGTCCTCGCCGCCCTCGCCTTCCGCAAATCCCCGCTCTGGGGCCAGCAGGCCGAAGCGCAGATCGAAGCCCTGCTGGCCGATGTGGGCCTTTCCGGTCGCGCATCCCAGCCGGCCGACAGCCTCACCTATATCGACCTCAAGCGCATGGAGCTGGCCCGCGCTTTGGCATCCGATCCGCAGCTCCTGCTGCTCGACGAATGGCTGGCCGGCCTCAATCCCACCGAATTGCGGGCCGGCATCGACCTCATCACCAGCCTGCGCCAGCGCGGCATTACCATCCTCCTGGTCGAGCACGTCATGGACGCTATCAGAGCCCTCTGCTCCCGCTGCGTGGTGATGAATGCCGGCACGAAAATCGCCGATGGCCCCACATCCGAAGTGCTGGCCGACCGCGAAGTGATCCGCGCCTATCTGGGAGACGAGCATGCTTAGCGCCGGCCCCCTTTCCCTGCATTACGGCAAGCATCTGGCGCTCGACGGGGTCTCGCTCGATGTGGCCGAAGGCGAAACCGTGGTCGTGCTCGGGGCCAATGGCGCCGGCAAGTCCAGCCTGCTCAAGGCCATGGCCGGCCTCGTCCGCCCCGCCCAAGGCGCCGCCATCACCCTCGATGGCGCCGACCTCACCGGCCTGCCGGCTCACAAATATCTCGCATCAGGCATTGCCCTGGTGCCCGAAGGCCGCGGCATTTTCGGCGACCTCACCGTCGCGGAAAATCTCGAACTCGGCGCCTATGTCAGCCATGCCCGCCCGCACGAAGCCCGCCAACGTGCCCTCGTGCTCGACCTCTTTCCACGCTTGGCTGAACGGCAGCAGCAGGTTGCCCGCACCATGTCGGGCGGCGAGCAGCAGATGCTGGCCATCGGCCGCGCTCTGATGAGCTGCCCGCGCCTGCTGATGCTGGACGAACCGAGCCTCGGCCTCGCGCCTATCGTCACCACAGAGCTTTTCGCCGCCCTCGGCCGCATCGGCCAGACCGGCATTGCCCTTTTGGTGGTGGAGCAGAACGTCAAGGCCAGCCTTGCCATCGCCCATCGCGGCTATCTCATGGAAGCCGGCCGCATCACCGGATCAGGCACATCAGATGCCCTGCGCGGCGACGCCGCGGTGCAGCGGGCTTTTTTGGGAGAGGTGGCATGACTATCCGACCACAATTGTCCCAGCCCTCTCCCTCCCCCTTGCGGGGAGGGATCAAGGGCGGGGGGATGTTTGGCCCCGATATCGTGGCTCCCCACACCCCCTCCCAGCCTCCCCCGTCAAGGGGGAGGAGCCGCGCGGTGGGCGTGGCGGATATGTGCCCAGCCACGCTATCTATCAACGGAGTGTCCCCATGACCGATCTCGGCCTGCTCATCAATAACGAGGAATCTGAAGCCACCGGCGGCGGCACCTTCGAGCGCAACAATCCCATGACCGGGGAACTCGCCACCCGCGCCGCCGCGGCCACCATCGACGACGCTTTGCGCGCTGCCGATGCCGCCGCCGCCGCCTTCCCCGGCTGGAGCAGGACCGCCCCCGCCGCCCGCCGCAAAATCCTGCTCGCGGCGGCCGACCGGCTCGACGCGCGCACGCCCGATTTCATCGCCGCCATGGGCGCCGAAACCGGCGCCACTGCCGGCTGGGCCGGCTTCAATGTCATGCTGGCCGCCGAAATGCTGCGCGAGGCGGCCTCGCTGACCACCCAGATCACCGGCGAGATCATCCCGAGCAATCGCCCCGGCTCGACGGCCTATGGTGTGCGCCAGGCGGCCGGCGTGGTGCTCTCCATCGCGCCGTGGAATGCGCCGGTCATCCTCGGCGTGCGCTCGCTCGCCACGCCGCTGGCCTGCGGCAATACTGTGGTCTTCAAGTCCAGCGAGATTTGCCCGCGCACCCATCGCCTCATCGCCGATGCGCTGTTCGAGGCCGGCCTGCCGCCCGGCGTGCTCAACGTGGTGTCCAATGCCCCCGAGGACGCGCCCGAGCTGGTCGAGGCACTGATCGGCCACAAGGCGGTGCGCCGGGTCAATTTCACCGGCTCGACCCGCGTCGGCCGCCACATTGCCGAAGTCGCGGCCCGCAACCTCAAGCCGGCTCTGCTGGAACTGGGCGGCAAGGCCCCCTTCGTCGTGCTCGACGATGCCGATCTGGACCAGGCCGTCGCCGCGGCCGCCTTCGGCGCCTATATGAACCAGGGCCAGATCTGCATGTCGACCGAGCGCATCGTGGTCGACGAAAAGATCGCCGACCAGTTCGTCGCCGCCCTCGCTGCCAAGGCCGCCTCGCTCAAGGCCGGCGATCCGCGCCAGGGCAACACGCCGCTTGGCTGCCTCGTCGACCTTTCCGCCGCCCAGCGCATCGATGCGCTGATCAAGGACGCCGTGGCCAAGGGCGCCAGGGTCGTGGCCGGTGGCGGTATCGACGGCACGATCATGCAGGCGACGGTGGTCGATGGCGTCACGTCGGGCATGAAGCTCTATCGCGACGAATCCTTTGGCCCCGTCGTGGCGGTGATCCGCACCGGCAGCGTGGACGAAGCCGTGCGCGTCGCCAACGACACCGAATACGGCCTCTCCGCCGCCGTGTTCGGCCGCGACGTCACCCGCGCCATGGGCGTCGCCGCGCGCATCGAATCGGGCATCTGCCACGTCAACGGCCCCACCGTGCACGACGAAGCGCAAATGCCCTTCGGCGGCGTCAAGGCGTCGGGCTATGGCCGCTTCGGCGGCAAGGCGGGCATTGCCGAATTCACCGAACTGCGCTGGATCACCGTGCAGGACGGCCCGATCCACTACCCGATCTGAGGGGAATCCCACTCTTCGTCATCACCCGGCTTGTCCGGGTGATCCATTGCCCGGACAAGCCGGATGATGACGATTGGGGGGCGTTCGGCGGGTATGGAAGTTTAAGCGGGACATTCCGGCAGGCCACTTGGTCCAGCGGGGAAACCAAAAACGAAGGGCCAGACTTGCGTCTGGCCCTTTGATCGTTTCTCCGGTGAGGGAGATTTGGAGCGGGCGATGGGATTCGAACCCACGACCCTAACCTTGGCAAGGTTATGCTCTACCCCTGAGCTACACCCGCGCTCCGTTGTCTTCGTGCTGCCTTGGCAGTCCGGCGACGCGCGCCTATATGCCCAATCGAAACGCCTATTGCAACCCACAATTTGGCGCGACCGTCATCTTGTCGTCGCCTTGTGGATCGAGGGGCTTGTCACATCACCGTTCGCGGGCGCAAGAAGGGCCGCGAATATCCTGTTCCGCCTTGTCTGAAGGGCCTTGTTTACCCCATGTCCACTCCGTTCAACGGCGTCGCCGCTGCCCCCCAGTCCACTCCTCCGGCCGGCGCGCTGATCCGCGAATCCTCCGATTCTGCCTTCAAGGCCGACGTGATCGATGCCTCGCTCGAGCAGCCGGTGCTGGTCGATTTCTGGGCGCCCTGGTGCGGCCCCTGCCGGCAACTTACGCCGACGCTTGAAAAGGTGGTCAACGAGAAGGCCGGCGCGATCCGGCTGATCAAGATCAATATCGACGAGCATCCCCAGATTGCCGGCCAGCTCGGCGTGCAGTCGATCCCGGCGGTCTTCGCCTTTTCCGGCGGCCGCCCGGTCGATGGTTTCATGGGCGCCATGCCCGAGGGTGAAGTGCGGCGCTTTGCCGAAAAGGTGATCGCCGGTGCGCCGGCGCCCCAGCCCGCCGAGGGCTCGATGGAAGCCCAGATCACCGAAGCGGTCGCTGCTGCCGAGGAGGCCTTCACGACCGGCGATCTCGGCCGTGCCGCGCAAATCTTCGGCATGGTGCTGCAGCACCAGCCCGATCATGCCGCCTCGCTCATCGGACTCACCAAGGTCTATCTGGCCGCCAACGAGACCGAGCAGGCCCAGGCCACGCTCGACATGGTGCCCGAGGCCGAGCGCAAGGGCGACGCCTATACCAGCCTCGCCAATTCCATCCGCCTGCTAGGTGAAGCCGCCAATCTCAGCGAAACCGCTTCGCTCGAAGCCGCTGTGGCCGCCAATCCCGATGACCACCAGGCCCGGTTCGATCTCGCCTTGGCGCTCAATGCCGAGGGCAAGCATATCGAGGCCGCCGAAGCCTTGGTCGCCATCTTCAAGCGCGACCGCAGCTGGAACGAGGATGGCGCGCGCAAGAAACTGCTGGAATTCTTCGACGCCTGGGGGCCGAAGGATGCCGCGACCACCAAAGGCCGCCGTCTGCTCTCGGCGGCCCTGTTCTCGTAAGAGGCACGATCATGCCCAAGCGCCCCGCTTCGCCGGCCGACCTGCCCAAATCCGTCCCGCTCTTTCCGCTGAGCGGGGCGCTGCTGCTGCCCTTCTCGCATCGACCGCTCAATATTTTCGAGCCGCGCTATATCGAGCTGGTGGATGCGGCCCTGCGCGGCGACCGGCTGGTCGGGCTGATCCAGCCCGAGGATACCAGCGAGGAAAGTCCCAAGGGCAGGAGCCCGCTGCAGGCCATCGGGTGCCTGGGCCGGCTGACCCACTTCGAGGAAAGCGGCGAAGGGCGTTACTTCATCATTCTTGAAGGCGTCACCCGCTTCCGCCTTGCCCATGAACTCACGGTCATGACGCCCTATCGGCAGGGCGTCATCGCGGCCGAGGATTTTTCGACCGACTTTACCCGCGATTTCGGCGAAGACGCGGTGAACCGCGAGCGCTTCGTCAAGATGATGCGCGACTATGCCGAATTCGCCAGCATCGAGCTCAACTGGGACGAGATCGAGCGTACCGGCACGGCGGACCTGGTCAATTTCTGTTGCATGGTCGGCCCTTATGGCCCGGCCGAAAAGCAAGTATTGCTGGAGGCGCCGACGCTGGAGCAGCGCGCCGAAACCCTGATCGCCATGACCGAATACGAAATCGCCCGCGGCGGCAGCGGCGGCGCGGCGCCGCTGAACTAGTCATGGTGGAGCCCCCTGCCATCAATCCGCGCCATGTCTTCGATGTAAAGACGCTCGAAATGCTGGTCTGCCCGCTGACCAAGACCCGCCTGACGCTTTCTGCCGACAGGACCGAGCTGATCTCCATCGCCGCGCGGCTGGCTTTCCCCATCGTTAATGGCGTGCCGCTACTGAGTCTCGACGAGGCCCGCAGCGTCGAGCCGGAGGCCATCAGGCAATTGCCCGAGCTCAAGGGCGACGCCTAGGGCGGCGGCACCACCTCATAGCGGTCGCGGATATGGGCTGCGAAATAGCGGCCCTGCGAGTCTGCCGCGCATAATTCGTCGAACACCTCTTCGGGCACATCGCGATAGCCATAGGGCTTGTCGTCGCCGGTGAACCACAAGTGCAGCAGACGCTCCTCCGCGTCGTACTCCGCCCGCCCGATCGCGCTGGAGTCGAAGCGGACCATTTCAGATTGGCAACCCGCTGAGCAGGCGTGGACCGCTGGGCGCGACGCCCGAGGCGGTGCGGATCAGCGCCGATTTGATCGGGCCGGCCCGATCGACCAGGCCCAGCCCGAAATCGCGCAGGGCCCGCACCGGGGCGACATCGTTGGAGAACAGGCGATTGAGCCCGTCGGTCATGGCGGCCATGCTCGCCGTGTCGAGCCGGCGCCAGGCCTGGTAGCGGCCGAGCACGTCGTCGCCGCCATGGTCGAGCCCGAGGCGGATCGCCTCGATGACCACTTCGGCCAGGGCCGCCACGTCTTTGAGGCCCAGATTGAGGCCCTGCCCGGCAATGGGGTGGACCACATGGGCGGCGTCGCCCACCAGCGCCAGCCGCGGCGCGACGAAATCGCGCGCGATCTGCAGGCGCAGCGGAAAGCCCATCAGCTTTTCCTCGACCGTGACCGTGCCCAGGGTGGAGCCCATCACCGCCTCGATTTCGCCGGCCAGCGCCGCCGGCTCCATGGCGAGGAATCGCGGCGCCGTCTCGCTGCTCTCGGTCCAGACCAGGGACGAGCGATTGCCGGGCAAAGGCAGGCTGGCAAACGGACCAGCCGGGCGAAAATGCTCATACGCCACGCCGTCATGCGGCAATTCATGGCCAATCGTGGTGACCAGCCCGGTCTGCCGATAGTCATGCGCGATGACACCGATGCCAGCCATGCCGCGTAAGGTCGATTGTCCGCCATCGGCCGCCACCAGCAGCGGCGCGGTGAGGGTCCGTCCATCCTCCAGCGCCAGCCGGGCGGCGCCAGCGTCGGCGCTGTAGCCGGTGACAATAGCGGGGGCGATGACCGAAATCCTGTCATTGACGGCGTCGAGCAGCACCTGTCCGCTGACGCTGTTGGGCACCATATGGGCGAAGGCCTCGCCCGACGCGATATCGCCATCGAAGGTGAGGAACAGCGGGCGGGAAATGTCGCCATCTCCCGAATCGGTGATCCGCATCGCCGTGATCGGCTGCGAGGCGGCCTGCATGGCGGACCACACGCCCAGGGCCTCGAAGACCCGGCGCACGCCGGCGGCAATGGCCGAGGCGCGGGCGTCGCGCGGCACCGAGAGCGGCCGCCGGTCCACCAGCCCGACACGGATGCCGCGCGCCGACTGCACCAGCGCCAAGGCCAGCGTCAGCCCCACCGGCCCGCCGCCCACGATCAGCACGTCAAAGCTCTGTTCGCTCATCGGAGTCTCCTTGGCCCCATTGTGGCCCTGCCGCCGTTTCGCGCAAGCGCGCTGATCGCCGCGGCGCTGCCCAAATTTCGTTCAGACGACTTTCGGTTTGCACAAATCTTGTGCGTCTTTGCGATGGCGTCTGTCAGTGGCGATTTGCCGAATCTCTAATGCTTTGAATTTGCGGATAATTTTTGGCCGCAGGCAAGTTGGCACGGCTTTTGAGTCTAGGTGGCCATTCCAGACAGCGCCAAGCGCAAAGGGGCTCACATGAAACTGGTGATCGCAATTATCAAGCCATCACGCCTCGAAGAGGTTCGCCAGGCTCTCAACTCGCTCGATGTTCACGGCATGACCGTGACCGAGGTGAAGGGTTATGGCCGCCAGAAGGGGCATTCCGAGATTTATCGCGGCACGGAATACGCCGTCCACTTCCTGCCCAAGCTCAAGGTCGAAATCGCCGTCGACGACGCGCTCGCCGATGCCGTCAGCTCCGCCATCCGTGACAGCGCCCAGACGGGCCGGATCGGCGATGGCAAGATTTTCGTGCTCGATCTGCTCGCCGTCACCCGTATCCGCACCGGGGAAACCGGCGCGGCTGCCCTCTAGCGTCATCGGGAGATAACAATGAAGACGTCAAAGATACTGGGAAGCGCCGCACTGGCCTCCCTGCTGCTGGCCCTGCCGGCATTCGCCCAGGACGCTGCCGCGCCCGTCGTTGAAGAAGCCGCCGCCATCGTCGACAAGGGCGACGTGGCCTGGATGCTGGTATCGACCATGGTCGTCATCGTCATGACCATTCCGGGCCTCGCCCTGTTCTACGGCGGCCTCGTCCGCGCCAAGAACATTCTCAGCGTGCTGACCCAGGTGTTCCTCGGCTTCTCGATGATCTCGATCCTCTGGGTGGCCTATGGCTATTCGCTGGCCTTTGCCGGCCCGACCGAAGGCGGCCTGTCCGCCTTCATCGGTGACTTCTCCAAATTCTTCCTCTCGGGCGTGACGCTCGATAGCCGCGCCGCCACTTTCTCGGCCGGGTTCGAATTGCCCGAACTGGTCTTCGTGACCTTCCAGCTCACCTTCGCCTGCATCACCTCGACCCTCATCGTCGGCGGCATCGCAGAGCGCATGAAGTTCGGCGCGCTGCTGACCTTCCTGGCCATCTGGTTCACCTTCTCCTACCTGCCGATCGCCCACATGGTCTGGTCGGGCCCGGGCCTGCTGTTCGGCCTCGGCGCCTACGATTTTGCCGGCGGTACCGTGGTTCACATCAATTCCGGTGTGGCTGCACTCGTCGCCGCCATCGTGCTTGGCCCGCGCCTGGGCTACATGAAGGAGCCGATCGCGCCCCATAACCTGGTCTGGACCTATGTCGGTGCGGGCCTGCTGTGGTTCGGCTGGTTCGGCTTCAATGCCGGCTCCAATCTCGAAGCCAACGCGCTGACCGCCGTCGCCCTCATCAACACCGTGCTGGCTCCGGCCGCCGCGGCGCTGGCCTGGGTCATCGGTGAAAAGATCACCCGCGGCCATGCTTCGGCCCTCGGTGCTGTCTCGGGTGCCGTTGCCGGCCTCGTCGCCATCACTCCCGCTGCCGGCTTTGCCGGCGTGGGCGGCGCCATCGTGCTGGGCGCCATTGCCGGTATCGTCTGCCTGTGGGCGGTGGTGAACCTCAAGCCATGGCTGAAGTATGACGATAGCCTCGACGTGTTCGGCATCCATGGCGTCGGCGGTATTGTCGGCGCCCTGGGCACCGCCATCGTTGCCGCGCCCGGCCTCGGCGGCTACCCGCTGGGCGACGCTGCTGCCTACTCCATCGGCGGCCAGTTCATGATCCAGCTCACCGCCGTCGGCATCGCCATCGTCTGGTCGGGTGTCGTGGCCCTGGTTGCCATGCTCATCGTCAAGGCGATCTTCGGCGGCGCCCGTGTCTCCGAATCCTCCGAAAGCGATGGCCTCGACCTGTCGAGCCACGGCGAGCGCGCCTACAACTAGCGCCGATCTCCGGGCGGCGGTCTGCCGCCGTCCGGTTCTCCCGATTGATCGTGGCGTGCGGCTCGTGCCCTCTTGGCCCGCCACAGAGGCTTCCCACTCGCAAAACTGCATGGGCCGCACCCCACGATCAATGTCTCGCCGGCCGCTCTCCCTCGCGACCCGCGACCTGCCTGGCCCGTCTCCCCGGAGGCGGGCCGTTTCTTTGTGTGGCTGAATTTCAGTCGTCTCCCTCCCCTCAAGGGGGAGGGTGGGTTCGGTGAGTGGGAGCCCCAAATTCCCATGGTTAGCCTTGGGTTAACCCGATCTCGTTAATCTGGCGGCATAGTGGCCCCGGTCTCAGCCGGGCAAGTATTGAGTTCGCCCATGCCCAGTTCTCCCTCGCCAGTGCTCGATGAAATCCGCTCCGTGCCGCAGCGTTCGCGCAGCGGTGCCTCGAGGGCAGCGCCGGTGCCGCCTCCGGCCTTGGCGATTCGCATTCCCGTGCGGTTGGTCGGCCTGGTGCTGCTTGCCCTGGTGGCGGTGTGCCTCGTGGCACTGGCCTCCTGGTCGGTGGACGATCCGAGCTTCTCCTACGCCACGGCAAAGCCGGCGGCCAACTGGCTGGGCTTTCCCGGCGCCGTCATAGCCGACGCCCTCTTCCAGGTGCTCGGGCTGGCCGCGCTGGCGCTGCTGGTGCCGCCGGCGCTGTGGGGCTGGGCCTTTGCCCGCCGCCGCATGCCCACCCATATGGGCCTGCGCAGCCTCGCCTGGATCGCTGCGACCGTGCTGGGCGCGGGCGTGTTGTCCTTCGTCGCCATGCCCGCTACCTGGCCATTGCCCACCGGCCTTGGCGGCCTGCTCGGCAATGGCTTCGCCACCCTGGCGGCCCTCGTGACCGGCGAAGCCCCCCAGGCGGTGACGTCGGTGCTCTTTGCCATCATCATCGCCATCCCGGCCCTGGCAGCCTTCTGGATCGCCATGGGGCTGGGCACCTCCATGCCATCAGGCCCGCGCAAGGTCGCGCCAACAGCCCCCGGCCGCAAGGGCGCCGCCGCCCCGGTCGAGGATGAAGAGCCCGAAACCAATCCGGTGGTCGATATCGTGCTCGGCGCCCTGGTCCATACCGGCTATTCCCTGCGCACCGCCTTCCGCCGCGCTCGCGCCAGTCATGCCGAGCGCCGGGCCGCCGACGCCGCAAGCTGGCGTGACGAGGATGTCGAGCCGAGCCTCGACGGCCCAGCGCCATCAGGCGAACGCCGCGAGCCGTCGGTCGCCCCGCGCCGTATTCATGCGCCCGCCGAACCCGGCTTCGAGCCCGAAATCTCGCCGCGCATCAATGCGCGTCCGAGCTATGACGATACCGAACTCGACTATCCCGACGAGGCCGGGGACGACATTGCCTTCGTGCCCGATGTCCCATCGGTCCCGGCCGCGAGCCACCAGCAGCGCGGCGATTCGCGCTTCCATCCGGTCGACCCGGCCAAGCCGCGCGTTGCGGCGCCGGCGCCGCGTCCGGCACCGGGCCAGCGCATGATGCGCGAAGCCCAGGCATCGTTCCTCGACGAGCCCGGTGGCTTCGAGCTGCCGCCGCTGAGCCTGCTGTCCGAGCCCAGGCATCTGGGCCCGTCGCCCGAGCATGCACCGGAGCGGCTGGAGGAAATGGCCCGCCAGCTCGAAGGCGTGCTGGAGGATTTCGGCGTCAAGGGCGACATCATCAATGTCCGTCCCGGTCCGGTCGTCACCCTGTTCGAACTTGAGCCCGCGCCCGGCATCAAGTCTTCTCGCGTCATCTCGCTGGCCGACGATATCGCCCGCTCGATGAGCGCCATCTCCGCCCGCGTCGCCGTGGTGCCCGGCCGCAATGCCATCGGCATCGAATTGCCCAACCAGAACCGCGAAACCGTCTATTTCCGCGAAATGCTGGCTTCGTCCGATTTCGAGAAGATGAAGGGCAAGCTGCCCATCTGCCTGGGCAAGACCATCGGCGGCGAGCCCGTCATCGCCGACCTGGCGCGCATGCCCCACCTGCTCATCGCCGGCACCACCGGCTCGGGCAAGTCGGTGGGCATCAATACCTTCATTCTCAGCCTGCTCTATCAGATGACGCCCGAGCAGTGCCGCATGATCATGATCGATCCCAAGATGCTGGAGCTGAGCATCTATGACGGCATCCCGCACCTGCTGACCCCCGTCGTCACCGACCCGCAAAAGGCGGTGGTGGCGCTCAAATGGGCGGTGCGCGAGATGGAAGACCGCTATCGCAAGATGAGCAAGATCGGCGTCCGCAATATCGACGGCTTCAACCAGCGCGTCTCCGAATCGCGCGCCAAGGGCGAGGTCATCACCCGCACGGTGCAGACCGGCTTCGACCGCGAAACCGGCGAAGCCATCTTCGAGTCGGAAGAATTCGATCTCGAGCCGTTGCCCTATATCGTGGTCATCGTCGATGAAATGGCCGACCTGATGATGGTGGCCGGCAAGGATATCGAAGGCGCCATCCAGCGCCTGGCGCAGATGGCGCGTGCCGCCGGCATCCACATCATCACCGCCACCCAGCGCCCCTCGGTCGACGTCATCACCGGCACGATCAAGGCCAACTTCCCGACGCGCATCTCCTTCATGGTGACGAGTAAGATCGACTCGCGCACCATTCTGGGCGAACAGGGTGCCGAGCAGCTGCTGGGCAATGGCGACATGCTCTACATGGCCTCGGGCGGCCGCACCAAGCGCCTGCATGGTCCCTTCGTTGCCGATAGCGAAGTCGAGGCCGTGGTCAACCACCTCAAGAGCCAGGGCGCGCCGGACTACCTCGATTCCATCACCGAGGAAGACGAGGAAGGCGGCAGCTTTGGCGAGGAAGCCTTCGGGGAAACCTCCAATGGCGGCTCGGGCGACGAGCTCTATGACAAGGCCGTCCATATCGTGCTCAGCGACAAAAAGGCCTCCACCTCCTATGTGCAGCGGCGCCTCGGCGTCGGTTATAACAAGGCGGCGACCCTGATCGAGCGCATGGAGCGCGAAGGGGTGATCAGCCAGGCCAACCATGCCGGCAAGCGCGAGATTCTGGTGGGCAATAACGCGGACGGGTATTGAGGAGGGGCGCTGGAGACGCCCCACCCACCTTGTGGAAGACGTCGGACTCGACTCTATTTCAGTTTGAGCTTATATAAGTAATAACTGAAATAAGGAGCTCCCCCATGGCCTTTGACCTCGCCGCCCATCTCGGCGCCATGACCCGCGAAGTGCATAACCTGGAAAAAGACGGCCAGCCGGCCAAGGCCGTTTATGCCTCCCGCGTCTATGATACCACGCCGGCCGACCTGTGGGATGCTTTGACCCGGCCCGAGCGAATCAAGCGCTGGTTTGCCCCGGTCAGCGGCGAGCTGAAACTCGGCGGGCGCTATCAGGTGGAAGGCAATGCCGGCGGCACCGTGCTCGAATGCGAGCCGGAAAAGAAGGTGGCGCTGACCTGGGAATTTGCCGGCGCGACCTCGTGGGTCAATCTCAGGCTGACGCAAGAGGCAGGTGGTACGCGGCTCGAGCTCGAACACATCGCCCATATCAGCCCGCATTGGGACCGGTTTGGCCCCGGTGCGGTTGGCATCGGCTGGGATTTGAGCTTCATGGGGCTGGCGCGCTACCTGGCCGATCCCAGCTTCGAAATGCCGCCCGAAGCCGCGGCCGAATGGTATGGGACCGACGAATACAAAAATCTCGTGCGCTCGACCGGCGATGATTGGGGCAAGGCGGATATCGCTGCCGGCGCCGACCGCGCGCACGCGCTGGAAGCGGCCGAAACCACGATAAAATTCTATATGGGCGAGGCCGCCCCGGAAAACTGATGCACGCTTTCGACGTCCTGGGCGATCCCGTCCGCCGCCGCATTCTCGAACTCCTCGCCGAGCGTGAGCATAGCTCCGGCGAGGTGGTCGCGGTCATATCGGCCGAATTCGGTATTTCCCAGGCCGGCGTCAGCCAGCATCTGAAGGTCTTGCGCGATGCAGGCTTCGCCCAGGTGCGGCCCGAAGGCACGCGCCGGGTCTATGCTCTCGACGCCACGCCCCTGCGCGACCTCGACGACTGGCTGGAGCGGTTCCGGGTGTTCTGGCCGGTCAGGCTCGACGCGCTGGCCACCGAAATCGCCCGCGGCAAGAAGGCGCGCGGCGAGCTCTAACCATGCCGGGACGGAACCACCTGTTGCCGTAATTGCTTTCTAGGCTAGCCTAGAACCAATTGTCAGCCAGGGACCTCCTCCATGATTCGCCGCGATGCCTTGCTGCTCGGCCTTTCCGCCGCCTTTGCGCTGAGCGTTCCCGCCTGGGCGCTTGACCGGGCTCTGACGCCCGAAGAGCAGCAGCTCATCGTCGATATCGGCACCCACAATTCGGCCATCCGCACCATGGTCGGCCGGTTCCTGCAGATCGACACCAATGGCGGCCGCACCGAGGGCACGTTCTTCCTCGAACGCCCCGACAAGATCGCCTTCCGCTATGCCCCGCCCAGCCGCGAGGAAATCGTCTCGGTCGGCCGCGGCTTCTATGTGCTCAACCGGCGCGACGAGACCTACTACGCCTATCCCCAGGACTCCATTCCGCTGCGGCAGTTCCTGGGCGACCAGATCAACCTGCTCAATGCCAATGTGGTCGATGTGACCTCGTCGGATGGCTATATGTCCATCACCGTCATCGACGAGACCGTGGCCGGCACGGTGCAGGTGTCGCTGATCTTCGATACCGATACGCTGGAACTGGCCCAGTGGAGCCTGGTCGAGCCCAGTGGGGCCGAACTGACCTTCTCGCTCTATGACGTGGAAAAGAACGTCGAAATCCCGCGGGCGTTCTTCTCCATCCCGGCGACCTACAAGCCGATGGAACAGTAGACTTCTTACCTCTCCCTTCGGGGGAGAGGTCGACCCGTCTTCGGGTCGGGTGAGGGGGCCTTTACTGGGCGTGGAGCTTGGGAAGGCCCCCTCACCCGTCGGCTTCGCCGCCGACCTCTCCCCCCAAGGGAGAGGTGAGAGGGCTACTGCCCGAAGAAATAGATCGCGATCAGCCCCGCCCCGCCCACCAGGATGCGCCACCAGGCGAAGGGGGCAAAACCGTATTTGCTGACGAAGCCGAGCAGGTACCGCACCACCAGCGCGCCGATGATGAAGGCCGCGGCAAAGCCCACGCCGACGCTGAGCGCGAGGCTGGTGTCGATCATGTCGCGGCTCTTGTAGAGATCGTAGCCGAAGGCGCCGATCATGATCGGCAGGGCGATGAAGAAGGTGAATTCCGCCGCCGCCCGCTTGGAGGCGCCGAACAGCATGGCACCGACCACGGTCGAGCCCGAGCGCGACACGCCGGGCACCAGGCTCAGCATCTGGAACAGGCCCACGATCAGCGCCAGATGCCAGGGAAACTGGTAGATATCGTCATATTTGGGCGTGAGCTTCAGGCGGTCGACGATCAGCAGGATCACCCCGCCGACCAGCAGCGTCCAGCAAATCAGCGCCGCCGATTCCCACAGGTCACCCTGGATGAAATCGCGCAGCAGCACGCCAGCCGCCACTGCCGGCAGGCAGGCCAGGACGACCGCCAGCGCGAACTGCCAGGCATAGGCCTTGCCGGTCAGCGCATCGCGGATCAGCATGCCCAGCCTGGCGAAATAGACCGTGATCACGGCCAGGATCGCCCCGAGTTGGATGAGCACGATGAAGGTGGCCGGTTGCGTCAGCCCGAAGAAATGGCCGGCCAGCAGCAGGTGGCCGGTGGAACTGACCGGAAGGAATTCGGTAAGCCCTTCGAGAATTCCGAGGATCAGCGGCACAAAAAGACCTTGATCGGCGTTCATTTGATCCCCTAATTCAGTCCAGCGGGCCTGCAAAGCTGGCAAGCTCTAGCGCTGTTCGCGATGTCAGCCAAGCAGCGGCCTCAAAAAGAGACGAGCGTCCAGATGCCGAGCCTCATCCATCACCCTCTCGATCCGTCCTCGCGGCTCATCCGCCTGATGTGCGCCGAATATGGCGTGCCGCTGGACATGGAGGAGATCAAGCCCTGGCTGCGCGAGCCGGAACTGCTGGAGATCAACCCCGCCGCCACCCTGCCCATCCTGATCGGCGATGGCGACCAACCCATTGTCGGCGTGCTGGCGACCATCCACACGGTGGAAGACCTCTATACCCCGACCTCGGTCGAGGGCCTGATTCCGGCCGAACCGGGGCCGCGCGCCGAGATGTGGCGGATGATCGAATGGGTCATCGTCAAGCTCAGCGACGAAGTCACCCGCTATGTGCTGGAAGAAAAGATCGTCAAGCGCGACCACAAGGGCGCGACGCCGGACCCCGCCGTGCTGCGGGTGGCCAAGGCCAATCTCAACGAGCATATGCTCTATTTCAACTGGCTCTTCGCCAACCGCTCCTGGCTGGCCGGCGATACGCTGACCCTCGCCGATTTCGCGCTGGCGGCGCACCTGTCGACCCTCGACTATCTCGGCGATATCGACTGGGGCAAGGCCGGCGAAACCCGCGACTGGTATTCCCGCATCAAGTCGCGACCGGCGTTTCGGACGCTGCTCAACGACCGTGTGGTGGCCATGCCCCCGCAAAAGGGCTATGCAGACCTCGACTTTTGAGTGGCACCTGATGTTGTCTCATCCATCAGCCGTCACCCTCGGGCTTGACCCGAGGGCTCTGCACTTTGCTGCGCGTCTGGTAAGTACAGTGCCCTCGGGTCAAGCCCGAGGGTGACGCGCAGTGGTGGGACCAGCCCCGTGGCCAAATCTGGGATTTCCAATACCGAAAAGCTCGTCGCCGAACTGCGCGAGCGCGCCGCTGCGCTGGGCTTTGACAGCTTCGGCATTGCGCCGGCCGATGCGCGGCCGGACCTGCCGGACAAGCTCAATGCCGCGCTGGCGGCGGGCTGGCATGGCGATATGGACTGGATGGCGGAAACCGCTGCGCGCCGGGGCTCTCCGCGGGGCATGTGGCCCGAGGCGAAGTCGGTGATTGTGCTCGGGATCAATTATGGGCCGGAGAGCGATCCGCTGGCCATTCTCGGCGAGAGATCGCTCGGCACCATCTCGGTCTATGCGCGCAACCGGGATTATCACGAGATCATCAAGGGCAAGCTCAAGGACATTGCGGGGCTGCTCGCGCGCCGCTCGGGCGCCGAGGTGAAAGTGTTCGTCGATACCGCGCCGCTGATGGAAAAACCGCTGGCCGAGGCGGCGGGGCTCGGCTGGCAGGGCAAACATACCGTGCTGGTGAGCCGCGACTTCGGCTCCTGGCTGTTCCTGGGCGCTATTCTAACCTCGGCCGAGCTGCCGGGGGATAGACCGCATGAGGAAAGCTGCGGCTCCTGCACGCGGTGCCTCGATATCTGCCCCACCAATGCCTTCCCGGCGCCCTTCCAGCTCGATGCGCGCAAATGCCTCGCTTACCTGACGGTCGAGCATAAGGATCAGATTCCATTGGAGTTTCGGGCGCCGATGGGCAATCGCATCTATGGGTGCGATGATTGCCTGGCGGTCTGCCCCTGGAACAAGTTCGCCTCGGTCAGCCGCGAGGCGAAGCTGCGGGCGCGGGTGGAGCTGGAACGGCCGGCTTTGGCGGACCTCGTTCAGCTTGACGATGCCGGGTTTCGCACGCTGTTTGCCGGCTCGCCCATCAAGCGGATCGGGCTGGCGCGGTTCCTGCGTAACGTGCTGATTGCCATCGGCAATTCGGACGATGCAAGCCTTGTTTCATTGGTCGAGGCGCGGCTGGATGCCGAGGAATCCGTCATCCGCGGCGCGGCCATCTGGGCGCTGCGGCGGCTGGCACCGGAGCGGGCCGAAGCACTCAGCCTTGCCTATCTGGCGCGGGAAAGCGATAGCTCGGTGGCAGCCGAGTGGAGCGGGGATATCTGATGAACGCCTTCTTTTTCGGGCTGGGTTTTTCGTCCCTGGCCGCGTTGACGCAGCTGCGAATTGGTTCACGTACTGTCAACGTTTCGGGTAGCGTTACGACAAAAAGCAAGGCGGATCGGTTAGCCGATGAGGGGGTCGATGCGCAAGTTTTCGATGGCACCGCGCCGGGCGCCACTTTGGGCCCGAGCCTGCGCCAGGCCAGCCATGTCGTATTCTCCATTGCCCCCGGCGCCGATGGCGATCCGGCACTGCTGCATCATCGCGCCGATCTCGATGCGGCACAGAACCTGCAATGGCTCTGCTATTATTCCACGGTTGGCGTCTATGGGGATTTCGGCGGCGCCTGGATCGACGAGTCGGCTCTGCTGGTGCCGCGCAACGCGCGCAGCGACCGCCGCGTGCTGGCCGAGCAGGCCTGGCGCGATTATGCGCGGGCGCGCGGCGTGAAGCTGGCCATATTGCGGCTGGCCGGCATCTATGGACCGGGCCGCTCGACCTTCGACAAGCTCCGTGACGGCACGGCGCGGCGGGTGGTCAAGCCGGGGCAGGTGTTCAATCGCATCCATGTCGAGGATATCGGAAGGGTGACGGCCCTGGCGGCCGCGGCGCGGCTGGAGGGCACCTTCAACCTCGCCGATGACGAACCGGCGCCGCCGCAGGATCTGGTGAGCCATGCCGCCGGCCTCATGGGGGTGCAACCGCCGCCGGAAGTGCCCTACGAGCAGGCCGAATTCACGCCGATGCAGCGCAGTTTCTATGCCGACAACAAGCGGGTCTCCAACGCCGCCATCAAGCGGGCTCTGGGGATCGAACTGCTCTATCCCACCTATCGGGAAGGGCTGGCCGCCATTCACGAGATCGAAAGCCATGACTGAACCACGGCCTGCCAAATCCGCGCCTGAGCGCATCGTGCTCGAAGGGCGCTATGCGCAACTCGAGCCGCTGGCGCGCCGGCACGCCGCCGACATCTTTGCCGCCTCGGTGCCCGAGCGCTATCGCTGGCTGTTCAGCCATGCCCCGCAAAGCGTGGCCGAGGTGGAACGGCGCATCGACGAGGCCAATGCCGGACCGGATCGCTATGTGGCGGTGATCGACAAGGCGACGGGCCGCGCGCTGGGCCAGCAGGGCTGGATGCGCATTTTCCCCGAACATGCCTCCATCGAGATCGGCGGGGTTTATTGGGGCCCGGAACTGGCGCGCACACGAATCGCTACCGAAGCGCTGTTCCTGTTCGCGCGCCACGCCTTCGACGACCTGGGTTACCGGCGTTTCGAATGGAAATGCAATGATCGCAACGAGGGCTCCAAGGCCGCCGCTCGGCGCTTCGGTTTCCAGTATGAGGGGCTGTTCCGGCAGGATCGCATCGTCAAGGGCGAGAACCGCGATACGGCGTGGTTCTCGATCATCGACGGGGAATGGCCGGCGCTAAGGGCGGAATATGAGCGTTGGTTGAGCCCGGAGAACTTCGATGCGGATGGGGTGCAACGGACGAAGCTGATGGCGCGGGGGTAATTTCTTCGCCCCATTGAGGGGAGGGTTCTCGCATATGGGCCTCCCCCTTGACGGGGGAGGTTGGGAGGGGGTGTCGGTTGGCCCGGATATCGGGGCTAAACCACCCCCACCCTTGATCCCTCCCCGCAAGGGGGAGGTGGGGCCGGTGGTGGAGGCGCTAACTACCACTCCACCAGCCGCATTACCGCATCCTTGAGCCGTGCCAGATCCTCGCCCCGGCTCAGGCGGTGGTCGCCATCGGGGATCAGGGTCAGGGTTACCGGGTCGTGCAGGATGTGGGTGACCAGCCTGATGGCGTGGGCCGGCGGCACGTCGGGGTCGGCGCCGCCCTGCAGGATGGTGACAGGGCAGCCGGTTTCGATGACGCCGCCGAACAGCAGGTGCTTGGCGCCATCCTCGATCAGGGCGCGGGTGATGCGGTAGGGCGTGTCGGAATATTGGCTGGGCTGGTCGACATAGCCGTTATTCTGCAGCGATTCGTGCTCTTCCGGGGTGAAGTCGGGCAGCATCAGGTCATGGGTCATGTCGGGAGCCGGGGCGATGAGCACGATGGCGTGGGCCTGGCTGCCGCGGGCCAGCAGGGCGCGGGCCAGCAGCAGAGCCAGCCAGCCGCCCATCGACGAGCCGACGATGATCTGGGCCCCGCTGGTGGTGGCCAGCACCGCCTCGGCTTCCTCCAGCCAGCGGCTGATGGTGCCGTCATTGAAGTCGCCGCCCGAAATGCCATGGCCGGAATAATCGAAGCGGGTGACCGCGAGGCCCCGCTCGGCCCCCAGCGCGTCGAGCGCCATGGCCTTGCCGCCCATCATGTCCGAGCGAAAGCCGCCCAGCCAGAAAATGCCGGGGGCCTTGCCGCCGCGCCGCTCGACGGCAATGTCGCGCGCCGCGGCACCGCTGCCCACGGGGATGCGGAAGCTCTCGAGAGGTGATATGGTCATGGCACTTTCCGGTAAGGTGGATACGAAGCGTTAGCCAAGCGGGCATCGACGCGGCGTTTCCGGCGTTTCAATGGCGCAACAGGCCGGATTTTCTGGCGCTTTGCCAGTTGACTTATGGTCCGCGTAACACGATTTTATGCGCGATTTCACCACAAGGCTTAACAACGCAAGGATCCTTTGCCATTCGTCGTCCCATGAGACCCGTCGCGCCCCAGAAAGATGGGCCGCTCTCCAATGAAGATATCACCAGCGCCGATGTTCAGCTCATCGATGCTGAAGGCGAGAATCGCGGGATCGTCAATACCCGCGCCGCCCTCGCGGAAGCCCAGGAACAGGGGCTGGACCTCGTTCTGATCTCTCCCAACGCCGTCCCGCCGGTCGCCAAGATGCTGGACCTCGGGCGCTTCAAGTATGCCGCGCAGAAGAAAGCCGCCGAGGCCCGCAAGAAGCAGAAGGTGATCGAGGTCAAGGAAGTCCAGCTGCGTCCGAATATCGACACGCATGACTACGAGACCAAGATGAAGGCGGTGGAACGCTTCCTCGACGATGGCGACCGCGTCAAGGTCACCATGCGCTTCCGTGGCCGCGAAATGGCGCACCAGGAACTGGGCATGATGCTGCTCGTCAAGGTGAAGGACCAGTTCGACGCCGTCGCCAAGGTGGAAAGCCAGCCGCGCTCGGAAGGCCGCCAGATGGTCATGGTGCTGGCGCCCAAGTAAGGGTGGCCGGACTGGAATGAGAAAAGCGGGCCCGGAGGCCCGCTTTTTGTTTGAGGCGAAGCGACGGCTCTCGACCCCAACTAGGACATATGGAGGCGGCGCAAGTTCTCTCATAAGCAGACATCGAGAAAATAGGACCTTGCTAGCACACGTTGGCTTTTGCGGCCCCGACAGTCCATTGATTATTACTGGCCTCGGGCGTTCGTGAGTGTGCCCGTGGCAAAGGCCAAGGTCGCAGCGGCGACGAAAGCATCGCTTCGCGCTTGAGCCTGGGCGTACTGCGCCTTGAGAAGCCCGTTCTGGGTCACGCTGATATCGGAAAGCGTGCCAAGGCCATTCTTGTAATAGTCGAGTGCCGCTTCGTAATTGGTGCGCGCCGCGTTGACGAGTTCCGACGCAGCCTGGTTCGCGGAGAGACTGGTGCGCAGCACATCGTAGGCCACCACGATTTCCTGAGCTGCGGTGCTTTGCAGCCGTGCAAAATCCTGTTGGGAGGCGTTGGCGACAGCGGTTGCAGCCTCCATCCTTGCATCGCGCATGCCGCCGTCGAAAATCGGCATTGTGACGCCAACGAGCACAGCCGCATTGGGCTGGCTCACATCCAGCGTCGTGGTTGTGCCGAAGCGTGTATCGCTGAGCGAATAGGATCCGAACGTGCCGTTGGCAGTGCCGGTCAAGGCAATTTTCGGCAGGAATTCGGCGCGCGCTGCCACGATCCCCTGCTCGGCAGCTTTGACTTGCGCAAAGGCGGCCTGGACGTCAGGGCGTCGCTGCAGCGAAGTAACGATCATCTGGTCCAGATTGGCAGGAACCTGACGGGGTAAGGGTTTGCCAGCAATGTCCTGCACCTTGATGGTGATTGTGGGGGCAATGCCCATGGTGCCGAGCAATACGGAATAATTGCTGCGCTCGCGGCCGGTGGCCCCGGTCAGGTCGAACTCGGCCTGTGCTACCTGCTGCTTGGCCTGCGCCACCTCCATCGTGGTGGCGATACCCTGTGTCAGCCTAGCCTCGGCAGCCTCCAAAACGACGCGAGCGTTGTCGAGCGCCGCGCGATCGATGCGCGACTGAGCCCGTGCCGCGCTGTACTGAAAATAGGCGTTACTGACGTCGTAGATCAGCTTCTGATGGGTGCCGTTGAAGCCCACATTGGCGGCAAACGACAATTGCTGTGCCGTCGCCAGCGCGGCATCTCGCGCGCCGAAATCAAAGAGCAGCCATTTGACGGCTACCGCTGGCACGGCCTGCATCCCCGAGGCCGTCATTGTGCCATCAGGCACCGAGACGAGCGCTGTGTTGATCCCGGGAACCGTGTTTGAGGTGACAGCATACCCGGCCAGCACATCGGCGCTGATAATGGGAAGATAGGCGGCCTCGGCAATGCCTGCGGCCGCTGCCGCTTCCCGCGCCCTCTGCCAGGCGGCCTGCGTGGCCGGATTGGAAAGCTGGGCGATGTTGATAAGTTCCGGCAGGTCATAGGTGCGGTTGGCATCCAGCCGTGGCGCGGCGATGGTGATCGGCATGCTTGGGTCTGGCGTCACGCCGAAGTCGGCATTGCCGGGCGTTGCGGCGGCTCCACCTGCCTCGCCGCGATAGGGCGTGTTTGCGTTCGCTGGAGCCAGCTTCATGGCAGAGGTGGAACATGCGGCCAGCGCCAGAGCCAGCACCGTCATACCTAAGGCGCTGAAAATACACTTCTGGGCCATCACAATGTCTCCAGCGCCCGGGAAAATTCGTCGATCAATTCGCGGTGAGCGTCCGCAGTCTGTTCAAGATCACGCCGCCAGGCAGCTCGTTTTGGACTTTTCGCCAGGACGGTCTGAAGCCGTACCAGCGTTTCCTTCGATTGTGTGAAAGCGTCTAGAAGCATGGCTTTCGCCTCTTTGTCAGGCGCCAGAATAGACCAGCCTGCTACATCTAGAAACCTGCCCGCCGACGCTTGCTGGGCAAGCGTTGCTGCTTTCACACAGATGGGCGCTCCGAAAAGATAACGCGGCCTCTGTTGCAACAGGCGAAGCCGCGCAATGCTGTGTTCCACCGCGCCAATGGTGGTCATGATCGCTTCGGCATGCGGCAAGAGCGGGGATGTTGCCCGCAGCCGGCCCGGCTCGAAGGCGGAAACGCGCGAAAGCCTGCGGGCTTCCTTCAGTTCGGCCCCAACGGGCGCAAGGCCGTTTGCCCTGGAGCGTATAGCATTGCCTAGCCCTTCAACCGCTTTTGCCAGATGACCCGCAGTGAGCACTGCCACGCTGTTTGGCCAAAGCCAGAGGAAGACGATCGTCACCACCACATTGCCGATAAGAATGCCTACGATGCGATTGGTGGCGACATCGATGTCGAATGATGGTCCGAAGCCTTGCAGCACACACAGGAAGAAGGCCAGCGCCATCTGCCAGCCCATATATTGAATGAAGCTCGACCCTTGCGCCACCCAGGCGGCGATGAAACTGCCGATGCCCACCAGAACCAGCAACTGGCCGATATCGGTCATATGCGGCATGAGAAACGCAATGCTGCCAATTCCCATAGCCGCGCCGATCAGGCAGCCGAGAATGCGCAGGCCCGCCTTGTGCAACGTCTCCCCGGTCGTGCCCAGCGCCACATAGAAGCAGGTGATCATTGCCGTATGGATTTCGAACCAGCCGCCAGCGGTGTAGATCGTATATGTAATCAGCACGGCCAGCAGCGATTTGAGAGCGAACTGGCCATAAGCGGGATTGGAAAAGGTGTCGCGGGGCGGCTGTTCGGCCTTTTCGGGCTCCGGCACGGGCTTTCGTCCAGCCCATATGTCCGCCATGCGCTCGGCCTGCTCCGCCATCGGCCTTGTCATATTTGAAAGTGCTGCAACACGCTGGCGAGGTCCATCGTGTCTGCCGGATTCCACACGATCAGCCAAATCGCCAAGAGCCTGTGACAACAGCTGGTCCTGTGGCGCCACAAGCGCTTGCACGAGCAGGTCCTGCGCCATGGGCATTAGTGTGGTCAGCCGTTTGGCATCATCCTTCGAGTGATAGCCAAAGATAGCCGCAAGACCTGCTGGGGCCGCGAGCGCCTTGGCGTCCTCTCCAAGCAGGTGTTGCGCTTCTGCTCGAGCATCTGCCTCCCCTCGAAAAAGAGCAGCAGCGGTGCGCAATCGCAGCGCCAGCCGATTGCGGACCAGCCGGGCCGGATTGGGCCCTATCAAAGCATTGACCAGGATGAGAACCGCCATGGGAACGAATACCACGACCCACATCCAGCTGATGCCACGCGACAAGAGCTCGGGGATGGGCACGAAATCATTCAGCGTCATCACGAAGGCGAAGACAAACCCCACTGTGGCAGCGATCGGTCCGGCCCTGGTCGCGACTGAAAAATACATGCCGCCAAAGGTGAAGAGCCCCATAAGGGCAAGGCGGAGCGCAGGTTCATCGGCTGCCAGTTGCAGGAATACCAATCCGAGCAGGACGCCAATGGACACACCTATGATCAGCGCGATGGCAATCAGGATGCCGCTGGCGGCATTGTCCCGGCTGGCAAAGAAAATGAGATAACAGGACACAGCCGCTTCCGGCACATGCTGGCTCATTGCGAAAGCCACGACCAGAATGCAGCAGAGCGCCATGCGCAGGGCGGCTCCCAGCCGCCCGTCGAATGGACGCAGTTCTTCCAGCACGATGCCGAAGAAACCTGGATTAGTGCGTGTCGCCGGCATGGTTCGCTTCGGCCACCCCGCCCATGATTACTACCATTGCAGATGCGCCGACACGCATCAGGTCGGCCGGCGGCTCATGCAGATGCACATAGACCGGGAAGCGCTTGGCCACCTTCACCCAGTTGAGCGAATTGGAGACAATCGGCAGGCCCAGGAGATTGGCGGCATCGGCCGAACGCACACCCCAACCAATGGCCGCCACCGTTCCGGACACCGGTTGACGGGAATCGGTCATGACGAACACCTCGGCTGTGTCCCCGACGGCGATATTGAGCAATTCGGTTTCACGGAAAAACGCCACCGCTTCCCAGCCAGATGTGTCGATCAGGGAGAAAAGGGTCTGCCCGGTGACCACATATTCACCCGGCGGCATGAGCAGGCCCGTGACCAGACCGTCGAATGGCGCGCGCACAATCGTGTTGTCGAGATCGCGCTGCATCAGGGCAACCGTTGCTTTGGCCGTATCGACTTGCGCCTGCCGCGTGTCGAGCGTGCCGATAACCTGGGTCGCCCCCTGTGACGACTGCAATGCCTGATCGAGGCTGACCAAGGCGTCATTATAGGCCGTACGCGCCTGATCCACCTGCTGCGCCGTCACGAAACCGCGCTCCAGCAGCGGTTCGAGCCGATCCAGCGTCTGCTTGGCGAGGTCGGAGTTGAACTGGGCGCGCTCGATCTGCTTTTGTGCGACATCTGCATTGGATTGGGCTGTGGCGATATTGCGCCCGCCCTGTGCCAGTTCCGACTCGGCAGCGCGTAATTCGGCCTGGGCCTGGTCGAGACGAAGTTGGTAGGGTTCAGGGTCAACCTGAAACAGGACATCGCCTGCGTTGACGGCCTGATTATTCTCGACCCAAATGGAAATCACGCGGCCCGGCACAGTTGGAGAAATCTGAACGACGGGTGCCTCGATCTCGGCGACATCAGAACGGGGGCTGGAGGCTCCGGCGCTCCATGCGAAATAGATCAGAACGGCCGTCAGAGCGAAAACCGCGTAGCCGATGGCTTTGCCCACTATCGCCCGCATCACAGCGCTCCCGCCCAGATCAGCCAGAAAAGAATGCCACAGCTCACCGCCAGACACAGATAGACTAATGGCGGGGCCGGCAGATGCTCATCGAGCCGCACGGCGATGAGAATAGTGCGCAGAACGACAGCGATGAGCAGACCGCCGACGGCACAAATGATCCATGCCGGGAAGAACGAGCCAAAGAGAGGCACGGAAGGTGCGCCGCCCGCCGGTGAACACGCCGCAAGAAACGGGAGAAAAGCTGCTATTTTCAAGCCAGCGAGCCGCAGTTTCATGACGCCACCAAGATCGCAATGCCCAAGGGGGCAAAGGTTTCGTCTACTACCAAAGGGCCGCAGGTATCAAGTCAGCGACAATGTGCCCAGACCACGCCGCCACCGTGCGCCAACTGAAAACGCCTCAAATTTTTGGACTTGACCTTTCTAGAAGGAGAACTGTCCGCCTTCTAACCAGGTCGCCCCAAAACCGGCCCTTCTGCTAGCCACCCCGTTTCAGCCGTGGGGCACGAGTGTAAGGGATGGCAGCTTTTAGGAAAGCTTAGACGGGTACTGAACGGCCGGAATGGGGGCGCTTCGCCGACGAAGCACAACCGGCTGCCGGCGAAGTCGCTTGCTCAGATTTCGGTTGCCTCTGACAACGACAAAGCGTCGTCGACATCCACGCCAAGGTAACGAACTGTGTTCTCGATCTTGCTATGGCCAAGAAGTATCTGGATGGCCCGAAGGTTGCCTGTGGCTTTGTAAATGAGCGACGCCTTTGTACGGCGCAGCGAATGGGTGCCATACTCCTCAGGCGTCAGCCCGATTGCAGTGACCCACTCGTCCACCAGCCTGGCGTATTGACGGGTGCTCAGATGACCATCGTGCACTACACGGCTTGGAAAGGCGTAGTCATCGACCGTCCCTCCGCGTCGCTCAAGCCAAGCAAGCAGGCTGGCCCTTGTGTCAGCGGTGATCTCGAATTGGACGGGTCTGCCTGTCTTCTGCTGGATTACCATCGACCGAGTTCGAATGGCAGGTCCCGCCACGAGCGTGCCGATCTTGATCTTCACCAGATCGCAGCCTCGAAGCTTGCTGTCGATAGCCAAGTCAAAAAGTGCTCGGTCCCTCATCCTTCCCTCTCGGTCAAGGAAGAAGCGAATTGACCAGATTTGTCTGACCTTCAATGCACGTTTGGCGCCAACCTGCCTACCGGCATTCCAAGCAGGTCTTCCTGCAGCAGCAGGGTCGTACTGTGAGATACCCATCACATTTCTCCTCTGGCCGAAGCGGCCATGAAGAGAACGAATATGGCAGGCTTATCAGCGGCAGATCGACCCCATTGCGGTCGTTCAGTTCTGATCTTGAAATCCCAAAAACCTGCCACCGCGCGGGTCATCATTGGCATCTACATCTGGCACATGCCAATGTTCGAACTGGTGCGCGAATTCGTCAATACGCGCTTCGTTTTCGGCGGCTGCCGGACAGCTGGGTCGTGCTGTCGTAGATCTTGGTCGGCTAACCGTTCTGGCCGCAATCCTAGCCGGCACTAGGAGTTCCCGAAGGGAGCGCCTCCATCGCCCGCTTGGCCCGTCGCCGGGCGCGGTAGCGGTTGAACTGCTGGTCCGCCAGCACACCGGCCAGAATGACCCCGCCCATGACGGCGAAGTTCAGCGACGAGGGAATGCCCAGCAGGTTGACCAGGTTCTGCAACTCCTGCAGGAGCACCGCCCCGAGCACCACGCCGATGATCGATCCTTCGCCACCGCGCAGGGAAAAGCCGCCCAGCACGGCGGCAGCGATGGCGTAGAGCTCGTAGAAATTGCCATGCGAGGATGGCTGCACCGACTTGGTGAACATGGCGAAGTAGATGGCTGCGATGGACGTGAGGATCGCGCAGATCACATAGGCGGCGGTGATGACGAGGCCCGTGCGGATGCCGGAATAGCGGGCCGCGTCCTCGTTCTTGCCCACGGCATAGAGATGCCGCCCGAACACCGAACGGTGCAGCACCACCCAGCAGACCGCCCCGATGATGAGCATGGCGAGGAAGGAGTGCGGAATGCCGAATGATCGGCCGATGGTCAGCCATTCGAGTTCCGGGTAGCTGGCGCCGAACGGAAACCCTGCCGTGGCCTCCCCGGTGTAGCCGCGCGCGACCCCACGATAGATCAACAGGCCACACAGGGTTACCACGAAGGGCTGCATCTTCAGCCTGGTGATCAGCAACCCATGCGCCAGGCCCAGCAGGGTGCCGACGCCGATGGTGATGAGGATGGCGAGCGGCCATGGCACACCGAACTTGCCCACCAAGTCGACGAAGATCACCCCGAGCAGCGCGATCATCGAGCCCACGGACAGATCGATGCCACCAGTCATGATGACGAAGCCCTGCCCGATGGCGAACAGGCCGAACAGCCCGATGAGATTGGCGGTGTTTCCCAGGTTGATGGGCGACAGGAACAGCGGGTTCCTGAGATAGACGATGGCACCCACGATAATGATCAGGACGGCCAGCCCCATGTCTTTTTTCTGCATAAGCTTTCCTAATTCGCCCCCACGGCGAGCCTGAGCACGCTCTGTTCTGTAAATTCTGCCCGCGGAAGTGACCCGGCAATCCGGCCCTCGCGCAAAACCACGATGCGGTCGGAGACGCCGATCACCTCCTCCATATCGCTGGAAATCATCATGACGCCGACGCCGGCCTCGGCGAGGGCCCGCAGGAGCTGGTAGATTTCCGACTTGGCGCCGACATCGACGCCGCGTGTCGGCTCGTCGAAAATGATCAGCCGGGGGCGCATGGACAGCCACTTGCCCAGCACCACCTTCTGCTGGTTGCCGCCGGACAGTTCTGCGGCGACCCTCGACAGGTCGGCGGCCTTGATGCCAAGCCTGTCGCGTTGCTCGGTCGCGCGCCTCAGGATGCGCGGCAGCGAGACCAGACCGCGCCACGCCACCGACTGCAGGTCGGCCAGGACGATGTTTTCACTGATGGCGCTTTCCAGCAGCAGGCCGGTTCGCTTGCGGTCCTCGGGCACAAGGTAAAGGCCGGCGTCGATAGCCTCGCGGGGCGTGCGGGCGCGAAAGGCTTGACCATCCAGCCGTATGTCGCCCTCAATGACGGGGCTGATGCCGAAGATGGCCTCGGCCAGCTCGGTGCGACCGGCCCCGACCAGTCCGGCGACACCGACAAGCTCGCCGGCGCGGATCTCGAGATCGGCCAGCGCCAGCGGCCGCGCCTGTGTCCTGACCCCCTTGAGGGACAGGATGACATCGCCCGGCGGGACAGCGGGCGCGGTGTAGAGCGCCTTGAGGTCCCGCCCGATCATCAGGCGGATCATGGCGTCGTGGCCGATTTCGTGACGGGCCAGCTCCCCCGCCACCCGGCCATCGCGCAGGGCGAAGACGCGGTCTGCGCAGGTTTCGATCTCGCTCAGTCGGTGGGAAATGTAGATGACGGCGATGCCCTGATCCTTGAGATCGGCGATGACCTTCATCAACGTCCGCGTCTCAGACAGGGTCAGCGACGATGTCGGCTCATCCATGATGACGACCCGGGCGTCGATGGAGAGCGCCTTGGCGATTTCGAGCAGTTGCCGTTCTGCCAGCGACAGGTCGATCACCCGGGCATCGGGCCCGAACGTCGCACCGACACGCGCCAGCAGCGGTCGCGCCGCGTCGCGCATACCCTCAAGATCGAGCAGCCGAAGCGGCCCGCGGCGTTTCTCGCGGCCCAGGAACATGTTTGCGGCGACGTCGAGATTGTCGAAGACGTTGAGTTCCTGATGCACGAAGGCAATGCCTGCCGCCTGGGACCCTGTGACATCGAGCCGGCCATATTCGACATTGTCGATGACAATGCGGCCCGAGCTCGGTTCGATGACGCCGCCCAGGATTTTCATCAGCGTCGACTTGCCGGCGCCATTCTCCCCGATCAGGCCCAGCACTTCACTGGCCCGCACAGTCAGGGTGACGTCCGAGAGCGCCACGACGCCGGGATAGGCCTTGGAGATGTTCTCGAGCACCAGCAGCGGGGCCGAGGGGGATGGCGACGTCATGCAGGCACCTAACAACGACGAGGACGGCACCTTGGCGCCGCCTCGGGGGCAACAGTGGCGGTCCGCACCGGACCCAGGAAGAGGACCCGGTGCGGCTGCGTCGGCTGGGAGGATCACCCGCCGATGCGCCCCTTGAGTTCAGCCTCGAAGGCATCGACATTGGACGCGTCGATGATCTTGGTCGGCACGATGATCAGGCCGTCATCAGGCACATCCGACTTGTCGCCCTCCAGATACTTGGCCATCAGGTGCATGCCCTGATAACCCCACTGGTAGGGGTCCTGCACGACGGTACCGGCAAAGCTGCGCTCGCGCACGGCGCCCAGGGTGACCGGATCCTCGTCGAAGCCGATGACCGTGACCTGGCCGAGCTTTCCGGCTGCCTGAAGTGCTTCGTAGATCTTGGGCGGGTTGTAGGAATAGAACCCGACCATGCAGTTGATTTCCGGATTGGCGGCCAGCACGTCATCGACATTGGAGCGGGCGCGCGCGAAATCCACATCGTCACCGCGCACATCGACCAGTTCGATGCCCGAGCCTTCGACGGCCTGGCGGAAGCCGGCGATGCGCTCGATGGCATTGTCGGCCCCGAGGAAACCGACAAAGCCCATGCACTTGGCCCCATCGGGCAGCGCCTTCACGGCGATCTCGCCCGCCTGCACGCCGGCGAGGGTGTTGGACGAGCCCAGATAGGCAATGCGGTTGCTGGCCGGGGCATCACTGTCGGTGGTGAACAGCGGGACCTGTGCAGCGATGCGGTTGAAGGCGTCGATGGAGTTCTTGGGATCGGCCGATGAGATCATGATGGCATCGGTGCCGGCGGCGACAAGGTCGTCCATCAGCGAGTTCTGCAGCGCCGCCGTGCCCTGGGCGGGGTAGCGGAACTGCAGGTCATAGCCCGGCAGTTCTGACTGCGCCTTGGCGACGCCGGCTTCGGCCAGCTTCCAGAAATCGGAAGCGGCATTGACGACGAAGGCGAGCTGCGGCTTGTCCTGCGCGAAAGCGGGACCTGCAATCAAGGTGGCCAGTGCGGCCGTCGATACGGCAAGTTTCCAGTTCATTTTGTTCCTCCAATCGCCGACAGGTCTGACCGTGCCGGGCGACGTTTTCCTCATATCCGGCGGCACCCATTGCCACCGGTCAGTCCATACCCCTCGCCGCCCTTCGGACTCCGGAGCCTTTGATGCACTCCGTTGCGATTGTATGGGTCACGCCTGCCCCCTATCCCGGGTACCAGACGATGCGTGGATCATCGGCAGCGCGGACATAGGTCCAGGCGCGCTCGATGAGCTGTTCGAGATCGACCAGCGGCCGCCAGCCGAGCAGGTGCCCGGCCTTGGCGTTGTCCAGCCAGTTGCTGAAATAGGGGGTGGCGACTTCGACCACCTGCACGCCACGCGAGGCTTGCAGATGCGCTGCCGCCCGCGCGTAGTCGACCGGCTCGGTCATGGCGATATTGAAGAGCTCGCCTGCCGCCGCCGGATTGTCGAGCGCCGCCAGGATCGCCCGGACCAGGTCGCTGACATGGATGAAGTTGCGCCTGAGCGGCAGGCCGGTGGCGTCCCAGAGCAGGGGCACCGCATCGAGTTGGGCCAGACGCTCAACCTCGGCGGTGCTGAAGAATTCGTGCCAGGATGGACCGCCGAACTGGCTGCGAAAGCTCAGCACATGGCGGAAGTCGTCCTTCTCCATGATCCACGGTGCGCGCAGGCAGCAACCATTAATGCCGTACTGGATGCGATACTGCTCCAGCATGACCTCCTCGATCACCTTGGTCAGCGCATAGCAGCCGGGATAGGCGCGACGCGGCGAGACTTCGGTGATCGGCGCGCCATAGTCGTGGAAGATGTGGCCGACCGAGCAGTCGCCGCCAATGAGCATGAATTGCTGGGCCGTCGGCGATGTCCGGAACGCTTCGAGCAGGTTGAACATGCCCTTCACGCCGACATCGATCGCCAGGTCAGGCGATTCCTTGACGCCGGCCATGTGCAGGACATGGGTCACGCCCTCCATCGCCGCCCGCACCGCCGCTGCATCGGAAAGTGAGGCGCGCACCACTTCGACCGCGGGATGATCGAGAGTTCTGACATTGCAGATGGCCCGAATGGACCAACCGGTAAAGCGCCCCTCGGCCAGGAATGCAGGCAGGAAATTGGACCCGACCTTGCCGGTTATGCCGGTAACGAGAAGCTTCAACTCAACAGACCCTTTGCATGCCGGGCCGATGCCCAGGCGGGAGGCGCGCCCCAAGGTCGGCATGGCACCTGAGCGCCATGCCGTTGCTTTGGAGGACAGAACTTATGGAGCGCAGAAGCCGGGTTCTTCGCGGGTGCAGACGTCGAGACCGGTATAGAGCGGGTCTTCGACCGCCTCGCCGTTGATCAGCTGGATCATCACGTCCGGGGCCTTCTGGCCCATTTCGAACGGGCGCTGGCCGATCTGGGCGTGGCTGCGGCCCTCGTTGAAGGCCTGCACCTGCGGCGGCAGGGTGTCGCCGGCAATGATGATGAGTTCATTGCTGTTAAGCCGGTCCATGACCTGGTCCGTCACCTGGGCATAGGCCTGCGGCGCGAACTGGGCCCAGCCGCCAATCAGGATGAAAGCGTCGAGATCCGGATTGGACGTGAACACGTCGGCCATCTGCTGGTTGGCCAGGTCGATCTGGTCATTGGTAAAGACCGGGCAACCCTCGATTTCGCTCCAGCCATTGGTATCGGCCAGGCGATCGGTGCCCTTGGCGCCGGCGATGGTGTCGCGGAAGCCGGCAGCACGGGCGTTGATATTGTCGGCCGCCACATTGCCGAGCTGCAGGCAGACGCTACCGCCTTCGGGCTTCAGGCGCTGGGCCTGTTCGGCCATCATGACGCCCATGAGGTAGTTGTCGGTGCCTAGGAAGGTGGCGCGCAGGGCGCGGTCTGCCTCGGACAGATCGGCATCGACGGTCATCACCGGAATTTCAGGCGCAATTTCCTTGAGCCTGTTGGCCATGGCAGGGGCATTGGATGGCGAGATGGCGATTGCCGCGACGCCGCGCGTGATCAGGTCATCGACGAGCTGAACCTGACCGGCTTCATCGGCGCTCGAGGCAGGCCCGGTATAGAGGCACTCATATTCGGAATCGGGATTGTTGGCAGCCCAATCCTGGCAGCCCAGGTTGATCTGCTCGAAGAAAGGGTTGTCCAGGCCCTTTACCACGATGGCGAGCGTCTTCTTGTCCTGCCCGTGCGCGCCCGCAGCCGCGACGGCCACGATAGCGACAGCCGCAGCTGTCTGACTTACGTACTTCATACTTAGTCCTCCCTTGTTGCGAGTGACGGCGGACCCTTGCGGCCCGACATTCCCCTCCTGTCGCTCCGGAAATTTTCCAGCAGCATGACTTCAGCTTTCCGGTGACCGGACCGCACAGGGCGTCATTCCCAGTAGCGAAGCTGATATTATGTGATAATATCATCATTGAAATGGCAAGAAGGTCAAGATTGAATCTTCAACGTGAAGCCGAGAATGGTCTCGGCACCGGCAATTGCTGAAATTCAACCAGAGTTGGCGTTTTCTGGGGATACTCCCCGAAAACAGCCGTAGCGCAAACGAAGGGGAGGCGCATGAGCGCATTGCGACTGGATAATATTAGTAAACATTTCGGGGCGATTCACGCGCTGACCGACGTCTCTCTATCTATCGAGCCAGGCGAGGTCGTCGGCCTGATGGGAGACAACGGCGCCGGCAAATCCACCCTGGTCAAAGTCATCGCGGGAAATTTCGCCCCGACATCGGGCGAAATTCACATCGGGGGAACGCGGGCGAACTTCCATAGGCCGATCGATGCGCAGCGGGCTGGCATCGAGGTGGTCTACCAGGACCTGGCGATCTGCAACAATCTATCGGCAGCCTCCAACGTCTTCCTGGGTCGAGAGCTGACGCGCCAGTTCGGCCCGTTCCGCGTGCTCGATTATGCCGGCATGCGCGTGCGTGCCGGGGAGCTGTTCAAGCGCCTCAAATCCGAGACGCGGCCACGCGATCTGGTCAAGCGCATGTCCGGGGGGCAGCGCCAGGCCGTTGCCATCGCCCGCACCCTGCTCAGCGACGCGCGGATCGTGCTGATGGATGAACCGACCGCGGCCATTTCCGTACGGCAGGTGGCCGAGGTGCTCAATCTCATCCGCCAACTCAGCGACCATGGCATTGCCGTCGTGTTGATCAGCCACCGCATGCCCGACGTTTTCCAGGTGGCCGACAGGATCGCCGTGCTGCGGCGCGGCAGGCTGGTCGCCAGCAAGCGCGCCGCCGATTCCTCGCCCGAGGAGGTCACTGGCCTCATCACTGGCGCCATCGAACTGGCATGAGCCCGGAGAACAAGACCATGTCGTCCAATACGCTTTCCGAGGTCATCGACCGGTCCGAGTATCGCAGCCTGCTGTCGCGCATCACCAGCCACCAGACATTCTGGGTCTTCGTGGCGGCCCTGCTCGCCTGCATCGCGCTATCGCTGCTCACCGATACATTCGCGACGGATCGGAACCTCTTTAACGTGTCGCGCAACTTCGCCTTTGTGGGCATCATCGCTCTGGGCATGACCGCAGTCATCGCCTCTGGCGGCATCGACCTTTCGGTCGGCTCGACCGTGGTGCTGTCGGCCATGGTGGTGGCAGTGCTGATGTCGTCGGGCATGCCGATCTGGATCGGCGTGCCCGCCGCCCTGCTTGCGGCCATGCTGGTCGGCCTCGCCAATGGCATTCTCATCGCCTATGCGGGCATGCCGCCCTTCGTGGTAACACTTGGCGGGCTGTCTGTGGTGCGCTCGTTGGGCATGGTGCTGTCCGACAACAAGATGATCTACGAGTTCGGGCCGGATACGGCCATGCTGCTGGCGCTTGGCGGGGGCGCGACGCTGGGCCTGCCCAATCCGCTGATCGTGCTTGGTGTGCTCGCCGGCATCACCGGCTTCCTGTTCAAATGGACGCGCTGGGGCCAGCATCTGTTCGCCATGGGGGGCAATGAACAGGCGGCCAAGCTGACGGGTATCCCGGTGATGCGTCTCAAGGTCTCGGTCTATATGTTCTCGGCGCTGATGGCCGGGATCACGGGCGTACTGGAAGTCGGCTGGCTCGGCGGCGTCACCACCAATCTGGGCCAGGCCATGGAGCTGTCAGTCATCGCCGCGGCGGTTATCGGCGGCGCAAACCTCGCCGGTGGCGTCGGCACCGCCTTCGGCGCCATCGTCGGCGCGCTGCTGATCGAAGTCATCCGCAACAGCCTGATCCTGCTGGGCATCAGCACGTTCTGGCAGGGGGCCTTCGTGGGGTCGTTCATCGTCATTGCCGTCGCATTCGACCGGTTCCGCAGCGCCCGGTCATCAGACTGAGCCATCGCCCCGTCGCATTGCGGCGGGGCGACCGAACGGCCCGGCCTATGTCGACTGCCGTTCGACCAGCTCGCACTCCACCTTGATCCGGCTCGGCGAGGAATGCAGGCCACCCGCATCGTCGAGCAGCAGCTCCACGGCGATCTGGCCCATTTCATAGAGCGGCAGCACGAACGTGCTCAGTGGCGGATGCATGTATTGGGCAATGTCACGATCGTCGAAACCGATCACGGCAACATCGTCGGGCACCTTGTGCCCCAGTTCGCGCAATGCGTCATAGCAGCCGACGGCCATCATGTCGTTGGCGCAGAATATGCCGTCAGGCGGGTTATCGAGCCGCATGAGTTCGTGCGTCATGTGGTAGCCGGATGAGGGCTCCCAGTTGCCGGGGCGCACCAGCGCCGGGTCAAAGGGCACGTCATTGCTGGACAGGGCCTGCTTGTAGCCCTTGAGCCGGTCGCGCGTATTGTCGAGGCCCTGCTGTCCGTTGATGAAACCGATGCGCTTGCGGCCCCTGGACAGCAGATGCTGGGTGGCGGTGCGGCCGCCCAGCACATCGCCAGGCAGCACCGAATGGAACGCGTTATCCTCGTTGTAGCAGTTGACCGTTACCAGCCGATGCTTGGTCAAAGCCTGCGGAAGCTGCACGGCACGCGTCAGGATGGTCCCGTAGATCAGGCCAAGAATGGACACATTGCCCAGTCCGGCCAGAATGTTGGTTTCGACATCGGCATCGGCATGACTCACCCCCATCAGCATGTTGATGCCGACCTCGAGCGCCTTGTCGCGCGCGCCCTCGAAGGCCAGCGACATCCAGGGATCGGTAATGGTTTCGTCGGCGATAAAGATGATGGTGGACTGCCCGCCTGGCGCAGCCCGCTGGTTACGGCGAACGAATTTATAACCCAGGGTCTGCGCCGCCTCGACGACCCGCCTGCGCGTCTCATCGGCCAGCCGGCCGCTTTTGCCACCGCTGAGGACCAGCGACACCGTCGCCTGGGACACGCCAGCGGCCGCCGCGACGTCCATCATGGTGGGTCGCCCGGTCGGAGAGCGTCGCTTGGAAGTCGTCACGCTGGAGGCCTCTTCAAATCCGTCAGATCGCGAGTCACCCGGTCAGGCCGCGAAATCATTGATATGACCATAGCTTGCGTATGGATGGGCGTCACCACAGCCCGCACAGGGAGACCTTGCCTAGAAGCACACAAGAGCCGGTTTTCCAAAGCTTTTCGCACACAGGATACACCTGCCCGGCCGCGGGGGAAGCCCTATTTAATAATATCATCAGGTTTTATTATTCATAAAAAACAGATTGCCAGCAAACGCATTTGCGCTTTACCCATAAAAGACCGAATGAACTGAGGGTCTGTTTTGTGACGAGTACCGAGGAGATCAAGCCGGCCAAGGCGGCGAGAAATCGCGAATCCACGGGCGCGCTTTCGCTTTGGCTGAACCTGCTGAGCGTCGGGCCCATTGCCATTCTGGTCGTGCTTTTCGTGCTGCTCAGCCTGGCCTCCCCCCACTTCCTGACGCCGCGCAACCTGTCCAACATCCTGGCCCAGACGGCCGTGATCGCGATCGTAGCCATGGGGCAGCACCTGGTGATCCTGACCCGCGGCATCGATCTCTCGGTCGGTTCCAACCTGGCGCTGGCCACGGTCACCGGAGCGTTGGTCTACCAGGCGACCGGCTCAACCATCCTGACCATCCTGACCATGCTGGCAAGCGGCGCGGCAGTGGGCGCCATCAACGGCATGGTCTACGTCTTCGGGCGCCTGCCGCACCCCTTCGTGATTACGCTGGCGACACTCAGCATCGCCAAGGGCACGGCGCTGGAACTGGCCGACGGCCGCGCCATTCCCGGGATGCCCGACGCGATCCGGTTCCTTGGCGGCGGCGCTGTCCTGGGCATCCCCGCTTCGTTCTTCGTGGTCGCAGGCGTTGCCTTGCTCCTCATCGTGATGGCCAGGACCATGGTCTGGGGGCGCTGGATTTACGCCGTTGGCGGCAGGCCCGAGGCGGCCGTCCGCATGGGCATTCCCACCCGTGCCGTCCTGATCTCAACCTATGTCATTGCCGGGCTGTGCGCGGGTATTGGCGCCGTGCTGCTGGCGGGTCGCACCGATGCCGGCTCGCCGCTATTCGGCAACCTGCTCGAACTCGACACCATCGCGGCGGTGATCATCGGCGGCGCCAGCTTCCTCGGCGGCCGCGGCCATATCGGGCACGCGCTGATCGGCGCAGTGATGATTGGTGTCATCCGCAATGCGCTCAACCTGCTCAACGTCGACATCTTCTTCCAGCTCATTGCAATCGGCATCGTCATCGTGCTGGCCGTCGAGGCCGATGTGCTTCGGACCTATCTCGAGGGACGCGTGCGGACCCTTCGCGCTGCGAGGCTGCAATGAATAGCGACATCGTCCTCAGCATCACCAATGCCACCAAGCGCTTCGGCCCGGTGCTGGCGCTCAACGACATCAGCCTGCAGGCCCGGCGCGGCGAAGTGCTGGCGCTGCTCGGCGACAATGGCGCCGGAAAATCGACGCTGATCAAGTGCATCAGCGGCGTCCACCAGATCGACGAAGGCCAGATCACCATCGATGGTATCGCCACGTCCATCCGCTCGCCTGTGGACGCCCGCGCCGCAGGCATCGAGACGGTGTACCAGGACCTGGCGCTGTTCGACAATTTGACGCCGGCCCAGAATTTCTATGCCGGGCGCGAGATTGCCGGGCCGTCCTGGCTGCCGCTGGGGCTGCGCTTCCTCAACTCCCGGCGCATGGAGGCGGAAACTGCCCGCGTGCTCGATAGGCTCAAAGTCATCCTGCCCAGCAAGGAGGCCACGGTGGCGCTGATGTCGGGCGGCCAGCGGCAGGCTGTCGCGGTCGCGCGCGCCAGCGTGTTTGCCCGCAAGGTGGTGATCCTCGACGAACCCACCGCAGCGCTGGGGCTGCGCGAAGCGCGCAAGGTGCTCGATCTGGTCGCCCAGCTCCGGGCCGAGGGCAACGCGGTGATCCTGATCACCCACAACATGGAACATGTAACCGAGCTGGCCAGCCGCGCCATCGTGCTGCGACAGGGCCGCAAGGTGGGCGAGATCATCCCCAGCAAAACCAATCAACAGGAGCTCGTCTCGATGATCGTCGGGGCGTGACACGAAATTCGGCGTTCCGGGAGGGGCGCCGATAGCGGGAGGCTCCGCCGGAGCCGGTCCCATTCATCGGAGGAAGACATGAAACTACGACCAATCATCGTGGGAGCGATGGCGCTTGCCTTGGCGTCCGCCGGTCCCGCCCTATCGGCAGACCCCGTCAAGATCGGCTTCATCACTAAGTTCCCCGTGGAATTCTACTCCACCATGGAAGAAGCCGCCAAAGCCTATGCCACCGCCCATCCCGACGTCGAGATCATCTACGGCCAGGGGGCCTCAGGCACCGATATCGAAGGGCAGATCGCCCTGATCGAGTCCATGGTCACCCAGGGCGTGCAGGGCATTGCCATCACGCCGGTCGATCCGACCGTGGCGCCGGCGCTCGACCGCGCCATCGAGGCCGGCATCAAGATTGTCCTGATGGACAATGACATTCCTGACTGGATGGGAAAGGCAGCGCTCGCCACTACCGACAACTACAATGCGGGCAAGCTGGCTGGCGAATACCTCAAGACCGTCCTGAAAGATGGCGATACGCTCGGCATTCTCGAAGGCGTGCCTGGCGTACCCGCGCTCGATGACCGTGTCACGGGGATGCTCAAGGGACTGGCCGGCGGCCCTGATGTGCAGATTGTCGGCAAGAACAGCACCAACTGCACACAGGAACTTGGCGTCTCCGCTGCGGAAGACCTGTTGACTGCCAATCCGGACCTCAAGGCCATCTATGCGGCCTGTGGCCCGCCGGCCGTCGGCGCCAGCCAGGCAATCGAAAATGCCGGTATCGCCAATGATGCCATTGTGCTGGTGGGCTTTGACGCCTGCTGCGGCGAGATCGACAAGATCGTCTCGGGCCAGGAAGACGCCACCGTCGCCCAGTACCCGGCCAAGATGGGTGAACTCGGCGTCGATACGCTGGTCCGCGCCATCCGCGGTGAAACGGTTGAACTGCTGGTCGATACCGGCGCCGGCCTCGTCACCGCCGAGAACGTCGCCGACTTCCAGTAGCCAATTGCAGGGGGCGCGGCCTGTCTCCGCCCCCTGTTCCCCAATTCAGGACATGCACTATGAACGTCATCGATGCACTCGAATGCAGCGAGCCCGGTAGCTTGCGCCTCGTCGGCCGGCCGTCGCCGGTGCGCCTGCCGGGCGAAATCCTGGTCCGCCCGCGCCGTGTCGGCATCTGCGGCACCGACTATCATATCTTTGAAGGCAAACACCCCTTTCTGAACTACCCCCGCGTCATGGGCCATGAGCTGGCCGTGGAAGTCATCGAGACCGAGGAGGGCTCGAACTTCGCCGTCGGCGATGTTGCCGTGGTCAATCCATACCTGTCCTGCGGCCACTGCATTGCCTGCCGGCGCGGCAAACCCAATTGCTGCACGCGCATTGAAGTGCTGGGCGTTCACCGCGATGGCGGCATGACAGAGCTGCTTTCCCTGCCTGAGGGCAACCTGATCCGCGCCGAGGGCCTGAGTCTGGATGCCTGTGCGACCGTTGAATTCCTCGCCATTGGCGCACACGCCGTGCGCCGTTCGCGAGCCAGGACGGGTGACCGCGTGCTCGTGGTTGGCGCCGGACCGATCGGGCTGGGCGCGGCCCTGTTCGCGGCGCGCGCCGGAGCCTCGCTGACCGTGATGGATCGCGACCCCGAGCGCCTAACGGCAGCTACAACCATTCTTGGCCATGTCGCCACCGTCGTCGCAGACAGCGGCAGTGCAGCCCGGATCGCCGAACTCACGGGCGGCGACGGCTTCGACATTGTATTCGACGCGACGGGCAACGCGGAATCCATCCAGGCCGGCTTCGGCGCCGTCGCGCATGGCGGTACCTATGTGCTGGTCAGCGTGGTCAAGGGCGACATCAGCTTCACCGACGCAGAATTCCATCGCCGGGAGATGTCTCTGCTGGGTAGCCGGAACGCCATGACGGAGGACTTCTCCGCTGTGATCAGCGCGATCAGGGAGGGCGCCATTCCCATCGATGCCCTGATCACGCATCGCACGGCGCTTGCAGATGCCGTCGAAGACTTACCGCGCTGGGCGGTGCAGAAGCATGGCCTTATCAAGGCAATCATCGAGCTTTGAGAGTGCTTCGGCGACGGTCGACAGAGGTAAGCCAGGCTACATAGGTGGTACATGAAAAGCGATACAGTCTATAAGGCGGCATTCAATGCGATGCTGGACCTGCTGGCTGCATCCAGCATCGGCATGGCGCTACCCCCCGAGAACGATCTAAGCCGCGTCCTGAATGTCAGCCGGACGACTGTCCGCAAAGTGGTGGTCGAGATGGCGGCACGCGGCTTCCTTGCTGGCGAAGGTCGCAGCCGTATCATCGCCAGCATGCCGCCGGGCTCGGCTCGCTTTTCCGATGCCGAAACCACCTCCACGTCCGACCAGGTCGAGCGCCAGTTCATGGAGTGGATGCTGCGCGGTGACGCGAAGCCCGGCACGCTCATCAACGAGCTCGAACTGGCGCGCGTTTTTGGCGTCGCCACCACGGGGATCCGCGAGTTCCTCAATCGCTTCCAGCGCTTTGGCCTGATCGAGAAGCGCCCCAATGCCGGATGGCTATTCAAGGGCTTCACCGAAGACTTCGCCATCGAACTGTTCGAAATCCGCGAGATGTTCGAGACCCGGTCGGCGCTCGCCCTGGCCGAACTGTCCCCATCCGCGCCAGTCTGGGCACGCCTTCGGGCCATCGAGCGCGAGCATCATGACCTGCTCGGCGCGATCGACGATCGGTTCCACGATTTCTCGGATCTGGATAACCGTTTCCACCGCATGGTGAACTCGGCGGTTCCCAACCGGTTCATTGACGATTTCTACGACGTCATCACCTTCATATTCCACTACCACTACCAGTGGAACAAGCGCGACGAACGACGTCGCAACGAGATCGCCATCAGCGAGCATTTGGCCTACATCGCCGCGCTATTCAGCCGCGACCGAGATCAGGTTAAGGCTGTCTGCAACCGCCATCTGACTTCAGCCAGAGCAACCATGCTGCGATCGTTCGGGCGCTAGGCTAGGTCTGAGCGCCAGAAGTCCGTAAGGGCTGCGTATTCAGGCGCTTGGGCCGGAAGACCAGGTTGCTTCTGTCCCGCGGCACCCCACTCTCCGCGTCCGTTTTGTCAAAAGGCTGAACGAAAGCGGACTGTCTGTTTCCCACCCCAAACTGGTCGCTGCACCGTATCTGACCAAGCGCCGGTTGCCCTATCCCAGATGCGCCGCAACCTCATCCGCCATCGGTATCGCCGGCTGCGCTCCCGGCTTGAGACATGCCAGGCTTGCGGCGACGGCCGCGCGGGCCATGGCGGCTTCGAGATCGAGGCCCGCGTCGAGGCCGGCGGCGAGGTAGCCGCAGAAGGTGTCGCCGGCGCCGACCGTGTCGATGGGCTTGACCGGCAGGGCGGGTACGGCGATGCGCTGGCCCTCCGCGGTGACGGCGCGGGCGCCGTCGCCGCCCAGCGTCACGATGACGGTCTGGCGGTGCTGTTGTGCCCAGTCGCCCATGGCGGCGTCGAGCTGGTCGATGCCACGGCCGGATAGCAGGGCGAATTCGGTTTCGTTGGCGATCAGGATGGCGGCCTTGGGGGCGATGGCAGCGGTGCTGTCGAGGAAGGGCGCGGTATTGAGGATGGCGGTGATGCCCTGGGCCCGCGCGAGGTCCAGCGCCCGCTCGGTCGCCGCCTGGGGGATTTCCTGCTGCACCAGCATGACGCCGCCGTTGACGCCCTTGAGCGCGGCATCGGCATCGGCTTCGGTCATGGCGCCATTGGCGCCGGGCAGGATGGCGATGACGTTCTCGCCATGGCTGTCGACGAAGATCATGGCGATGCCGGTGGCGCCGTCGACCACTTTCACGGCCGAGAGATCGACGCCATCGGCCTTGAGCAGGGCGAGGGCGAGATCGGCGAAGCTGTCTTTGCCGACGCCAGAGACGTGGCGCACCGGCGCCCCGGCGCGCCGCGCCGCCAGCGCCTGATTGGCGCCCTTGCCGCCGGCCGCCATCGAGAAGGTGCCGCCGGCCACCGTTTCGCCCGGCTTGGGCAGGCGGCTGACGGTGCCGATCTGGTCGAGATTGGTAGAGCCGAAGACGGTGATCATGCGAGCATCTTTTCTATCGTGTTCCAGTTGCGCGCCGTATCGAGCACACCTTTGCCGAGCCTGGCATAGAGGGGCTTCAGCACCGCCTCGACACCTTCGGTATAGCGCCCGTTGGGCTGGCGGTAACCGGCAATGTAGATGTCGCGCCTGTCGATGCGCAGAATTTCGGTATGGCCGGGCTGGTCGGCAATGGTGATGCCGGTGGGCAGCTCCTGGTCGAACATCAGCACATGGCGATGGCAGTCGGCCTTGGGGTCGAGGTTGCCGAAAGGGTGCTTTTCGAGCATGGCGCGCAGCTCGGTCTCCGAGCGCAGCACCACCCCGACCGTGAAGCCGAACTGCGCCGCGATGGCCTTTTCCAGCTTCGCCTTGATCGCCCCGGCATCGCCTTCGGCGGCAAGGCGGACATTGCCGCTGGCCACCACGGTCTTGATGTCGGAAAAGCCGGCCGCTTCGAGGCAGGCCTTGAGCTCGGCCATCCTGACCTGTCGCTTGCCCAGATTGATGCCGCGCAGGAAGGCGAACCAGGTGGTCATGGCGCCTTGGTCTTCTGCGGATAGATGGTCTCGCCCTTTTCCAGCATGTCGACGAAGCCGGCGATTTTCCGGGCGCGAGCGGCCGGGGTCTTGAGGTTGATGACGCGGAAGATCAGGGAGAAGCGGTTCTGGGCGGTCAGGGTGCGGTAGAATTCGAGGGCGGCCGGGCTGGCTTCGATCGCCGCCAGCAGGTCCGGGGGCGGGTCCATCGTGGTCCGGTAGGAGGCGTCCCAGCGGCCGTCGGCCTTGGCGAGATCGACATGGCTGAGACCGTGCCCGGTCATTTTGCCTTCTTCGATCAGGCGGGCGACATTGGCCTTGTTGACGTCGCTCCAGGCGCTTTTGGGCTTGCGATGGGTATAGCGCTGCACGAAGCTCTCATCGTCCCAGCCCTTCTTGATCGCGTCGATCCAGCCCCAGCACAACACGACATCGATCGCTTCGACCGGGGTGATGGTCGGCCTGCCGCTGGCCTTCTTGAAGATGCGAATCCAGACCTCGTCTTCCTTGTCGTGGTTTTCCGCCAGCCAGTCGTAGAAGGCGTCCTTGCTGGCAAACTCCCGGACCTTGGCCGGATCGACGAAGACCGGGGCCATGGCTAGACCTCGGCCGCGCCGGCTTCGGCCAGGATGGCTTCGAGCCGGGGATCGAGCAGGTCGGCTGGCGGCAACTGGATGCCGAAGGGGCCAGAAAGCACCTCGCGCATTTCGGCAACGCTGGTCAGCAGCCGGCTTTCGGAGGGCTCGCCGGCACTATGGGTGGTGAAGCGGTTGTTGCGCAGGGCGAGCCGCCTGCCACTGGGCGACAGCGCCACGCGCAGCTCGCGGGTGAACGGGGAAGCCGGGTCGGTCGAGAGCGTGAGGTTGCTCGCGGCGTAGTCATCGAGGCTTTGTTCGGTGGTGTCGAAACTGTAGAGCGGCCGCCAGTCCGCCCCGATCCGGGCCTCGAGCGTCCAGGCCGGCTCGCCGCCGGTGAGGCGGAAGGTCTCGTGCGGCGTGGCCTGTTCGCTATCGGCCCTCAGCCGCAGCGGGGCGGTCAGCGTCAGCCCGCCAAAGCCGGTATCGGCAATATAGGTGGCGCCCCCGATTTCGACGGCCAGCAGCATATGCGTCGGCGGCCGGTCGATGGCCGTGGGATCGGTCCACAGCACGCGCGCGGCCAGGCCCCGCACGGTGAAGTCGAGATCGGCCAGCATCGCCATCAGCAGCAGGTTATGCTCGTAGCAATAGCCGCCACGCCGGTCGGCGAGCAGCTTTTTCTCAAGGCTCGGCAGGTCGAGATTGACCGGCAGGCCCAGCAGCGGATTGAGATTTTCAAAGGGGATCGCCGCCGGGTGCAAGGCATGAATGAGTTCGAGAGTCGCCAAGGTCGGGGCAATCGATCCGGCAAAGCCGATTCGCTCGAAATAGGCGTTGAGATTGACCTTTTGGCTCATTGGCCACCCTTGCCGCTGGTTACGTCCGGCCCGCAATATGGTCGATGCGGCCGCCCCTGTCACCGGCACGGATGGCGATTTAGCCCGCAAGAGGGGCTGGACAGGCGGGGATGGCGCCCTACGCCTGGGCCCGGCGCACGCGGATGACCACGTCGACATGACTGACCTTCATGCCCTTGGGCGCTTCGGGCAGGCTGGCGAATTCGACCGAGGACGCGGGGATGTCGATCATCCGCTGCTCGTCTTCCACGTAGAAGTGATGATGGTCGGACGTATCGGTATCGAAATAGGAGCGCGATGCGTCGACGGCCACTTCGCGCAGGAGCCCGGCTTCGTGGAACTGGTGCAGCGTGTTGTAGATAGTGGCCAGCGAGACGTTGACGCGGGCATCGGCGGCCTCGCCATGCAGCTGCTCGGCGCTGACATGGCGGTGCGGACCGCCGAACAGCAGCTCGGCAAGCGCCACGCGCTGACGGGTCGGGCGAAGACCGGCCATGCGCAGGACCGCGGTCAGGCAGGGCTTGCGCGAAGGCATGGAACGGGCGGTCTGGGTACGATCGGTCATTGGGTCCTTGAACGTCGGAAGGGCCGGAATTGCTGGCTTCCTTATAACTATGGCAGGAAATTCACACAAGCGGCTGGGGCACCGCAGGCCCGGCCATTGCCCACAATGGCCAAGACCCGCCGACTTGACCCCCTTCCCGCGCGTCTATACGAGACAAAACTGAAGGTTAACCGGGGTTTCAGGCATGGCCGAACGGCAGCACGCATTTGGGAAAGAAGAACTGCTGGCCCATGGGCGCGGCGAATTGCCCGGACAGGGCGACGCGCGCCTGCCCGCGCCGCCGATGCTGATGTTCGATCGCATCACGCAGATCGACGAGACCGGCGGCGCCTATGGCAAAGGCCAGGTGCGGGCCGAGCTCGATGTCAATCCGGACCTGTGGTTCTTCAAATGCCATTTCATCGGCGACCCGGTCATGCCCGGCTGCCTGGGGCTCGACGCCGTCTGGCAGATGACCGGCTTTTTCCTCGGCTGGATCGGCCAGCCAGGCAAGGGCCGCGCCTTGGGCGGCGAGATCAAGTTCACCGGCCAGGTGACCAATGACGTCAAACTGGTCGAATATGGCATCGACCTCAAGCGCGTGATGAAGGGTCGCTTGACCCTGGGCATCGCCGATGGCTGGGTCAAGGCCGACGGAAAGGTCATCTATGAAGCAGCCAACCTGCGCGTTGGCCTGTTTACCGATGCCCAGATGAAGGCCGAACAGGTCGCCTGAAACGGCCTTAAAGCTGCGCCGATCCGAACCCTATAATGAGGCGCCGGCCCCAAGGGCGCCCGAGCAAGACGACAGAGCGAGGACACGATGAGACGAGTTGTCGTAACCGGCATGGGTATCATTTCCTCGATCGGCAATTCGCTGGACGAGGTGACCGCAAGCCTGCGCGCCGCCAAGCCGGGTATTGTCGCCGCCCCCGATTATGCCGAGCTGGGTTTCCGCAGCCAGGTCAAGGGCGATCCGGGCCTCGATCCGTTCGAGATTCTCGACCGCCGCGTCACCCGCTTCATGGGCAAGGGCGCCGCGTGGAACTACCTGGCCATGCAGCAGGCCATTGCCGATGCCGGGCTGGAAGAGAGCGACATTTCCAACCCGATGACGGGCATCGTCATGGGTTCGGGCGGCGCTTCCACGCGCACCATCGTCGAGGCCGCCGACATCACCCGCAAGAACATGAGCCCCAAGCGCATCGGGCCGCTGGCCGTGCCCAAGGCCATGGGATCCACGGCTTCGGCGACGCTGGCGACGCCCTTCGGCATCAAGGGCATCAACTATACCATCACCGCCGCCTGTGCGACGTCCAAGCATTGCATCGGCAATGCCATGGAACAGATCATGCTGGGCAAGCAGGACATCGTCTTCGCCGGCGGCCACGAGGACCTGGACTGGACGCTGTCCGACCTGTTCGACGCCATGGGCGCCATGAGTTCAGACTTCAACGCCACCCCGGCAAAGGCCAGCCGCTGCTATGACGCGGCGCGCGACGGCTTCGTCATTTCGGGCGGCGCCGGCGTGCTGGTGCTGGAAGAATACGAGCATGCCAAGGCGCGCGGTGCGAAAATCTGGGCCGAGCTGGTCGGCTATGGCGCGACCTCCGACGGGCTCGACATGGTTGCGCCCTCGGGCGAGGGCGCCGAGCGCTGCATGCGCATGGCGCTGAAGAATGTCAAACAGAAGGTCGACTACATCAACCCGCATGCCACCTCGACCCCGGTGGGCGACCTGCGCGAGATCGAGGCCATCCGCGCCCTGTTCGGCAACGAGGACAAATGCCCGCCCATCTCGGCCACCAAGTCGCTGACCGGCCATAGCCAGGGCGCGACGGGCGTGCATGAATCGATCTATTCCATCCTGATGATGAAGCACCGCTTCATCGCCGAAAGCGCCAATATCGAGGTGCTGGACCCGGCTTTCGAGGACATGCCGATCCTGCGGCAGCGCCGGGATGACGTGGATTTGGGCGTGGTGCTGAGCAATTCGTTCGGCTTCGGCGGGACCAATGCGGCGCTGGTGTTCAAGCATCCGGATGCGTAGGGGCACGCCCTCGTGGTTCGAGGCTCGCGAAGAGCTCGCACCTCACCATGAGGGCTACTGGAGCACCGAGCCAGGAGTAGCCCTCATGGTGAGGCGGGAGCGCAGCGACCCTCGAACCACGAGGGCGTGGCACTTCAATACGAAAACTCCGAAAACCGCCCGCCCTTGCCGTCATAAGTCAGCACTCTCCCCACCAGCGGCTCGCCGATGCCGGCGATGAGCTTGATGGCTTCCATGGCCATCAGCGTGCCGATGACGCCGGTGAGCGGGCCCAATATGCCTGTGGCTTCGCAGGAGGGCAGGTCAGTGTCGTCGGCCTCGGCGGGGTAGAGGTCGGCAAAACGCGGGCCGCTGGGGGCGAAGACGGTGACCTGGCCGTCGAACATGGAGACGGCGCCCGAGACCAGCGGCAGACCGAGGGCTTCGCACGTGGCGGCGACGATGCGGCGGGTGCCGAGATTGTCGGTGCCATCGATGACCAGGTGGTAGCCGGTGAGGACGGCCGTGGCATTGGTGATGTCGAGGCGGTCGGTGTGGATCGCTACGGCCACATGCGGGTTGAGCGCGTGGGCGAAGCGCCCGGCGCTTTCGGCCTTGCTGTCGCCGATGGTGGTGTGGATCACCTGGCGGTGCAGATTGCTGAGCGAGACCATGTCGTGGTCCACGATGCCCAGCGTACCGATGCCGGCGCCGGCGAGATAGGCGATGACCGGGCTGCCGAGCCCGCCGGCACCCACGACCAGCACGCGAGCCTGCTTCAGCGCCTGCTGGCCCGCCCCGCCCATGCCCTTGAGCACCAGGTGCCGGGCGTAGCGGCGGGTTTCCTCGGGTGAGAGCGGGTCAGAGGCCAAGCGGCACCGCGATGAAGCGCCGGTCGGGGCCTTCGAAGCCCCCCGGATAGACCGAGACCAGCGCCACCGCATCGCTGATCGAGCCGGCACTGAAGGGCAATACCACGCCATAGAGACGATAGGTCACCGGGCAGCCGCGCGACCGGGGCAGGGCGCCATCGCGGTGGATCAGCCGCGCGCTGCCCATATTGGCGATCATAAGTTCGTAGCCCAGCGGCTCGACCGAGAACCAATCGGCGCAGGGCGCGGCCGCCGTGGTGGGAAAGCTGCGCAGGCGCAACTCATAGTCGCCGGTGACGTCGCCGGGATTGTAGCCGGGCGCGCCGAAACGCAGGCTCTGTCCGTCGGCGCCGGGCGCGCCGTCGCCGATCAGGGCGGCGAACTCGGCCGGCACGTCGATGCCGAAGCCCGCGATATCGGCAGCCGCCTGCACCTGCGCCTCGGCCCGAATCTGGGCAAGTGTGACGCCCTCGTCATCGGCCTGCTCGCGGATCGGGGTGCCGACCACCCAGGAATCGGTGCTGAGATCGACGACATAGATGCTCGAATAGGCAAAGCCCGAGCCGTCCTGGATGCCGAATTCCTCGAAGGCGAAATATTGCCCGCTCTCGGAATAGCCGATGATATCGACCAGCGCCCGGTCGCCGGCCAAAGCGGGGGTGGCCAGCAGCGCCAGCATGGCGAAAACACTAGCGCCCCGTCGAGCCATGCCCACCCTCGCCGCGTTCGGTTGCATCGAGCGCCTCCCGTTCCTCGAATATGACCCGGCTGACCGGCGCCACCACCATCTGCGCGATGCGCTCGCCCCGGCGCACCGCAAAGGGCGCTGTGCCGTGGTTGATCAGCAGCACCTTGATCTCGCCGCGATAGTCCGCATCGACCGTACCGGGGGAATTGAGCACGGTGATGCCGTGCCTGGCGGCGAGGCCCGAGCGGGGGCGAATCTGGGCTTCATAACCGGGCGGCAGGGCGATTGTGAGACCGGTGGGGATCATCGCCACGGCGCCGGGGGCGATTTCCACCACCAGGTCGGGCGCCAGCGCCGCGGCAAGGTCGAGCCCGGCAGCACCCGGCGTCTGCTGGCGCGGCAACGGCAGGCCTTGGCCATGGGCGAGCCAGACCAGGTCGATCGAAACAGGATCGTTCATCGGTAGCGACGCTCCACCGCTGCACGGATTTAAATATTGCGGCGGGCAATCTAGGGTTAAGTCCTTGAATCGGCAAGCGGCTTACCACGACGGCATGGTAACCAGCCGATAGAGCAAAGCCAGCATGGCCAGCCCGGTCACCCCGATCAGCCCCAGCAGGGCCCAGCGCAGCAGGCCGTCGCGGCGCGGCGTCAGCTTGCCGGCATGGTAGTCGGCCAAAGCCAGTTCGGCCTGCGCGGCAATGACCGGCAGGCGGCCGGCGGCTTCTGCGATGACCTTGAAATGCTCCTTGAGGTCTTCGATGCGGCCCAGGGGCCCGGCTTCCTTGCGCAGCCAGTCGCCGACCACCGGCTCGGCCACGGTCCAGATATCGAGATCGGGATCGAGCGCGCGGGCGACGCCTTCCACCAGCACCATGGACTTTTGCAGCAGCACCAGCTCGGGACGGGTCTGCATGGAAAAGAGATCGGTGATGGCAAAGAGCTGGCCCAGCACCTTGGCCATGGAAATGTCGGAAGCCGTGCGGCCATGCAGCGGCTCGCCGATGGAGCGGATGGCCAGGGCAAAGTCATCGACCGACTGGTCCTTGGGCACATAGCCGATATCGAAATGCCGCTCGGCCACCAGGCGATAATTGCGGGTGATGAAGCCGTAGAGGATATCGGCGAGGAAGCGCCGTTCCTTGCGGTTGATGCGGCCCATAATGCCGAAATCGACGGCGATGACGTCGCCGGTCTTCGGATCGGCGAAGAGATTGCCCGGGTGCATGTCGGCATGGAAGAAGCCGTCGCGGATGGCATGGCGCAGGAAGCCCTGCAGCAGCTTGGCGGCCAGCGCCTTGCGGTCGATCCCGGCCGCATCGAGCGCCGCATGCTCGCGAATGGGGATGCCCTCGACCCAACTCGTGGTCAGCACGTTCTGGGCGACATGGTCCCAGCTCACGGTGGGGATGACGAAGCCGGTATCGTCCTTGATATTCTCGACCATTTCGGAAATGGCGGCGGCTTCGAGCCGCAGGTCGAGTTCGAGCCGGGCCGAGCGGTCGAGGGTTTCGACGACCTCGGTGGGGCGCAGCCGGCGGGTGGATTTCACCCAGCCTTCGGCGAGGCGCGCCGCGGCATAGAAGCTCTCGATATCGGCCATGAACCGGGCTTCGACACCGGGGCGGAGGATTTTCACGGCAACGGTTTTCGGCAGGCCATCGGCAGGTTTCAGCCGGGCCTTGTGGACCTGGGCGATGGAGGCGGCGGCGACAGGTGGGGACAGCTCGGTGAGTTCACCGGCCTTGTCGCCGAGCGCGGCGGTCAGGATGGCGGGGACCAAAGCCGGGTCGAACGGCTCCATCTTGTCCTGCAGGCCACTGAGATCATTGGCGATCTGCGGGCCGACCACATCGGGGCGGGTCGCCAGCGTCTGGCCGAACTTGACATAGGTCGGGCCGAGGCGGTTGAGCGCCTTGTTGAGGCGTTCCACATGGCCGGTCCTGCGCACGCTGGGTCGTTCCACCAGCCGACCCAGCCAGATGCCGACGCGCAGGGGCGCCAAAGCGGGGGGCAATTCGCCGGGAATGGAAAGAGCACCTTCACGGGCCAGGACATAGCCGGCCCGGAACAGGCGGAAATAGGCGGAGAGGATCATTTTTCTTCCTTACCTCTCCCTTTGGGGGAGAGGTCGGACTTCGCAAAGCGAAGGCCGGGTGAGGGGGCCTTGTTCAAGTGTTCGGCAATCAGCAGGAGCGCGCCTTCGACATTGGTCAGGACATCGTTGTTCCAGAAGCGGATGACCTGATGGCCGTGTTGGGCGAGGGCCCCGGTCCGTTGCTCGTCCCTGTTGGACCCGGCATGCTGGCCGCCATCGAGCTCGACGATCAGGTCTGCCTCGCGGCAGGCGAAGTCCGCGATATAGGGCCCCACCGCCTGCTGGCGGACGAACTTGAATCCGAGCAATTGGCGATCCCGCTGCACCGACCACAGCTTGCGCTCGGCGTCGGTGGAGTTCTGGCGCAAAGTCCTGGCGCTTCTGGCCGCAAATTTCGTCTTGAGGACGCTCATAAGGCCCCCTCACCCGCCGCTGCGCGGCGACCTCTCCCCCAAAGGGAGAGGTAAGGACGGGCTCCGCCCCATCAAATCTTCCACCCCGAAAACAGCGTGGCGATGTTGCCGGTGAAGGAAGTGTGCTTCACCCGCTTGAAGCCCGCCGTGGTCAGCATGGCCGAAAAGGCCTGCGGGTTGGGGAATTTGCGGATCGATTCCACGAAATACTGGTAGGGCTGGGCATCGCCGGTCACCAGCCTGCCCATGGGCGGGATGACGCGGTCGGAATAGAGCTTGTAGACCGCGTCGAAGCCGGGCACGTCGACCTGGGAAAATTCGAGCACGAGGATGCGGCCGCCGCGTTTCAGCACGCGATGGGCCTCGTTCAGCGCTTTCTGGATGCGCGGCACGTTGCGAATGCCGAAGGCGATCGTATAGGCGTCGAAACTGTTGTCCTCGAAGGGCAGTTCCTCGGCATTGGCCTCGACGAAACCGGCCTGCGCCGGGTAGCGCCAGGTCTTTGCCCGCTCGGCGCCGACGCGCAGCATGTCGGCATTGATGTCGGAAACCACCACTTCGGCATAGCCGACCGAAGCATTGATGATGCGCTCGGCGATATCGCCGGTGCCGCCGGCCATGTCGAGCACCCGGTATGGCCGCGCGCCGGTCCTGGGCGGGGCCAGCTCGTTGACCAGGCCATCCTTCCAGATGCGGTGGATGCCGGCGCTCATCAGGTCGTTCATCAGGTCGTAGCGATCCGCCACGTCGTGGAAGACCTTGTTGACCAGGCCCTGCTTGTCGTCCATGGCCACGGTCTGTTCGCCGAAATGGGTGGTTTCTGTCGCGTCAGTCATGGCGTTGCTCGATACAATTTGAATGGCGCGCACCATATATAAGACCTTCCAGATTGCCCATGGCACAAAGCCGCACAGGTAAAAGGATAAGAAATGCCCGAACTGCCCGAGGTCGAAACCGTCCGCCGTGGCCTCGAACCCTGGCTGGTGGGCGCGACCATCGACAAGGTGACGCTCAACCGCAAGGATTTGCGCTTTGCTTTTCCCGCGGGGCTGGCCCAGGCGCTGGAAGGGCAAGCCGTGGTCTCGGTGGGGCGGCGGGCCAAATATCTGCTGATCCAGCTCTCCAACGGCAGGACCGTGCTGAGCCATCTGGGCATGACCGGCTCGTGGCGTTTTGCCGAACACGGCATCGACAAGCCGCCGCGCTATTACGAGCCGGGGACGGAGCCGAAACACGACCATATGGTGTGGGACATTTCCCATCCCGAACACGGCAGGAGCCATTTGATCTATGCCGATCCGCGCCGCTTCGGCTTCATCGATCTCTACGATGATGTGGCAGACAGCCCTTATCTCAGGGATCTGGGGCCCGAGCCGCTGGGCAATGATTTCAATGCCGGCGAAATGGCCGTGGCCTTCAAGGGCAAGAAGGCGCCGATCAAGGCCGCTCTGCTCGACCAGCGCGTGGTGGCGGGGCTGGGCAATATCTATGTGGCCGAGGCCCTGCACCGCGCCCATATCCTGCCCACAATATTGGCGGGGACCCTGGTGACGGCCAAGGGTGCGCCCAAGCCGGCGCTGGACGACCTGGCCCATGCGGTGCGGCAGGTGCTGGTGGAAGCCATCGAGGTGGGCGGCTCGACGCTGCGGGACTTCCGCAATGCCGAGGGTGGCTCGGGCTATTTCCAGCACCGCTTTGCCGTCTATGACCGCGAAGGCGAACCCTGCCCGACGCCGCTCTGTACCGGGGTGGTGCAAAGGATCGTGCAATCGGGTCGCTCGACGTTTTTCTGCCCGGTGTGCCAGCAGGCGGTCTAGCACCCGTCGGCTTCGCCGCCGACTTCTCCTCTGAGGGGCGAGGCAAGGAGCCCTGAATCCAGTTGACGCTCCCCCGCCTTTCCCCTATAGACCGGCCAACTTGGCGGCAGTCGAAAGCCGCCGATTTCATTTCATGCCGGACGACTGCTGCGCGATAAGCGTGCAAACGGCCGGTTGGACGCCAAGAGGACCGTTATGGCCAATACGCCGTCAGCCAAGAAGGCTACCCGCAAGATCGAAGCCCGCACCGCGGTCAACAAGTCGCGTCGTTCGCGCGTGCGCACCTTCATCCGCAAGGTCGAGGAAGCCATCGTGGCCGGCGATCACAAGGTCGCCATGGAAGCCCTCAAGGCTGCCGAACCCGAGATCAACCGCGCCGCGACCAAGGGCATCGTCCATGCCAACCTGGCCGCCCGCAAGGTCAGCCGCCTCAACCACCGGGTCAAGGCGCTCAGCGTCTGATCTGGTTCTGCCGCGGTATCTTTCCAGCGCGGCCCCGGCCAAGGATTTCGGGCTCCCCAGGGAGCCCTTTTCTTTGTATGGTAGACGGGCAAGGATTTTCCGAATTGACCGCTCTGTGTCATCGGCGTGACAGCCGGGTGACAAGGGGGCCCCAATGAGGGAAATGGACGTTTTATCAGGATTTTCAGTCGCTTAGCGGCTTGTCGCTGGTTCTTTCGGCCATTGCCGGACGGCGTTTTACGGTAAAGTCCGGCCAGCGCCGAAATAATATTTTTACTGCGTGATGAGGGCTAAGGTTTGGAATCTGCGTTGAGTCACAGGCCCTTGGTTTGAGGGACTTTGGCGGGGCCGGGCAACCGAAAATGACATCCTCGGAGTCAAGCCCTCATTTTGCAGATTCCACGGTTGCAGCTCCAAAATCGTCCCTCTACAGTAATCTGGCCAGCGCGAAAATGGACACCAGAAACGAGTGTCCGGCAGCGACTGGTGGGGTCATTTTTCGGGGCGTTGGTTTTCAGCTTCTCGGCAGCGATGCGGTAGGCGTTTCATTCCGGTAAGGGTTGTGTTGGCGGCGAGTTTGGCTTCCGGTCCGATCAGGATCGGCGGATTTCAGTAAAGCCTTCGGCCGATAGGCCGGGTTCACGACAAGGAACGAGTTTGAAGCCGGTGGCTTTCCACCGGACAGAAAAATGCGCCCGTCTCAATCGGGCGTGGTGGCGAAGCCGTGGCCGATGGACCGCAGAGTCCGGGGGGCATGGCGAACAGGGCAGACAGCCGTACGCGCTTTGCGGGCCGGACGGATCGAACAGAAATGGGGCACTTCACGATGATGCGACAGGTAACCGCGGGAAGAGATGATTGGGTCCAGGCCAATCCCTCCTCCTCCCTTCCGACCACACAAGGCGAAAAACCTGTCATGACCACCTCCGACACTTCCGAAGGTCAGCGCGAACTCTGGAACCGGGTGCGCGCCCGTCTCAAGGCCGGCGTCGGCGAGGATGTGTTTACCTCCTGGTTCGCCCGCCTCGAGCTCGAGGAAATGGTCGAGGACGTGGTGCATCTGTCGGCGCCGACGCGGTTCCTTTGCTCCTGGGTCCAGTCCAACTATGCCGACCGTATCCTGGAAGCCTTCCGGCAGGATGCCGAAGAGGTGGCCCGCATTCAGGTCACCCTGCGCGTCAACGGCCAGGCCCGCCCCCGCCTGGCCCAGCCCCAGGCCGAACCTGCCTCGCCCAGCCAAGCCGCCGCCCCCTCGGTGACCGCCGCCCCGGCTCCGGTACACCAGCCGCGCCTGGTGCGCGACAATTCCGCCGCCAAGGGCGACGCCCTGGCCGGCAGCGCCATCGACCCGCGCATGACCTTCGACAGCTTCGTACCCGGCTCGGCCAACGAAATGGCCCTTGGCGTCGCCAAGCAGATCGCCCAGGCCGTCACCAACAATACGGTGAGCTTCAACCCGGTCTATATCCATTCCACCGTCGGCCTGGGCAAATCGCATTTGCTCAACGCCATCGCCCACCAGGTGCAGCAGGCCGATCCGGCCAAGAACATCGTCTACCTGACGGCCGACCACTTCATGTACCATTTCATTGCCGCCGTGCAGCGCCAGTCGGCGCTCGGCTTCAAGGACTGGCTGCGCCGGGTCGACCTGCTGCTGATCGACGACATGCAGTTCCTGCAGGGCAAGTCGGCCACCGAATTCGGCCATACGCTGGGCACGCTGCTGACCGGCGCCAAGCAGGTCGTGGTGGCCGGTGACGCGCCGCCGCGCGATCTCGAAATGCTGGACGAGCGGATTCGGTCGCGCCTCTCCGGCGGTCTCGTCGTGCCGATTTCCGGCTTCGACCTCGACCTGCGCAAGGCCATCGTGCAGCGCCGCGCCGAGCAGTCGGCCGCCCGCTATGGCATGCATTTCCCGGCGCCGGTGATCGACTATGTCGCCCGCGCCGTGGTGAGCCATGGCCGCGACCTCGATGGCGCCGTCAACCGGCTGGTGGCCGCCAATCAGCTCACCGGCGAACTCATCACCGTGCCGCTGGCCGAAAAGACCCTGGGCGACCTGATCCGCTCGCGCGAAGCCCGCCGCGTCCGCATCGAGGACATCCTCAAGATCGTCTCGCGCCACTACAAGGTGCCGCGCAACGAATTGCTGTCGGCCCGCCGCTCGCGCGACGTGGTGCGCCCGCGCCAGATCGCCATGTTCCTCGCCAAGGCGCTGACCAGCCGCTCGCTGCCCGAAATCGGCCGGCGCTTCGGCGGCCGTGACCACACGACGGTCCTCCACTCGGTCCGCAAGGTCGAGCAGATGATCAAGGACGACGTGGAACTGGCCCAGGAAATCGAACTGCTCAAGCGCATGCTGGAGGAGTAGGCGTCACGCCTCGTGGTTCGAGGGTCGCTGCGCTCCCGCCTCACCATGAGGCTACTGGGAGCGCTGCGCCCTCGGAGACCTCATGGTGAGGTGCGAGTTCTTCACGAGCCTCGAACCACGAGGTCGGGGAAGCAGAACATGGGAAATCCCCGCCACCTGCCCTTGCTAATCCATTCACAAATTGCAAATGTCCAACCCCGGTCAGCCGGGGTTTTTTCGTTGCCCCAGACGCAGCCGCGCAGTGCCAGGGATATAGCCGAATGAAAGTCACGCTCGAACGCAATCATCTGCTCAAGTCGCTGGGCCATGTGCATCGGGTGGTGGAGCGGCGCAATACCTACCCCATCCTGGCCAACGTGCTGTTCAAGGCCAGCGACGACAAGGTCGAACTCCGGGCCACCGACCTCGATATCGAGGTGACCGAAAGCGTGCCGGCCATGGTGTCCACGGCGGGCACCACCACGGTTCCGGCCCATACGCTCTACGAAATCGTGCGCAAGCTCAGCGATGGCGCCGAAGTGCGGCTGGAAACCGATGGCGGTGAGAACATGGTGCTCACCTCCGGCCGCTCGCGCTTCAACCTGGCCTGTTTGAGCCCCGACAGCTTCCCCGATCTCAAATCCGGCAGCTTCGGCCATGACTTCACCCTGCCGGCCTCGGCCCTGCGCGAATTGATCGAGCGGACCCAGTTCGCCATCTCCAATGAAGAAACGCGCTACTATCTCAACGGCATCTATTTCCACACTGTCGACGTGAGCAATGCCGGCACGGTTCTGCGCGCCGTGGCCACCGACGGCCACCGCATGGCCCGCGCCGAGATCGAGGCGCCCGCCGGCGCCAAGGGCATGCCCGGCATCATCGTACCCAAGAAGACCGTGGGCGAAGTCCAGAAGCTGCTCGATGGCGCCGAAGGCGACGTTGCGGTGGAAGTCAGCGACACCAAGATCCGCTTTACCGTGGGCTCGGTGGTTTTGCTCAGCAAGCTCATCGAGGGCACCTTCCCCGATTACGACCGGGTGACGCCCAAGAACAACGACAAGCAGATGAATGTCGACCGGGCGAGCTTCGCCACCGCGGTCGACCGCGTCTCGACCATCGCTTCGGATCGCGGCGGCAAGGCGGTGAAGCTCCAGGCCAGCAACGGCCTGCTCGAACTGTCGGTGACCAATCCGGATCATGGCACGGCCAGCGAGGAACTGGCGGTGGATTTCGATACGGACGGCTTCGAGATCGGCTTCAACGCCCGCTACCTGCTCGACATTATCGGCCAGATCCGCAGCGATAACGCCGTCTTCATGTTCAACGATGCCGGCTCGCCGACGCTGGTGCGCGACGATGGCGAAACGCGGGCGCTCTATGTGCTGATGCCGATGCGGGTTTGATCGGCGGCTTCTTTTTCCAAGTGAAGGCCCCCTCACCCGGCCCTGCGGGCCGACCTCTCCCCCAGAGGGAGAGGCGTCGCTGCGCGACGGGAGCCCGCCTTCACCTCTCCCTGGGGGGAGAGGTCGCCGCGAAGCGGCGGGTGAGGGGGCCTTTCAAAGGCGCTGTGCTTGCATGACCCGCCACCTCTCCCGCATCCGCCTCACCGCTTTCCGCAATTATGCCGCGGCGGCGCTTGACCTCGATTCCCGCCATGTCGTGCTCACCGGGCCCAACGGCGCCGGCAAGACCAACCTGCTTGAAGCCATCTCCGTGCTGTCGCCCGGTCGCGGCCTGCGCGGGGCGAGCTTCGAGACCCTGCAGGCCCATGGCAGCGATATCGGCTGGGCGGTGGCGGCGACGGTGGAAACCGATGACGGGCCTGCCGATATCGGCACCGGGGCAACACCGGATGGCGGGCGGCGGGTGCGGATCAATGGCGCCAATGCGCGCTCCATCGAGGCGATGAGCGACTATCTGCGCGTGCTGTGGCTGACCCCTTCCATGGATGGGCTGTTCTCGGGCCCGGCCGGCGACCGGCGGCGCTTCCTCGACCGGCTGGTAACGACGCTGATCCCATCCCATTCGGCATCGGTCGGCGACTACGACAAGGCCATGCGGCAGCGGAATCGGCTTCTGGAGGACAATGGCGATCCGGCCTGGCTCGACGCCATTGAAAGCCAGATGGCCGAGCTGGGCGCCTCGATCCATCTGGCGCGCAAGGACAGCCTGGCGCATCTGCAGGCGCTGATCGAGCAGAGTCTTGATGACGAGAGTTTTCCAGCCGCCCATCTGGCGCTGACGCCGCTCTTGGGGGACGGCGCCGAGCCGGCCTCGTCAGCGGCGCTCGAAGCCGCGCTGATCGCCCTGTGGCGGGCCGCGCGCGGGGTTGATCGGGCGGCCGGACGCACCATATCAGGACCACACAGAGTGGACCTCGAAGTGACCTATGCCCAGAAGGCCATGCCGGCCGCCCTGGGCTCGACCGGGGAACAGAAGGCGCTGCTCATCGGGCTGATCCTGGCGCATGCGCGGCTGGTGAAGCTCAGGACCGCCATCACGCCCTTCCTGCTGCTCGACGAAATCGCCGCCCATCTCGATCCCGACCGTCGCCGGGCGCTGTTTTCGGCGCTCGACGGGCTGGGGACGCAATGCTTTTTGACCGGCACCGACCGGCTGCTGTTCGAGGCTCTGGGTGGCCGCGCGCAGATGGTGACAGTGCGCGATGGGCGGGTGTCGAAGGGGTAACCCGCAATCCCCCGCAAACGCCCCGCAAAAGCCCATTTTGCTTGGGGATATACCCCCGTTCCGCTAGAACGAGACCCACACGAAAAAGACTGATTCGGACCCCATGACCGATAGCGAAAATCCCGTCCCGAACGAATATGGCGCCGACAGCATCAAGGTGCTGAAAGGGCTCGACGCGGTGCGCAAGCGCCCCGGCATGTATATCGGCGATACGGATGACGGCTCGGGCCTGCATCACATGGTCTACGAGGTGGTGGACAATGCCATCGACGAGGCGCTGGCGGGCCATGCCGACCTGGTGACGGTGACGCTCAATGCCGATGGCTCGGTAACGGTACTGGACAATGGTCGCGGCATTCCGACCGGCATCCATGCCGAGGAAGGCGTTTCGGCAGCCGAGGTCATCATGACCCAGCTCCATGCCGGCGGCAAGTTCGATCAGAATTCCTACAAGGTCTCGGGCGGGCTGCATGGCGTTGGCGTCTCGGTGGTCAACGCGCTCTCGGTCTGGCTCAAGCTGCGCATCAACCGCGACGGCGAAATCCACGAGATGGAGTTCTCGCATGGCGATGCCGTCTATCCGCTCAAGCAGGTCGGCGAATATGTGCAGGACAAGCAGCCCGGCACTTATGAGGGCCGTTCGGGTACGGCGGTGAGCTTCCTGCCATCGACCGACACCTTCACCATGGTCGAGTTCGATTTCAAGACGCTGGAGCATCGCCTGCGCGAGCTGGCTTTCCTCAATTCGGGCGTCCGCATCATCCTGCGCGACCTGCGCCATCCCGAGCCGGTCGAGGCCGAACTGCATTACGAAGGCGGTCTTGAAGCCTTTGTGCGCTATCTCGACAAGTCCAAGGCCGCGGTGGTCGACAAGCCGATCACCATGATCAGCGAGAAGGACGGCATCACCGTCGAAGTGGCCTTGCAGTGGAATGACAGCTACCACGAGAACGTCTTGTGCTTCACCAATAACATCCCGCAGCGCGACGGCGGCACCCATCTGGCCGGGTTGCGCGGCGCGCTGACGCGCCAGGTGGTCGGCTATGCCGAAAGCTCGGGCATTTCCAAGAAGGAAAAGGTGAGCCTGACCGGCGACGACACGCGCGAAGGGCTGACCTGCGTGCTCTCGGTCAAGGTGCCGGACCCCAAATTCAGCTCGCAGACCAAGGACAAGCTGGTCTCCTCCGAAGTGCGGCCGGTGGTCGAGAATATCGTCAACGACAAGCTCGGCCAGTGGTTCGAGGAACACCCGGCCGAGGCGAGGATCATCGTCGGCAAGGTGGCCGAGGCCGCCGCCGCCCGCGAAGCCGCCCGCAAGGCGCGCGAGCTGACCCGCCGCAAGGGGGCGCTCGAAATCTCCTCGCTGCCCGGCAAGCTCGCCGATTGCCAGGAACGCGACCCGGCCAAGTCCGAAATCTTCATCGTCGAGGGCGACTCGGCCGGTGGCTCGGCCAAGCAGGGGCGCGACCGTTCCAACCAGGCGGTGCTGCCTTTGCGCGGCAAAATCCTCAATGTCGAGCGCGCGCGCTTCGACCGCATGATCAGCTCCGAACAGGTCGGCACGCTGATCACGGCTTTGGGCACCGGCATCGGTCGCGAGGAATTCAACGCCGACAAGCTGCGCTACCACAAGATCATCATCATGACCGACGCCGACGTGGACGGCGCCCATATCCGCACGTTGCTGCTGACCTTCTTCTATCGCCAGACGCCCGAGCTGATCGAGCGCGGCCACATCTACATCGCCCAGCCGCCGCTCTACAAAGCCATGCGCGGCCGTTCCGAGCAGTATCTCAAGGACGAGGACGCGCTGGATGACTACCTGATCGAGGCGGGGCTGGACGAAGCCGTGCTCAAGACGCGCGACGGCATCGAGCATGCCGGTTCCGACCTGCTCGGCATCGTACAGCAGGCGCGCAGCATCGTGCAGGCCATCAACAATCTCAACACGCGCTACAACCGGAGCCTGGTCGAACAGGCGGCGATCGTCGGCGGCCTCGATCCCGATGGCCTGGCCGATCCAAGCCGTATCGGCGGCACCATGGAGCGCATCGCCAACCGGCTCGACCGCATTTCCGACGAGCTGGAACGCGGCTGGTCCGGCGTCATCACCGATGAGGAGGGCCTGGCCTTTTCGCGTACTGTGCGCGGCGTTGCCGAGACCCACCAGCTCGACAAGCCGCTGCTGCAAAGCGCCGATGCGCGCAAGCTGCGCCAACTGGCCGAGCGGCTGGACGAGATTTATGGCGGCGTGCCGACGCTGACCCGCAAGGGCGAGACGATCAATATCTTCGGGCCGTCGAGCCTGTTCAAGGCGGTGACCGATGCCGGCCGCAAGGGCGTGTCGCTGCAGCGCTACAAGGGCCTGGGCGAAATGAACGCCTCCCAGCTCTGGGAAACCACGCTCGACCCCAATGCGCGCACCCTGCTCAAGGTCGAGATCGACCAAACCGACGAGGCCGACCAGATCTTCACCGCACTGATGGGCGATCTGGTGGAGCCCCGCCGCGACTTCATCCAGGACAATGCCCTGAGCGTGAGCAACCTGGACGTCTAGGGCGCGCCGACCTCGGCCAGGAGACGATCGAGGCGCTGGTCGCGTGTGCCGGACAGCTCCAATATGCGGGGGCCTGCTTCCAGCAGGCCCAGATCGTCATCACGCAGGATGGCCTTGAGCCGCCTGTCGGTGCGGGCCCGCAATTTGGGAAACTCGATCGGCACGGTGATTTCGTCGGGCTGCGAGAGCGGCAGGAAAACCAGCAGATCGATGGTGGCGAGTGCCGTTTCGATCCGGCCCAGCAGCTTGCCATGCGGCGTCCATTCGAAGCCCTCGCGCGCACTGACCACGTCCAGATAGGCGATGAAGTCGAGCGGGCAACGATCGAAGATCACCTGCCGCTGCGCTGTGGTGGACAGGATCAGCGCGCAGCTCTGCGCCAACTGATCTTCGAGATCGGCACTCGTCGGCCCGTCGGCGAATGGCGTGCCCTGCTGGGCGAGCAGCCAATAGGGCTCGGGCACCGGCTCATAGCTCGGACGCGCCGCGGCGAAGTCGTCGAGCAGGGTCGTCTTGCCCGTCCCATGGCTCCCCGTGATTGCCAGTCGCATGTCCCCCCCCCCGGACCTCCTACGTGGCCGCGATTGCCGATGCAAGACGGGACGAGGGTCTGGATCGGTTCGTCCGGCTGAACAATGCGTTCTGCGAAACGGCTTGGTTGCGAGCCAATGGCGACCTAGCTAATGAGTTACAACGACGCGCCGCGTCGGCACTCATACCCGGGCCATCCCATGAAAAAGATCGGATTTCTCTCCTTCGGGCATTGGTCGCCCTCGCCGCAGTCGCAGACGCGGTCGGCCAGCGATGCGCTGCTGCAATCGATCGACCTGGCCGTGGCGGCCGAGGAACTGGGGGCCGATGGCGCCTATTTCCGCGTGCATCACTTTGCCCGGCAACTGGCTTCGCCCTTTCCGCTGCTGGCGGCCATCGGCGCGAAAACCAGCAAGATCGAGATCGGCACTGCCGTCATCGACATGCGCTACGAAAACCCGCTCTACATGGCCGAGGATGCCGGCGCCGCCGACCTGATCGCCGGCGGCAGGCTGCAACTGGGCATCAGCCGCGGTTCGCCCGAGCAGGTGATCGATGGCTATCGCTATTTCGGCTATGCCCCGCAGGACGGCCAGACCGATGCCGACATGGCGCGCAGCCAGACCGAAGTGCTGCTCGAAGTGCTCAAGGGCCATGGCTTCGCCCAGCCCAATCCCCGGCCCATGTTCCCCAATCCGCCCGGGATGCTGCGGCTTGAACCGCATTCCGAAGGCCTGCGCGAGCGCATCTGGTGGGGCGCGGCCACCGACGCGACCGCCGTCTGGGCGGCAAAGCTGGGCATGCACCTGCAGAGCTCGACGCTCAAATTCGACGAAAGCGGCAAGCCCTTCCATATCCAGCAGGCCGAGCAGATCCGGGCATATAGGGCGGCCTGGAAGGAGGCCGGCCATGCCCATACCCCGCGCGTCTCGGTCAGCCGTTCGATCTTCGCGCTGGTCAATGACATGGACCGCGCCTATTTCGGCGGCGGCGGGCGCGAAGAGGACAGTTTCGGCTATATCGAGCCGGAAAAGCGCGCCGTGTTCGGTCGCGGCTATGCCGCCGAACCCGAGCAGCTGATCAAGGAGCTGGCGGCCGACGAGGCCATCGCCGAAGCCGATACGCTGCTGCTGACCGTGCCCAATCAGCTAGGCGTGGACTACAACGCCCATGTCATCGAGAGCATTCTCAAGCTGGTGGCGCCCGAACTGGGCTGGCGGTAGGCGTCGGGCCCCGGAACTCTCCCACCCACAACGCTTCCCCCGGACTTGATCCGGGGGTCTTTCGCCGCTTGTGCCATGTTGAGAGCGACCCGCGGATCAAGTCCGTGGGAAGCGCCGGCGGGGGGATATGGATGCCGGCTATTTTAAATCCGGCAGCCGGTATCGCGACCCGTCACATCCGCTGGTCTGCCAATAGGCGTCGACCGGGGTGAAGCGACCTCTTGCAGTCTGCTCCACCCGTGCGGCGAAGGCCATGGCCTGGCATTCGTCGGGTCCGGCGACGACATGCACCATTTCATGCAGCAGGGTAAGCTCGCGCAGCGCATCGGCGCCGGGCGAGAAGAATTGCGGGCAGAGCACGAGGCGCACGGCGCCATTTTCAGGCGGAATGCGCACGAAGGCAGCAAAGCGGGCGCAGGAGCCGGTGGGCGTTTCTCTGATGCTGAGATCGACCGTGACCGTGCCGCCCCAATGGGTCGAGGCGAAACGCTGCAAGGTCAGCGCGTCGCGATAGGCGGCCACATCGACACCCATTTCGGTAGCGCCGAGACGGGGCAGCGCCGCCTCGAACGTGGCGATGGCACGATCGAGCGCGCGGTCGAGCAGCGCCTGCTCCTGCGCCAGGGCGGGTGGGGCAACGAGGCAGACCAGCCACGCAGCGGCTGCCAGGACAAGTCTCCGAGCGCGCAATACCGTTAAATGCTCCGGGCCATGCGGCGGACCGCCTGCCTTTGTTTGTTGTCGACGACACCGGCGAACGGCATGCAATGACGCAGCATGTCGCCTTCGTCCGTGTCGCCCAGCACGATGGCGCGGGCTTGCTCCACCGGCAGGGTCAGCAGGTACTGCCAGCGATCCGCGTAATAGGGGGCCATGTGCGGGGTGCTGCGCCAGAGTGCGATAAGATTGTGCGCGCGGCCTATGATCTCGCTCCGGCGTGGACCGTCGAGCAGGTCGAAAACCTGTTCGAGCAATAGCCGCCGATAGTGCGCGTTCATGGGGAGGCTCCGCCCAATCGCTGCAGGCGGGCCAGCGCCAGGTCTACTTCCGCTTGCGTGGCGTCGGCTTGCGGCAGGAGCCCGGCCACGCCATTGCGCGTCATCAGACCTGCCGCCAATCCGGCGGCTATCCAGTCGAGGTCTTTCGGGCGACCGGCCAGGAGCTTGGCGACGGCCAGGTCATGGATGTCGGGGGCCACTGCACTCGCCCCTCCCGTCGCCGCCGAGGCGGGCAGCACTATAGCGCGTTCGCGCCAGGACTGCGGCAGGCGCGCGGTGGTCGGGCCGACGCCATCGGCATGATAGCCGAAGGTCTCGTGAAAGACCGAGTCGCTGCCTATCGTGCCGTCAATAAGGTCCGCGAGTTCCGGCTGGTTCAGGGGAAACATGTCGATCTCCGCCGACATGACCATAACGTCCGGCAGTCGCGGATATTGTAACAGCACGGCCTGGCTGCCGACGACGACGAAGATGTCCTGGCCGGTAATGCCGGCGGCGGCGCGCAGCACATGCTTGAGCTGATCAATGTTCATCGGGCGAAATCCATGCGGCAGACGCTATCATAACCACGTGACCGCCGGTTTGAAATGCTGTGACAGCCCCGCAACACCGTGGGGCTAACCCGCAAAACCCCACATAAACCGGCCACAATTGCCCCGGAAAACCGGGATGTGATCGCGTGGGAAGCGCCGCGGCCGGGATGCCGCGCCCAATAGCCAGCCCATGAGCCGGTCAGATCGGCCTTAACCTATCGCTAACCTCTTGTTTCCCATCCGGCGCGAACAGGGTAGAAGCGGGCAAAGGCACCAGTTTCAGGGTCCGCTTGATGGATTTTCGCATTTCCGCCGATGACCGCGTTGGCAATCACAAGGCCAGGGGCGGCAAGCCCCAGGCCGCGTCCGGCGGTGGCAAGGCAGGGCGCGTGGAACCCACGCTGGGCCAGTCCATGGGTTTTTCGGTGGCCGACGAGCGTCCGGCCGGCGGCAATGGCGGCGGCAAGCCGCCCAAGCCCCCCAGGCAGCCGCGACGCGGCAAGGCCCAGCCGGCCGCCAAAAAGAAGCGCTCGCGCAGCGGCGGCTTCCTTATGGGCCTCTTGTGGTGGGGGTTCGTCGCCTGCCTCTGGGGCGGCATCGCCGCCATCGGCATCGTGGTCTATTACGGGGCGCAACTGCCCTCGTCCAATACCTGGGCCATCCCCGAGCGGCCGCCCAATATCCGCATCCTCGCCGCCGATGGCAGCCTGATCTCCAATCGCGGCCAGACCGGCGGCGAGGCGGTGACCTATCGCGAATTGCCCTATTATGTTCCGGCAGCCTTCATCGCCAGCGAAGACCGCCGCTTCATGAGCCATTTCGGTGTCGACCCGATCGGCCTGCTCTCGGTGGCCATCGAATCGGTACAGGCGCGCGGCGTGACCCGCGGCGCCTCGACCATTACCCAGCAGGTGGCCAAGAACCTGTTCCTCACCCCCGACCAGACCCTGGGCCGCAAGGTGCAGGAAGCCATCCTGGCCGTATGGCTGGAGCAGAACTACACCAAGGAAGAGATCCTCGAACTCTATATGAACCGCGTCTATTTCGGCGCCGGGGCGACCGGCATCGAGGCCGCGGCACAGACCTATTTCGGCGTTTCGGCCCGCAACCTCTCGCTGGGCCAGGCAGCCATGCTGGTGGGCCTGCTGCCCGCGCCGTCGGCCTATAATCCCAAGAGCAATCCGGAAAAGGCCATCGAACGCCAGCGCATCGTGCTCAATCTCATGGCGCAGGAAGGCTATATCACGCAAGAAGAGGCGCAGGCCGCCCAGATCGACCCCAACCAGACGGTGCGGACCCGCGTGGCGGGTTCGGAATCCTATGTCGCCGACTGGGTCGAGAGCCTGATGACCGCCTATATCGGCGAGATCGAAAGCGATGTGGTGGTGCAGACCACCATCGACTGGAAGATGCAGAAGGACGCCGAGTTCATCGTCAAGGAACTGGTGGCCTCCGAAGGCCCCAAGCGCGGCTTCAGCCAGGGCGCCCTGGTGGCGATGGATGTGGACGGCACGGTGCGCGCCATGGTGGGTGGCGTCGACTACCAGCAGAGCCAGTATAACCGCGCCGTGACGGCCAAGCGCCAGCCCGGCTCGACCTTCAAGCCCTTCGTCTACATGGCCGCCATGGAAAAGGGCTATACGCCCGAAACTTTGGCCGAGGACGCCCAGTTCGAATATAACGGCTGGAGCCCGCGCAACGCCTCGGGCAAGTATGCCGGCACGGTGACCCTGCGGCAGGGCCTGGCCTATTCGCTCAATACTATCGCGGCGCGCCTCGCCATCGACGTCACCCCGCAGGCGGTGATCGATGTGGCCACGCGCATGGGCATTTCCTCGCCGCTGACGGCGGTGCCGTCCATCGCCCTGGGCACGCAGGAAGTGAACCTGCTCGAGCTGACCAGCGCCTATGCGCCATTCGCCAATGGTGGCATGGGGGTGATCCCCAATGTCATCACCTCGATCACGTCCAAGGATGGCGAGCAGCTCTACCAGGCCTCCGATGCCGGCCCCGGCCGCGTGGTCGCCCCCAATATCCTGGCCGAGATGAACGACATGCTGGAAACCGCCGTCGAGGTCGGAACCGGCCGGAGCGCCAATGTGGGCGGCTGGGAATTTGGCGGCAAGACCGGCACCAGCCAGAATGCCCGCGACGCGCTGTTTATCGGCTATACCTCGGCCATGGTGACCGGGGTGTGGCTGGGCAATGACAACGACACCAAGACCACGCTGTCGGGCGGCAATGTGCCGGCGGCGATCTGGTCGCAATTCATGACCAAGGCGCATGCCGGCAAGTCCATCGCCCCGATTCCGGGCGGTAGCTATGATGGCCAGCTGGTGGCCCAGCAGGTCATCGATCCGGCCACCGGGCAGGTGGTGATCGACCCGGCGACGGGCCAGCCGATGACCCAATATGTCAATGCCGGTACCGGCCAGCCGGTGCAGACCACCACCGATCCGACCACCGGACAACTCATGCAGCTCGACCCGGCGACGGGCCAATATGTGCCGGCAACGGCCGCCCAGGCCGCCACCGCCAACCAGCCCATCCAGACCGGGCAGATGGTCGACCCGGCCACCGGCATGGTGGTGGGCGCGCAGATCGATCCCGCCACGGGCATGCCCATCGGCAATGCCGGCGGCATGCTGGTTGATGCCAATGGCACCCAGATCGATCCGACGACCGGCATGCCGGTGGGCCAGGTGGTCGGCGCGCCGGCCCAGGCCATCGATCCGGTCACCGGCTACCCGCTGCAGCAGCAGACCAATGGTGTCAGCCAGGCGCCGATCGATCCCGAAACCGGCCAGCCCATGGTGCTGGTGGTCGACCCGGCCACCGGCCAGCAGGTCTGGGTGCCGGGCGCCCCGGCCCAGATGCAGCCCCCGGCCGGCGTCGGCCAGCAGCCCGTCTATCAGGAGCCGCAGCGCCAGCGCACGCTGATGGACCTGATCTTCGGCAGCGGCGAGAACTAGGATACTTCACCTCTCCCCTGAAGGGAGAGGTGAAGCCCTATCCCCCATGCGCCATCAATTGCCGCCCATGCGCCTTGAGCCAGGCGCGGCCCTTTTCCATGTCGGGCAGGGTGCGCTTGACCGTGGCCCAGAAGGCGGCGGAATGGTTCATTTCGACCAGATGGGCGACCTCGTGAGCGGCGACATAGTCGAGCACAAAGGGCGGCGCCAGCACCAGGCGCCAATTGTAGTTGATATTGCCCGATGACGAGCAGGAACCCCAGCGGCTCGACTGGCTGCGCATCCTGACCGATTTGACCGTGACGCCAAGCCGGGCCGCATGAATGGCGGTGCGGGCCGCGAGATCGGCTTGTGCTTCGTCCTTGAGCCAGTCGGTCAGCCGCCGCGCCTGATGCGCCGGATCGCCCGGCACCAGCAGCACCGGCGCGCCATCGTCCTCGGCCACTTCCACGCGGCCGCGCAGCTTGCCGGTGCCGACGATGCGATGATCGACGCCGCGCAACGGCACCGTGCCGCCATCGGAAAAGCTGGTGGCTTGCGGTGCCCGGCGAATGCGCGCGGCCAGCCAGTTGTGGTGGCGCTGCAGGAAGGCTTCGGCCTCGCTCCACTTGCCATGTTGCGGCAGGGTGAGCAGCGGCCCGCCGCTATGGGGAATGGAGAGCCGATAGCTCCGCGCCCGCGCATTGACGCGCACGGTGACCGTGACCGGCGCGCCATCGATCTCGATGACGGTGCGGCTGGGAATGCTGGGCTTGGCGCGGAAGAAGAGGTTCATGACAGCTCGGGAATCGCAGGGCGATAATAGCGGGATTTTGTGTCGGTGACTCCCCCAGCCACCGAACTACCCCTCGCCCCTTGTGGGAGAGGGTGGTTTTCCGCGTTCAGCGGAAAACCGGGTGAGGGGTGCTGCGCTCGCCTATGCCTCGGTGCTTTGGAGGGCATGGCGCCCCCTCATCCGCCCTTCGGGCACCTTCTCCCACAAGGGGAGAAGGAGAGCCGGCGGCTGGACGAAATGTGAGCGGACATCCCCAACAAAAAATGGCGCCCCTTGCGAGGGCGCCAGTTCAGTCGTTGGGAACGACCGGCTTGGGGAGGGAGGTCGTTGGCCGGGGTCAGCCGTTATTGTTGCCCCAGCCATTGTTGTTCTGGTCGCCATTGTCCGGCTTGGGCTGGTCGTAGCCCTGGCGGGAACCGCGGCGTTCGTTCATGAAGCGATCGAACTCTTCGCGATCCTTGGCCTTGTTGAGATTGGCCATGTATTCGTGGAAGGCTTCGATCTCGGCGTCGAGGCGGGCGCGTTCTTCTTCGAGGCGCTTGAGCTGTTCGGCGCGATAGTCGTCAAAGGCCGCATTGCCGCTCGAGTTCATGCCGTAGCTCCGATGGTTGTGCCAGCCGTGGTGACGGTGGCGGTTGGGGGCGCACCAGTCGCGGCCCTTGTTCCAGTAGGCCTGGGCCTTTTCCTGGCTGCCGCCGAACTTTTCACCCCACAGGATGTAGCCCAGGACGGCAAGGCCAAGCGGCCAGAACACGATAAAGCCCAAAACCATGAGGGCGATGGTCAGCGGGGACCATTGAGGTTTGATGATTGCTGTGGTCATTTCGGTTTCATTCTCCCAGTCACGATGACCCTTACGTGGCCCGTGCCGGGGCGGGATCAATGCTGTGCCCATGGATTTTTGGGCCTTGAAATGAAGTTTTTGCCTCACTATGGGGCGACCGGTTTATGCCCCGAAAGGGCCCGATATGACCATGACCCAGGCCGATGGCCTGCCTCTGCCCTCGACCTGGCGGCCTTTGCGCCTGCAAACCCTGGTGCTGTTGCGCTGGCTGGCGGTGGGTGGCCAGGCCATCGGCGTGCTGTTCGTGGCCTTTGGGCTCGGCTTTCCGTTGCCGTTGCTCGAATGTTTCGTGCTGATCGGGCTTTCTGCCGCGGTCAATCTGTGGCTGGTGCTGAAGCTGGGCGTATCGCATCGGCCCAGCTCGCTCTCGGCGGCCAGCCAGGTGGCGTTCGACCTGTTGCAGCTCGGGGGGTTGCTGGCGCTGACCGGCGGGCTGCAGAACCCGTTCTCGCTGCTGCTGCTGGCCCCGGTTTCGGTGTCGGCGACGACGCTGCCGCAGCGGGCGACCTTCCTCATCGCGCTTTTGGCGGCGGTGATCGCTTCGGTGCTTTCGGTCTGGCACCTGCCGCTGCCCTGGGCGCCGGGCGAGCGCATCGTCTTCAACCGCATCTATGTCATCGGCATCTGGGTTTCCATCGTCTGCGGCGTGGTATTCATCTCCGCCTATACCAACCGCGTGGCCCATGACGCCCGCCAGATCGCCGACGCCCTGGCGGCAACCGAACTGGCTTTGTCGCGCAAGGAACAGCTGTCGGCGCTGGACGGCATGGCCGCCGCCGCCGCACATGAACTGGGCACCCCGCTCTCCACCATTGCCCTGGCCGCCAAGGAAATGCGCGTCGAGGCCGAGCCGGGCAGTGACCTGGCCGACGATGTGGAACTCATCATCGAGCAGGCGGCGCGCTGTCGGGCAATCCTCGCCAAGCTCAGGAATCTGGGCAGCGATGGCGGCGATCCCTTTGCAGCCGTGCCGCTGACCGACCTGCTGGCCGAAGTGGCGCGGCCGCATGAGGGGCGCGGCAAGGCGATATTGTTCTATTACGAACAGGCCGCCGGGCCGGCGCCGGTCTTCCAGCGCAGCGTCGGCCTGCTCTATGGGCTGGGCAATCTCATCGAGAACGCCGCCGATTTCGCTCGCGGCACGGTGCGGGTCGAGGCGGCCTGGGATCGCGATGCGGTCTCGGTCTCGATCACCGATGACGGGCCCGGCTTTGCCCCCGAACTGATCGCCCGGCTGGGCGAGCCCTACCTCACCAGCCGCCCGCGCGACCCGCAGGGCCCTGACGCCAACAAGCCCGGCGGGCTGGGGCTGGGCGTATTCATCGCCAAGACGCTGCTGGAGCGCACCGGCGGAAGGCTGGCTTTCGAGAATATCGCGGCCGAGGGCCATGCGCGGGTGCGGATCGTCTGGCCGCGGAATGCGGTGGAGGCGGAGGGTTAGCTGCAGCCACATTTTGACCTTTTCGCGCCAAACCCGTAAATGACACCCATGAGCACGATCGAAGATCTCCTGGCCACTGACCCCAGCCTGCTGCTTGTCGATGATGACGCGGCTTTCCTTTCGCGCCTTGAGCGCGCCATGGCGCGGCGGGGCTTCGATGTCCGCATAGCCGGTTCGGTCGCCGACGGGCTGGCTGCCGTCGCCGAAAAGCCGCCGGCCTATGCGGTGGTCGACCTGCGGCTTGAGGATGGCAACGGTCTCGACGTGGTCTCGGCGCTCCATACGCGCCGCCCCGATGCGCGCGCCGTGGTGCTGACCGGCTATGGCAATATCGCCACGGCGGTAACGGCGGTGAAGCTCGGCGCGGTGGACTATCTCAGCAAGCCCGCCGATGCCGACGATGTCATCAACGCCCTGCTGGCCACCGGCGAGGACAAGCCCGAGCCGCCGGAAAACCCGATGTCGGCCGACCGGGTGCGCTGGGAACATATCCAGCGCGTCTATGAGCTGTGCGACCGCAACGTGTCGGAAACCGCGCGCCGGCTCAACATGCACCGGCGGACCCTGCAGCGGATCCTCGCCAAGCGCGCGCCACGCTGATGCCATGAGCTTCAGGTGCCCTGCGACTCCTCGCCCCTCAGGCAAGGCTATGAAAACGGGCAGGCCGCAATGTTTCAGTCGTCTCCCTCCCCCTTTGCGGGGAGGGATCAAGGGTGGGGGGTGTTTGGCCCCGATATACGGACCAACCGTCACCCCCTCCCAACCTCCCCCGTCGAGGGGGAGGAGCCGCGCGGTGGACGGGGTGAGGTCGTGCCAGCCCATATATGCGATAGCCCCCTCCCCCTCAGGGAGAGGTGAGTTTCCCGCGCCTATACCTCGACTCTAGCGATCTGCTGAGCTTAGTCTCCGACCAACACTGCATAAAACCGAGGAGCGCCGCCATGACCGTCACCCTTCATTTCCATGGCGCGGCGGGTACGGTGACCGGCTCCTGCTATAGGGTTGTGCATTCCGGCGGGCAGTTCCTCGTCGATTGCGGGCTGTTCCAGGGCAACAAGTCGGTTCGCGACCTCAACCTCAAGCCGACGCCCTTCGACCCCAAGACCATCGATTTCCTGCTGCTCACCCACGCCCATATCGATCACGCGGGCCTGCTGCCCAAGCTCTATCGCGAGGGTTGGCGCGGGCCGATGTGGATGACCGAACCGACCTCTGGCCTGCTCGAATACCTGTTGCCCGACAGCGCCGGCATCCAGGAAAGCGAGGCGGAGCGCGAGACGCGCAAGCATGCCCGGCGCGGCGATGAACCGGCCAGGCCGCTTTACGGCATGGAGGATGCCGAGGAGGCATTGCAGCATCGCCAGACCTGCCAATATGGCGAGTGGATCACCCCGGGGCCGGGCGTGCGGACGCGCTACTGGAATGCCGGCCATATCATTGGTTCGGCCTCCATCGAGGTCGAGGTCAAGGACGGCGACAAGACCATCCGCCTGATGTTCTCCGGCGATATCGGGCCGGACGAGAAAGTGTTCTACAACGAGCCCGAGGGCCCCTCGGGCTTCGACTATATCCTCAGTGAGAGCACCTATGGCGGGCGCGAGCGCCAGGACTATACGCTGGTGCAGCGCCGCGAAGCGCTGAAAGCCGAGATCAATACCGCCCTGGCGCGCGGCGGCAATCTTGTCATCCCCACCTTTGCCGTCGAGCGCAGCCAGGAACTGCTGCATGACATCGGCTACCTGATCAAGACCGGCGAGATCGATCCGCGGCTGGTCTTCCTCGACAGTCCGCTGGCCAGCAAGGTCACCGGCGTCTACCGCAAATATGCGAAAATGTTCGACGATGTCGAACTGGGCGCCGACGAGCTGTTCAACGATCCGCGCTTCCGCATCATCGAGTCGGTGGAAGAATCCAAGGCCATCAATTCCATCCGCGGCGGCGCCATCATCATGAGCGCCTCGGGCATGTGCGACGCCGGGCGCATCAAGCACCACCTGCGCAACAACCTGATCCGCTCCAACGCCACCGTGCTGTTCGTCGGCTACCAGGCGCCCGGCACGCTCGGACATGTCATTCTCTCCGGCGCCAAGGAGGCGCGCATCCATTCGACGCTGGTGCCTGTTCGCGCCACCATCCGCTCGATGGGCAATTACTCGGCCCATGCCGACCATTCCGAACTGATGGCGTGGATCAGGGAGCGCCTGCCGGCCCATGGCGCCATCTTCCTGACCCATGGCGAAGACGAGGAACGCGCCGCCCTGCGCGCCGCCCTGATGGCGACCGGCATTTCCGGCGACCAGATCATCCTGCCGCTGCTCGACGACTATTTCGAGCTGACGGCGGCCGGTATCGCCGCCAAGGCAAAGCCGGCGACCCAGCGCATCGATCCGTTGCAGGTCCATTCGGACTGGCACAATGCCTTTTCCGATTTCACCATCCGCCTGAGCCAGCGCCTGCAGGCCGGCTCGGAAGCGGAAAAGCTGGCGGTGATGCGGGCCTTGCAGAAGGAGCTCGACACCCTGGGCGCGGCGCCCACCCCGCCGCCAGTGGCGACGCCGATTACCCCGGTGGAAAGCCAGAGTTTTGACGAATAGGCGGTGCCACGCCCTCGTGGTTCGAGGCGCTGAAGAAGCGCACCTCACCATGAGGGCTACTTTTAGCGCGGTGTTCCAGTAGCCCTCATGGTGAGGTGCGAGCCCTTGCGAGCCTCGAACCACGAGGGCGTGCCCGGATCCGCGCTATCGCTTCGGCGCCAGTACTCCGGCCATGGCCCAGCCGAGCGCCAATAGCGGCAGCAGCATGCCGAAGGCGTAGCGGATGCCGAAGCCTTCGGCCACCGCGCCGATCAGCAGCGGCGCGCCCAGGCTGATGATCTGCACCACCAGCGTCATGGCCGCGACATTCTCGGCCGCCGGCCGGTCGCCCAGGCCCGCGGCGCCCGACAGCATCAGCGGATAAAGCACGCAGATGCCAAGGCCCACGAGGCCGAAGCCGGCAAGGGCCATGCCGGCATTGCTGGAAAATACCACGGCGCAAAGCCCGGCAAAGGCGAGTGCGCTCATGACACGCGCCACCCGCACCGGGCCGAAGCGGTCGATCTGCCGGTCGGCGAGTAGCCTGCCGACCGCCATCATGACGAGCAGGGCCGGCAAAGCCAGCGATTCCAGCCAGGCCGGAATGGCGAAGCTGTCGCGCAGGAAAATGATCGACCATGAGCGCGCCGCGCCTTCCAGCAGCTCGCCGCCGAGCCCGAAGGCGACCAGCGCCAGCGTCATCAGCGTCGGCCAGGACAGGTGCCGGCGGCCGCTGCCGCCGCTATGGGCGCGTTCGGGCGCATCGGTCATCGGCAGCACCACCACCAGCATGGCCCCCAGCACCAGCGGCGCGGCGACGCCCATATGCAGCGCCGACGAAATGCCCAGCCCCCGGATGGGCGAACCGAGCAAAGCCACAGCGAGAAAGCCGATGCTCCAGGCGCCGTGGCAGGTATTCATCACCCGCCTGCCGCTGGCCGCCTCGATGCGGTCGGCCTCGACATTCATCGCGATATTGGTGACGGCGCTGCCAATGCCCATGACGAAGAACAGGCCGGCCATGCTCCAGAAACCGGGCGCCACCGCAATGGCGCTGGCCGCGATGGTCTGGATCGGCAGGAAGGTGAGCACGGTGCGGCGCGGGCCGAAGCGGGCGATGATGTGGCTCGAAAACAGGAAGACCGACAGCGCCCCCGCCGGCAGGCCCATCAGCGCCAGCCCGAGCTGGGCATCGTTGAGGCCGATCGCCAATTGTATATCGGGGATGCGGGTCTGGATGGCGCCCATGCCGAGCGCCTGCAGGACGAAGACGGCGATGATGCGCCAGCGCGAGGAAGTCACTATTTGGGTCCGGGATCCATGAGGATGTGGATGCGGTCGGCGCCCATGCGGGCGAGCTTGAGCATCAATGTCTTGCGCCTTGCCGGGGCCAGCGGCGTATCTGGGCTGTCGCGCAGGATGGCGCCGCCATGGCCGTCGGCGACGATCAGGCCCTCGCTGGCGGGAAAGATTTCCGCCTCCAGTTCGGGCGGCTTGGCAAAGAAGAACTTGTCGGAAAATTCCCGGTATTCCGGCCATTTGCGATCGACCTGGAAGTCGATGAGGCTCGACTTGATCTCGACGATCCAGATCTCGCCCTTGGGCCCCACCGCCAGCACATCGGCCCGCCTGCCATTGGCCAGCGGCACTTCGGCATAGCAGGCCATGTCATGGGTCTCGCGCAGCAGGCGCATCACGCCGCGCTGCACCCGCAAGGCCGTTGCCGACTGGCGCAGGTCGACGATTGGCGGCAGGTTCTGGGGCGGCAAGTCAGCCATGGGGCGAAACGGGTTCGGGCGGCAGGCCCGCCGGTGTGTCCACCTTGTGATTGCCGAGCGCAAAGCTCGATGCCCACAGCCCGGCCAGCAGCAGCGGCAGGCAGATCAAGTAGGACGCGCGGATGTCGATGAACTCGGCAACGAAACCCAGCAGCGGCGGGGCCAGGAAGAAGACCACGACACTCACCTGCCCGATGGCCGCGACATTGACATTCGCCGGCCTGTCCGTGCGCTGGGCGGCCGCCGAGACGGCCAGCGGATAGACTGCCGAACAGCCGCCCCCCATCATCGCAAAGCCCAGCAGGGCCCATACCGGCTGCGGCGCCACGCCCACCAGCAGGGCGCCCAGGCTGGCAAAGCCCAGCATGACCATGGCGACCCTGCGCGGTCCGTAGCGGGCCACGATCGGGTCGGCGGTCAGCCGCATCAGCGCCATGAAGAAGGCAAAGAGCGTCAGGCCCATGCCGCCCACCAAGGGCTCCACGGCAAAGACGTTGCGCATATAGATGGCGGACCAGTCGATGCCGGCGCCCTCCACGAGAAACGCGGCAAAGCCGATAAGGCAGAGCGGCAACAGGCCCCAATTGGGGAAGGCGAAGCGATGGCCGCCCGCTTCTGTCTGGCTGCGCGCCGTCCGCGGCGCATTGGTCGCGCCATGGATCAGGTAGCCCGTAATCACGACAATAAGGGTGGCGACGATCGCCAGATGCAGCCCGGCAGACAGGCCTGACTGGCGGATCATCGCCCCGAACAGCGCGGTAAAGAAGAAGCCGACGCTCCAGAAGCCATGGGCGCGGTTCATGTAGCGTTTGCCGGTCAGGGTTTCGAGCCTGTCGACCTCGACATTGAGGTTGATTTCCAGCGCTCCCGCCAGCAGCCCCACCATCAACAGCACGGCGAACACCGCCGGTGCCCAGGGGAGCCAGGGGATGACGGCAAACAGCATGGCCGAACCGAGCGTGGTAATGAAGGCCGAGGTGCGGAAGCCCAGCCTGTCGACCAGGGGCGCCCCGATGGTCAGCGAGATCAGCGAGCCGATGGCCATGCCGATCATGGTGAGCCCGAGCTGGCCTTCCGAGACCCCCAGATGGGTCTGGATATCGGGCAGGCGCGCCATCAGCGCGCCGGTACTCACGGCAAAGGAAAAGAAGCAGGCATAGATACGATATTGGGGGGCGATCATGGGGTGACGACCTTGTTGGCACGGCGGGGCGCCAGCACCTGGGCGGTGGCCAGGCCCAGTAGCACCAGCGGGAAGCCGACGCCGAAGGTCCAGCGGATGCCGAAATGCTCGGCGACATAGCCCAGCAGCGGCGGCCCGAGCAGGAAGGCGGTGAAGGAGAATTGCGCCAGGGCCGCGACGTTGATCGCAGCTGGCCGGTCGGTCTGCTGCGCCGCGGCAGACATGGCCAGCGGGAACAGCGCGCTCGAGCCCACGCCGATCATGGCAAAGCCCAGATAGGCCGACCAGGCGACTGGCGCGAAGAAGACCAGCAGCACGCCCGCGCCCATGATGGTGAGCAGCGTCCGCGCCACCATCGCCGGATTGTAGCGATCGACGAACCCATCGGCGAAGAAGCGGGCAAAGGCCTGCGAACCGGCGACAGTGGCCACGGCAATGCCGGCCCAGAACGGGGTGGCGGCGAACATGTCGCGCATATAGATGGCCGACCAGTCGATGCCGGCGCCCTCCATCAGCATGGCCGAGAGGCACACGGCCACCAGCATCATGATGGCCAGGGTCGGCCGCGCCAGATGCGGTGTTTCATCGGTGCTTGACCCGGTGCGGTGCGGAGCCGGCTCGAAGCGGCCCAGCACGACGAGGGTGGCCACGATGATGACCGGGATCATGGCCAGCAGGTGATGCTGCACCGAAAGGCCTGTCTGGGCGATGAACGAGCCGACCATGCCGGCCGTGAAAAAGCCCAGGCTCCAGAAGGCATGGGCCCGGCTCATGATACGCCTGCCGATGGCATGCTCGACGCGATCGGCCTCGATATTGATGATGATCTCGATGCAGCCGATGGTGAGGCCGACCGGCAGTAGCGCCACAAAGAACATCAGGGGGCCCTGCGCCCACATGGCCAGTGCATAAAAGACGGACAGCAGCGGAATGGCCGTGAGCAGCACGCGACGATAGCCGAAGGACTCGATGAAGCGGCCGGCAAAGGTCAGCGAGATCAGCGTGCCGACGGCAGAGCCGATCAACGCCAGGCCAAGCTGGCCCTCGCCGACGCCCATGGCCGTCTGGATGTCGGGCAGGCGCGGAAACATGCTGCCCATGCAGAACGAATAAACAAAAAACGCCCCGAACACCTTGATCTGGGGCGGCAGGTCAATGCCGAATCTCATGGCTGAAAACTCGTGAAATTATCGGCACGAAGCTATGCGAAAATCAGGGTTCGGGAAATAGCGGGGAGAAACGTTTTCGGGAGATTTTTGCAACGTTGCAATTGTGCCGCAGGATGTTCCCTGAATGCTAAGGCAGAACCATTTATCGCCCCCATCACCGCGCTTCCCCCGGACTTGATCCGGGGGTCTCCCGCCGCTTGTGCCGGATTGACAGTGACCCGCGGATCAAGTCCGCGGGAAGCGATTGTGGGGTGGGAGAGTTTGTGCCCGGGAAGGGGCAGGCCTGCCGCCCGAAAGACCAAAATCACCCCGTCGGCGCCATGTAGAAGTCGTCGCGCAACACGGTGACGCCGCTCATCAGGTTGCGGACGATTTCGAGGCGGCGGAACTGGCCGCCGGCGCGGGTCTCGGCAGCGCGCTTGGGACCGGTAACGCGGTCGCGGCGGTCGGGGCCGAAATAACCCGGCGTTTCATAATAGACATGGCTCTGCCCCACCTGCCGGTCGATGCGTTCGGCTACGCGGGCGCGGGTGAACGGCATGGTGATGACGTCATCGAAGCCCATATTGATGCAGCGGGTAATGGTCTCGATCGAGGGGCTTTCGGAGAAATAGATCAGCGGCGAGAAGCGCACGCGCCGGCTGGGGCAGAAGCGGATGGCCTCGGCCACGCTGCGCAGCGTCCCCACATCGGGCACGGCGGCAAAGAGGAAATAGCAGACAGGCGTACGGGCCGACTGCTGTTCGGCCTGCGCCACCCCGGCATAGGGCAGCACCGCCGAAAAACCGAGGCGGCGTGCCAGATCCATCAATGCGGCGCCCGGCCCGTCCATTGGCCCGACAATGTAAGCGGCGGCCTTCATGCCCCAGCCACTCCGGTCTTTTCCCGGCGCGCATGGTAAGGGTCGAGTGCTAAGGGAGGGCTAACGCCGGCACGCTTTGAGCCTGGGACAGGGCTCAATGACGAGGCGTCTCGCCCCTGAACAACGCGCCATGCCGCTTCATCAGCGCCACGATGCGGTCGCCGACGGCACGCACCGACGGCTCGTGCCGCTCCTCGTGATGGTTCACCAGCCACTGGTCGGTTTCAAGCTCGGCAATGGGCGGGGCGACACGCACCAGGCGCGGATCGCTGTCGCCCACGAAGCAGGGAAAGACCGAAAGCCCCGCCCCGGCCGCCACCAGTTCGCGCACGCCCATGGCGTCATTGCCGCGCACGGCGATGCGGTCGCCATGGCGCGCCTGCATCCAGCGCGACGAATGGGTCTGTCCGCTTTCGCCCGCCACGCCGACGAAATAGCCGGCCTTGATGCCGTTGACGAGGTTAAGCCCCGAATAGATGGCATAGGCCACCGTGCCGATCAGCCGCCCGGCCAGCCATTGCTCGGTCGGCCGCTCGTTGCGGATGCCCAGATCGGCATTGCGCCGGCCGATATCGACCTTCTGCATCGCAGTGACGAATTCCAGCCCGAAGCGGTCCTCGACCGTCCAGATGTCGCCGATATGGCTGGCGACGAAGGCCGATGTCCACGAGCCGGCCGAAAGCCGCACCACCCGCTCGCCAATGGCCCCTTCCTTCCAGCGCCGGAGCGACAGCATGGCCGCCTCCACATCCTCGGCGCGGGCCAGCAGGTCTTCGCCCGCCTGGGTGAGCCGATAGCCGGTCTGGCTGCGATGGAACAGCGGCTCGCCGACCTGCCGTTCCAGCGCCGCGACGCGCCGGCCCAGAGTGGCGGCGCTCAGCCGCGTCGTCTCGGTGGCGGCGCTGAGCCCGCCCAGCCGCGCCACGTCGAGAAACAGCCGCAGATCGTCCCAACTGAAGTCCATTTTTCACTTCTGCAAAGCTCATTGCAGACTCGACTATAGCGAAAACGCAGCAAAATGAGCAAGGTATGCCCAGACGGCGCCGACAGGGCGTTGTTGCGCAAAGCCGATACATCCAGACATGAAAATCCGAAACGCCCGCGTTTCGGCGCTGACCGTGCTTTGCCCGTTACGAAGGAGACGAGACATGTTTGGACCGCTGACCCGCAAATTCAATGACTGGCGCCTGCGCCGGATCGCCATCCGCAAGCTGCATACATTCGATGACCGGATGCTCGCCGATATCGGCACCGAGCGCGATAAGATCGCCTGCTTTGTCGACGAAACCACGCGCTGAGGTGACGGAAATGAAACTCAATACGCTCGGCCCGGTCGGCTCGGTCAGCCGCCTCACCCTTGGTGGCGGCGGCATCGGCCAGGTCTGGGGCCTGACCTCGCAGGAGGACGCGGTGGCAACGCTTCGCCACGCCGTCGACAGCGGCATCGACCTGATCGATGCCGCCCCCGGCTACAAGATTTGCGAGGCCATGATCGGTCGCGCCTTCGAGGGCAGGCTGCCGCATGGTGTCCGCGTCACCACCAAGCATGGCCTGGGCACGGTCCCCGCCGCAGAGGTCTATCCCCGGCTGCGCGTCTCGCTCGAAGCCAGCCTCAAGGCGATGCGGCTCGAGCGGGTCGATATGCTGCTGCTGCACAGCGAAATCCGGCCCGATGACTTCGAATATCCGGCGGGACAGCCGCCCAGGGACGAGCGCTCGACCAGCCTGTCGCTTTATCGCGAGGCGGTGCGGCCGGCCTTTGCCCGGCTGGTGGCCGAAGGGCTGATCGGCCATTGGGGCATTACCGGCATCAATCACGCCGCCGCCACCATCGATGCGCTCTCGGCTGGCCCCAGGCCTGCCGCCGTGCAGGCCATCGCCAACCTGCTCGACAGTCCGGGCGAAATGAACGGCACCGGCCTCGCCCCGCGCCCGCGCAGCGTCATTGCGGCCGCACAGGCCAATGGCGTCGGCGTCATGGGGGTGCGGGCGGTGCAGGCCGGGGCGCTGACCGCGGGGCTCGATCGCGCCGATACGTCGCCGACAGCCGAGGATTTCCGCCGCGCCGCGCCCTGGCGGGCCCTCTGCGCCCAATGGGGCGAGGACCCGGCCATTGTGGCACATCGCTATGCGCTGGGCATCGAGGGCGTCGATACGCTGGTGCTGGGCGTCAAGAATGTCGCCGAGCTCGACCAGGCGCTCGCCGCCGAGCGGCAGGGGCCGCTCGATGCCGAGCAGATGGCAGCCATCGACGCGCTGGGCCTGCGCTGAGGCATGGAGGGGCAATGTTTCAGTCGTCTCCCTCCCCCTTGCGGGCTTCGAACCGGCCGAAGGCAAAATCGCTCCAGTGGAGCGATTTTAGGCGAGAAGGATCAAGGGTGGGGGACTGTTTAGCCCCGATATCGTGGCTCCCAGCACCCCCTCCCAACCTCCCCCGTCAAGGGGGAGGAGCCGCCCGGTGGATGTGGTGAGATCGCGCCAGCTACATAGGGTGCCCCTCCTCAAGACCAGGTGCGTTGAGGCACATGTCACAAACAACAAGGGCCGCCCCATCGGAGCGGTCCTTGTTTAACCCATCCGTCGGCTCAGAGCTGGCTGATGCAGACCGAGGTGGTGCCGCGATTGCGGAAGCCCAGCTTGGTGGCCGCGGCCTTGGAGAGATCGATGATGCGGCTGCCATGGAACGGCCCGCGATCATTGATGGTGACTTCGATTTCGGCGCCGGTGCGCTGGTCGGTGACCATGACCCTGGTGCCGAAGGGCAGGGAGCGATGCGCCGCCGTCATGGCGTTCTCGTTGAAGATTTCTCCGGAGGCGGCCCGTTTCCCGTTGAAACCGGGACCGTACCAGGAGGCGCCGCCGCATTGGGCATAGGCTGCAGTGGAGAGGGAAAGGAAAGCTGCAGCAATGGCGGCGGCGGAAACGGCTTTGCTAATCAAACTCAGGCACTCACGTCAGTTGGAAGGTGAGCGCCGAGTAATGGGAAGGGCGGGCCACATTGTGCCCATATTGGCCGCAATGGGCCTGCCGGCGCCTTGTGTTGCCCATCTGCCGCAGCAATTCCGGCTCTATTGACGGTCGATTGCGGAGCGGGTCGGCACAATTGGAGGAAATGAATCCGGAATAGGCCTCATTCGTGGATTCATGCCGGTGAAGAACAGGGGTTTTGGGATTCACCTTGCGCCCTGTGGCCATGATGTCACGGTTCCGCGTCAACTGTGCCAAAACGGGTCATTGCGGCAGGTTCCATCGACAATCGAGGCCCGCCAGTGGCCCGCGCGGCCCGATTATGGCGTGATTGTGGCGGATGTCGCTATTCAATTTTGAATGAGAAGCGCCCGTTTTTGGCCAATTCAGCGCATCGATGAATGGTCTTATGTCTATGTCACCGCAAGGGAGAGTTCGCCATGACCGCTACCAATCATCCCGCCGCCGACGCCATCCTGCTGCAGCGCCTCGAAGGCCTTGCCGCCCTCGTCCTGGCCGTGGCCGCTTATATCTGGCTCGGCCAGTCCTGGTGGGTCTTTGCCCTGCTGTTCCTCGTGCCAGACATCACCATGCTGGCTTACCTGCGTTCGGCCCGTCTGGGCGCGCTGAGCTACAATCTGGGCCACACCTATGCCGCGCCTGCCCTACTGGCGCTGGCCGGCTTGGCCGTCGGTCCGCTGGCCTATGGCCTTGCTGCCATCTGGGTCGCCCATATTGGCTTCGATCGCCTGCTTGGCTACGGTCTCAAGCTCGACAGCTTCGAAGCGACCCATCTCGGTCCCATCGGCAAGGCGGGCCGCAGCCGCTAGTCCCTCGCCACGCGATAATCCATGTGGGTGGTGAACCGCGTCGCCCGCGCGCCGGCGGGTTCCAGCGTCGCCGTCAGCCCGTGCCACAGGCATTCGCCCGCCCCGAGCACCACCGGTGCGATCTGCAGGTGCAGCATGTCCACCGCACCGGCATTGAGATAGTGCCGCAATGTGCTGACTCCGCCGGCAATCACCACATTGCGCCCGCCCGCCGCCTGCCTGGCCCGCGCCATCGCCACCTCCGGCCCCTCGGTCACGAAGTGAAACACCGTGCCGCCCTCCATTTCGATTGGCGGCCGCGCGTGATGGGTCAACACGAAGACCGGCGCATGATAGGGCGGATTCGGGCCCCACCAGCCTTTCCACTCGGCCTCCCAGGCGTCCGGACCCGGTGCGGCAAACATGTTCCGCCCCATGAGAAAGGCGCCATAGTCGCAGATGGCATCGATCTCGGCTTTGTTGTTCTCGGCGTCCTCGATCATCCAGCGATGCAGGGGTTCCCCCTCGGGGATGTCGCCGAAGGGCTTTTCTCGTGTCTGGTTAAGGCCCGTGCCGAAACCGTCGAGCGACAGGCTCATATGGGCGTGGACTTGCTGGGTCATTTCCGGCTCCATCACTTAATTTATAACTTAAGTAATGCGGCACGGAAAGGCGATTGTCAAGTGGACGCTTAACAATTCAGCCTGCGTCGCGGAGGCGCGGCGCCTGAACCATCATTTCCGGGCCGCTCCCCACCCGTTCCGCCAGTCCGTGGGCGACTAGCGTCTTGAGAAATTTCCCGCGACCGCTGAGCCGCGTGGCCAGAGCAGGCTCCGCTGCGATGATGGCCCGTGTCAGGTTGACCGGCGAAATCGGCCCCTGCTTGCTCGCCGTCGCAACGGCCCGCTGGAGCCGCGCCATCTCGCCTTTGTCGAGCTGGATTGCTTCAATGGCCTTCTCCGCCATGGGTTTCATCGGCGCGAAAAGTTCAAATGCCGAGCAGGCAGCCCGAAACGTGGCGCTCGGCTCCACGCGACCCATGCCCAGGACAGTGAGACCTGCATTGCGCAAGCGCAGGGCCAGCGGGGTGAAATCGCGGTCATGGGTGACCAGCGCCATCGTGTCGATCTTGCCGGCATGGGCGATGTCCATCGCCTCAATGGTCAGACGGATATCGGCGGCGTTCTTGCCCTTGCCCAGGCCCGGCTGCATGACCAGTTCGATGCCATGCGCGCGGGCACATTCGACCCAGTTCGATAGGGTTGCTGCGGAGAAATCGCCCACTGCCCGCATGACGACGATGCGGCCGCGCGCCGCCAGCGTGTTCAGTGCGCGGCCCGCCGTAACGCAGTCGATATTCTCGGCATCGAACAGGACGGCAATCTGCTGCAGGGTCATGGCTGGCTCCGTTCGCGATAAGCCTAGCGTTGCCTGCTGAATCGATCACGGTGCCTTTACCTGCAATTTTAGCTTTTGCGAGGGGCTGTACTTCGTGGCGTCAGCCCAAAGAGGAACAGTTGTTCGAGATAGCGGGCGGCGTCCTCGAAGCGGCCTTCGCCGCCGCGGTCCTTGCCCAGCACCGCCCGCACCTGCACGTCGAAATCGGCATAATGCTGGGTGGTGGCCCAGATCGAAAAGATCAGGTGATAGGGATCGGTATGGGCGAGCTTGCCCTGGTCCATCCAGCCGAGCAGAATCTGGGCCTTTTCGTCGACGAGGTTTCTGAGATCGACTTCGAGCATCTCGATGATGCGCGGTGCGCCCTGCAGCATTTCATTGGCGAAAAGCCGGCTTTCGCGCGGAAAGTCGCGTGCCATTTCCAGCTTGCGCCGGATATAGGAGCGGATTTCGGGGAAGGGATCGCCTGTCGCATCCATTTCCTTGAGCGGCGCCAGCCAGGTGTCCAGCAGAGCCGACATCAGCCGGCGATGGATCTCCTCCTTGCGGGGGAAATAATAGAGCAGATTGGGTTTGCTCATCCCGGCCACCTCGGCGATCTGGTCGATGGTGGAGCCGCGGAAGCCGTGCATCGAAAACACGTCGAGCGCCGCTTCGAGAATGAGGTCCTGCTTCTCGCGCTGGATGCGCGTCAGCGGACGTGGCTTGGCATGCGGATGCGCCGCCGCCTTGGCGTCAGCCTTGTGCTGGCGTTTCGGGGGCATTGCCGGCTCGGCACTTTTCACTTTGTTCGGCGGCATTTTCGCCTTGCTAGAAAGTTTGGGAGTGCTAACATTTTTCCAACTGGTCAAAATTTTTGGGAACTTCATGCTCCCACGTCAAGAGACAAATGACGGATCAGTGCAGAATCAACGGGAGCGAGGGTTTCGTGTCCAATTCAAATGCCGTGGTGCCGAACGACCTGAATGCGTTCTGGATGCCCTTTACGGCAAATCGCCAGTTCAAGAAATCCCCGCGCATGTTCGTCGCTGCCAGGGACATGCACTACACCACCTCCGATGGCCGTCAGGTGCTCGACGGCACGGCGGGCCTGTGGTGCGTCAATGCCGGCCATGCCCGCCCCAGGATCGTCGAAGCCATCGCCAAACAGGCGGCCGAACTCGATTACGCCCCCGCCTTCCAGATGGGCCATCCCAAGGCGTTCGAGCTGGCCAACCGCATCGTCGATATCGCGCCCAAGGGGCTCGACCATGTGCTGTTCACCAATTCGGGTTCCGAATCGGTGGAAACCGCGCTCAAGGTGGCGCTCGCCTATCACCGGGTGAAGGGCGACGGCGCCCGCTCCCGCCTGATCGGCCGCGAGCGCGCCTATCACGGCGTCAATTTCGGCGGCATTTCGGTGGGCGGCATCGTCACCAACCGCAAGATGTTCGGCAGCCTGCTCACCGGCGTCGACCATATGCCGCATACCCATAACCTGGCAAAGAACGCTTTCTCCAAGGGCCTGCCCGAATATGGCGTGGAGCTGGCCGATGAGCTCGAGCGCATCGTTACCCTGCACGATGCCTCGACCATCGCTGCGGTCATCGTCGAGCCGGTGGCCGGCTCGACCGGCGTCCTGATCCCCCCCGCCGGCTATCTCCAGCGCCTGCGCGAGATCACCAGGAAGCACGGCATCCTGCTGATCTTCGACGAGGTCATTACCGGCTTCGGTCGTCTCGGCACCCCCTTCGGCGCCGATTATTTCGGCGTCACCCCCGATATCATGGTCACCGCCAAGGGTCTCACCAATGGCGTCATCCCGATGGGCGCGGTGCTGGTCAGCTCGGAAATCCACGACGCCTTCATGGGTGGCCCCGAACACGTCATCGAGTTCTTCCACGGCTATACCTATTCGGGCAATCCCATCGCCTCGGCGGCGGGTCTCGCCACGCTCGAGACCTACAAGGAAGAGGGCCTGCTGACCCGCGGCGCCGAGCTGGCCCCGGTGTGGCAGGATGCTTTGCACTCGCTCAAAGGCGAGCCGCATGTCATCGATATCAGGAATATCGGGCTGGTCGGCGCCATCGAGCTCGAACCCATTGCCGGCTCGCCCACCAAGCGCGCCTTCTCGGCCTTCGTGAAGGCCTTCGAGGACGGCTACCTGATCCGCACCACCGGCGACATCATCGCGCTCAGCCCGCCGCTGATCGTCAGCAAGGATCAGATTGCCGAACTGATCGACGCCCTGCGCAAAGTGTTGAGGAGCATCGACTGATGGCTGTCATCGAAAATGCCGTTGCCGGCAAACGCTACGTCTCTGCCTCCACCCGCCGCGTGCCGGTGTTCAATCCGGCCACCGGCGAGCAATCGGCCGAACTGCCGCTTTCCACCATGGCCGAGCTGAACGAGGCCGTCGCCTCCTCCAAGAAGGCGCAGGTCGCCTGGGGCAATACCCCACCGATGAAGCGCGCTCGCGTCATGTTCAGGTTCAAGGCCCTGCTCGATCAATATGCCGACGATCTCGCCCGCGAAATCTCGCGCGAGCATGGCAAGGTGCATGACGATGCCCTGGGCGAAGTGGCGCGTGGCATCGACTGCGTCGATTACGCCTGCGGCATTCCCCAACTGCTCAAGGGCGAATTTTCCCGCAATGTCGGCCCCAGCATCGACACCTATTCCGATCGCCAGCCGCTCGGCGTTGTGGCGGGCATCACCCCGTTCAACTTCCCGGCCATGGTGCCGATGTGGATGTATCCGGCGGCCATTGCCTGCGGCAATGCCTTCATCCTCAAACCTTCCGAACGCGACCCCAGCGCCTCCATGCTGGCCTGGAACCTCTTCATGGAAGCCGGCCTGCCCGAAGGCATTCTCAACATCGTCCATGGCGACAAGGAAATGGTCGACGGCATTCTCGACCACCCCGATATCAAGGCGGTGAGCTTTGTCGGTTCGACCCCAATTGCGGAGTACGTCTACCAGCGCGGCACGAAAGCGGGAAAACGCGTGCAGGCCCTGGGCGGCGCCAAGAACCACATGGTCATCCTGCCCGACGCCGATCTCGACCAGGCCGCCGATGCGCTGATGGGCGCCGGCTATGGCTCGGCCGGTGAGCGCTGCATGGCGATTTCCGTTGCGGTGCCGGTGGGCAAGGAAACTGCCGATGCGCTGGTGGCCAAGCTCAAGCCGCGCGTCGAGTCGCTGAAGATCGGTCCGGCTACCGACAAGGACGCCGAAATGGGTCCTGTCGTCACCAAGATGCACCGCGACAAGATTGTCGGTTACATCGACTCGGGCGTCGAGCAGGGCGCAGAACTGGTCGTCGACGGCCGCGGCTTCAAGCTGCAGGGCTATGAAGGCGGCTATTATGTCGGCGGCACCCTGTTCGACAATGTCACGCCGGACATGACCATCTACAAGGAAGAAATCTTCGGCCCCGTCCTCTCGGTGGTGCGCGCCGATGATTACAATTCTGCGGTCAAGCTCATCAACGACCATGAATATGCCAATGGCACTGCCATCTTCACCCGCGACGGCGACGCCGCCCGCGAATTCGCCGACAAGATCGAGGTCGGCATGGTCGGCGTCAACGTGCCCATTCCCGTGCCGGTGGCCTACCACTCCTTCGGTGGCTGGAAGCGCTCGTTGTTCGGCGATCACTCCATCTACGGCCCCGAAGGCGTCCACTTCTACACCCGCCTCAAGACCGTCACCACCCGCTGGCCCGCCGGCATCAAGGGTGGCGCCGAATTCAGCTTCCCGAGCGTGAAATAGGACCTTGCCCATGTCTGCCCCAGGAGAAAACCTTCGCATCAATGGTGATCGGCTCTGGGACAGCCTCATGGACATGGCCCGGATCGGCCCCGGCATAGCAGGGGGCAATAATCGCCAGACGCTGACCGACAGCGACAAGGAAGGGCGCGCGCTCTTCCAGCGCTGGTGCGAGGATGCCGGTCTCACCATGGGCGTCGACAAGATGGGCACCATGTTCATGACCCGTCCGGGCACCGACCCCGATGCGCTACCGGTCTATGTCGGCTCCCATCTCGATACCCAGCCGACCGGCGGCAAATATGATGGCGTGCTGGGCGTGCTGGCGGGGCTCGAACTCGTGCGCACCATGAACGACCTCGGCATCAAGACGAAACACCCCATCGTCGTCACCAACTGGACCAATGAAGAAGGCGCGCGTTTCGCACCAGCGATGCTGGCCTCCGGTGTCTTTGCCGGCATACACACGCTCGAATACGCTTATGACCGCAAGGATCAGGAGGGCAAGAGCTTCGGTGACGAGCTGCAGCGCATCGGCTGGGTCGGCGAGGAGCCGGTCGGCGCCCGCAAGATGCACGCCTATTTCGAATATCACATCGAGCAGGGCCCTATCCTCGAAGCCGAGAACAAGCAGATCGGCGTCGTCACCCACGGTCAGGGCCTGTGGTGGCTCGAATTCACTTTGACCGGCAAGGAGGCCCATACCGGTTCCACCCCGATGAATATGCGCGTCAATGCGGGCCTCGCTATGGCGCGGATTCTCGAAATGGTTCAGGCCGTCGCCATGGATCACCAGCCCGGCGCCGTCGGTGGTGTCGGCCAGATGAAGTTCGCGCCCAATTCGCGCAACGTCTTGCCGGGTGCGGTAATCTTCACCGTCGATATCCGCTCGCCGGAACTGGGCAAGCTCAATGCCATGCGCGGGCAGATCGAAAGCAAGGCACAGGCGATCTGTGCCGAACTCGGCGTCGGCTATGCGATGGAGGCAGTTGGTCATTTCGACCCCGTCACCTTCGATGCGACCCTGGTGGGTCGCGTTCGCGCTGCGGCCGAGAAGCTCGGCTATAGCCACATGGACATCATCTCCGGCGCCGGCCACGACGCCTGCTGGGCCAACAAGGTGGCGCCATCGACCATGGTCATGTGCCCCTGCGTCGACGGGCTGTCGCATAACGAAGCCGAGGACATTTCCAGGGAATGGGCCACGGCGGGAGCGGATGTGCTGTTCCACGCGGTGGTGGAGACGGCGGAGATCGTCGAATAGCAAGCAATTTTGTCTGCGGGTGCCGAGGGAAACAGGGCGCGCGAGACATGGAATTATAGGGAATGCAGCATGAGCAAAGTCATCAAGAACGGCACCATTGTCACCGCTGATCTGACTTACAAGGCCGATGTCAAGATCGAGGGCGACGTGATCGTCGAGATCGGCCAGAACCTCTCCGGCGACGAGACTCTGGATGCCACGGGCTGCTACATCATGCCGGGTGGCATCGACCCCCATACCCATCTCGAAATGCCCTTCATGGGCACCTATTCGGCCGATGATTTCGAATCCGGCACCCGCGCCGGCCTGGCCGGCGGCACGACCATGGTGGTGGATTTCTGCCTGCCCAATCCCAACCAGTCCCTGCTCGAGGCCCTCTCGATGTGGGACAACAAATCCGGCAAGGCGAGCGCCGACTATTCCTTCCACATGGCCATCACCTGGTGGGGCGAGCAGGTGTGGCGGGAAATGGCCGAGGTGGTCGATCGCGGCATAACCAGCTTCAAGCATTTCATGGCCTATAAGGGCAGCCTGATGGTCAATGACGACGAGATGTTCTCGTCGTTCCAGCGCTGCGCCGATCTGGGCGCGCTGCCGCTGGTGCATGCCGAAAATGGCGATGTCGTCGCCGCGATGACGGCCAAGCTCCTCGCCGAGGGCAATAACGGGCCCGAGGCGCATGCCTATTCCCGGCCGCCGGAAGTCGAGGGCGAGGCCACCAATCGCGCCATCATGATCGCCGACATGGCCGGCGTGCCGCTCTATGTGGTGCATGTCTCGGCCGAGCAGAGCCACGAAGCCATTCGTCGCGCGCGGCAAAAGGGCATGCGCGTCTATGGCGAGCCGCTGATCCAGCACCTGACGCTGGATGAAAGCGAATATTTCAACGCCGACTGGGACCACGCCGCCCGCCGGGTGATGTCGCCGCCCTTCCGCAACAAGAGCCATCAGGATTCGCTGTGGGCCGGGCTGCAATCGGGCTCGCTCTCGGTCGTCGCCACCGATCACTGCGCCTTCACCACCGACCAGAAGCGGACCGGCATCGGCAATTTCGCCAAGATACCCAACGGGACCGGGGGTCTCGAAGATCGCCTGCCGGTGCTGTGGACGGCGGGGGTGAATACCGGCCGGCTGACCATGAACGAATTCGTGGCCGTCACTTCGACCAATATCGCCAAGATCCTGAACCTCTACCCGAAAAAGGGTGCCGTGCTGGTGGGGGCCGACGCCGACCTGGTGGTGTGGGATCCCAAGCGCAGCAAGACCATCTCGGCTTCGAGCCAGCAGTCGGTCATCGACTACAATGTGTTCGAGGGTTTCAAGGTCACCGGCCTGCCGCGCTTCGTGCTCTCCCGCGGCAAGGTCTCGATTGTCGAAAACGAGGTCAAGGCCGAGCCGGGCCATGGCAAATTCGTCGCCCGCGAAGCGAAAAATCCCGTGAACCGGGCGCTGAGCCAGTGGAAAGAAATCGTCGCGCCCCGCAAGGTGGAACGATCGGGTATTCCGGCGTCGGGGGTTTGATGGTTTTGATGGACTGGACCAAGGCCTCCTCACCCGGTTGCTTCGCAACCGACCTCTCCCCCCAGGGAGAGGTTAGAAAGAACAGTCTGGTCGCGCAGCGACACCTCTCCCTCTGGGGGAGAGGTCGCCGCGCAGCGGCGGGTGAGGGGGCCTTGCTTTGACCAGCGTCGTCTCCGCCACCAATCTTGGCCTGACCTTCAAGACCAATGATGGCGACGTCGTTGCGCTGAGCGATGTCAATCTCACCATCGAGAAGGGGGAATTCGTTTCCTTCATCGGCCCCTCGGGCTGCGGCAAGACCACCTTCCTGCGCACCATTGCCGATCTGGAGCGACCCACCTCGGGCAGCCTGACCATCAATGGCCAGGCGCCCGAGCGGGCGCGCAAGGACCGGGCCTATGGCTATGTGTTCCAGGCGCCGGCGCTCTATCCGTGGCGCACCATCGAGAAGAATGTCGCCCTGCCGCTCGAAATCATGGGTTACACGTCGGCCCAGCAAGCCGAGCGCGTCAAACGCACCATGGACCTGGTGAACCTTGCCGGCTTCGAGAAGAAATATCCCTGGCAATTGTCGGGCGGCATGCAGCAACGCGCCTCCATCGCCCGAGCCCTGTCCTTCGATGCCGACCTGCTGCTGATGGACGAGCCCTTCGGCGCGCTGGACGAAATCGTGCGCGACCACCTCAATTCCGAGCTGCTCAAGCTGTGGGATCGCACCGGCAAGACCATCTGCTTCGTGACCCACTCCATTCCCGAGGCGGTGTATCTGTCGACCAAGATCGTGGTCATGTCCCCTCGCCCCGGTCGCGTGACCGATGTGATCGAGAGCGACCTGCCCGGGGAGCGCCCACTCGACATCCGCGAAACACCGGAATTTCTGGCGATCGCGGCACGGGTACGCGACGGGTTGCGGGCCGGACACAGCTATGAGGAGGCGCTGTGATGCGTCGCGCAGGGCCGGTCATCGTCGTCCTGCTCGCCATAATCGTGGTCTGGTACGCTGCCGCCATCGGCATGAACGCGCCATGGCAGACGACACTCAATACGCGGGCCAATCTCACCGACGTGCCCTTCACTGAATTCGCCCTGCAGACCTGGGCGCAGGACCGGCCGGTGCTGCCGGCGCCGCATCAGGTCGTCGGCGAAATCTGGAATGCCACCGTGGCGCTGGAGCTGACCTCGAAGCGCTCGCTGGCCTATCACGGCTGGATCACCCTCAGCTCGACGCTGCTGGGCTTCGTGCTGGGCACCGCGCTGGGCGTCGTCCTAGCCGTGTTCATCGTGCACAACGAGGCGGCCAATCGTTCGCTGATGCCCTGGATCATCGCCAGCCAAACCATTCCCATCCTGGCCATCGCGCCCATGGTGGTGGTGGGGCTGGGTTCGGTCGGCATTACCGGCACGGTACCGCGCGCCCTGATCTCGATGTATCTCAGTTTCTTCCCGGTCGTGGTCGGCATGGTCAAGGGCCTGCGCTCGCCCGAGAGCATCCAGCTCGACCTGATGCATACCTATGACGCCTCGCCGTGGCAGACCTTCTGGAAGCTGCGCTGGCCCGCCGCCATGCCCATCCTCTTCGCCTCGATGAAGGTGGGCATTGCGATTTCGCTGGTCGGCGCGGTGGTGAGCGAGCTCTCCAACGCCGCTGGCGGCGGGCTGGGTGTCCGGCTGCTGACCGGCTCCTATAATGGCCAGACCATCCAGATCTGGGCCGCCTTGTTCATCGCCGCGGCGCTGGCGGCCATATTGGTGATGATCGTCGGCGCGGCCGAACGCATGGTCAATGCCCGCATGGGGGTGCGTCCCGCATGAGCCAGTTGCAATACTTCCTGGCTCTTGTCGCGGGCGGCCTCGCCACCGCAGCCCTTGCCTATAGTTTCGTCACGCCGTTCGAGCAGGCGCTGCTGCTCAAGGCCTTCCTGGCTCTGGGCTGCCTATCGCTGATCCGCTTCTTCGTGCCGCTGGGCCTGTGGGTCGATGGCGCCCTTGCGCTGCTGGGGGCCGTGGCCGTGCTCACCAGCATCGGGGCATTTGTGCCGCCACTGCCATTTTTCTGGATGGCGGTGGTAGTGGCCTGGCTGTTTGCCTGGCTGTTCGTGGAACGCCTCAGCAAGAGCCTGGCGCCGCGCCTTAGCGACAATGCCGGGCTGGGCCTGCTGATCCCCGTGGTCTTCGGGGCGGCCCTGCTGGTCATCTGGGAAGTGGTGACGCGGGGCGCCAATGTGCCGCCAGTTTTGCTGCCCGCGCCTTCGGCGATCGGCGCGCAACTGGCCAATTCAGCCCCGATCCTGTGGGCCGATTTCGTGCAGACCTTCATCAAGTCGGTGCTGCCCGGCTTTGCCATCGGGTGCCTGTCGGGCCTCGTCGTCGCAATCCTGGTTGATCGGTCGCCCTTCCTCAAGGCAGGGCTGTTGCCGATCGGCAATTTCATGTCGGCGCTGCCCATTATCGGCATCGCGCCGATCATGGTGATGTGGTTCGGCTTCGACTGGCAGTCGAAGGCCGCCGTCGTCGTGGCGATGACCTTCTTTCCCATGCTGGTCAACACCGTGGCCGGCCTCAATGCCAGTTCCAGCATCGAGCGCGACCTGATGCGCACCTATGCTGCCGACTACTGGCAAACCCTTCTGAAGCTACGACTTCCCGCCGCCGGGCCCTTCATCTTCAACGCCCTCAAGATCAACTCGACTCTGGCTTTGATCGGCGCAATCGTAGCGGAATTCTTCGGGACGCCCGTTGTGGGAATGGGCTTCCGAATATCGACAGGCGTTGGCCGGTTGGCCATCGATCTGGTCTGGGCGGAGATCGCCGTTGCAGCGATCGCGGGGTCCGCCTTCTACGGGGTGATCGCCCTCATAGAAAGGGGCGTCACCTTCTGGCATCCGTCTGTCCGTGGTGGACGGGCGTAACAGGGAAAAGGGAACGAAAATGAAGAATACTATCGCAGGTCTGCTCGTCGGCGCCCTGGCGCTTTCGACCGCACCCGCCTTTGCACAGGACGCGCTGACGCTGCAGCTCAAATGGGTGACCCAGGCGCAGTTTGCCGGCTATCTCGTTGCCGAATCCAAGGGCTTCTACGACGAGGAAAACCTCGACGTCACCATCCTGGCCGGCGGCCCCAATATTGCCCCCGAACAGGTGATTGCCGGCGGTGGCGCCGACATCATCGTGACCTGGATGGCGGCCGGCATGGCTGCCCGCGAAAGCGGCGTGCCGCTGGTCAATATCGCCCAGCCGTTCAAGCGAAGCGGCCTGATGATGATCTGTCCGACCGAAACCGAGATCAAGACGGTCGCCGATTTCCCTGGCCACACGCTGGGCGTCTGGTTCTTCGGCAATGAATATCCGTTCTTCGCCTGGATGAACAAGGAAGGCATTGCCACCGACGGCTCGGAAGGCGGTGTCACCGTGCTGCAGCAGAGCTTCGACATCCAGCCGATGATCCAGGGCCAGGCCGACTGCATCTCGGTCATGACCTATAACGAATACGGCCAGGCGCTCGATGCCGGCTACGGGCCGGACAACCTGACCATCTTCAACTATACCGAAATGGGCAATGACCTGCTCGAAGACGGCCTCTATGTCCTCGAAGACAGCCTCAGCGACCCGGCCAAGGTCGATGCCTATACCCGCTTCGTCCGCGCCTCGATGAAGGGCTGGGCCTATGCCGCCGAAAACCCGGAAGAAGCCGCCCAGATCGTCGTCGACATGGACGATACCGGCGCCGCGACCCTCGACCACCAGCTCTACATGACCGGCGAAGTCGCCAAGCTGGTCGATCCCACCGACCCCAAGCTCGACATGGCCACCTATGAGCGGACGGTGAAGGCCCTGCTCGACCAGTCGATCATCAAGGCCGAGCCGGAAGGTGCCTATACGACCGTGGTCACCGACGGCCTCTAGGCCACGCAGCATTGCCTGTACATGAAGGCGGGGAGCGATCCCCGCCTTTTTGCTTGGGGATAGGAATTTCATGCCCCTGGCAAAGCACGTCCTCCATCGTCATTGCCCGGCTGGTCCGAGCAATCCATGGACGCCACATGCGCCAAGCCGGGTGATGACGATGGGGCAATGCCCTGCCCAAATCTGTGCAGCCGGCGGGAACGATTCCGCCCCCCTTTGGTTGATCTGCCACCTGCGTCAACCACAAGGGCTAACTCCCATGAACTCCATCATTTATCTCGTCGGCCTCGTCGTCATCGTCATGGCCATCCTGTCCTTCATCGGCCTCGCCTGATCCCATGGCCAGAGCAACACGCAAGACAGGAGAAGCCGCCATGAGTATCGATGCGCCTGCGGGCGTCGCCGTCGTCGAAACAGCAGCTACCAATCGCGACCAGTCCTCCTATGTCGATTGGCCCGCCATCATCGCCGGCATCGTGCTGGCCTCGGCCATCAGCCTGGTGCTGATCAGCTTCGGTTCGGCCGTCGGCCTCAACTTCCTCGATTTCGGCTACAACCAGTCCGCCACAGCCGCGCCGATCTTCGTCGGCATTGCTGCCGCCTCCTGGTTTCTCTGGGTGCAAATCTCGAGCTTCATGGCGGGCGGTTATCTCACCGGCCGCCTGCGCCGCCGCCATTTCGACGCCAATGAAGATGAAAGCGACCTGCGTGACGGCGCCCATGGCCTGCTGGTCTGGGCCGGTGCGGCCATTCTGGGCGCTGTGATCGCCGTCGGTGGTATCGGCGCTGCAGCCAATGCCGTTGGCTCGGCTGCCGCGACCGTCACCACCGCAGCCGCGACCACGGCCGAAGACGCCTTGGACCCCAATGCCTATTTCGTCGATACGCTGTTCCGCAGCACCCAGCCGGTGGATGCTGCCGTGGCGCGGGACGAAGCCGGTCGCATCTTCGCCCAGGCGGCGCTGGGCGACGGCACGGTGGCCGAGGAGGATCGCACCTATCTCGCCAATGTAGTCGCCGCCAATACCGGCCTGGCGCCGGAAGAGGCCCAGGCCCGCGTCGACCAGGTGATCGCCAATGTCGAAGCCGCCCGCCAGGACGCCATCGAAGCGGCGCGCATCGCCCGCAATACCGCGATCATTGGCGCGTTCCTGCTGGCGGCATCGCTACTGATCTCGGCCATCGGCGCTTACTGGGCGGCCCAGAAGGGCGGCAATCACCGCGACAGCAACACCGTCTTTGCTGACGTATTCCGTCGCTTCTAGTCAGGGAAAGGAAAACACCATGTTTCGTGCTCTCGGTCTCTGGCTGCTCGGCGTGCCGATCTGGCTGATCATCATCATCATTTTCTTCCTCAGGTAGGAAGATGGAGGCGGGGCGAAAGTCCCGCCTTTTCTTATTCTTCTCCCCGTCGGGGAGAAGGTGGCGCGCAGCGCCGGATGAGGGGGACTCGGTGGGTGAGAGAAATACCCCTCACCCGTCTCGACCTCCGGCCGATCCACCCTCTCCCCGACGGGGAGAGGAATAAGGTCAGTTGAACACGCGCCGGCATTTGAACTGGCCGAATTCCACCCAGCCCGTCGCCAGCACTTCGCCCCGGAAGCTCACCCAGCATTCGTCCAGCGATACCGGCGATCCTGCCCCGGTCAGCAGCACTGCATTGCCATGCCGCACCGCATTTGCCTGCTGCGCATCGAGACGGATTTCCGGCAGGCCGGCAAAGCCGGCCGCCACGGGCTTCAGCAACGCGTCGCGCTCTTCCAGCGAAAGCGCCTCGAGCCGGTCGATGGTCAGCGCATCCTGGTCGTGGAATGGTCCCACGGCGGCGCGATGCAGCACGCTCACATGGCCGCGCGTCCCCAGAGCCTCGGCAATATCGCGGGCCAGAGAGCGGACATAGGTGCCCTTGCCGCAGGTGACTTCGAGCACGGATTGCTCGCCGCCATGTTCGATCAGCTCGATTGCATCGACGTCGATCGCGCGCGGCGGCAAGTCCACCGCCTCGCCCGCCCGCGCCAGGTCATAGGCGCGCTCGCCATCCACCTTGAGCGCCGAATAGATCGGCGGGCGTTGCATTATGGTGCCGGTGAAAGCCGGCAGCACCGCTTCCAGCGCCGCCCGCTCCGGCCGTATATCCGAGGTGGAAACCACCTCGCCTTCGGCATCGTCGGTGGTGGTGGCGCTGCCCCATTTGATGGCGAAGCGGTAGATCTTGGTGCCGTCCTGCACCTGGGGCACCGCCTTGGTCGCCTCGCCCAAAGCGATCGGCAAGATGCCCGTCGCCAGCGGGTCGAGCGTGCCAGCATGGCCCGCCTTGGCGGCGCTGAACAGCCAGCGGACCTTGCCCACGGCTTGGGTGGACGTCATGTCATAAGGCTTATCGAGCACCACCCAACCGGAAATGGCGCGCTTGATGCGTTTGGGTTTGTCGTTCACTCGGCCTCGCCGTCATCGTCGAGGTCGCGCTGCACCTTGTCCGAGCGCAGCAGCGCATCGATGCGCCCGGCTTCCTCGAAGGTGTCGTCGACATAGAAGCGGATTTCGGGCGCATATTTCATGTTGATCTGCGGCGCCACGCGGCCGCGCACGAATTTGCGGTGCCGGTTGAGGGCCGCGACGATTTCCTCGGCATGCTGGCCGCCCAGCGGCATGACATAGGCATTGGCGATCTTGAGGTCGGGCGTCATGCGCACTTCGGGCACGGTGATGACCGAACCGCGCAGCGCATCGTCCTCGATTTCGCCCCGCGCGAACATGGCGGCCAGCGCGTGGCGCACCAGTTCGCCGACGCGCAGCATGCGCTGGCTGGGGCCGGTTGGTTTGTTGTCTTTGCTCATTGCGGGGAGATATGCCCTCGCCGCGCCGCCGTCAATCGGCCAGGGTCAGCGTGGTTCCGGCCTGCAGCGCACGGGCCCGCGCTTCGATCGCCTCGGGTGCGGCCGGCCAGTCCTCGGCCCTGGCTGGATCGAAGGCGGCGCCGCGCCATTGCTGGTGGACAATGGCAAGGCCCGCTTCCGATTTGCTCAGGCTGATCGCCATGATCTCGCCATGCCGGGTATCTGCCGTCTGCGCGCCGCAGACCAGCAATAGCGGCGCCAGCACGTCATCAGGATCGTCGCCCAACTGGATGAAGGCGACGAGGCCGGGCACGCAGGCGCGCCCGAAGCCATCGACAACCGCGTCGCGATAGCTGGCGGGCACGGCTTCGGCATCGCGCACCACATGGGCGCCATAGCGCGTGGTGGCCAGCGCATAGACCGCACCATTGCCGTAAAGCTCGAGATCGGCCTCGACATCGCCGGAGCGGAAGACCGCTTCGAAGGATGACAGCACGGCCTCGCCCTCGATGTTGGCGGCGACCCAGTCCGGCGCCGGCAGGTGGAGGCGCTGGCCCATTGTGGTCAGTACCAGCCCGCCATCCGCCGCCGCGAGTGGCGGTTCGCTACGGATTTGCGCCGCGACCGGCAGGGTCAGCAGCGCGAACAGCATCGGCAGGCCGGCAAGGCTGAGGATGTTGCGGGGCAATGGCATGGCGGGCTCCACCCGAAACCTGGACATGGGTCGCGGCACCTTCCCCCGATGGATGCCTGACGCCGCAGAACTATGCGGCGCGCCACGATCAGGCAAGGGGGCGGCCTGCACCGGGTCTACTACAGCAAGCATATGGGTATTTGCTGCAACACTCCCGCCCCGCGATCGCGTAGTCAGCCCTGGTCGCGCAGCTTGCTTCGACCGCCATGCACGCCTTCGGGCAGCACGCGATGCGGCGGCTGATGGCCGTCCATGAAGGCACGGATATTGACGATGACCGTCTCGCCCATCTCGATGCGGGCTTCCAGCGTCGCCGAGGCCATATGGGCCGTGAGAACCACCTTGTTGGCCTCGGCCAGCGCCAGCAGGCGCGGATCGATGCCGCGCTTGTTTTCGAAGACGTCGAGCGCCGCGCCGCTCAGATGCCCGCTTTCGATGGCATCCACCAGCGCCACCTCGTCCACCAGTTCGGGCCGGCTGACATTGACCACGAAGCTCCCCGGCTTCATGCGGGCAATGCGCTCGGCCGAGAGGATATGGAAGGTTTCGCGCGTATGCGGGGTGTGGAGCGAGACGATGTCCACCGCCTCCACCATGGCGTCGAGATCGTGCCAATAGGTGGCTTCGAGCGGGGTCTCGACCCCCGGCGGCCGCCGGTTGCGCGAGAAGTAATGGATGTTGAGCCCGAAGGCCTTGGCCCGCTGCGCCACCGCGGTTCCGATGCGGCCCATGCCGACAATGCCCAGCGCCTTGCCGCGCAGCCGATGGCCCAGCATCGAAGTGGGCGACCAGCCGGCCCAGACCCCGTCGCGCACCAGCATCTGCGTGCCTTCCACCAGCCGCCGTGGCAAAGCCAGCATCAGCACCATGGCCATGTCGGCCGTATCCTCGGTGAGGACGGAGGGCGTATTGGTGACCGTCAGCCCCGCCGCCCAGGCCGCCTCGATATCGATATTGTCCACGCCATTGCCGAACTGGGCGATGAGCCGCACGCTCTTGGGCAGGCGGGCGATAAGCGCGGCATCGATCCGGTCGGTAATCGAGGAGACCAGCACATCCTGCCCCTCGAGCCCGGCAATGATGTCGTCGCCGGTCAGGTTGACGTCGCCCTCGTTGACATGGGTCTCGAACAGCGTCGCCATGCGCGCCTCGATGGTCTCGGGCAGGCGCCGGGTCACGAGAATGTGCGGTTTATGGCTGGTCATATAGTCCCGGATCGGGGGTGGGCGACATGTGGAAACCCCACCCTTTAGCGCCCATTAAGGATCATTGGCTAGTGATAGGGCAATTCCATTTGTTCTGCAAAGTCATGTTTGACAAGACCAGCAGCGGCGCCTTTGGCCGCATCTTCGAGGCTCTTTGCCGCCGCCTGCTCTGGGCGGCGCTGGCACTGGCGCTGCTGGTGCCGCCGGCTTTGGCGCAAGCCGGCAATCCCAGCGGCCTGCCCTTGCCGCGCTTTGCCAGCACCCGCTCCGAACCGATCAATGTACGGGTCGGTCCCGGTCAGAAATACGATATCGCCTGGACCTACCTCCAGTCGGGCATTCCGGTGGAAATCGTCCAGGAATTCGATACCTGGCGCAAGGTTCGCGATGTCGATGGCGACGAAGGCTGGATCCATCAGAACCTGCTGGCAGGCACGCGCGCCGGCTATGTGACCCCGCTGATTGCCAATGGCGAAATCGCCCTGCGCGCCAGCCAGTCGGACGAATCCGGCACCCGCGCCCGGCTCGGGGCCGGGCTCAAGGTGACCATATCGGAATGCGATGGCACCTGGTGCCAGGTCAGCGCCACCGGCCAGCCCGGCAGCGTCTATTCCGGCTATCTGCGCCAGGAAGAGCTCTGGGGCGTCTACCCCGACGAAGTGTTCGACTAGTTGGCAACCCACCCGAAAATGCTAACACACTGTTAGCATCGACACGCCCGATGTGTGACTAAAGCTCGGCCAGTGCATTGGCGGTCTGGCGCGCCAGGCGAATCCCGTTGTCCTGCTTGGGGCAGGTGGCGCAGTAGCGATCAGGATCGATGCGATAATCGAGGCAGCACCCCTTGCGCCTGACGATGAGCAGCCGGTGGCCCTCGGCCTCGACCGGCTCCAGGTCGCCCTGCCCGGTCAGCCCCAGGGCGTCCAGCCATTGCGCCGAATAGGTCGCGATCGCCTCCGGCGGCAGGTCGCGGCGGCGCTGGCCCAGCCAGACCATCAGGCTCAGCATGCGGTCGGCGAACAGGCGACGCGCCGGCAGGGGCTTGAGCCGGACCAGCAGATTGACCTCGCCGAGCATGGTCGCTGCCATGGGCTTGAGCTGGGCCGCCGCCTTTTCGATCAGCATCTCGGCCGAGCCGGTCTGCTGCGCGCCGGGAACCAGTCTATAGCCATCGACATAGATGCCGCGCCTTTGCTGGCTGAGGCCGGTGAGATCGGGCATGGCGCCATGGATATGGGCGGCGATGACGGCAAGATAGGCGGGCTGCCAGATGAGGTTGGTCCAGAGCCGCACGGCATAGAAGGCCGGGCCGGCCGAGGGATAGGTGGTGGCGAGCGCGGCATGCAACTCGGCCAGCATGACCTGGTTGTCGGCGCCGGGCCGATACCAGCCCGGCCGTGCCGCGCCGGGCTCGCCCTTCATGAAGCCGGTGACCTGCGCCGCTGTCGCGATCAGCCGCGTCGTGGCGGCATCGGCGGAATCTTGCGCGAAAAGGAAGGAGCGGGCCATGGCGGGGTTCTACCCCCGCGCCGCGCGCGAGGAAAGGCCGCCGGATGGCTCCGGCGGCGGGGTTGCATCAGACCTTGAGGATCTTGAAGCGATAGAGCAGGCCGCCCAGGGCGCCGCCGGCCAGGGGTGCGACGATGAACAGCCAGAGCTGGGCCAGGGCATCCCCGCCCACCAGGATGGCCGGGCCGAAGCTGCGCGCCGGATTGACCGAAACGCCGGTGACCTGGATGCCGACGAGATGAATGGCCACCAGCGTCAGGCCAATGGCGAGGCCGGCGAAATGCGGCGCGGCGCGTTCGCCGGTCGAACCCAGGATGACCACGACGAAAATGGCGGTGAACACCACTTCGAAGATCAGCGCCGACAGCATGGAATATTCCCCGAGATAGCCCGGACCCCAGCCATTCTGCCCCAGGCTGGCATTGCTGCCGACAATGGCCCACAGGATCAGTGCACCGGCCAGCGCCCCGGCGAACTGGGCCACCCAATGCTGGATCATGCTCATCAGTTCGAGCCGCCCATCGATATAGAGCGCCAGGCTCACCGCCGGGTTGATGTGGCAGCCCGAAATCGGGCCGATGGCATAGGCCATGGCCACGATGGCCAGGCCAAAGGCAAAGGCGATGCCGACCTGCCCGATGGCGTCGCCACCCAGAACGGCTGCCCCGCAGCCGATCAGCACCAGCACGGCCGTACCGATGAATTCCGCAATCAGTTTGTTCATGACGCTTGGTCTCTCCAGAAAGACTTCCCATGCCGGCGCCGAATCACGGCCCGACTTGCTTAGCCTTCCTGCGACATCCCGCCGCAGACAAGCGGCGAGCGTCCTGTCAGCACAGGATTTTCAGCCGGCGGCGCGCGCCGCGGCAATCGTGGCGCGCACGGCATCCACATCGGTCAGGGTGATCTCGTATTCCCGCTCGATGGCGGTGCCGCCCATGCCGACATGCGGATTGCGGAACACCATGCCGCTCTTGATGGTGTGGAGCGCCGCGAAGTGCATTTCATCGACGCCGGTCGCCTGGCGTATCCCGGCGATATTGCCGGCGTCGAGTGCGCCGCAGGCCATGATGACGATGCGGCCGTCAGCGATGGTCCGGGTATCCTTGAGGATATCGATGCCTTCCACGGCGGTATCGCGCTGGCCGCTGGTCAGCACCCGGTCGACGCCGCAGCGCACCAGCGCCTCGATGGCTTCGCGATAGTCCGCCGTCATGTCGAAGGCGCGGTGGCAGGTGACCTTGAGCGGCCGCGCGGCCTCGACCAGCGCCGCGGTGCGGGCCTCGTCGATCCGGCCATCCGGCGTCAGGCAGCCGATGACCACGCCGGCCACGCCGAGCGCCTTCATCGCCTTGACATCATCGATCATGGTGGCGAATTCGAGCTCGGAATAGAGGAAGTCGCCGCCGCGCGGGCGGATGATGACGTGGAAGGGAATGGTGGCGACGCGCAAAGCCTCGCGCACCACGCCCAGGCTCGGCGTCAATCCGCCTTCGAGCAGGCTGGCGCAGAGTTCCACCCGGTCGGCCCCCGCCGTCTGCGCCGCCACCAGGCCATCGATGCCCTCGACACAAATCTCGATCTTGAACGGGTGCTTGCTCATGAGTGGTCTCCAATTGGTACGGTATTGGTAGTGTGACAGGGCAATGGCGGCAAGGGGCATGATAGCGGCACAACCACCGGACCCACCCTCCCCCTTGAGGGGAGGGAAGCGAGATAGGGCTTGGCGTCAGCTAAGTCCGTGATCGAGCAGGGTGGGGGTGTTAAGGGCTCCGCGAACTCAGCGTATACGACACCCCCACCCCAGCTCTGCTACGGCCCTGCGGGCCTAGCGTCGCTACCCTCCCCTCAAGGGGGAGGGTGGGAGCGAGCCCGGTCTCCTCCGTCATCTCCTCATCCGCTCTCCGCACTAACCCGCACCGATCCGCTCACGTCCCGTGAGCCAGTCCCGCGCATGCTGGGTCCGGAGGATTTGCCATGCGCATCATTGCTGCCTGTATCCGCGACCGACGCGGCACATCGGCCGTCGAATTCGCCATATTGACGCCGGTCTTCCTGCTGCTGCTGACCGGCATGCTGGCCTATGGCATCTATTTCAGCGCCGCCCATTCGCTGCAGCAACTGGCGGCCGACGCAGCCCGCACGGCCATTGCCGGGCTCGACGAAACCGAACGCAATGTGCTGGTGGCCGATTTTCTCGCGCAGAATGCCGACAGCTATGCGCTGATCGACGCCAACAGGCTCAGCGTCAGCATCGGCGACAAGCCCGGCGATCCCGACCATTACCGGGTGGTCCTCTCCTATGACGCCGGCAACCTGCCGATCTGGAACCTTGCCTTGCCGCTGCCGCTGCCCAGCCAGCAGATCGCCTATAGCTCCACCATCCGCCGGGGCGGCATATGAGCCTGTGGCAGCGTTTCCGGGCCGATACGCGCGCCAATATGGCGGTGCTCTTCGCCATGGGCTTTGCCGTTTCCGCCGTGGTCTCGGCCGTTGCGGTGGATGCCGCCTCGCTCTATCACGAGCGCCGCATGATCCAGAACGGGGTGGACCTGGCGGCCCTGTCGGCGGCCAGCGACCCCGCCGCCGCGACGACATTGGCGCGCGACGTGCTGGTCGAGGCCGGATTGCTGCCGGTGGATTCCAGCGCCGGCCTGGTCGTGGTCGCCGGCCACTACAATCCCGATCCCGCCATTGCCCCTGCCGATCGCTTCACGCCGGGACTGGCGCCGCTCAATGCCGTGGCGGTGCGCTTCGGGCGGCCGGGGGCGCTGCATTTCGCCCGCGGCTGGACCGAGCCGCCCACCCTGGGCGCCACGGCCATCGCCTCGGTCACGCCGCAGGTTTCGTTCTCGCTCGGCTCGCGCCTTGCCAGCCTCGATGGCGGCATTGCCAATGCGGTGCTCAACGGCCTGCTCGGCACCAGCGTCGCCCTGACGGTCCTCGACTATCAGAACCTGCTGGGCGCCCAGGTCGATGCCTTCGCTTTCCTCGATGCGCTGGCTACCCGGCTCGGCGTCACCGTCGGCACCTATGACGAGCTGCTGGCGCTCGAGGCCGATCACGGCGCGCTGGCGGGTGCCCTGGCCGACCTGCTGACCGGCGTCGAGCGCACCGCCATGCTCAAGCTGGCCGGCTCGGCCGGCCATAATGGTGCCGTGCCGCTGGGCAAACTGTTCGATCTCGGCGCCCTCGGGGCGCTGGCCATAGGGGCGGGCACGGGGCAAGGAGTCTTTACCGCCATTTCGGCGCTGGACCTGCTGACGGCCAGCGCCGCGCTCGGCGACGGCAACCGCCAGATATCGCTGGCGCTGACCGCCGGCATCCCCGGCCTGATCGGGATCACCGCCAGCCTTGCAGTGGGCGAGCCGCCACAGGGCGGCGCCTGGTTCGCCATTGGCGGCATGGGCACCGTGGTTCGCACCAGCCAGCTTCGCCTGCGCCTTGTCGCCGAAATGGCCGGCAGCGGCGCGCTGGCCGGCGCCCCGATCCGGTTGCCCATCTATCTCGAACTGGCCGAGGCCGAGGCCGTTGTCGGCGCCGCGGCCTGCCCCACCGCTGCGGCCCCGTCGGGCAGCGCCACCATTCTCACCCGGCCCGGCATATTGCGATTGATGATCGGCGAGGTCGATGCCGCCAGCTTCGGCAATTTCAACACCACGCCCGTTATCGGCCCGGCGCCGCTGGTCGAAGTCAGGCTGCTCGGCATCACCGTCTTGCGGGTGCTGGCCTCCTCATTGGTCGAAGTCGCCCAGACCACGCCGATCCCGCTTGGCTTTTCCGCGAGCGATATCGCCGCCGGCGCCGTCAAGACCGCCACGACCACGACCATGGTGAGTTCGCTGACCGGCTCGCTGCTGGGCAACCTGGTGCTGAACGTACCCATACTCGGCCTGGGGCTGAATCTGACCAGCCTCACCAGCCTGCTCAAGACCATCCTCATGCCGCTGACCCCGACGCTCGACCTCGCCCTGGCCCGGCTGCTCGAAGCAGTGGGCCTGTCGCTGGGCGAAGCCGATGTCACCGTGTATGGCGTTCGTTGCACCCATCCGGTGCTGGTCGGCTAACAGTCTCCTAGCGGGTCAGGACCGATACCGATTTGAGCTGGCTGCCGACGCGGTCGCCCGCCCGGACCAGCGTCCGGGTCGCCGGTTGCGCCAGCATGGGCATGGCCAGCGTCACCTGGCTTGTCGCCGTGGCCACGGCCACGCCATCGGTGGTGCAGACCAGATGCAGCAGGCGCGGCCCCTCGGGATCGAACATGGCGAGTTCGGTGACGACGACAAGTTTGCCGAAGGGCCGCAGCGGCTTGCGCCCCGTTGCCGAGATGAAATCCATAGTCGGGCTGGTGGGCAGCAGCGACGAATGGCCAGCGCCGACCAGCCAGGCTTCGCCGCAAAGCGCGACCAGCTGCTGCCAGAATGCCTCGGTGGGCCGCCCGTCCCGATGCAGTTCCCCCGGCATCGGCCGCAGGGTGACGATGGTGGTGTCGCTGGCCGGTAGCCAGGCGCTGAAGGCCCCCAGCAGCCGCAGCCGCATGCGCCGCATAAATCCGATCATGGTCCCATCCCCCCTTGGCCAATCAGGCCCTGGGGCCGGACCATAGGCGCGCGTGGTCAGCGGCGGCATACCATGAAAGGGGTATGCGGCAGTCGGTCCGGCTGACTATAGTTCGGCTGAACGACGCTCTGGGGGACGCGGGAGGCATGACGGACGCACGGCGCGCGACTGAACCGTTGCGGATCGTTCTGGTCGAGGATGACGAGCCGATCCGCCGCCGGCTGGCCGCGATCATCACCGGCTGGCCGGGCGCCACGCTGGTCGCCGATTGCGCCACGCTGGCCGAGGCGGTGGCGGCGATAGAGGCGCAGAGCTTCGACCTGCTGGTCACCGACCTCAAGCTGCCCGACGGCAATGGCATCGAGGCGATACGGCTGGTGGGTAAGCTGCGCCCGCAGGCCGAATCCATGGTGATATCGGTGCTCACCGACGAACGCTCGGTGCTCGACGCCATCGAGGCGGGGGCGGCGGGCTATTTGCTCAAGGATGCCGATTCGCTTGATCTCATCGACGCCATCACCGACCTGATGGCCGGGCGCTCGCCCATTTCCTCGCGCATCGCCCGCGTGCTGGTGCGGCGACTGTCCGAGCGCGGCGAAATGGCCGCGCCGGTCGAGGACAGGCCGAGCCTGACACCGCGCGAAATGGACATTCTGTGGGGCGTCGCCAAGGGCTTCACCTATGGCGAGCTGGCCGAGCGGCTGGGCATGTCGCGCCAGACCGTGCCGGTGCATATCCGCAATATCTACCGCAAGCTGCAAGCCTCCAACCGCAGCGAGGCGGTGTTCGAGGCGGCGCGGCTGGGGCTGATCCGCCTGTGAGGCCGGCCGGACTGGCATGGCCGGCGGCGTTCCTGTTGCTGCTGACGCTGCTGCTGGCCACCATGCCGGCCTGGCTGCACCTGCCTTTGCCGGCGGGCGGGCTGAGGATCGATCAGGCGGCATTGGTGCTCGATGACGGTCCGGTACAGGCGGTGACCCTGCCCGATACCGTGCGGACAGTGGCGCCGGGGCGCTCGGTCGCCCGCTATGCGCTGGCTTTCGAGTTGCCATCGGCCCCCGATCGGCCGCAGACGCTGTATGTCCCGGCGGTGCGGCATCAGCTCTCGGTCACGGTGAACGGCCGGGCGGTGCAGATGCCGCCCGATTCGCCCTGGCAGCAACCGTCCCAGGGTGCGACGGCTCTCCTGCGCGTGCCGCCCGATTTCCTGCATGCCGGGCAGAACCGCATGGTGCTGACCCTGCTGCGCAACGACGCCTCCATCCCGTTCTACCTGAGCCCGGTCTATCTCGAATCCGGCGCCGGGCTGGGCCGTTCGCCCTGGCTGACGCTGGCCATGGCCGGGCAGGGGCGCATCGCCGCCTTCGTGCTGCATCTGGTGGTGCTGCTGGGCCTGTTGACGCTGTGGAGCGCGCGCCGGCACGATCCGCTATTCCGCTGGCTGGCGCTGATCGGCAGCACGACCCTGCTGGCCACCCTGCTCGATCTCGGCCATGTGCTGGACGGGCTCGACGCGCTGGCCCCGGCCCAGCATGTGCTGATGTGCGCCTTCGGCCTCATGGCGCTCGGCGTGGCTTTTGCGGTAGCCGAACGGCCGGTGCCGCGCTGGCTGATGCCGGCCATCTGCGTGCTGCCGCTGCTGCTGCTCGGCCTGGGGCTGCTGCTGGCGCCGAACCCGCTGCTGGTCACCGGCATCAGCGCCATGATCGCCATTGGCGGCCATGTGGTGGCGAGCGTGCTGCTGGCGGCCAATTTCGTCCGCACCCGGCGCTGGGACCAGGGCCTGCTCGCCGTGCCCTTCTTTCTCGTCGCCTGGATCGGCCTGGGCGACCTGCTGGTGGTGACCGGCCTGCGCGAAGCGCCGTTCCTGCTGACCAACTACGTGCGCCCGCTGACCCTGCTGACCATCGTCGTGGTGCTGATGCGGCGGCTGGCCAACAGCCTCAACAGCCTCGACCTGGCCAACGATGTGCTGCGCCACAAGCTGTCGGAACAGGAGCGGCAATTGTCGGCCCTGCATGAGCGCGAACGCCGCCGCGCCGCCGAGGCGGTACGCGAGGAGGAGCGGCAGCGGCTGACGCGGGATCTGCATGACGGATTGAGCGGGCATCTGGTCTCCATCATCGCTCTCAGCGAGCGCGGCGCCGATGCACCCACCATCGAGCGCTCGGCCCGCGCGGCGCTCGATGACCTGCGGCTGGTGATCAATTCGCTCGATATCGGCGAGGAGGATTTGCCGCTGGCTCTGGCCGGCTTTCGCGAGCGGCTGGAGCCGCAACTGCGCCGGCTCGGCGTGGGCCTCGACTGGTCGATGGAGAAACTGCCCGAAATCGGCGGCGTGACGCCGGGCAATGCGCTGTCGGTTTTGCGCATCATGCAGGAGGCGGTGACCAATGCGCTCAAGCATGGCCCGGCCCGCCATATCCGCATCGAGGGGCGCGCGGGCAGCGACGGCGCGGCGGTGATCGCCGTGGTCAATGACGGCGTCGCCGGCGAGCCCGCCCGGCCCGGCCACGGCCTCAGCAACATGCACCGCCGCGCCAGCGCCATTGGCGGCGCTGCCAGCTTCGAACGCCTGGAAGGCGGGGCATTGCTGCGGCTGACCCTGCCGCAAAGGCTGCTCGACGCTTGACCGCCGGCTCTTTCGCTCCCTCCCCCTTGTGGGGAGGGTAGCGCCGCTCGGCCCGCGGGGCCGTAGCAGAGCTGAGGTGGGGGTGTCGGCGGTCTGTCGCCCATCGAATTTGCGGACAGCTCGACACCCCCACCCTCACTCCCTCCCCACAAGGGGGAGGGAGTCCGGCCGGTGCTTTTGGCAGAGCCGCGATCCTGACACCTCTTGACTCATCGTTTTAGTGTGCTACAAGACTATCACACTACATAGGCACCACACATGGATGACTTTCACACCAGCCAGCCGATCTTCGTGCAGATCCGGCAGCGGCTTGCCGAGATGATCCTGCGCGGATCGGTCGGGGAGGGCGAGGCACTGCCCTCGGTCCGCCAGATCGCCGCCGATCTTTCGGTCAATCCGCTCACGGTCACCAGGGCTTTCGAGGCTTTGGTCGATGTCGGCGTGGTCGAAAAACGCAGAGGACTGGGGATGTTCGTAAAAACCGGAGCGCGGGCCGAGTTGCTCGCTCATGAACGCGACAAGTTTCTGAAAGAGGACTGGCCGCGCATCGCCGCCCAGATCAAGGCGCTCGATCTCGATCTCCAGACCCTGCTGTCCGGTTCCACTGCCACCAAAGGTGCGGAAAAATGACTGACCTTTCCACCGCTTCCCTCGATATCGAGCCTATCGTTTCCGCCCGCGGCCTGCGCAAGAGCTTCGGCCGCAAGGAAATCCTGCATGGGCTCGATTTCGACATTCCCCCCGGCCGCATCTATGGCCTGATCGGCCATAACGGCGCGGGCAAGACCACGACGCTCAACGCCATGCTGGGCCTGACCAATTGCGAAGGCACTATCCGGGTGCTGGGGGAAGACCCCTTCGCCCGGCGCGCCAAGCTGATGGAGAATGTCGCCTTCATCTCCGACGTGGCCAGCCTGCCGCGGTTCCTGCGGGTGCGCGAGCTGTTCGCCTTGCTCACCAACATCCATCCCAATTTTTCGCAGGACAAGGCGCGCAGCTTCCTCGAAGGCACCGACATCAAGCCCGAGATGAAAATCAAGCACCTCAGTAAGGGCATGATCGCCCAGTTGCACCTGGCGGTGGTGATGGCCATCGACGCGAAGCTCCTGGTGCTGGACGAACCGACGCTCGGCCTCGACATCACCTATCGCAAGCGCTTCTACCGGCGGCTGCTGGAAGACTACATGACCGAGGAGCGCACCCTGCTCATCACCACCCACCAGGTGGACGAGATCGAGTTCATGCTCTCCGACATCATGTTCATCCGCGATGGCGAACTGATCCTGCACATGCAGATGGAAACCGTGAACGACAAGTTCACCCAGCTGGTGGTCAACGATGCCGACGGCCAGGCCGCCGCTCGCGCCCATCATCCGGTCTATGAGGAAACCCGCTTCGGCCAGACGGTGATGATCTTCGACGGCGTCGATCGCGACCTGCTCGAACCCCTGGGCAAGCTCTCGACCCCGACCCTTTCCGACCTGTTCGTCGCCCTGATGCAGCGGCCGACCGCCAACCCGGAGAGTGCCCGATGAAGGCTTTCACCGCTCTGGTCCACCGCGAGCTGATCGAGCATCGCGGGGCGTTCCTCATCGGCCCGCTGCTGCTGGTGGCGGTGCTGTTCGGCGCCACCATCCTGGCCTTCACGGTCGGGCGGGTCGATGCGCGTTTCTCCGGCGCCATGCTCACGGTCGCGCCCCTGCGCATCTATGAAATGGGCTTTCTCGGCTTCGGCGTCGGCTGGTCCTTCTACCTGATGGCGACCTTGTTCTTCTACGCGGCCGACGGCTTTGCCGCCGACAAGCGCAACAATGCCATGCTGTTCTGGAAGTCCATGCCGGTCGGCGATTTCAGGATGCTGCTCTCCAAGCTGGTGGCGGCCCTCACCATCCTGCCGGGCACGGTCTATGCCGTGGCTTTGCTCAGTGGGTTGCTGCTCTATGGCGTGGCCTATGTCACCATGCTGATCAACGGCACCGGCACGGTTGCTGCCCTGGGCGGCATCGCCATGGTCTATGTTCAGGTGGCGCTGGCCATCCTGGTCAGCTTCGCGGTCGGGCTCATCTGGTATCTGCCCTATTTGGCGCTGGTGGGGGGCCTGGCCACGGCCATCGGCCGCTGGGCTATCCCGGTATCGCTGGTGCTGCCGGCCATCGTCGCCACGCTAGAATGGGTGACGCTTGGCGGGCTGCACCCCTTCACTACCCGCACCTGGGACTATCTCAGCTACCGCTCCAGTTTCCCGCTGATCGAGGATGGCTATATCGACGCCTGGTTCGCCGGCACCGCGCCGTTCAACGGCCTGCTCTATGCCACCGACCTGCTGAACCGGGTCGACTGGACCCAGGTCGGTATCGGCGTGGTTTTCTCGCTGGTGCTGATGTATCTGGGGAGTGAATATCGGCGGCGGAGCAATGATAATTGAGGGCTCCGCAACAACCAGACCCACCCTCCCCCTTGAGGGGAGGGAAGCGAGATAGGACTTAGCTTCAGCTAAGTCCGTTGAATCGAGCAGGGAGGGGGTGTCGAGCTATCCGCGAACGCAATGCTTGCGGCCAGCGCCGACACCCCCTCCCTAGCTCCGCTAGGGCCTATCGGCCCAGCTTCGCTACCCTCCCCTCAAGGGGGAGGGTGGGGTCAGTGGACTGGACATCCCGGCCTTCCCCCGGTCATATCCGCTCATGACCGAAGCCGCCCGATTCCCCGACGTGATGCTGCTGGCCGCGGGCCTCGGTACACGGCTGCGGCCGATCACCGAGAACCTGCCCAAGCCGCTGGTGCCGGTAGCGGGCATTCCCCTCATCGAGCGCATCATGGCCAATGCGCGGGCAGAGGGGGCGAAACGCTTCGTCGCCAATGCCCATTACCGCGCCGACCAGATTCTCGCCCATTTCGGCGGGTTGCTGAAGGTCAGCCGCGAGGATGACTTGCTGGGCACGGGCGGCGGGGTGAAGCGGGCTTTGCCCATGCTGCATTCCGACCCCATCCTGGTGATGAATACCGACGCCTTCTGGCCGCCGGGCAGCGATGCGCCGCTGGCGCGGATGCTCGCCCGCTATGGCGGTCCCCACGATATCGTGCTGCTTTGCGTGCATCCGCGCAACGCCACCGGCTTTGCCCGCAGCCATGATTTCTGCCTGTCGCCGCAGGGCGAAGTCACCCGCGACTATGGCGCGCCAGTGATCTATGCCGGGGTGGCCCTGCTCGGCAAAAGCCTGTTCGAGGGCACGCCCGATGGCGCCTTCCCGCTCACCGATCTGTTCGAGGCGGCGCTGGAGCGCGAGACGCTCTTCGGCGTGGTGCTCGATGCGCCCTGGTTCCATGTCGGCGATGCGGCGGCCCTGGCCGAAACCGAACGGCTGCTGGCGCCATGACGCTTTATTCCATCGCCCCCCATGCCAGGTTCCTTGCCACCCTCGCCGACAAGGTGATGGATGGCACAGTGCTGGCCGGCTGGGATCGCAGCCAGCCGCTCTGGCTCAGCGACGTCACCATCGTCGTGCCCACCCGGCGCGCCCGGCTGGCTCTGGCCGACGCCTTTGCCGGCCACAAGGACAATCGCGGCCTGCTGCCCGATATCCGCACCTTCGGCGGCGAAGTGGAGGACGAAGAGCCGTTCCTGCCGCCCTTCGACGTTACTCCGCCTCTGCCGGCGGCGAGCCCGCTTGAACGCCGGCTGGTGCTGTCGCGGCTGGTGGCGGCCTGGGCCGATACGCCACAGGGCCGCCGGGCCTTTTCCAGCCCGCCCACTGCCGCCGAAATTCTCTCCATGTCCGAATCGCTCGGGCTGCTGATCGATGACCTGCTGACCGAGGAACGCAAAGCCGCCGATATCCGCGCCATCGTGCCCAAGCTGGCGGGCGATCTCGGCGCCTATTGGCAGCAGACGCTGGCTTTCCTCGATATCGCGCTGACCTATTGGCCCGAGCGTCTGCGTGACAAGGCGCATGAGGACGGCGCCCGCCTGCGCGGCCAGCGGCTCGACCGGCAGGCGCAGGCCGCGCCCCTGCTCTGGGGCGACCGGCCCGTCATCGCCGCCGGTTCGACCGGCTCCATTCCCGCCACCGCCCGCTTGCTCAAGGCCATCAATGCCTTGCCGCGCGGCGCCGTCGTGCTGCCGGGACTCGATACGACCATGAGCGCCGCCGACCAGGCCGACCTGCTGGACGGCGAGCATAATCCGCAAGGCCATCCGCAATATCAGTTGGCACGATTGCTGGCCGAGCTAGGCAGTCCGGCGACCGCCGTGGTGGAACTGGCCGACATGCCCAGTCCGCGCACCACCATGGTCAACCGCGCCATGGCCCTGGCCAAGGACACGACGCGCTGGCCCGCGCAAAAGGCGCATGCCATGCCCATCGAGGATGGCATGGCCACGGTCGGGGTCTCGATCATCGCCGCCCGCAACGAGGATGAGGAGGCCCGCGCCGTGGCGCTCGCCGCGCGGGAGGCGCTGGAAAACCGGCAGAGTGTAGGCATCGTCACGCCCGACCGCAACCTGGCGCGCCGCATCGCCGCCGAACTCCGGCGCTTCGATATCGCGGTCGACGATGCCGCCGGCACCCCGCTGTTCCAGTCTGCGGCGGGAAGGCTGCTGCGCCAGATCGTGTGCCTTGCCGATAGCGGCTGCTCCCCGGTGGACCTTATCGCCCTGCTGCGCAACCGGGCTGCCCTGTTCGGCCTGCCGCGCCACGAGGTCTCCCGGCTGGCCGACAATATCGAATTGGGCCTGCTGCGCGGTCAGCGGTCGCCGCCGGGCCTGGCAGGATTGCGGGCCTTGCTCGATGCCAATATTGCCAAGGTCACCAAGTATCCAGCCAAGCGGCTCCACGAACATCATCGCCAGCCCATCGAGGCGCTGCTCGACCGGATCGAGGCGGCGCTGGCGCCCCTGCTGGCGCTCATGGCCCAGCCCAGCATCACTGCCGGCGCCTTTGCCGAGGCGCTGTTCCGCAGTTTCGAATTGACCGCCGATGGCGCCGACAGTCCGGGCCGGGAAGAACTGGCCGCGTGGGCGGCACAGATGGCGGCGCAGACCGATGCCGGCCACCCCTTCGCGCCGCGCGGACTCGATCGCGTATTGCAGGCGCTGATGGTGGGCTTCCAGGTGCGAACCCGCGAGACCCGGCGGCAGGATATTGCGATCTGGGGGCAGCTCGAAGCACGCCTGCAAAACCCGGATCTCTTGATCATGGCCGCCCTCAACGAGGACAAATGGCCCGAAACCGCCGATCCGGGGCCCTGGCTCAGCCGTGGCATGCGGCTGGCGGCCGGGCTCGAACCGCCCGAGCGGCGGCAGGGACAGGCCGCGCACGATTTCGTCCAGGGCATGGGCAATGAGCGCGTCATCCTCGCCTATGCCCATCGTGTCGGCACCAGCCCGTCGCTGCCCTCGCGGCTGCTGCAGCGGCTGGAAGCCTTTGCCGGCGCCGGACTGGCGGGTGACTGGCGGCAACGCGGCGCGCCATGGCTGGATCTGGCCGGTCGTCTCGACGCTGTTGCCGGCATGGCCAGCGCCCCGCGACCGGCACCCAATCCGCCAGCCGATGTGCGGCCGCGCAAACTTTCGGTGACCGAGATCGAGACGCTGATGCGCTCGCCCTACGATATCTATGCCAAGCACGTATTGCGCCTTCGGCCGATCGATGCCCTGGGCGCGTCCGCCGATGCGCGCGACCGGGGCAATGCCGTCCACGACATCTTCTCCGATTTCATCCTGGCGGGTCACGCCGTCACCGATCCCGGCGCCCTCGACATAATCAAGGCGATCGCGCTGGAGAAGTTCGCCGGCTTCGAGGCCATTGCCGAGCGCCGCGACATCTGGGTCCGGCGCTTCACCGCAGCGGCGCAGCAGTTCCTGGCGTTCGAGCGCGCGCGCGACGAGCGGGTGAAGCAACGTCATGCCGAAATAGATGGCCGCTGGGACCTGCCCATCGGCTTCGCGCTGACCGGCCGGGCCGACCGGGTCGACGAACTAAACAACGGCGATCTGGAAATCATCGACTTCAAGACCGGCTCGGTTCCGACCCCCGGCACCATGCGGGCTTTCGAGGCGCCACAAATGCTGCTCGAAGTGGCCATGGCCAAGCATGGCGGCTTGGCCCCGGTGCCCCCGAGCGATACCGCGGCTTTGCATTACATCAAGATCGGCCTAGGCCCCGATGCCTTCATCGACAGGGGGTTCGGCCTCGAAGACGGCTACACCATCATGGGCGCGGCCGACGAAATCGTGCGGCGCATGCAGCGCCATGTCGAATTGTTCCTGTTCCGGCAGACGCCGATGCCGCCCCGGCTGCTGCCGGTCAAGCAGCAGCGCTTTCCCGGCGCCTATGATCACCTGATGCGCATGGCGGAGTGGACGGCGGTCGACGAGGATGACGAGGATATCATCCAATGGTGGTGACAAATCGCGGCACCATGGCCGTCCCGCCCGAAACGCGCCGGAACCAGGCGCTGGCCTCTCATCCGCATTGGTCCATCTGGGTCGAGGCCAATGCCGGCTCGGGCAAGACCTATGTTCTCACCCGCCGCGTGCTGCGCCTGCTGCTGAGCGGGGTGCGGCCGCAGGCCATATTGTGCCTCACCTATACCAAGGCGGCGGCCGCCGAAATGCGCAGCCGGGTGGCCGACAGGCTCGCCGAGTGGGCCACTATGGACGAGGCCGCGCTGGTCAAGGAACTGCGCGAGATCGAAGGCAAGGATTTTGTGCCCGGCATGGTCGAACGGGCCCGCACCCTGTTCGCAAGGGCGCTCGAAACGCCCGGCGGGCTGAAAATCCTCACCATCCACGCCTTTTGCGAAAGCGTGCTGCATCGCTTTCCGCTCGAGGCCGGCGTGCCTTTCGATTTTTCGGTGATCGAGGACGTCGAGCGCAAGCAGATGGTGCTGGCGGTCCGCGAGGCTGTGCTGGCCGATGGCCTGCGCGGCATTGGGCCGGCCGACGCCGTCGAAACGCTCTTCGCGCTGCTGAGCGATTTCCAGATTGCCCAGGCCATCGAGCTGGCACTGATGGATGGCCGCAAGCTGCGTGCGGTTCTCGCCGATCTGCCCGCGGCCAAGGCCAGGTTGCGTGACATCGCCGACGTGTCCTTCCCGCGCGCGACGGGTGCTATCGAAGCCGAAATCGTCGATGGTCGCCTGCTCGATGGCAATGACTGCCGCCGGCTGCTGGCGATTGCCAACGATGCGCTGCTCAAGAAGATGCAGGGCGTCGATCCCGATCATCCCCGCCCGGCCGACTGGAAAGGGATTTTCCTGACCAGTGACGACGAATTGCCGAAGAATTTTCCGGCCAAGGCCGTGTGGACGGCCGATGCGGCGCTGGCACAGGCCGTGGCTGATGAAGCGGAACGCCTCGTCGGCCTGCTCGCCGAGTTGCGCAGCGCCCAGCTGATCGAGCGCAGCGAGGCCCTGCTCGATGTCGTGGCCGCCATCGCCCTGCGCTACGAAGCCCGCAAGCGCGCCCGTTCGCTGCTCGATTTTGACGATCTGGTGGAGCGGCTGGGCAATCTGTTCGGCGACAGCGCCCTCGGCCCCTGGGTTCAGTACAAGCTCGATACCGCCATCGACCATGTTCTTGTCGATGAGAGCCAGGACACCAATCCCGAGCAATGGCGCGTGGTGCGCTCGATCGCCGAGGAATTCTTCGCCGGCGCGTCGGGCGCCGATCGCCGCCGCTCGCTGTTTGCGGTGGGCGACCAGAAGCAGTCGATCTATTCGTTCCAGGGGGCCGAGCCGACCCTGTTTGCCGAGACCGGCAGCGATTTCAGCGTCCGGGCCCGGCAGCATGCCCTGCCGTTCGAAAAGCTGCCGCTGCATACCAGCTTCCGCACGCTGCCCGAAATTCTCAAGGCCGTCGACCTGGTCAGCGACCAGCCCGATATCCAGGCGGCCCTGCTCTCGGACGAAAAGGTGCATCACGATACGGCGCGCCAGTCCACGGGCGGGCTGGTCACGCTCTGGCCGCCAATCCAGCAGCTTGCCGGCGCCAGCGATGCCGCCGACTGGCCGGTCGAACCGCAGGGCGGCGAGCGCACCGCGCCCCGCCAGGTGGCCGAGCGTATTGCCGGCGAGATCGCCGGATGGATTGCAGGCAAGCGGCCGCTGACCAATCGGGGCGTTGCGGTCAAGCCGCAGGATATCCTGATCCTGGTGCAGTCGCGCGGCGCCCTGTTCCAGGAAATCATCCGCGCGCTGCGCAAGCGCAACCTGCCTACGCCCGGCGCCGACCGGCTCGAAGTCAGCACCCATATCGCCGTGCTCGACCTGCTGGCGCTGTGCGATGTGCTGCTCAATCCGGGCGACGACCTGCAATTGGCCGCTTTGCTGCGGTCGCCGCTATTCGATGTCGACGAGGACGCGCTCTACGCCCTGGCCCAGCAGCGCGAGCCGGATACCTCGCTGTGGCGGGCTATGAAAACCTGCAATCAGCCCGGTTGCCGTCGCGCCTATGAGCAGCTGGCCGCCTGGCGGGGCGAACTCGATTTCGAGCGGCCCTTCGAGTTTCTCACCGCAGTCCTCTATGCCGGCGATGGCCTGCGCCGCTTCCACGGCCGGCTGGGCGACGAGGTGGACGAGGTGTTTGCCGAACTGCTCGAGCTGGCGCTCAAGCACGAGCAGGGCGCCCAACCCTCGCTGCAGGGTTTTGTTGCCGAGCTGCGGCAGGCCGAAATCTCGATCAAGCGGGATCTCGACGAGGCCGGCGGCGGCGTTCGGGTCATGACCGTGCATGGTGCCAAGGGGCTGGAGGCGCCGGTGGTCATCCTGGCCGACGCCGCCAGCAAGCCGCAGGGCAATCAGGTCAACCGCCCCGTCTATGTGCTGGACAAGGCGCCCGGCCCGCTGCTCATGCATGCCTCGGGCAGCCGGCAGCATGTGACCGGCAGCAAGGCGGCGCGCGACGCCATCGAGGCCGGCCTGGCCAAGGAATATTGGCGCAAGCTCTATGTCGCGATGACGCGGGCCGAGGACGAGCTCTATATCACCGGCGCGCTGACGCCCAAGGGCAAGACCGACGGCACCTGGTATCAGGCCATCGAAGCGGCTTTGCGCCCCCATGCGGAAAGCAAGGTCGATGACCAGGGCCGCGAAATTGCGCTGATCTATCCGCGCGACCGGGTAATGCCCCAGCCCGTGACCAGCATGGCCCCTGCCGCGCCGCCCGCCCGCGCGCCGGTCCGCCTCGATCCGGTGCCGGCGCCCGTCACCGCCCCGGTGATATCCCCGTCGCGCGTCGGTGCCCATGTTGCGCCGATCCTGGCGCTCGACAGCCTTGCCGAACAGGTTCGTGACGCCGACGCGGCGCGCCAGGAGGGCATCGCGTTGCATGCCCTGCTGCAGCATCTGGGGCGGCTCGACCCCGACCTCTGGGCTGAAATCGTGCCGCGGGCATTGTCGGCTTTGCTGCCCGACGCGCCCGCCAGCCATGCCGCGCTCGGCGCCAAGGCCGTCGCCATCCTGACCCGTCCCGAACTCCGCTTCCTCTTCGGGCCCGGCAGCCGCGCCGAAGTGCCGTTTCTCGTCGAGGCAAGGCGCGACGGCGAGGATATCCGCCTCGCCGGGCGCATCGACCGGCTTGTCATTGACGACTCGGGGGTAACGGTGGTGGATTACAAGTCCGACGCATCGGTGCCTGGGGGGCCGGGCGATGTGCCGGGGAACTATCTTACCCAGCTCGGATTATATGCGTTGGTTGCAGGTCAGCTTTTCCCCGGACGAGATGTACGTGCGGCAATACTGTGGACACGACTGGAATCATTGATGTTTCTGCCATCGGACCAACTGGCGGCAGGGGCACGGGGCTTCACCATGCGGTGAGTGTGCTTGCCCCCAGGCTGGACTCTACCCAGCTTTAGGCGCACAGAGACCGCCGCTTTAACCCAGAAGGCAATAAACCCATGACTACTCACGTTTCCGACGCCAATTTCGGCGAGGAAGTCCTTAACTCCAAAGAGCCCGTCCTCGTGGATTTCTGGGCCGAGTGGTGCGGGCCCTGCCGGGCGATCGCCCCCGTGCTCGATGAGCTCTCGACCGAGCTGGCCGGCAAGGTCAAGATCGTCAAGCTCAATGTCGACGACAATCCGGGCATTGCCAGCCAGTATGGCGTCCGCTCCATCCCGACCATGATCCTGTTCAAGGGCGGTGAAGCCGCCGACATGAAGATCGGCGCCGGCACCCCCAAGGCGGGCCTGACCAAGTGGCTCGAAGGCCACGCCGCCTGATCACCGGGCCTGAAGAATAGGAAAGCACCGCTGGGGCAGCCCGGCGGTGTTTTTGTTTGGGGGTGGGCACGGCGCGTTTCCCACTCACCGTACCGTCCTCGGGCTCGACCCGAGGACCATTGGCCGCTTGTGCCGAGTTGAGAGTGGCCCTCGGATCAAGTCCGAGGGCGGTATCGAGCGTGGGGCGGGGCCGTATCGCGCGCGAGATGCGCCGGAGCATGACTTTCTAGCCATCCCCTACCCACCACATCTTGTATGCCTTCCCAAGTCCACCGACTCTCTCTAGGCTCCATCGCCCGATACCGATGGAGATAGCCGATGGCCCTGCACGTGACCGATGCCAATTTCGCAACTGAAGTGCTGGCGTCGGACCGCCCGGTGCTGGTGGATTTCTGGGCCGAATGGTGCCCGCCCTGCAAGGCGATGAGCCCGACCATCGACGAACTGGCCGAAACGCTCGCCGACAGCGTCAAGATCGTCAAGCTCGATGTCGATGCCAATCCGGGCATCACCACGCAATACAATGTCCGCGCCATGCCGACGCTGATCGTGTTCAAGAATGGCGAGCCCATCGACCTCAAGGTCGGCGCCGGCCAGTCGCGCGTGCAGCTGATCAAGTGGCTGGAAATGCACGCGGCCTGAGCAGGATCCAGTCCAGAGAGTGGCGCTCCCCCTCGCCCCTTGTGGGAAAGGGGGGCAATTTCCTCGTTCAGAGGAAATTGCGGGTGAGGGGTACTGCGTCATCCTATGCTTCAATGTTTGCGAATGGCCCGGCGCCCCCTCATCCGCCCTTCGGGCACCTTCTCCCACGAGGGGAGAAGGGGACTCCGTGGACGAGGCGGGATCGTGCATAGCTGCTTTTACCCCAATCACCTGCTAGAAAAGGGGCATAAGAAGACTACCGAAGGATGCCCAATTGGCCCCGATCGACCTTTCCGCCGCTCCGTTCAACCTCGATGACGAGGCGATTGCCTGGGTGGGTGCCACTCGCGATGGTTTTACCCCGCGCGATAAACTGGCCCAGCTCTTCGTATTGCTGGAACGCGGCAGCCCCGCCGAAGTGGCTGAAACCGTCCGCGGCTTCAAGCCGGGCGGCATTACCCGCATCTATTCGCCCGACCTCGCCGCCGAGATCGGCCTGGCCCGCAATCTGGGCACGCTGAGCGCGGTGCCGCTGCTGATCAGCGCCGATCTCGAAGGCAGCCGCATGAGCCTGCCCTTCGGCACCTCGGTTCCCAACCCGCTGGGGCTGGCCGCCGTCGACGATGTGGAAGCCACCACGGCCATCTCCGCCATCATGGCGCGCGAGGCCCATGCCGTCGGGCTCAACTGGAGCTTTACCCCGGTCATCGACATCAACCAGGCCTGGCGCAGCGCCATTGTCGGCACGCGCTCCTATGGCAGCGACATCGCCAAGGTCGAGCGCCACGCTCTGGCGCAGATCGCGGCCTTCCAGGCCAATGGCGTCGCCGCCACGGTCAAGCACTGGCCCGGCGAGGGCTATGACGACCGCGACCAGCACCTGGTGACCACGGTCAATCCATTGTCCATGCCCGAATGGGAGGCGAGCTTCGGCCAGCTTTACCGCAAGGCCATCGAGGCCGGCGTCATGAGCGTCATGTCCGCCCATATCGCGCTGCCGGCCTTCGTGCTGGCGCTCGATCCCGATGCCGGCGCCGAAGCCTTCCGGCCCGCCTCGCTGAGCAAGGTGCTCAACGAGGACCTGCTGCGGCGCGAACTGGGCTTTAACGGCCTCATCGTCTCGGACGCCACGCCCATGGCCGGCATGGGCGACTGGGGGCCGCGCGACGAGGTTTTGCCCGAAGTCATCATTTCCGGCTGCGACGTGATCCTGTTTTCCGACGATCCGAATGGCGACCTGATGCGGCTGGTCAAGGCCGTGGCCGATGGCCGCCTGAGCCAGGAGCGCGTCGATGAGGCGGTGACCCGCGTGCTGGCGCTCAAGGCGGCTCTCGGCCTGCACAAGGCGGACCGCCCCGAGCCCAATCTCGACACGGCGCACAGAGTGGTGGCGACCGAAGAAAACCGCGCCGTGGCGCAGGCGGTGACAGCGCGGGTGCCGACCCTGGTCAAGGACGTGAGGAACCTGTTGCCGCTGTCGCCGGCCAGGCACAAGCGCGTGCTGGTCTATTCCGGCGGCGTCATCCTGCCCTTCGTGCCCCATCCCCTGCCGCTCAGCCTGCCCGAGCGGCTGGAAAAGGAGGGCTTCGAGGTCACCGTCTTCGCGTCAGGTATGGATGTGAACCCGAAGAATTTTGACCTCGTGCTCTATCTTTTCGCCGAGGAAACCCTGCTGACCCGCAGCCGCATCTTCCTCGACTGGACCAAGCTCACCGGCTCGGTGTTCGGCGCCATGAGCCGGCTGTGGCACGACGTACCGACGCTGATGATTTCTTTCGGCTATCCCTACTATCTCCATGACGCCCCGCGTGTGCCGGCCTATGTCAACGCCTATGGCTCGAGTGAGGCCATGCAGGAAGCGGTGGTGGACTGTATCCTGGGCCGGGCGCCGTTTGCCGGGGTAAGCCCCGTAGACCCGTTCGTGGGGAGTGAGCAGGGGAAGTATTGAGGCACGCCCTCGTGGTTCGAGGCTCGCGAAGGGCTCGCACCTCACCATGAGGGCTACTGGAGCACCGGGCTAAAAGTAGCCCTCATGGTGAGGTGCGCTTCTTCAGCGCCTCGAACCACGAGGGCGTGCCACTCAGTCCGGTGGCGTCTTGTTCTGCGCCAATACGGCACCCGCCAGGTAAAGCGAGCCGCAGATCAGCACCCGCGCATTCGGCACCACCGCAGCGGCCTTGAGCGCCGCCGTCACCGAACGCATCGGCCGCGCCTCGAAGCCCGCCTTGCGGGCCTCCTCGGCAATATAAGCCGCCTTGTGCGCATTGGCCTCGCCGGGGATGGTGAGGGTCAGCACCTGCTGCGCCATACCGGCAAACGGCGCCAGCACGGCTGATGGCGCGCGAGTATTCATCAGGCCCATGATCAGCACCAGCGGGGCGGGACGGGCCTGATCGAGTTCGCGCAGGGTCGTGGCCACGGCCGCCGCGCCATGGGCATTGTGGATGCCGTCGAGCCAGAGTTCCGCGCCAGGTCCGAGCAGCTTGCGCAGGGGCCCGTTCTGCAACGGGGTCATGCGGGCCGGCCAGCGCACCTGCCGCAAGCCACGCGCTATCGCCTCGGCATCCACCGGCAGACCGAAATGATGCGCCGCCGCGATGGCCAGGGCTGCATTGTCGAACTGATGGGCGCCCAGCAGACCCGGCGGTGGCAGGTCGAGCAGGCCCGCTTCGTCCTGATAGACCAGCCGTCCATCCTGCGCGCTGCCGTGGAAGTCCTCGCCTTGCCAGATCGGCGCTATGCCCAGCCGCCGGGCCGCCCGGTCGAGCACGGCACGACCTTCGTCCTGCTGCAGGCCGATGACGGCCCTGCTGCCGCGCTTGAAGATGCCGGCCTTGTTGACCGCGATTTCGGCAATGGTGTTGCCGAGGAAGGCCTGATGATCGAGATCGATGGGCGTGATGATGACGCCCAGCGGGTGGGCCACGACATTGGTCGTGTCATAGGTGCCGCCCATGCCGGTTTCGAGCAGCAGGTAATCGGCCTTCGTCTCCGCGAAGAGCAGGAAAGCGGTGGCCGTGGTGATCTCGAAAAACGTCATCGGCCGCCCGGCATTGACCTTTTCGACATGCTCCAGCGCCGCGTTGAGCCGGCGCGTGCCCACCAGCCTGCCAGCGAGACGGATGCGCTCGTTGAAATGCACCAGATGGGGGGAGTTGTAGACATGTACCGTCTGGCCCGCCGCTTCGAGGAAGGCCCGCAGATAGGCAATGGTGGACCCCTTGGCATTGGTGCCGGCCACATGGATCACCGGGGGCAGGTGTTCGTGTGGATTCCCCAGCTCGGCCAGCAGCGGCAGGATGCGGTCGAGGCTGAGATCGATCAGCTTGGGATGCAGCGCCGAAAGGCGCCTGAGAATGGCATCGGTACGGGACATGGGAAAGGTCCGGCTGGAGAGGCCGATGAGTTACCGCCGATGCGACAGGTCGGCAAGGGCGGCGGGCTGCGGCGGACCCATATCGCGAGGTCTCGATTCCTTCGCCTCCCTCCCCCTTGAGGGGAGGGAATGAGGGTGGGGGTCGCTCAGTGGCCCACAGGATTACCCCCTCCCCAGCTCTGCTACGGCCCTGCGGGCCGAGCGACGCTACCCTCCCCTCAAGGGGGAGGGAGAGAAAAGTGTATACCGCAATGCTATTCCGCGTGGGCGGCGGCGACCGGCGGCAGGTCGCCATCGTCGCCTTCGGCCGCCACCGCGGCGTCGCGCAGGCTGGTCCGCACCACCGCCGGTGCCGTGTCGGTCAATGCGCCCGAGGCCTCCGTCTTGGTCAGGATGGCCGAGAGCGAGCCGATGGTCGAGCGCAGGTTGTGGCGGTGCACCACCATGTCCACCATGCCGTGCTCGTAGAGATATTCCGAGCGCTGGAAGCCCTTGGGCAGCTTTTCGCGGATGGTCTGCTCGATGACGCGGGCGCCGGCAAAGCCGATCTGCGCGCCCGGCTCGGCCAGGTGCACATCGCCCAGCATGGCATAGGAAGCGGTGACGCCGCCCGTGGTCGGATTGGTCAGCACCACGAAGAAGGGCAGGCCGGCCTCGCGCAGGCGCAAAACGGCAACGGTGGTGCGCGGCATCTGCATCAGGCTCAGGACGCCCTCCTGCATGCGCGCGCCGCCCGAAGCGACGAACAGCACGAAGGCCGTCTTGCGATTGGCCGCAGTTTCAAGACCGGTGATGATACCCTGTCCGGCTGCCATGCCGAGCGAGCCGCCCATGAAATCGAAATCCTGGATGGCGACGGTAATGTCGCGCTCGAAGAGCTTGCCGGTAGCGACGATGACGGAATCGTCGAACCCGGTCTTGGCGCGGTTTTCCTTGAGGCGATCAGGGTAGCGCTTCTGGTCGCGGAACTTCAGCGGATCGACCGCCACCGATGGCACCGGCACCAGCTCATAGTCGCCATTGTCGAGGAAGGTCTTGAGCCGGTCCACCGGCTTGATCTTCATGTGATAGCCCGAATTGGGCACCACCCACTGGTTGGCTTCGAGATCGCGATAGAACACCATCTCGCCCGACTCGGGATCCTTGACCCAGAGGTTTTCCGCGATGGCCGGCTTGGCGCCCAGCATCGAGCGGATTTTGGGGCGGACGAAATTGTCGATCCAGTTCATGGCAAGGCCTCACGAGCGTCTGCGCGTCACTTAGGGGACGATTGTGGCGAATGTTATCAGGGGGTTGGGTCCAGGGCAAAGGCGATGCTGGCCAAAGCGCGGGGCTGTGAACAACTCAGGCGCGAATGGATCACGCAATCGTGCGCGTGAAACGACACGATAATAAGAGTTGTCCATCGACCGCATCGTTATATCCGATGACAATTTTGTAATTGTACAGATCGGATGAATACAGTTCGGCTGTCCTTTCTGAAATATACTTGCAAGTTACAGGTCGTGTCGCACTTCCGGCGGGAATGTGCCACCATTCCACCATAGTCCCGCCTCGCCGGGAACCACATAACCCAGAAAAACTGCAAAGGGGGGAGGCGATCATGTCTTCGATATCTGAACGATTCCGCGACTTCAAAGCCGGCAAGGCGACGTTGTTATGGTCATGCGCCGGCTGCATCGTTGCGACCATGATCGTAGGTTTCACCTGGGGCGGCTGGGTCACGGGCGGCTCGGCCCAGGAACGCGCCGACAAGGCCGCGCAACAGGCCGTCGCCGAACTGGCCGCCGATATCTGCTTCAAGCGCTATCTGGCTGCGCCCGATGCCCGCGTCAATCTCACCGCGCTCAACGAGGAAAGCAGCTATCGGCGCGGTGGGGTGCTCGAGGATGGCGGCTGGGTAACCCTGGCCGATCGTGAAGACCCCATTGATGGCGCTGCCCGGCTCTGCGCCGACCAGTTGGCGGAGGTCGATCTCGGCACATTGCCCACGACGCCAGTGGCCGATGCGGGGGCGGTATCGACCACGGCACCGGCCGCGACAACTGTGGAATAACAGGCTCCCCCGCTCCTCACCGTGTCAGGGAGCACCGGCCCTGTCCCTTTGGGGCGGGGCCGGCAATGCGTCAGGCCCTGGCCCGCTTCACGCCGGCGAAGATGTCGGCCACCAGGTCGCGCACGGCGGCGACCGTTTTGTCGGTGGCCTTGCCATCGACCAATGTCCTGGCCACCGCATCGACCAGCACCGTGCCAACCACGATGCCATCGGAATGCTTGCCGATCTCGGCGGCGTCCTCTGCCGTCTTGATGCCGAAGCCGACGGCCACCGGCAGGTCGGTATGGCTCTTGATGCGGGCCACGGCCTCGCCCACCGCGGCGCGCGACTTGATCGCCGCCCCGGTAATGCCCGTCATCGACACGTAGTAGACGAAGCCCGAAGTGTTCTTCAGCACGGCCGGCAGGCGCCTGTCGTCGGTGGTTGGCGTGGTGAGGCGGATGAAATTGATCCCGGCCGCCAGGGCAGGGATGCAGAGTTCCTCGTCTTCCTCCGGTGGCAGGTCGACGATGATGAGCCCGTCGACACCCGCGTCCTTGGCGGCCAGGAGGAAGCGGTCGACGCCGAAGCTGTAGATGGGGTTGTAATAGCCCATCAACACGATGGGCGTGGTCTCGTCCTTGCGGCGGAAATCCTCGACCATGCCGAGCACGCCGCGCAGGGTCATGCCGCCGGCCAGCGCCCGCTGCCCGCCGAGCTGGATGGCCACGCCATCGGCCATCGGATCGGAAAACGGCATGCCGAATTCGATGATGTCCGACCCCGCCTGTGGCAGGGCCTCCATGATGGCCTGGCTGGTGGCGAGATCAGGGTCGCCGGCCATGACATAGGTGACGAGCGCCGGACGCCCGGCGGCCTTGCATTCGGCGAAACGCTTTTCGATACGCGACATGACTATAGCAGCCCCAGATAATTGCCGACGCTCTCAACGTCCTTGTCGCCGCGCCCGGAAAGGCACAGTACGATCGAAGTGTCCTTGCCCATGGTCGGCGCGACTTTCATCACTTGCGCCAGGCCATGCGCCGATTCCAGCGCCGGGATGATGCCCTCGGTGCGGGTCAGCAACTGGAAGGCGTCGAGCGCTTCCTTGTCGGTGATCGGCGCATAGGTGACGCGCTTGCTGTCATGCAGGAACGCATGTTCGGGGCCGACGCCGGGATAGTCGAGGCCCGCCGAGATGGAATGGCCTTCGAGGATTTGCCCGTCCTTGTCCTGCAGCAAATAGGTGCGGTTGCCATGCAGCACGCCGGGGCGGCCGCCGGTCATGCTGGCGGCATGACCATTCTCGGTGTCGATGCCATGCCCGCCCGCCTCGGCGCCGTAGAGCTTGACTGACGGGTCGTCGAGAAAGGCATAAAAGGTGCCGATGGCATTGGAGCCGCCGCCCACGCAGGCGACCACGGCCTCGGGCAGCCTGCCTTCGGCTTCCTGGAACTGCTGCTTGAGCTCGGTGCCGATCACGGATTGGAAGTCGCGCACCATTTCCGGATAGGGATGCGGGCCCGCGGCGGTGCCGATCAGGTAATAGGTGGTGTCCACATTGGTCACCCAGTCGCGCAGGGCCTCGTTCATGGCGTCCTTGAGCGTGCCGGCCCCGGCGGTGACGGGGCGCACTTCGGCGCCCAGCATTTTCATGCGCAACACATTGGGCTTCTGCCGCTCGACATCGGTGGCGCCCATGAAGATGGTGCAGGGCAGGTCGAACTTGGCGCAGACCGTTGCCGTCGCCACGCCATGCTGGCCGGCGCCGGTCTCGGCGATGATGCGCGTCTTGCCCATGCGCTTGGCGAGCAGGATCTGGCCCAGGCAATTGTTGATCTTGTGGCTGCCGGTATGGTTGAGTTCTTCGCGCTTGAGCCACACCTTGGCCCCGCCCAGATGCTTGGTCAGCCGCTCGGCGAAATAGAGCGGGCTGGGGCGGCCGGTATAGTGCGTCGCCAGGTCCTTGATCTCGCTCAGATAGTCCGGATCGACCTTGGCAGCGCGGTAATGCGCCTCGAGATCGAGGATCAGCGGCATCAGCGTTTCGGCGACGAACCGCCCGCCATAGAGCCCGAAACGACCCTCTTCATCGGGGCCATTGCGCAGGGAATTGATGCCGTCCATTTCGGTACCCCTCGATGCGCCGAGGGAGCCCCGGTGCCTGTGCTAGCCGGCGGAACGGGCGTTGCGGATGAACGCCTCGATCAGCCTCTTGTCCTTGACGCCAGGCGCGGTTTCGACGCCGGAGGACACATCGACCCCATAGGGGCGCACGGTCTTGACGGCGTCGGCCACGGTCTGCGGCGTCAGCCCCCCGGAAAGCATGAAGGGGATGGACGGGTCAAGCGCCTTGAGCAGCGCCCAGTCGAAGGTGTCGCCCAGCCCGCCCGGCCGGTCGGCTCCCTTGGGCGGCTTGGCATCGAGCAGGATGCGGTCGGCGACATCGAGGAAATCGGCGACATGGGTCACATCCTCGGCCGAGCCGATGGGCAGGGCCTTCATGATTTCGACGCCCGCCTCGGCGCGAATGGCCGCGACGCGATGCGGCGTTTCGGGCCCATGGAGCTGGATCCAGTCCGGTCCGAGCGCGGCGACTTCGGCCACGCAGCTATTGTCCGGATTGACCAGCACCACGCAGGTCTCGATCCGCCCGCGGGCTTCCGAGATCAGCGTGGCGATCTCCTCGATGCTCACATGGCGCGACGAACGCGGAAAATGCATGAACCCAACCATATCGGCTCCAGCCGCGATGGTGGCTTCGAGCAGTTCAGTTGTCTTTATGCCGCAAATCTTGATGATCAGGGGTTCGGCCATCGGGGTCGCTCAGCGCAGCTCCAGGAGGTCATCGACGTCGGCCAGGGGACCTGATCCCGTCTGGCCGTGATTGCGGCGCAGCGTTTCCAGCTCGCCATGCAGCATATGCGCCTCGCGACGCCAGTGTTTTTCCCGGCGGCGATGGCGCCCCTGGGCAAACCAGGTCGCGGTGCCGCCCAGCAGCACGCCCACCAGCAGCACGACATAGAGCACCACGAACATGGGCACGCCATAGCCGGGCGCCACGCTGGTCTCGACCGGGGCGAAGGGGTTGAAATTGACCACGACGAAATGCCGGTTGGCGAGGGCGAAGACGATCAGCCCCAGGCATAGCGGGACAAGGACCACCCAACCGACGATTCTATTGACCATGAGCGGCTCTGTCCGATGGGGCGTTGCCCGTTACGAGCGGTTAAGCCGCTCGCGGATTTCCTTGCCGGCCTTGAATTGCGGCACATATTTCTCGCCCACATCGACCTGCTCTCCGGTCCGTGGATTGCGGCCGACACGCGCCGGGCGGTTTTTCACCGAAAACGCGCCGAAGCCGCGCAGCTCGACCCGGTCGCCCCGCGCCATGGCATCCCCGATCTCGTCGAGGATGGCGTTGACGATGTTTTCGATATCACGCTGGAACAGATGCGGATTTTCCGCCGCGAGTTTCTCGACGAGTTCCGACTTGATCATCCCGGGCTCCAGTTGGCAGGCCGCCGCCTCCCTCTAGTTCAGGAAGCGGTGCCAACCTGCCAAAGCGAAACCAGCCCGTCAAGCGTGATGGGGCCATCGGGCAGGCCGAGCGCGGCGCGCGCCTGTCCGTTGAGGAAGGTTCCGATCAGGTCGAACCCCTGCTGCGGCTCGGGCCACACGGTGCGGATATCGAGGTCGGCATCCAGGCCGCGCTCCGCTTCGAGCCAGTCCATGGCCTCTTTTTCTCCGCCGATGGCGTCGATCAGCCCGCTTTCGACCCCCACCCTTCCGGTGACGATGCGGCCATCGGCCAGTGCCAGCGTGGCCGGCCGGGTCAGGCCGCGCCGCTCGGCCACCACATCGACGAACCACTGGAAGCTGTCATCGACCAGCGCGGCGATGGAGGCGCGCGGCGCCCCTTCCATCGGCTCATCGAAATCGGGCTCGGCCTTGAGCGGACCCGACGCCACCTTGTCGAGATCGACGCCCACCGTCTCCAGCAGCTTGCCGGCATTGACATGCTGGTACAGCACGCCGATCGAGGCGACGATGGACAGCCGCCGGGCAAAGATGCGATCGGTGGCGATGGCGGTCATATAGGCCGCCGAAGCGCCCAGCTCGCCGATGACGGCCACAGTGGGCTTGGCCGCCCGCAATTGCCCCAGCGCCTCGTAGAGCTCCTCGCCGCCGGCCGTGGTGCCACCGGGTGAATTGATGGCCACGATCACCGCCTTGACGGCATCGTCCTCGGCCAGCGCATCGATGGTCGCCAGTCGCGCCCGGTCGGTGGTGATGGTTCCGTCGATCACCAGCCTGGCCACATAGTTGCCTGTCGGGTTCTGCGGCAGGGCAAAGCGTCCCAGCCCCACCACGATGGCAATGGCCAGCGCGCTGAAGGCCAGCACCCGCCATAGCCCGCGCGAGCGGCGATAGGTCTCGGCGGCGATGATGGCATGGGCGTCGGGACTGGGCTGTTCGGTCATCGGGGCCTCGGGGCGAAATCAGTGCAGTCGGGTAGGCCCACAGCGCCGCTTTGGCAAGTCAGAAGCGCTTGACCATCAGCCGCGCGGCGTCTTCGTAGCTCTCGAGTTTCTCCGCCAGCTCGGGCGCCGGCACGGTGCGGAAGCCGTGCTTGTACCAGAAGGGCAGTGAGCCATTGACGGCGACGAGGCTGGCATTGGGGAAGCCTTCGGCCCGGGCATGGCGCAGGATATCGCCGACGATCATCGCTGCCGCGCCGGTGCCGCGCGCCGCCGGCAGCAAGGCCAGGTCGTGCAGGTAATAGGTATCGGCATGGTCGGGCAGGACGCCGAGCAGCGAATTGAGCGCCGGCAGCGCCCCAAAGCGCCAGGGATGGGAGAAGATGTAGCCCGAGGGCAGCCCGTCCAGTTCCAGCAGCCTTGCGCCATCGGGATAGAGCCTGAGCCGCTCGACGAATACGTCCATATCCTCGGGAAATGCCGGGTGTACCAGTGCCGCGATGGCTTCGATCGCCGGCAGGTCGAGCGTGGTCATGGCCCGCCAGTGCATTGCATTTCTCATGCTGTTCTTAGAAAGCAAAAGGCCCGCGCTGTGAAGCGCGGGCCCGATGGTTTGAAGCAAAGAGAATTACTTCTCTTCGCGACCCTTGAGCGCAGCGCCCAGGATGTCGCCGAGCGAAGCGCCCGAATCCGACGAACCGTAATTGGCCACGGCTTCCTTTTCCTCGGCGATTTCGAGCGCCTTGATGGAAAGCTGGATGCGGCTGGTCTTGCGGTCATACTGGGTGACGCGCGCATCGACCTTCTCGCCCTTGGAGAAACGCTCCGGGCGCTGGTCGTTGCGGTCGCGGCTGAGGTCGGCGCGGCGGATGAAGGCGGTCATGTCGCTGTCGGCGATGCGGACTTCGATGCCCCCATCGTTGACTTCGATGACCGTGCCGGTCACCACGGCGCCCTTGCGGATGCCGCCGGCTTCGCCACCAGCGGCTGCGTCGGACGAGGTTTCGCCGGTCGCGAGCTGCTTGATGCCCAGGCTGATGCGTTCCTTTTCGACGTCAACGTCGAGGACCTTGGCCGAAACCATGTCACCGCGGTTGTAGTCTTCCAGGGCGATTTCGCCCGACTTCTGCCAGTCGAGGTCGGAGAGGTGAACCATGCCGTCCACATCGCCGTCGAGGCCGATGAACAGGCCGAATTCGGTCTTGTTCTTGACTTCGCCTTCGATGACCGAGCCAACCGGGAACTTCTCGGCGAAGCTTTCCCACGGATTGGCCAGGGTCTGCTTGAGGCCGAGCGAGATGCGGCGCTTGTCGGGGTCCACTTCCAGCACGACGACTTCGACTTCCTGGGAGGTCGAGACGATCTTGCCGGGGTGGACGTTCTTCTTGGTCCAGCTCATTTCCGAGACGTGGATCAGGCCTTCGATGCCCGGCTCCAGCTCAACAAAAGCACCGTAGTCGGTGATGTTGGTGACGCGGCCGGTGAACTTGGCCTCGATCGGATACTTGGCTTCGATGCCATCCCACGGATCGGCCTGAAGCTGCTTCATGCCGAGCGAAATACGGTGAGACTCGTGGTTGATGCGGACGATCTGGACCTTGATGGTCTCGCCGATCGTCAGCACTTCGGACGGGTGGTTGACGCGACGCCATGCGATGTCGGTGACATGCAGCAGGCCGTCGATGCCGCCCAGGTCGACGAACGCACCGTAATCGGTGATGTTCTTGACCACGCCGTCGACCACCTGGCCCTCTTCGAGCTGCTGGACGATTTCCGAACGCTGTTCGGCGCGCGATTCTTCGAGAATGGCACGACGCGACACGACGATATTGCCGCGGCGCTTGTCCATCTTCAGAATCTGGAACGGCTGCGGCACGTTCATGAGCGGGGCGATATCGCGGATCGGGCGGATATCGACCTGCGAACGCGGCAGGAAGGCGATGGCGCCTTCGAGGTCGACGGTGAAACCACCCTTGACCTGGTTGAAGATGGTGCCTTCAACGCGCTCATTGTTGTTGTACATTTCTTCGAGCTTGACCCAGCTCTCTTCGCGGCGGGCCTTCTCGCGGCTGAGCACGGCTTCGCCGGCAGCATTCTCGACGCGGTCGACATAGACCTCGACCACCGAGCCAACGGTGATGGTGCCGTCACGGCCGGCCTGGCCGAATTCCTTGAGCGCGATGCGGCCTTCGGTCTTGAGACCGACATCGATGATCGCCAGATCCTTTTCGATGGCGACGACCGTGCCCTTGACGACGGCGCCTTCCAAAGGCTCGTTGTCGACGAAGCTGTCCATCAGGAGGGCTTCAAAATCTTCTTTCGTCACAGTTTGCTGTGCCAAATATCTTCTCCGTTGCACCGGTTGTTGGGGTTGAAGACCGAAAGCCCGCCATTCCCAAATGGAAATGCCGGCGCGCGAGCGCCCGATCGAAAAGTTGATTTGCGGTAGTTTCCGGCTGATCGCTGGGTGAGTGCCGGGGCCGAACCATCCAAGGTTGGATTAAGGTCTTAAGACCCTGCCTTGGACGCCATGGTCCCATCGACAATCGCGATGGCTGCGCGGAGTGCGGCCTCTATATCGAGAAGCGTGGTGTCGAGCAAGTGCGCGTCATCGGCTTTGTAGAAGCCGCCATTGGGATTTTGCATGTCACGCGCATCCCGCTCCTCTATCTGGTGATAGAGGGCGTAGCGGTCAACCACCATGCCGCGCGCTTCGAGCTGGCGGGCCCGCCGCTCCATGCGCGACTTGCTGTCGGCCTGGATGAACAGCTTCACATCGGCCTCGGGGGCAATGACAGTACCGATATCGCGCCCGTCCAGCACCGCGCCGCCGTTCTGGGTGGCGAACTGGCGCTGATAGTCGAACAGCGCCGACCGCACTGCCCCGATCACCGCCACCTTGCTGGCCAGCGTGCCCACCTTGGCCGAAAGCAGGAATTCGGGTTCGACATCGCTTTCGTCCAGCGCCTGTGCGGCAGCGATGGCGCGCGTCTCGAATTCGGGCGAGTTCTCATAAGCCTCCACCGCTCGCCCGACGGCGCGGTAGAGCAGGCCGGTATCGAGATAGGGCAGGCCATAGTGGCGGGCCAGGCCCGAGGCCAGCGTGCCCTTGCCCGAAGCTGCGGGTCCATCGACCGCGATGATCATTTCTGGCGTCCTTTCACCGGTTCGAACCGGGCGCCCGCCGCGGTCATGGCGGACACGAAGCCCGGAAAATGCGCGGCAATGGCGCCGGTATCGTCCACCGTCACCGGCTTCTGGCTGGCGAGGCCGAGCATGAGGAAGCTCATGGCGATGCGGTGGTCGCCCCGGCTGGCCACCATGCCGCCACCCTCGACCTTGCCGATGCCGCCAATGGTCAGGCTGTTTTCGCCTTCGTTTACCGTCACCTTGCTGGCGGCAAGCCCGGCGGCGATCGCCGCCAGCCGGTCGCATTCCTGATGGCGCAACGCGCCCAGGCCCTCGATCGTGGTTTCGCCCTGCGCATGGGCGGCAGCCACGGCCAGCGTCGGAATGTCATCCAGCATGCCGGCCGCGTGCGCGGCGCTAATGCCAATGCCCCGAAGCCGCGACGAGCGCACCCGCAGGTCGGCAATATGCTCGCCGCCGGCCTCGTGCTGGTTGAGAAAGGCGATGTCGCCGCCCATTTCGAGCAGCGTGTCGATGAGCCCGGTGCGGTTGGGGTTGACCAGCACATTTTCGATCACCAGCTCCGAGCCGGGCACGATCAGCGCCGCCACCAGCGGATAGGCGGCCGAGGTCGGGTCGCCCGGCACCACCACGCGGCGCGGCTGCAACGGGGCGATCCCGGTGATGGAAATAGTCGCACCGCCCGCCTCGTCATTCACCACCGTTACCGCAGCGCCGAAATCGGCCAGCATGGTTTCGGTATGATCGCCCGTCGCCACCGGCTCGATGATGGTGGTCGTGCCGGCAATCTGGGCCGCGGCCAGCAGCAGCGCCGACTTGATCGGCTCGGACGGCGCCGCCATGACATGGCGCAGCGGCAGCGGCATGAGCGGACCATGCAAGGTCAGGCCGCCATCCTCCGCCTCGCGCACCGTCGCCCCTATCTGTGCCAGCGCCACGAGCAACGGCTCCATCGTCCGGCGCGTCAGAGTCGCTCCCCCGACAAAGGGCGATGCAAAGGGGTAGGGGGCGAGCAACCCCACCAGCAGTTGTGCCCCGGCGCCCGAATTGCCCAGCTCGAGCGGGCCTTCCGGCGCCAGTAGGCCGCCGACCCCCAGCCCATGGACATGCCAGGCGCCATCGCGCTGTTCGATGCGCACGCCGAGCTGGCGCAAGACCGCTGCGGTCGCCAGCACCTCCTCGGCCTCCAGCAGGCCCTCGATGCTGGTCTGGCCCACCGCCAGCGCCCCCAGGATCAGCGAGCGGTGGGAAATCGCCCTGTCACCGGGCGTCACGAAGCGCCCGCTCAACGGGTGGGCGCCGTGGCTGGCGAGCGGGGCGGTTTGGGCCGGAATCTGCTGGGCAATTTCGTTCATGGGCGGAGTCGGCTTAGCACGGCCCGGCGCGGCAAGGCCACCACCCCGCGCGAGCGGGAACCAGCTCTCCACATTTTCGGTTTGACAGGGGCGGTGTTTGTCCATAACCGGACTGACCGAACCGGGGCCAGAAGCCCCGCAAAACCTTTACGACGAGGAACATCGATGGCCAGTTCCGAACGCGGCACCAAACGCACCGATCCCGAGACGGGCAAGAAGTTCTACGACCTCGGCAATGACCCGATCGTCTCGCCCTATACCGGCAAGAGCTATCCGCGCTCCTATTTCGAGCAGGTTCTGACCGGCAAGCCCTCCCCCGCGACCGCCCGCAAGGTGGCCGACGAGGACGAAGAGGATGTCGAAGAAGAGGTCGAGGACGCGGCAGCGCCCGAGATCGTCTCGCTCGAGGATGCCGATGCCGAGGAATCGGGCGAGGAAGATATTCCCGAGACCGAGGACGTGGAAGTCGACGAAGAGCTCGGCGATGACGATGCCGACGTCTTCCTCGAGGAAGACGAAGACGAAGACGACGAACTCGGCTTCGACGTCGGCGGCGACGAAGACCGTTGATTTGAAAAGAGATTTTGGCCGGCTGATCTCGTCAGCCGGCTGAACGAAAAAGTGTCATTTAGGCACTTGCGCCGGTCGGAATCATCCAATAGGTTCCGCCTCGCTTCGGACGGCTTGAGCCTCTCGAAGACCCAAAGGAATGGGGCCATAGCTCAGCTGGGAGAGCGCTTGCATGGCATGCAAGAGGTCAGCGGTTCGATCCCGCTTGGCTCCACCAGCCTTCGCTGCTCTGCAGCTTCGGCTCGGCAAGCCCTCGTGGCTCTGCTGAGACTTAGCGGGAATTCTCAGAAGCGAAGGCTGATACGTCGGACCTGCCTCCGAACGGCACCACGCCCACGACATCGCTGCTGCCATGAATTGACGCCGGCATGGTGCTTGGTTCTTCTGGTCTCGTTCCAGATTCGGATGCACCGTGCCCAGGAAGCCCATCACCCTTTCCCAGAACCGCGCCCGCCATCTTTGGATACGCGCCCAGCGGCTTGATTCCGCCGCGCCCTTTGGCGATGGCCCTGCCGCCACGCTCGCGGCCATTGCCCATCTGGGCTATGTGCAGATCGACACCATCAATGTCATCGAGCGCTGCCACCATCACATCCTGTTCTCGCGCATTCCCGGTTACCGCCGCGCCGATCTCGCCCAGGTCCAGTCATCAGATAAGTCGGTGTTCGAATACTGGACCCATGCGCTGAGCTATGTGCCGACGTCCGACCTACCCTTCTTCGTGCCGACCATGAAGCAGTATCGCGACACGCCCAGCCGCTGGTTCGGCTCGGTGACGCCGGACGAAGTCAAAAAAATGCTGAAGCGGCTGCGTCGCGAGGGCCCTCTCTCCATCCGCGATATCGGCGACGATGAACTGGTTGACAAGGATCATCCCTGGGCCAGCCGCAAGCCGAGCAAGCGGGTGCTGGAAATGATGTTCTTCCAGGGTCTGGTGACCGTGGGCGCACGCCAGGGCATGGTCAAGACCTATGACCTGATGGCGCGCCATTTCGGCGCTGCGCCCAAAGCCGCGACGCCCAGGCAGGTCACCGCCTATCAGCTCGACCGCGCCTTGCGCAGCCAGGGCGTGGTGAGCCTCGATTCCATCTGCCATCTCGATGCGCCGAGCAAGAAGGCGGTCAGGGAACTGATCGACAGCCGCGTTCGCCGCAAGCTGCTGGTGCCTGTTGTCATCGAGGGCGCCGAAAAGGTGCCGCATTGGGCTGAGCCGGAAACCATCGCAGCCGACGCCGGCGAGCCGCCCACGCTGGTCCATATCCTCTCGCCCTTCGATCCGCTCATCATCCAGCGCAAGCGGCTCAAGCTGTTCTTCGGCTACGACCACCTGTTCGAGGCCTATCTGCCGGCGGCAAAGCGCCAGCTCGGCTATTTTGCCCTGCCCGTCCTCATGGGCGACCGCGTGGTCGCCGCCTTCGACCTCAAGACCGACCGCGCGGCGAAAAAGCTGCTGATCCAGCGGGCCACCTGGCTGGAGGATGTGGGCGCCGAGGGGCGGACAGCGGTGGACGAGGCTCTGGGGCGGTTCGAGGCGTTTCAGCTGGAGGGATCAAGGGTGGGGGTGGTTTAGCCCCGATATCCGGGCCAACCGACACCCCCTCCCAACCTCCCCCGTCAAGGGGGAGGAGCCGCGCGGCGGACTTGGCGAGGTCGTGCCTGCCCATATGCGAGGGCGGGCTCACCGAACGCATTCGTCCGCGCCACCGCCATTCGGGCATAGCCCTCATGGCCTTCTCACCTAAAATCGCTCCACTGGAGCGATTTTGCCTTCGGCCGGCTCGAAGCTTTCCATCCCCCCATCCCCGCGCTAAAAGCCTTGCCGCGAACTAGGGGCCACCTATGGCGACTTATACCGATATTGCCCGGCGGGTGTATAACCACACCTGGAAGCTCGATCCGATCGTGCGGAGCCTGCTTGATACCGATTTCTACAAGCTGCTGATGCTGCAGATGATCTGGGGGCTCTATCCCCGCGTCAACGCCACCTTCTCGCTGATCAACCGCACGAAATCGGTGCGGCTGGCCGAGGAGATCGACATCGAGGAATTGCGCGCGCAGCTCGACCATGTCCGCACGCTCCGCTTCACCAAGAAGGAGATGATCTGGCTGGCCGGCAACAGCTTCTATGGCAGCAAGCAGATTTTTGAGCCGGCCTTCCTCAAGTGGCTGGAGGATTTTCACCTGCCCGAATACCGGCTGGAAAAGCGGGATGGCCAGTTCGTGCTCGAATTTCCCGGTCTGTGGCTGGAAACCACGATGTGGGAAATCCCGGCCCTCGCCATCATCAACGAGCTGCGCAGCCGCGCCGCCATGAAGCACTACGGGCCCTTCGCGCTCGACGTGCTCTATGCCCGCGCCAAGGCGCGCATGTGGGAAAAGGTCGAGCGGCTGCAGAAACTGCCCGAGCTCAGGATTTCCGATTTCGGCACCCGCCGCCGCCACTCGTTCCTGTGGCAGCGTTGGTGCGTCGAGGCGCTCAAGGAAGGCATCGGCGAGGCCTTTACCGGCACCTCCAACGTCAAGCTGGCCATGGACAATGACCTCGAAGCCCTGGGCACCAATGCCCATGAGCTGCCCATGGTGCTGGCGGCCCTTGCCAAGACCGACGACGCCCTGCTGGCCGCGCCCTATCAGGTGCTGACCGATTGGGAGAGCTATTACGGAGGCAACCTCAAGATCGTGCTGCCCGACGCCTTCGGCACCGACAGCTTCCTGCGCAACGCGCCGGACTGGGTCGCCGACTGGACCGGCTTTCGCCCTGACAGCGCCCCGGCCATCGAGGGCGGCGAGCGCATCATCGCCTGGTGGAAGGAACGCGGCCGCGACCCGCGCGACAAGCTGCTGATCTTTTCGGACGGGCTCGATGTCGACATGATCGAGGAAGCCTATCTCCATTTCGACGGCAAGGTGCGCATGGCCTTCGGCTGGGGCACCAATCTCACCAACGATTTCGAGGGCTGCGCGCCCGATGGGCCCAATCCGCGGCTCGACCCGATTTCCATCGTCGCCAAGGTCAGCGAGGCCAATGGCCATCCCGCGGTCAAGCTCAGCGACAACCCGGCCAAGGCCACCGGCATGCCGGACGAAATCGCCCGCTATGTCCGTATCTTCGGCGATACCGGCCGGGTCGAACACCCGGTCAAGGTCTAGGGGCCGCCTCCAGGTCGGTGCGGGACAGCGCAAACTGCAACCCATAGGCGCCGCGACGGATCGCGGGGGCGGCGCCACAGGCGATGATGGCGTCGTCGCCGATCAGGTCGCGGCGCAGCGCGACAATGTCCTGATGGCGCGCCGCTTCGACCAGCATGATCCAGTCGGCTACCTCGCCCGCGCCACGCAGCCTGGTTTCGGCCGTCTCGACCGGCTGTGCAGCCGACTGGCCCTCCAGTAGGTGGGCGCCGACAATGGCGGATCGGCCCACGGCCGGCTCGATGATGTTGGCGGTCATGTCCGCGATGAAAGCGTCGCGCGCCACCCGGCTGGCCAGGCGAACGGTCTCGATGACGGCGCCTGCCCCGCGACCCGACGACGCCACCACGCGGCACAGCGTGCGCGACATCTGGGTGAAATGCGGAATGACCCTGCCGGTCCAGGGCGTCGGGTGATTGAGCGCGGCCATATAGGCCTCGGACGTCAGGTCGGCGAGTGATTCGGTCTCGTAGAAATTGAAGAAGCCAGGACTGCCGTCGATCGAAACATAGCGGCGGCCGCGCTGGAAACCGGGCAGGCCGACGCGGTCGCGCATATGCTCATGCACATGCCAGTTGAGAAACGCGTCTTCGAGGCCCGGCGCGATGCCGTTCCATATGGCCACCACGCCTTTTCCCAACAAAGTCATGACACCCTCACTCCGGCCGGTCGCGTCGAAACTGTGCCCTCATCCGGCCGGTGATGGCAATCCGTGCAGGATCGGGGAATGGAGCGGACGGAACCCTTTCTTCCTGTCCGGCATTACCGCCTGTGGAGAACACGATTCCGTGACGCGCGTTAACGTCCTGGGAACCATGCCGGATTAGCGTCCGGATGGGGGCTCCGATAGGGGCCGGTATGACTTTGCAGCTCATCGATATCACCGTGCGCGACAAGCAGGCGCATCCACGCCTTGCCGGGCGTGTGACCGGTCATGTCCGGGCGGTGCTGGTGGAACAGTTGGGCGAGCAGGAGCAGACCCACGAGCTGACCATCCCGGTCTGGGCCGATGTGCCCGAAGGCGCCAGCGACGCGGATGCCGACATGGCGTTGATGCTCAAGGCGGCCGATATCGTGTCCCGGCTCAAGGCGAGCCTTGGGGTTATGCCGACGCCTTCGGAGCCGTCAGGGCCGCGATGAAGGCGCGCTGCTCGCGGTTGAGGCCGCCGGTGCGGGGCTGCGGCGCCGGAGCGGGCGCTTCGGCCGGCTCGACCGAGACATGGCGATATTTGGGGGCGTGGGCATAGTAGCGGGCGGCCTGCTTCAAATCGGCTTCGGCGCGCAGGCGCCGCTCATCGCGGAAAAACCACACGGTGGTCGCGATCACGATCCCCCAGATTGCCAGCACTTCCCAAGCCATTTCCGCCTCCGCGTTACCGGACGGTGATAGCTAACAAATCCTTTACGGCCAAACGGAAGCACCCGTTAGGATTACCGGGTAAAGTTTTATGGATCGGGTGGCACCGAGCGTGGGCTCCCTCTCCCCTCAGGGGAGAGGGTGGGGTGAGGGGTTCATCGCCGATGAAAGCCCCGATGCCCCACGCAACACTGAACCCCTCACCCGACCCTTCGGGTCGACCTCTCCCCTCAGGGGCGAGGTGAAGAAAGCTACCCCGCCACCACCGGCAGTTTCTGGCCGCGGTTGAGCGCCACCAGCATGGCGCGTACGTCGTTTTCGGCCGCCTTGGTGACGAGCTTGCGGTTGTCGGTGTCGCGCAGCGGGCGCGGCGTGCCAAAGGCCACCGTCACCTCCTTGACCGGCCCGCCGAGAATTTCCCGAATATTCTGCCCGACCGACTTGGATTTGATCCAGGCGATCAGCGAGCGCTCGGTGCGCCCCACCGGCAGGCCCTGGAGCCTGGTATAGGCGATGGTCAGCGGCTGGATCATCACGTCGCTGGCCCCGGCCTCCACCATGGCATGCTGCGCTGCGCCGACCAGCGCCGAGCGGAACGGCAGGACATGGGTGCCGATATCGGACTGGCCCTCGGCAAACAGCAGCACGGCATTGCCGCCGGCCATATGGGCGCCCATTTCCTGGGCGGTGCGGCCGGCATCCGAGCGGCGGGTGCGATCGACGAAGATGGTCTTTTGCAGCCGGGCCATCATGCCGACGAAGAACCACTCCCCCACTTCGCGCTTGGCGACAAAGGTCACATCGGCCACCGAGCCCACGGCAATGATATCGGTCCACGAAATGTGGTTGGACACCAGCAGCGTCGGCCGCCCGGTCGCCGGCTGGCCGATGACGGTTACCCGCATGCCGAGAAACACGCGCCCGATGCGGTGGAACAGGCGCGGCAGCACGCTCCAGAAGGGCAGCCTGAGCGCATTGATCAGCGCCTGTGCGGGGATGATGAGGATCATCGCCGGCACCAGCACGAAGATGAAGAACAGCACGCGGAAGATCATTTTTTGAGTCTGTCGGAGCCTTCGATGGGCACGGCATAGAGTTCGAGCCGGTGGTCGACCAGCCGGTAGCCCAGCCGCTTGGCGATGACCTCCTGGATGGCCTCGATCTCCTCGTTGCGGAACTCGATGACCGTGCCGCTGCGGATATCGATCAGGTGGTCGTGGTGCTCGTCGGGGATCAGCTCGAAGCGGGCGCGGCCATCCTTGAAGTCGTGCTTGGTCACCAGCCCCGCTTCCTCGAACAGGTTGACGGTGCGGTAGACGGTCGAGAGCGAGATGCGCGCATCCACGGCGGAGGCGCGGCGGTAGAGCTCTTCGACATCGGGGTGGTCGTCTGCCTGCTCGATCACCCGGGCGATGACGCGCCGCTGGTCGGTCATGCGCATGCCCTTGGAGACGCAGGCTTCCTCCAGCGTCGGATCAGTCTGGCTTCTGCTCACGCCTGAACTCCCAACCGGTCTATCCAGCGACGGGGTTACCCAAGATCGCGTGCCATGACAAGCGCGGTCGCCTGCGACCCGTCGGCTTTGGGATAATAGCCCTTGCGGGTGGAAATGCTGGCAAAGCCCTCGCGCTGGTAGAGCTTGATGGCCGGCGCATTCTCCTCGCTGACTTCGAGGAACATGCGTCGCGCCGGCGTCAGCAGCAGGTCATCGAACACCGCCTTCATCAGCGCCTGCCCGATGCGCTTGCCCCGCCATTTCGGATCGACCGCGATGGTCAGCAGTTCCGCCTCGTCTTCCACCACCCGGACTAGCGCAAAGCCGGCAATGCGCCGGCGGGCATCGCAGGCGACATAGACCGGGCTATTGGCATCGCCGAGGAAGCTCTCGAACTCGCCCACCGGCCAGCCGCGATAGAAGCCCAGCGCGTGGATGCGGGCCAGTTCCTTCGCGTCGGCCATCCTGCCGGGCTCGATATGCAGCCCTGCCGGCGCCATCCACAACTTGATCATGCTCCGCGCCTTTCGATCCGCGCCGCCGTCTGCGGCTTGGCATCGGCATCGCGGATATAGTTCGGCTCGGGCGGATTGGTAGAGGGGTCGAGCGTGGCGCCATGGCGCGCCACCAGCCCGATATCGACGAATGGCGATGAAATCAGCGTGGTTCCCGGCACGATCGCCGCCTGGGCGATGGCCATGGGCAGCAGGTCGCCCGCTGTCCCTGGCTGCCCCGGCCCGGCAAAGACCTGGAAGTAAGCCTCGTCCCGCCGCGCATCGAGCAGCACGGTCGATGGACCTTCCTCAGCCAGCGACAGGGCGACGAGGCTCGATAGGCCCACTACCGGAATGCCGCGCGCCAGCGCGATTCCGCGTGCGGCGCTGAGCCCGATCCTGAGCCCGGTGAACGAACCCGGCCCCGTCGTCGTCACCACGCGTTCGAGATCGGCATAGCCGATGCCGTTGCGTGCCAGCAGTTCCGCGATCCGCCCGAAGATCAGCTCAGCATGCCCGGTGGCGACCTCGTCCACTGACACATCCACACGGCCATCGGCCAGCAGCAGACCCAGTTGCAGGCGCGGCGCGGCGGTATCGATGGCGAGGGTGATGGTCATGCCTCCGCTCTAGCGCCGGGCGCAGTCGGTGTCGAGCCTGCCATCTCGCCACGCCCTCATGGTGAGGTGCGAGTTCTTTACGAGCCTCGAACCACGAGGGCGTGCCACCAACCTTGCCTTGACGCCTCCCGTTGTCACGGCGACCTTGCCGCCATGCGCCCTGATTCGCCGAAAGCCCCGACATGACCTGGCTGGCCGAGACCGCCATGCTCAGTCATGGCTGGCGGCGCTTTGCGCTGCTGGTGCTGGCCGGGGCCATTGCCGGCCTGTCCGTTCCGCCGCTCTTTGTGGTGCCGGCTTTGTTCGTCGCCTTCCCCGTCTGGGTCTGGTGCCTGGATGGCGCCGGCAGGCAGCGCGGCTGGCGGCGGTTCCTCGGCCCGGCCTTCACCATCGGCTTTGCCTTTGGCTGGGGCTATTTCACCGTCGCCTTCCACTGGCTGGGCGCCGCCTTCTTCGTCGATGGCGGCATGATGATCGTGCTCATGCCCTTCGCCATCCTGGCGCTGGCAGCGCTGATCGCCTTCTTCTGGGGCGTGGCCAGTGCGCTGGCGCATCTGTTGTGGAGCCACGGCCCCTGGCGCATCGTCACCCTCGCCACCTTCCTCACCATGGGTGAATGGGCCCGCGGCCATGTGCTGACCGGCTTCCCCTTCGATCTGCTCGGCTATGCGCTGACCCCCACCGACGAGATGATGCAGCTCGCCGCCGTCATCGGCATCTATGGCCTGACGCTGCTGGCCGCGCTGCTCGCCATGACGCCGGCGCTGATCTGGCCCGCCGATGGCCGCAGCCTTTCCCGGCGCCTGCTGCCCTTCTTCCTGGCGCTTGCCGTCATCGCCGGCCAGCTCGGCTTCGGTTACAACCGCCTCACCGGCACCATCGCCACCGAACGCACCGATATCGCCCTGCGCCTCGTGCAGCCGCTGGTCTACGAGCATGCCGATTTCGGCAATGTCGACCCCGTGGCGCTGATCGATCGCCTGCTGATGCTGAGTGACATGCGCATGGACCCCACCGATCAGGGCCTGGCCGACATCACCCACCTGGTCTGGCCCGAATCCAGCCTGCCCTTCTTCCTCGCCACCTATCCCGAGGCGCTGGCCCGCATCGCGCGCCTCCTGCCCGATGGCGCGACCCTGTTGACCGGCGCGCCGCGCCAGCAATACGAGCCCGGCGCCACCGAGCCATCCGGCCCGCCGTTCAATGCCGTCCTCGCCATCGACACCAATGGCGAGGTGATCGCCAGCTACGACAAGTCCCACCTGGTGCCCTTCGGCGAGTTCCTGCCCTTTGGTGCCTTCTTCGCCCAACTCGGCATCAAGCAGTTCGTGCCCGGTGCCGATGGCTGGGCCCATGGCGACGCCCGCCGCCGGCTGATGAGCCTGCCCGCGACGCCCCCCTTCCTGACGCTGATCTGCTACGAAATCCTGTTTTCCGGCGATCTGGGCGATACGGCGGGCGCGCAATTCCTGTTCAACATCACCAATGATGCCTGGTTCGATGGTTCCATCGGCCCGGCCCAGCATGCCCATCATGCGCGCGTGCGCGCCGTCGAGGAGGGCATGAGCCTGGTCCGATCGGCCAATTCGGGGCTGACCTTCGCCACCGATCCGCTCGGCCGCATCACCGCCCAGATCGCGCCGCAGCAGATGGCCGCCCTCGATGTGCGCCCGCATGAGCGGCTGGCGGCGACGGTCTTCTCCCAGCTGCGCTACTGGCCGCTGCTGATCGCCCTCTTTGCCGGGCTGCTCGTCTCGCTGGTGGCTGCCCGCAATGGCCGGCGCAGGCGTGTCTAGCCGCCTTTCCAACGCCCTCTTGCTGTGCCAAGAGAAATACATATCAAATTGCAGGAGCCAGCCATGACTACCCGATTGCACCGCGGCGACCTGCCCGACCTGTCCCGCTATGGCCGCGAAGTGGCGATCGATACCGAGACCATGGGGCTCAACCCGCATCGCGACCGGCTCTGCGTCGTCCAGCTTTCGCCCGGCGATGGCAGCGCCGACGTGGTGCAGATCCCCCAGGACGCCACCGAGGCGCCCAATCTGGTCAAGCTCCTGGGCGATGACGGTGTCACCAAGATTTTCCATTATGCGCGCTTCGACGTCGCCGCTTTGCGCAATCGCTTCGGCGTGGTCACCGGCCCGGTCTATTGCACCAAGATCGCCAGTAAACTGGTGCGCACCTATACCGACCGCCATGGCCTCAAGGATCTGGTGCGCGAACTGCTCAATGTCGATCTCAGCAAGCAGCAGCAGAGCTCGGACTGGGGCAGCGACAAGCTGAGCGATGCCCAGCTCGATTATGCCGCCTCCGACGTGCTCTACCTGCACGATCTCAAGCGTCATCTCGATCGCATGCTGCGGCGTGAGGGGCGCACCGAATTGGCCCAGTCCTGCTTCGACTTCCTCAAGACGCGCTGCGAACTCGATTTGCTCGGCTGGGAAGAAACCGACATCTTCGCCCATAGCTAGCAGCCGGAGAGCCGCATGGACCTGCATGCCGACGCGGCCCAAAGGCTGGCCGTCTACCGGGGGCTGCAATCCCGCAACCGCGTGGTGGCGATCCTGCGCCTCGCCATACCGGCTCTCGGCGTCGTCGCCCTCGCCGCCTTGCTGTTGCAGATCTACATATCGAGCCAGACCAGCCGCTTCGGCATCGGCCAGATCGTGGTTTCCGCTGAAAGCGTCATGGTGGAAGCGCCGGAATATTCTGGCCTGCTCGACAATGGCACCGCCTATCGCGTCTCGGCCACCGCCGCCCAGGCCGCGGTCGATGCCACCGACCGCATCGGGCTGACCGATGCCCATCTCACCATGAAGCGGCCCGATGGCGTCAGCATGGAGGTGCGGGCGCCTCGGGCCCTGCTCGACACCACCAATCAGTTGGTCGTCGTCGAGGACGTGGCCCATGTCGGCAATTCGCAGGGCACGACCGGAACCATCTATGACTCGGTTTTCGACTATGTGGCCCAGAAGCTGGTGGGGGAAGGCCCCGTGACTCTCGATCATGCCGATGGCACCCATATCGTGGCCGGGGGCGTGACCTATGATCCGGTGGGGCTGGTCTGGACATTCTCCCACGCCACCGTCACCCTGCCCGATACGCCCGGAGCCCGGTCCGCCCCATGATGTCATCCTTGCGCAAGTCCCCCCTGCCGCTGTTGCTCGTTTTGTTGCTATCCGCCCAGCCGGCCTGCGCGCAGCAGCAAGTGGAAATCACGGCCGACCTGTTCACGGTCGACGAGAATACGCAGGAAGCCGTGTTCACCGGCAATGTCGTGGTGGTTCATCCCACCGTGAAGGTCTGGGCCGACAAGGTGGTCGCCATCTATGGCGAGGCCGGGCCGAGCGACATCGAGAGCTTCATCGCCACCGGCTCGGTGCGCCTGCTGACCACCGAGCAGGATGCCACCGGGGACCGCGCCGTCTTTACCCCCGGCGACCAGTTGCTGCGGCTGACCGGCAATGTGCTGGTCACCAATTCCGGCGGCACGATCGGCGCGGGCGAACTGGTGGTGAACCTGGAAACCAACGTCTCGACCTTCACCAATAGCGGCGATGGCGGCCGCGTCACCGGGGTCTTTACCTCGCAATGACCTCGGGCAAGCCGCGCATCGACCAGACCGGCTGGCTGGTGGCCCATGGCTTGGCCAAGAGCTTCGGCAAGCGCGTCGTGGTGCGCGATGTCTCCATCGCCGTGCGCCGGGGGGAAGCTGTCGGCCTGCTCGGCCCCAATGGCGCCGGCAAGACCACGGTCTTCACCATGATCATGGGCCTGGTCAAGCCCGATGGCGGCTCCATCAGCCTCGATGGCCGCGACATTACCGGCCTGCCTCTGTTCCAGCGCGGCCAGCTCGGCATCGGCTACCTGCCCCAGGAGCCCTCGATCTTCCGTGGCCTCACGGTGCGCGGCAATATCCTGGCCGTACTCGAAAATCATGTGAAGGGCAGGGGCGAGCGCCAGGCCCGGCTCGATGCCCTGCTCGATGAATTCTCCATTGCCCACCTGGCCGATACCAATGCCCTGTCGCTGTCCGGCGGCGAGCGCCGCCGTGTCGAGATCGCCCGCGCGCTGGCCGCCGATCCGGCCTTCATGCTGCTCGACGAACCTTTTGCCGGCGTCGATCCCATCGCCGTCAGCGAGGTCAAGGGCCTGGTGCGCCAGCTCACCCGCCGGGGCATCGGCGTGCTGATCACCGACCATGCGGTGCGCGAAACGCTGGGCCTGGTCGATCGCGCCTATGTCATCCATGGCGGCAAGGTGATGATCCAGGGGCGCCCCGAAACCATCAGCGCCGATCCCGATGCGAGAAGGGTCTATCTGGGCGAGGGGTTCGAGCTTTAGAATCGTGCCACGCCCTCGTGGTTCGAGGCGTTGAAGAAGCGCACCTCACCATGAGGGCTACTTTTAGCCCGGCGTTCCAGTAGCCCTCATGGTGAGGTGCGAGCCCATCGCGAGCCTCGAACCACGAGGGCGTGGCACGACACGCCCCATAACCCCGTTCTCCAACTTGGCACGGAACTTGCCCTTCAGCTTGCCCGCCTCCCGTAAATCAGTCATGGTCCCCCCGGAAGCCGCAGAGGCGGCAGCGCTATCCGCCAAGGGTCCCGATTGAATGGCACTTTCGCCGCGTCTCGAATTCCGCCAGGCCCAGAGCCTGACGCTGACGCCGCAACTGATGCAGTCGATCCGGCTGCTGCAGCTCAGCCACCTCGAACTCAACGACTTCGTCGATGCCGAACTGCTGCGCAATCCCTTGCTCGAACGCGAGGACGGCGCCGAGCCGGGCGAGGTCGAGCCGGCCGAAATCCCCGAGCGCTCCACCGAAATCAGTGCCTATGAGGATACGGTGGATCGCGGCGAGCGCATCCAGGATGCCACCTCCATCGCCGATGGCTACGATACCGCGGTCGAAAACGTCTTTCCCGACCAGGGCGCGCAGGACCAGCTCAATCCGCAGAGCCGGCTCGACCGCAATGGCGCCGGCGAAGGCGGCGAAGCGCCCGATATCGACCAGTTTGTCGCCAGCCGGCCCCTGCTGAGCGAGCATCTGGAAGCGCAGGCCAACATGATTCTGCGCACCGCTACGGATCGCCTCATCGCCCGCCACCTGATCGACGGCCTTAACGAGGCCGGCTATCTCACCGCCGATCTCGATGCCCTGGCCACCCAGCTTGGAGCCGAACCGGCCGATATCGAGGCGGTGCTCGAGGCTTTGCAGGGCTGCGATCCCATCGGGGTCTTTGCACGCACCGTCCCGGAATGCCTGGCCATCCAGCTCCGCGACCGCGACCGCCTCGATCCGATGATGCAGGCTTTGCTCGACAATATCGGCCTGCTGGCCGAGCATGACATGGCCGGCCTGATGCGCGCCGTCGGCTGCGACCGCGAAGACCTGATGGACATGCTGGGCGAAATCCGCCAGCTCGATCCCAAGCCGGGCCTGGCCTTCGACAGCGGTCCGGTCGAATCGGTGGTGCCCGACGTCTTCGTGCGCCGCGGGCCCGATGGCGCCTGGCAGATCGAGCTCAATACCGAAACCCTGCCGCGCGTGCTGGTCAACCGCGTCTACTATGCCAGCGTGACCAAGAAGACCCGCGACCCGGCGGAAAAGTCGTTCCTGTCCGATTGCCTGGCCACCGCCAACTGGCTCACCAAGAGCCTCGACCAGCGGGCGCAGACCATTCTCAAGGTCGCCGCCGAGATCGTGCGCCAGCAGGATGGCTTCCTCACCCACGGCATCGCCCATCTCAAGCCGATGACGCTCAAGATGGTCGCCGAAACCATCGACATGCACGAATCGACGGTCAGCCGCGTCACCTCCAATAAATACATGGCGACGCCGCGCGGCCTCTACGAGATGAAATACTTCTTCACCACCGCCATCGCCTCCAGCGACGGCGGCAGCGAGCATTCGGCCGAGGCGGTGCGCCACCGCATCCGCCAGCTCATCGAGGCCGAGGCGCTGAGCGACATCCTCTCCGACGACACCATCGCCGACATGCTGAAAAAAGAGCAGGGCATCGACGTCGCCCGCCGCACCGTCGCCAAATACCGCGAGGGCATGAACATCCCCTCGTCCGTGATCCGACGGCGCCAGAAGAAAAACCTGGAAGCGGTGGGGTAGGCTGGAATACCTGCGGCTGCCCCCGCAAATCCACAGCACGTTCCCCATCCCGGATCGTCACCCTCGGGCTTGACCCGAGGGCTCTGTACTTGCTGCATTTTCCGTAAGTGCAACGCCCTCGGGTCAAGCCCGAGGGTGACGGCCGGTGAAGGGTGTGGGTAAGCGGCCCAAGCCGCAAAACGCGGCATATCGCGTCGGGCGCGGGGTCCATGGCACCAACAAATCACCCGCCCCTCAACCGCCCGCGAAGGCTAAGGCCATTGTGTGGCGATGTCCAAAGGATAAACGACCCGGTGGGGGGCATTGCGCATTGCATCTGCGGCGCGCGCAGGGCTAGCATCGTGGCTGCAGGCTACCCACATCCAAGTGGCAGGCTGCAGACGTGATCCCGAAAACCGGGAGCCGGCTTTCGGGATCCTTGCGTCGCATCAGAACGACAGAAGGAAGAGCAAGCCATGACCTTACGCGTTTCGGGAAAGAACATGGATGTCGGCGATGCCCTGCGCGGCAAGGCGCAGGACCATTTCGAGGCCGTGGTCGGCAAATATTTCGACGGCGGCTATGACGGACATCTGACCCTCACCCCCGATGGCATCGGTTTTCGGGCCGATTGCGTCGTCCACCTCGATTCCGGGGCGACGCTGCAGGCCAGCGCCCAGGGGGGCGATGCCACCAGCGCCTACGAGGTCATGGCGCTCAATATCGAAAAGCGCCTGCGCCGCTACAACAGGAAGCTCAAGCAGCGTCCGCGCGGCATGAATGGCGATGCCGATGGCGTGGTCGCGCAATATACCGTGTTCGGCGCTGCCGGCGATATCGACGAACTCGACGAGGATTACGCGCCCCCGGTGATTGCCGAAACCACCAGGAACCTGCGCCAGATGAGCGTCGAGGAGGCCGTCATGGAACTGGACCTGATCGGTAGCCAGGTTGTGATGTTCCGCCACGCTGGACATGGCGGGCTGAATGTGGTCTACCGCCGCTCCGACGGAAATATAGGCTGGATTGATCCAGCCCTCGGGACGAATTGATGGCTCCCGACGCCAACATTCAGCGTAGCTTATTCTAGGGCAGACTTGATGGAATTGGCCGATATCCTGGCTGAGCGCGCCGTGCTTTGTTGCATGGGCGTCACAACGAAACGCCAGTTATTTGAGGACCTTGCCGAGCGGGCAGCGGAGATCACCGGCCATGCGGCCGCCGAAATCCTCGAGTCGATCACCACGCGCGAAGAACTGGGCTCGACCGGGCTGGGCAATGGCATTGCCATTCCCCATGGCAAGATAGCCGGCCTCAAGGGCGTCACGGCCCTCGTGGCGCGGCTGGACCAGCCGATCGATTTCGATTCGGTCGATGACCAGCCGGTCGATATCGTGGTGATGCTGCTGGCGCCCACCGGCGCCGGCGCCGATCACCTGAAGGCCCTGTCGCGCGTGGCGCGGCTGCTGCGCACCGAAGCCGTGGTCGAGGATTTGCGCCGCGCCGAGGACCCGGTGCAGCTTCGCGCCATCTTCACGGCCCCGGTCGCGACGCACTACGCGGCTTGATCGCTGGCGCGGCCAGTGCCCGCCATCATCGTCATTGCCCGGCCAATCCATCTTCCGGGTTCAGAAAATGCATCACCCGGACAAGCCGGGTGATGCTGCAATCCAGCAATGTCGGTGGGGCCTGCCGCTCAGTGCAGCGTCGCCAGGCCCAGATTCTTGTCGCCGAGCCAGTCGGCCACGGCATCTTCGGTGTCGGTCACCAGCAAAGGCGTGCCATCGGCCGACATGAGCAATTGGTATTCCGTCGCCGCGTCGAATTCGGCGTCATGGATCATGGTCGACAGGATGGCCCCGCTGACCGGCCGCATATAGGCCACGGCATCGCCGCCCAGCGCAGCGAACTGGGCGCGCGTCAGGGATTTGAGCGGGTGGATCAGCTTTTCGGCTGCGGCCTCGTCATTGCGTTTTTCAAACATCTGTCGGCCCTTTCCTCATATTGAGCGAATGTCGATACGTCGGGCGATCTTGGGCGTCTGCGGACGCTCAACAGCAACAACGAGCATACCATGCCCTAAAGTTGCATCCTTCACGATCATGCCATCAGCCAGGATGAACGAACGCTGAAACTGCCTGGCGGCGATACCGCGATGCAGGAATTCCCGTTCGGGCTCGTCCTTCTGCCTGCCGCGGACCACGATCTGGTTGTCCTCGGCCAGCACTTCGAGCTCGCTGGCGCCAAAGCCGGCCACGGCAATGGAAATCAGGAACCTTTCGGTGCCGTCGGCATCTATCGTGCGCTCGATATTGTAGGGCGGGTAGCCGTCGGCGGACTTGGCCAGCCGGTCGATCCTCTCCTCGAAGCTGTCGAAGCCGAGGAGAAAGGGAGCGGAAAACACTGAAATACGCGACATCCACGCCGTCCTTGAGTATCAAGCAACGTATCGGTGCGGACCCGTCAAATCTTGGCATCGCGCACCTGAGCAGAGATATGGGACAAGCCGGTGTCCCGTTCAAGAGTGCCGCCATGGATCAGACCGTCGCCATCATCACCCCCGCCTGGAACGCCCAGGCCACCATCGTCACCACGGTCGCCAGCGCCCTGGCCCAGACCCATGCGGAATGGGAACTCTGGCTCATCGCCGATGACGGCTTCGACTATGAACGCTTCCTGGCCCAAGCCGGCATAGCCGATCCCCGCATCCGCTTCCTGTCCAGCGGCGGCAACGGCCGCGGCGCCTCCAATGCCCGCAACGTGGCGCTGGAACGGATCACCGCGCCCTATGCCGCCATTCTCGACGCCGACGACCGGCTGAAACCGCGCAAGCTGGAAAAGGCCGTAGCGGCGCTCGCCGAGCACGGCATTGTCTCGACCGCCCTCGATGTGATGACCGAGGATTTTGCCCATCTGCGCCATGTCGGTGACGGACCGGACCGCGTGCTCAGTGCCGGCACCCACAAATGGGTCAGCCTCTCCATGGATTCGATGATCGTCTGGGACCGCCGCCGCGCCGATGGCCGCTACGACCCCACCATGAGCAACATGACCGATCTCGAATTCCTGCTGCAGCTCTACCGCACCGCGCCGACATCCATGCATCTGGGCACGCCGCTGCACGACTATATCAAGCGCTCCAGCTCGATGAGCAACGGCAAGAATGTCGCCACCGGCATGATCGCCAGCAAGACCGAAATCCTGCGCCGCCTCGAAACCGGCCATTATGGCCTCCCCGCCGAGGAAGCCGAAGGCTGCGCCGCGTTCCTGCGCATCTCGCTCCAGGCCGAAGCCCGCTACGAGGCGGCGCTGGCGGCCCATCCCGGCCTGCTGTTCGAGGATCACCTGCAACCCATGCTCGCGGCGGCCGGCCGGGGCTTGCCATAGGCCTTCTTTCCCCCTATAGAGCCGACTTCTCCGGATCGCCCGGCCAAAAGGCATGCCGTGGCGGTTCTTGAATGCGATGGGCCCAAATCCATCCGATCTCTTATAAGGACCCGCAAAATGCCCAAGATGAAGACGAAGTCTGGCGCCAAAAAGCGCTTCAGCTTCACAGCGACCGGTCGTGTCAAGGCAGGCGTCGCCGGCAAGCGTCACCGCCTGATCAACCACAACGCCAAGTACATCCGCACCAACCGCGGCACCAAGATCCTCGCCAAGGGCGATGAAGGTCTGGTGAAGTGGTACATGCCGTACAACCGCTAACGCTGAAGGGAAGCTGACACATGTCACGCGTTAAAAGAGGCGTTACCAACCACGCCCGTCACAAGAAGGTCTTGAAGGCTGCGGAGGGCTATTATGGCCGCCGCAAGTCGACGATCCGTATCGCCAAGCAGGCCGTCGACAAGGCTGGCCAGTATGCCTACCGCGACCGTCGCATCAAGAAGCGCAATTTCCGCGCCCTCTGGATCCAGCGTATCAACGCCGCCGTGCGCGATTACGGGCTGACCTATGGCCGATTTATCGACGGCCTCAGCAAGGCTGAGGTTGCCGTCGACCGCAAGGTGCTGAGCGATCTCGCGATCACCCAGCCCGAGGCGTTCGGCGTGCTGGTCGCCAAGGCCAAGGCAGCACTCGCGTATCTCGAAAGCGTCGACAAGACGACCCACGAGCGCGTCACCGCCTAACTCCCCAGCTTCGCTGAGGCCCGAATTGACGCCTTGCGCCGACCCGAAAGGGCTGGCGCAGGGCGTTTTGTTTTGGGCGCGCTGAACGTCGGCTCCCCTCCCCCTTGAGGGGAGAGGCGGGGGTGGGGGGCCATCGGTGGATCACCCAACGACCCCCTCCCTCGATCCCTCCCCTCAAGGGGGAGGGAAGGCCGACTTCAAGATCGGGCCACAAGACACGATTTTTGGCCTGACTCTGCCCGCCCAAAATGCTCTAACCGCCCGCAATATTGCCCCACGAGACCGCCATGTCCCTCGAGAACCAGATCGCCACCCTCCGCGCCGACCTTTCGGCCGCCATTGCCGCCGCCGGAGACGAAGCCGCGCTCGACGCCGTGCGCGTTTCGGCCCTCGGCAAGAAGGGCAGCGTTTCCGCCCTCCTCGCCTCGCTCGGCTCCATGGCGCCCGAAGAGCGCAAGAGCGCCGGTCCCGCCATTAACGGGCTCAAGGCCGAGATTGCCGGCCTGATCGAGGACAAGAGCGGCGCCCTCAAATCCGCCGCGCTCGACGCTCGCCTCAAGGCCGAAACCGTCGATATCACCCTGCCTTTGCGGCCCGCGCCCACTGCCAGGGGCCGCATCCACCCGGTCAGCCAGACCATCGACGAAATCACCGCCATTTTCTCCGATATGGGTTTCTCCATCGCCGAAGGCCCCGATATCGAGACCGACTATTTCAATTTTACCGCGCTGAACTTCCCCGAAGGCCACCCGGCCCGCGAGATGCACGACACTTTCTTCATGAAGATGGGCGCCGATGGCGTGAAAAAGGTGCTGCGCACCCACACCTCGCCGGTGCAGATGCGCGTCATGCAGAAGACCAACGAGAAGCCGGCGGCGAGCTACATCACCCCCGCCATGGACCCGCCCATCCGCGTGGTCATGCCCGGCCGCACCTATCGCAATGACAGCGACCAGACCCATACCCCGATGTTCCACCAGGTCGAAGGCCTCGTCATCGACAAGTCCAGCCATATCGGCCAGCTCCGCTGGGTGCTCGAGGAATTCCTCAAGGCCTATTTCGAAATCCCCAACGTCACCCTGCGCTTCCGCCCCAGCTTCTTCCCCTTCACCGAGCCGAGCATGGAAGTCGATGTGCAATGCGACCGCTCCGGCTCGGAAGTGAAGATCGGCGAGGGCAGCGACTGGCTCGAAATTTTGGGCTGCGGCATGGTCCATCCCAATGTGATCCGCAATGCCGGCCTCGACCCCGATATCTACCAGGGTTTCGCCTGGGGCATGGGGATCGACCGCATCGCCATGCTGAAATACGGCATGCCGGATTTGCGCGCCTTCTTCGATGGTGACCAGCGCTGGCTTGACCACTATGGGTTCAGGCCGCTGGATTTGCCGACGCTGTTTGGGGGGCTGAGCAGCTAAAGTGACTGACCAGGGCACCAGACCAGAGCCGATCAGGTTCAGCTTCGGCGACGCGCCGGAGCTGGCCGACAGCCTGCTCGCGCTGGTGCTTGCCGGCAGGAAGACCGCCACCTGCGGTGCGCTACGCGACTATGGCGCGGCTGGCGAGCCCATGCCCGTGGCCGGAAGGCGAGACATCGTGCTCAACGGGGCGGGCGAAGAAGCGGCGGTTATCGAGACGCTCTCCGTCGAGACGCGGCGCTTCGATGCCATCACCCCCGATTTCACCGACCGCGAAGGCGAGGGCGACTACGCCGCCTGGCGCGCCGGCCACGAGGCCTATTTCGCCCGCAATGGCGGCTTCTCGCCAGACATGGACATTGTCTGCGAGACTTTCCGTCTGGTGACCGTGCTGCCCGCCGGGCGTCCGGTCTACAATCAGGTCGCCACGCCCATCTTCATCGTCACCGACATCGAATCCGACGGCCCGACGCCGCTGCACAATTCCATGCTGAGCTTTGCCTCGGTCGCCATAGAGGCCGACGGCACGCGCCATGGCACATTCGAGGCCCAACTCCTCCAACGCCCGGACCGCACCACCAATGAGCAGACCATGGAATGGTGGGCCACCCAGCCCGAGGCCTGGGCCGCGACCACGGCCAATGCCGAAGACCCGGCCGAGGTCATGCCGCGCTATGCCGACTGGGTGGAAAACCTGCCCGGCCCAAAAGTCTTCGTCGCCGCGCCGATGATCTTCGACGGGCTGTGGATGGACCACTATCTCGATGAGTATGCAGGTACGCGGGCGCTTTCCGGCCCGTTCAAGGACCGCCAGATTTTCCGCGGCGGCGGCATCTGCCTCTATACCATGGCCGGCACATTGCGCGGCGCGCCCTATCTGGATTGGGGCATGAGCAAGCTGCCGGCCGAGTTTTACGGCCACATCGCCCATACCCACAAGGCTATCGACGATGCCAATGGCTTCGCCAATGTCCTCGTCGAACTGTTCAAGATTTCCCATGCCCTGCCGCCCATTTCGGGCAGCAAGTCCGATTTCCGCTAAGGTGCCAAAACCATGAAATTCACCCTCGACTGGCTCAAGGAGCACCTTGATACCGATGCGTCCGCCACCGAAATCGGCGAGACGCTGACCAAGGTCGGCCTCGAACTCGAAGGCATGGAAGACCAGGGCAAGGCGCTCTCCGCCTTCGTCACCGCCCATATCGTCTCGGCCGAGCAACATCCCAATGCCGACAAGCTGCGCGTGTGCAAGGTCGATGCCGGCACCGGCGAATTGATCGACGTGGTCTGCGGCGCCCCCAATGCCCGCACCGGCCTCAAGTCGGTCTTCGCCTTCCCTGGCACCTATATTCCGGGCAAGGACATGACTATCGGCAAGGGCAATATCCGGGGCCAGGTCAGCAATGGCATGCTCTGCTCCAATGCCGAGTTGGAACTGAGCAACGATCATGACGGCATCATCGAACTGCCCGAGGATGCACCCGTCGGCGTGAAATACACCGACTATGCCGGCATCAATGGCGTGGTCTTCGATATCTCGATCACCCCCAATCGCGGCGACGCCACCGGAGTCTACGGCATTGCGCGCGATCTGGCCGCCTTCGGCCTCGGCACGCTCAAAGCCACCGACATGTCGCCGGTTCCTTCGAAGGGCGAGAGCCCCATTGCGCCCTTGCCGCAGCTTTTTGGGGCCGATGAGCCCAGGACCAGCCGAAAATTCGGTGGCCGCTATATTGCGAATGTGAAGAACGGCCCGTCCCCCGCCTGGCTGCAGCAGCGCCTGCGCGCCGTGGGCCTGCGTCCGGTCAATGCCATTGTCGATATCACCAATTGGGTGTCGCTCGGCTGGGGCCGCCCGCTCCACGCCTATGATGCCGACAAGATTGTGGGCCAGCCGGTTTTGCGCAATGCCCGCCCCGGCGAGACCATCGACGCGCTCGACAACAAGATTTACTCGCTCGACGAGACCATGACCGTCATCGCCGATGATCTCGGGCCGCTCTGCCTCGGCGGCATCATGGGCGGTATCCGCTCGAGCACCACCGACGAGACCGTCAATGTCTTCATGGAATGTGCCAGCTGGGACCCCGAACTGGTCGCCCGCACCGGCCGCAAGACCGGCATCGTCTCCGATGCCCGCTATCGCCTCGAACGCCAAGTCGATCCTGCCTTGACCGAGCCGGGCCTGGAACTGGCCACCCGCCTCGTCATGGACCTCTGCGGCGGCGAGCCGATGGAGCCGGCGATATCGGGTGAAGACGTGTTCCCCAATACCGGTGTGGAATTCCCGCTTGCCGAAGTGCGCCGCCTCACTGGCCTCACGGTCGAGCCGATGATCATCAATGCCATCCTGACCCGCCTCGGTTTCGAGATTTCGGGCAAGGGCGATGTGCTTTCGGTCAAGGTGCCCTCGTGGCGCCCCGACGTGACGCAGAAGGCTGACCTGGTCGAAGAGGTCATGCGCATGGTCGGCGTCGATAATGTCCCGGTCGAGCCGCTGGCCCGCCTCAGCCATGTCGCCCCGCGCATGCTGACCAATATCCAGAACCGCCGCCGCATCGCCCGCCGGGCCCTGGCCGCGCGCGGCCTTGATGAAGCCGTCACCTGGAGCTTCATCAGCCATGACGAAGCCACCCGCTTCGGCGGCGGCAGCGAAGGCCTGCAACTGGCCAATGCCATCGCTTCCGACATGACCGACATGCGCCCGTCGCTGCTGCCGGGCCTGCTCGCGGCTGCCCGCCGCAATGCCAATCGCGGCCTTGCCGATCTGGCCATTTTCGAAGTCGGCCAGGTCTTCCTCAGCGATGCGCCCGAAGGCCAGCACACTTATGCCACCGGCATCCGCACCGGCACGGCAAGGCTGACCGGTGCTGGCCGCCACTGGTCCGGCAAGCCCGAAGCCGTGGGCGTCTTCGATGCCAAGGCCGATCTCGGCGCCGTGCTCGATGCGCTGGGCTATGACATCGACAAGGTCCAGCTCTTCGCCGAACCCGCGCCGTGGAGCCATCCCGGCCGCGGCGGCCGCGTCGCCCAGGGCCCCAAGACCCTCGGCTGGTTCGGTGAACTGCATCCCGCCTGGGCCACCCAGCTCGATATCGACTTCCCCGTCGTCGCCTTCGAGCTCGATCTCGATGCGCTGCCCGAGCCGCGGAAAAAAGCCACCCGCACCAAGCCGGCGCTCGATCTGTCGGCGCTGATGCCGCTCACCCGCGACTTCGCCTTCGTCGTCGACCGGGCGGTCACGGCGGCCGCCATTCTCCGCGCCGCCCGCGGCGCCGACAAGGCGCTGATCAAGGACGTGACGGTGTTCGACGTCTTCGAAGGCAGCCATGTCGGCGAGGGCAAGAAGTCGGTCGCCATCGAAGTGACCATCCAGCCCTCGGACAAGACACTCACCGAGGAAGATATCGACAGGATTTCCGCAGGCATTGTCGCCGCCGTCACCAAGACATCCGGCGGCACGCTGCGGGCGTAGATGCCCGCGAAAACTGGCGGGCACAATGCTTCAGGGCTTGGAGCGACCCGAAGGGTCAAATCGCTCCAGTGGAGCGATTTGAGTGAACAAGGCCATGAGGGCTGTGCCCGAATGGCTGGATCAAGGGTGGGGAGTGTTTCCCCCCGATATCGGCGCCCCAAAGCGCCACCCCTACAAACCGCCTCAAATTGTGTCCCGGCCGTTAATAGCCTCTCCTCCCCTCCTGCTCATTGTAGCGGCGGGGAGGGGCGTGGAGTGCCGCCATGACCTCGCTGCCTGACCGCCGCTACGAAACTGCTCGCGATCATCTGCTGCAGGCCCTGGCCATCATGCCGGTCGAGGGCGGCGAAGTCATACGCCTGCTGGTGGAAGAAGCCGCCCGGCGCTGCGACGCCAAGGCCTATAGGGACGTTCCCGACCTGCTGCCGCTACCGCCCGATCCCCATATCGCGCCCGACTGAGCGGGGCACTATGCCACCGCCTGCATCGGGGGAGCCTGCTCCGGAGCCTGGTCCGCCGCGACACGACGAAAGATCGCGTCCGTGGCCACGTCATTATTGCCCAGCCGGGTCTCGATTTCCCGCTGTGCCCAGGCATGGGCCGCCTCGAACACCTCCATATGTCGGTCGAAGTTCATCACATTGGCGCCGGCAAAGGCCGGCGGGGTCAGCACCAGGTCCTGTGGCGTCACCGGCAAGTCGTAGCGCTGATGCGCCAGCATGGTGCGGAACAATATGCTCAGCAGGCGCGGCGCCCGCGGCAGCCGCCGGCGCGGATTGAGCAGCGCTGCCAGCAGCTTGCCGCGACCGGGCAGGTTCGCATAGGACACATTGAAACGCTGGCCGCCATTGCGTCCGAAATGCACCACCAGGTTGGGGCCGGCCTTGATCTGCTGCATGGGCCCGAGTGGCGCGTCATCCATGACGCCGCCATCGACCAGCATTTTGCCGTCCGCCGTATAGAAAGGCGGCAGCACGCAGGGAATGGCGCTCGATGCGCGCACCGCCTGCCACAGCAGGCCCGAGCGGATCACCTCCATGCGATTGTCCGACAGGTTGGTGGCGATGGCGAAAAACGGCTTCCAGCAATCCTCCACCCGCGTTTCGGGCCCATAGACGCGCGCCAGCGCGTCATCGAACGCCTTGTGGTCCAGCAAGGCATAGCGCGGCCAGGTCAGCCGCTTGAAGCTGCGGCTCTTGACGAAGATGTCCTCGGTGCCGGCTGTCAGCGTGTCGTGTTCCCCCAGGAATGCGAAGCCGGCCAGCATGGCCGCCCCGACGCTGGTGCCCATGAAGGCATCGAATGTCGCGCCCTGCTCGCGAAAGGCGCGATAGACGCCCACATGCGCCGGACCGAAGCCGCCGCCTCCGCCAGCGACGAAGCCCACCGCCTTTCCGGTCAAGAACCGGATCAGCGCATCCACATCGGCATTGTCCTGCAGCGAGACATGGTGGTGCAGGAAAACCGGCGTCCGCGCCAGCCAGGCGGCCGTGCCCTCGACAATGCCGGCGCGGCGCCGATGCAGGCGGACCAGCCGGCAAGCCGATTGCGGATGCAGCTTCTCCACCAGCCTTTCGACGGAAGACAACTCCGCCTTGGGCGCGTCGCCACTGGTGACCATGACCACTTCGTCGGCCTGTCGGAGGCAAAATTCGGTCCAGTCGCTCAGCCCGTCATCGCCGAAATAAAACACCGGCGCGTCCTCCTGCTCGATGCGGTCGAGCCATTCGGTGACGGCCGGATCGCCCAGGCTTCGTCCGCCGAACCGGTCGGCGATCACGGCCCGGTCGAGCGTCACAAGGCCCTCGCGCCTCAGGCGAAGGCGCAGTCGCTCGAAAAAGGCCGGCGGCACCGGCTCGTGCCCACCCCTGACAAAGGCGATGGCGCGCCGCTGCCCACCCGGCCGGCGCTCGCGGCGCCCATCCTTGCGATGCAGCTTCGCGGCCACGAGCCCAAGAAAGGCGGCGGCCAGCCCCGGATCGGCCTCCAGCGCATGTGCATAGGCCAGGTGGGAGATTTCCAGCACCTCGCAATCGCGCAGGGCCGTGACCGTCTCGCTCTGGTCGCCGTGGCAGAAAAAGGCGAGTTCCCCCACCGCTTGCCCGGTCCCGACTTCGCGATAGACCGTCAGCTCGCCATTGCCCGACGCGGCCAATACCCCGCGCAGCACGATGAAGAAGACATGGCTCGGCTCTCCCGCCCGCAGCAGCACATCGCCCCGCCTCGGCATGCGCCTATGCGCATGCGCCATGAGCAATTCCCTCTGGGCTGCAGTCAGTGTCTGCAGCAGGCCCGTGCCGTCCATATTCTGTCCCCTTGCGCTCGTGCCGAACCGGCATCGCCGGCCCGTGGCGGGCGGACCCTATGCGCGCGGAGGTCGCCGGAAGAATACTATGAACATGGTATGGCGGGCAAAATGCCCCTCCGCCGCGCCTGCTTCGGCGGCGTCCCTTCTCGCTGACGAGGTCGTGCCGGCGTCGAGGCCGCGCACAAGACCCTCCCCTCCATCGTCATCACCCGGCTCGTCCGGGTGATCCATCCCTCAGCACATGCGGAGCCATGGGCAATGGCAGAGGTGGCGCAAGTGCTCTTGCCTGGCGTATGCGGGTCACCAGGTTCGCAGCATTGCTGCGGTTTGCAGCACCGCGAAAATGCGATCATCGTCGGATTGCGACACGTTGAATCGAAGTTGGCTGGATGCGCTCTGGGCCAGGCTGAAGGCGTTTCCCGGTGCCAGGACGACATTGTGGGCGAGGGCCGTCCGCGACACATCGGCGGCATCGAGGCCATCGGGGAGCTTGCACCACAGGAACATGCCGGCCTGGGGTTCGATCCAGGGTTCGATGCCCAAAGCGCGCAATTTGCGACCGACGTCGTGTCGGGCCCTGGCCAATTTTCTGCGCAGGCCTTCGAGATGCTTGCGATAGCTGCTGTCGCTCAACACGTTCAGCGCCAGTTCGGCATTGAGCCGGCCCCCACCAAAACTCGTCGCAATCTTGAGATCGGTGAGGCCCTCGATCCAATCGGGTTTGGCAGCGACGAAGCCACAACGTGAGGCTGCGGACAGCGTTTTGGAAAAGCTGCCGATCTGGATGACCCGATCGAGACCGTCAAAAGCGGCCAGGCGAGGAGCCGGGCTGTCCTCGAAGTCGGCGAAGATGTCGTCCTCGACGATGGTCAATCCATGCTGATCGGCCAGTTTGAGCACACGATGCGCCACCACCGGCGACAGCGTCGCACCGGTGGGGTTGTGAATGCCGGAATTCGTGATGTAGAGGCGCGGCTTGTGCTCGGCCAACACGGCTGCCAGCGCCGTTGTGTCCGGCCCGTGGGGCGTATAGGGCACGCTGATGAGACGAGCACGATGGGCGCGCAGCAGTGCCTGGAAATTGAAATAGCAGGGATCGTCAAGCAGCACCGTATCGCCCGGCTCGAGCAGGAAGCGGCAGAGCAGGTCGATGGCCTGGGTGCCGCTTTCGGTCAGCATGATCTGGTCTGGGGCAGCCTCGACGCCACGCTCAGCAAGGCGGCGCGCGATCAGCTGGCGCAGTGCCGGCAGGCCGAGCGGCGTGCCATACTCCGACAGCGAAAAGCTGTCGGCGCGCGACAGGGTTCGCAGCGATCGGCGGATAGCGTCCTCCGGCAGCCACGACGGCGGCAACCAGCCGCAGCCCGGCTTCAGCGCACTGTCATTGGCTTCCAGCGACTGCCGGGACACCCAGAAGGGATCGACCGCCCGATCGAGCTTTGGTCCGACCTCGGACAGAGCCAGCGGCGCCGTATGCGCGGCGACGTAGAAGCCGGAGCCAGGCCGGGACTGGATCACGCCTTCGGCCGCCAGCCGCGCATAGGCCTCGACCACAGTCGACACCGAAACCGCGAGGGTTTTGGCGAGGCTGCGCACCGAAGGGAGCCTGGCCCCGACGGTCAGGCTGCGGCCTGCGATGCGCTGCTGGATCGTCGCCATGACCATGGCAATGCGCGACACATCCATCCGTACTGCTCCATATACCATAACAGTTTGGCACAATCGTACCGGACTGTAGCTGGGCGCGGCAACCGACTTCGCGCATATCCAGTGGGCAATGGAGTGTGAAATGGACCGATCGACGAGCGGCTGGATCAATGGATTGATCGGGGTCATCATCTTTAGCGGCTCGCTGCCGGCCACGCGGGTCGCCGTCCAGGCATTCGATCCCGTCTTCCTCACCGTTGTCCGCGCCGCCATTGCCGGCATATTGGGTCTTGGTTTGCTGCTGATCTTCCGGGAACGTCGCCCGGGTCGGCAGGATCTGCTGTCGCTGGTTATCGTGGCGCTCGGTGTGGTGCTCGGTTTCCCGCTGCTGACCGCCCTGGCGCTGCAGCACATCACTTCGGCCCATTCGATCGTCTTCATTGGCCTGCTGCCCCTGTCGACAGCCATTTTTGGCGTGGTGCGGGGCGGTGAGCGGCCAAAGCCGGCCTTCTGGATTTTTTCCATCCTCGGCAGCCTGCTGGTGGCAGGCTTTGCCATGTCCCAGGGTTTGGCCGCGTCGCCGCTGGGCGATACGCTGATGCTGGCTGCCATCGTGGTCTGCGGGCTGGGCTATGCCGAAGGCGCAAAATTGTCCCGAACGCTCGGCGGCTGGCAGGTGATCTCCTGGGCGCTGGTGCTGTCCCTGCCGGTCATGGGGCTTCTCACGGTTCTCTATTGGCCGCCAACCCTTTCTGGCATTGCGGCGCCAGCATGGCTGAGCCTCGCCTATGTCTCGCTGTTCAGCATGCTGATCGGCTTCGTGTTCTGGTACCGCGGCCTGGCGCAGGGCGGCATTGCCGCTGTTGGCCAATTGCAATTGCTGCAGCCGTTTTTCGGCCTGGCTTTGGCCTGGGGCCTGCTGCACGAACCGGTGACGCCAGCCATGCTGCTGGTGACGATCGCGGTGATCGTCTGCGTCGCCGGCGCACGAAAATTCGGCAAATAGGGAGGGGTAGATGTATTCGCCACCGGCATTCCGCGAGGACGATCCCGTTGAACTCCGTCGCCTGATGCGTGCGGCGCGGCTGTCGACGCTGGCGACGGCGACGCCCAATGGGATCATGGCCACGCCGTTGCCGCTGATCCTTGACGAAACCGAGGGCGAGCATGGCGTGCTCTATGGCCACCTCGCCAAGGCCAACCAGCAGTGGTCAACACCGGTGATTGGCGAGGCCATGGCCATCTTCAATGGGCCCGACGCCTACGTGACGCCTAGCTGGTACGAGTCAAAGCGCGAGCACGGCAAAGTCGTGCCGACCTGGAATTATGTCGCGGTGCACGCCTATGGCGCGGTGGAATTCTTCATGGACGAAGCGCGGCTGCATGATGCCGTGTCGCGGTTGACCCAGCTTCATGAGACGCCCCGCGCCGATCCATGGGGAGTGGACGATGCGCCGGAGCCGTTCATCGCGGCGCAGCTCAGGGGTATCGTCGGCCTGAGGCTGAAGATCAGCCGCATCGAAGGCAAAGTGAAGATGAGCCAGAACCGCAGTGAGGTCGATCGCCAGGGTGTGGCGAACGGGCTGGCCGCAAGCCCCGATGCGGGTGACCGGGCCGTGGCGAAACTGATCCGCTGAGATCCACCTGCGCGGTGGCCAGTATGGCCGCCTGTGGGCTCTGGGAATTCACGTCAAATGGCTGCAACGGGGTCGCTTGCGGACTGTCTGCGAACCACGGTGGGATGCGTCGGCCGGCTCAGGGAGCCGACCGATCTGACCAATGTGCCGCCTAGGGGTTGCCGGCTTCTGCGAGCTTGCTCGCGAGCCACGCATAGGCTTCCTGGACGTCGTAATTGCCGCTGTGGGGCCGCATCCAGGTCAGCCTGAAGTTTGCGTCTTCCACCGTCTCGTCATTCAGGACGGCGTAATACAGGCCGAGTTCGACGGCAAACGAGGTGTCGCGATCGATCATGCCGTGCCGCAGGTACCAGTATGGGGCCGCATCCGACTCCGTACCGAGGTGTGACATTGGATCGATCAGCCGCAGCTGCTCGGCAACGAGGGCGTCGTCCTGGGCGACATAGTCAGCCCATTGCAGGCCGGTGTCATCCGGACCGGCGCCGTCACCCTGGACCTGGTTATTGTTCCAGCTGTAATCCGTGAAATTGGCATAGGGCACATCGGGGCCGCCGAATAGCGAGTTCTCGCCGCGCAGGCCTTCATGGTCGGTATTGGCCGTGGCATCGAAGGCGGGGACGATCTTGAGCGCGGCAGCTCGCGTCACGAACCCCAGGTATTTCTCATAGTCGATGTCGACAATGGCCCCATTTTCGACGGTGAGCCAGTCATTGACGACCGCCATGGTCTGGTCCCGGTTGGGCAGCTCAAAATCCTCGCCGATGGCCGGAATGGCCACGCCCCTGGCAATGGCGTCCTCGGTCTCTCGGCGCACGGCCGCAAGGATAGCCTGCTGCATCGTCTCGGACGTCAGAGGGCTGCCGTCCTCGGTCTTGAGGCTCAGGCTTTCCAGATAGGCAGGATAGGCGTCGGCCAGTGTCTTCGAGGCTTCCTGCGCAAGCTCGGTATAGTCATTGGCGATAGTGTTCTGGGCCGTGCGGATTCCAGCGAATTGCCATTCGTAGGCAATGTCGGCGTGGCCCAGATCGGTGATCGGGCAATAGGCGATGGTCGCAAAGACATCGTCGGCCAGCGAACTGTTGCCCTCGGCATCGATGCCGGCGGCGCCGATCTCGGCCAGATAGGGATAGTAGTCGGCGTCATTGCCGCTGGCAGCGACGGCAGCAGACAGCGCGCCGCCACCACTGGTTCCGGAGATGACGATGCGTTCTGCGGAGCCGGGAATCACATCGTCGTTCAACCGGAGGTAGCGAACGATGGCCTTGGCGTCGACGACAGGCGCCGGTGCCTTGCCGGCAAAAGTGCCATCGGCGGCCAATGCACTCCGGCTGCGGGTGCCTGCGCTGACGATGACGTAGCCGGCGCGGAGGGCGGCGCCGATCGGGTCAGTGTCACTCGTGCTGGAGTAGGACCCGCCCTCTTCGATGCGGTCGGCCACCGGGCTCGAGAACCAGCCACTATTATTGACGTGCAGAATGATGGCGTTGTCGGCATTGTCGACCGACGTCGTCGGGACGTAGACGATCATCTTGTGGAAGGCGAGCGGGTCTTCGAGCGGTCGGCCTTCGCCATTGTCGGGAGCGCCATTCGGAGGCACGCCGCGGGAGGGCTGGATTGCGTCCATCTCGATGGGCTTGCCGACATAGACGACTTCATAGCGCCGCACCTCCACCGCTTGGCCGTCGAGGTCAACGGTGAGCGTATCAAAAGCGCCAGCGTCGAAGCGCAGGGCGTCGTCGAATGCCCCGGCCGCCGTCGCCGGTATGGAAGTTGTCGTGAGCATGGCTGCTGCAATCGCGCTGATGAATGTGGCTCGGACGACGGTATTGCGCCGGATGAGGTTAGTCATGAGGTCCTCCCTGTTATGGGAGGACGATAGGGTTGTTGTCGGCGGCGGGACAATTCGGTTTGCCCACCGTCTCATAAACTATGCCTATTGGGATGCCGTCTCTCCCTGGTAAGTATCAGGCCGTCGAAGACCATTCCCGCGGACGTGTCGGCGCCGCGCACGTCCCTAGCATCGTCGGGGTCGCGGAACACCAACACGCATCCGCTGGGATGGTCGATCAGGAACCGACCATCGCCTGGACCTTGTCGCGATCGCCCTGGCAACAGGTTTTTGCTGCCCACCGAGTCGAGGGTGGCAACAACGCTCGTTGGGATGCTCCCGCTCAGCCATACATGGAATTGGGCAGGAGCAGCGCGATCTGTGGCATGGCAATAATGAGCAGCAGCCCCAGCAGCATGGCAATCAGGAACGGCGTGACCCCCTTGAAGATCGTGGCCATGGGAACGTCGTCGGCGACGGATTTCACAACGAAGACATTGAGCCCGACCGGCGGCGTGATCATGCCCATCTCGATGACGATAACGACAACGACGCCGAACCAGATTGGGTCAAAGCCGAGGCCGGTCACGATGGGAAAGAACATCGGCACAGTGAGCACCAGCATGGCAAGGCCGTCGAGGAACATGCCCAGGATCACGTATGTGAGCAGAATTAGGGCCAGCGTGCCATAAGCGCCAAGGCCCAGCCCGGTCAGCGTTTCGCCCAGCATGGTTGGGATATCGGTCAGCGCCAGGAAGGGGTTGAGCACATTGGCACCCACCATGATCATGTAGAGCATGGCAGAGGTTTTTACGGTCTCGGTGACGGCTTCCCAGAGCTGCTTCCAGCCAATCGCCCGGCGGGCAAAGGCGAGGATAATGACGAGGGCAGCGCCCACTGCCGAGGCTTCGACCGGCGTGAAGACGCCGGCATAGATGCCGCCGATGGAGAGAAGGATGACAGCGATGAGCGGCGCCGACGGTACGGTGGCCGCGAGCTTTTCGCGCAGGGTGAGCTTCTCGCCCTTGGGGCCTGCCTTGGGGTCTGCCAGGGTGACGAGCCATACAGTCAGCATGAAAAGCAGGGTCAGCATCAGCCCGGGCAGAATGCCGGCCATGAACAGGCGGCCGATCGATTCCTCGGTGAGGATGGCGTAGAGCACGAAGCCGGTGGATGGCGGGATGAGAAAGCCCAAAGTGCCGCCCGCAGCCACCGCACCGGTGGCCAGGCCTGAAGAGTAGCCTAGGCGCCGCATTTCGGGGAGCGCTACCTTGCCGATGGTGACTGCTGTCGCCACCGAGGAGCCGCTGACGGCCGAGAAAGCGGCGCAGCCCAGAACCGAGGCGGAGGCCAGTCCGCCGCGCATGCGTCCGACCCAGGCGTTCGCCGCGTCATAAAGTCCGCGGCTGAAGCCGGCGGCCGAAGCAACATTGCCCAGCAGGATGAACATGGGCACGACGATCAGCGAGTCATTGGCGACGGTTGAAAAGGTTTCGGTGATGAGCACGCCGCCGGCCGGACCGAAGCCACGGACCAGCCAGGTGCCGACAAAGCCGACAATCAACATGGCAAAAGCGACGGGCGTGCGCAGGATGAGGAGGCCGAAAAGCGCGGCGATGCCGACCAGGCCGATAAGGAGACCGCTCACTTCGATGTTTTCCTGAAGTCGACGGCGAGAGCCGCCGCCTGCGCGAGAAGAATGGGAATGCAGAGCGCGACGCCCAGGGCCAGAAGGCCATAGAGCGGCCATACGGGCAGGCCCAGCATGTTGGTTTTGTCGCCATATTCGAGCGTGTCGAGCAGCTTGAGCCAGGCGCGCTGGCAAAGCACCGCCAGTACACTGGCCGAGAGCAGGCGCGAGACCACATCGCCGATGAACCGGCCATAGCGGCCGATGGCTTCGTCGAAGACGTCGGCGCGAACATGAGCGCCCTGTGACGTGCACCACGGCAAGGCCAGCATCACCACGGCGATCGAGACCATCTGGATGATCTCGTTAACGCCCACTATGGGGCGGGCAAACACATAGCGGGCGATGACCGCCACGCTGACGAGGGTGACCAGGAGCAAAAGCAGAAGTCCTGCCGCTCCGGCCACCAGCCGGGTGGCCCGGTCCAACTGGACCAGCCACCCGGCATTCTGACTTGCAGGAGCGCTCACGTCACTGCGCCATCAGGGCGTCGATGACGTCCTGCGCGGGAAGTCCTGCGGCAGTTGACTCGTCCACGACCTGTGCCAGTACCGAGGCCGAAAGGTCGTCGAAGGCCTTGGCCTCATCGGCGGTCAGCTCGATCAGTTCCTTGCCCTCGAGATTGCCGAAGCCGATGATGCCGGCACGGCCGGCATCGATCTGCGTCGTGTTGGCGAGGCGCGAGGCCTGCCTGCCGGCTTCCTTGATGGCCGTCTGCTGCTCCGGGGTCAGAGCATCGAAGCTGTCGCGGTTCATGACGATGAAGAAGGGCGAGATCGTCGTATTCATGCCAAAGGTGAGGGAGTCGGCAACTTCGCCGAGCTTGAAGGCATCGGTCGCGGTGCCGTCGATCATGGCGCCGTCGATGACGCCGGTCTGCAGGGCATTGTAGATTTCCGAGACCGGCATGGAGACGGGCGATCCGCCCCAGCTCTCAACGATCAGGCCCGCATTGCGCGAGGGTACGCGGATTTTCTTGCCGGCTATATCGGCCGGCGTCCGCACTGCATCGCCGCGCATATAGAGCACGTTCTCGGCGTTGCTCCAGAGGCCGATCAGCTCGACGCGGCGGTATTCGTCGGCGAACAGATCAATATTGTTCCAGAGCGTCTCAGTGCCGGTGTCTTCGGTGAGCACACCGGGCAACTCGGAGAGCAGCGTGATCGGGAAAGTGGAGGCAGTATAGCCCGGCAAACCGATTGCGAGGTCCGCCACGCCGTCGAGCGCACGATTATACTGTTCCACCGGACCGGCACCGAGCTCACCGCCGGACCGCACGCGGACGGTGACTTCGCCGCCGGTCATTTCCGCGACCATGGCCGCGAAGGGTTGGAAGGCGCCGGCTTCATAAGGATTGGTCGGGGCCATGAAATTGGCGAAGTTGAGTTCTGCTGCGCCGGCCGAACCTGCAGCCATGAATGCCAGTACCGCCGATGCGGCCAGCTTGCGAATTTTCATCTGGTCTTCTCCCTGGGCTCCCGGCGTGGCCAGTTTTGCCGCGTTCCGGAGCGGAGGGTATGATCATCCGGCCGCCTGAACCGAAACAATTCGATTCAGCGGCGTCGGCATAAGTATTGGCTAGTTTGCGACAGTTCAGGACATGCCGGTCAGAGGGCTCTCCTGGTGTCAGTATCACCTTGTTTCTGCTCACGAATGAGTTCAAGGCGGACGGCGGGCGACGCCCTGATATGATCCATGGCCAGTTGCTGGGCCATTGGACCATCCTTGAAGTCGTTTCAGGGAGAATGGCAATCGTGTCCTGCAGGTCCTCGACGGTCTGACGCAGATAACGGCTACGGCAGGCGTCGTAGAGCTGGGTATGAAAGCTGCGGTTGTGCTCGTAAGCGGCGGCGGCCGTTCCGGCATTCCGAAAAGCATGGTTTAGCTGTCGCAGGTGCATGATCTCGGCCTCTGTGGCGTGGTGGGCAGCAAAGCGCGCCACGATGCCCTCCAGCTCGGCGACCTCCTCCTCGCGCAGGGCGTCCCCCGGCTTATAGAGGCCACGGCGCGTGGCTTCGACGATGGAGCGATAGGCATCGTGCCCGCGTGTGGTCCCCGAACTCATGCGGCGGCAATTCCCCATACTCGCAACTGTCCGGGGCGGCCCCGGAGAAATGAATGGCGGTTGATGTTCTGGCGGTCGGGTCCGGCAATGCGGCGTTGTGCGCGGCCATCGCGGCGCGGAGCGCGGGGCGGTCTGTGCTGGTGATCGAAAAGGCCGGCGAGGACCTGGCCCATTGGAGGCTCTTTCCACCGCGTCGACAAAACCTGTTGACTCTAGAATTCAATTTGTACACTTGTACAAGACAGAAGGGCGCTCGTACAAGATTTGGATGAGGACATGACCAGGGCGAACGTACGCGAAGCGCTGCTCATTGCGGCGGTGAAGCTGTTTTCCTCGAACGGCTACAATGCCGTGTCGCTGCGCGAGATCGCCAAGGCGGCCGATGCCAATGTCGGGAGTCTCACCTATCACTTCGGCTCCAAGGCGGTGTTGCTGCGCGAAATCTACCAGCGCCACACTGAGCCCATGAACAGCCGACGCATGGAACTGCTTGGGGAGGCCAAGCGGCTGATCGATCCGGAAGAGCGGCTCATGGCCATTCTGCGGGCCTATGTCATTCCGGCATTTTCGTCTTCTTCGGACCATGACGGCGGTGGCGCGGAGTTTACCCGCATGCGCGCCGTGCTGTCCGCCGAAGGCAATGCAGATGCCCGCGAGATCATCGCCGGCGCCTTCGACAGCACGAGCCACGCTTTCATGGACGCCATTGCCGGCTGCCTGCCCGGTGCCAGCAAGGCCGACCTGGTCTGGCGGAGCCAGTTCCTGCTGGGCGCTCTCTACTACGCCCTTATCAATCCCGAACGCGTCACCCGCCTGTCCGGCGGCGCCGTCGACGGGAACGACCGCGATCAGGCGGTCGTGCAGATCGTCGCGGCGAGCTTTGCCAGCTTCCGCGACCTGTCCGCCGGAATGGAAGCGAAGCAGCCTCAGCCGGCCTGAACACCAACCACACAAGACTTCACATTAGGGAGGAAACCAGTGAAACTTTCGAAACTCATCATCGGCGCCGGCATGGCCTTGAGCCTGGCCATGACGCCTGTAGCCGCGCAGGAGCGTATCTCCATCGGTACTGGCGGCACCGGCGGCCTGTTCTACATCATCGGCGCTGGCATGGCCGACATGCTCAACAAGCACCTGCCCAACGCCTCTGCCCGCGCCGAAGTGACGGGCGCCTCGGTGGAAAACATCCGCCGCGTCGCCGAGGGGCAGATGACCTTCGGCTTCTCGTCCAGCTCGACCCTTTATGAAGCCAGTGTTGGCGAAGGCCCGTTCGACGCCGCATTGCCGGTTTCCGCCATGGCCTATCTCTATCCGGCCGTGCTCCAGATCGCGACAACTGCCGATACCGGCATCGTGACCATGGCCGACCTTGCCGGCAAGCGGATCAATCTCGGCCCCCCCGGTTCAAATTCGGCCGTTCTGGGCCAGCGACTGCTTGAGGCCCATGGCGTGTTCGATCCGTCCAATGTGCAGTTCATTTCCTACAATGAAGGCACTGCCGCCCTGATGAACGGCACGCTCGACGCTACCGTTGTGCTGGCCGGCGCCCCGACCGCCGCGCTCATCGACCTGGGTGCACAGCGTGACCTGCATCTCATTCCGATCGATGCCGACGCGGCGGCGCCGATGATCGCCCAGTACCCATTCTACCAGTACTACGAAATCCCGGCGGGGACCTATGCCGGCCAGGACGAGGCCGTATTGGCCATTAACGATCCTGCGACGATCTTCACTGTCACCTCGGCCCCCGAGGAAACGGTATACGGCATCACCAAGGCCATTTTCGACAACCTGGCCGAACTCGCCACGATCCACCCGCAGGCGGCCGAGATTGCCATTCCCACCGCCACCAATACGCCCATCCCGCTGCATCCCGGCGCGCAGCGCTACTTTGATGAGGCGGCCCAGTAAGGGCGGACCAAGCAATGTCCCTGATGTCTGAAGCACACGACAAGCTCGCCTTGCGTCATCAGACCGGCTCGGGCCGAGGAGCGACCACCGTGTCGCTCCTCTACGCCCTGCTGGCGGTCGCCACCACCGTCCTCGTGATCTACGGGGCCTTCTACGGCGGCATCACGGCGCTGCTGCTCCGCTCCATGTTCTATTCGCTGGTGTCAGCGGCGGGCCTGCTGGCCATTGGCCTGTCGGCCCGCTCCGCACCGGGCCGCATGGTCTGCTATGCGCTGGCGGTCGTCGCCATCGTGCCCGGACCCTATCTCTGGCATTCCTATCTCGACATCATCACGCGCGGGGCCATGTCCAATCCGCTCGACAATGTGATGTTCGTTGCCCTCTGCGTGGTGACATTTACGCTGGTGCGCAAGCATCTGGGCTGGGCGCTGCTGCTCATTGCCAGCTTCGCGCTGCTCTATGCCTGGTTCGGCTACCTCATCCCCGGCAAGTATGGCCATGGCGGCTATGACCTGGCGCGCCTGAGCTCGACCCTGTTCCTGTCAACCGAAGGCTTTTTCGGTGTGCCGATGGGCGTGGCGGTCGAATATATCTTCCTGTTCACCCTGTTCGGCACCCTGCTGATGAAGACGGGGACCGGTGAGGTCTTCGTCGATGTCGCTCGCGGCCTGACCGGCCGCATCCAGGGCGGCCCGGGCCTTTCCGCAGCTCTTTCGAGCACGCTCTTCGGCACCATCAACGGCAGTGCTGTCGCCAATGTCGTGACCACGGGCACGTTCACCATTCCGCTGATGAAACGCGTCGGCTATTCGGCCAAGACGGCGGGCGCCATCGAGGCCGCGGCCTCGTCGGCGGGGCAGATCCTGCCGCCGGTCATGGGCGCTGCCGCTTTCCTCATGGCCGAAATCGTCGGCGTTCCCTATTCGCAGATTGCCCTGGCCGCGCTTGTGCCGGGCCTGCTCTATGTCGGGGCGCTGATGATCGCCATCCGCCTCGAAGCGGGACGGCTCAATCTCGAGCGCGACGTGGCGGGTGGTCTCGCCTTCCTGGGGCAGACGCTCAAGACCCGCGGCTATCTGCTGCTGCCGCTCATCGGCATGATTGCCCTGCTGTTCATGGGCACGACGCCGACCCGCGCCGCGGTCTACTGCATTGCTCTGGCCCTGGTCATCAGCCCCTTCCGCAAGGAGACGCGTCCCAGCCTGATCGACCTTGTCCAGGTGTGCCGCGATACGCTCGCATCGGTCATGCCCATCGTGGCGGCGGTCGCCGCCGCCGGGGTGGTCATCGGCGTGCTCAATCTCACCGGCGTTGGCCTGATGCTGTCGAGCCTCATCGTCGAACTGGGGGCGGGGAATGTCTGGGCCATCCTGCTGCTGACGGCGCTCGCCTCGTTCGTTCTGGGCATGGGCCTGCCGACTTCGGCGGCCTACCTGCTGTTGGCCGTGCTGGTTGCCCCTGCGCTGACGCGGCTGGGCATGCCCGCCATCTCGTCGCATATGTTCATCTTCTACTACGGCCTGGTCTCGGCCATTACCCCGCCGGTGGCCCTGGCTGCCTATGCAGCTGCCAGCATTTCGGGCGCCGATGCCAATGAGACGGCGGTCGAATCCATCCGCCTGGGCTTCGTCAAGCTGCTGATCCCGTTCCTGTTCGTGACCATGCCGGGCATCCTGATGATCGGCAATGGCGTGCAGATCACCCTGGCCATCGTGCTGGCTGGCATCGCCATTTCAGCAATGACGGTCTGCTTCTCGGGCTGGCTGGGTCGCACCATCACATGGGGCGAACGGGCCCTGATCGTGCTCGGTTCACTGCTGGTTGTCTGGCCGACTCCGGTGGACGCCACCGACACCCTTACTCTGGTCGCGCGCGGTCTGGGCATTCTGCTCCTCGGAGCCGTGCTGTTCCGAGTGGTTTCCTCGCCCGCCGTTCCAGCCGCTGTTGTTTCCCAAGAACCCACGAGCAATTGACCTCATGGCTCTGCCTTTCCACCCCAATCCCAAAAAGCCTGAACTTGTCCTGCCTCCGGGTGCCTGCGACGCGCATTGCCACGTCTTCGGCCCGGCCGCTGTGTTTCCCTTCGCCCCGACCAGCACCTACCAGCCGGAAGACGCGCCCAAGGAGAAGCTGTTCGCCCTGCACCGGCATCTCGGCATCGCCCGCTCGGTGGTCGTTCAGGCCAGCTGCCACGGCACCGACAATGCGGCCATGGTCGATGCGCTGATCGCCGGCAAGGGCAACTATCGCGGCATTGCCATGGTGACGGCCGACGTCACCATGGCCGAACTGCAGCGCCTGCACGATGCCGGGGTGCGCGGCGTGCGCTTCAATTTCGTGACGCATCTGGGTGAGGCGGCCGGCAAGGACGACGTGCGCGCCATCGTCGAGCGGATCATTCCGCTCGGCTGGCATATCGTGGTGCATTTCGACGCGTTCCGGCTCGAGGAACTGGCGCCGTTCCTGAGGGAACTGCAACTGCCCATCGTCATCGACCATATGGGCCGGATCGACGCCAGCGCGGGCCCGGACCAGGTGGCCTTCCAGTTGCTGCTGGAGCTGATGGAGGACGAGCGGTTCTGGGTCAAGGTCTGTGGTTCAGAGCGGCTTTCACGCTCCGGCCCCCCCTTCCACGACGCTGCCGAATATGGTCGCCTGCTGGTCGATAAGTTCCCGGATCGCGTGTTGTGGGGCACGGACTGGCCCCATCCCAACGTCAGGGTGCACATGCCCGACGATGGTGAGCTCGTCGATCTGCTCAAGATCATCGCCCCGACGCCTGACAGCCTCAAGGCCCTGCTGGTGGACAATCCCACCCGGCTCTACTGGCCCGAGACACTCTAGGCCGCTAAAGCGTCTCCTGAACGTGGTCCCGGTTTCAGGACAAAGACACGCGCAAAACAAGCGCCAAAGCGCACCGAGCGAATCTGAAAGATCGCAACGCGCTTTAGCGGGCCAGGTCGAGGGTTGCGGCGCGGATATCGCCCAGGAACTCGCTCTGTGCCCGCGTGGGCACCCAGCCGGAGCGATATGTCAGCCCGATGGGACGGGACGTATCGGGGAGGCGGGATGGGAGCTGGACGACCATGCCATGGCGGAGGTCGGACCGGATCTGCACGCGGGAAATGAACCCCAGGTGGTCCGACACCATGAGCAGCTCGCGCATGAGCACCATTGAGCCGGTTTCCACCAGGCTTGCCGGGCGCGGCGCGTCGGCAAAGACCTTGTCGAACATGCCGCGAGCCGGCGTACCCTCGATATTGACGACCCATGGGAAGCTGGCCAGCACGGTCGCCGCCGGCAGGGGCTGGGCGAGGAGCGGGTGGCCGGGCCGGCAGACAACGATGAGTTCGTCGTCGAACAGCGTCTCCTGCGCCACGTCGCCCACCGGGGGCGGGTTGCGCATGGCGCCGATGAGGAAATCCACCTCGCCACGGCGCAGCGCGGTCATCATGTCGTCATAGGGGCCATCGAGAGCCCGCACCGGCAGGCTGGCGCGGCGCTTGCGGAAGCGCGCTATGGCATCGGGCAGGATGGAGGAGCGCGACAGGGGCATGGCGCCGACGACGATTCGCCCGACTTCGCGGCCCGCAAGATCACCCAGGTCGGCCTCGGCCTGTTCGATTTCAGTGAAGGCCAGCTGTGCCGCCTGGGCGAGCTTGGCGGCAGGGCGCGTGGCGACGACGCCGCGAGAGGTCCGCTCGAAAAGCAGCTTGCCCGCGTCTTTTTCAAGGTCGGTGATGGCGCGGTGCACGCTGGGTTGCGCGAGGCCGAGGCGGCGGGCCGCCAGGGTGAAATTTTCGGTTTCGACGGCGGCCACCAGCGCGGTGAGCTGCGACGTGGTGGCCGTCAGACGCAGGCGCGGCGCCAGGTCTGCGAGAGCCACGTCAAGCAGGTCGAGCGCTCGGCGCACCCGCTCGGCGAGCGTCCGGCCGGCCTCGGTTGCGTAGAGGCCATGCGACGTGCGCTCGAAAAGCCGGGACGAGAGCAATTCCTCGAGCTTGTGAATGGATTGGGTGACCGCGGGTTGGGAGACCAGGCAGGCGCTTGCGGCCTGGGTGATGGACCCGGAGTCGCAGGCGGCCAAAAAGACGCGTAGGTGCCGGAGATTTGGCTTCATGTGAGGCGAGACAGGACCAGATCAAGCCGCGCCAGGAGGTCTTCATCGCCAATGTCCAGCTGCAGATCGCCCAACTGGTCTTCCCACTCGGCCGTTGCGGAGGCCATGCGGCTGGGCAGGCCTAGTTCATCAAGCGTGGCGACGACTTCGCGCAACTCGGCTGCCCTCCTTTTCCCGTGTGTGGTCATCCGTTCGATATTGTAGGTGCTGCGCGCGGCCCAGTCTATCTTGGGGTCCGACCTTTCCAGCGAAGCCAGGACGGCGCCCTCGACGCCCGCTTTGCGCGCGGCCAGCATGCATTCGGCCGTGACGGCCTCGATGCCCTTGATCAGGACCGAGCGCACCATCTTGATCGCAGAGGCATCACCGACCCTTTCGCCGGCTACACGAGCATGCATGCCGAGCATTTCGAGGCGGGGCAAGGTCTGGTGTGCCTCGCCGCCGGCGAGAAGGACCGGCGTGCGATGCAGGTGAGGATGAACGGGCGACATGATCGCCATGTCGACATAGTAGCCGCTGCGCCCATCAATAATTGCCGCCGCATCGCGCTTGCGTCCGGGCGAACTGGAAGACCCGTCGAGCCAGATTGCGCCAGGCTTAAGGTGTCGCGCGCCTGCTCCCGCAGCCGCTATCGATTGGTCGGTGGGGACGAGGCAGAAGACCAGATCGGCTTCTGCCAGGGCCTCGGCTGGGCTCGAGGCAGCCCGTATGCCCAAGTGGGCGCATGCCTCTTCGACTTGGCCTTCTGGCGTATCGAACGCGATGTCATAGGCTTGCGCGGAGCCGGGCTGGGGTCGCAGCCCCTGGGCGAAGGCCTGGCCGGCCTCCCCGAACCCGATGAAAGCGAGCCTCGCCATGCGTCCCTCCCGTTGGTGTGCGTCAGTAGGCCTGACCGTCCATGAGTTTTCGTGCCGTCCGCAACACGCCCGCGCTGACCAGCGCGCCCGCCTCGTCGAGTGTGGCGATGACGGTGAATTCGCCCGTGGGATGCTCCACACTCATGCTGCGCGCGCGTCCTTCGCCGGCTACCGCATATTTGCGGGCCGGGCCCTCGGGCAGGAGACAGGCGCTCGCCACGCTGACCGCCGCGAGGACGCCGATTGCATCGTGGCAGCGGTGGGGGATGAAGCTGCGGGTGGAAATGGCGCCGCCATTTGCTGCGGCGCTGACCAGGGTCATCTTCGGGACCGAGCTCTTGGCTACGTCGCCCAGATTCATCATTGGGCCGACAGTCAGGCGAATGTGTTCGAGCCGTGCCTTCAGCGTTTCATTGGCTTCCAGCTCGGCGGGCGTTTCCTGCCCGGATATGCCGAAATCGGCGGCGTCGAGAATGACGCAGGGCATGCCGTTGTCGATGAGCGTGACGGGAACGCCATGGACAATGTCGACCGCATTGCCGGTCGGGAGCAGGGCGCCGCAGCTCGATCCCGCCGTGTCTTCGAAGACAATCGGCATGGCGGCCGAGGTGCCGGGAACGCCGTCAATTCTGGCGACGCCGTCATAGGTCACCCGACCCGCGGGCGTTGCCACCGAGGCGGTCGCGATCTGCTCGGTATTCTCCATGAAAATGCGGACATCGGTTGTGCCGTCCTGCGCCTCGACGAGGCCCCGCTCGATGGCGAAGGGACCGACACCAGCCAGGATATTGCCGCAGTTCTGCTGGTCGGTGACCACGGGCTTGTCGACGAAGACCTGCAGGAACAGATAGTCGACATCGACGCCTTGACGCGCCGATTTCTTCACGATGGCGACCTTCGAGGTCAGCGGATTGGCGCCGCCCATGCCATCGATCTGGCGGGGGTCGGGTGAGCCCATGATCCGCAACAGCAGCGCGTCACGTTCGGCGATATTCGTGGGCAGGTCCTCGGCGAGGAAGTATCCCCCTTTGGAGGTGCCGCCCCGCATCCACATCACGCGCGTACCAGTGTCAGACATATTTCAGGCCCTTTTCCGCGAGCTTTTCGCGCATCTGGTAAATGTCGAGACCCAGTTCCCCGGCAGCCAGCCGCTGGCGCTTGCCTTCCTCGGCGGCCATGCGGGCTTCGGCCTTTTCGGCCACCGCCTCGACCTCGATTACGCGTCGAANAGACATATTTCAGGCCCTTTTCCGCGAGCTTTTCGCGCATCTGGTAAATGTCGAGACCCAGTTCCCCGGCAGCCAGCCGCTGGCGCTTGCCTTCCTCGGCGGCAACGCGGGCTTCGGCCTTGTCGGCCACCGCCTCGGCCTCTTCGCGGCGCACCACGCAGACGCCGTCGTCGTCGGCGACAATGATGTCGCCGGGATTGACCAGCTCATTGGCGCAGACCACCGGCACATTGACCGAGCCGAGGGTTTCCTTGACCGTGCCCTGCGCGAAGATGGCCTTGGACCAGACCGGAAATTTCATCGTGGTCAGGTCGGCCACGTCGCGCACACCGGCATCGATGATGAGCCCCTTGCAGCCCCGCGCCTGTGCCGAAGTGGCCAGGAGATCACCGAAATAGCCGTCTTCGCTGGGGCTGGTCGGCGCCAACACCATGATGTCGCCGGCCCTCAGCTGCTCGATGGCGACATGCACCATCCAGTTGTCGCCCGGCGGCGCCGAAATGGTCACTGCCGAGGCAGCCAGCCGCGCGCCGGCATAGATCGGCCGCATATGGCTGGCCAGCAGCCCCTTGCGCCCCTGCGCTTCATGCACGGTGGCAACGCCGCAGACAGCGAGCCGATCGATAACCGACTGGTCGGCCCGCGCGATATTCTGGACCACGACAGCCATCACAGTTCATCCACGGTGCGCGGATAGATCGACTGGAAGCCTTCGGCATATTTGGCGGCCCGGCCACCCGACTGCCCGCCGGAATTGCGGGTAAAATGGTTGGCCCGGTTCTCGGCTACATTCTTATAGTAGTGCCAGAGGTGTTCCTGGCCTTCCATGGCCTGGATGGCGGCCCAYTTCTTGTCCCAGACATCGGTGATGTCGAGAAACACGTCGGGCGTCCAGTGCATCTGCTCGGTCTGGTGCGGCTCGAACAGGTAGACCTGCGGCGCGCCGAGAATCTTCTGCCCCGGATTGTGGCCCCAGGCCTGGGCGATGGCCCGGCATTCGAGCGTCCACTGCGACACATACATGTGGTCGGTATTGTAGGGGTCGTATTTGGAATGGGTCATCATGAAG
>NZ_LMGZ01000011.1 GCF_001427605.1 Devosia sp. Root635 | reverse complement strand
TCATCGCATTGGCCAGAAAGATCATCGTCACTCTCAACGCCATGATGAAATCAAGAACCCCCTTCCACCCCTAAACTACAGTTGCCGGCTCAAGGCCGGGGTGACACCGGGGGTGGGGCGGCAGCGGCGCTAATCGATGTGCTCGAATACCGTTTCGCCGCCGACGACGGTGCGCATGACCTTGCCGGCGAGGCGGGCGCCTTCGAAGCTGGTGTTGCGGGAGCGGGAGCGGAGGTCGCGTTCGCTGACCTGCCAGGGATAGTCGAGATCGAAGAGGATCAGGTCGGCGGGGGCGCCCTTGGCGATGCGGCCTGAGGGGAGGCCGAGGATCTCGGCGGGGCGGCTGGTCATGGCACGGAGAATGGTCATGAGGTCGACATCGCCGGAATGATGCAGGCGCAAGGCGGCCGACAGCAGGGTTTCGAGGCCGATGGCGCCATCGGAGGCTTCGGCGAAGGGCTGGCGCTTGACCTCGGTATCCTGCGGATCGTGGTCGGAATGGATGGTGTCGATGGTGCCGCTGCGCAGGCCTTCGATGACGGCCTGGCGGTCATCTTCGGAGCGCAGGGGCGTGCCCAGTTTGAAGAAGGTGCGGTAGCGGCCGATGTCGTTTTCGTTGAGGGCGAGATTGTTGATGGAGACGCCAGATGTAACCGAGGCGTTACGCTTCTTGGCCGCTGCCATCAATTCGACCGAGGCAGCGCAGGAGATTTGCGCGGCGTGGTATTTCGCGCTGGTGAGGGCAGCGAGCTGGAGGTCGCGGGCCAGGGGGATGGTCTCGGCTTCGCGGGGAATGCCCTTGAGGCCGAGAATGGTGGCGAAGAGCCCTTCATTCATCACACCATCGCCGGTGAGGCCGCTGTCGGAGACGTGGTGGATGACGGTCATGTCGTAATTGGCGGCATAGCTCATGACGGTGCGGAGCAGGGCCGAGGACTGGATGGAGTGACGGCCATCGGTGAGGCAGACGGCGCCGGCTTCCTGCAGCAGGCCGAATTCGGTGATGTCCTGGCCGGCCAGGCCCTTGGTGATCGCACCGGCGGGGAGGACATTGACTTTTGAGGTCGCCTTGGCGCGGCGGATGAGGAAATCCACCAGGGCGCCATCGTCCACGACCGGGGATGTGTCAGGCATCATGACGAAGCTGGTGACGCCACCGGCAGCAGCAGCTTCGCCGGCCGAGGCGAGGGTTTCGCGATATTCCTTGCCGGGTTCGCCGGTGAAGACGCGCATGTCGATGAGGCCGGGCGCGAGGATCAGGCCCTTGGCGTTGACCACTTCGGCGCCTTCGGGGACGCCGACCGGAGCGCCGAGGGCTATGTCGGAGATGAGGCCGTTTTCGACCAGCACCGCGCCCTTGCCGTCGGTGCCGGAGGCCGGATCGATGATGCGGGCATTTTCGATGAGCAGGGGGCGGGTCATGGCGCGTTCCTCGCCGGGAGGAGGGCATTGAGCACGGCCATGCGCACGGCGACACCCATTTCCACTTGGTCGGTGATGACCGAGGCGGGGCCGTCGGCAATGGCGGGGTCGATCTCGACGCCTCTGTTCATCGGGCCGGGGTGCATGACGATGGCATCGGGCCTGGCGAAGCTGAGCTTTTCGGCGTCGAGGCCGTAGAAGCGGTAATATTCGCGGACCGAGGGGATCATGCGCCCATTAGCGCGCTCGTGCTGGAGGCGCAGCATCATGACCACGTCGGCATCCCTGAGGCCCTCGCGCATGTCGGTGAAGACCTCTGTGGCGAGGTGTTCGATGCCCGATGGCAGCAGGTTCCGCGGGGCGATGACGCGGGTGCGGACATTGAGGGCGCCGAGCAGCAGCAGATTGGAGCGGACGACGCGAGAATTGGCGATATCGCCGCAAATGGCGACGGTGAGGCCGGAAATGCGGCCCTTGTGATTGCGGATGGTCAGCGCGTCGAGCAGGGCCTGTGTGGGGTGTTCATGGGCGCCGTCGCCGGCATTGATGACGGCGCAGCCGACCTTCTGGCTCAGCAGTTCCACCGCGCCGGCGGCCGAGTGGCGGACGACGATGACATCGGGCCGCATAGCGTTGAGCGTGGCGGCCGTATCGACCAGGGTTTCGCCCTTGGTGACCGATGAGGTCTTGACCGACATGTTCATGACCAGCGCGCCCAGCCGCTTGCCGGCGATCTCGAACGAACCCTGGGTGCGGGTCGACGGCTCGAAGAAGAGGTTGATCTGAGTCTTGCCGGTTAGCGTGGGGTGGCTCTTGCGCTCCTGGCGGGAGACCGGAACCATGGCTTCGGCGCGATCGAGCAAATCGACGATCTCGTGCTGCTTGAGATCGGCGATCGAAAGCAGGTGCTTCTGGCTGAAAGGAGGGAAATCGCCGGAGGCGGCGGCCGACGAGGTGCTTTTGCTGGCGCGAGCTTGGGCCATGCGCTCCGATCCCTGATATTTGCTGCGGTCTAGCGGAGGGGAGCGGGTGGGGCAAGGCCCAGTGGTGTAAATTTACACTGGGATGACATCGTAGTTGGGGCTACCGCCGCAGGCGATCCAGGGCGCCCTGCAGGATGTAGCTGGCGGCGAGCTTGTCGACGACTTCGGCGCGGCGGTCGCGGCGGAGATCGGCCTCGATCATCATGCGGGTGACGGCTGAGGTGGAGAGGCGCTCGTCCCAGAAGGCGATGGGCAGGGCGGTCTTCTGCGCCAGGTTGCGGGCGAAGGCGCGGGTGGACTGAACGCGGGGGCCCTCCGAGCCATCCATGTTGAGCGGCAGGCCGAGAATGATGGCGGCGATCTGGTTTTCGGCAATCAGCACGAGGATGCGCTCGGCATCCTGGGTGAACTTGGTGCGCCTGATGGTTTCGAGCGGGGTGGCCGAATAGCGCATGCCATCGGAAATGGCGACGCCGATGGTCTTGGTTCCGAGATCGAGCGCCATGATGCGGCCGGCGGCCGGGATGTCGGCGAGGGGGTTGGCGAAGTCTTCGGAGGGCTCGTCGGTCATGGCTTCGTCCTATAGGGTGCGGGCCGGTTTGGCGACAGGAAAGCATGGATGAAACTCACCTGGTTCGGCGGGACGACGATCCGCATTCATATCGGCGGGGCGATTCTGGTGGTGGACGCCGAGGGTGCGCCCGATGGAATCGATGCGGCGGAGCTGGTGTCGGGGGCAGATGTGGTGATCGAGCGTTTCGGGGCGGCTTTGCCCGAAGTCGATGCGGCGCGCTGGAAGCCGCGCAAGGTGCCGCGGCTGCTGGACGAAGGCGATGCGCCGCCGGCGGTGGAGGCCTGGTCGGCGGGGGCGGGCGCGGTGCTGGTAGGTGCCGTCGGCGAGCCGCCGCTACTACTTTTGCAGAAGTACGACGTGCCAGAGCTGGCTGCATGGGCCGAAAAGGCTGTGATAGTTCTCTTTGGCGGGGAGCTGCGTGAGCGCACGGAGAATATGCGAGACGCGACTACGCCACGTCTCGTTGCGCTCGCTGGAACAGAGACAGACGTCGATGAGACCTTCGAGGCTCTTGAAGGTCGCGACCATGGTATGGGCATCGTGGCGCTGGAAGCCGGGATGGCATTGGAAATCTGATCCGGGCCATCAGCCATTTTCATTGTCTTTTTGGGCGCGCCATTGCTAATAACGGCCCAAATCGAGCCGTCCTGTTCTGGAGTTTCCCATGTCCGTCGACGCCGCAACCGTAAAGCGCATCGGGCGCCTGGCGCGCATCCGCATCGAAGAAAACGAGGTGGAAGCCTATCAGAGCGAGTTGAACGCCATTCTGGGCTTTGTCGAGCAATTGGGTGAAGTTAATGTCGACGGCGTCGAAGCCATGACCTCGGTGACGCCGATGACGCTGCGCCGCCGCGACGACGTGGTCAGCGATGGCGGTTACCCGGAAAAGATCGTCAGCAATGCGCCGCTGACCGAGGACAATTTCTTCATGGTGCCGAAGGTGATCGAATAGATGGCTGTCAGCATCGCCATCGAAACGCCTTTGCAGGACGATGTGCGTGGCCTCGTCGCCCGGCTCAACGACCATTTGCTGCCGCTGTCGCCGCTGGAATTCCAGTTCAAGATGACGGTGGAACAGATGGCCGGCAGCGACACGACGCTGTTCGTGGCGCGCGACGAGACCGGCCGGGCCGTTGGCATGGGCGCGCTGAAGCTGCATTCGGCTGAGCTGGGCGAGGTCAAGCGCATGTTCACCGACCCGGAGGTGCGCGGCAAGCGGATCGGTTCGGCGCTGCTTGAGGCCATTGTCGGGCTGGCGCGCGAAAAGGGACTGCTGACGCTGATGCTGGAAACCGGCACCGGTCCGGGCATGGCCGAAGCGCATCGGCTCTACACGCGGAGCGGCTTCGTGACCCGAGGGCCGTTTCTCGACTATCCCGACAGCGAATGGTCGGCCTTTTTCGAAATGAAGCTCAAGGTGGAGGCGAACGCATGAAAGCGATTCTGGTCGCGGCCGGGCTGTCACTGCTGGCAAGCGCCGCATCGGCGCAGGAAGACCTGGTCATCGACCAGACCCGGCTCTATGTCACCGACCCGGCAGCGTGCCAGGCATTGGAAAAGCACGGCATCGATGCCTTCATGGACCTGAATTTCCTGAGCCTCAGCTTTGAGGGCGGCATCCAGTCGATGGAGTTCCACTGCAATTTCTATGACATCAAGAGCCAGGCCAATACACCGGTGCTGCTGGTGGATGCGGTCTGCGAAATCCCCAGCGACCTTTATCCCGACATGCTGGCCATCGCGCCGCACGATGCCGGCGCCATCCGCGTTTCGTCCAGCAACGATGCCATGCTGGCCATGATCGGCGGCATCGAGCCGAACCCTGAAAGTCCCTATCCTGGGGGCACGACCATCTATCACCGCTGCGACAATCTGAGCGAGATTCCTGTTGACTGACCTGACCCGCCTCTCTCTGGCCGATGCCCGCAAGGGCCTCGTGGCCAAGAGCTTCACCGCCACCGAACTGACCAGCGCCTATCTTTCGGCCATCGAAAGGGCCAATCCGAGCCTCAACGCCTATGTGGCGGTGACGCCGGACAAGGCGCTCGACATGGCCAAGGCCAGCGACGCGAAGCTGGCGCAAGGGCAGGGCGGTGCGCTGGAAGGCATTCCGCTGGGCATCAAAGACCTGTTCGGCACCAAAGGCGTGCATACGCAGGCGGCCAGCCACATTCTAGACGGCTTCAAGCCGGAATATGAATCGACCGTCACCAGCAATCTGTGGCGCGACGGCGCGGTGATGCTGGGCAAGCTCAACATGGACGAATTCGCCATGGGCTCGTCCAATGAGACCAGCTATTACGGCCCGGTCATCAGCCCGTTCCGCGCCGAGGGCAGCAATGCCAGCCTGGTGCCGGGCGGCTCCTCGGGCGGTTCGGCGGCGGCGGTTTCGGCCTGGCTGTGCGCCGGGGCGACGGCGACGGATACCGGCGGCTCGATCCGCCAGCCGGCGGCGTTTACCGGCACTGTCGGCATCAAGCCGACCTATGGCCGCTGCTCGCGCTGGGGCGTGGTGGCCTTCGCCTCCTCGCTCGACCAGGCCGGGCCGATCGCCCGCACGGTGGAAGATGCGGCGATCATGATGACCTCCATGTCGGGGTTCGATCCCAAGGATTCGACCAGCGTCGACCTGGCCGTGCCCGACTTTGCCGCCGCGGTGGAGCGCGGCGTCAAGGGACTGACCATCGGCGTGCCGCGCGAATATCGCATGGACGGAATGCCGGCCGAGATCGAAAAGCTCTGGGCGCAGGGGCTGGAATGGCTCAAGGCCGAGGGCGCCACGGTCAAGGATATCAGCCTGCCGCACACCAAATATGCGCTTCCGGCCTACTACATCGTCGCCCCGGCCGAGGCCTCGTCGAACCTGGCGCGCTATGACGGCGTCAAGTATGGCCTGCGCGTTTCGGGCAAGGATATCACCGACATGTATGAACTGACCCGCGCCGCCGGTTTCGGCCGCGAGGTGAAGCGCCGCATCATGATCGGGACCTATGTGCTGTCGGCGGGCTATTTCGACGCCTATTACGTCAAGGCGCAGAAGGTTCGCACGCTGATCAAGAAGGACTTCGAGGACGCCTTCAATGCGGGCGTCGACGCCATCCTGACCCCGGCGACGCCATCGGCAGCATTCGGCGTGGGCGACGAGGCCCTGGCCGCCGATCCGGTGGCGATGTATCTCAACGACATCTTCACCGTGACGGTGAACATGGCGGGCCTGCCGGGCATCGCCGTACCGGCCGGCAAGGACGCCAAGGGCCTGCCGCTCGGCCTGCAGCTCATCGGCAAGCCATTCGACGAGGAAACGCTGTTCGCTGCGGGGCGGGTGATCGAAAAGGCCGCGGGTGGCGGGTTTGAGCCGAAGTCGTGGTGGTAGGAAACGGCTGGTGCCACGCCCTCGTGGTTCGAGGCTCGCGAAGGGCTCGCACCTCACCATGAGGGCTACTGGAACGCTGTGCCAAGAGTAGTCCTCATGGTGAGGCGGGAGCGTAGCGACCCTCGAACCACGAGGGCGTGGCAGGTGAGACACTTGATCCCCGCCGCATTCCGCCTTATTTGGCCCCAATGCACAAATTGAAATTGGTTGTGACGCCGCCGCGCGTGGCGTCTGGGCCGACAAGGGTTTCTCCGATGGCCGCTGACATCTTTACCTCGCTCGACTGGTCCGAGCCGCCCAAGGACATGAGCAAGCCGCTACAGGCGCTGTGGTGGCTCAAGAAGGGCGAGTTGCGCGTCGGCCCCGAATGGGAGCAGGCGCACACTATCGTCCAGGCGATGGAAGGCGTGCAGGCCTTCGACTGGGTGCATGCGCTGATGCACTGGATCGAGGCTGATATGGGCAATGCCGACTACTGGTATCGCCGTGCCGGCAAGCGCCGGGCGACGGCCAGCGTGGGCAGCGAATGGGAACACATCGCGGCCGCGCTGAGCGACGTCACGAAACACTAGGCCTCTGGCCGGGGTTGTCGGCCTTGCCGAAATGCCCGGCCAGGATCAGCACACCCGCCACCACATACCAGAGATTGTGCGACCAGGCGCCGATGCGCTCGATGACGCCGCGGCCAAGGCCGAGGTAGAATTCGAGCATGTAGCAGCCGAACATCGCCAATGAAACGAGGCCGGTGGCAATGGAATAGAGGGCGAAGGCGCGATGGCTGCGCCACAGCACCGAACCCAGCAGCAGGATGCCGAGGCAGGCGACGAAAAGCGTGAGGACGGCTCCGGCCAGATGCCCCTCAAGGAACACATCAACCGGGAAAATGCCGACCAGGATATCGCCGAGGCCGCTGCCCACGGCGAGCAGGCACAGGGCGGCGACGGTGAGCGGACCGGACGGCCACAGCCGCCGCGTCAGCCAGGCCCCCAGCATGATCAGCAGGCCGGCCAGCACCATGCCCCCATTGAACACCAGGTGCCGTGGCGAGCAGCCATAGCCGGTGACGGTGGTGTTGCAGTCGGTGACGCCGAGCAGGCTGATATCCATCTCGGCCAGCGAATAACCCGGATAGACGGCCTGGGCGATAAACTGGGCAATGAAGAACTCTGCCGTCAGCACCCAGAAAATGGCGCCCAGGCGAAACTGGCTGGTCATGATGATGCTCCCCCTCGATTGATAATCGGCGCCGGAGGCGGGAAATTGTCAATTGCAGGTCTCACGCCTTGGGGAGCGTTCCTCTTGAACGCATGAGCATCAGCTCACGCGGTGTCATCCCGGCACAGGCCGGAATGACACCGCGATTGAAGCCGGCTGCCAACGGCACCTACCGGTTGTCATACTCGCTGCGGACCAGTTCCAGGCCGCGGCGGGTGATGCGGTAGGGTTGGCCGCCGGATGACTTGATGGCCTTCCTGGCCTTGAGTTTCCTGAACAACATCAGGCTGCAATTGCTCATCAGCCAGCCATCGCGGTTAAAGAATTCAAGGCCGGTCACCTTGCCGGTTTCGGTCTTGAGCAGCACGATGCGGCCGCCCTGAGCCAGGGCGTGCAGCACCCGCTGTTCGTCTCGTGAAATATCCATGGGAAGTCAGTTGCCTGTAAGCGGCGGATCAGCGATCCGCGAACAAACATAGCCTCCCGACGGCATCACGCGCGGCGGGCGACTGGTTCATTCATGCCCCGTCGCCAATGGACGGGGCTTCAGGCGGTCTCAGACTGACTAGACATGCCGGTTTGATAGCGCCGGCTGGACGGATCGCGCAAGACTGCCGGTTGAAATCGTCGCCGGAGCGGTGCAAACCAGCAACAGCAAAACGTGACTGGAACCTGCCGTGACCACATCCAAATCGCCCGACGCCTGCGAAACCAAGGACGACGTCCGCGCCGAAATCGACCGAGTCGACCAGGCGCTGCTGGCCCTGTTCGCGGAGCGGCACCAATATGTGACGCGCATGGCGCAGATCAAGACCGACCCGCATGAGGCCCATGACCCGGTGCGCATCGAGGCAGTCATCGCCAGGGTCCGCGACCGCAGTTTGGCTCTTGATCTCGACGAGGATCAGGCCGAACTTGTGTGGCGGACCCTGATCGACTGGAACATCAACTACGAGAAGGGGATCATCGCGGCGCGGCGCCGCTAGGAGGCAATCATGGCGGGTATTTCCATTCGCAAGGCCGAGACATCGGATGCCCGCCGGCTGGCCGATATTGCCTATCGCGCCTGGGAAAGCGGGATTTTCCCGCTGCTGACCGAACAACCGGGCATGAAACAGGCCGAGCAGCGCCGGCTGGCCCAGGCGGTGGCCGAAACGCTGAGCCGGATCATCGTCGTCGAAGTGGATGGGATCGTGGTGGCCTGGTGCTCGCGCGCGGCGCGGCGGGCCTATATCCCCTATCTCTTCGTCATGCCCGAATTGCAGGGGCACGGGCTGGGCTCGATGCTGCTGCGGCGCATGGAAACCATGCTGGAGCTGGAAGGCGCCGAACGGGTGCAACTGGAAACGCCGGCCGACAATGTGCGCGCGGTGCGGTTCTACGAGAAGATGGGCTATCGGATATTGGCTTTGCGGCCGGACGGACGGGCGGCGCATGAGCCGTTCATGAGCGTGCACCTGGAGAAACGGTTGCAGCCGTTCGAGGGCGAGATCGAGGACGAGGATTGAGCCTTCTCTTCCCCTCGCCCCTTGTGGGAGAGGGATAGAAAATCCTCGTTCAGAGGATTTTCTAGGGTGAGGGGTGCTGGGTCATCCCATGCTTTGGGCCGAATGGATGGCGCATAGCCCCCCATCCGCCCTTTGGGCACCCCGGATCAAGTCCGGGGCAGGCTCTTCTCCCACGAGGGGAGAAGGGGAGCCGGTGACTGTTGCAACGCCGGGGCAACACCAGTAATCACTTACCTACCTTCCGCCTTGCCTCTCAGGACTCCCAATTGACCCTTATCGACACCCGCACGCCCAATCCCAAGAGCTTCATTGCCGGCTCGACCGGTGACTGGGAGGTCATTATCGGCATGGAAGTGCATGCCCAGGTGACCAGCGAGAGCAAGCTGTTCTCTGGGTCTTCCACGGAGTTTGGCAATCCGCCCAATTCAAACGTCAGTTTCGTGGACGCGGCCATGCCGGGCATGTTGCCTGTGATCAACGAGGAATGCGTGCGCCAGGCCGTGCGGACCGGGCTGGGGCTCAAGGCCGCGATCAACAAGCGCAGCGTGTTCGACCGCAAGAACTATTTCTATCCGGACCTGCCGCAGGGCTACCAGATTTCTCAGTTCAAGGACCCGATCGTCGGCGAGGGCAAGGTGCTGCTGGATATGCCCGACGGGCAGATCGAGATCGGCATCGAGCGGCTGCATCTGGAGCAGGATGCCGGCAAGTCGATCCATGACCAGCATCCGAACATGAGTTTCGTCGACCTCAACCGGTCCGGGGTGGCGCTGATGGAAATCGTCAGCAAGCCGGATTTGCGCTCGTCCGAGGAAGCCAAGGAATATCTGGGCAAGCTGCGCACCATCCTGCGCTATCTGGGCACCTGCGACGGCAATATGGAGCAGGGCTCCATGCGCGCCGACGTCAATGTGTCGGTGCGCAAGCCGGGTGGTGAATTTGGCACGCGCTGCGAAATCAAGAATGTGAATTCGATCCGCTTTGCCGGCCAGGCCATCGAATATGAGGCGCGGCGGCAGATCGACATTCTCGAAGACGGCGGCAGCATCGACCAGGAAACGCGACTGTTCGACCCCAAGCTGGGCGAGACGCGCTCGATGCGCTCCAAGGAAGAAGCGCATGACTATCGCTACTTCCCCGACCCGGACCTGCTGCCGCTCGAATTCGACGACGCGTTCATTTCGATGCTGGCCAAGGACCTGCCGGAGCTGCCGGACGAAAAGAAGGCGCGCTTTGTCGGCGATTACGGCGTGACGGCCTATGACGCCATGGTGCTGACGCTGGATCGCGAGACGGCGGACTATTACGAGAGCTGCGTCGCCTTCGGCGGCGGCAAGCGCGACGGCAAGGCCGTGGCCAATATCCTCAATGCCGACGTGGCGGCTTTTGCCAACAGCCAGGGGCTGGCGGTGTGGGAAACCCACCTCAAGCCGGGCCAGATCGCCGGCATCGTGGACCTCGTGGCAGCAGGGACGATTTCCTCCAAGGGCGCCAAGGACCTGTTGCAGGTCATCATCGCCGAAGAGCCCGAGGGCGAACCGGCCGAGATCGTCGAGCGCCGCGGCATGAAGCAGGTGACCGACATGGGGGCGATCGAAAAGATCGTCGACGAGATCATCGCCGCCAATCCCGATCAGGTGGAAAAGGTCAAGGCCAAGCCAACCATGATCGGCTGGTTCGTCGGCCAGGCCATGAAGGCCTCGGGCGGCAAGGCCAATCCGCAGGCGCTGAGCGACCTGATGAAGCAGAAGCTCGGCATCGAGTAGCCCAGCCGCCTCCGACCTGCTGGTTCAGGGATTGGGATCGTTGCCCGGCTCCGGCGGAAGCTCGGGATTGATGGGCGTGGGATCCTCTATCGGCGGGGTGACCGGCAGTTCGCGCGGGCCGGGCGGCACCGGATCGACCGGTTGCGGCTGGGGCGGCTCGGGTTGCGGCACGATTTCGTCGGGCGCCTTGGGATCGATATCGGGTCTGGGCTGGTTCATGGAACACTCCTGAACCAGCAACGAGATGGGCCGGCGCCCGGTTCCGTCAGGCCGCGGCGGGCGCCCGGCGCCTGACCAGCCGTCCGTCCATGAAGATCAGGCCGATGAAGATCACCACGATACCGGCGACATGGGCCGCCTCGAAGCGCTCATGCAGCACCAGCACGCCCAGCAGGATCGCCGAAATCGGGGTGATGAAGGTGTTGAGCGAGATATTGGTGGCCCCCACACGCGGCAGCAGCCAGTAGACCAGGAGGAAGCTGAAGCTGGTCGAGAAGGCGGCGATGCCGAACAGCGCGCCCCAGGTCTCGATGCGGGTGATGACCGGCACGCCGCTGGCGAACAGGGCGATCGGGACGGAGAACAGGGCCGCTGCGGTCAGCGAGCAGGTGGCGACCGCGGCCGAGTCGATATCCTTGAAGCGGCGGGCATAGTTCAGCGTCAGCGCGTAGCAGAGCGTGGCGCCCATAGCGGCGAGCAGCCCCAGCACCTGGGCCGCGGCCCCGGCACCGAGCGAGGGCAAGGCCAGGATGAAGGCGCCGACAAAGCCGATGATGACGCCGACCACCTTGTTCCAGGTGGCCTTTTCGCCGCCGCGCCAGAGCTGGGAGACGATGACGGTGCTCATGGGGGTGAGGCCGTTGATGACGCCGACGATGGAACTGGCGACGGTCTGCTCGGCAAAGGGAAAGAGCGAAAAAGGGATGGCATAGTTGAGGATGCCGAGCACCAGCAACTGGGCATAGATGCGCCAGTCATTGGGCAGGGTCTTGCGCATGGCGAGGAAATAGACCCAGCAGATGGCGGCGCCGATGGTGACGCGGCCGGCCGAGACCCAGAGCGGGCTGATCTCGCGGATCAGGATGGCGTTGAACAGGAAGGAACAGCCCCAGACGGCGCCGAGCAGTATGATGAGCAGCCAATAGCGCAGGGGCATGAATGTTCTCCGTTTGTCCGCCTTGTAGTGGAAGCGCAGAGTCGCGTCGAACCGATTTTGACGATGGGGGCGATCAAATTCGGTGATGGACTGGTATTCGGCCAAAACTGGATCGTCACCCTCGGGCCTGGCCCGAGGGCGTTGCACTTGGAGCGTTCGATAAGTGAAGTGCCCTCGGGTCGAGCCCGAGGGTGACGCGCGGTGGGTGGGGGGCTTCAGATCGCGGTGACTTTGCCCTCGGCCAGCAACCTCAGCGCCTGCGGATAAATCCGGTGTTCCTCGACCAACACGCGGGCAGCCAGCGTGTCCGGCGTATCGTTCGGCAGAACGGGGACTTCCGCCTGAAGGATCGGAGCGCCCTCGTCGAGGCCTGATGTGACGAAATGGACGGTGCAGCCATGAACTGTTGCGCCATCGGCCAGCGCCCGTTCGTGCGTATCGAGCCCCTTGTAAAGCGGCAGCAGGGAGGGGTGGATGTTAATCATCCGGCCTTCCCACCGGGTCGCGAAATCCTCGCCCAGGATGCGCATGAAGCCGGCGAGGCAGACGATGTCGACGTCCCAGCTTTCCAGCATCTGGGTCATGACATCCTCGAACATGTCGCGGCTGGGGAACCTGCTCTGCGCCAGCGAGGCGGTGGCGATGCCCTCGGCAGCGGCAATGGCGAGGCCCGGCGCGGCGGCGCGGTTGGAGAGCACGCCGACGATTTCGGCAGGGTAATCCGGCGCCTTGGCAGCCGCGATCAACGCCGACATGTTCGAGCCGCGGCCCGAAATCAGGATGCCGACGCGCTTCCTGCTCACAGCGCCAAACTGCCATCGAAGGTGACCGGCTCGCCGGTGCGGGCGGTGAGCTTGCCGACGATGGCGGCGGTTTCGCCAGCGGCATTGAGGTGATCGACCAGCTTTTCGGCGTCGTCGGGCGCCACGGCGACCAGCATACCGACGCCGCAATTGAAGGTGCGCAGCATTTCGCGTTCGTTCATACCGCCGACATGGCTGAGCCACCCGAAGACCTTCGGAACCGTGACGGCGTTGAGATCGACATGGGCGGCGAGGTGATCGGGCAGCACCCGCGGAATGTTGTCGATGAAGCCGCCGCCAGTGATATGGGCCAGCGCCTTGATGCCGATGCCGGCCTTGAGGGCGGCGAGGAGCGGCTTCACATAGATGCGGGTGGGGGTGAGCAGGGCTTCGGACAGCGACTGGCCGGGCGCGAAGGGCGCGTCCATGTACCAGTCGATGCCGGACAGTTCGACGATTTTGCGGACCAGCGAATAGCCGTTGGAATGAACGCCCGAGGAGGCGATGGCGACCAGGGTGTCGCCCTCGGCAATGTCGGGGCGGGGCAGCAGGGTGCCGCGCTCAGCGGCGCCGACGGCAAAGCCGGCCAGATCGTAGTCATTGCCATGATACATCCCGGGCATTTCGGCGGTTTCACCGCCAATGAGGGCGCAGCCGGCAATGCGGCAACCTTCGGCAATGCCGGTGACGATGGCCGTGCCCTGTTCGACGTCGAGCTTGCCGGTGGCGAAATAGTCGAGAAAGAACAGCGGTTCGGCGCCCTGCACGATGATGTCGTTGACGCACATGGCCACCAGGTCCTGGCCGATGGTGCCGTGATTGCCGGTATCGATGGCGATCTTGAGCTTGGTGCCGACGCCGTCATTGGCGGCGACGAGCACCGGATCGGTGAACCCGGCCGCCTTGAGGTCGAACAGGCCGCCGAAGCCGCCGATTTCACCATCGGCGCCGGGGCGGCGGGTGGAGCGTACGGCGGGCTTGATGGCTTCCACCAGCGCATTGCCGGCATCGATGTCGACGCCGGCCTGCTTGTATGAAAGACCGTTTGATGTCAGGTTTTGCGGATCGGACATTGGCCTCGGGACCGTGTGGGGAAAGCGTGCGCAAAGCCGTTACCGGAAGACCAAGGCGGTTGCCAAGCCCGGAGCCGGAAGCTAGACGGCCTGATAGCTTCTCCACCACCCCGACGCAAGGGCTGCCCGGCGCCATGACACTCCGAAATCAAGTGCTGATCTGGATCACCTTCCTGGTGGTACTGGTGCTGCTGCTGTGGCTGTTCCGGGGCATTCTGCTGCCCTTCGTGGTCGGGGCGGCGCTGGCCTATCTGCTCAACCCGCTGGTCAACCAATTGCAGAAGTGGCGGTTCAGCCGCGGCTGGGCAACGGCCGTGGTGCTGCTCAGCGTCATCACCATCGTCGTCAGCCTGTTCTTCATGTTCGTGCCGCTGATCGGCCAGCAGATCATCGGGCTGATTCAACGGCTGCCCGGCTATGTCAGCGACCTGCAGGCGCTGATCACCAAATGGTCGCCGGAAATCAACGAATGGCTGGGGCCGCAGCGCGCCGCGCAATTGCAGGCCAGCATCAACGAAATGGCCCGGCAGGCGCTCGGCTTCATCGCCACCATTCCGGCCGAACTGGTCAATATCGGCTACACCAGCGCCGGCGTCATCGGCTTCACCCTGCTGACGCCGGTGGTGGCCTTCTACCTGCTGCTCGACTGGGAGGGCATGGTGCGTGGCCTGCAGGGACTGCTGCCACGGGAGCATCGCCCCGAGATCAACCAGATCCTCGGCGATATCGACAAGTCCATGGCCGGCGTTATCCGGGGTCAGGGCGGCGTGCTGCTGATCGACGCGGCCTACTACGCCACGGCACTCAGCCTGATCGGGCTCAATTTCGGGCTTGCCGTCGGGCTGATCGGCGGGCTACTCAGCTTTATTCCGTTCGTCGGCTTCGCCATCGGCTTCGCCCTGTCGGTGGGCATCGCCATCGTGCAGTTCTGGCCCAATTACTGGATGGTGGTCGGCGTCTGCGCCATTTTCCTGGGCTGGCAGTTCATCGAGGGCAATATCCTCTATCCCAAGCTGGTCGGCGGCTCGATCAACATCAACCCGGTCTGGCTGATGTTCGCCTTGCTGGCCTTTGGCGCGCTGTTCGGCTTTGTCGGCCTGCTGCTGGCGGTGCCGCTGGCCGCCATTGTCGGCGTGCTGGTGCGCTATGGCGTCGCCAAGTACAAGGCCAGCACCCTCTATCTCGGGCAGAACGGTGGCCCCGATGGCACTCCCAGCCAGCCCTGACGCGCCCAGGGGGCAATTGACGCTCGACCTGGGCCATACGGCGGCCCAGGGCGAAGCTGACTTCCTGGTGGGCGAAGGCAATGCGCTGGCGCATGGCCGCATCATGGCCTTTCCGCACTGGCCCGACCCGGTGACGCTGCTGATCGGACCGGCCAAATCGGGCAAGTCGCACCTGGCGCGCATTTTTGCCGACCGGAGCGGCGCCCGCTATGCCGGAACAGCCGACCTGGAAGCGCTGGCGACCGAAGGGGGCGTCGTGCCCGTCATCGTCGAGGATGTGGACAGGCTGAACTATGACGAGGCCGGCCTGTTCCATCTGCTCAACCAATCGATGCGCGAACAGCGGCCGATATTGCTCACGGCGCGGGAAGACGTTGCGAACTGGCCGCTGGCGACCGATGATGTGCGCTCGCGGGCCCGGCGGGCAACCGCCTACGTGCTGGAACTGACGGACGACATCCAATTGTCACAGATGTTCGTGAAACTGTTCGGGGATCGCCAGGTCAAGGTCGATCCCAGAATCATCTCCTATCTGGTGGCGCGCATGGAGCGCTCCGCCGAGGAAGTCGTGATTCTCGCCGACCTCATGGACCGGCTGGCGCTGGCCAAGGGCACGGCCATTACCCGCAGCATCGCCGCCGATGCGCTCGACCGCCGCCGGGTAGCGGGCGGCGGCGCGAGCCAGGAAACTGGACAAGAACAGGACTGGGACACAAAAGACGATGAATGAGCTGAGCGAGTTCGCCGATACCGAAGCCTCGGTCCCCGATATCGAGGCGCTGCGCAAGAGCCCGGCGCGCTTCGTCAATCGCGAGGTGAGCTGGCTGCAATTCAACATGCGGGTGCTGGAGGAGGCGGGCAACGTCAATCACCCGCTGCTGGAGCGGCTGCGCTTCGTCTCCATCTCGGCCAACAACCTCGACGAATTCTACATGGTCCGCGTCGCCGGTCTCAAGGGGCAGCTGCGGGCAGGGCTCTCCAAGCAGAGCGCCGACGGGCTGACCCCGGCCGAGCAGATGGAAGAGATCGCGACGCTCGCCCAGCATCTGCAACTGGAGCAGCAGGATCATTGGCAGAGCCTGCGCGAGGAACTGTTCGCGCAGAATGTGGTGATCCACGAGGCCGACGACCTGACGCCGGATCAGGTGAACTACCTGCAAAAGCTGTTCCGCGAGGAAATCTTCCCGGTGCTGACGCCGATCGCCGTCGATCCGGCGCATCCGTTTCCGTTCATCCCCAATCTGGGGCTGGCGCTGGCCTTCGAGCTGAAGCGCCCCGACAATGACCTGCCACTGACCGCGCTGGTCCGCATTCCCGGCAATCTCGATCGCTTCATCAACCTGCCGACCGGGCTGGTTTCGGAGGGGCGCAGCGAGGTCGTGACCATCGACACGCTGGTCAAGTTGTTCTTCCACAAAATGTTCCCCGGCCATGAAGTGGTGGGCTCGGGCGCCTTCCGGGTGATCCGCGACAGCGAAATCGAAATCGACGACGAGGCCGCCGACCTGGTGGTGGAATTCGAGACCGCCCTGCGCCAGCGCCGGCGCGGGCAGGTGATCCGGCTCGAAATCGAAAGCTCGATGCCGCGCGCGCTGAAGCGCCAGATCGGCGAGCAGATCGGCGTCAAGGAAGCCGAAGTGTTCGAGGTACAGGGGTTCCTGGGCCTGGCCGATGCGCGCAAGGTCTGCGACGTGGACCGCCCGGACCTCAAGTTCGTGCCCTATCACGCCCGTTTCCCCGAACGCATCCGCGACTATAGCGGCGACAGCTTCGCCGCCATCCGGGCCAAGGACATCCTGGTGCATCATCCGTTCGAGAGCTTCGACGTGGTGGCGCAGTTCCTGATGCAGGCGGCGCGCGACCCGGACGTGGTCGCCATCAAGCAGACGCTCTACCGCACCTCGGCCGACAGCCCGATCATCAAGGCACTGGTGCTGGCGGCAGAAGCCGGCAAGTCGGTGACGTGCCTGGTGGAACTCAAGGCCCGCTTCGACGAGGAGGCCAATATCCGCTGGGCGCGCGACCTGGAACGGGCGGGCGCGCAGGTGGTGTTCGGCTTCATCGAGCTGAAGACCCATGCCAAGCTGAGCCAGGTGGTGCGCCGCGAAAAGGGCAAGCTGGTGAGCTATTGCCATATCGGGACGGGCAACTACCACCCGATCACCGCCAAGATCTATACCGACCTCAGCTACTTCACCATCGACCCGGCGATCACCCGCGACGTGGCGCGGGTGTTCAACTTCATCACCGGCTATGCAAGGCCGACCGAGCTTGAAACCATCGCCGTATCGCCGGTCAACCTGCGGCAGACGCTGGTCGACAATATCGCCAGGGAAATTGAATTCGCCCGCAGCGGCCAGGCGGCCAGCATCCTGCTCAAGATGAATTCGCTGGTGGATCCCGAAATCATCGACGCGCTCTACGACGCCAGCCAAGCCGGGGTGAAGGTGGATCTCATCGTGCGCGGCATCTGCTGCCTGCGGCCGGGCATCCCCGGATTTTCCGACAATATCAGGGTGAAATCGGTGGTCGGGCGGTTCCTCGAACACAGCCGCATCTACTGTTTCGGCAACGGCGAAACCATGCCGAGCCCACGCGCCAAGGTCTACATTTCCTCGGCCGACCTGATGGGACGGAACCTGGATGGGCGCGTGGAAGTGATGGTGCCGATCCTCAACAAGACCGTGCATAAGCAAATCCTCGACCGGATTCTGGTTGCCTATCTCAGAGACAACCGGCAGAGCTGGGAAGTGCTGCCGGACGGCAGCTCGCATCGCGTGCGCATTGCCGAAGGAGAAGAACCCTTCAATGCGCATGACTACTTCATGACCAATCCGTCGCTGTCTGGACGCGGCAGCGCCAGCGGTGAAGGTGAAGAGGGCCTGGCTTGAATCAATTCTGGGGCGTCGATGCCGATCCGACAGCACAGGGCCGCATCAAGGGCGCCAAGCCCGTGGCCGTGCTCGATATCGGGTCCAATTCGGTGCGCCTGGTGGTCTATGAGCGCCATGCCCGCGCGCTGACGCCGCTCTACAACGAAAAATCGGCCTGCGCGCTGGGGCGCGGGGTCGGCCAGACCGGCCGGCTGGCCGAAGCCAACATGAAGCAGGCGCTGGGGGCGATCCAGCGCTTTGACCTCGTGGCGCGCATGATGCGCGTCGGCAAGGTGCATGTGTTGGCCACTTCGGCCGTGCGCGACGCCGCCAATCGGCAGGACTTCGTCGACGCCGTCGAGGCGCTGATGGACAGCAAGGTCCAGGTGCTGAGCGGCGAGCAGGAGGCCCATTATGCCGCCCTCGGCGCGGTGGCCGGCATTCCGGGCTTTTCCGGGATCGTCGGCGACCTGGGCGGCGGCAGCCTCGAATTGTCGCGCATAACCGACGGCAGCGATACCGACGGGGCATCCTTCGAGCTGGGCGTCATCCGCCTGCAGGACGATAGCGGCGGCTCGCCGGCCCAGGCCGCGGGCATCGTGCGCGAACGGCTGCAGAAATCGGCACTCCCTGGAGCTGCCAAGGGCGCGTCCTTCGCCGCCATCGGCGGCACCTGGCGCTCGCTGGCCAAGCTCCACCAGATCGCGCGTGGCTATCCGCTGCATATGGTGCAGAACTATGTCGTGCCGGCCGACGACATGATTGCGTTCTGCCAGGAGATCACCGGCGCCGCTTCGCTCAAGGCCTATAGGGGCGCCGAGCATGTCAGCTCGTCGCGCCGCGAGCTGGTGCCTTTCGGCGCCGCCGTGCTGGCCGAAGTGCTCAAGGCCGGCCAGTTCGCCAATGTGGTGTTTTCCGCCCTCGGCGTACGCGAGGGCTATCTCTACGGCATGCTCGACAAGCGCGAACGGGCCATCGACCCGCTGATCCAGGGCGCCGAGGAACTGTCGGTACTGCGCTCGCGCTCGCCGGCCCATGCCAGCGACCTGGTCGAGTTCACCGGGCAATTCCTCGATGTCTCGAGCACGGCAGAGACACGGGAACAGCAGCGGTTGCGCATCGTGGCCTGCCTGCTGGCCGATATAGGTTGGCGCTCGCATCCGGACTATCGCGGGCCGCAAAGCGTCGATGCGGTGGCCTATGGCTCGCTGACGGGCGTGGATCATCCTGGCCGCTCGTTTCTCGCCCAGGTCATGGCGGTGCGCTACGACGGACTCAAGAGCAAGGCGGCGGCACCCCTGGCGGGGCTGGGAACGGCCGAGCTGACGGCGCGCGCCAGGCTGATCGGGGCACTGTTCCGCGTGGCATACCCGATGACCGCGGCCATGCCCGGCATCCTGCCACGCATCCGCTTCGAGGTGGCGGGCAACAAGCTGTCCCTGATCCTGCCGCGCGACCTGGCGTTTCTGGATGGAGAGCATCTGCAGGGAAGGCTGGACCAATTTGCCGGCGTGGCGGGGTTCAAGACTTCGGCGGTGCGGGTGGGGTAGCGGCGAGCATCGCGTCTATCGCGGCTTCGAGGAGATCGAGATCATTCTGATAAATGTCCCACAGCGCCTGAGTGCTGGTGCGATGATAGACATGCCGTACCAGGTTCCCAATATCGGCGACTTGCTGCCAGGGTATCTGTTGCCCGTACTTCTCGCGAAGATCGTTTGGCACATACCTTGACGCTTCACTTATGATTTCAAGCAGGCGTTCGAACGCCAGCCGAAGTACGCGATTGGTCTTTATGTCCTCGACAGTCCGGCCGTCCAGGATGGTGCGGATTTCGGCAATTGCCTGACTGATGTGGTCCAGGCGCTCGCGGACAGAAACCGGCATCAGAAGACCGGCACCGCGTCGTCGAGGACGCGCTGAATAAAGTCTTCCGGTGCGTCGTCCCTGATCACGACACTGGATTCCAGGCCCACGGCGTCAAAGATGCGCCCATAGACACCCGCCGCATCGAGCAAGGAGAACTTCCGAGTCCGATCGACTTCAATCAAAATATCCACGTCGCTGTCCGGCCGATTGTCCCGGCGTGCACGTGAGCCAAACAGCATGAGGTGTCGTACTCCATCCTGTTCGAGCGCGGGTTGGAGTGCGGCCAGTTCTTGCAGCAGTTCTTCACGTCCGATGTCACGCATGCCTGAAATATAGCATCGGCGTGTGACAGTGCCAATTGCCGCCCGACTACTCCGCCGGCGTCGCGTCCTTGACGGCGAATTCCAGTACGCCCTTGCGGGTGGCGACCAGGCCGATGCGGCCGTGCTTGATATCCAGGGCCTTGTCGCCGAAGAGTTTGCGGCGCCAGCCCTTGAGGGCGGGGACATCGGCATCGTCGTCAAGCACCAGGGCGTCGATATCGTCTGATGTGGCCAGGATGCGGGCGGCGACGCCGTGTTGCTCGGCGACGGATTTGAGCAGCACGCGGATGAGATCGCCTACGGCGCCCTTGGGCGAGGGGCCGCGATAGCGTTCGGGCATAGCCGGCAATTCGGCCTTGGTGAGCGCCTCGACGTCCTTGAGGAGCGCCATGATCTCTGATGCGGCCGAGCTGCGACCGAAGCCGCGTGGCACGGCGCGGAGCTTTTCGAAAGCGTCTGCCGTCAGTGGGCGCTGCATGGCCAGCTCGAACAGCACATCGTCCTTGAGCACGCGGCTACGCGGCTGGTCACTGTCCTGGGCGCGTTTTTCTCGCCAGGCGGCGAGTTTCTTGAGGGCCGCCAGATCACGCGGACGGTTGATCTTCATCTTGAGCCGTTCCCAGGCCTGCTCGGGCTGGATGACATAGGTATCGATGCTGCGCAGCACGCCCAGTTCGTCCTCGACCCAGTCCCAGCGCTTGGTGGCATCCACCTGCTTGCGCAATTCGCGATAAATGTCGCGCAGATGGGTGACGTCGGCCACGGCATAGAGGCGCTGCTTCTCGCTGAGGGGCCGGGCCGACCAATCGGTAAAGCGGGAGGATTTGTCGAGTTCGACATTGGTGATCGAGCGCACCAGATTGTCGTAGGACACGCTGTCGCCGAAGCCGCAGACGCTGGCGGCGATCTGGGTATCGAAGATATTGACCGGCACCTTGCCGGTCAGCTTGACGAAAATCTCGATATCCTGCCTGGCGGCGTGGAAGACTTTGGTGATGCTGGGATTGGCCAGCAGCTCGAAGAAGCTCGACAAATCCAGGTCCGGCGCCAGCGGGTCGATGAGCACGGCTTCATCGTCGGTCGCGGCCTGAATCAGGCAGAGCTTCGGCCAATAGGTCGTTTCGCGCAGGAATTCGGTATCCACCGTCACAAAATCAAACTTGCCAGCGCGCTCGCAAAAAGCGGCGAGCACATCTGTGGAAACTATCAGGTCCATACCGGCGTCCGTCTCAAATTCGTCAATATTCTTCCTAGCAGGTGCAGCAGGTCCACTCCATACCGGATTTGTTGAGTGTTCCGGCAGGGTTAGCGCGCACCGCCCCGCGGCGGCCTGGCCAATGCCGGTGAAACTTGACAAGCGGGGACTCCCATGCGCTTTTCCCGCCCAAGATTCCGGCCTTTTCCCAGAGTTCCGACATGACCACACATCGCTACCGCTCGCATACTTGCGGGGCCCTCACTGCCAAGGAAGCCGGCCAGACCGTTCGCCTCAGCGGCTGGGTACATCGCATCCGCGACCATGGCGGCCTGCTGTTTATCGACCTGCGCGACCACTATGGCGTGACCCAGGCCGTCATCGACCCTGATTCTCCCGCTTTCGCCGCCGCGGAAAAGGTGCGCTCGGAATGGGTGATCCGTATCGATGGCGAGGTGAAGCTGCGCGACGCCGCGGCGGTGAACCCCAACCTGCCGACCGGCACGATTGAAGTGTTCATCCGCGAGATCGAAGTGCTGTCGGCGGCCAAGGAATTGCCGCTGCCGGTGTTCGGCGATGCTGAATATCCCGAGGACATCCGTCTGCGTTACCGCTTCCTCGACCTGCGCCGCGAGAAGCTGCATGCCAACCTGGTCAAGCGGACCAAGGTGATCGCGGCGATGCGAGCCGGGATGGCCGAGCAGGGCTTTGCCGAATATTCGACACCGATCCTGACGGCGTCGTCGCCGGAAGGGGCGCGCGATTTTCTGGTGCCGTCCCGTATTCATCCCGGCAAGTTCTTCGCGCTGCCGCAGGCGCCGCAGCAGTATAAGCAATTGCTGATGGTGGCTGGCTTCGACCGCTATTTCCAGATTGCGCCGTGCTTCCGCGACGAAGACCCGCGTGCCGACCGCCTGCCGGGCGAATTCTACCAGCTCGACCTGGAAATGAGTTTTGTGACGCAGGAAGACGTGTGGGACACCACGCAGCCGGTGATCAGGTCCATTTTCGAGCAGTTTGCCGAGGGCAAGCGGGTTACGAAAGACTGGCCGCGCATTCCCTATGACACGGCGATCCGCAAATATGGCTCCGACAAGCCGGACCTGCGCAATCCGATCGAAATGCAGGCGGTGACCGAGCATTTTGCCGGTTCCGGCTTCAAGGTGTTTGCCGGGCAGATCGAGGTCGATCCCAAGGTGGAAGTCTGGGCCATTCCGGCCAAGAACAAGGCCGGGGCCGAACCGATCGGCAGGGCATTCTGCGATCGCATGAACGCCTGGGCGCAGGGCGAAGGCCAGCCGGGCCTGGGCTACATCTTCTTCAAGGACGGGCAGGGCTCCGGTCCCATCGCCAAGAATATCGGCGAGGAACGCACGGCGGCGCTCAAGGCGCAGCTTGGGCTTGAAGACGGCGATGCCGTGTTCTTCGTCTGCGGGCGGCCGGAGAAGTTCTACCGCTTTGCCGGCGATGCCCGCACCAAGGCGGGCACCGACCTCGGCGTCATCGATACCGAGCAGTTCGCGCTGTGCTGGATCGTCGACTTCCCGTTCTACGAGTGGAGCGAGGAAGAAAAGCGCGTGGACTTCGCGCATAACCCCTTCTCGATGCCGCAGGGCGGCATCGACGCGCTCAACAGCCAGGACCCGCTGACCATCAAGGCGTATCAGTATGATGCGGTCTGCAATGGCTACGAAATCGCCTCCGGGTCGATCCGTAACCAGTTGCCCGAAACCATGGTCAAGGCGTTTGAACTGACCGGCAAGAGCCGCGACGAGGTCGAGGAGCAGTTTGGCGGGCTCTACCGGGCCTTCCAGTATGGCGCTCCGCCGCATGGTGGCGCGGCCTTTGGCGTGGACCGTATCGTCATGCTGCTGTGCGGCGTGCAGAACCTGCGCGAAATCACGGCCTTCCCGATGAACCAGCAGGCCGAAGACCTGCTGATGGGCGCGCCGAGCCAGGCATCGGCCAAGCAGTTGCGCGAGCTGAGCATCAGGCTGAACGTGCAGTAGGCGTTGCCAAGTCCTCATTCGGCTCTCCCTCCCCCTTGCAGGGAGGGTTCTCGCATATGGGCTGGCACGACCTCGCCACGTCCGCCGCGCGGCTCCTCCCCCTTGACGGGGGAGGTTGGGAGGGGGTGTCGTTTAGCCCGGATATCGGGGCTAAACATCCCCCCACCCTTGATCCCTCCCCGCAAGGGGGAGGGAGACGACTGCCAAAACCAGCTTTCGTCATCGATAGCCGCTTCCGCTGAAAATCGCGGAAGGCCGCGGGAAGCGCCGGTGGGCGAGGCAGCCCCGTCGATCAAGCCATTTGCAATCGGTTAATCAGCGTTAATGATCCGTTAAAGGCTGGTTGGTACCGATTGGTGTCGACTGGTGTTTTCGGATTCGAATCTTGAAGTCCAAATACTCTCATATCCTGACGCTGATGGGTGCGCTGCTGGCGTTCGTACCCATCGTCGCGGTGGATTATCTGCTGGACAGCTATGTCCGCGTTCGAGAGAAGATCAGTACGCAGGAATACGTTAGCGGCGTTTCCTCACAAATTGAAATCGGCGTAAACGACGCGATTTCCTCGTTGCGGCGTATCCTGGCAGAGAGCCCGTCGCTCTGCACGCCGACCTTCGTCGCCAATGTGCAGCGCGAACTCGAATCCAGTCTCAATATGAAGCAGGTGCTGGTCGAGAATTCCGACGGCGTGCAATATTGCGACGCTTTCGGCCGTACGGTGGCCTTCTCGCCGCTGTCGGAAAGCCTGCCGATTCCGGGCCATACGGAAACCATCACCCTGGTCCAGTTCGGCGACCTGGCCATGCCGGCGCTCAAGATCACCCAGACTTTCGGCCAGACGCGGCGCGTCTCGGCCTTCGTGCCGCTGATGGGGCAAACCGCGGACGGGCTGGCGCAGGGACTGGCCAGCGCCGCCATGATGCGCGTGCTGCTGACCAACGGGACGCCGATCCTGACGGTAGGCGATGCCAATGCCTTCGACCGGCGCGCATCGAGCGCCGAGTTCATCTATGCCCAGGGCTTTGCCGGCGAGCTGCCGCTCAAGGTCGAATATGCCATTCCCTTCGTCATGGCGCGCGCCACCTATGCCGACCTCGACATGGCGTTCACCGCCATTGCCTGCATTATGAGCGCCATCGTGCTGCTGCTGTCACTGGGCTATGTGCGGCGTTCGCGCGTGCCGGCATTCGACCTCGAGCGCGCCATCGCGCGCGGCGAGATCAAGCCCTATTACCAGCCGGTCATCAACCTGCGCACCGGCGAGCTAATGGGCTGCGAAGTGCTGTGCCGCTGGGAAAAGAAGAACGGGCAGGTGGTACCGCCGGGCGCCTTCATCGACTATGCCGAAGTCACCGGGCTGGCCATTCCCATGACCCTGTCGCTGATGCAGCAGGTCAAGTTCGACCTGAGCGATCTCAGCCAGATGATGCCGGACCTGAAAATCTCCATCAACCTGTTCGAGGGCCATTTCCGCGACGACAGCATCGTCGAGGACGTGCAGGCCATTTTCGGCAATTCGCCGATCAACTTCCGGCAGCTGGTGTTCGAGATTACCGAGCGCCACCCGCTGGCCAATTCGGCCGTGGCCAACAGCGTCATCGCCGGGCTGCATGCCTTGGGCACCAAGCTCGCCATGGACGATGCCGGCACTGGTCATTCCAACCTGGCCTATCTCGGCACGCTGGGCATCGACATCATCAAGATCGACCGCATCTTCGTCGACATGGTCAAGCCCGGCACCACCCAGGTTCCGGTGCTCGACGGACTGATCGCCATGGCCAAGGACCTCGATTGCGAGATCGTCGCCGAAGGCGTCGAGACCGAGGAACAGGCGCTGTATCTGCGGGCGCGTGGTGTCATACAGGCCCAGGGCTACATCTTTGCGCCGGCGCTCAAGATCGGCGCCTTCCGCGAACTGGCGACTGCGTTGCACGCCACGGCGGCGCCACGCAGCCGCATCGAGAGCATCGTTGCCAGCGCGGCGTGACGGCATTTTCGACTTTAGTTGCAGCGCTCCCCGGACTTAGTCCCTTTTCATCGGCGGCGATTGGTGGCACCAAGCAGTCCCATACTATGCCCGCCGCCACACGATGCGGGCGAGGAGGACTGCGTGACGACCGATTTGACTGAACAGCGGAAAGCCCTGCGCGAAGCCGCGCTGCACTTCCACGAGTTCCCCAAGCCCGGCAAGCTCGAAATCCAGCCGACCAAGCCGCTGGGAAACCAGCGCGACCTGGCGCTGGCCTATTCCCCCGGCGTCGCGGCGCCCTGCGAGGAAATCGCCGAGCATCCGGAGGCGGTCGCCAAATACACGTCGCGACAAAACCTTGTCGCGGTCATCTCCAACGGTACGGCCGTGCTCGGCCTGGGCAATATCGGCGCGCTGGCCAGCAAGCCGGTGATGGAAGGCAAGGCGGTCCTGTTCAAGAAATTCGCCGGCATCGACGTGTTCGATCTCGAAATCGACGAGCTCGATCCGAAAAAGTTCATCGATGCGGTGGCGCCGCTGTGGCCGACCTTTGGTGGGATCAATCTAGAGGATATCAAGGCCCCGGACTGTTTCGAGATCGAAGAGACGCTGCGCGAGCGCATGCCGATCCCGGTGTTCCACGATGACCAGCATGGCACGGCCATCATCGTCGGTGCAGCGGTGCTCAACGGACTGGAACTCAAGGGCAAGAAGATCGAGGACGTCAAGATCTGCGCCTCGGGGGCAGGGGCGGCGGCTATTGCCTGTCTCAACGTGCTGGTGGCGCTGGGCGCCAAATACGAGAATATCTGGGTCGCCGACAAGGATGGCCTGGTTACCCATAAGCGCAACGACGTCAACGACAAGTGGCGCGGCCAGTTCCGCCGCACCAGTGACGCGACGACGCTGGCCGAGGTGATCGAGGGCGCCGATATTTTCCTCGGGCTTTCGGCTGCGGGCGCGCTGAAGCCGGAAATGCTGGCCAGGATGGCGCCCAAGCCGCTGGTCCTGGCCCTGGCCAACCCCAACCCGGAAATCACCCCGGAACTGGCCAAGGAAACCCGGTCCGACGCCATGGTCTGCACCGGGCGCTCGGACTATCCCAACCAGGTCAACAACGTCCTGTGCTTTCCCTTCATCTTCCGCGGCGCGCTCGACGTCGGCGCCACCACGATCAATGAAGAGATGAAGCTGGCGGCGGTGCGGGCCATCGCCAAGTTGGCGCATGAACCGGCGCTGGAAGTCTCGCCCTCGGGCGCGCCGGCCGTGTTCGGGCCGGACCACATCATTCCCAACCCGTTCGACCAGCGGCTGATGCTGCGCATTGCGCCGGCCGTGGCGCGCGCGGCCATGGAATCGGGCGTCGCCAAGAATCCCATCAGTGACTGGGACGCCTATATGGACAGTCTCAACCGCTTCGTGTTCCGCTCGGGCCTCGTCATGAAGCCGATCATCGATCGGGCGCAGGGCCAGAACAAGCGCATCGCCTTTGCCGATGGCGAGGACGAGCGCGTGCTGCGCGCTGCCCAGGTGGTGCTGGAAGAGCGCATTGCCCGGCCGATCCTGGTCGGCCGCCCCTCGGTCATCGAGGCCCGCATCGAGCGCTTCGGCCTCAACCTGAAGCCTGGCACCGATTTCGAGATCATCAATCCCGAGGACGATCCGCGCTACCGCGACTATGTGAGCCTGTTCCACTCGCTGGTCGGCCGCGACGGCGTAACCCCCGATACGGCCCGCCAGGTGGTACGCACCAATACCACCGTCATCAGCGCGCTGGCGGTGAAGCGCGGCGAAGCCGATGCGATGATCTGCGGCTTGCAGGGCCGCTATATCAAGCATGTCCGCGACATCCGCTCGATCATCGGCCTGCAGGATGGGGTGACGGACGTCTCGGCGCTCTCCATGCTGATCATGCCGCGCGGCGCGTTTTTCCTGGCCGATACCTATGTGAACCAGGATCCGACCACCGACGAGATTGTGGGTATTGCGCTGCAGGCCCGCAACCACCTCAAGCGCTTCAATATCGAGGCCAAGGTGGCGCTGCTGAGCTATTCCAATTTCGGCTCGCGCGACGGCGACAGCGCCTTCAAGATGCGCGAGGCCTACAACAAGCTGAAGGCCATCGCCCCCGACCTGATCGTCGAAGGCGAAATGCAGGGCGACCTGGCGCTGAACCAGGAATTGCGCGAACGCTATATTCCCGACAGCGTGCTGGGCGGCGAAGCAAACCTGCTGATCTTCCCCAATCTCGACGCGGCCAACCTGTCGATGACGCTGCTCAAGGAAATGAACAACGCCCTGGCCGTTGGCCCTATCCTGATGGGCCCGCGCGCGCCGGCCCATATCCTGGCGCCGTCCACCACCAGCCGCGGCATCGTCAACATGGCCGCCATTGCCGCCACCGAAGCCATCGGGGCCGAAGCATGATCCGCCATACCGTGGTGTTTTCGCTCCGGCATGCGGCGGGATCGGTAGAGGAGGGGGCATTCCTGCGCGACGCCAGGGTGCTGGCGAAAATTCCAGGCGTGGAAAAGTTCGAGCAACTGCGGCAGGTGAGTGCGAAGAACGATTATGCCTTCGGCTTCTCGATGGAATTCGTCGATGAGGCGGCCTATGGGCGGTATAACGATCATCCGGATCATGTGGCCTTCGTGAAGGATCGCTGGATGCCGGAAGTGGCGCGGTTCCTGGAGATCGACTACGTGCCGGTTTGAGGATTCTTCACCTCTCCCCCGAAGGGAGAGGTAAGAAACCCCCCGTTAAACCCTTGTCAGGCATAGTGGCTGCGTTCAATTCCGGTTAGCCCATGCCCACCCGTCTCAAACGTCCTGCACTCTGGCGCCCGCTGGCGTTGACCGTGGCGTTGCTGGGGTTCCAAGGCTATCTTGGTTATTCCGCCATCAGCGGACAGTTCGGCATCGAGAACCGGACGCAAATCCTGCTCGATATCGACCAGCTCAAGGCCAAGTCGGCAGCGCTGCAGGCCGAGATTGACGTCTATCGACACCGCGCCACGCTGATGGATACGCGGCGGCTGGACCCCGATATCGTCACCGAGCGGGCGCGGGCCCTGCTGAACATGGCCAATGCGGACGATATCATCGTCATGGTCGACCCCAATTCAGGTAAACCACTTTCAGGTAAATTCGAAGAATTAGCTACAGACGAGTTAATCCGGCTTATCCAAGCCGATTCAACGCTCTAGCTGAAATTCATACGCCGCCGTGAGCATTGCGTTCTGTCTGTTGCTTGCACTATGATGCGCAAGTGTGGCCAGATCGGGCCAAGCGGCAAATCCATTTCGATGCGGAGCGTTCCCTCATGGCGCGTAAGGCTGTGGCCACCAAGGCCAAGACGCAATCCAACGTACCCCAATTCACCGCCGAACAGGATCTTGAAGCCTATCGCGAAATGCTGCTGATCCGGCGTTTCGAGGAAAAGGCCGGCCAGATGTATGGCATGGGCCTGATCGGCGGGTTCTGCCACCTTTATATCGGGCAGGAAGCCGTGGTCACCGGCATCACCATGGCCAGCGAAAAGGGCAAGGATGCCCAGATCACCGGCTATCGCGACCACGGCCACATGCTGGTCATGGGGCTCGACCCCAAGGGCGTGATGGCCGAGCTGACCGGGCGCCAGGGCGGCCTCAGCGGCGGCAAGGGCGGCTCGATGCACATGTTCAGCAACGAGCACAAATTCTATGGCGGCAACGGCATTGTCGGCGCCCAGGTTTCGCTGGGGGCAGGGCTCGCCTTCGCCGCCAAATACAAGGGCGACGGCTCGGTCTCGATCGCCTATTTCGGCGACGGCGCGGCCAACCAGGGCCAGGTCTACGAGACCTTCAACATGGCCAAGCTGTGGAAGCTGCCGGTCGTGTTCATTATCGAAAACAACAAATATGCCATGGGCACCTCGATCGAGCGGGCCGCGGCGACCACCGATTTTTCCATGCGCGGCGCCTCGTTCGACATTCCGGGCGAGCAGGTCGACGGCATGGACGTGCGCATGGTCTATGATGCCGCCAGGCGCGCTATCGAGCATGCCCGTTCGGGCAAGGGCCCGTTCATCCTCGAAATGCTGACGTATCGCTATCGCGGCCACTCGATGTCCGACCCGGCGAAGTATCGCTCCAAGGACGAAGTGACCAAGTACCGGCAGGAGCGCGACGCCATCGAGCAGGTCAAGGCAAGACTGATCGAGGGCGGCTTCCAGACCGAGGAAGACCTCAAGAAGATCGAGAACGATATCCGCGCCATCGTCACCGAGGCCGCCGACTTCGCCACCAACGACCCGGAGCCGGATGCGTCCGAGCTCTGGACCGATATCACCATCAGCGCCTGAGGCGATAGATGAGCATCCTGCTCGGTGTCATCGTGCTTTTTGCGGTCCTGTGCGGGATCGTGGCGGTCATGCAGGCCGTTGCCATCGTCCGCGTGGCGCCTGCCGGCGAAAACCTTGCCGGCTTCATGCCGCTGGGCTGGTGGAAATTCCGCCAGCTCGAGCAGAAGGCCGGTCCGGCGGCGGCGCAGAAGCTCAATATCTACAAGCGCGCCGTCGTCGCCTTCGTCATCTTCCTGCTGCTGGGGCTGATCCTGAGCGGATGGACGATCAACCAGGCGCCGGCTCCGGCCAGCGCTGCGGCTGAACTCATCAACGACCCGCGCGTCATTCCCGCCGAATTTGCCTTCAATACCGACCTTCGCCGCGTGGCCACCATGCCCGGCGCCCAAGAAATGCTGGAGAGCTGATATGCCCCAAATCCTGATGCCCGCGCTGTCGCCCACCATGGAAGAGGGCAAGCTGAGCAAGTGGCTGGTCAAGGTCGGCGACAGTGTCAAATCCGGCGATGTGCTGGCCGAGATCGAGACCGACAAGGCGACGATGGAAGTCGAGTCGGTCGATGAGGGCGTGGTCAAGGAATTGCTGGTCGAGGAAGGCACGGAAGGCGTGAAGGTCAATACGCCTATCGCGCTGGTGCTGGCTGAGGGTGAAACGGCCGCGGCCGCGCCGGCCGCCAAGACGGCGCCGGAACCGGCCGAGGCTCCTGTGGTAACTGCCGAAAAGGCCGCAGAGGCTACGCCGTCGGCCGCTGCCGTGCCCGCCGCACCGAAGTTCGAGGCCCAAAGCGACCCGGACCTGCCCGAAGGCGTGGAAATGGTCGAAATGACGGTTCGCCAGGCGCTGAACGAGGCCATGGCCGAGGAATTGCGCCGCGACAAGGATGTGTTCGTCATGGGCGAGGAGGTGGCCGAATACCAGGGCGCCTACAAGATCACCCAGAACCTGCTGCAGGAATTCGGGCCCGAACGCATTATCGATACGCCGATCACCGAGCATGGCTTTGCCGGCCTCGCAGTGGGCGCGGCCTTTGCGGGGCTCAAGCCGATCGTCGAATTCATGACCTGGAACTTTGCCATGCAGGCCATCGACCAGATCATCAATTCGGCCGCCAAGCAGCTTTATATGTCGGGCGGGCAGGTGAAGGCGCCGATGGTGTTCCGTGGCCCCAACGGCGCGGCCGCCCGCGTCGGCGCCCAGCACAGCCAGGACTATTCGGCCTGGTACAGCCATGTGCCGGGCCTGACGGTCATCGCGCCCTATAGCGCGGCCGACGCCAAGGGACTGCTGAAAGCGGCCATCCGCTCGCCGAACCCGGTGGTGTTCCTCGAAAACGAAATTCTCTACGGCTCGACGGGCCTGGTGCCCAAGGTCGACGACTTCCTGCTGCCGATCGGCAAGGCCCGCATTGCCCGCAAGGGGGCGGACGTCACTATCGTCTCCTTCTCGATGGGCATGCGCTATGCGACGCAGGCCACCGAGAAGCTGGTGGCGGCCGGGGTCGATGTGGAACTGATCGACCTGCGCACCCTGCGGCCGCTCGACAGCGACACGGTGATCGAATCGGTCAAGAAGACCGGGCGGCTGGTAACGGTGGAAGAGGGCTGGCCGCAGGGCGGTATCGGCGCCGAAATCTCGGCTCGCGTCATGGAACAGGCCTTCGACTATCTCGATGCTCCTGTCATGCGCGTCACCGGCAAGGACGTGCCCATGCCCTATGCCGCCAACCTTGAAAAGCTGGCGCTGCCGAACGTCGATGAAGTGATCGCGGCGGTCAACGCCGTGACCTACCGCTCGTAAGGAGAACCGGGATGCCAATCGATATCACCATGCCGGCGCTCTCTCCGACGATGGAAGAGGGCAAGCTTGCCAAATGGCATGTCAAGGAAGGCGACAGTGTCTCCTCCGGTGACGTGATTGCCGAGATCGAGACCGACAAGGCCACGATGGAAGTCGAGGCCGTGGACGAGGGCAAGATCGGCAAGATCATGGTCGCCGAGGGCACTGACAATGTGAAGGTCAATGCCGTCATCGCCGTGCTGCTGCAGGAAGGCGAAAGCGCCGATGCAGTGGCGGCGCCCAAGGCCGCTCCGGCACCCGCTGCAAAGGCGGAACCGCCCAAGGCCGATGCCGGCGCGACAACGCGCGAGAATACTGCCACGCAGGCGAATCCAAGCATCGATCGCGCCAATTTCGAACAGCGGTTCACCCAGGACATGGCAGCGGCTCAGTCCAAAGTTGCCAACAGCAATGCAGGCGCCAGCGCACCTTCCAAATCCGAAGGCGGCAAGGTGTTCGCTTCGCCATTGGCCCGACGCCTGGCGAAGGAGGCCGGGATCGATGTTTCGGCCATTTCCGGTTCGGGCCCCAAGGGGCGCGTGGTGAAGTCGGACGTGGAAGCGGCCAAGTCGGGCAAGACCCCGCTCAAGGCGGCGGCGTCTGCCCCGGCCGCTGCGCCCGCTGCTCCGGCCAGCGGCATGACCAAGGCGCAGGTGCTGGCGCTCTATTCCGAGGGCAGCTACGAGCTGGTGCCGAATGATGGCATGCGCAAGGTTGTCGCGGCGCGGCTGACCGAGAGCAAGCAGACGGTGCCGCATTTCTACCTGACGGTGGACTGCAAGATCGATGCGCTGCTGGCGGCGCGCGAGCAGATCAATGCTCAGGCTCCCAAGGGCAAGGACGGTAAGCCGGGCTACAAGCTTTCGGTCAATGATTTCGTGATGAAAGCCTGGGCGGTGGCGTTGCAGCGCGTGCCGCTGGCCAATGCGACCTGGGCGGTCGACTCCATCCTCTATCACAAGCGTTCGGACGTGGCGGTTGCCGTGGCGGTGCCCGGCGGGCTGTTTACCCCGGTGGTCAAGAGCTGCGATACCAAGACGCTGCGGGAAATCTCCGAAGAGGTGAAGGACCTGGCAACGCGGGCGCGCGGCAAGAAGCTGGCGCCGCACGAATATCAGGGCGGGGCCTCGTCGGTGTCCAACCTGGGCATGTTCGGCATCAAGGAATTCGGCGCCGTCATCAACCCGCCGCATGGCACGATCCTGGCGGTGGGCGTGGGCGAAGAACGCGTCTATGCCGACAAGGGCGAGATCAAGATCGGCCAGTTCATGAGCTGCACGCTCAGCTGCGATCACCGCGCCGTCGATGGTGCATTGGGTGCGGAAGTGCTCGGCGTGTTCAAGGGCCTCATCGAAAACCCGGTCATGATGCTGGCTTAGGAGTCATCGCGCCATGAAAACCATCCTGGCCTATGGCGACAGCCTGACCTTTGGTTCCAATCCGCAGCCCGGCGGGCCGCGGCATGCCTATGAGGACCGCTGGCCGACTGTGCTCGAGCAGGGGCTGGGCGGCAAGGTGCGGGTGATTGCCGAGGGGCTGGGCGGTCGCACGACTGCCTTCGACGACTGGACCGCCGATGCCGACCGCAACGGCGCCCGCATCCTGCCGACGCTGCTGGCCAGCCACGCGCCGCTCGACCTGGTTATCATCATGCTGGGCACCAATGACCTCAAGCCTGCCGTCAACGGCAATGCGCTGACCGCGTCCTATGGCATGCGCCGGCTGGTGCAGATCGTGCGCGGGCATTTCACCATGCTCAACGAGCCGGTGCCGGAAGTCCTGCTGGTGGCGCCGCCGCTGGTCTGTGCCACCGAAAATTCGGACATGATGGGGCATTTTGGCGGTCTGGATCACGCTTTGCTACAGGCGGGCGAACTGGCGCAGCACTATGCGCGCCGGGCGCAGGAATGGAATACCGGCTTCTTCGATGCCTCGACGGTCGCGCAACCTGACCCGCGCGACGGCATCCATCTCGACGCGGCCAATACACGCGCGATCGGCGAGGGGCTCGTGCCGGTCGTCAAATCCATGCTCTCGCTCTGAGAGCCAATCGACTTTCTGGAGGCCCAAATGGCTGACCAATATGATCTTCTCGTCATCGGCGCCGGCCCCGGCGGCTATGTTGCGGCTATCAGGGGTGCGCAGCTTGGCATGAAGGTGGGCATTATCGAGCGCGAGCATATGGCGGGCATCTGCTCCAACTGGGGCTGCATTCCGACCAAGGCACTGCTCCGCTCGGCCGAAATCTACGGCCATATGGGCCATGCCAAGGACTATGGCCTGACCGTTGAGAAGTTCAGCGTGGATATCGACGGGGTGGTGAAGCGCTCGCGCGCCATTGCCGCGCAGATGAACAATGGCGTCCAGTTCCTCATGAAGAAGAACAAGGTCGACATCATCTGGGGCGAGGCGGTCATATCAAAGCCGGGTGAGGTCAAGGTCGCGCCGACCAAGAAGGCCATTCAGCAGCCGCAGGTGCCACCTCCGAAGAATGCGCTGGGCGAGGGGACCTACAAGGCCAAGAACATTATCATCGCCACCGGCGCGCGGCCGCGCGTACTGCCGGGCATCGAGCCGGATGGCGACAAGATCTGGACCTATTTCGAGGCGATGAAACCGGCTGCCATGCCCAAATCGCTGGTGGTGATGGGGTCGGGCGCCATCGGGGTGGAGTTTGCCTCGTTCTACCGCTCGATGGGCGCCGAGGTGACCATCATCGAACTGCTGCCGCAGATCATGCCGGTGGAAGATGCCGAGATTGCCGGGCTGGCGCGCAAGCGGCTGGAGAAGCGTGGCATCAAGATATTGACGGACGCCAAGGTCGAGAAAGTCGACAAGAATGCCTCCGGAATTCTTGCGCATGTCCTGCTGAAAGACGGGAGCAAGCAGCAGATCTCCGGCGAGAAACTGATCTCGGCGGTCGGCGTGCAGTGCAATATCGAAAATCTAGGGCTGGAAACGGTCGGGGTGAAAACCGAGCGCGGGGCTATCGTCATCGATGGCTACGGCAAGACCAGCGTGGACGGCATCTGGGCCATCGGCGACGTCGCCGGCCCCCCGATGCTGGCGCACAAGGCCGAGCATGAGGCCGTCATCACCGTCGAGAAGATCGCGGGCATGAAGGTGCATGGGCTCGACAAGACCAAGGTGCCCGGCTGCACCTATTGCGAACCGCAGGTGGCCAGCGTCGGCCTGACCGAAGCCAAGGCCAAGGAAGCCGGGCGCGAGATCAAGGTCGGGCGGTTCCCGTTTGTCGGCAACGGCAAGGCGATCGCGCTGGGCGAGCCGGATGGACTGGTCAAGACCATCTTCGATGCAAAGACCGGGGAGCTGCTGGGGGCGCACATGGTGGGCGCCGAAGTCACCGAACTGATCCAGGGCTTCGTCATCGCCATGAACCTCGAAACCACCGAGGAAGAGCTGATCCACACCATTTTCCCGCATCCGACGCTGAGCGAGACGATGAAGGAAAGCGTGCTGGATGCTTATGGGCGGGCGCTGAATATCTGATTGGGGTTTGCTCCGCAGGCGCGGAGCGGTCCCCCCCCTTTGAGGGGAGGGCTAGGGTGGGGGTGTCGGAGGTTTCGCAAACACCGAGCTTGCGGAGAGCGCGACACCCCACCCCTACCCCCTCCCTAAAGGGGGAGGGGAACAAGAAAAGGAGTTATCCACATGGTCAAGGCGATCCAAGTCGGACTCGGACACTGGGGATTCAGCTGGACCAAGGAAGTTATCCCCAAAGTTCCCAACATCCACATGGTGGGCTATGTGGACAGCAGTCCCGAGGCCATCAAGCGGGTGCAGGATGAACTCGGCATCGAGGAGAAGCGCTGCTTTTTGAGTCTGGAAGAGGCTGCGCAGGGCGTCGAGGCGGACCTTGCCATCTGCACGCTGCGCACAGAAGCGCACTATCCGGTGGTCAAGCGCTGCCTGGAACTGGGCTTCAACGTCATCGTGGAAAAGCCCTTTGCCTCGACCATAGCGCAGGCCAAGGAACTGGTGGACCTGGCCAAGGCCAACGACCGCGTGCTGATGGTCAGCCAGAACTATCGCTTCCAGCCGGCGCCCATCGCGGCGGCCGAGCTGATCGGGGCGCAGAAATTCGGGCCGGTGAACCTGGTCTCCATCGACTTCCGCCGCCATGCGCCGAGCCAGGGCTATCGGTATTGGGACATGCCCGATCCGCTGCTGGCCGACATGTCGATCCACCATTTCGACCTGATGCGCATGGTGCTGAACGACAATCCCAAGCGGGTGTCGTGCCGCACCTGGAATCCGGCGGCCAGCCCGTTCGGGCACCACCCGATCGGGGTGGCGACGCTGGAATTCGAGAAGGGCACGATCGTCTCCTATCGCGGCAGCTGGATGAGTTCCGGCCCGGTGACGCCGTGGTCGGGCGAATGGACCATGGATTGCTCGGAAGGCGAGATCATCTGGAGCTCGCGCGACCATTTCATGGGCAAGGCCGGGCCGGACAAGCTCAGCCTGCGCGAGCGCGACGGGGAGGCGGTGGCCTTTCCGCTCGAAGGGATCGAGTTTGCTGACCGGACCGGCACGCTGGCTTCGATCGCCAAGGTGATCGAGACCGGTGCGATTCCGGCCCGTTTCAGCTCGGGTGAGGATAACCTGCATTCGCTGGCGCTGGTGCAGGCAACGATTCTGTCGGCCTCGCGCCATGGCGAATGGGTCGAAATCGCGGAGGTGTTGCAATGAGTGTCGGAACGACTGAACTGCTGATCTTTCTGGGGATTGGACTGGTTGCCGGGTGGCTGGCCGGGCTGGTGCTGGGTGGCGGCGGGCTGCTGCGCAATCTGATCGTCGGCGTTATCGGCGCATTCGTGGGTGGCTGGCTGTTGTCGGCGGCCAATATCTCGCTGCCCATCGGCAATGCGCTGGTCAGCCAGGTTATCACGGCCACCATCGGGGCAATCGTGGTGATTGCTGTCGCCAGGGTGATCGCGCGATAAGAGCTGGGGCTTGAAGGGCGCTCTGGGAGACGCAATATCCCGTCGAGCGTTTGAGAGGGCACGAAGAATGGCATTACCGGAACGGCAAAGTGCGGGCGGAGGCTTCACCATGGGTGGCAACAACAATCGCGCAATCCTGGTGTTTCTCGGCATCGGCATTGTGGCGGGCTTTCTCGCCAGCCTTATCGTCGGAGGCGGCGGGCTGATCACTTACCTTATCAGCGGGGTGATCGGTTCGTTTGTGGGAGGGTATCTGTTCACGGCGCTGCGGATCGATCTGGGCATCCGCAACGATCTGGTGCGCCAGATCGTGACCTCGACGGTTGGCGCCATCATCGTGGTGATCATCGCAAGACTGATCGCCTAGAAGCGGAGACCTCATGGTCACTCTGATCGACAATTCGGCGCTGAAACCCCGCCACCCGGAAAAGGCCAACCGGCCCGACAGCGTGGTGCTGCGCAAGCCCGACTGGATTCGCGTCAAGGCGCCGGGCTCCCCGGTCTACAAGGAAACCCAGAGAATAGTGCGCGAGAACAATCTCGTGACGGTCTGCGAGGAAGCCGGCTGCCCCAATATCGGGGAATGCTGGTCCAAGAAGCACGCGACCATGATGATCATGGGCGAGATCTGCACCCGCGCCTGCGCCTTCTGCAATGTGCGCACCGGCCTGCCGGGGCCGCTCGATCCCAATGAGCCCGAGAATGTCGCCAAGGCAGTGGAAAAGCTCGGGCTGGAGCATGTGGTCATTACCTCGGTGGACCGCGACGACCTGGCCGATGGTGGAGCGCAGCATTTCGCCGACGTGATCCTGGCGATCCGCGCCCGTAATCCCCGGACCACGATCGAAATCCTGACGCCGGACTTCCTGCGCAAGGAAGGCGCGCTGGAAATCGTGGTGGCGGCCAAGCCCGACGTGTTCAACCACAATCTGGAAACGGTGCCGTCGAAATATTTGAAGGTGCGGCCGGGCGCGCGCTATTTCCACTCGATCCGCCTGCTGCAGAAGGTCAAGGAACTCGACCCGACCATGTTCACCAAGTCGGGCATCATGGTGGGGCTGGGCGAGGAGCGGAACGAAGTGCTGCAGCTCATGGATGACCTGCGATCGGCCGATGTGGATTTCCTGACCATCGGGCAGTATCTGCAGCCGACCAAGAAGCACACGCCGCTGATCCGCTTCGTCACGCCGGACGAGTTCAAGTCCTACGCCACGGTGGCCGCGGCCAAAGGCTTCGGGCTGGTGTCGTCCAGCCCGCTGACCCGCTCGTCGCATCATGCCGGCGAGGACTTTGCACGGCTGAAGGCGGCGCGGATGGCACGGCTGGGGCATTGATGAAGCGTTTTTTCGAGCGGCATGTGCCGCACCTGCCCCAGCGCATGTTCGAGATCGTCGCCGACCTGAACGACTATCCGCGCTTCATTCCCAACTGCAAGGCGATGGACATTCGCAAGGATCCCGCTTCCGGGGAAGCGGACGTGCGGCTGGCGAAGATGACGCTGTTCTTCGGGCCGATCACGCAGGCCTATACCAGCCGGGTGACGCTGGACCATCAGGCGCTGACCATCACGGCCAAGGCGGTGGATGGCCCCTTCGCCTATCTCGACAGCGTCTGGAGCTTCGAGCCCGAGGGCATGGGAACGCGGGTTCGGTTCGAGATCGACTTCAAGATTTCCAATCCCTTCATCGCCGCGGTGGCCGAGCCGGCTTTCGCGGCGAAGCAGGACGAAATCATGCAGGCATTTGCAGACGAGGCCGATCGCCGCTATGGTGACTGATGTTCCCGATTTGTTCGGGGACTCAATCGGGGTGATCCATGATCCGCAAAATCGAATGTGTCTGCATGCCGACGAAGGATATTGCCGCGTCGGAAGCCTTTTACCTGTCATTGGGACTGACGCGCGGCTGGATCATCGAGCGGCCGCGACCTGACGGCGGCATCTGGACGCTGATCGGCCTGAAATTTCCCGATGTGGCCAGTTCCGAGCTGGTGCTGAGCGACAATGCGGATATCGATTTCCCCGAAGTCGAACTGGCGGTCGACGACGTAAGGGCGACCTTTGCCGAACTCCGGGGCTATGCGGGCGTGACCTGGATACGGGAGCCGTTTGCCACGGAGTCCGGCCATGTCGCGGTGATGGAAGCGCCTGATGGCAACGTGTTCGTGCTGGTCGGTGCCTGAGGCGGATTAGTCCTTGTCGCTGGTCAGCACCTGCAGCACCAGGTCCAGTGCGGCCTGGACGCTGGCCTTGCGGATGCCGTCGCGGCCCAGGTCGCCGAAGCGGTGTTCGATGACAACGGTGGCCAGCTCCGACGACACCGCCACGTAAACCAACCCGACCGGCTTTTTTTCGCTGCCGCCATCCGGGCCGGCAATGCCGGTGACCGAGACGGCATAGTCGGCGCGCGCGGTATTGCGGGCGCCGTCGGCCATGGCGCGGGCCACCTGGTTGCTGACCGCGCCATAGTCGCGGATCAGCCGCGCCTGCACATGGATCATGCGCGACTTGGCGGTATTGGCATAGGTGACATAGCCGCCATAGAGGGCGGCGGAAGCGCCCGGAATATCGGTCAGCGCCGAGGCGACCATGCCGCCGGTGCAGCTTTCGGCAGTGACAATGGTCTGCTTCTTCTCGGTGAGCAGATCGATGATCCGCTTGCCTGGATCGAAGGTGGCGTCCGGCTTTTTAACTGCCATCAATCGACCCTCGGCATTTCTACGCTTGCACTGGCCATGGCCACCATGCCTTCCTCCCGCCCGATGAATCCGAGCTTCTCGCTTGTCGTCGCCTTGACGGCGATCCGTGTCGGCGCGATGCCCAGTGTTTCGCCGATGACACGCTGCATCGCCGGAACATGACTGGCGATCTTCGGCGCTTCACAAACGATTGTCACGTCGAGATTGACGATACGACCGCCGGCTTTGGCCACGAGGTCCCCGGCATGCTTGAGGAAGATGGTGGAGGCAGCGCCGCGCCACTGCATATCGGAGGGCGGGAAATGCACACCGATATCGCCTTCGCCGATGGCGCCGAGAATGGCGTCAGTCAAGGCATGCAGCGCCACGTCGGCGTCGGAATGGCCCTTGAGCCTGGCGTGATGCGGAATGCGCACCCCGCCCAGCCACACGGCATCGCCAGGCTCGAACTGATGGAAATCAAAGCCTGAGCCGATGCGGGTTTCCACGATGGTTTCTCCAGACAGGATGCGCTCCGCCTGGGCGAAGTCTTCGGGATGAGTAATCTTGATATTGTCGCGGTCGCCCATGACCATGGCGACGCGCAGGCCCGCCCATTCGGCGATTTCGGCATCGTCGGTGAACTGGCGGCGGATGGTCGAGGCGCGCATATGGGCGGAAAATATCTGGTCGAAGCGGAAGCCCTGCGGGGTCTGTGCCGCGAAAAGCTGACCTCGATCCTCGGTGGTGGCGACCTGCCTTCCGTCGAGCGAGCGCTTGATGGTGTCCGTGACCGGCAAGACGGGCAAGGCACCCTCATATTGATCGAGTGCTGCCAAGACATCACGGACCACCTGCCGCGTCGCAAAAGGCCGAGCGGCATCCTGGATGAGCACCAGGTCAGGCCGATGCGGCGCCAGGGCCTTGAGCCCTTCCAGCACCGATGCCTGCCGCGAGGCGCCGCCAACTACCGGCGGCAGCAACCGGGTGTCGGCCAGGTCCAGCGCGGCGTAGCGGTCGGCGTGATCGGCATGGACTACGGCGAGGACGCTGGTGACGTAGGGCAGATCGAGAAAGACGCGGACCGTGCGCGCCAATATGGGGGAGCCGGCGACCCGGCGATACTGCTTGGGGTCGGCGGAACCATCGGCGCTGGCGCGTTCACCTTTGCCGGCGGCGACAACGATGACGGCTATTGACTTCTGACGCATTGAAAACCGGGCAACCTGGACTTGAAACCGTCACATATCAATGGTCTAGCGCCCGTCATGGCATGCGGCAAGTGCAGGGCTGCCGCACCGCCGCAGGCGCCATATAAGGTGTTGCGCTGCCGGTCATTTTGATTATTGTGCAGGCATTCTTTTTAAAATGACCATTTCTGGGGCAGTTCGTGTCTGAGGTTGCCTGCAAGTTGAGCATCGGGAACCATACGGTTCGCAACAATGCTTTTCTGGCGCCGATGGCCGGAATTACCGATCGCCCGTTCCGCAAGCTCGCCGAGCGCTTCGGCGCCGGCATGGTGGTGTCGGAGATGATTGCCAGCAATGCGCTAGCCGTGGGCAACCAGGACATGGCGCGCAAGCTGGGCAAGCCCGGCAGCCTGCCGCATATGGTACAACTGGCCGGCTGCGAGGCCGAATGGATGACGCGCGGGGCGAAAATCGCCCAGGATGCGGGCGCCGACATCATCGACATCAATTTCGGCTGCCCCTCCAAGCGGGTGACCAACGGCTATGCCGGCTCGGCACTGATGCGCGTGCCGGACCATGCCATGACGCTGATCGATGCCGTGGTGAGCGCGACGCCGCTGCCGGTAACGGTCAAGATGCGGCTGGGCTGGGACGATGACAGTCTCAACGCGCCTGAGATGGCGCGGCGGGCCGTCGATGCCGGCGTGCAGATGATCACGGTACATGGCCGCACGCGGCAGCAATTCTACAAGGGTTCTGCGCGCTGGGAACTGGTGCGGGCCGTCGCGGAAGCCGTGGACGTGCCCGTCGTGGTCAATGGCGATATTGTCGACCTGGCATCGGCGCGCGAGGCGCTGCAACAGTCCGGGGCTGCGGCCGTGATGCTCGGTCGTGGCGCGCAGGGGCGGCCATGGGCTGTGGCGCAGATCGGGGCAGGGCTGGCGGGGCAGGCGGGCCCTGCGGCACCGCAGGGCGATGAACTGGTCGCGCTGGTGGCCGAGCATTACGAGGACATGCTGGTCGAGTATGGCATAGCGGTTGGCCTGCGGGCGGCGCGCAAGCATCTCGACTGGTACACCGAGGCAGCGGGCGTCGTGCTCGACAAGCCGGCCCGCAATGCCTTTCTCAACAATGATGTGCCGGCCGATGTGCTGCGGCAGATCGCTGCCATCTTTTCCAGTGAGCAGAGGGTTGCCGCATGAGCGCCATCGAGGCTCCGGCGCCTGCTGCCGGCCCCGTTCCATCGACCGCCGTGCTGCAGGCGCTGCCGCAGCCGATCATCGTCTGTGGTGAGGATCGCGAGATCACTTTCGTCAACTATGCCGCCGAGGCGTTTTTCGGGGCTTCGCTGAGCGTGCTGACGCGGCAGCGGCTGGATGACCTCATCGCCTTCGGCTCGCCCATTATCGGGCTGGTGGAAACGGTGGCGGCACGGCGGGCACCGATGACCGAATATCGCGTGCGTATCGGCTCGTCGCGCTTTGGCGACGAGCGTATCGCCGATGTGTTTGCCAGCCCGCTATCGGACAGCGACGGCCGAGTGGCGCTGCTGATCCAGGAGCGCACCATGGCCGACAAGATCGACCGCCAGATGGTGTCGCGCGGCGCGGCGCGCTCGGTGACCGGCCTCGCCTCGATGCTGGCGCATGAGATCAAGAACCCGCTTTCAGGCATTCGCGGCGCGGCGCAATTGCTGGAACAGACGGTCAGCAGCGACGAAATCCCGCTGGCGCGGCTGATCCGCGAGGAAACCGACCGCATCGTGCATCTGATCGACCGGGTGGAAGTCTTCGGCGACGAGCGCCCGATGGAGCGCGAGCCGATTAATATCCATGTCGTGCTGGATCGAGTGAAGCTGCTGGCGCGCAATGGCGTGGCACGCGGCATCGCCTTCTCCGAAGAGTACGATCCATCCTTGCCGCCGGTTTTCGGCAACCGGGACCAGTTGATCCAGGTATTCCTCAATCTAGTGAAGAATGCCTCAGAAGCCATTGAGCGAACACAGAAACCGGAGATTAAGTTCTCCACCGCCTTCCGTCCCGGCATCCGCATCGCGGTGACCGGCGTTTCCGAGCGCATTTCCCTGCCGCTCGAAATCGTCATCGAGGATAACGGTCCTGGCGTGCCGCCCGATATTCTGCCCTTCCTGTTCGATCCCTTCGTCACCACCAAGACCAACGGCTCCGGCCTCGGGCTGGCGCTGGTGGCCAAGATCGTCGGCGACCATGGCGGCGTCATCGATTGCGACAGCCGGCCGGGCCGCACCAGGTTCAGGATTCTCCTTCCCGTTGCCAGCGGGGCATTCCAGGCCATCACCAAAGAGGAAGCGGCGCAATGAGCCATGTCGTCCTGCTCGCCGATGACGACGCAGCCATCCGCATGGTGCTCAACCAGGCGCTGACCCGAGCCGGCTATGAGGTTCGCCCCACGGGCAATATTTCCACCATGTGGAACTGGGTCAGCCGGGGTGAGGGTGACATCCTCATCACCGACGTCGCCATGCCTGACGGCAATGCCTTCGAGGTGATGCCCAAGATCAAGAAGCTGCGGCCCGACCTGCCGATGATCGTGATGAGTGCGCAGAACACCTTCATGACCGCTATCCGCGCTTCGGAAGTGGGCGCCTATGAATATCTGCCCAAGCCGTTTGACATTACCGAGGTGCTGTCGGTGGTGGCGCGGGCGTTGGCCGATGCCAAGAAGCCGACCACGGCGGACCGCCGCGCCGAGGAACCCGGCGAAACCATGCCGTTGGTGGGCCGCTCCACCGCCATGCAGGACATCTACCGCGCCTTGGCGCGGCTGATGCAGACGGATCTCACGGTGATGATCACCGGCGAAAGCGGCACTGGCAAGGAACTGGTGGCGCGGGCGCTGCACGACTTCGGCAAGCGCCGCAACGGGCCGTTCGTGGCCATCAACATGGCCGCCATCCCGCGCGACCTGATCGAGGCCGAACTGTTCGGCCACGAGAAGGGCGCTTTCACCGGCGCCAATACGCGCTCGTCGGGCCGCTTCGAGCAGGCCGAGGGCGGCACGCTGTTCCTCGACGAAATCGGCGACATGCCGATGGATGCCCAGACGCGCCTCCTGCGTGTGCTGCAGGAGGGCGAGTACACGATGGTCGGCGGCCGCTCCTCGATCAAGACCAATGTGCGCATCGTCGCTGCCACGCATCGCGACCTGAGCCAGATGATCCGCCAGGGCCTGTTCCGCGAGGATCTCTACTATCGCCTCAACGTGGTTCCGATCCGCTTGCCACCTTTGCGCGAGCGCGTCGACGACGTGGGCGACCTGGCCGTGCATTTCCTCAATGCGGCGCAACGCGAGGGCGACCCGATCAAGTCGATCTCGCCCGAAGCCATCAAGCTGATGCAGAACTATTCCTGGCCCGGCAATGTCCGCGAACTGGAAAACCTGGTGCGGCGCCTGTCGGCCCTCTATGCCGACGAATCGATCTCGGCCGAGATCGTGCAGAACGAACTCAACATTGCCGAACGCCCGGCAGCGCAGGGGGCGGCCGGCCCGATGGATGTATCGGTCGCGGTGGAAACCCATGTCGGGCAGTTGCTGCGCGAATATGAGCCCAACCTGCCGCCGGCGGGGCTTTATCAACGGGTCATCGACCGGGTGGAAGCGCCGCTGATCGCCATGGCGCTCAATGCCTGCGGCGGCAATCAGATCAAGGCGGCGGACCTGCTCGGGCTCAACCGCAATACGCTGCGCAAGAAAATCCGCACGCACAGCATCGAGATCGTCAAGCACAGCCGGCGAAACGGCTAGGTTCCTTGGAGAAGAGGAGCCGCGTTTGCGGCACGTCGGGCCCTGCGAGCTTAGCTCTTCGGACCTCAATCGCGGAAAACGCTCCACAGGAACGGGCGGCCGACTGGATTGGATTCTTGGCGTGTCCGGGCCCTGCGCGCGTAGCGCTTCGGGCCTGACGACCTCAAATCGCTCCACTGGAGCGATTTGACGCGCAGTAGGCGCGCCGGTCGTCAGTGTCACATTTTAGCAACAATTATCTTGAAGGGTCGGCCGAATTGGGTCAGACTCTGCCTTCCTGCGGCGGAGATGGAGTGCTTTCGGGCATTTATGAGTGATGTAGCGGCGACAAATGAGGGGGCCCCGCAGGGTGTCGCCGGCGACATGGCCAAGCCGGCCAGGTCGCCATTTGCATCGGCACGCAACAACCGATCCCTGCGCATCCTGGGCTTCGTCGTGGTTTTCGCCTCGGTGCTGATGTCCTCGATCTCGTTCCTGATTCTATCGGGAACGACCAATATCGAGCCATCCACCACGGTCTGGACGGTGATCTGGATCGTCACCGGCGTCCTCGTGCTGCTGGTCATCGCGCTGGTGGTGACCGAGGCGGTGCTGCTGTTCCAGGCCCGCATGCAGCGGCAGGCCGGCGCCGGCCTGCAGATCCGCATGGTGACCATGTTCGCGCTGGTCGCCGCCATTCCCGCGTTCATCGTGGCCGTGGTGGCGACCATCGCCCTCAATCAGGGGTTGGACCAATGGTTCTCCGAGCGTACCAGGGCCATGGTGGAAAGCTCCCGGCTGGTTGCGCGATCCTATTTGCTCGAACATGCGCAGGTGCTGCGCGACGACGTCATCTGGGTGGCAGAGGAACTGGAACAGGCACACGCGACCTTCGATGAGGACGGGGATCGCTTCCAGCGCATCCTGACGGCTTTGGCCGTGACACGGTCGCTGCCGTTCACGTCGCTGGTCAATGCGCAGGGCGAGACGCTGATGCGGGCGCAGATCGCGGTGCAGGGCGCCTATCCGCAATTGCCCGAGGGCATCACCGAAGGGCTGGTGGAAGGCATACCGGCGGCCATTGCTCCGGGGCGGATCAACCTCGTGGGCTCGGTCATCAAGCTACGCGGCTACGACGATACGTATCTGTTCGTAGCTCGCCCGGTGGAGGCCGAGGTGCTCGAATATATGCAGCTCACCGACGAGAACGTCACCGAATACCGCGAATATGCGTCCAACCGGCTGGTGTTCCAGATCACCTTCACCATCATGTATGTGGGCCTGGCCGTGGTGCTGCTGCTGGCCGCCCTGTGGATCGGCATTGCGCTGGCCAACCGCTTCGTCGACCCGATCCGCAACCTGATGATCGCCTCCAACCGCGTCAGCAATGGCGACCTCGACGTGCAGGTGCCGGTGCAGGAGGGCAGGGGCGACCTGCGCGACCTCAGCAATGGCTTCAACCGCATGACCGAACAGCTCAAGAGCCAGCGCGAGGCGTTGCTGACGGCCAGCGAGATGAACGAAAAGCGGCGACAATTCACCGAGGCGGTGGTGGAAGGCGTGTCGGCCGGCATTATCGGGCTCGACCCGTTCGGCGCGGTGACGCTGGTCAATGCCCGCGCCTGCGAAATGCTCGACCGCGACGAAATCGACCTGATGGGTGAACCCATAGAGGAGGTGATGCCGCTGCTGGCACCGACGCTGGAACGCACCCGCTCGGCCCGGCGCGGCCAGGTGCGCGACCAAATCCAGCTCGGCAACGAAACCGATCGGCGCACTTATCAGGTGCAACTGACCCGCGAAGGCTCGATCACCGAATCCAAGGGCTACGTGCTGACCTTCGACGATATCACCGACCTCGAATCCGCCCAGCGCACCAGCGCCTGGGCCGACGTGGCGCGCCGCATCGCCCACGAGATAAAGAACCCGCTGACCCCCATCCAGCTTTCGGCCGAACGGCTGCGCCGTCGCTATGGCACAAGGCTGGAGGACGATCGCGACGTGTTCGACAAATGCATCAATACCATTGTCCGCCAGGTGGGCGACATCGGGCGCATGGTGGACGAATTTTCCGCCTTCGCCCGCATGCCCGAGGCGGCGCCCGAGGTCGCCGACCTCAGCGACACGGTGCGGCAGGCCGTGTTCCTCGAAAGCGTGCGGCTGCCCGAAATCACCATCAACACGATCCTGCCCGAAGCGGCCATCCACGCCTGGTTCGATAGCCGGCTGATCGCGCAGTCGCTTACCAACCTGATCAAGAACGCGGTGGAAGCCTTTGAATCCATCGATATGTCTTCCGAGTGGAGACCAACCATAACCGTCGAGGCGCAGCTCGAGGGCAACCATGCCCGCGTTGCCGTGTCGGACAATGGCAAGGGCTGGCCGAAGGACAACCGCCAGCGCCTGCTGGAGCCCTATATGACGACGCGGGAAAAGGGCACCGGCCTGGGCCTCGCCATCGTCGCCAAGATCATCGAGCAACATGGCGGCATCGTCGAACTGATCGACGCCGAGCCCGACCCCACCGGTCGCGTCGGCGCCTGCGTGACCTTCACGCTCCCCTTGCAATCCCCCACCAAGTCTTCAGCGGCGGACGGTTCGAGCCACTCGGAACCCGCATCCGCCCAACAGGAGGAACCGCTTATTTCAGCGGTAGTTCATAAGTAATGGCACTCGATATTCTCATCATTGACGACGAAGACGACATCCGCGACCTGATCGCGGGCATCCTCGAGGACGAGGGTTTCGAAACCCGGCAGGCCCATGATGCCGATAGCGGCCTCAACGAAATCGCGCGGCGTCGGCCGAGCCTGGTCTTCCTCGATATCTGGATGCAGGGTTCGCGGCTCGACGGACTGCAACTGCTCGACGTGTTCCAGAGCCAGCATCCGGACATGCCGGTGGTGATGATTTCGGGCCACGGCAATGTGGAAACTGCCGTTTCGGCCATCCGCCGTGGCGCCTACGACTATATCGAGAAGCCGTTCAAGATCGACCGGCTGCTGCACATCACCCAACGGGCGATGGAGGCGACGCGCCTGCGCAACGAAGTGGCCGAACTCAAGGAACGCTCGGCTACCAAGAGCGCCGACATGGTCGGCACCTCGCCTTCGCTGCAGCAGGTGCGCGGCATTATCGAGAAGTCGGCGCCGACCAATTCGCGCATCTTCATTTCCGGCCCGTCCGGGGCGGGGAAGGGCCTCGTCGCCCGGATGATCCACCAGCGCAGCCCGCGGGCAGAGTCGCCCTTCGTCGAAATCAACGCTTCGCTCTATGCGCCCGAGGAAGTGCCGGTGGTGCTGTTCGGTCGCGAGGCGCGAGAGAAAACGGGCATTCTCAAGGTCGAGGTCGGGGCGCTGGAAAAGGCCCATGGCGGCACGCTCTACCTCTCCGAAGTGACGACCCTGCCGGCGGCTACGCAGGCGGCCTTGCTGCGAACGCTGGTGGAAAATCGCTTCAATCGAGTCGGCGGCACGCAGGCGGTGCCGATCGATGTGCGCATCATTTCGTCGAGCTCGCAGAATGTGGCGGCACAGGTCGAGGCGGGCGAACTGCGCTCGGACCTGTTCCACCGGCTGTCCATCGTGCCGCTGCCGCTGACGCCGCTCAAGGAACGGCGCGAGGACGTACCGCCGCTGGTCGCGGTGTTCATCGAGCAGGTTTGCCGCATGCACAATCTGCAGCGCATGACGGTTGGCGACGATGCCATTGCCGTGCTGCAGGCCCAGGAATGGCCGGGCAATGCCCGGCAGTTGCGCAACTCCATCGAGCGCCTGCTGATCCTGATGAAGGACCAGCAGCCCGAGGATGGCGTCATCACCGCCGCCATGCTGCCATCCGACATCGGCGAAGTGCTGCCCACGGTGGGAGACACCGACGCCTCGGCGCATCTGATGAGCCTGCCGCTGCGCGACGCCCGCGAGGTGTTCGAACGGCAGTATCTGCTGGCCCAGATCGAGCGCTTTGGCGGCAACATTTCCAAGACCGCCGAGTTTGTCGGCATGGAACGCAGCGCCCTGCACCGCAAGATCAAGTCACTCGGACTTTGAAAATCCCCGAAAATTCTGGCGTGCCATGCAATTGGCGCGGTAGGCATCAAAAATGATCTGTGCCATAGTGTTTGAATTCATGCCGGTGGGAACTGGGCGGCAGTTCCAACGCCGGACTGGCAGGTAGTTGCAACGACGACAGCGACAAGCAATGCCGCGAAAAGAGGCCTCTATGGCGAACGAAAAACAACAAAATCTCCAGGATTCCTTCCTCAATCACGTTCGCAAGCAGAAAGTACCGGTCACGATCTTTCTGGTAAACGGCGTGAAATTGCAGGGCGTAATCACCTGGTTCGACAATTTCTGCCTGCTGCTGCGCCGCGATGCGCAGTCGCAACTGGTCTACAAGCACGCGATCTCGACCATCATGCCGGGCGCGCCGATCCAGTTGTTCGATCCCGAGCAGAACCACGACAGCGACTAAACGCGCTTTGTTTGGTCGCGTTTCCGAACCGCAAAACCGTTTCCACTTTGCTGGAAACGCTCCAGAAGGCCGCAATGACCGAATTTGACGACGAGGCCGCCCAGAGAGGCGGCCCGCAGGCGTTTATCGACCAGCGTGCGCAGCCGACACGTGCCGGACTGGTCGTGCCCGATGTGCGCAACCAACTGTCCCGCCATTCGATCGAGGCCCGCCAGGCCGAATTCGAGGGGCTGGCCGGAGCCATTCGCCTCGACATCGTCTTTTCCGAGGTGTTCAGGGTTCGCGAGATCAAGCCGGCCACCTTTATCGGTGGCGGCCATACCGAAGCCCTTGCGGCACGGGTAAAGGCCGAGAAGATCGACCTGCTGCTGGTCGACGCGGCGCTTACAGCCATCCAGCAGCGAAACCTCGAAACCGAGACTGGGGCCAAGGTGCTCGACCGCACGGCGCTGATCCTCGAAATCTTCGGCGAACGCGCGGCGACACGCGAAGGCGTGCTGCAGGTCGAACTCGCCCATCTCAACTACCAGAAGGGGCGCCTGGTCCGCTCTTGGACCCACCTGGAGCGCCAGCGCGGCAGCGGCGGCACCGGCTTCATGGGTGGCCCCGGCGAAACCCAGATCGAAAGCGATCGTCGCCAGATCACCGACCGCATCGTGTTGCTGGAAGATCGACTGGAAAAAGTCAAGAAGACCCGTGCGCAGCAGCGTCAGCAGCGCGACGGCACGCCCATCGTGGCGCTGGTCGGCTATACCAATGCGGGGAAATCAAGCCTGTTCAATGCCTTGACCGGGGCAGGGGTGTTCGCCAGGGATCTGCTGTTCGCGACGCTCGACACGACCGTCCGCAAGCTGGCTTTGCCGCATGGCCGTGAAGTGATGCTCAGCGATACGGTGGGCTTTGTCGCCGACCTGCCGACGGACCTGGTGGCGGCGTTTCGCGCCACGCTCGAGGAAGTGCTCGACGCAGACGTGATCCTGCATGCCCGCGACATTGCCAACCCAGACCACGTGGCTCAGGCACATGATGTGCTGTCGGTGCTGGCCGATCTCGGGGTTTTACCCGAGACGACACCGATCATCGAAGTGTGGAACAAGGTCGATCTGGTCAGCGAAGACGCATTGGTGGGCATCGTTCCGGCCGGCAAGGTGGCCGCCGTCGTGCCGGCATCGGCGATGACGGGGCAGGGGCTCGACGCGCTCAAGCTGGCCATCGAAAAGGCGCTGGCCGAAAAGAGCCGGACCTATCATGTTCATGTGCCGCATACGGCGGGATCGGACATCGGCTGGCTGCATTCGCATACCGAAATCGTGTCGCGCGACGAGCCGACCGAAAAGGGGTCGGGTTTCGTGGTGCGGGTCGAGCCGCGGCACAAGACGGCGTTCCTCGAACGGTTCAATGGCCGGATCGAGAGCTCGGACGCCTGAAACTGCCATGGCGTCGAGTGGAGGCTTGGCACTATCCCTTATCGGCAGCCCGGATCTCGTTCCAGTAGCCATCCATTCGCTCCAGGCCGGCCGATTTCGGCTCGATGCCATCCTCGCGGCAGCGGGCTTCGACATGATGGAAGCGGTGCGTGAACTTGTAGTTGGCGTCGCGCAGGGCGGCTTCGGCATCGACGCCGGCATGGCGCGCCAGATTGGCGACGGCGAACAGCAGGTCGCCGATTTCCTCGCGCACCGCATCCGCATCGCCCGATGCCCGAGCCTCGGCGACTTCAGCGAGTTCCTCGTCGACCTTCGCTTTGACCGCGGCAAAGTCCGGCCAGTCGAAGCCGACCTTGGCGGCGCGCTTAGTCAGCTTCTCGGCGCGGGCCAGAGCAGGGAGCACATTGGGAACGTCGTCGAGGATGGACGGCGCCGTATCGCCCTTGCGCGCGGCCTTGGCAGCGCGTTCCTGTGCCTTGATGGCCTCCCAGCGCCGCTCGGATGCCGCCGAGTTGCCGGCATCGGCATCGCCGAACACATGCGGATGCCGCCGGATCAGCTTGTCGGTAATGGCATAGATGACGTCGCCGATATCGAAATGGCCGGCCTCGCTGGCCATCTGCGCGTGGTAGATCGGCTGCAGCAGCAGATCGCCAAGCTCTTCGCGCAGGTCGGGGAAATCCTGGCGCTCGATGGCGTCGGCAACTTCGTAGGCTTCCTCGATCGTATAGTGCCGGATGGTCGAGAAATCCTGCTCCAGATCCCAGGGACAACCCCCGACGGGATTGCGCAGGGCCGCCATGATTTCGATCAGGCGGGCAATGTCACGCGATGGATGCATGGATATCTCGTCAGTTGGAATCGTGCGGACACCCAGCTTAGCAGCTTGGGGGACCGGCCACAGCGGCTACCCGATCGTCATTCCGCAATTCGCATAATATATATTATGGAACTAAAATGAGTGCAGAAGCCCCAGTTTGGCTGGGCATTGCCCTGCTACAGCGTTTCACCCCATCGCACGACGCCGAAACGCTGTATCAGTCGCCCAGGGCCTCGGCTACCGCCAATTCGGCCATTGCGAGTGCGGCTTCGCGGGTTTTCGCGGCGGCGACGAAACGGCCGTTGTGGCAGAAGCTGGCGCCGGTCACACCGGACGCAGCCTCAAGCTCGCCATTGGTCAGGCCGGCCCAGGCCGCCGGCAGATCGGCGCGTGCCTCAAACCCTTCATCCGAACGGCGGATGGTGGTCAGGCACCAGTCCTTGTCGCGCGGATGCACCACGAACAGCAGGTGATCGGCACCAGCCCTGACGATGGCGGGGCGGAACGGCATGCCCATCGGCAACTCCAGCACGCGCCCCTGCCCGGTCGCCACGATGGCCTGATGCACGATCGTCTCGGCGCGCAGCTTGGCCGCGCTGCGCGCGATTCCGGCCTCGACGAAGCTACGGGCTATGGCCAGCGCAGTGTGGAAGGCCGTGGTTTCGGCATCCGGATCGGTGTCGTCGAAGTCCGGTTTCAGCGTTTCCAGCAGCGATGGCAGCATCAGCCCGGCCAGCGGGCCTGACGGGCTCAGCGCGCCATTGTCCATCAGATCGACTGGCAGCACGAATTTGGTGTCGAAGGACGCGTGCACCGCCTCGATATGCGCCTGGGGAACGTTCGAAGCGGCCAGATATTGCCGGCCATAATGCTTCCAGACCAACCCGAACGAGCTATACGGCTGGCCATCGTCGCGCACCGGCGCGCCGCGCTGGTGGTGGTCGAAAATCCGGGCTTCGGCATCGTAGAGGCCACCCACATCGTAGATGATGCGGTCCATGCCCGGCGTGATCCATTCCGGCGCGCGGCTGCGCTTGATCAGGGCTTGCGGAAAAAGCCGTGTCAGCACAACGCTGGACAGCAGCTCGTCGGCATGGAAGCCACCCGAATGGGTGACGAGAAACTCTGGAATCATGCCGATATGCGCCTTGTTCGTTTGCGGGCAGCCTTACGGGATGACCAGATAGCCGTTGCCGGCCCTCACCTCAACCGCATTCCGGCTCCCCGCACGAATCCGGTGGACAATTTTGACCAATTGGTCAAAGTATTGCCACCGCTGAGCATTGGAGGTCAGGCATGCGCTTCGGTTACAAGGCTTCCGCCGAACAATTCGCCCCCAATACCCTGCTGCGCTTCGCCATCGAAGCGGAACAGGCCGGGTTTGAATCGGTGTTCATCAGCGATCATTTCCAGCCGTGGAAACATACCGACGGCCATGCGCCTTTCGCGCCGGCCTGGATGGCAGCGGCTTTGGCGCGCACGGAAAAGCTGGTGGTCGGAACCTCGGTGCTGACGCCGACATTCCGGCTGCATCCTTCGGTTGTGGCGCATGCTTTCGGCACTTTGGGCGCCATGTTTCCCGAGCGCGTCATCCTGGGCGTCGGTACGGGCGAATCCCTCAACGAAGTGCCGTCCACGGGCATGGTGTGGCCGGAGCTCAAGGAGCGCTCGGCGCGGCTGCGCGAGGCGGTGACGCTGATCCGCCGGCTGTGGAGCGAGGATCGCGTTACTTTCGAGGGCGAATTCTACAAGACGCAGAATGCGACCATCTATGACAAGCCGGACAAGATGGTGCCAATCTACCTGGCCGCCGGTGGCCCGCTCAATGCCAAATATGCCGGGCGCGCGGGCGATGGCTTTATCTGTACCTCCGGCAAGGGGGCGGAGCTCTATGTCGATCAACTGCTGCCCAATGTCGCCATCGGCCGCGCCGAATCCGACCGTGCCGGCCTGCCCTTCGAGCGCATGATCGAGGTGAAAGTATCGTTCGACCCCGATCCCGAACTGGCGCTGAACAATACGCGCGGCTGGGCCGCCCTGTCGCTGACGGCAGAGGAGAAGCATTCGGTAGAAGATCCGGCCGAAATGGAGCGGCTGGCGGCCCAATTGCCCATCGAACGGGTGGCGAAGCGCTGGATCGTCTCCAGCGATCCCGACGCGCATGTGGCGGCCATCAAGACCTATATGGACTATGGCTTCGACCACCTGGTGTTTCACGCGCCGGGCGAGGACCAGAGCCGGTTCATCGCGCTTTATGCCAGCGAAATCCTGCCGCGGCTGCGGGCCCTTGCGCCCGCCGCGAGCGCCGGCTAGGTCACGGCAATGGCAATGCCGCGATATACAGTCTGGGGTGTAACGGGCGTGCCAGAGATCGGTGCGGGCGACGATCTCGTCGCGCTGATCGCCGCGGCCATCGAGGCGTCCGTTGCTGAAGACCCCGATGCCGCCATCAGGGATGGCGACATTCTTGTCATCACCAGCAAGATCGTCTCCAAGGCCGAAGGCATGCAGGTGCCGGTGGCTGATCGCGAAAAGGCCATTGCGCAGGACACCGTCCGCATCGTGGCCGAGCGCGTCCATCCGGGCGGCGTCACCAAGATCGTCGAAACCCGGCATGGACTCATCATGGCGGCGGCTGGCATCGACACATCCAATGTGCCGGACGGCCTGGCTTTGCGCTTGCCGGAAGACCCCGACCGTTCGGCGCGAGCGCTCTGCGCAGGGCTGCGGGAGCGGTTTGGGGTGGCGCTGGGCATCATCGTCACCGATACGCTGGGCCGGCCCTGGCGTGTCGGGCAGACCGACGTGGCCATCGGCGCGGCCGGCATTGTGGTCACCGACGATCTGCGCGGCGGTGTCGATGCCAATGGGCGGCCGCTCAATGTCACCATCACCGTGCTGGCCGATGAACTGGCCGGCGCCGCCGATCTCGTCAAGGGCAAGGCGTCGGGCATTCCCGTCGCCGTGGTGCGCGGCCTCGGCCGGCTGGTAACCGACATCGCGGCGCCCGGCGCCCGTTCACTGGTGCGCTCGGTTGATGACGACATGTTCCGCTTCGGCTCGGCCGAGGCCTATCGGCTGGGCTATGAGGCTGCACAGGCCGAACTGCGCGACCAGCCCGCGCCGCAACCCAAGGCCAAACGCGTCAAACAGGACTGACCCATGCGCCCCCTGCCCTTGTCTCTCAGCCTGGCCATGCTCGCTTTGTCGTCCGGTCACGCGATGGCTCAGACAAGCTACCCGCTCACCCTCGACAATTGCGGCTTCACGCTCACCTTGCCAACCGCACCCCAACGGGTGGTGACCATCAAGTCGACGGCCACCGAAATGCTGCTGGCGCTGGGCCTCGGCAACCGTATCGTCGGCGTCGGCTTCCAGGATGGTCCGGCGCCGGAGCCGTGGACGGCGGAGGCCGCGGCCTTGCCGGTGCTGTCTGACAAGCTGCCGTCGCAGGAAGTGGTGCTCGAGGCCGAGCCGGACCTGGTCTATGGTGGCTGGGAGAGCAATTTTTCTGCCGATGGCGCGGGCGAAAGGCCGAGTTTGGCCGCGCTGGGCGTGGCCGGCTACGTGTCGCCCGCGGCCTGTCGCTCGGTGAAGCCGGCGAAGCTCAGCTTTGATGAGGTGTTTGCCGAGATCGATGAATTGGGCGCGATCTTCGACGTCGCGCCGGCGGCAGCAGCACTGATCGCCGAGCAGCAGGCGGCGCTGGCAGTCATCATGCCGGATACGCGCGGGCTCACCGCACTCTGGTATTCCTCGGGCACCAAGACGCCCTATGTCGGCGCGGGGAGCGGCGCACCGCAGATGATGCTGGAAGCACTCGGGCTGGAAAACATCATGGCCGATGTCGATGACGGCTGGGTATCGGCAAGCTGGGAGGCGGTGGTGGACGCCAACCCCGATGTCATCGTGCTGGTCGACGCCACCTGGAATTCGGCGGAACAGAAAAAGACGCTGCTGGCCGAAAACCCCATCACCGGCCGACTCGATGCGGTGATTCACCAGCGTTACCTCATCGTGCCCTTCCCGGCCTCGGAGGCCGGTGTGCGCAATGTCGGCGCGACGGCCGATATGGCGGCCCAGCTTGCCGGCCTCAGTTTCACGCCGTGAACCGACCGACGTTGGCAGTGCTGGTCCTGAGCCTGCTGGCGCTGCTGCTGGCCAGCCTGGTGCTGGCAGTGACCTTCGGGCCCGCCGATATCGGACCTTTGGAGGTCTGGCAGACCATTGGCTGGCACCTCGGGCTCGTCGCCGAAAACCCGGTCAGCCGGTTGCGCGACGCCATCATCTGGGATCTGCGCCTGCCGCGCGTGCTGGCCGCCGCGGTCGTCGGCGCTGGCCTGGCTCTGTGTGGCGCTGTCATGCAGGCGCTGACCCGCAATCCGCTTGCCGATCCTTATCTGCTGGGACTGTCGTCCGGTGCGTCTCTGGGGGCCGTCGCCTTCCTGCTCGCAGGCGCCGCCCTGCTGATGCCGCTCGGCGCTTTCATCGGCGCGGCAGCGGCGATGGGCCTGACCCTGCTGGTCACCCAGTTGCTGGGCGGGGCCACGCCGACGCGGGCAATCCTGGCCGGCATTTCGATCTCGGCGCTGGCCGCCGCGGCGACGTCATTCCTGATCTTCTGGTCGGCAACCGGCGATTCCTATCGCGAGATCCTGAGCTGGCTCATGGGCTCGCTCAGCGGCGTCGTCTGGCCTGAGGCGCTGCTGGTGCTGGCGGCGCTGGTGCTGGCCGGCCTGCCGGTGCTGCTGTCCGGCCGTTCGCTCGATGCCTTTGCCTTTGGCGATACGGCGGCGGCCACGCTCGGCGTCGATGTGGGCCGGCTGCGCTGGTGGCTGCTCGGCGGCACGGCGCTGCTGACCGGCATACTGGTCTCCATTGGCGGGGCCATCGGCTTCGTCGGACTCATCGTGCCGCATGTAGCGCGGCTGGTGACCGGCTCGCGCCATCGCGCGCTGTTGCCGGTGGCCATGCTGCTGGGCGCCAGTTTCATGGTGTGGACCGATACGGCGGCACGCAGCCTGTTCGAGCCGCGCGAATTGCCGGTCGGCATCATCACCGCATTGCTTGGCGCGCCGATCTTTCTCGGCGTGCTGCTGCGCTACCGGCGGATCACATGAGCGTGGGGCTGGAGGTCAGCGGCGTCGCAGTGCAACTGGGTGGCCGGGCGATTGTCGATGGGATCGACATGGTAGTCCCGGCCGGCAGCGTCACCGGATTGATCGGCCCTAATGGTGCCGGCAAATCCACGCTGCTGCGGGCCATTCTCGGGCTCGTACCCGCCATGGGCTCAGTGAGCTTTTGTGGAACCGACCTCGCCACCCTGCCCCGCCGCGCCCGCGCGCAATTCACCGCCTTTGTCGAACAGAACAGCGAAACCGACGCCCGTCTCACAGCGCGGGAGGCAGTGATGCTCGGCCGCATCCCGTTTCAGTCCGTATGGCAGGCAAGTCCCTCCGCCGATGACCTGTCCCTGGCCGAAGCGGCGCTTGCCGCAGTCGAGATGACCGCTTTCGCCGATCGGCTTTACCAGACATTGTCGGGCGGCGAGCAGCAGCGCATCCAGATCGCCCGCGCGCTGGCACAGCAACCGCGGCTGCTGCTGCTCGACGAGCCCACCAATCACCTCGACGTGCATGCCCAGCTTGCCACGCTCGACCTGCTGCGCCGCCACGCGCAGGCCGGTGCCACCGTGTTGCTGGCTTTGCACGATCTCAATCTCGCCGCCAGCTTTTGCGACTCGCTGGTGGTGCTGCATGGTGGCCGCCCGGTGGCCGCCGGACCGCCGGAATTGGTGCTGACCCCAGCCCTGCTCCGCCAAGTCTATGGCGTCGACGCGACCATATTGCGCCACCCCGGCACCGGCCGTCCGCTCATCGCCTATGACCTGCCCGGCTAAATCGATACCGCCGCGCGATTGCGATTGACAATCACGCGTCGGCAACTCAAAAATTTGATCGACTGGTCAAATTTCGGACGGGAGGCGCTCATGGAATTCGGCATCACCTTCAAGGGCTTCATTGAGCCCGAACGCGCGCGCTATCTGGTGCGCGCCGCCGAATATGCCGGCTTCAGCTATTGCTGGTTCTATGACAGCCACATTCTCTGGCGCGATTGCTACGCCGCCATCGCCATGTGCATGGAACACACCACCGGCATGCGGTTCGGCCCGCTGGTGACCAATCCCGACGTACGCGACTGGTCGGTCGCGGCCTCGATATTCGGTTCGCTCTCCAAGCAATCCGGCGGCCGCTTCGACCTGGCCGTGGGCCGTGGCGACTCGTCCATGCGCGTCATGGGCAAGAAGCCGGCGACGCTGGCGCGGGTGACCGAATTCATCGCCAAGACCCAGGCCATGGTGCGCGGCGAGGAGGTCTCCTATGGCGAAATCCCCGCGGCGGTGAAATTCCCCTGGGCCGTGGGCCACGACATGCCGAGCTGGATCGCCGCCTATGGCCCGCTGGCGCTCAAGACTGCCGGCGAACATGCCGATGGCGTCGTGCTGCAACTGGCCGATCCGGGGCTGTGCAAGTGGTTCACCGACCAGTGCATCAGCGCCGGCAAGGCAGCGGGCAAGGATATGAGCACGTTCCGCTCCATGGCGGCAGCCCCCGCCTATTTTGGCGACAAGGCCCGCGCCATCGAGGCCACCAAATGGTTCCCGGCCATGGTGGGCAACCACGTCGCCGATATCGTCGAGAAATACGGCGCCGACAGCGACCAGATCCCTAAGAGCCTAACCAGCTATATCGAGAAGCGCCGGGGCTACGACTATTCCAAGCACGGCCAGTCGGATAATCCGTTCCTCGATTTCATCACGCCGGACGTGGTGGAGAATTTTTGCGTGCTGGGCGAGCCGGACGACCATATCGCCAAGATGCACGCTCTCCAGGATGCGGGCGTGACGCAGTTCAACATCTATCTCGACAGCGGCGACGAGGAAGAGATCATCGCCAATTACGGGCGGCACGTGATCCCGGCATTTCGTTAGCGGTTGAGGATACGCCCGCTCAACACGTCGATCTGCATGCCGTCGAAGGCCGGGGTGACGTTGTCAGGCGTTTCCGATTCCGTTTGGGCATAGTCGAGATCGATATGCATATTGGTCAGCACCGCCTGTTTCGGCGCCATCCGGGCGATCCATTCCAGCGTTTCGGGCAGGCTCAGGTGGCTCGGATGGGGTGTGGGCCGCAGGGCGTCGATCACCCAGAGGTCGAGGCCGGAAATAGCCTGTAGCGAAGTCTCGGGGAAGCCCGACAGGTCGCAGGAATAGGCGAAATTGGCGGTGCGGAAGCCCAGCGAGGTGATGTTGCCATGGGTCTGCTCGAACACCGTGACGCTGATCGAGCCGCCCGGCCCGTCGATATCGAGCACGTCGCCCGCCGCGATGTCATGGGCGTTGAGAATGGGCGGATAGTCGCTGCCGGGCGGGGAAATGAAGCAATAGCCGAAGGCCTCGCGCAGACGGGCGCCGGTCTCGGCGTCGAAATAGACATCGACGCGGCGGCGATTATGCAGCGCCAGCACGCGCAGGTCGTCTATGCCATGGGTGTGGTCGGCATGGGCGTGGGTGTAGAGCACGGCTTCGACGCGATCCACCCTGGCGGCCAGCAACTGTTCGCGCAGGTCGCAGCCGGTGTCGATCAGGACGCGGGTGGGGATGTCGCTGCCCTCGCTAAACCCTTCCAGTAAAAGAGAACACCTGAGGCGCCGGTTGCGCGGTTCACTGGGGTCGCAGATGCCCCAGACATTGCCGATACGCGGCACGCCGCCGGACGATCCGCAGCCCAGGATGGTGGCTGTTATCCTCTGGGCGGCGGCCATGTCAGAGCCCGGTTTTCGAGAACAGGCGGGCGAAATTGGCGGTGGTTTCCTGGCCGAGCTGTTCGAGACTTATCCCCCGCACCTCGGCGACTTTTTCGGCGGTGTGGCGGACGAAACTGGGCTCGTTGGATTCGCCGCGATGCGGGATCGGGGCGAGATAAGGTGCATCGGTTTCAACGAGATAGCGGTCGGCCGGAACGAATTTGGCGACCTCGCGAATCTCCTCGGCATTCTTGAAAGTGATGATGCCGGAGAAGGAGATATACCCGCCCAGATCAAGGGCGGTGCGAGCCAGATCCGGGCCGGCGGTGAAGCAGTGCAGCAGGAAGGGGAAAGCCCCCTGCCCGGCTTCTTCCCTGAGGATCGCGGCCATGTCGTCGTCGCATTTGCGGCTGTGGATAACCAGTGGAAGACCGGTGATCCGGGCGGCGGCGATATGTCGGCGGAGGCCGGTGGCCTGGGCCTCGCGCGGGGCGTTGTCGTAGAAATAGTCGAGGCCGGCTTCACCGATAGCAACGCAACGGGGATGGGCACTTAGCCGGACAAGATCATCTGTTTGTATATGCAATTCCTCATCGGCGTGATGGGGATGCGTGCCGACCGAGCACCAGACGTTCGCAAAACGTTCTGCCAGCGCGGCATATGTGGAAAACTTTTCAACATGCGTGGATATCGTCACCATGCCGGTGACGCCGGCCGCTTCGGCGCGGGCCATGACGCCGTCGATATCGCTGGCCAGGGAATCGAAATCGAGGTGGCAATGGCTGTCGATCAACATCTTTATTCGGCCTTGCGCTCGAGGCGGGCGAAGACGCCCTGCGGTAGCGGAAGGGGCGTATTGGTTAGCAGACTGTTAGCATTGAGCGCCGCAGCGAGTGAACGCTGATCACCCGGAACGGCCAACTGGTCGAGCAGGCGCGATGCCGATGCCGGCACGAAAGCCTGCATGGGAATGGCCAGCCGGCGAACCGTATCAGCCGTGACATAGAGGACGGTGGCCATGCGGGCCGGATCGGTCTTTTTCAGCGCCCAGGGCTCCTGCCCTGCGAAGTAGTTGTTGGCCGAGCTCAGCGCTGCGATGAGCGCGCCCGTCGCCTCATGCACCAGTTGCTCGTCCATGGCCTTCTGCGCGGCCTCGATGGCCTCGGTGACTTCGGCTATGAGCGCCTGGTCGGCCTCGGTCAACGCGCCCGGCTGGGGCACTTTGGCGTCGCAGTTCTTGTTGATCATCGACAGCGAGCGCTGGGCCAGGTTGCCGAGATTGTTGGCGAGGTCGGCGTTGACGCGATTGATCAGCTTTTCATTGCTGTAGTCGCCGTCATTGCCGAAGGAGACTTCGCGCAGGAAGAAGTAGCGCACGGCGTCGGCGCCGAATTCGTCGACCAGATGGAAGGGATCGATGACATTGCCCAGCGACTTGCTCATCTTCTGGCCATCGACGGTCAGGAAGCCATGGGCGAAGACGCGGTGCTGCACGTCGATGCCAGCACTCATCAGGAAAGCGGGCCAGTAGACGGTGTGGAAGCGGATGATGTCCTTGCCGATGACATGCAGGTCGGCCGGCCAGAACTTTTTGAACAGCGCGCTGGCTTCGTCGGGGAAGCCGACGCCGGTGATGTAGTTGGTCAGGGCATCGACCCAGACATACATGACATGGCCGGGCGCGCCGGGCACCGGAATGCCCCAGTCGAAGGTGGTGCGCGAGATGGAGAGGTCCTGCAACCCGCCCTTCACGAAGGAGATGATTTCGTTGCGGCGTTCCTTGGGCGCGATGAAATCGGGATTGGATTCGTAAAGGTCGAGCAGCTTTTGCTGGTAGGCCGAGAGGCGGAAGAAATAGGTCGGCTCTTCCACCCAGGTAACTTCAGCGCCGGAGGGGGCAAACTTCTTGCCGTCCTTGTCGGTCAGCTCGTCTTCGTCGAAATAGGCTTCGTCGCGCACCGAATACCAGCCCTTGTAGGTGGACTGGAAAATGTCGCCGTTGTTGCTGGCGGCCATCTTGTTCCAGATCGCCTGGCTGGATTCGTGATGGCGCTGCTCGGTGGTACGGATGAAATCGTCGTTGGAAATCTCGAGGACTTCGGCCAGGCGGCGGAATTCGGCGGCGTTGCGGTCGGCCAGCTCGCGCGGCGTTACGCCCTGCGCAGCGGCGGTCTGCACCATCTTGATGCCGTGCTCGTCGGTGCCGGTGAGGAAGTAGACCTCCCTGCCCTCAAGGCGCTTCCAGCGGGCAATGGCGTCGGTGGCAATCATCTCATAGGCGTGGCCGATATGGGGCGCGCCGTTGGGATAGGAGATTGCAGTCGTGACGTAGAAGGGCTTGGCGGTCATTGGAGCTCGGATGGAACGGTCGTGGCTACATGCTTCCTGATCGCATCGAAAATGGCGACAAGCGTCTGTTTCATATCCAGATTGATGCTGTCGGCCTCGGCGAAGAGGGCGTGTGCCTTGTCCCATAGCTCGTTGGCCGAGGCAAGGCGCATGCGGGAATGCGGTTGCATGGCGGCATTGCGGGCCTCGTCGGCCATCCAGTCGTCGAGCATTTCGCGGGCGAAGCTGAGTTCGGGGCTTTGCGTGTCGGCGCCAAGGGCATCGGCCAGTTGCAGGGCGACGCCGGCGGGATGCTGGGCCGGGTTGACCAGCCAGGCCTGCAGGGCGCCGAGCGCGGAGTCCGGCTCCAGCGCCAGCGTCTCGAAGGCGCGGCGGGGGCGGCCACCGGAAAGGCTTATGGCGCGGTCGAGTTCGGCCTGGCCGAGGGCGGCGTCGTGTTCCTGCAGGATAGCGCGGACATCGCCTGACGCGACCGGGCGCAGGGCCAGGTTATGGCAGCGCGACTTGATGGTGGGCAGCAACTGGCCGGGGCGATGGGAGATCAGCAGGAAGATGGTGTCGGCGGGGGGCTCTTCCAGCGTCTTGAGCAGGGCATTGGCGGCCGAAGGATTGCAATCGTCGATACTGTCGATGATGGCGACGCGGTGTCCCGCCCTGCCCCGGGTATGGTGCAGGCTGTCGCGCAGGTCCCTGATGTCCTCGACACGGATGACGGTATAGAAGCCCTTGCTGTCCTTGGGACGGCGGCGCAGCAGGAAAAGGTTGGGATGGGACATGGCCCCCACCTGTTCCTCGACGCGGTGGGCATCCTCGTCGCCGGTAGCGGTGAGAATGGCGGCGGCCATTTCGAAGGCGAAGGTCGCCTTGCCGATGCCCTGCGGGCCATGCAGCAGAATGGCGCCCGGCAGGCGATGCTCTGCCAACTGATTGAGGATGGCGGCGCGCTGCGCTTCGTGGCCGCGCGCGCGCTGGCGGCGTTCGGGCAGCGCGATGTCCTCAAGGGCGTCGGGATCGGTCACGCCTGGGACCCGCGCAGCAGTTCGGGGAAGCGCTGGGTGACGGCTTCCCAGATGGCGGCTTCTAATGCGTCTTCGGACTGGGCAGCCGAGATGACGACGCAGCGGTCGGGATTGTCGCGCGCGATGGCCAGGAAGCCGTCGCGCAGCTTCTTGTGCCACTCGAGCTCTTCCTTCTCGAAGCGGTCGCCGGTCAGCGCCAGCCCGTCCTCGATGGCGCGTTCGGCCACGCGCTTGAAGGCGGCTTCGGGGTCCATGTCGAGGATGATGGTGAGGTCGGGCGCATGTCCGTCCAGCGCCAGGGATTCGAGGCCGGCAATGAGCTTGTCGTCGACGCCACCGGTCAGGCCCTGATAGGCGCGGGTGGAATCGTGGAACCGGTCGGACAGAACCCAGGTGCCGTTGCTCAGGTTGGGGGCGATGAGTTGGTTGACATGGTCAAGCCGGGCCGCGGCGAAGAGCACCGCTTCGGCGCCCGGCCCCCAGCTTTCCGACCGCCCCTGCAGGATGAAGGAGCGGATGGCCTCGGCCTTGGGCGTGCCACCGGGTTCGCGGGTGCGCACGGCCTCGATATCATGCCGCTGCAGGTTTTGCAGCAGGCGCTTGACCTGGGTGGATTTGCCGACGCCTTCGCCACCTTCGAAGGTGATGAAGCGGGCGCGGCTGGCTTTGGAAGTCGGTGCCTCTTGCAACATGTCTTCCGGCTCAATTGTCTCGATCGGATCACGCCCACCGGCCGTCACCCTCGGGCTTGACCCGAGGGCTATGCACTTGCGGTGCGCTCGTCAAGTGAAGAGCCCTCGGGTCAAGCAACTGTCGATTGTTTGACGATAGCATTGAGGATGGTGATGAACTTTCTCATTGCAGCGTTGATGGCGAGTTTGAAGGGTTT
>NZ_LMGZ01000010.1 GCF_001427605.1 Devosia sp. Root635 | reverse complement strand
CTGCCCGAGGACGGTCGATGTCTGCCCGGGAGCGCGGGTGCGACCGCCTCCCGGGACATCTTAATCAGATTTCGTCGATACAAGCCCGAGGGTGACGCACGGCGGGTAGCGCTTGCTCCACAGTGCAATTCTACACGGCGGAGATAATGGTCGCGAAGTCCTTTGCCAAGAGGCTGGCGCCGCCGACGAGGCCGCCATTGACGTCATCGATGGCCAGGATTTCGCGGGCATTCTGCGGCTTGAGCGAGCCGCCATAGAGAATGTGGATGGACTGGCCCTTGTCGCCGAAGCGGGTGACGAGCTGACGGCGGATGGAATTGTGCATCTGGGCGATGTCGTCATTGGAGGGGGTGCGGCCGGTGCCGATGGCCCAGACCGGCTCATAGGCGACGATGACGTCATGCTGGCCAGCGGCATCGGGGATGGAGCCGGCAAGCTGGGCGGCGACAACGGATTCGGCATTGCCGCCATCGCGTTCGGCCTCGGTCTCGCCGACGCAGATGATCGGCTTGAGGCCGGCGCCGATGGCGGCCTCCGCCTTGGCACGCACCAGGTCATCGGTTTCGCCATGGGTGGCGCGGCGTTCGGAATGGCCGACAATGACATACTGGGCGCCGGCATCGGCCAGCATGCCGGCTGCAATATCGCCGGTATGGGCGCCCGAGGCGGCGGGGTGGCAATCCTGCCCGCCGGCAAGGATGCCCGAGGTCGCGCCCTGGCGCGCCACCGCTGCCAGGATGGTTGACGGCGGGCAGATGACCACCAGCGCGCGGGGCGCCTCGCCCGCAGTCATCATCTCCGCCAGGGCCGTCAGCTCGTCCAGCGACGCCCGCAGGCCGTTCATTTTCCAGTTCCCGGCGATCAGCGGCGTTATTGTCGTTGTCACTCTTTGCTCCTGCTGCCTCTTGCACCGGGGCAAGGTTTGCCCTAACCCCGGCTGTCAAAATGAATTACTAGTGCCCTCCCGCTGCTGCGGTAAAGCCTGGTGTTGCCCAACTGGAACGTCTCAGATGCTCGATAGTTTGCGTGTTTTTGCAAAATCCTGGCCCGGCAAGGTCATGGGCGGTCTTCTGCTGGTCGGCCTGGCCGGCTTCGGCATCAACAATGTCATCGCCGACCTGGGCAGCAATACGGTGGCCAAGGTGGGCAATGAGGATATTACGTCGCGCCAGTTCCTGCGGGCCTATCAGACCCAGTTGAACCAGGTGGCCCAGCAGATCGGCTCGGTGCCGACCGCCCAGGATGCCATGAGCCTGGGCATTCCCTCGATGGTGCTGCAGAACCTGGCCCAGGACGCGGCGCTCGACCAGATGGCGGAAGGATTCGGGCTCGGCGTATCGCAGAGCAAGCTGAGCCAGATGCTGCGCGAGGATCCTTCGTTCCAGAACGCTCTGGGCGCCTTCAATCCGGCCAGCTTTTCGCAGGTGCTGCAGATGAGCGGCCTGACCGAGGCCGAATATTTCGAGGACCAGAGCGACGCGGCCCGCCGCCAGCAGCTCATCCTGAGCCTGTTCGGCGACACCCAACTGCCGGAAACCGCCTCGAACCTGGTCAACCGCTACGCCGCCGACCAGCGCACCATCGAATATTTCGCGCTGATCGAAACCAATGTCGAACCCCCCGCTGCGCCGACCGAGGAAGAACTTGCCGCCTACCTGAGCGAACACCAGGCAGAGTTCCGCACGGTCGAAACGCGCAATGTGCAGATGCTGCGCCTGTCGACGGCGGACCTGGCGGCCACCAAGACCATTTCGGATGACGCGATCGCCGCCGAATACGAGCGCACCAAGGCAACGCTGAGCAAGGCGGAGCGCCGCACAATTCAGCAGGTCGTGCTGAATGCCGACCAGGTCACCGCTTTCGAGGCGGGCAAGGCTGCCGGAACGCCGTTCGAGACGCTGGTGAGCGACGCCGGCCTGACCCCGACCGAGCTGGGCACGCTGGCGCAGGCCGATATCAATGATGCGGGTCTCGCCACATCGGCCTTCGGGCTGGCGGAGGGCGGCTTCGCGGTGATCGACGGCGTTGCCGGCAAGCGCGCCGTGCATGTTTCGGCCATCGAGGCCGGCGGCGTGCCGGAACTCGACGCGGTTCGCGACCAGGTCGCCAGCAACCTGGCGCTGGCCGAGGCCCGCAATGAAATTGCCGACGTGCAGGACCAGGTCGAGGAACTGCGCGCCGCCTTCCGTCCACTGACCGAAATCGCCGAGCGCTTCGGGCTCGATCTCTACGAGGCCGATGTGACCTCGGGTGGCACGGAACTGAGCGTGATTTCCGACCTCGCCGCCGAGGACGTGCCGCGCGTCAGCCAGGCCATCTTCAAGGCCGAACAGGGCGCCCTGACCGCCGGCATCCCGCTGGCCGGCAACGGCACGCTGTGGTTCGACCTCAACGCAGTCGAGCCGGCGCGCGACCAGACGCTGGACGAGGTGCGCGACCAGTTGACCGAGACCATGACCACCGAACGGGTCAACAACGCCCTCTTGGCAGCGCAGCAAGAAGCGGTGACGCGCCTCGACAATGGCGAGGCCCTGGCCGACGTAGCCGCGTCCTATAACGTGTTCCCGCAGATCAGCGCGCCCTTCACCCGCTTCGGCTCGGAGGACGGCAGCATCGATGCGGCGGTCGCCTCGGCTGCCTTTGCGGGCGATGCCAACCATCACGGCTCGGCCGTAAGCCAGGCTGGCGATTTCATCGTCTTCCAGGTGACCGACTTGACCGCCGCCGAAGGGCCACTGCAGGAAGCCGCCAATGCCAGCCTCGAAAACGAGGCGCGCATCGGCATCTATGGCGACTTCGTCACCGCCATCCGCGACGATGCGCGCATGACGATCAACCAACAGGCGCTGCAGCAGGTGCTGGAACTCAATACCGGCCTGTAACCGACAGGCCGGCCTCACCCCAACTGGACACGACAACGATGGGCGACGACTTCTATCAGCGCTTCTCCGAGCAATATGATGCTGGAAAGTCGCAGATCGTCTGGCGTCGCATCGTGGCGGATCTGGAAACCCCGGTCGGTACCTATCTCAAGCTGGCGCAGGGCCGGAAGAACACCTTCCTGCTCGAATCGGTGCAGGACGGGACGACGCGGGGCCGCTATTCCATCATCGGCAGCCAGCCCGACGTGATGCTCAAGGTCGAAGCCGGCACGGCCTCGATCAACCGATCCGCGCAGATCGACGAGACGGCTTTCGAGCCCCTGCCCGACCTGCCGCTCGATGCGCTGCGCAATCTCGTGGCCGACAGCAAGATCGAGGTGCCGGAGGGACTGCCGCCGCAATCGGCGGGTATCTACGGGTTCCTGGGCTATGAAATGGTCCGCTATATGGAAAAGCTGCCCGACAGCAATCCGGACCATTTGCAGACGCCTGAAGCCATGCTGATGCGGCCTTCGCTGCTGGCAATTTTCGATACGCTGAAGGACGAGCTCTATTTCACCGCGCCAGTCTATGTGCGATCAGGTGTATCGGCCAAGCAGGCCTATGAGGCCGCGGAAACCCGGATTGACGACGCCATTGCGCGACTGACCCAGGCCATGCCGGCTTCGCCTGCTTTGCCCGATCTCGAATCCATCGCCGTCACCAGCAACACGTCGAAAGACGAATATTTCGGCATGGTGGCGAAGGCCAAGGACTACATAACCGCCGGGGATATTTTCCAGGTGGTGCTGAGCCAGCGCTTCGAGGCCGAATTCACCCTGCGCCCGACCGCGCTCTATCGGGCTTTGCGGCGAACCAATCCCAGCCCCTATATGTATTTCCTCGATTTCGGCGACTTTTCGGTGGCCGGATCGAGCCCGGAAATCCTGGTACGGGTGCAGGATGGCGAAGTGACCATCCGGCCGATCGCCGGCACGCGCAAACGCGGCGCCACGCCGACGCGGGACCAGGAACTGGCGGCCGAACTGCTTGCCGATCCGAAGGAACTGGCCGAGCACCTGATGCTGCTCGATCTGGGCCGCAACGATGTGGGCCGGGTGGCGAAGACCGGGACGGTCAAGGTCACCGACAAGTTCTTCCTCGAATATTATTCCCATGTCATGCACATTGTTTCCAACGTGGTGGGCGTGCTCGATCCGAAATATGACTTCGTCGATGCGCTGTCGGCTGGGTTCCCTGCAGGCACGGTTTCCGGGGCGCCGAAGGTGCGGGCGATGGAGATCATCGACGAGCTGGAAAAGTCGAAACGCGGCATCTATGGCGGCTGCGTGGGTTATTTCGGCGCCGATGGCACGATGGATACCTGCATCGTGCTGCGCACGGCCATCCTCAAGGATGGCAAGCTCTATGTGCAGTCGGGCGCCGGGATCGTGGCCGACAGCAAGCCGGAGCTGGAGCAGCTCGAATGCGAAAACAAGGCCCGTGCCCTTTTCAGCGCCGCCGAGGAAGCGCTACGCTATGCCGGCGAGGCGAGGATCGGGCAATGAACGCAGGTATGTCCGCATATGCGATCGGACTCCTCCCCCTCGACGGGGGAGGTTGGGAGGGGGTGTGCCACACGCTCCCAATTCGGGAAGCCCCCCACCCCATCCCTCCCCGCGAGGGGGAGGGAGCCTGTCCGGTGATCGCAGCGGTACAGTTGTCTCGATGGCAAAGCTGGTTCTGATCGCCGCCAGAACCAGTTTGAGGACCGAACCCGAATGACCCGCACTCTCGTCATCGATAATTACGACAGCTTTACCTACAATCTCGTCCACTTCCTGGGCGAGCTGGGCGCCGATATCACGGTGCATCGCAACGACAAGATCACGCTCGACCAGATCGCCACCATGGCGCCCGAGGCCATCGTGCTGTCGCCCGGCCCCTGCACGCCCAACGAGGCGGGCATCTGCCTGGCGCTGATCGAGCGCTTCAAGGCGGACATGCCGATTCTGGGCGTGTGCCTGGGCCACCAGGCCATCGGCCAGGCCATGGGCGGCGATGTGATCCGCGCGCCCCATCTCGTGCATGGCAAGACCAGCAAGATCCACCACAATGGCAAGGGCCTGTTCCGTGGCCTCAACAACGATTTCGAGGCGACGCGCTATCATAGCCTGATCGTCAAGCAGGACACTTTGCCCGATATGCTGGAAGTAACCGCGACGACCGATGACGGGCTGATCATGGGCATGCAGCACAAGAGCCTGCCGGTGCATGGGGTGCAGTTCCACCCCGAAAGCATTGCCAGCGAGAATGGCCATGCCTTGCTGCAGAACTTTTTGAACCTGGCCCGCGACTTCAACCAGAAGCGAGCCGCATGATGGATATCAAGGCAGCCCTCCACAAGATTGCCGACCGCAAGGACCTGACCGGCGAAGAAATGCGCGGCGTCATGCGGACCATCATGGCCGGTGAGGCCACGCCGAGCCAGATCGGCGCCTTCCTGATGGGGATGCGCATCAAGGGCGAGACGGTGGGCGAGATCGCCGCCGCCGTCTCCATCCTGCGCGAGCAGATGATCCCGGTCGAGGCGCCGGAAAACGCCATCGACATTGTGGGCACAGGGGGCGACGGCGGCGGCACGCTCAACATTTCCACGGCCAGCGCCATCGTGGTCGCGGCCGCGGGCATTCCGGTGGCCAAGCATGGCAACCGGGCGCTGTCGTCCAAGTCCGGCTCGTCGCAGGCGCTGGAAGCTCTGGGCGTGAAACTGGACCTGACGCCAGCCGAGATTTCGCGCACCATAAACGAGGCAGGCATCGGCTTCATGTTCGCGCCGAGCCATCACCCGGCCATGCGCCATGTCGGGCCGTCGCGCGCCGAAATGGGCGTGCGCACCATGTTCAACCTGCTGGGACCACAATCGAACCCGGCCGGCGTGCGGCGCTATATGCTCGGCGTCTATGCGCAGGAATGGGTGGAGCCGGTGGCCGCCGCCCTGCTCGCCAACCGCGCCATCAAGGCCTGGGTGGTGCATGGCAGCGACGGGCTGGACGAAATCACCGTGACTGGCCCCAGCTTCGTTGCCCAGATCGCCAATGGCGACCTGCGCAGCTTCGAGGTCTCCCCCAAAGATGCCGGGCTGCGGACATATGATGCCAAGGATCTGCTCGGCGCCGACCCGGACTACAATGCGGCGGCCATCCATGCGCTGTTCGACGGCGCGCCGGGGGCCTATCGGGATGTGGTGCTGCTCAATGCCGGGGCAGCGCTCATTGTGGCCGACAAGGCGGCCGACCTGCGCGAAGGCGCAGAGGTCGCCGCCGGCATTATTGACAGCGGCAAGGCCAAGGAAACACTCGCCCGCCTGGTGGCGGTATCGCACGGACGAGACCGATGAGCGACATTCTCCAGCAGATCGAAGCCTATAAGCGCGAGGAAATCGCGGCCGCCAAAGCAATGCGACCCTGGGCCGAGGTGGTGGCGGAGGCGCATGACCAGCCGCCGACGCGCGGCTTTCTCAAGGCTATCAAGGCCAAGCGGGCGGCAGGACGCTACGCGCTGATTGCCGAGGTGAAGAAGGCCAGCCCATCCAAGGGCCTGATTCGCGCCGATTTCAACCCGGCCGAGATTGCCCGGAGCTATGAAATGGCCGGCGCGGCCTGCCTTTCGGTGCTGACCGACCGGCCGAGCTTCCAGGGCTCGCCGAGCTATCTGATCGAGGCGCGGGCGGCGACCAATCTGCCGGTTCTGCGCAAGGACTTTCTGTTCGAGACCTACCAGGTGGCCGAGGCGCGTGCCTGGGGCGCCGACTGCATTCTCATCATCCTTGCCGCTGTGGGTGACGACGTGGCGCGCTACCTGCTCGACGCCGCCGAAGAGTGGAAGATGGATGCGCTGGTGGAAGTGCATGACCAGCTTGAGCTGGACCGGGCATTGGCGCTGGGCGCCGAATTCATCGGCATCAACAACCGCAACCTGCGCACCTTCGAGACGACGCTCGACACTTCGATCAACCTCGCTGCGGGCGTGCCCAAGGGGACGTTGCTGGTGAGCGAAAGCGGCATCGTCAATCACGAGCATATCCTCAAGCTCGACCATGAGGCCGGCATCGGCACCTTCCTCGTCGGCGAAAGCCTGATGCGGCAGGAGGACGTGGCTGCGGCCACCCGTGCCCTGCTGATGGGCGCGCCGCAGGCCGTGCGCTGATGGGCCAGGGGCTCACCCATCTCAACGACAAGGGCGAGGCCCATATCGTCGATATCGGCGACAAGGCGGTGACGCGCCGCCGCGCCGTGGCGCAGGCGCGGGTGCTGGCCCGGCCCGAGACCATCGCGGCCATCATGGGCGGCGGACTGAAGAAGGGCGACGCGCTGGCCGTGGCTCGGATTGCCGGCATCATGGCGGCCAAGAAGACAAGTGAGCTCATTCCGCTGTGCCACCCGATCGCGCTGACCAAGGTCAGCGTCGACATCGCGGCAGACGGCACTGAGGCTGTCCTCATCCATGCCACGGCCGAAACCACCGGGCAGACCGGAGTGGAGATGGAAGCTCTGGTGGCAGCTTCGACGGCGGCGCTGACGCTCTACGACATGGCCAAGGCCATCGACCGCGCCATGGTCATCACCGACCTGTGCCTGCTGGAAAAATCCGGTGGCAAATCGGGCGATTTTATCCGGTGAGCCTGCTCCCGGTCGACGACGCCATTGCCGCCATCCTCAAGCGCGTGCCCGAGCCGGTGGCCGAAAGCGTGGCACTGGCCGAGGCGGCCGGCCGTGTGCTGCTGGCGCCGGTGATCGCCACGCATGACCAGCCGCCATTTGATGCCAGCGCCATGGACGGCTATGCCATGCGCGCCGCCGATGTGGTGGCGGGGCACCGGCTCAGGATCGTCGGTACCGCGCAGGCCGGCACCGGCTTTGCCGGGCCGGTGGGAGCGGGCGAAGCGGTGCGGATCTTCACCGGAGCGCCGGTGCCCGCCGGAGCCGACACCGTCATCATGCAGGAACAGGCCGTGACGGATGGGGATTTCGTATCCTTCACCGCCCCTGCCCGGCTGGGCCATAGCATCAGGCCGCTGGGCAATGACTTTTCGCGCGGGCAGGTGCTGGTCGAGGCCGGGACGCTGATCGCACCGATGCAACTGGCAGTGGCGGCGGCCGCCAATACCGCGACGCTTGCCGTGGCCAGGCGCCCGCGCATCGCGCTGCTGGCGACCGGGGATGAACTGGTATTGCCGGGCACGGTGCTGGGGCCGGACCAGATCGTGGCGTCCAACAGTTTCGGGCTGCGGCCACTCCTGGCGCCCTATGCTGCCGATGTGACCGACCACGGGATTGCACCAGACAACCGGCCTGCGCTGCGGGGCAGGCTGGAATCGATGTTTGCCGGGGAGCCGGATGTGGTGGTCACCACCGGCGGGGCCAGCGTGGGCGACCACGATATCGTGCAGGACATCCTGCTCGAGCTGGGCGTGACGCTGGATTTCTGGCGCATCAACATGCGGCCGGGCAAGCCGCTGATGTTCGGCACCCGCGGCAAAACGCTGATTTTCGGCCTGCCGGGCAATCCGGTTTCGGCCATGGTGACGGCACTGGTTTTCATCCGCCCGGCCCTGCGGCACTGGCTGGGCTATCGACAGAAGGCGAGCTGGCGCCTGCCTTTGGCGGAGGCCACGCCGCCCAATACGGCGCGCCGCCACTTCATGCGGGCCCGCCTGCTGCATGGGGCGGACGGGCTGGCGCTGCTGCCCATTGCCCAGACCGACAGCGGGCACACCTCGTCCCTGGCTCGTGCCGACATGCTGATCGTCCAGCCGGAAAACGATCCGGGCCAGCAGGCCGGCACGATTGTCGAAGCGTTGCCCATCGACGCATTCTGACAGTCGAATCCAGACCAAGACTGCATGGCGCAGAGAGATATTGCAGAACATAACTGGAACACGTATAGTCGTTCTGTCTATGTTCCGATTCTCTCCCCGAGGGGCCCATGCTCACGCGCAAACAACACGAGCTGCTGATGTTCATCCACGAACGGATGAAGGAAAGCGGCATCCCGCCATCGTTCGATGAGATGAAGGATGCGCTCGATCTGGCGTCCAAATCGGGCATTCACCGGCTGATCACGGCGCTGGAGGAACGCGGCTTCATCCGCCGCCTGCCCAACCGGGCGCGGGCGCTCGAAGTGGTCAAGCTGCCCGATTCGATGAACCCTTCGCTCGGCGGCCGCAAGGTGCGCTTCGAGCCGTCGGTGATCGAGGGCAATCTGGGCAAGGTGGCCACGCCACCCTCACGCATTTCGGCAACCGAGGACTATGTGCGACCCGTCGCCATCCCGGTCATGGGCCGCATCGCCGCCGGCACGCCGATCGAGGCGATCCAGACCCACTCCCATACCATCATGGTGCCGCCCGAAATGCTGGGCGCCGGCGAGCATTATGCGCTCGAAGTGCGCGGCGACTCGATGATCGATGCCGGCATCTTCGATGGCGACACCGTGCTCATCAAGAAGCAGGAAGCCGCCAGCACCGGGGAAATCATCGTCGCTCTCGTGGATGATGAAGAAGCCACCCTCAAGCGCCTGCGTCGCAAGGGAAATACCGTGGCGCTCGAAGCGGCCAATCCGGCTTATGAGACCCGCATCTTCCCGCCCGACCGGGTGAAGGTGCAGGGCCGACTTGTCGGCCTGCTGCGGAAATACTAATGCGGCCCGCCCTGGTTCTGGCATTGGGACTGGTTTCTTTCCTGTGCAGCCCGACGGTTGCCCAGGAAGCGAGCGTGAAGGAGACAAGGTGCTGGGTCGGGGATGTCACCTTCTCGGCCGGCGCGGGCATCAATGCCGGCAATTCGACCGCGGTCTGCGAGGCCGGACGGGGCTGGAAGGAAGCCGAGGCCGGAGCGCCGGTCATCGGCTGCCTGCTGGAGGGCGAATTGTCCTCGGTCGGCGCTGTGGTCGGCATCCGCAACAATGACAGCCTGATGCTGCAATGCGATGCCGGCGGCCGCTGGACGACATTGGCGGCAAATAGCGAGGGCTGATCGGCGGGCGGACGCTTTCGCCGGCCGACGATATTATCGGCATGATTGGGTGGCGGGTTTGCCGGCCCGGTGTTCGCGTCCGGCTCCTGCGACCGCGTGGTGGCGGGCACCGGCGCGCGGGAGGCGGGGCCAATCCCGGCAGGTTGTTGTTGCTCTTGCCCGTACTTGCGGGTACGGTTGAAACGGCAAAATGGAAGTATCGGCAAACTCTTACGGGCACACATCTTGCGGAATGACGGTTTCCGTGCCACATAGAGGCCATACGTTTTCAGCCTAAGTCGGCTGCCTGACGCCGGTGCGCCGGTCCGTGGCTTCCTTCTCGATCATGCGAACGTTATGTCCCCTTGGCATGTTGCCATTGGATAACCGCTCGGTACGAGCAAAAGGAAACTATCATGGCCCTCATCACCGGCACCGTGAAATTCTTCAACACCACCAAGGGCTTCGGCTTCATTTCGCCTGAAAATGGCGGCAAGGATGCCTTCGTCCACATCTCCGCCGTTCAGCGTTCGGGCCTGCAGGGCCTCTACGAGAACGACAAGGTGACCTATGAGCTCGAGACCGGCCGTGACGGCAAGGAATCGGCGACCAACCTGACCCTGCTCTAGGCTCAGCGACATCGGCGAGCGCGCTTCGGCGCCGCTGGCACAAGGGCCACCGCGGTAAACGCGGTGGCCTTTTTTTTGCGCGGTCTGGCGGGATTTCGTCCGCCATGGTCATGTCCACCGGCGCTGTCGGGGCCGCCAGGACCAATCGACAACGTCTGAGGCTGAGCCGAAAATGGCGGTTTTCGAGAACCGGACTGGCGCGCACGTAGGGGCCGGTGAGGAGTGGAGGCGCGGAAAGGCCGGCATTTGCAGGCCGGCGACTGGTCCTAGTCGAGATACCGGCCCGTACCGGCGCCGTCCTTGTGCCGCAGCCTGGCCGCTGCGACGACAGCCGGGGGAAGCAGCCGCGCATTGATGCCCCGCGTTTGCCGCCCCGCCGATCGCGGTGCCCAGTGGGTGACGCAGCCGCAATCGCGGCAGCGATGAAAATCCACATGCCTGCCGTTCCACGCATAGACATGGTCGGCGCCGGCTTCGGGCAGGCCCGTGAGTTCGGCTATATCGTAGTAGACCCAGAGCACGCCATAGCGGCGGCAGAGACTGCAATTGCACTCGACCACCACGGTCGGGACGCTCGCCAGACCTATTTTCACCCTGCCGCAGTGGCAGGACGCGACGAGGGGCGCGCTGTCGTCGGCTTCAGTTGCTGGCGTCGTCATGTCCTGGCCCCGCGAGTCACCGGGACAACCCTACCCTATCGCTGCGCAACACTGAAAGGCGCGCGACCCGGCCGCCCGGCAGCCGGATCAAACACGTCCCCGGAATGTTGTGGCAAACAGAGGTTCCCGCTTGCGCGGGAACGACCCGGTGAAACAGCACGATTGCGCCAGAGGACCTGAATATCGCCCAGTATTCTAGTGCATCGCGCCGGCCTGGCGCGGCAGCCAGAGCACGAGGTCGGGTATGTAGGTGATCATGAACAGGACCACCATCAGCAGCAGCAGATGCGGCCAGAGTTCCTTGATTATGGCGCTGATGCTGATGCCGTTCACCGCCTTGATGACGAATAACAGCATGCCCATTGGCGGGGTGATGAGGCCGATCATCATGTTGAGCACCAGGACGACGCCCAGATGGACGAGATCGACGCCGAGGGCCAGCGCCGTCGGAATGAACAGCGGCACGATGACCAGCTGGATGGTCGACACGTCGAGAAAGCAGCCCAGGATGAGGAACAGGATGTTCAGCAGCAGCAGGAACAGCCAGGCCTCCATCTGGTAGTAGGCGAAGACCTCGTAGACCATCTGCGGGATGCGCTCGATGGCGATCACATAGTTGAACACGAAAGCACCGCAGAGCACGATGCTGACCACGGCGGTCGTCTTGACCGTGGAATAAACCACCGCGGCGAAGCTCTTGAAGCCAAGGCTGCGATAGGCGAACAGCGCCAGCAGGAGTGCATAGAAGGCCGAGACGGCGGCCGCCTCGGTGGGCGTGAAGGCGCCGGAATAGATGCCGCCCAGCAGGATGGCCGGCATCAGCAGGGCCGGGAAAGCGCGCAGGAAGATCAGTGGAAACTGCCGGAACGGAATGGCGTCCTCGACCGGGAAGCCGCGCCGCCGGGCTGTGAAATAGGCGGCGATCATCTGGAAACCGACGATCAGCAGAGCCGGCACCACGCCGCCCAGGAAAAGCGCGCCGATGGAGGCCGAGGACACCAGAGCGTAGTAGACCATCGGAATGGAGGGCGGGAAAATCGGCCCGACAACGGCAGTGGCGGCGGTCAACGCGCCGGCATAGCCGGGAGGATAGCGATTTTCCCGCGTCATCATGTCGTTGACCACCTTGCCGATACCCGCCGCATCGGAAATGGCGGAGCCGCTCATGCCCGAAAAGATCAGGCTGGTGAGAATGTTGACCTGCGCCATGCCGCCGGGCATGCGCCCGACCAGCGCCAGGCAGAAGGTCAGCAGGCGGTCGGAAATCTTGCCGGCATCCATGATGTTGGCGGCAAAGATGAAGAGCGGCACCGCCAGCGCGGCGAAATTGCCGAAAATGCCGTTGAGCACCATTTCGGCGCCCAGGCCCACGTCGCGGCCCGAGATGAGAAGGTAGAGAACGCTCGAGGCAATCATGGCAATGCCCATGGGCAAGCCGGCGACTGTCGTCGCGACCAGCACCACGAGCATGATGGGAAGGGCATATTCGACCAGCATGGAAACCTCTTTTGGCGTTAAAGCGCGTCGCGATCTTTCAGATGCGCTCTAAGCGCTTTGGCGCGTTTTTTACGCATGTCTTCGTCCCCAAACCGGGGCCACTTTCGGGAGACATGCCTAGATCTGCCTGCCCCAATCGGGGGTGAACAATCGCCAGAGCCGCACAGCGGCCTGAATGGTGAAATTGACCACGAACAGCAGGTAGCAGCCGTAAATCCAGGTCATCGGGATGCGCAGCACGGGGCTCCGCTTGCGCAGCAGGAATTCGAGATAGTCCCAGGTCGCCGGAACCAGCAGCACGAAGGCGATGATCAACACGATCATGGAAACGATCGCCATGACACGCTTGATCCGCGGCGAGACGACCTCGTAGACCACGTCGAAAGTGACATGCTCGCGGATATTGACCATGCAGGCCGCCGCCCAGAACACCGTCCAGACGAAGGCGATCATGGTGACCTCCTCGGTCCACAGGATCGGGCGGTTCACCACGTAGCGGAAAAAGACCTGCACGATGAAGCCGAGGAAGGCGACCGTGAACAGAAGGACGCCGATGAGATCGGCGCCCCCCTTGAGGTAGCGCAGCCAGGGCGGAAGCCTGGTGGTCGCGGGATCGTCGAACATGAACCTACTTGGCCAAAGCGTTGATCTGCTCGATCCAGCCTTCCGGCCAGGACGCAGCGCGATCAGAATTGAGGTAGTAATCCTGCACGTGGGTCCGGAAGGCGTCCACGTCCGGCGTGGTGATCGTCAGGCCCTGTTCCTCGAAGAACGAGACCAGACGCTGTTCGTCGGCCACGCGCTTTTCGTTGTTCCAGTCGCAGGAGGCCACGGCGGCCTCGGTCATCGCGGCCTTTTCGGCATCGCTGAGCTGTTCCCAGGTCTGGTTATTGACGGCCACGTTGATGCCGTCGACCAGGTGGCTGGTCAATACGATCTGCTCGGTGACTTCATAGAACTTGGCCGCTTCGACGGACGGCAGCGGATTGTCCTGGCCATCGATCGTGCCGGCCTGCAGGCCAAGATAGACTTCCCCGAACGGCAGCGGCGTCGGATTGGCGCCGAGCGCCTGACCCAGGAACAGCCACGCATCCGAGGACGGCATGCGCAGCTTCACACCGGCCAGGTCGTCCGGAGTCTGCACGTCGCGGGCGGTACGCAGGTTGATCTGGCGGGTGCCGAGATAGCAGGTATCGAGCAGCTGGATGCCCATCTCGTCGGACACGCGCTGCTTGAACTCGGCACCGATATCGCTGCCGAAGAAGGCGCGGTAATGCTCCGGGCTCTGGAACAGGTAGCCGGCGGTCAGCAGGCCATATTCGGGAATAGCGTCGGCGATGAGCTGGAACGACACATAGGTCATTTCGGCATTGCCGCGCTGCAGCGCATCGAGATCGGCGCCCTGGGCGAAGAGCGAGCCCGAATCGTAGAGCTGGATGTCGAAGCGGCCGGGAACCAGCTCTTCGAGCTTATCGGCGAATACCTTCATGGCCTGGGTATGCAGGTCCGTCGGGACGCTCGGCACGGTATATTTGAGTTCCAGCTTGTCCTGCGCGGCAGCAGCAAGTGTCAAAGCGAGCGTGGAAACGGCCGCCAATGCGATGGTCTTGATAAGCATCATGATCCCTCCTCCAGGGAAATAACGAGCGCGCAACGGAGCCTCCCCAGGCGTCCTCCAAGCGCAACGCGGCGCACCTTGCATTAACTTCCAGCTCATGTAAACAGTGATTTGATATTTGATTGCATAACTGATTGTATCAGTATGCAGATGAGGAGGAAGACTTGTCCAAAGCCCCGCTGAAAGGCGTCATTACCGCATCGATCACTCCCTTCGCCGACGATCTGTCGGTTGATGTCGGCCGGCTGGCGGCGCATACCACGCGCCTCCTGGACAATGGTTGCGCCTATGTCTCGACTTTCGGCACGACCGGCGAAGGCGCCTCCCTGTCGACGGCCGAAAAGCTGGCTTCACTCAGGGCGCTGCGCGCTGCCGGTGCCGATATGAGCCGCCAGATTCCGGCCGTCATGACCCCGACGCTCGACGACGCCGCCCGCACTCTGGTCGGCATTGCGGAGCTGGGCTGCCGCGCCGCTTTGGTCCTGCCACCCTTCTACTACGGCACCAGCGAAGCCGGAATCGCCGGCTGGTTCGATGCGCTGATCGAACGGACGCGCGCGGCGACCGATATCGACCTGCTGCTCTACAATATCCCGCAACTGAGCCGCATCCGCTTCACCCGCACATTGGTCGAGGCGCTGGTCGGCAAGCATGGCGCACGCATTGCCGGCATCAAGGATTCGACCGGGGACGTCGACAACGGCGTCATGCTGTCATCCACGTTCAAGACCCTCGCCATCTTCACCGGCGACGACCGCGTGCTGCCGACGCTACTGGCCAATGGCGGCGCCGGCATGATCGGCGGCATGCCCAACGTCTTTGCCCGCGACCTGCGTGCGCTTTACGACACGCCCGACAATGCCGATCTGCTGGCCAAGCAGACCCAGCGCATCCTGGCCGTCGATGCCGGTGGTTCGCTGGTGGCGCTCAAGGCGGCGCTGGCGCAAATTCTCGGCGACGAAAATTATGCCCGCCCCTTGCCGCCATTGACGCCACTGGTGGGGGAAGGCCGCACCAAACTCATGGCTTCTTTCGCCCAAAGCGGGTTTGATGTGGCGGCATGACCGCGGCGCAACGACGCCCGTGTCCCGAGGAGCCTGGACGTGTCCGCACTAGAGCCTGAAGCCGAACCGACCGAACTGCGCAACGTGAAGCAGGCCGCCTATGAGCGGTTCCGCCAGGCGCTGTTTGACGGGCGGCTGCGGCCGGGACAATTCGTGTCACAGCGCGAGCTGGTGGCGCTGCTCGGTCTTTCCATCGGTGCATTGCGCGAACTGTTGCCGCGCCTGCAATACGAAGGCCTGCTCAATGTGATGCCGCAGCGCGGCATCCAGATCACCCAGATCGACCTGCCGATGATCCGGCAGGCCTTCCAGTTGCGCGCCGCGCTGGAGCGCGAGGCCGTGCTGACCGCCGTGCGCCGCATGGAGGACGAGGTGCTCGACACCCAGGAGGCGCTGCACCGCGCCATCAGCGATCAGGTGCGGACCAACCCCAATCCCGAGCTGTTCGAGCGCGGCCAGCAGGTGGATGACGGCTTCCACAACCTGCTGATTGCCGGCACACAGAACGAGCTGCTGATCCAGGCCTATGCCGTCAACGCCATTCGCATCCGGCTCATCAAGCTCGATCGCATCAGCCTGTCGGCCAGCGTGCTGCCCGCGGCCTTCGGCGACCATCTCGCCATCATCGCCGCCATCCGCAGCCGCGACGCCCATGCCGCCATCGATGCCATGGACCGGCACATGCTGAATGCGCGCGAGCGCGCCCTCGAACTCTAGCAGACCCATCGTGACCCCATTGCGACCCTACGACCTGCGCTGCGAGCATCTGGCCACGGCGCGCGGGCTGAACACGCCTGCACCCCGGCTATCCTGGGCACTGGAGGGGGAAGGCCGGGACCGGCGGCAGACGGCCTATCGAATCATCGTCCGGGATCGGGTGGGAGAGAGGTTCTGGGATAGCGGCGTGGTCGCATCGGGCGACTCCCAGCTCGTGCCCTATGGCGGCCCCGCCCTACCGGCCGATGCGGAGCTGAGCTGGACGGTGACGGTTTGGGACGAGGCCGGGCAGGCTTCCTCTCCCTCGGCACCAGCCGTCATTTTCACCGGCCTTGGCGCCGAGGATTGGCGGGCGCAGTGGATCGCGCGGTATTTCGTCTTGCCGGCAGGACGCGAAGTGCCGGCCGACAACCCTTATGACAATCGCTGGCAGGCCCGACCGGCGGATTACCTGCGCCGGGATTTCCGCGCGGAGGACGTGCCGGTCCGCGCGACGCTTTATGTTACTGCGCTCGGGCTCTACGAGGTCTGGCTCAATGGCCGGCGCGTTGGCGCCGACGTCATGGCGCCCGGCTGGACGGATTATCATACCCGGGTCGAGTACCAGGTCCACGACGTGACCGATTTGGTACATGGCGGCGACAATGTGCTGGGTGCGATACTCGGCGAGGGGTGGTACTCGGGGCGCGTCGGGCACAATCAGCGGCGCGCCGGCAATCACTATGGCGGCCGCCCTGCCCTGTTCTGCCAGCTACACCTGCACTTTGCCGACGGGCGCACCGAGATCGTGGCCAGCGATGGCGACTGGCAGACCCGCCAGGGCCCCATCTGCTATTCCGACTTCCTGATGGGCGAAATGTATGACGCGCGCCTTGAGCTGGCCGGCTGGAGCGAACGACCTGGCCCGTTACTGGGCTGGCAGCCGGTGGAGGCATTCATGCCCGATCCACAGGCGCCGCAGCTCGACGCAGCGCGGGTCCAGCCGGCGCGCGAGGTGGCAAGCCTGCCTGGACAGTTTTCCCATCACGCCCGAAATGGCGCGGCGATATTCGATCTTGGACAGAATATTGCCGGCTATGTCGAACTGACCGTCAGCGCGCCTGCGGATGCCCGCTTCACCCTGCGCCACGCCGAAATGCTCGACGGTGAGCGGGAACTGTATGTGGCCAATCTGCGCCATGCGGTCGCCACCGATATCTTCATTGCCGCCGGCACCGGCGAAGAGACCTTCAAGCCGCGCTTCACCTTCCATGGCTTTCGCTATGTGGAACTGGCCCTGCCCGACGGCATTGGCGCGGAGGATGTAGGGCTGACCGGCATCGCCATCCAGACCGATACGCCGGTCACCGGCACAATCGAAACTGGCCATGCCATGGTCAACCAGTTGCTTTCCAACATCTTCTGGAGCCAGCGCGACAATTTTCTCGCCGTGCCCACCGACTGCCCGCAGCGCGACGAGCGCTATGGCTGGACCGCCGACGCGCAGGTGTTCTGGAAGACGGCCGGCTATTTCATGGATGTATCGGCATTTCTCACCAAGTGGATGCTCGATATCGAGGATGGCCAATCCCCGGACGGCGCCTTTCCCGACGTGGCGCCGACCAAGCCGCTCAATCCCTATCGCCTGACCGCCCAGCCCGGCGCGCCCGGCTGGGGCGATGCGCCGATCATCATGGGCTGGCAGCATTGGCTGCGCTATGGCGACCGTGGCCTGCTCGAACGCTATTGGCCTGCCTTCGAGCGCTGGATGGCGCATATCGGCGAGGCCAATCCCGACTTCGTGCGCCACAACGCCGTCTACAACAATTATGGCGACTGGCTGAGCGTCGGCGCGGCGTCCGACAGAACCCTGGTTGCCACCGCCTACTGGTATCACGTCAGCGACTTGATGGCAGAAATGGCAAGAGTCCTCGGCCGGCCGGCCGATGCCGCACGCTACCGCGAAACCGCGGGCAACATCGCCGCCGCCTTCCGCAACAGCTTCCTTCTTCCTGACGGACGCCTGCTTGGCGATACCCAGACCGCTTATCTGCTGGCTCTCGATTTCGGCATTATCGATGACCCCGCGCAGGCCGCGGCCGCCCAGCGCCTTGTAGAACTCATCACCCAAGCTGATGGCCACCTGCAGACCGGTTTCCTCGGCGTCCGCCATCTCTGCCCGGTCCTGTCCGCCATTGGCCGAGACGATCTGGCCATGGACCTTCTGCTCAAGGACACCTATCCGAGCTGGGGATTTTCCATCCGCCACGGCGCCACCACGATCTGGGAACGTTGGGATGGCTGGACCCCCGAAAAGGGCTTCCAGAGCGCCAGCATGAACTCGTTCAACCACTACGCCTATGGCGCGGTGGGTGAGTGGATCTGGTCGCGCATCGCTGGAATCGATGCCAGCCCGGAAGGTCCGGGTTACGCCGTCATCAGATTGGCGCCCCTGTTCGATCCGCGCCTGTCGCCCCTGTCGGCCCAGTACCAGACCACGCGCGGCACGGTAGCGAGCGATTGGCGCTTTGAAGGTGATGAGGTCGTCTGGACCATCATTGTGCCGCCCAACAGCAAGGGAAGCCTGCGCCTGCCCGCCGGCTGGCGCTGCCCGGACCATGCGGCGGCCTCGTGGCAGGTGGGCTCTGGCCAATGGACCTATCGGCTGGTCCCGGCATGAATGCACAAGGCCCGCACAGCATGCGGGCCTTGTCACTGTTCAGTGGTTGTCGCGCGGGACGCCGTTGGTCTGGGCGATGCGCTGGTATTTCTCGGCCGGCTTGAGGATGGCGCCCTCGCCGAGCTGGCCGACGATGCCGCGCTGGATTTCCTGCCAGGGCGTCTGGTGCTTGGGGAACTTGTAGCCACCAGCGGCTTCAAGCTCCGCGCGACGCTGGGCGATTTCCTCGTTCGAAATCAGGATATCGGCCTCACCTTTGTTGAGGTCAATGCGGACCTGGTCACCGGTCCTGAGGATGGCGAGATTGCCGCCTGCGGCCGCCTCTGGCGAGGCATTGAGGATCGAGGGCGAGCCCGAAGTGCCCGACTGGCGGCCGTCGCCGATGCAGGCAAGGGAGTGGATGCCCTTCTTGATGAGATAGGCCGGCGGCCGCATGTTGACCACTTCGGCAGCACCCGGATAGCCGATGGGGCCGGCGCCGCGCATGAACAGCAGCGTATTCTCGTCGATATCGAGCGCCGGATCGTCGATGCGGTGGTGGTAGTCCTCGGGACCGTCGAACACCACCGCCTTGCCCTCGAACATGCCGGGATGGGCAGGGTTGTTGAGATAGCGGTCGCGGAACTCCGACGAGATCACGCTGGTCTTCATGATGGCATTGTCGAAGAGGTTGCCACGCAGCACCAGGAACCCGGCCTCGGCCTTGAGCGGATTGGCGAAGGGGCGGATGACCTTGTCGTCCTGGATCGGCGTTGCCTTGCAGTTCTCGCCGATGGGCTTGCCGTTGACGGTGGGCGCACCCTCGCGGATCAGCCCCTGGCCCATCAGCTCGTTGACCACCGCCGGCACGCCGCCGGCATGGTAGAAATCCTCGCCCAGATATTCGCCGGCGGGCTGCAGATTGACCAGCAACGGCACCTTGTGGCCGTGCTTCTGCCAGTCGTCGATATCGAGCGGCACGCCGATATGCCTGGCGATGGCGTTGATGTGGATCGGCGCATTGGTCGAGCCGCCAATGGCTGAATTGACCACAATGGCGTTGAGGAAATTGTCCTTGGTCAGGATATCGGAGGGTTTGAGGTCCTCGTGCACCATGTCGACGATGCGCTTGCCGGTGCGATAGGCCATTTCCTGGCGGTCGCGATAGGGCGCGGGAATGGCGGCCGAACCGGGCAATTGCATACCCAGCGCCTCGGCCAGCGAATTCATGGTCGAGGCCGTGCCCATTGTATTGCAGAAGCCGGTCGAGGGAGCGGACGAGGCCACCAGTTCAATGAACTGGGCATAGTCGATCTCACCGGCCGCCATCATCTGGCGGGCCTTCCAGACGATGGTGCCCGAACCGGTGCGCTCGCCCTTGTGCCAGCCGTTGAGCATAGGACCGACCGACAGCGCAATCGCGGGAATGTTGACTGTGGCGGCGCCCATCAGCATGGCCGGCGTGGTCTTGTCGCAGCCGATGGTAAGCACGACGCCGTCGAGCGGATAGCCGTAAAGCACTTCGACGAGACCGAGATAGGCCAGGTTGCGGTCGAGGCCGGCGGTGGGGCGCTTGCCGGTTTCCTGAATCGGATGAACCGGGAATTCGATGGCAATGCCGCCGGCCTCACGAATGCCGTCGCGCACGCGCTCGGCGAGGACGATATGGTGGCGATTGCAGGGCGACAGGTCCGAGCCTGTCTGGGCGATGCCGATGATCGGCTTGCCCGACTGCAGTTCCTCGCGCGACACGCCAAAATTCATGTAGCGCTCGAGATAGAGTGCCGTCATGTCCGGATTGTCGGGATTGTCGAACCAGGCACGCGAACGCAATTTCTTGGGCGCCTCGCCGTGGCCATTGCCTGCAGTCATGTCATTTTCCTCTTGGGTCCGATGGGCGCAATATGCCCGCCGTTTGGAGCCGTTCTAGCATGGCTTACGCCAGAGTGAACGCGATTCCGAGGAAAAAATCATACAAATGAGAAGCAGCCTCCGCGATATTTCCCAACGCTCTGAAAATCTTACCAAACGAGGGGACCGGGCCGGCCGATCCGGGCTGTTGTGCCACTTAGAATCGGGCTGGCTGAAACAGGATGCAGCCGCTAGGGTCGCGCCGCGTCGGGCCTGCGCGATGAGGGATATCAGTGACTGAGATAGTAGACTGGGTTGCCGTGGACTGGGGCACCTCCAACCTTCGCGCCTGGGGCATCGGCCCCAATGGCGCGGTGGTGTTCGAGAAGACCTCGCCCAAGGGCATGGGCAAGCTGGCGCGCGCGGACTTCCCCGCCGCGCTGACCGAATTGCTGGACGAGGTGAGTTCGGCCCGGTCCGGTCCGCTCGAGGTGCTGATCTGCGGCATGGCAGGCGCGCGCCAGGGGTGGCTGGAAGCGCCGTATCTCGAAGCGCCGACGGACCTGCGCGGCCTGCTCGACGGCGCCGTGCGACCGGAAATGCCTGACGCGCGGATCGCTCCGGCCATCCTGCCCGGCGTGTGCCAGAAGGCAGGGGCCGACAACGTGATGCGGGGCGAGGAGACCCAGTTGCTGGGCCTGGCCGCGCTGACGGCGGGATTTTCTGGCGTCGTCTGCATGCCCGGCACCCATTCAAAATGGGCGCAACTGTCCGGCACCCGCATCGAGCACTTTTCTACGGCGATGACCGGCGAAATGTTCGAGGTGCTGCGCACCCATTCGGTGCTGCGCCACTCGTTCGACGGCGACCTCGACGGCCCGGCGCGCGCCGATGGCTTTGCGGCGGGCGCCGCAGCCGGGCTGGAGCATCCCGAGCAATTGCTGGGCACCCTGTTTCAGGTGCGGGCGGGCTCGCTGCTGTCGGGCCGCCAGCCAGACTGGTGCGCCGGCTATCTCTCGGGCCTGCTGATCGGCACCGAAATCGGCAGCAATCGTCATCTGATAGGCCAGCAAGCCGTGCCATTGATCGGCTCGCCCGCCCTCTGCGCGCTCTACGCGCAGGTGCTGGGCATGATCGGCGCAAGCGGCGAAGCCCGCGACGCCACCGAAATCGTGCTCGCCGGCCTCAAGGCCGCGCGCAGCTTCGTCGCCTAGGAGAATTGAGCAATGGACCATCGCCACATCATCGCCATCCTACGCGGCATCACGCCGAACGAGACCGTGGACGTCTGCCAGGCGCTGATTGCCGCCGGCATCACCATGATCGAAGTGCCGCTCAATTCGCCCGACGCGCTGACCAGCATCGCGCTGGCCTCCAATGCGCTGGACGAACAGGCGGCTATCGGCGCCGGCACCGTGCTGAACAAGAAGCAGGTCTGGGCGGTTTCCGATGCCGGGGGCACCTTCATCGTCTCGCCCGACACCAACAAGCAGGTGATCGAGGAAACCGCACGGCTGCAGATGCTGTCCTATCCGGGAGTGTTCACCCCCACCGACGCCTTCCGCGCCATCAAGGCCGGCGCCACCGGGCTCAAATTTTTCCCCGCCGAAGTGCTCGGCCCCAAGGGCATCAAGGCGATGAAGGCGGTGCTGCCGCCCGAGATGCCGGTCTATGCCGTGGGCGGGGCCAATCCCGACAATTTCGGCGAGTATTTCGCCGCCGGCTGCACCGGCTTCGGGCTGGGCACCTATATCTACAAGCCCGGCATGGACGCGGCCCAGGTGGCCGAGCGCGCCGCCGCGGCCGTGGCCGCCTATGACGCGGGGAAAGCCCGATGAGCGCCACCGCAAGCCTGCTGTTCGACAGCCAGTGCCAATTGGGCGAAGGTCCGATCTGGCATGCCGGGCGTCAGCAATTGTTCTTCTTCGATATCAACGAGCAGACGCTGTTTGCGGTAACCGCCGATGGCGAGGTGGCCGATAGCTGGCTGTTCAACGAGACGGTGGCCGCAGCGGGAATCGTCGACGATCACATGCTGGTTCTCGCCACCGAAACCGGGCTCAAGGCGTTCGACCTGGCGACCGGCGGCATGAACCGCATCAACGAGATCGAAGCCGACAACCCGGTCACCCGCACCAATGACAGCCGCGTCCATCCCTCCGGGGCGTTCTGGATCGGCACCATGACCAAGAGCGAGGCGGAGGCGCCGATCGGCTCGGTCTATCATTATCGCGCCGGCGTGCTGACCACGCTGAAATCGGGCATCAGCATCCCCAATGCGACCTGTTTCTCGCCGGATGGCCGTATCGCCTATTGGACGGACACTCCGACCAGGAAAATCATGCAATGTGCCACCGATCCGGCAACGGGCCTGCCCGTGGGCGAATGGACGCTGTTTGCCGATATCGAGGGGCATCGCGGTTATCCCGATGGCGCCGTGGTCGATAGCGAGGGCTATCTGTGGAACGCCCGCTGGGGCGGCTCCTGCGTGGTCCGCCACGCTCCGGACGGGTCCATCGACCGCATCGTGGAGGTGCCGGTGAGCCAGGTCACCTGCCCCGCTTTCGGCGGGCCGGACCTCAAGACCATGTTCATCACTACCGCCGCCAAGAACCTGAGCGCCGAACAGCTCGCCGCCGAAAAGCATGCCGGGAGCCTTTTTGCCATCGCGGTCGATGTTGCCGGCCAGCCCGAAACGCCCGTCGTTCTCTGAGACTTTTGCCATGACCTCCCCCGCCCTCGGCGTCTGCTACTATCCCGAACACTGGCCCGAAGACGTGTGGGAGCGCGACGCCGCGCGCATGGCCGAGGCCGGCATTGTCTGGGTGCGGATCGGCGAATTCGCCTGGTCCAAGCTGGAGCCGGAGCCGGGCAAACTGACCTTCGACTGGATCATCCGGTCGATGGACGTGCTGGGGCGGCACGGGCTCAAGGTGGTGTTCGGCACGCCGACCGCCACGCCGCCGCGCTGGATGGTGGACAAGCACCCGGACATGCTGGCGGTCGATGCGCAGGGGCGCCGCAGAGGCTTCGGCTCGCGCCGGCACTATGATTTCAGCCATCTCGGCTATCGCGAGGAGGCCGGCCGCATCACGTGCCTGCTGGCCGACGCGGTGGGCGACCACCCTGCCCTAGGCGCCTGGCAGACGGATAACGAATATGGCTGCCACGGCACCACCTATTCTTATTCGCCAGCCGCAAGGGAAGGTTTCCAGCGCTGGCTGGCCGAAAAATACGGCACGATCGACGCGCTGAACCACGCCTGGGGCAATGTGTTCTGGTCGATGGAATACAATCGCTTCGACCAGATTGACCTGCCCAACCTCCTGGTCTGCGAGGCCGCGCCTGCGCATGACCTCGATTTCCGCCGCTATGCGTCCGACCAGGTCGCCGCCTTCAACAAGGTGCAGTTCGACATCCTCAAGGCCAAGCGTCCCGACCTGCCGGTGATCCACAATTTCATGAGCCGCTATACCGAGTTCGACCATTACGACCTGGCCGAAACGCTCGATATCGCCAGTTGGGACAGCTATCCGATCGGGCATCTGGCCGTCAGCGACGAGCCCGATGAGATCAAGCGCCTCTATATGCGCCAGGGCGATCCGGACAATGCCGCCTTCCACCACGATCTCTATCGCGCCGTGGGGCATGGCCGCTGGTGGGTCATGGAACAACAGCCCGGCCCGGTGAACTGGGCCCAGTTCAACCCCGACCCGCTATCCGGTATGGCGCGGCTATGGGCCTGGGAGGCCTTTTCCCATGGCGCCGAGGTGGTGACCTATTTCCGCTGGCGGCAGGCGCCGTTTGCGCAGGAACAGATGCATGCGGGCCTGCTGCGGCCCGACAGCGAGCCGGCGCCGGCCTATCACGAGGCCATCCAGGTTGCCCAGGAACTGGCGCTGGTCGGCCTGGGAGGTAATGCCACCAAGGGGCGCGTCGCCATCGTCTTCGACTACGAGAGCGAATGGGCATGGGACATCCAGCCACAGGCCAAGGGCTTTTCACATGGCGCGCATGTGCGGGCGCTTTACGCCGCCTTCCGCAAGCATGGCATCGATATCGACATCCTGCCGCCGAGCACGAGGAGTTTTGCCGGCTATGACATCGTCGCCATCCCGGCGCTGTTTGCCTGGAACGACGAGCTGCGCCACGCCATCACCGAATTCGAGGGCCACCTGCTGATCGGGCCGCGTTCGGGTTCCAAGACCGAGAATTTTGCCATTCCGGCGGCACTGGCGCCGGACCTGCCGAGCAACCTGCTCGATGTGAAAGTGGCGCGGATCGACAGCATCGATCCGGCGGTGGAAGTCGAGGTCAAGGGCGGCGGCGGCGCGGTGCGCCACTGGCGCGAACGTATCGAAACCGGGGCGGACGTGGTTATCGAGGATAATGAAGGCTGGCCGGTACTGGTGTCGCAGGGCAAGCTCTTCTATCTCGGCGCCAGCGGCACCAAGGCGATGGTGCAGCGCGTAGCCGACTATCTGATTGCCGAAGCCGATCTGCCCACACTGGCTCTGCCCGCCGGCGTACGCTGCCGCACCCGCGACGGCTTCCGCATCTATGTCAACTACGGTTCGCGCCCCGCAACGCTCAACGCGGCCAAGGATGAGGCCGGCTATGTGGTCGGATCGGCCGACATGCCGGCGGCCGGTGTCACCGTGGCACGACTCGCCAAGGCCGGGTGAGATTGGGAATGGCGGTGCGGATATCGAACCGCGCCGCCGCCGCGTTCCAGCGCAGCCAGTGGACGCCCCCTTCCGCCAGCGCATCGGCATCGATGACCTGACTACCGGCGCAGGTTTCGGGGGCCCGGATACGGGCAACGACCAGCGCATGCAGACCGCAATCCTCGGCGAAGGCCGCCGCATTGCGGACCACCGCGACGGAGAAACGGCCGGTGGTCGCGATACAGCCCAGGCTGTCACAGCGAGCCCCTTCGGCCACGGGCGCTATCGGCTCCTGGTAATGCTCGCTCCAGACGTCGGTGGCGAAGCTGCCGGTGCGGCCGGTGATGAGCCCAAGGCCGGCTTCCGTGCGCAAGGCCACCGCCTGCGTGGTATCGGCGATGAGCAGGTCCGGCCGTTGATCCAGCCCCACCAGCAGGATCAGCGGCAGCGCCAAGGCCGGGCCAAGCAGCCGCCACCAGCTGTTGAGAAAAGCGAACCAGGCCAGGGCGACAAGGCCGATGATCAGGGCCAGACCAGTCAGCAATGGGTTACCGGTCAGTCCCGCGCTCCAGAAGGCCACCAGCGCGGCGCCGTCGACCATGCGGTCTATGCCCCAGCCCATCGCCATGACGAACGGCGCCTCCACGCCGAAGGGCATGGCCAGCACCGACAGCACGGCGAAAGGCATGATGACGAGGCTGACCACCGGCAGCACCAGCACGTTGCCAAGGACGCCGAGCGGCGCCGTCTGCTGGAAATGATAGGCCGAGAACAGCAGCGTGGCGGTGCCGGCGATGAGGCTGGTGAGTGCCGTGGCCCAGATGGTGGCCCATAGGCGCCGGCCCCAGCTGCGGTCCCTGTCCGGCTGGCGGTGCGGCATTTCGTAGATGCCGATCAGCGCCACCACGGCGGCAAAGGAAAGCTGGAAGCTGGCGCGGAAGACGCTGGCGGGGTCGATGACGATGATGGCCAGCGCGGCGATGGCGACATTTCGCATGGTCAGCGCCCGCCGCCCGGCCAGCACCGCGCCGAAAATCAGCCCCAGCATGATGGTGGAGCGCAAAGCCGGTACATTGGCGAGCCCGCCGGCCAGCAACAGATAGCCGGCCGCTGCGAGGATGCCGCCGACGGCCGCGATCTTCTTGACCGGCCAGCTTGTGGCGATTGCCGGGATGGAGGCGAGCAGGAGCCGCAGCAGGAAGAACATGCCGCCCGCCACGATGGAAAGATGCAGGCCCGAGATCGAATAGATGTGGGCCAGTCCGGCGGCCGCCATGACGTCGCGGGTCGCATCGTCGATGGCGCTCTGGTCCCCCACCACCATCGCCCGGCCGATGGCTGCCGAGGGGCCGTCCAGAACCGCGTCGATGCGGCTGCCGATGGCCATGCGCAGGCCTTCCACGGCGCGCGTCGGGTCGGGCCCGCCGGTGCTCACCAGGGCGAAGTCGCTAGTGACGTTGCCATAGGCGCCGATGCCCGCGAAATAGGCGTGGAACTGCCCGTCGAAGGCGCCGGGCAGGATCGGTCCGGGCACCGGCGCCAGCCGTATGTTGGCGCGGATGATGTCGCCCGGCGCCAATGGCGGTTCGGGCGGCACCACGAGCCGGGCGCGCGCGATATCGACTGGCCGATCGTCGGCCAGCGGGATGAAGCCGGAAACGACGATGCGACGGCTTTCATCGGTGGCCGACACGATCTCGTCCACCCGGCCCTGGTAGAGCCCGTAGGCGGGGCGTGTCAGCATGGTGGTGCCGAACCACAGCCCATGCAGCGGCAACAGGCAGAACCCGGCCCAGGCCGCGATCAGTATTCCGGCCAAGGGCAGGCCAGGCGACCGCCACAGCAGCATAACAGGTAAAAGCGCAACGGTCCCAAGCATGGCCAATGCCTGCGGCGCCGGCTCGAATGGCAGCGCGGCATAGCCGATGAGTCCGACGATCATGGCAAAGGGCAGCAGCACGAAAAGACGCCGCGCAACCGCCGCATCGGCAAGGCCCCTGTCCACCGTTGCCGCGGGCGGCAGGCGCTGTGGCAGGGCGTGCAGCGGCACGGACACGATGCCGGTTTCGCGCTCGCGTGTTTCGGCCTCCAGCACCCGCTTCGCCCCCGCCCTTGCGCTCGTGCCGCTCTATGCTACACACGGCCCACAAATCCTCCAAGCATTCCGGTCTCATGTCCCAGGTCGTCACCCGTTTCGCCCCCTCGCCCACCGGCTACCTGCATATCGGTGGCGCCCGCACGGCCCTTTTCAGTTGGGCCTACGCCCAGAACAAGGGCGGCAAGATGCTGCTCCGCATCGAGGATACCGACCGCGAACGCTCGACCGAAGCGGCCGTGGTGGCGCTGGTCGACGGGCTCAAATGGCTGGGCCTCGACTGGGAGGGCGAGCCGATCAGCCAGTTCGGCCGCGCCGCGCGCCATGCCGAAATCGCCCATGAGCTGGTGAATACGGGCCACGCCTACTACTGCTATTGCTCGCCGGCCGAGCTGGACCAGATGCGCGAGGAGGCCCGCGCCGCCGGCAAGCCGCCGCGCTATAACGGCTATTGGCGCGACCGCGACCAGTCAGAGGCGCCCGCCGGTGTCGCGCCGGTGATCCGCATCAAGGCGCCGCTCTCAGGCGATATCGTGGTCGACGACCATGTGCAGGGCAAGGTGGTGTTCAAGACCGAGAACCTCGACGATTTCATCATCCTGCGCTCGGACGGCACGCCGACTTATATGCACGCGGTGGTGGTCGACGACCACGACATGGGCGTAACCCACATCATCCGCGGTGACGACCACCTGACCAATGCCGCCCGCCAGATCGTCATCTACAACGCCATGGGCTGGACCGTGCCGGAGATGGCGCATATCCCGCTGATTCACGGGCCGGATGGCGCCAAGCTGTCCAAGCGCCACGGCGCGCTGGGCGTCGAAGCCTACCGGCAGATGGGCTACCTGCCCGAAGCTCTTCGCAATTATCTCGCCCGCCTCGGCTGGAGCCATGGCGACGACGAGATTTTCTCGACCGAACAGATGGTCGAATGGTTCAGCCTCGAAGGCCTCAACAAGGGCGCGGCGCGCTTCGACTTCGTCAAACTCGAGAATATCAACGGCCACTATATCCGCGAAGCGGCGCCGGCCTATCTCTATGACGTGATGCTTGCCACCGCCGCCGAAGTCGGCCGGCAGGCCGATGTCGACGGGCTTTCGGCCAACAGGGACACGGTTCTCACGGCCCTGCCCGAGTTGCAGCCCCGCGCCAAGACGGTGCTGGAGCTGATCGACCTGGCGCAGTTCATCTATGCGTCACGCCCGCTTGTTATCGATGCGGCGGCGGCGGCTTTGCTGACGACCGATACCCGCGCGGTACTCAGCGACATGGCTGAGACATTGCGCGGCCTTAACGACTGGTCGGTGCCGGCCATCGACGCGGCGATGCGCGCCCTGGCCGAGGCCAAGGGGTTGAAGCTGGGCAAGCTGGCCCAGCCTTTGCGCGCCGCGCTGACCGGACGCACCGTTTCGCCGGGGATTTTCGAAGTCATGGTGCTGATCGGACGGGCCGAAAGTATGGCTCGCCTTGAGGACCAAATCGGCGCTGTCTAGTGCTAATCGGAGGGTAAGCCTTGCTTACCCATCGGTTGCGTCGGCAGGGGTAAAACTGATACCCCTGCGAAGCAGCCATGACTGCCCAGTTTACGGCTTCGAGCGACCGGAACAATTGCGGACGCGGAGGCCCACGAGGAGAGCTCAATGACCGAAAAAGTCGCCAAACTCGTCATCGGGGACCAGACCCACGAATTCCCGGTTCTGTCCGGTTCGGTGGGTCCGGATGTGATAGACATACGATCGCTATACGCCAAGACCGGGATGTTCACCTACGACCCCGGTTTTACCTCGACGGCAGCCTGCGACAGCGCCATCACCTATATCGACGGCGACCAGGGCCAGCTCCTCTATCGCGGCTATCCGATCGAACAGCTCTCCGAAAAGAGCAACTATCTCGAAGTCTGCTACCTGCTGCTTTATGGCGAACTGCCCAGCAAGGCGCAGATGGCCGAATTCGACGAGTTGGTGACCCGCCATACGATGGTGCATGAGCAGATGCACTATTTCTTCCGCGGCTTCCGCCGCGACGCGCATCCCATGGCGGTGATGACCGGCGTGGTCGGCGCCATGGCCGCCTTCTACCACGACTCCACCGATATCACCGATCCGCGCCAGCGCGAGATCGCCTCGATCCGCATGATCGCCAAGATGCCGACGATCGCGGCCATGGCCTACAAATACTCGGTGGGCCAGCCCTTCGTTTATCCGCGCAACGACCTCGATTACGCGTCGAACTTCCTGCATATGTGCTTCTCGGTGCCGGCCGAGGAATACAAGGTCAATCCGACCATCGCCAAGGCGATGGACCTGATCTTCACCCTGCATGCCGACCACGAGCAGAATGCCTCGACTTCGACCGTGCGGCTGGCCGGCTCGTCCGACGCCAATCCCTTTGCCTGCATCGCGGCGGGCGTCGCCTGCCTGTGGGGCCCGGCGCATGGCGGCGCCAATGAAGCGGCGCTCAACATGCTCAGGGAAATCGGCACCGTCGACCGCATTCCCGAATTCATCGAGCGCGCCAAGGACAAGTCGGACAGCTTCAAGCTGATGGGCTTCGGCCACCGGGTCTACAAGAACTTCGACCCGCGCGCGACCGTGATGCAGAAGACCGCCAAGGAAGTCCTCGACCTGCTCGGCGTTCACAACAACCCGACTTTGCAGGTAGCCCAGGAGCTCGAGAAGATCGCGCTCGAAGACCCCTACTTCATCGAGCGCAAGCTCTATCCCAACGTCGATTTCTATTCGGGCATCATCCTCGACGCCATCGGCTTCCCGACCTCGATGTTCACCGTGCTGTTCTCGGTGGCCCGCACCGTTGGCTGGATCAGCCAGTGGAAGGAAATGATTGCCGATCCGCAGAAGAAGATCGGCCGCCCGCGCCAGCTCTACAACGGCGCCCCGGCCCGAGATTACCCCGCGCTGAGCACCCGCTGATCCCAGTGAGCCAGGATCCGGTCCGCCGGATCCTGCCGCGGAAACGTGGTCTCGCCCGTTTCCATGAGATTTGAAAGCTCGCCAAAGGCCTCGATCTGGTCCTGGCGGGCTTTTTTGTCGTCCAGCAAGGCGCGGACAGCCCCGATCATCGCGGCAGCGTCCGGCGCCGCCTGCACCAGCTCGGGCACGGTCGGCCGGCCGAGAATGATATTGGGCAGCGATACCGGCGGACGGCCATGTTTGTCGTAGATGCGCGCCTGGTGTGGATCGAGCACATAGGTCACCACCATCGGCACCCGCGCCAAAGCCAGTTCCAGCGTGACCGTGCCCGATACCGCCAAAGCCAGCACCGCCTGCCGGTAGATTTCGGCGCGTGCCGCCCGTTCAGAGACGATCCGCACCGGCACGGACCAATCCGCCACCGCTTGAGTGAGTCGATCATGCAGCGAAGGGAGCGTGGGGATGACCATGCCATCCACCGCCGCGTGCCCGCCCATCTCGGCGGCCACCTGCCGGAACAAGGCCAGGTGGCGCCGCAATTCGCCGTCGCGGCTGCCCGGCAGCAGCACCAGCGGACCACGCTCGACGACATCGCGCGCGAGACGTTCCCCCAGCGCCGGATGGCCGACATAGCTGGTGGGCGGGCCATCGAGGCGCTGCATGACGGCCGGCTCGAACGGCAATACGGCCAGCACTTCCTCGAATAGCGGCCTGAGCCTGGCGGCGCGTTGCGGCGCCCGCGCCCATACCGAGGGCGCCACATAGAGGATGAGCTTGCCCTGATAGCGAAGCTGCTTCAGCCGGCGCGCCAGCAGCCTCGAAAAATCCTGAGAATCGACCAGCACCACAATGTCGGGCTTGGCAGCCCTTATGGCGCGGGCGGTCTGCTCGATGCGCCACAGCAGCAGCGGCAGGCGCAGCACCACGTCGCTGACACCCATCACCGCCAGGTCGCTCATGGGAAACAGCGAACGCAGGCCCAGTGCCTCCAGCTCATGGCCGCCGACGCCGCTGAAGGCCAGCTTCACGCGGCGCATGAGCCGCGCCACAAGGTCCGCGGCGATGCGATCGCCCGAAGGCTCGCCGGCGAGAATGAAGAGCTTGAGCCGGTCGGCCCCGCCTGCCGGATCGGCAGCGCCTGCCGGCCCGCTCATCTAGTCGGGATCGTGGCCGTTGCGCGGCATCAGGATCGGCCGATCCGACGCGGCTGCAATGAAGGCGACGACGTCCTGCACCAGAGGGTCGTTCTTGAACAGCTCGGCGGCGTCCTCGACGCGCTCCCGCAATGTGCCTTCGCTGGCAAAGATCATCCGGTAGGCCGCCCGCAGCCGGTGGATGACCTCCCGGTCGAACTTGCGGCGCTTGAGCCCGATCAGGTTCAGCCCGGTGAGCGCAGCACGATTGCCCACCGCCATGCCATAGGGGATCACATCGCCGTCGACCATCGACTGCGCGCCAATAAAGGCATGCGCGCCGATGCGGGTGAATTGATGGATGACGCAGGTGCCCCCGAAGATCACGTTATCGCCGATCTGGCAGTGACCGGCCACGCCCACATAATTGGCCATGATGACATTGTTGCCGATAATCGCATCATGCGCCACGTGGGCGCTCGCCATGATCAGGCAGTCATTGCCGATCCGGGTCAGCATGCCGCCGCCCTCGGTCCCCGGATTGATGGTGACCGACTCGCGGATGGTGCAGCGTTCGCCGATGACCAGCCGCGACGCCTCGCCATGATATTTGAGATCCTGCGGCTTGTGGCCGATGGAGGCGAACGGATAAATCTGCGTGGCCGCACCGATTTCGGTATGGCCGTCGATCGAGACGTGGGAAATCAGTTCCACACCGTCATGCAGCACGACATTGTCACCGACAATGCAATAGGGGCCGATTTTCACGCCCTTGCCGAGCCGAGCCCGCGAGCCGACGATTGCCGTCGGGTGAACGACAGGCTCGCTCACGAAGCCGCCTCGACAATCATCGCCGTGATCTCGGCTTCCGCGATGATTGTCCCGTCCACCATGGCCTTGGCCTCGTAGCGGCCGACATTACGGCGGCGCTGGATCTTGGCGATGTGGAACTCGATGGTGTCGCCCGGCCCCGCCGGCTTGCGGAACTTGGCCTTGTCGACGCCCAGCATGAGCACGATGTTCTTCTTGCCGCTGCCTGAATCATGCTTGATGACGATGGCGCCGGCGGTCTGCGCCATGCCCTCGATGATCAGCACGCCCGGAAAGATCGGGTTCTCGGGGAAATGGCCCTGGAAGATCGGCTCGTTGAAGGTCACGTTCTTGATGCCGACAGCCGTCTCGTCGCGATCGATGCGGACAATCCGATCGATCATCAGGAACGGGTAGCGATGAGGCAGGCTCGTCAAAATCTCGGCAATATGCATTGCACCGAGTTCCGTGCTCGCTGGTGCGCTGTCGGTCATCCCCGCTTGTCCCCCTTGGAAAGTTTCCGCATCGTGGCGATCTCCCGCCAGAAATCTCTTATATCCTGCGCCGGCGCACCGGCAAGTTTGCTGCCCGCGGGCCAGTTCTTGGTGACCGCGGCGCGACCGTGAACCACGCTGCCGGCGCCGATGCTGAGATGGCCCGACGTGCCGACGCCGCCGCCCATCAGCACGCCATCTTCCACGATCGTCGAGCCCGAAAGCCCGCTCATCGCGGCGATGAGACAGGCCCGGCCAATTCTGCAGTTATGACCGATCTGCACGAGGTTATCGATCTTGGTGCCTTCCCCGATCATCGTGTCGCCCAGCGCGCCACGATCCACGGTTGAATTGGCGCCGATCTCCACCCGATCCTGAATCAGCACCCGCCCCAACTGGGGCACCTTGCGATTGGACTGCCCGAAATCAAGCCAGCCGAAGCCTTCGGTGCCGATGCGCACGCCGGAATGAATCACCACCTCATTGCCGATATGGGCACAATCGATGGTGCAATTGGCGGCAATGGTGCAGTTGCGGCCGATGGTGACGCCCGCGCCGATGACGGTATTGGCGCCGACAACGGTGCCCCGTCCGATCTCGACGCCCTGGCCCACCACCACGTTGGAGCCGATGAAAACATCGCGCTCGAATACGGGCGCGCCCAGATCATCCCGCCCCGCGGCAATGACCGTGCGGGTATTGGCTGGATAGAGATGGTCGAGAATATCGGCGAATAACTGGTGCGGTCTGTCCACCGCGATGGCGAGGCTGTGTGCCGGCACCACGTCGCGCAGGGCCGGCAAAACCACGACGACACCTGCCTCGGTGGCGCGCAGTTCCTCGATATAATTGGTGTGGGCCGCCAAAGCCACGTCGCCCGGACCAGCCAGGTCGAGCTCGGTCGCCCCCAGGATCGAGAACCCCGCATCGCCGAGCCCGGAAAGCAGGTCGGCGCGGCCAAGCGCGGCCAGGATATCGCCAATCGTGGACGGGCCGGCAAAGCGATGAAAACGGGTGTCGACCATGATGTCACTTAAAAGAATTGAGCCGCGGTGCTTGCCGCCCGCGGCTCAATGAACTGTCTCACGCCACGACGGCTAGAACAAGGTGGACATGGTCAGCTGGAAGACCTGGGTCCGATCCGAGGTCGACTTGTTCAGCACGTGGGCGAAATCGCCACGCAGCGGGCCGAACGGGCTGTCCCAGATCAGGGAAGCACCAACCGACGTGCGCCATGGCACATCGATGCTGTTCGGATCGACCGAGTTGATACCGTCCAGACGCGGCACGTTCACGCCATCGATCCAGGCAGCATCGGCCCACACCGCGCCGCTCAGGCCATAGCTCTCCGGCACGCCGGGGATCGGGAACTGCAGTTCAGCCGAAACGCCGGCATAGGCAACCGCGCCGAGATATTCGCCATTCTGGATGCGCGGCCCGAGGCCACGGCCCTCGAAGCCACGGATCAACTGCGAACCGGGCATAAAGGCCTCGACCGAATGAACGCCATTGCCACTCAGGTCATTGATGATACCGGCCTGGCCGCGCACGCTGGCGATGATGCCGCTATCCTCGACCACGGGGACGAAGTAGCGCGCCTTTGCTTCCGAGCGGACCAGGCTATGGTCCCAGCCGATATATTGCTGGGTGAACGTCGCCAGCAAACCTTCGGTCGGCTTCTTGGTATCGTCGAGGTTGTTCCAGGTGAGGCTATAGCCCACGAAGCCTTTGTAGAACTCGTCCCCGTCATTGACGAGCAGCGAGGCAGGCGCCTTGGCGTCGGCGATGATCTTGCGTTCCATGCCGGCAAACACGGTGCCCGACAGATCAGCAGTCAGCGGGATGCCGACGCGGAACTGCCCACCGGTCGCCTGCGAGCCGTAGAAGCCGGCCGTCGTCTCCTCGTTGATGCGATGGTAGACATCGACGCCGGCCGAGACCTTGAGGCCCATGAAGCGCGGCTCGGTGAACGAGAAGTCGAAGGTACGGCCGGCCTGCGAGGCGCCGATGGCGGCGCGCAGATACTGGCCACGACCCAGGAAATTCCGTTCGGTCAGCGATACTTCGCCCAAGACACCATCTTGGGTCGAATAGCCGGCAGTGGCGCCGTATTCGCCCGTCGATGTTTCGGTCACCGCGATATTGATGACCACCTTGTCGGGCGCGGAGCCCGGACCCGTGGTAACATTGACCGCCGAGAAAAAGCCCAGCGCGTCGATGTTCTTGCGGCCACGAAGCACCAGCGAACGGTTGAAGGGGTCGCCTTCGGCAAACTCCAGCTCGCGACGGATGACGAAATCACGCGTCTTGGTATTGCCGGTGATGTTGATGCGCTCGACATAGAGCCGCGCGCCTTCATCCACCAGATAGGTCACGTTGAACGTCCCCGTCGTCACATCGCGGTCGAGACGCGCACGGACATCGGCGAAGGAGTAGCCCTGGACAGCGGCTTCGTAAGCCATGTCCTCGATGGTCTCCTGCAGGTTGCCGGCGGAATAGGTGCTGCCCTGCCCCGTCTGCACCGTGCCCTTCAGGGCATCGGTATTGAGACCGGCAATGCTGGTTTCGATACCGACATTGGAGAACTCGTACTTCTGGCCTTCATTGATGGTGAAGTTGATGAAGTAGGCATTGCGCTCGGCATCATACTCACCGACCGACGTCACCTGGACGTCCGGATAGCCGCGATTGGCATAGTACAGCCGGATCCGTTCGCGATCGACGGCCAGCTTTTGCTCGTCGTAGCCGTCGTCCTTGAACAGCCAGCTCAGGATGCCGGTTTCCTTGGTGAGCATGGCGCTCTTGAGGCTGTTGCCGCCAAAGGCGTTGTTGCCGGTGAAATTGATCGCCGCAATGCCCGCGCGATTGCCTTCGTTGATGGTGAACAGCACACGGACGCGGCCATCAGTGGTCGCCTCGGTGCGCGCCGTCACGGAAACAGCGAGAAACCCGTCACGGTCATAGGCCTGGCGTATGCTTTCGACATCTGCGGCAAGACGCTGCTGGGTGAAAATGCCGGAAGCCGATACGTCGACCATGGCCAGAAGCTGGCTGTCGGAAAAGCGCCGGTTGCCGTCGAACAGCACCGCGCCGACCAGTTGTTCCTGAGCCTGAACAGTCGCAGAGCCAAGAAGCGGAATGCTGGGCCCGGCAAGCGGTGCTGCACCCAGTATCGCAAGCGCCAGAAGGGCGCCGCGCATCAGCTTGGTGGGATGGATCATATTGTTATTGCCTTCTGCGACCACGCCCGGAGAATCGCCATGCACAGCGCTCCCCCAAGCTAACTCCATTGCACCGTTTTACCGTCTTTTTAACCAAGGACAAGGCGGAAGCCTCGACGCGGTTAGCAAATGATTGGTGCTCTTGTATTCCTGCAACACCTCACAAACCTAGGTTAACCGGGTGTTAACGCAGGATTCCGAAGTAGGCGAACAGTGTGTCGTTGAACAGCGTGAACACCATGAGTGCAAGCACCAGGGCAAAGCCGAAGCGGAACCCCATTTCCTGCACGCGCATGCTCAGCGGACGCCCCCTGACAGCTTCAACCAGATAGTACAGAAGGTGCCCGCCGTCGAGCATGGGAACCGGCAAAAGATTGAAAATACCGATATTTAGCGACAGCAAAGCGGTGAGATTGATCAGCGCCACGATGCCCAGCGTCGCCACTTCCCCGGAAACCTTGGCCACTTTGACCGGCCCGCCCAATTGCTCGACATCACCGCGCCCGACGAAGAAATCGCCGAGGAAGGCGGCGGTTCGCTGGATGATGAAGCGGATTTCCTCGACGGTCATGCCGACCGCCTCGACCGGCCCCGGCCGGTAGAGCGTCACATCGGTCTCGGCCACATCGCGGCTCACCCCGATTCGACCGATCCGCTGGCTGTTGCCGAAGCGGTCTTCCACATCGACTGCCTCGGGCACGAGGACCAGGGTCTTGCTGACGCTGCCGCGATCCAGTTCCACAGTGACGGGCCGCTCCGGGCTGGTCGCCACCATGCGCTGAAAGTCCTCGAAGCCACGCACGGCATAGCCATCGACCGCTGTGATGATATCGCCCGGCTCGATGCCGGCCGCCTCGGCCACCGAACCAGCGATGACGTCGCCGACGACAGGCGGGATCGTGTAGCGGCCATAACCAAGCAGCAGCGCATAGAGAATGAGGAAGGTCAGGATGACATTGGCCAGCGGCCCGGCCGCGACGACAGCGATGCGCTGCCACACATTCTTGTTGGCGAAGAGGCGCGGCGCCAGTTCGGGATCGACATTGGCCAGGGTATCGGGGTCGGGAACGCTGGCGGCATTCATGTCGCCGGTAAAACGCACATAGCCGCCCAGCGGAACGGCGGAAATCTTCCAGCGCGTGCCATGCCGGTCGTTCCAGCCGATGAGTTCACGGCCGAAGCCGATGGAGAAGGCATCGATCGCCACGCCATTCCAGCGAGCCACCAGGTAATGCCCCATTTCGTGCACGAACACGATGACAGTGAGCACCGCCAGGAACGGCACGACATAGGACAAAAGCCAGTAAAGAAATTCGAACATGGGCATCCTTGCGTCAGCGAATATGGCGCCTGCGCACCGCCGCTACCAATAGAGCAGGCCTTCGGCCACCGCGCCGTAGCCGGCATGCAGCGCCCCCACCAGCAAGACCAGCAAGACGCCGAATGTGAGGCTGTCCAGCCGATCCATCAGCCCGCCATGGCCCGGAATGATGTCGCCGCTGTCCTTGATGCGGAAATGCCGCTTGATCGCACTTTCGCTGAGATCGCCAAGCTGGCCAAGGACGCTGATCGCCGCAGATAGCACCAGACCGATCCACCACGCGGAATCGGTCGCCACGATCCAGACCAGCAACCCTGCCCCGGTACCCAGCGCCAACCCACCCAATGCGCCCGACCAGGTCTTGGACGGCGAAATCTCCGGCGCCAGCTTCTCCCCGCCAATCTGCCGTCCGGTAAAGAAGGCCGCCGAATCCGTCATCCAGACCACGGTGCCGAGATAGACCCCGGCCCAGACCCCGGTCAGCGTATCGCCGCGCATGGCCAGCGCCGCCACGATGATAGCGCCGTAGATCACCAGGCCCAGGATCCGCCACAGCACACCCTCGCCGCGCATCGCCACGGCGACCACGCAGGCCAGGGCGATCACGCCGATGGTGCCCAGCGGCCCTAGCAGCGGGTAAACCAGCCCCGACACCGCCACCAGGCCGATCAGCGCCATGCCCGCCGGCGTCAGCGGCGCCCGCGACACCATGGTTTCCCACTCACGATAGGCCCCGGCAAAGACGGCGCCAACCACGGCGGCAAACACATAGGTTCCGATATAGAGCGCCGTCGCTGTCAGGGCGATCAGTACCAGGGCCGAGATGAGGCGAGGCCCCAGATCGGACCAGGTACGGCGGCGACTGACGACAGGATCTGACGCGGGATCGCCTGGATTGCTCAAGTTCGCTCCGCCTCGATGCCGCCAAAACGCCGGTCGCGCCGCGCGAAGGTTTCGAGCACGCGGATGAAGCTGGCTTCCCCGAAATCGGGCCAGTTTTCATCGACGAAAACGAATTCCGCATAGGCGGCCTGCCATAGCAGGAAATTGGAAATGCGCTGCTCGCCACTGGTGCGGATGATGAGGTCCGGATCGGGCAGGCCGGCGGTATAAAGCGCCGCCGCGATCGTCGCCTCGGTAATGGCCTCGGGCGCCAGACGCCCGGCAGCCACCTCGGCGGCAATCCGGCGCGTCGCATCGGCGATTTCGGCCTTGCCGCCATAGTTGAAGGCCACGATGAGCACGAGGCCCGTATTGGATGCCGTCTTGGCCTCCACGTCATCGATCAGCCGGACCAGGCTGGGCTCGAGCCCGTTGCGGCTGCCGATGATGCGGACCTGTACATTATTGCGGATCAACCTTTGCAGGTCGGATGCAACAAACCGACGCAGCAGATTGAATATGAACGATATCTCGTCCTTCGGCCTCGTCCAGTTCTCGGACGAGAAACTGAAGACAGTAAGGTGCCCCACGCCATAATTGATGCAGAGCTCAACAAGGTTCCGCAACGCCTTGACGCCCTCGATATGGCCCTCGGTGCGGCGCTTGCCGCGGGCCTCGGCCCAGCGGCCATTGCCATCCATGATCACGCCAAGATGCACAGGAATGCGCAGGCGGGGGCGCTCCGCAATATCACTGGCAATGGCTGGATCGATGGACATCTACGCCCTCCCGGCGCAGTTCAGCCGACTTAGACCTGCATGATTTCCGCTTCCTTGGCCGCGACCACCTGGTCGATCTCGGCCACGGCAGCGTCGGTTGCCTTCTGCACGAGATCGGACTGGACGCGGCTATCGTCCTGGCTCAGATCGCCATCCTTCTCGGCCTTCTTGAGTGCATCCATGCCGTCGCGGCGAATGTGGCGCACCGCAACGCGCGCCGCCTCGGCATAGTTGTGGGCGACCTTGGCCAGCTCCTTGCGGCGCTGCTCGTTGAGCTCGGGCAGCGGCACGCGGATGATCTGCCCTTCGCCCATGGGATTGAGGCCCAGGCCGCTGTCGCGGATAGCCTTTTCGACCGCATTGGCCATCTGCCGGTCCCACACCTGCACGCTCAGCATGCGCGGCTCCGGCACGGTCACCGTGGCGACCTGGTTCAGCGGCATTCGCGTGCCATAGGCATCCACGGTCACCGGCTCGAGCAGGCTGGCGCTGGCACGCCCGGTCCTGAGGCCCGTCAACTCGTCGCGCAGCGAAGAAATCGACTTCTGCATGCGGTTCTTCAGGTCGGGGAGGTCATAGGCCATAATTGTCGTCCTTTAGAGGCTAGAGCGGCTCGCCGACGCGCGTCGAGCGGGTCGTCCCCGCCAATACACCCGCCAGGCCCGCCGTGTCGTCGAGAGCATATACGATTATCGGCATGGCGTTGTCGCGGGCAAGAGCGAAGGCTGCAGTATCCATAACACGCAGATTCTTGCCGATAACTTCATCATAGCTGACGGTGTCGTAACGCGTTGCATTCGGATTCTTCATCGGATCCTCCGAATAGACCCCATCGACCTTGGTGCCCTTGAGCACCACATCGCATTCCAGCTCGATGGCGCGCAGGGTGGATGCCGTGTCGGTGGTGAAGAATGGATTGCCGATGCCGCCGCCCATCACGACCACGAACCCATCCTCGAGCGACAGCTTGGCGTCACGCGCGGTGAATGTGTCGGCCACGGACGGCATGGACACGGCGCTATAGGGCTTGGACTTCGCGCCCTGGCGGGAAATGGCGTTGGAAAGGGCCAGGGCGTTGATCATGGTGCCCAGCATGCCCATCATGTCGGCGGTAACGCGATCGGTGCCGTCGGCCGCGCCGGCCATGCCGCGGAAAATATTGCCGCCGCCGACCACGATGGCGATCTGCACGCCGCTATTGGCGACATCGGCGATCTGCTTGGCCACGGCCTGCAGGAAAGGCGGCTCGATCCCGAAGGAATTGTCCCCTGCCAGCGCCTCGCCCGAAACCTTGAGGAGAATGCGTTTATAGGCAGGCGCCATCGGCGAACCCCTTTGACAAGAACATGGATGGGGCACCGAATCCGGCGGCACCCGGCAGACCCTATGGCAAAATCGCCTTCAACAGAAGGCGTGGTACCATCGGAACATGATAACGGCTGGGTTTTACGCTCGATCCCGCCCAAATCATGGCCGCCGGGAGAGCAGCGGACAGGCCCGTGGGCCTGCCCGCAGAAGATCAGTTGGAATTGGCCGGCTTGGTGCCAGCCGTGGCGGCAACTTCAGCGGCGAAGTCGGTCTCGGCCTTCTCGATGCCCTCGCCCAGCGCATAACGCACGAACTTGGTCAGCGTGATGGGGGCGCCAACGTCCTTCTCGGCATTCTTGATCGCATCGCGGACCTTGGTCTCGCCGTCGATCACGAAGGTCTGCGCCAGGAGCGTCACTTCCTCGAAGTACTTGCGCATGCGGCCATCGACCATCTTTTCGGCGATCTCGGCCGACTTGCCCGATTCCTTGACCTGCTCGAGAATGATGGCGCGCTCGCGGGCGACAACCTCCTGATCCAGTTCCTCGGGCGAAATCGCCTGCGGCTGGGCGGCGGCGATGTGCATCGCGAGCTGCTTGCCAAGGGTGCTGAGCGCAGCCTTGTCGCCGCTCGATTCGAGCGCCACCAGAATGCCGATACGACCGAGGCCGCCCTTGACGGCGTTGTGGATATAGCTCTCGACCACGCCATCGGTGACCGAAACGACTTCGGTGCGGCGCAGGTTCATGTTCTCGCCGATCTTGGCGATCGCCTCGGTCAGCTCGGCCGAAACCGAGTGGCCCGAACCGGGGAACGGCATTTCGCCGAGCTTGACCACGTCGCTATCGGCATCGAGCGCCAGCTTGGCGACATTGCCGACAATGTCCTGGAACTGCTCGTTGCGGGCAACGAAGTCGGTTTCCGAGTTCACTTCGACGACGGCGGCCTTGGTGCCGGCGGTGGCGACACCGACCAGGCCTTCGGCGGCCACGCGGTCAGCCTTCTTGGCAGCCTTGGCAAGGCCACGGGTGCGCAGCCAGTCGACCGCGGCTTCCATGTCGCCATTGGTTTCGGCCAGGGCCTTCTTGCAGTCCATCATCCCGACGCCCGTCGAGTCGCGGAGCTGCTTGACCATTCCTGCAGTGATTTCCATGGTTCACCTCTTGGCGACCCCGTTCAAGGGGTCGCATGGTTCAAATCAGTACGAAAGACGCGAAACGCGCTTAGTTGGCGGCGGCAGCCGGGGCTTCGTCGCCCGGCAACTCTTCAGCCGGAGCACGATCGGACGCGCCCAGATCGGCACCCAGGCCCGACGCCGAACGGCCGATGCCGTCGATGGCTGCCTTGGAGATCAGCGAGACATAGAGCTCGAGAGCGCGCGAAGCGTCGTCATTGCCGGGAATGGCGTAGTCGACCGTGTCGGGATCGCAATTGGTATCGACGATGGCAACGACCGGAATCCCCAGGCGGCGGGCTTCCTTGATCGCATTGGCTTCCTTGTTGGTGTCGATGACGAACAGCAGGGACGGCAGGTTGCCCATGTCCTTGATGCCGCCCAGGTCACGCTCGAGGCGTTCCTGCTCGCGGCTCATCATCAGGCGCTCCTTCTTGGTACGCAGCGCGAGCGTGTCTTCGCTCATCGATTCGAGTTCGCGCAGGCGCGCGATCGAGTTCGAGATGGTCTGCCAGTTGGTCAGCGTGCCGCCGAGCCAGCGGGAATTGACGTAATACTGGGCCGACTGCTTGGCGGCATCAGCCACCAGCGGCGCCGCCTGGCGCTTGGTGCCGACGAACAGCACGCGACCGCCATCGGCCACGGTGTCGGACACCAGCTGCAGCGCGCGGCTCAGGGCCGGCACGGTCTGGCTCAGGTCGAGAATGTGGATGTCGTTGCGAACGCCAAAGATATAGCGCTCCATCTTGGGGTTCCAGCGGTGCTTCTGGTGACCGAAGTGGACGCCTGCTTCGAGCAGTTGGCGCATAGAAAAATCGGGCAGTGCCATGATGGCTGCTCCTTGTTTACCGGTTGATGCCGCCACGAGGCCTTGCGGCGGTTACCCGCCACCGGATGGCTTTCCGATTGCTCGAAACGCCTGCCTCGTGTGTGAAATCGCGCTGACACACAGTCAAACGCAGGGGCGATATAGGGGAAGACGGCCCTCCCCACAAGGGGGCGTGTTCACTTTGAACTGACGAACACTCACGCGACACCGTGATTGATCCCTCCCCTTGTGGGGAATGTTCACTCCGGACGCTCCTATCCCATCAAAATCGCACGGCGTCGTCGTGGAAAATTGAAGCGTCCGGAGCTCAGAGCGAGATGGCAAAATGCTCGCGGGTTCGTTAGGGAACCGCATACATATCGGCCGTATTGTATCGACAGACCCGCGCTTGTCCGTGGGGGCAAGGGTGAAAACCCCTTAGTGGGGGAGGCAGGGCTCAGGCTCGCCTCTCCCGCGCTTTTCGCAGCAGGTCGTCACGCTTGAAATGGCGCCCGCCGGCCTAGTGCAGCCGCACATCCGTCACGCCATCCAGCGCCTTGATGCCGCCGGCGACTTCGGCCGTGATCCGATAGGCCCCCGGCAGCTCGATCTCGTATTCGCGGGCGCCGCCGTCGCGGATGACGACGAAGTTCACCCTCCCCTCCCCGCCCCGCATGAGCTGGGCATTGATGGAGCCGAGTGCCTTGGCGTCGGCGGCAAAGACCGTGAGGCGGCGCTCGATCGTGTCCTCGATGCCGTCGATGGCCTGGGCCGAGAGCAGGCGCAGGCTGATGCCTTCGGCGCGTTCGTCGGCGCCCACCTGCAGGATCACCGACTTGCCCGGCTGCAGCAGCGCGCCGAATTCGTTGATCTGCTCGGAAAAGGCGATGACTTCGAAACTGCCGGTCTGGTCCGACAATGTCAGGATCATCATCGGCGTGCCCTTGCGGGTGCGCCGGTCCTGCCGCCCGCTGATCGTGCCGGCCAACCGCCCGGCCGAAGCGCCGTCCTTGACGGCGCGCTCGAAATCGCCCCAGCGCTGCACGCGCAGCTTTTCGAACAGGTCGGCATAGGCGTCGAGCGGGTGGGCCGAGAGGTGGAAGCCGATGGCCGAGAGTTCCCGGTCGGCCCGCTCGGTCGTGGACCAGGCCGGCACACCCGCCGGCAGGCGGATCGGCTCGGGCTCGCCCAAGTCGAACATGTTCCACTGGCCCTCATTGCGCTCGGTGGTGAGCGAGTGGGCCATGCCCATGACCGCCTCGATGGCGGCGAAGGCGACTTCGCGGCTGGACACGATGGCGTCGAAGGCGCCGGCATTGGCCAGCGTTTCCAGCGTGCGCTTGGACAGGACGCGCGGATCGACCCTCCGGGCAAAGTCGCCGAGGTCCTTAAACGGGGTATCGCCGCGCACCTCGACAATATGCTCGGCCACCTGCCGGCCCACGCCCTTGACGGCACAGAGGCCATAGAGAATGCGCTTGTCCTTGACCGAGAACACCACCTGGGACGTGTTCACGCAGGGCGCGACCAGCTCGATATTGTGGCGCTTGGCTTCGCTGCGGAATTCGGCCAGCTTGTCGGTATTGCCCATGTCGAGCGTCATCGAGGCGGCGAGGAATTCGTGCGGGTGATGCGCCTTGAGCCAGGCGGTCTGGTAGCTCACCAGCGCATAGGTCGCCGCGTGGCTCTTGTTGAAGCCGTAATTGGCGAACTTGGCCAGCAGGTCGAAAATGGTGTCGGCCTGGCTTTGCTTGAGGCCATGCGCCACCGCGCCCTCGCGGAAGCGCTCGCGCTGCGCGTCCATTTCGGATTTGATCTTCTTGCCCATGGCGCGGCGCAGCATATCGGCTTCACCCAGCGAATAGCCCGACAGAAGCTGGGCGATCTGCATCACCTGTTCCTGGTAGACGATGATGCCATAGGTCTCGTCGAGCACCTTGGAGAGCTCGGGATGAGGATATTCCACCTCTTCGCGGCCATGCTTGCGGTCGTTGAACAGGGGGATATTGTCCATCGGACCGGGCCGGTAGAGCGCCACCAGCGCGATGATATCCTCGAAGCGGTCCGGCTTCATGTCGACCAGCGCGCGGCGCATGCCGGCGCCTTCCACCTGGAACACACCGAACGTGTCACCCTTGGCATAGAGGTCGTAGGTCGGCTTGTCGTCGATAGGAATGTCTTCGATCCGGAGATTGCCCCCATCGAGATTGACCATCTCGACGGCATATTCCACCGTGGTCAGCGTCTTGAGCCCGAGGAAGTCGAACTTGACTAGCCCGGCCGCCTCGCTCCACTTCATGTTGTACTGGCAGACCGGCATGTCCGAGCGCGGATCGCGATAGAGCGGCGCCAGGTCTTGCAGCGGCCGGTCGCCGATGATGATGCCGGCGGCATGGGTCGAGGCGTGACGGAACAGCCCTTCCAGATTGCGGGCGATGGCGATCAGGTCCGCCACCGTCTCGTCCTCGTCGGCCATGGCCTTGAAGGCCGGCACCTCATTCATGGTCCGCTCGATGGACCACGGGTCTGCCGGATTGGCCGGCACCAGCTTGCAGATGCGGTCGACCTGCCCATAGGGCATCTGCAGCACCCGGCCCACATCGCGCAGAACGGCGCGGGCCTGCAGCGTTCCGAAGGTAATGATCTGCGCCACCTGCTCGGTGCCGTATTTCTGCTGGACGTAATGGATCACCTCTTCGCGGCGATCCTGGCAGAAGTCGATATCGAAGTCGGGCATCGACACGCGTTCCGGATTGAGGAAGCGTTCGAACAGCAGATTGTAGGCCAGCGGATCGAGGTCGGTAATGGTGGTGGCATAGGCCACCAGCGAGCCGGCGCCCGAGCCCCGGCCCGGCCCCACGGGAATACCCTGCGACTTGGACCAGCGGATAAAGTCAGCCACGATGAGGAAATAGCCAGGGAACTTCATCGACTGGATGATGCCCAGCTCGAATTCCAGCCGTTCCCAATATTCCTGCTCGGTCTTGCCCGGCGCCGGGCCGGGACTGGCCAGGCGCGCCCGCAGCCCCTCCTCCGCCATGGCCCGCAAAGCCGCGGCCTCGGCGGCCACCGCATCGGCATCGCTGAGATCGGGCGCGGCAGCGAATTTGGGCAGGATGGGGCTGCGCGTGCGCGGCCGATAGGACACGCGGCGGGCGATTTCCACCGTGGAGTCCAGCGCCTCGGGAATGTCCGAGAACAGCTCGGCCATTTCGGCGCGGGTCTTGAAATAATACTGGTCGTTGAGCTTGCGCCGCTCGGTCTGGGCCAGCACGGTGCCGCCGGCAATGGCCAGCAGCGCATCATGCGCCTCGAACTCCTTGGCAGACTTGAAGAAAGGCTCGTTGGTGGCGACCAGCGGCACGCCCTTGCGATAGGCATAGTCGATCAGGCGCGGCTCGACGGCGGCTTCCTGCACCCGGCCGTGGCGCTGCAATTCGATATAGAAGCGGTCGCCGAACAGCTCGGTCAGCCGGTCGAGCCGGCGGATGGCATTGGCGTCCTGCCCATGGGCGAAAGCCATGTCGATGGCCCCTTCCGGCCCGCCGCTGAGGCAGATGAGGCCTTCTAGGCTATCAGGGGTCAGCCAGTCGAGCCTGGCCCGCGCCGTGCCGGAGCCGTCGCCCTGGAGATAGGACTGCGACACCAGCCGCGAGAGATTGGCGAAGCCCGCCTCGGTCTGCGCCAGCAGGACGACGCTGGACTTGCCGGCCCAGGCGACGTGGCCGCGCTCGCTGATACGCTCCTCGGCGGCGGCAAAGTCAATGGCCAGTTCCACCCCGGCCAGCGGTTGGATGCCCTTCTTGCTGGCCTTCTCGGAAAATTCCAGCGCCCCGAACAGGTTACCGGTATCGGCAATGCCCAGAGCGGGCTGGCTGTCCTCGGTCGCGAGCTTGAGAATCGTCTCGAGCTGAAGGGCCCCCTCCAGCAGGGAATAGGCCGAATGGACGTGAAGATGGATGAAGCCGGGACCGCGCATGATTGCCCTTTATGACCGGCCCGGCGCGGCTTCGATACCGCCGCCAGACCGCAATCCACAGGAAGGGTCACACGAGTCGGGTCAGCACATCCATCCAGGTCAGCGAGCCGACCGTGAAGGCGCCGAGCGTGACAAAGGCGGCGAAGTCCTTGATGAAAGTGAGCATCTGCATCTCCCGCGTTGCTATAATGTTCTTATAAGTTCGTCTTTTGTTCCTGTCCACCTGTGATCTCCGGGAACAGCGGGGATCGGGCGGAACTGGTTAGCAAAGCGTTAGGAAACGTTCACGGACTGTTAGCATCGACGCCGCGCTTGCGTGAATCCGGGCGACTCGCCAAACTCGGCCCATGACCCCTACGCCCCAGCTCAGCCTCGGCCTGCTCCTCACCGCCGCGGCCGGCTTTGCCGATGTCATCGGCTTCATCGAGCTGGGCGGGCATTTCACCTCGTTCATGAGCGGCAACACCACCCAGCTCGGCGATGCACTGGCGACCGGCGCCTGGCCGGTGGCGCTGCTCACCACTTCGCTGGTAGCCCTGTTCTTCCTTGGCAGTGTCGCCGGTTCGCTGCTGGCCATCGCTGCCGGAGCGCGCTGGGGCGCCGGCGCGGTGACCGGGTTGGTGCTGGCATGCTTCGCCGCCACATTGGTTCTGGCCCTGGCGGGATTTCCGTCGACCCAGTTCATGCTGATCCTGGCTGCCGGCGCCGGTGCGCAGAACGCTATCCTGCCCTCGACCGGCTCGGTGCGGCTCGGCACCACCTTCGTCACTGGCACGCTGTTCATGGCCGGACATGACCTGGCCCGTGCCCTGCGCGGCCTCGCCCCGCCCTGGCGTTGGGCCCAGCATGCGCTGGTCTGGGCATCATTGCTGCTGGGCGGATTGCTGGGGGCATGGGGCTATGGCCTGGCGGGCATCAATGCGCTGCTGGCGCCGGCGGCTGTGTATCTGGGGTTTCTGGCGGCGTTTTTGCTGCGGCGGCCGGCGCGCATCATTCCCTGAACTAGGCCGGCAAGACGATGACCTTGGTATCGACCGGCGTCTTTTCGTAGAGATCGAGCATGTCCTGGGTGAGCAGGCCGACACAGCCGCTGGAAACACCCCGGCCGATCGTCTCGGGCTTGATGGTGCTGTAGATCGTATAGAGCGTGTATTTGCCGTTCTGGTAGAGATAGAGCGTGCGCGCGCCCAGCGGATTGTCGAGGCCCGGCGGCATGCCATTGGCATAGGGCGCGGCCTCCGGCTGGCGCAGGATCATTTCTCTTGGCGGCGTCCAGATCGGCCATTCGGCCTTGCGGCCGATATAGGCGTCGCCGCTCCACAGGAAGCCGGCACGGCCGACATTGGCGCCATAACGGGTGGCCTGCCCGCCGCCTTCGATGCGGTAGACGTAGTAGTGGCGCGGATCGACGATGATCGTGCCGACGGCCTCGTCGGAGGTGTAGCGTACGGTCCGCCGAAGATATTTTGGATCGACCTTGTTGAGATTGACCGCGGGAATGGCGAAACGCTCATCGGGGACCGGCCCATAGACCCGCTCCGCCTCGGCAAAGCTCATGCCGCCGGCGGTGCAACCGGCAAGCCCGACCGCGCCGACAATGGCAGCGGAGCCGACGAGGAAGGCGCGGCGATTCATGGGCTGGCCCGCCGCGCGTCCGGCCGGCGCGTCCATCGCATCGATAGCATCGTCCGTATTCATGTCTGGATACCCCGCAGCCTGGAGCAGGCCAACAACTTACCCGGCGGAGATTGGCCCGACAGAGCACGATTGGCAAGATCGGCGTCGGCCGCGGCCGCGCGGCGCAGGCCGCGGTCCAGCACGCGAATCCGAGAACCGCCCTCTTGCATATTGCCCGCCATCCGATACACTGAACTACATGGTTCAGTTTCAACAGACCCGCTTTGATACCGCGTTCGCCGCGCTTTCGGATGCCACCAGGCGTGGCGTGCTCGAGCAGCTCGGGCGATCCGACGCCTCGGTCACCGATCTTGCCGAGACGTTCCACATGACCCTCACGGGCATGAAGAAGCATATCGGCGTCCTCGAACGGGCGGGGCTGGTCACCACCGAGAAGGTCGGGCGCGTGCGCACCTGCCGGCTCGGCGACAGTCGCCTTGAGCAGGAGGCGGAATGGATCGAGCGATATCGCCAGCTTTGGGATGCCCGCTTCGACCAGTTGGACAAGGTTGTCGAAGAACTCAAACGCAGGGAGAGCAGTGATGAACGATAGGAACGGGTCGAACGGGGGCAATGGCCGAACCACGGTGAAGCGGACATCCGAGCGCGAGATCACGGTGACGCGCGTTTTTGATGCGCCGCCCCGCATCGTGTTCGAGGCCTGGACCAAAGCCGAACTGTTCGCGCGCTGGTGGGTGCCCAAATCGCTTGGCGTGCCGCTGCGCTCCTGCGAGATGGACGTGCGCACCGGGGGCACCTACCGCCTCGAATTCGGCCAGGACGCTGAAAACACCTGGGCCTTCTTCGGCAAATATGTCGAAGTGGTGCCGCCGGCGCGGCTGGTCTGGACCAATGAAGAAGGCGAGAACGCGGCCATCTCCACGGTGACCTTCGTGGACGATGGCGGCAGGACGCTGCTGACCTTCACCGAAGTCTATCCCACCAAGGAAGCGCTCGATGAATCCCTGGGCGGCATGGAAGGCACGCCCGAACAGTTCGAGCAGCTGGACGACCTGCTCGCCACCCTCGGCGCCGGTCGCGCGGACTGACAACGCATCCGGAGGTGAAGAAGGCCCGCATCGCTGCGGGCCTTCTGCTTAGTTTTTGTCGGCGGTCGCCTTGGGCTTTTTCGGCTTCGGCAGAGCCTTGGGCTTGGCTGGGCGCGGGGGCACCGCCACCAGTTCCAGCTTGGCATCGGCGCCCTCGCCCACCACGGCGACGGTCACCGTGCCGCCATTGACCAGTTCGCCGAACAGCACCTGGTCGGCCAGGGGCTTCTTGATATGCTCCTGGATGACGCGGCCCAAAGGACGCGCGCCCATGCGCTCGTCATAGCCACGCTCGGCCAGCCAGTCGGCGGCTTCGGGCAGCAGGTTGATGGTGACGCCACGCTCGGCCAGCTGGCCTTCGAGCTGCAGCACGAACTTTTCGACGACGCGGCGGACAACCTCGCGCGGCAGCGGCGCGAAGGAGATGATCGCGTCGAGCCGGTTGCGGAATTCCGGGGTGAACAGGCGGTTGATCGCCTCTTCGTCGTCGCCCTGCTCGCGCTTGCGCCCGAAGCCGATGGGGCTCCTGGCCAGCTCCATGGCGCCGACATTGGACGTCATGATGAGGATGACATTGCGGAAATCCACCGACTTGCCATTGTGATCGGTCAGCTTGCCGTGGTCCATGACCTGCAACAGGATGTTGTAGAGGTCCGGATGCGCCTTCTCGATTTCGTCGAGCAGCACGACGCAGTGCGGATGCTGATCGACGCCATCGGTGAGCAACCCGCCCTGGTCGAACCCGACATAGCCCGGAGGCGCCCCGATGAGGCGGGAAACCGTGTGGCGCTCCATATATTCGGACATGTCGAAGCGCAGAAGCTCCACCCCGAGGGTGTCGGCGAGTTGCTTGGCGACCTCGGTCTTGCCCACGCCGGTCGGGCCGGTGAACAGATACGAGCCAATCGGCTTTTCCGGTTCACGCAAGCCGGCACGGGCCAGCTTGATGGCCGAAGTCAGCGCCACGATGGCCGCATCCTGGCCGAACACCACCGACTTGAGGCTGCGGTCGAGCCCGCTCAGCAATTCGGCATCGGATTTGGTGACGGTCTTTGGCGGGATGCGCGCAATGGTGGCGATGGTCGCCTCGATGTCTTCCACATCGATGACCTTCTTGCGCTTGTCCTCGGTGAGCAGCATCTGGCTGGCGCCGGTCTCGTCGATCACGTCGATCGCCTTGTCGGGCAGCTTGCGATCGTTGATGTAGCGCGCGCTCAGTTCCACCGCCGCCTTGAGGGCATCGTCGGTGAACTTGATCTTGTGGAACTCTTCGTAATAGGGGCGCAGGCCCTTGATGATCTCGATGGCATCGGGGATCGAAGGCTCGTTGACGTCGATCTTCTGGAAACGACGCACCAGCGCCCGGTCCTTCTCGAAGAACTGGCGGTATTCCTTGTAGGTTGTCGAGCCGATGCAGCGGATCGCGCCCGAAGCCAGAGCAGGCTTGAGCAGGTTGGACGCGTCGAGCGCACCGCCCGACGTGGCGCCCGCGCCGATCATGGTGTGGATCTCGTCGATGAACAGCACCGAATTGGGGAGCTTTTCGAGCTCCTTCATCACGGCCTTGAGGCGTTCCTCGAAATCGCCGCGATAGCGGGTGCCGGCCAGCAGCGAACCCATGTCGAGCGCATAGATGACCGCTTCCTTGAGCACTTCGGGCACCTCGCCCTCGACGATCTTGCGGGCCAGGCCCTCGGCAATGGCGGTCTTGCCCACGCCAGCATCGCCGACATAGATCGGATTGTTCTTCGAACGCCTGCACAGCACCTGGATGGTGCGGCGCAATTCGGAGTCGCGCCCGATCAGCGGATCGATCTTGCCGGCGCGGGCCTTGTCGTTGAGGTTGACGCAGAAATCGGCCAGGGCCGAGCTCTTCTTGGCCTCGGCGCCGCCCTCGCCATGGTTTTCGCCGTCCTCGGCACCACGCACCTTGCGCTCCTCGCTGGGACCGGACTTGGTGATCCCGTGGCTGATGAAATTGACCGCGTCCAGCCGGCTCATGTCCTGCTGTTCGAGGAAATAGGCGGCATGGCTCTCGCGCTCGGCAAAGATGGCGACGAGCACATTGGCACCCGTAACCTCCTCGCGACCGGACGACTGGACATGGATCACGGCGCGTTGGATGACGCGCTGGAAGGCGGCGGTGGGCCGCGCATCCTGACCAGAGGCCACGATCAGGCTGTCCAATTCTTCATTGATGAAATCTTCGAGATCGCTCTTGAGCGCGTCGATATCGACGTCGCAGCCGGTGAGCACGGCGATCGTTTCACGGTCGTCGGTCAAAGCCAGCAGCAGGTGCTCGAGCGTAGCGAACTCATGGTTGCGCTCGCGCGCCAGGTTCATCGCCTGATGCAGAGCCTTTTCAAGTCCGCGGGAAAATGAGGGCATATGATGTTCCTATTGCTTTTCCATCACGCATTGCAGCGGATGCTGGTTCTTGCGTGCCGTATCCATGACGCGCGTGACCTTGGTCTCGGCCACTTCGTATGGATAGACGCCACATTCACCCACCCCCTTTTGGTGAACGTGCCACATGACCTGCTCGGCGTCCTCGCGCGATTTGTTGAACACATCCTGGAGCACCAGGATGACGAACTCCATCGGCGTATAGTCGTCGTTGAGCAGGAGCACCCGATAGAGGTTCGGGCGCTTGGTCTTGGGACGGGTCCTGGTGATCGTCCCGGTCTCGGTATCGCCTTTGCCGCCGCCCGTGCCGGAATCCTCCTCCTTGGGCCCCGCATAAGCGGGCACGGGCACCAGACGCAAAGCGCCCGGAGCCTCATCGGTCAAAGCGAGGAGGTCGCTGATATTCATGGCAAGACATCTGTCGTGAGGAAACGAAGCAGCATGGTGAGAACCATTATGTAGGCAAAAGATGGCCGGTGTTAAGGGGCATGATGTCTCGATTTTGTGAGGGGCAAAATGGTGCCGCGCCCTCGTGGTTCGAGGCGCTGAAGAAGCGCACCTCACCATGAGGGCTACTTCAAACCAGTACCCCTCATGGTGAGGCGGGAGCGCAGCGACCCTCGAACCACGAGGGCGTGGCACAATCTCCCTCACCCATCCGTGACCCGCTTTCCACACCCGCGCCAGATTCGTTCGCATTTTACGGAATGGTAACGGCAGGGAACTATCTTCCTACAATAATGGACTTTTCGGGCGCGTGGGGCTCACCCGGGATCATCCAGCCAGTTGTGTTGCGTACGGATGCAGAAGCATCCGAGAGTAAAGTTGGAGTACCGGGTGGCTTCCCAGGCGAAAACCCCATGGCGCGTCGTGCTCGTTCGCGCCTTTGCCGCAGTCCTTGTCGCCCTCGCGGTCAGCGCCCATACGGTGGCGCCGGCCCAGGCCATTGAGAACCTTCGCAAATATGCCGGCATCGTGGTCGACGCCAAGTCGGGGCAGGTGCTCTACGAAGAGGCGGCCGACAGCAAGCGCTATCCGGCCTCCGTCTCCAAGGTGATGACGCTCTATATCCTGTTCCAGGAGCTGAGCGCGGGCAATATCAAGCTCTCCACCAAGATGACCGTCTCGGCCCATGCCGCAGCCGCCGTGCCGACCAAGCTGGGCCTGCGCGCCGGCGCTACCATCACGGTGGAAGACGCCATCAAGTCGCTGGTGACCCTGTCGGCCAATGACATGGCCCGCGTCATCGCCGAACATATTTCGGGCACCGAATCCAAGTTCGCCGAACGCATGACCGCGACCGCACGGGCCCTGGGCATGCGCAACACCACCTATCGCAACGCCTCGGGCCTGCCGGACGGCGCCCAGCTAACCACGGTGCGCGACCAGGCCATCCTGGGCATCGCCATCTACCAGCACTTTCCCAGCTATTACGAATTTTTCCAGACCCGCAGCTTCAGCTACGGCAAATCCACCTATGGTAACCACAACCGGCTGCTCGGCTATATGGGCGCCGTCGACGGCATCAAGACCGGCTATATCAATGCCGCCGGCTCCAACCTGCTGACCGCAGCCCGCAAGGACGGCCGCCATATCGTCATCGTCGCCTTCGGCTTCAACACCGCCGGCGCCCGCGACGAGAAGGTGCGCCAGCTCGTCGCCACCTACCTGCCCAAGGGTCGGCGCGGCGATTACCTGCAGACCGCGCTGATCCCGATGCCGGGCCGCCAGGGCAATGGTAACGTCCAGGTTGCGGTTGCCCAGCCCAGCCAGCCGGTCTTCGTCATGCCCATGCCCCTGCCCGGCTTCCGCCTGGCGCAGCTCGTCGCCGCCAATGGCGCCCGACCGCAGGCGCCGGCCGTGCAACCCATGCCTGACGTGGTCGTCGCCAGCGTTGCGCCGGTGCCCGCCCCGATGCCGGCCGATCTCGGCCTGCAGCCGGCCGTGCAGGCCGTCAACACCCTTGCCGCGCCTTCGCAGGCGCCACAGCCCGCCTATCCCAGCCAGGACATTATCGGCGCCTGGCTCAGCGAGAGCTATAATCTGGGTGCGCCGCCCGCCGCCCTTGGCCAGACCGTTCCCTCCGCCCCGCTCGGCTTCCAGCCGCCGCCGGCCAATGTCGGCACGCAGCAGGGTGGCCAGCCGGTCGACCTGCTGACCTCGGGCTCGGTGACCACGGCCGATACCGGCGCCGCCCCCGGCGGCTGGGTGGTGCAGATCGGCGCTGGCCCATCCGAAGACAGCGCCCGGTCCCTCCTCGCCGACGCCGCCGGCAAGGTCGGCACGCTGGGCGACTTCCGCTCCTATGTGGAGCGCTTCGAAAAGAATGGCCAGATCTTCTTCCGCGCCCGTTTCATCGGTTTCGGCGGACGCGACGATGCCACGGCCATGTGCAACCAGCTCAAGCAGCAGGACATGAGCTGCCTGGCGATGCAGAGCTAGAACAAGACCAACGAGCCGGCGCCGATGAGTGCCGGCCACCCTGGGGAAGCAAATTGGTGCCTGTGTTTGGAGTAGCCCAATGAGCGAAAATACTGCCCTTACCGAGCTGGCCAATTTCGTCGGCCGCTCAAGCCTGGCCTCGGAAGACATGGCGGTGCGCAATCGCGCCCTGGCCGGCATCACCCAGCGCATGCTGCCCCGGAAGCGCGGCGTCGGCGACCTGCTGGGCGTGGTGCTGGCGCTGTCGGCGCGCACGCGGCGCATGGTGCAGGAGCCGGTCAGCATCGACCTCGACGTCTTCGCGCCCGGCGGCAGCCGGGCAATCGACCTGATCTTCGGGGATCGCTAGCCCCTAAGCGGTCCCACATCTTTGAAACACCGAGCGATCCGGGAGCTTGGGCTTCTTCGCCTCCCTCCCCCTTGAGGGGAGGGATTGAGGGAGGGGGTCCATCAGTGGACTACAAAGCCACCCCCTCCCCAGCTCTGCTAGGGCCCTTCGGGCCGAGCGGCGCTACCCTCCCCTCAAGGGGGAGGGTGGGCAGGCGGAGGATACAAGGGCGATGAAGCAGCCTCAGGAATCGGTCTGCATCATGTGAATGAACTTGCGGACGGGGTCGCTGTCCGCCGGCGCCTGCGCATTGCGCGCCGCGATGATCTCTGCGCTCGGCAGGTGCAGTGCCGATACCAGGTTCCGATATTCCTGCCGCGCGCTCATATGCGACATGGACGGCAGGCCACCCAGCAAATCCTCGCCCAGCGGATCGAACACCGTCATGCCGGTGGGAAACAGCGAGCGGAAGATCACCCGCTCGGCAATGCCATCGGCCACCCGGCAGCCCAGCCGCAGCGCGATCCGCTCCAGCATGGTCTGCACCTGCCGCATGTTGCGCGACGACAGCATCGAGATGCGATTGCGCACCAGCACCCAGTCGATGGTCCTGCCATCGATGGCCAGCCGCTCGGAGCGGGCGCGCTGCACCAGCCGGGAATAGTGGCTCATCTCGCGCGGCTCACCGGTGACCGGATCGATCTGCGCCATGACGTTGAGATCGATCAGGCTGTCATTGACCGGGGTCACCAGCGTATCGGCCAGCGAATGGGCCAGCCGCGTCAGGTTGGTATCGAAGCCGGGCGTGTCGATGACCAGGAAATCGGCATCGTGCTCCACCTCCGCCACAGCCTGCCGGAACAGGCCGAACTCGGCGCGATGGTTCTCCCTGACGGAGTCCCCGCGCGCCAGCGGCAGGTGGAAATGGGTTGTGTGGGGAATCCGCAAGCCATGATTGCGCGCCCAGTCGCGGCGGTTACGCACATACCAGGTCAGTGTCTGCTGGCGGCTGTCCACATCGATGGACGCCACCTTGAAGCCCTCGTAGAGCAGGTAGATGGCCAGATGAAAGGCGGTGGTCGATTTGCCCGACCCGCCCTTCTCATTGCCGACCACGATGACATGCACGCCCCGCCGAGCCATCGCCCCACCCGTTTATGCCTGCGCGGGACTGTCGGGGCTGCGGGCCGCACTGGCAAGGGTGCGCGTGGTGAATAATTTGTTAAAGGCTTAACGCGGCAGGGAGGCCAATATGATTCTTCATGGCGGGCGCGTATCGCCCTTCGTCCGGCGGGTGGAACTGTGGCTGGCTGTTCAGGAGCGTCCGGTGGAGCGCCGCTATGTCAGCGACTTCGATGCCGATTTCGGCGGCCTGCTGGCGGTCAACCCGCTGGGCCGGGTGCCCGTGCTGCAGACCGATGACGGCGCCAGCCTGTTCGAGACGTCGGCCATCATCGACTATCTCGAGGAGACCGCCGCCCCCGATCGCCGGCTGATCCCCGCCGCCGGGCCGGCGCGCTGGCAGATGCTGCAGGGCATCAGCCTCGCCCACGGGATTGCGGAGAAGACCGTCGCGCTGATCTACGAGCGCTTCAACCGGCCGCCGGACCTGCAATGGCCCGCATGGCGGAACCGCATCAAGACACAGATCCGCAATGGCCTGCTGGCGCTGGAGGAGGTGGTGGGGCCGGAGGCCGCCCCCTCTGATGGACTGGGGATTGCGGCCGTCTGCGCCCATGACCTGGTGGCGAGCCGGTTCCCGGCCCTGGTCAGGCCGGCGCTGGCCAATCTCGCCGGCCTGTCCGCGCGGGCCAATGCGCTGCCGGCCTTCGCCGCGACGCATCCGCCTCCGGCTTAATGGCTAGGCCGACAGGCGCATCGGTTCGATGCCGCGCAGCGGCAGGTTCAGCGCGGCGACCAGGTTGCGGTATTCCTGCCGGGCGCTGACATGGGAGACGGTGGCGGCTTCGCCCTCCTCGTCCAGCGGATCGAAGACGGTGGTGCCGCTGGGAAACAGCGAGCGGAAGATCACGCGCTCGGCAATGCCGTCGGCCATGCGGCAGCCGAAGCGGGTGGCTATGCCCTCGAGCGTAGACTGCACCTGCCTTGCATTGCGCGAGGCCAGCATGGAGATGCGATTGCGCACCAGGACCCAGTCGATCGAAGCGCCGTCGATGGCCATGCGCTCGGAGCGCGCCCGCTGCACCAACCGGGCATAATGGCTGGTCTCGACCGGCAGGCCGGTTTCCGGATCGATCCGCGCCAGCACGTTGAGATCGATCAGGCTGTCATTGACCGGGGTAAGCAGCGTATCGGCCAGCGAATGGGCCAGCCGCGTCAGGTTGGTGTCGAAGCCGGGCGTATCGATGACCAGGAAATCGACGCTGTCCTCGACCTCGCCGATGGCGCGGGTAAAGACGTCGAACTCGGCCTGCTGGTTTTCCTTCACCGAGTCGCCCCAAGCCGCCGGCAGGTGAAAATGTAGCGGATTGGGCAGTCTGCGCCCGGTTTCCCGGCCATGCGCGCGGCGGTTGCGCAGATAATGGGTCAGCGTCTGCTGGCGGCTGTCCACGTCGATGGTGGCGACGCGGTGGCCGGCATAGAGCAGGTAGACGGCCAGGTGAAAGGCCGTGGTCGACTTGCCCGACCCGCCCTTCTCGTTGCCCACTACAATGACATGCGCCCCATCACGCGCCATCGCCGCCCCCAAATCAATGCTTGCACCACTGGGCTGCTAACAAGGGCCGCTATGGTTAACAGGGCATTAACGAGCAGCGATGGCCCTGCCCTATTGCTTCAGCAACAGGTCACGCGCCGCATTGATCTTGGAGGCGAGATAGCTCGATCCCCCATGATCGGGATGGACGCCCTTCATCAATTCGCGGTGGGCGGCGCGGATGTCCTCGTCGCTGGCACCGGGCTTGAGGCCGAGCACGGCATAGGCTTCGGTCACCGGGTCGCCGGCCGGCTCGTTTCGCGGGGTTTCGCCAGAATCCTGCGCGGCAAAATATTCGCGCCAGCCGGAGCGATTGGTATCGAGCCAGCTTTCGAGCAGGCTCATGCTGTCGGCGTCGCCCTCCACCTCGGCCAGCAGCAGCCGCGTCTCGACCTCGCCCAGATCCATGAGATCGGCGCCGGCATATTGCCCGGCCACGACATTGCCGGCAACCGCGCCGGTATCGTGGTCGAGTTCCATGGAAAAATAGAAGCTGCGCACCGCCGAGACATTGCCCTTGTCCGCCGCGGCGGCATCGAAGGAAAACGGCCCCAGCCGTCCCATGCGAAACACCTGGGCGGCGCCGGCCGCGGCAAACAGGGCAATGTCGAAGCGCCGCACCACCAGCAGCAGAATGGCGACAAGTGCCAGCCCGCCGGCCACCAGCCAGCGCAAGCCGCGCATCAGGCGACGGCGATCCATCTTGCCGAGATATTGGTAGGCCGCCAGCGCGCCGAGCAGCACGAAGCCGCCGAGAAAGACCCAACTCATCGCGGCAACTGCGCCAGCAGGGCCCGCGCCTGCCCGCTGCCTTGCAGCTTCAACAGGTCACGCCCACCGCTGGCATAGGCCGCCACCGCCTTGAGCAAGGCCGCCAGCTCCTGCGGCGCGGAGGCATCGAACCGGGCATAGGCGCCTTTGGTGAGGCGGGCGAATTCGCGGAAGGCGGCCTCGACGCGGGTGTCCCGCCCCTCCTGGAACACGAAGATCGGGCAATTCAGCAGGCCGAGCTGCCCGGCTTTCTCGGAGAGATCGTCGACATTTTCCTCGATGGCGTCGCCGACATAGATCACCGCATTGATGCGGCGCTTCGCATGTTCGGCCCGCGCATGGGCAAAGACCTTGCCGATCTGCGTATTGCCGCCACGGCAATCGATGCCGGTCATCAGCCGGGCCAAGGCGGTGGCGTCGATGACCCATTTGGAGGCCCGGCACTCCCCGAAACCGCGGAAATACAGCAGCTGCACCTGCAGCGCGCTGTCTTTCGGGATGGAATTGAACATCTCGGCCTGCAGCGAACAGGCCAGGTCCCAGGTCGGCTGGCGGCTCATGGTGGCGTCGAGCGCGAACAGCAGGCGCCCGTCCTGCGACGCATTGGGCCGTGCCATGGCGCCGACCTTGCTGACAAAGGCGGCAACGTCGCCGCTGACCTTGCCCTGTTGGGGCAGGCCGGTGGTTCTTCGGGCAATCGGGTCTTTGTCCGCCATGGACGCAATATGTGGGCGGGCGCGGAGAACGGCAAGGGCGCACATCACCTCTCCTGGGGGAGAGGTCGACCCTCTTGGGTCGGGTGACGGGGCTTTCCCCGCGCACCTCACCCAGTAAAGGCCCCCTCACCCGGCGCTGCGCGCCGACCTCTCCCCCAAGGGAGAGGTAAGAAGCCCTCAGATCAGCCCCAGCTTGGCCAGATCGGCCGCCAAGGCCAGCGATTCGGCGTTCTCGTTGGCGCCGAGATCGGGCGGGGCGTCTTCGGGGCGCAGGTAGCGCCAGCCCTGGAAGGGGCGCTTAGGGTAGGGAATGGTGCGGACCATGTCGGGCGCCATGATGATATCGCAATAATCGATGCCCTCGGCATTGGTATAGCGCGCCAGCCGCAGGATCGGCTGGCGGCACACCACCTGCCCGGCAATGACCCAGTAGATCGAGGCCTGGCCTTCCATCTCCGCCGCGCGCTTGGGCATCATGCGGGTGCGATGCACATGCACATCCTCGCCATAGTCGGCATCCCACCAATGGGCGCGCTCGTCGCGATAGGATTCCAGCTCGGCAAGGCTGGAAACCCCGACGCAGAGCTTGATCATGTGGATCATGCCAGCGTCCCCGGCTTGATGCGGCCCTGGATGACATCGATTTCGTCGTCATCGACGATCCATGGTTCATGCAGGGCCAGAGCCAGCCAGTCCTGGAAGGCCGGCAGGCCGTAGATGGCTTCGACATAGCCTGCCGCCATATCGGAAACCGGCAGGTCATAGGTACGCAGGCGGGTCGCTACGGGCGCGAACATGGCGTCGGCGGCCGTGAAGGCGCCGAACAGGAAGGGGCCGCCCGAGCGGGTGAGCAGGCTTCCCCACAGGGTTTCGAGGCGATGCAGGTCCTTGGCGACCGCATCTACGCTGACCTTGCCGGGATGGGACGCACGCAGGTTCATCGGCGCATGGCTGCGCAAACCCGTGAAGGCCGAGTGCATTTCGGCGGAAGCGGCGCGGGCCAGCGCCCGCTGGCCGATATCGGTGGGCCAGATGGTTTTGTCGGGGAAACGATCCGCGAGATATTCGATGATGGCGATGGTTTCCACCACGACCAGGTCGCCGTCCTGCAAGACCGGCACCTTGCCGGTGGGCGAGCGCCGGGCCAGCACATCGCGCCAGCCTTCGCCCTGCAATTGCAGCACTTCATCCTCGAAAGGGATGTCGAAATGCCTGAGCACCAGCCAGGGCCGCAGTGACCAGGTGGAATAGTTGCGATTGCCGATCAGCAGCTTCATCGGATGCCTCCAGGAAGAACGAAGGGCGCCCCAGTGGCCCGGGCGCCCTTCCGAATTGCTGTTAGTGAAGAACTCTAGCGTTTCAAACTAAACGCCAGCAACGACGGAGAAAACCAGTCCCATTGAGAGCAGGCAGACCAGGGTCCAGGTCGCTGCTCGCCACATCGTGGCGGTGGTCTTCGGTTGACTTCGCATGATCGCTCCTTGTCAGCCGTTCACTCCGGAGCTTGTGCGTCGCACGCAGGCAGCACCCGGTAGCAAATCGTTAACTGCGTCATAAATGCTTTGCAAGCGGCGAAGTTGCCACAGTCCACAGGCACGCCGGGTGGTTGGTCAAGGCGGGAAGCGGGATCGAGGGCATTTTAGGTATGGCGCCACGCCCTCGTGGTTCGAGGCTCGCGAAGAGCTCGCGCCTCACCGTGAGGACTACTGGAACACCAGGTTTGCAATAGCCCTCATGGTGAGGCGGGAGCGCAGCGACCCTCGAACCAGGGGGGCGTGGCACCGAGCCTCAGAACAGCCCGAACCACAGCCCCGCGATCCCCAGGAACGCGAAGAACCCCACCATGTCGGTGATGGTGGTGACGAACACCGCCGAAGCAATGGCCGGGTCGGCCTTGAACTTGTCCAGCATGACCGGGATCAGGATGCCCGCCGTGCCGGCGACGATCAGGTTGATGATCATGGCGAGCGCGATGACGATGCCCAGTTGCAGATCGTTGAAGCGGGCCCATGTCACGAGGCCGATCAGAATGGCGAAGATCACGCCATTGGCCATCCCCACCACCATCTCGCGGCCGACCAGGCGGCGCAGGCGTCGCCCGTCCAGTTCGCGCATGGCCAGGGCCCGCACGGTCACGGTCATGGTCTGCGTACCGGCATTGCCGCCCATCGAGGCCACGATGGGCATCAGCACGGCCAGCGCCACCATCTGGTCGATCGTGGCGCCGAACAGGCCAATGACGAAGGATACCGCCACTGCCGTAATGAGGTTGATGACCAGCCAGGGCACGCGGCTGCGCACCGTATCGACGGTGGAATCGGAAATATCCTCGTCGCCCACGCCGGCCAGCAGCTTGATGTCCTCGTCGGCTTCCTCATGGATCACGTCGACGATGTCGTCGATGGTCAGCACGCCGACCAGCCGGCGGCTTTCGTCGATGACGCCAACTTCGACAAGGTCGTAGCGCTCGAAGTCGCGCGCGGCTTCTTCCTGGTCCTCATTGGCGTCGACCAGCACCAGGTTGGTGTTCATCAGCGCCTCGATGGAGGTCACGCGCGGCGCCCGCAGGAACTTGTCGAGCGGCAGCGTGCCGAGCACCTGATAGGACGCATCGACCACGTAAATCTGGTAGAATTCGTCCGGCAGGTCGGGTTCGCGGCGCAGGTAATCGATGGTCTGGCCCACCGTCCAGAACGGGGGAATGGCGATGAAATCGGTCTGCATCCGCCGACCGGCGGAATCCTCGGGAAAATCGAGGCTGCGCTTGAGGCTCAGACGCTCGAAGGTGGGCAGCTTGGCCAGGACCTCGTCCCGGTCGTGCTGCTCCATGTCCTCGAGAATGGCCACGGCGTCGTCGCTGTCGAGGCCGCTGACGCCGCGGGCGATTTCCGCGTTGGGCAGTTCCTCCATCAGCTCGATGCGGACGCTCTCGTCCACCTCGGTCAGCGCCGAATAGTCGAAGCGGTCGCCCAGCAGCCGCACCAGGTGCAGGCGCTCGTCGGCATCGAGGGATTCGAGCACGTCGCCGACATCGGCGGCGTGCAGCGGCTCCATCACCGTGGCGACATCGTCATCCCGGCCCGCAGCCAAATAGGCGCGCAAACGTTCAAGCCACAGCGGACTGATGTGGTCTTCGGCGTCGCGCAGCGCATTATAGTCGATCCCGGCGCCTGGGCCGGGCATGGTCTCGGGATCTGTGCTCAATTGGAGGCCCTTTGTGTGTCCGGGGTTTCGGGGGCAAGCCAAGCTGTAGCCAATCGAGGTGGACTGCGCCAGACTTAGAAAAGGGATTTGAGATGGTTAGGCATAAAATGACTGCTGATCTCGACCAGATTTTCGCCCGCATCGAGCAACTGGCCGGCGCCCGCGGCCTGCCGGAGGTCACACGCTCGACCAGCTACGGCACGCCGGCCCTCAAGGTGCGCCAGAAGAGCTTCGTGCGGCTCAAGGATTCGGCCACTCTGGTCCTGCTCTGCCCGTCCGAGCAGAAGACGCTGCTGATGGAAATCTCGCCCGAAATTTACTTCGAGACCGCCCATTATGTCGGCTATCCCGCCGTGCTGATCCGCCTCGATGCCATTGCCGACGAGGAACTGTCGCTGCGGCTGGAAGACGCCTGGCGCTTCAAGGCCCCCGGCAAGCTGGCGGCGACGCGTCCGACCACGGCGCCGCGGGACGGCGACTAGTCAGCCCCATCTTCGCCCCAATGGGGCAATTAGCTCACCTGTGTTTGAAGACCAAGATCAATCAAGGTTCACCCAAGGAGATCCCATGTCCCGAAAACTGCTCGCGCCGCTGGCCGTCGTGCTGGCGCTCGCTTTGGCTGCCTGTGGCGGCGACGCCCCGGACAACAGCACGGCCCCGCCCGCCGATGCCGCGCCGACCGACACCATGGCCCCGGCCGACCCCGCAGCCCCGCCCGCGACCTGACGCCGGCGCATCGACCGCCCGGCACATCATGTCGGGCGGCCCCCATAGGCCGCAGCCACCATGAGCGGCTGCTCGATCTCCCACTCGGCCCTGCCCGGCCCGTCCCTCCATCCCGTCAGTTCCAGTTGCTCCCAATTGGTGTGGCTATAGGCATAGTCCTGGATTTGGGCGTTCCAGCGCACATTCTGCCAATTCGACGGTATGCCGAATTCCAGCGCCTGGGCGATGCGCAGGCCCACCCCGATCGGCGTCGGATCGATCGCCGTCCAGGCCGCATCCTGCACCCATGCCTCCAAGGCCGAGCCATAGGGCATGGCAAAGGCCCGCTCGCCATACTGGCTCCAGGTTTCTCCGGCGCGCGGCGGCACACCCACCAGCGGGCCGAAACCCAACGGCATCATCGCGGGCAGCTTGCGCCCCTCGACCACCGCATCGGGGCCCAGGGGCGCCCGCTCGCGCTCCGCTTTGCTGAACACCAGCTTGTCCCAGCGCCGCAGCAGATACGCCCGCGTGATCAGGTGGCGCGCCAGATCGAGCAGATTGTCGCGCTGCGCCAGCGTTGGCTTGGGAAAATGATGGAACTGGAAGGCCTGTGACATGGCGCCAGGCTAGCGCCATCGTCCGCCCGCCCCTACCCCGGTTCAGGGTGGCCAAACAAAAAGGCCGCCCCGAAGGACGGCCCTTTTCTGTCTCATCCGGGGATGATTGGTGCGGTCGAGAAGACTCGAACTTCCACGTCTTGCGACACAGCGACCTCAACGCTGCGCGTCTACCAATTCCGCCACGACCGCACACTTTGGTAGAGCAACGCCCCAGGGGACGAAGCGAGTGGGGATGTAGCAAAGGTCTCTGCCAACCTCAAGCGCTTAAATCGCGATTTGCGCGCAGACTGTGGAGAGGGGCAAGTGGGACCACCAATGGCGCCACCTCCACGATCGTCACCGTCGGGCTTGTATCGACGAAATCTGATTAAGATGTCCCGGGAGGCGGTCGCATCCGCGCTCCCGGGCAGACATCGACCGTCCTCGGGCAGG